>CAXXKQ010000031.1:0-125312 GCA_963676535.2 Prolixibacteraceae bacterium | reverse complement strand
ATTTCCAATTGTGTGATTAATTTGTCGCCTGAAAAACAACAGGTTTTTAACGAGGCCTTTCGCGTGCTGAAAAAGGGAGGAAGACTGGCAATTTCGGATGTGGTTGCTACAGCCAACATTCCCGACGAGGTGCTGAAAGATTTGGAACTTTATTCGGCCTGCATTTCGGGTGCCTCAACAATTCAAGAGCTTGAAAACATGCTCCGTTCTGCCGGGTTCTCCAACATCCGTATTCGTCCGAAAGACGAAAGCAAGGAGTTTATTAAAGAATGGTCGTCAGGGAAAAGTCTGGTTGATTTTATTTGTTCAGCCTCGATTGAGGCCATCAAATAATCTGTAATACGAGATTGCATGACGATTACCGAATTACCTTTAGGAAACAGACAGGAAGCTGCAGAACTACTGAATGAGTTTGAGCTGGCCTATACCGACCTGGATCAATCTAATATTCGACTTTTCAGGTTCTCGGATTCCGAACAACTGATAGGTTTTGGAGGACTTGAAATTTTTGAAAACCGGGCTTTGCTTCGTTCCATTGCGGTCAGAAAAGAGTTTCAGGGCAAGAATACGGGGCGGTTTATCTGTACCTGGATTGAACAATGGGCCAGCGAGAGCGACATTTCAGAGTTATATCTGTTGACCACAACTGCACGCGATTTCTTTGCCCATTTAAATTACCGAATAATTCCGCGCGACGAATTTCCGGAGCCGCTCACTAAAACGGCCCAGTTTTCAGAGCTATGCCCGACATCATCAGTTTGCATGATGAAGAGTTTATAGAACCTGGAACAGGAAGTACAAAACACACAACCCAGCAGATCACTTTTTTTGATCATCAGGAAAAGGAAGAGCAAAATCTCATTTTGGAAGATTTTGCTCTTTTCATTTTACCTGATTTATTCAACTCCCAAAATACCGG
Source organism: Prolixibacteraceae bacterium (assembly GCA_963676535.2). Lineage (GTDB taxonomy): Bacteria > Bacteroidota > Bacteroidia > Bacteroidales > Prolixibacteraceae > Aquipluma. The sequence continues at coordinate 124,393 of CAXXKQ010000031.1, read as the reverse complement.
ATTCAAGGTCAAAAATCCGGCATTGACGCCAATTATTTACTGTTAATTATTATTTTGGAGCTATCTTCATCCCGTTGAATACGAACACAGTTAATTCCATATCCGAATGGTACAAGATTGTTCTGAAAATAAGCATATTCCGGAGAATCTGGAGCTTTTCTATAACATGGTCGAAAATGCCCGCGATGGAATCAATATTACTCAAAACGGCGTTTTTAAATATGTGAATAAGGCTTTTTGCGAAATGCTTGGATATACCCGTGAAGAATTATGCTGCACTCAAGCATCAGACCTTTTGGCGGCTTCTGATAAGGAACGGATGATGACCCAACATTTCATGAGAATGCAAGGTAACGGTCAGTACGGGATTGATTATACCACCCTGGTCCACAAAAACGGATCGGAAGTGGACATCGAATTCAATGTAACACCAATCACTTACCAGGGAGAAAATGCCTCTTTCATTTCAATTCGCGACTTCACCGAACGAAAAGTGATGCAGGAAAAGCTGGAACAAAGCGAGCAGAAATACCGCAACCTGGTTGAAAACGCCCACGACGGAATCATCATTACCCAGTTCGGAAAATTCAAGTTTGTGAACAAAGCCTTTTGCAACATCATCGAATATTCGGAGGAAGAGCTGATTGAAAGCCCATTTCTGAAAGTAGTTGCCGAAGAAGACCGGGAGCGGTTGACCGAATATCACCGGATGCGGATGGCCGGCCAGAAGCATCACATGATTTATGAAGCTAAAGGAATTGCCAGGTCGGGAAAAGAAATCTATTTCGAAATCAATACTTCATACATCGATTATAACGGACATCCTGCCACTTTCATCATTTTACGCGACCATACCGAACACAAAGCGCTGGAAGAAACCCTGAAAGCCAGCGAAAAAAAATACCGGCGACTGTTTGAAGCCGAATCGGATGCCATTTTTCTGATCGAAAAAGAAACCGGCCGGATTCTGGACGCCAATCCTGCTGCTTCTCACATTTATGGCTATTCACATTCCGAATTTCTTCAGTTGTGCAACTTGGATATTTCGGCTGAACCGGAAAAAACAAAAGAAGCTACGATACATGATCACACGTTCGTGCCCATTCGCTATCACAAAAAGAAAGACGGAACCGTGTTTGCAGTTGAGATTTCGGCCGGGGTTACCGAGCTGGAAGGCAGACAGGTTCACATCATTACAGCCCGCGACATTACCGAACGCCTCCGGATGCAAAATGAGCTAAAAGAAAGTGAAGTCAAATACCGCACTCTAATCGAAAAGTCGCTCGACGGGATTGTGATTAGTCAGGATGCCAAAGTGATATTGGTGAATAATGCATTTGCTGAAATGCTTGGCTATTCGGTGGAAGAATGTATAGAGAAATTTGGACCTCAATCCATTATTCCTGAAGACCAGGAGCGGGTTTGGGGAATTCACAATCGCAGGATGTCTGGAGAATTGAGCGATTTGCGTTATTCAGCCTCCATTTTTAATAAAAAAGGCGAATCTATAATTGTCGAATTTAACTCGACCACAATTGAAATTAATGGTAAGCCAGCCTCATTTATAACAGCCCGCGATATTACCCGGCAGATTAAAATGCAGCAGGCGCTTGAAAAAAGCGAACGCAAATTCCGCGAACTGGCCGATCTGTTGCCCCAAACCGTTTTCGAATTTAATCCGCAGGGAATTGTGACTTATTTTAACAAGGCTGGACGATTGGCTTATGGCTTCGATGAAAATGAAATTCAGTTCAACGCCATTGAGGGAATTATACCTGAAGACCGCGAACGGATGATGAATATGCTCCATCAGGCCATTCATGAAAAAAGGTCGAATATGGCAACCGAATATACCGCAAGGAGGAAGGATGGAAGTACTTTTCCGGTGATTTTTTATGGTACGCCAATGTTCGAGAACAACGAATATGTTGGCGCGCGTGGCCTTGTCATCGACATTTCGGAACGTAAAGTCATGGAAGAAGCCCTCCGAAAATCGGAAGAGCACTACCGGCAGGTGATTCAAAGTTTGCAGGAAGGTTTGTTCGTACTTCAGGATGAAAAATTCCTGTTCGTCAACGATTCCATTGTTGATATTTTGGGTTACACGGTGGAAGAAGTGACCGGCAAACACTTTAGCATGGTGGTCCCTCCGGAATATATTAAAGAGGCTTCAGCAAAAAACCTGAAAAGAAAATTTGGGAATACAGATTCGTGGAGCTATGAATTGATGCTACTGCACAAAGATGGGAAAACCCGTATTCCGGTAATTTTATCAACTAACCTGACTGAACTCGACGGAAAAACTGCCGTAGTAGGCACAGCCAAAGATATTACCGACCGCATCAAAGCCGAAGAAGAAATTAAAACAGCCCACAAACGACTCGAAGAAATTAACCAGGATTTGGAACAAACCATCCGAGAGCGCACCAAAGAGCTGACCAAAGCCAATACTCAATTACTAAAACTGCAAAAGGAAAATCTTCAGTCGCAGTTTGACGTGCTGAAACAACAGGTAAACCCGCATTTCCTTTTCAACAGCTTGAATGTGCTGACTTCGCTGATCAGGCTTGAACCAGAGCTGGCCGAAAAATTCACCGAGCACCTCGCCAAAGTTTATCGCTATGTACTCGAAAATAAGGACAATGAACTGGTAACTCTGAGCACTGAAATGAACTTTCTGGATGCCTATTTATTCCTGATCAACATCCGTTTCATGGAAAAAGTGGTGGTAAACATCCGGATTCCGGAAGAGAAGAAAAATCATCGGGTTATTCCGCTGGCCATGCAACTACTCATCGAAAATGCCATCAAGCACAACGCCATGTCGAAAAAATCGCCGCTGGTCATCGATATTTTCATCGACGAGACCAACCATCTGAACGTGGTCAACAATCTTCAGGAACGCGAGGCACACATGACCTCAACAGGCGTCGGACTGAAAAACATACAAAACCGTTATCGGCTACTCAACAATACTATTCCGGTATTTGAGAAGACTGAAACCCATTTTACAGCACGCATTCCACTGGTAGGGGAATAAAGGGAAGGCCCCCTTCCCGTTCCCCCAAAGGGGGAAGGCTTTGGCCAATGTTTCGCAATTGGTTGTGCCTTGAAAGGGCAAAATGAAGATCGTCAGAGCGAAAAGATTGATTAAATGATGAGCTGTTTTCGGATGGAATGAAGAAAATAAGGAATATCGAATAAGAAATAAGGAATAAGGAAGTGGTTGGTTCCAGAGGTCGGTTTTCAGCTCCATAGGAGCGGCATATTTGTAGCCCCGGGTGCAGTGACGAAGGAACGAAACCCGGGGTATGAGAAAAAATAGAAAAACCGTCCGCGGAATAATGATAAACAATTCAATTCTGTTCTTTCGGACGGAATAGCAAAAATGAATATTAAAACTTGAATATAAATAAATGTACCCATGAACGTAATCATTATTGAGGATGAAGAGTTTGCTGCACGCAGACTGGAGAGGATGATTAATGAGATTGATCCCGGCATTCAAATTGTCGCTAAACTTGAATCGGTTGCCGAATCGGTTGAATGGTTCAAAAGCCAGGCCGCACCCGACCTGATTTTTATGGACATCCACCTGGAAGATAACCTTAGCTTTGCTATATTCAACAGCATTTCAATCAGTTGCCCGATTGTGTTTACCACGGCAACCGACGAGTTATCGACCCGCGCCTTTAAACTGAAGGAAATTGATTTTCTGCTGAAGCCGATTGTGCAGACCGAGTTGGCCAAAACAATAGAAAAATACAGGAATATCCCTGAAGACAAGCGTCGGATTTTGGATGCTGCACTCTTTGCTGACATTGTGAGGAAATAATTCGGTCAACGCTATTTAGGCATGGAAAACCCGTAATCCGTAACTTTTAAAAATTTCCAAACATGAACGTCCTGATTATCGAAGATGAACAATTGGCAGCCCGCCGTCTCGAAAGCATGGTGCTGGCTTACGATCCGGCCATCAAAGTACTGGCCAAGCTCGAATCGGTTGAAGATTCGGTGGAATGGTTTAAATCGAATGTCCATCCTGATCTGATTTTCCTCGATATTCACCTGGAAGATGATCTTAGTTTTGCCATTTTCGATAAAGTGAAGGTTGATTCTCCGATCATCTTCACCACGGCATTCGACGAATACGCCATTCGGGCGTTCAAGCTGAAAAGCATCGATTACCTGCTGAAACCCATTGTTCAGGAGGAACTGAACAACGCCATTGCCAAGTACAAAGCCTGGAACGGGCAGAAAAACGGCATCGACATGTCGGCCCTGTTCGATCTGATCAACAAAAAAGACGTGTCGTACCGCGAGCGTTTTTCGGTGTCGTACGGACAGAAAATCAAGTCGTTTGGCGTTTCAGAAATTGCCTATTTTTACTCCAAAGAAGGCATGACCTATGCCGTTTTGAATGACCAAAAACACTATCCGGTTGATTACTCACTCGATAACCTGATCAATGAACTGAATCCAAAGGATTTTTTTCGTATTAACAGGCAATACCTGATCAAACACGGGTCCATCAAGCAAGTACATGTGTTCCCGAAAAGCCACCTGAAACTGGAACTTTCGCCCAAGCCGCTTGACGACACTTTTGTGAGCATAGATAAAGTTACCGCTTTTAAAAAATGGCTGGGGGAATAAAAAATGAACATTGTCCTGAAAAAATGGGAAGAACCCGATACCGGAGCATTGATCAGATTTGCTGGAAACCCGCAAATCACGCAGTTTATGTCCGATGGTTTTGCCGGTGTTTCAACTCCTGAAGGCGCTGCAAAATTCATAGCTTTTGCCAATTCGGGTTCTGACAAGATTTACCGCGCCATCGAAGTAGATGGCCAGGTTGTTGGCGGAATCGGAGTTTTGGTACAGACCGACACTCACCGCAAAAATGCCGAATTGGGGTACTGGTTGGCCGAACCGTTTTGGGGAAAAGGCATCATAACCAAAGCCATCGAAATGGTTGTTTCAGAATCATTCGAGCGACTTGACATCAGCCGCATTTTCGCCAAACCGTTTCACACCAACAAAGCCTCCCACCGCGTATTGGAAAAAGCCGGATTCAGGCTGGAAGCGGTTCTCAAAAAAGCTGTTTTCAAAAACGGCGAATATTTAGATGAGTGCATTTATGCTATCTGCAAACCAAAAACCGACTGATGGCAAACTATTCGAAGTTGGTAATTTACTATTTCTCCGGAACCGGAAATTCGGAGAACGTAGCGCATTGGATGGCAGACATAGCTCTTGAAAAGGGTATGGAAGTCAGCCTGAATAACATCGCAAAAATTGATCGGCGAGCCCTGCCAGCGCCCGAACCTGATGCCCTGATTGCTTTTGTGTCGCCCATTCACGGCTTCAACTACCCGCCGGTGATGCTGAATTTCATCCTGCGTTTCCCGAAGGCAAAAAACCATGTACTACTTCTAAATACCCGCGCCGGGATGCTCATCGGCAAATGGAACGTACCCGGCTTAACTGGCATCGCGTTTTATTTTGCAGCATTAATCCTGAAGCTGAAAGGCTACTCGATCCGTTCCATGTTTCCGGTTGATTTGCCTTCGAACTGGATTTCTGTTCACCCTGGCTTGAATGAACGGACGGTGAAATACCTGCACGAGCGGAATCAGGAAAAGGTATATCGTTTTGCCCGAAGGGTTCTCGATGGTGGAACCGATTTTCGGGGAGTTCGCGAGATTATTCAGGATTTGCTAATTTCGCCTGTTTCGCTGGGCTACTATTTCATGGGACGGTTCTTCTTCGCAAAAACCTATTATGCCTCCGCCGATTGCGACAACTGCGGATTGTGCATCAAATCGTGCCCGGTGAAAGCTATTAAAACCGTTGACAACCGCCCGTTCTGGACCTTCAACTGCGAAAGCTGTATGCATTGCATGAGCTATTGCCCCAAACGGGCTATCGAAACAGCGCACGGTTCAGTTGTATTGATCACCGTTCTTTCATCGCTCGTTATTTCGGGTTTGTTTTACCATTACTTCGGGCAGTTGTTTTTCAATATCGAGCATAGCTTGCTCGGTTTTATTCTCGAATCGGCTTTGTTTCTGGGCATTTTGGCTATTTGGTATCGCCTGATTCATTTTGCCATGCGATTCCGGTTTATTGAAAGGTTGGTGGTTTACACCTCGCTCACCAAATACAAGTTTTGGGGAAGAAGGTACCGGGCGCTGAAAAAGATGTAATAGACCACGCCATTGCCTTTGAGTGTTGCTTCTCACGTTATTGAGAACCTAAAAAAAAAAACAAAACAGCATCCTGAGTAATTTTAATTATTTTTACACCATGAGAATATTAGACACATTTGCGGGAGCTGGAGGATTCAGTCTTGGGTTTCACTTGACTGGTCATTATGAGATAATTGGTGCTATTGAATTTGACAAATGGGCGGCTGACACATTTAAATTTAATCATCCGAGTTCAACTGTATTAGTTGGCGACATTCAACAATATGACAAGGATTTTTTATTAGACGTGTTTCCAAATAAACCTGATATTATTTTGGGAGGACCACCTTGTCAGGGATTTTCAATTGCGAATAGAAATGCTGGAGACCCGGCTGACCCAAGAAATTCACTATTTAAAGAGTTTGTTCGTCTTGGACAAATTTTTGAGCCAAAAGTTATGATTATGGAGAATGTTCCAAATCTAATAAAAGCTAGGACACATGATAAAGAGCTGGTAATAGAGATTATTATCAAAGAGCTAAAGTCTCTAGGTTACCATGTATATCACAACATTTTAAATGCAACGGATTATGGAGTCCCTCAAATTAGAAAAAGATTAGTTGTTGTTGCATCTATAGAACCATTGAATGATCCTTTTCCTGCTCCAACACATTCGATCAAAGAATCTTCTCCAACATTATTTGGCGATACTTTAAAAGCAACTCCAACTCTTTGGGAGGCAATATCAGACTTACCACAAATAGAAGCTTGTCAAGGCTCAGAGATTATGGAATATGATTCAAACCCAAAGACAGAATTTCAAAAAATGATTAGAGGGAACAGTGATAAAGTTTATAATCACATTGCTATGAAGCACTCTAAGAGAATGATAGAAAGATTTGCGTCAATGTCTTGCGGTAATTCAATAAATGATGTTCCAGATCATTTAAAACCCTTGAAAAGAAATGGGAATGGTGAATTCTCCGAGAAACTATATGATCAAAATAACAGAAGAATGTTTCCAGATAAACCATGCCATACAATTGCTGCATCATTTTATGCAAACTTTGTTCATCCATTTTTAAATAGGAATTTTACACCAAGAGAAGGAGCAAGAATTCAAACATTTCCAGATTGGTTTGTTTTTCAGGGAAAACCTACCGTCGTAAGTCATAAATTACTTCAAAGAGAAGGGCGAGATGAAGAAAAGCATTTATGCCAATACAATCAAATTGGAAATGCAGTTCCGCCATTATTAGCAAAAGCAATCGCAAATAATCTATTTTTACAACTTACCATAAAATCCAAAAAAGAATGTTTGTACACGGCGACAATTTAACCCAGAAAGAGAATCATAAAGAAAAGTACACCGACATAGAATCAAAGCAATATTTAAAAGAGATTCGAGAAAGGTATGATAAATGGAAAAAAGCCAATGAAGATCTAAGAGGCCCATTATCTACTCCAAGTAAAAGGGATCAAAAAATAATACAGAAAAGAGTAAAACTATTTTCTGATTATAAAGAGTTTATCGACCAACAAAAATATGCTGAAAAGTTTGATTCTCGTTCGAATCTTCATTCATCAGTCTTAGAAGAGTTTGTTTATTACATTTTTCGAGATTTGGTTTTTGAATTCTCAAAATCAGCTGTATTGGGTAAAGCACATACGTTCAAAGATATATTCTTTAATTCGTCGTCATATAAAGAAATGGTTTCAAAACCAAATGCAAAAATTGAAAAGAAAGACCACGATTTCATTATTGGTGTCAATATCGTAACAAAAATGAAATGTGATGGAAGTGAGAATATTGAAGAACATAATTGGCAAATTCCTGCGGTTGCAATAGAATGCAAAACTTATCTTGACAAAACCATGCTCGAGGGTTCTTCTACAGCCGCAGAACAGCTCAAACAAAGAAATCCTAATGCAATTTACATTGTAGTAGCTGAATGGTTAAAACTTACAGAGCAAGTCAATCTCAAAAAATTTAAAGTAGATCAAATTTATATTCTTAGAAAGCAAAAAAATACTGATAGGGAATATAGATATGCTGACACATATAAGAAAAATCCAGTTTATGAAGATGTAGTTCAGCATCTATTTGATACTGTTAGGCAACATTTGACATCAGATTGGGAAGGTGGAATTAGTTTTGGATTGAAAAAAGGCTATTTGCTGTAAAGATGAAGGTACAGTATACAGCTGTCAAGTAACATGTTCCACCACATTTTACACTCCTGAGCAAACAAAACAAGCCTATGAAAGATCGGCAGTCAGATTTTATCATATTCAAGACCGAAGACGAAAAGATATCGGTTGACGTTCGCTTTGAAGACGAAACGGTGTGGTTGACCCAAGATCAAATGGCTTTGCTTTTTGGTAAGGCGAAATCTACCATAAACGAGCATATACAGAATATCTTTAATGAAGGAGAGCTTGAAGAATCGCTGTGTACACAGAAATTCGGAAATTCCGAATTTCTGCAGAAAGCCCCAAATTACTATAATCTGGACGTGATAATATCTGTCGGTTACCGGGTAAAATCCTTACGGGGAACCCAGTTCCGCCAGTGGGCAACCAAACGGCTGAACGAATATATCCGCAAAGGTTTTACAATGGACGACGAGCGCCTGAAAAATTTGGGTGGCGGTGGCTATTGGAAAGAATTGCTGCAGCGCATCCGCGATATTCGGGCATCCGAAAAAGTGTTCTATCGTCAGGTACTCGATATTTACGCAACCAGCATCGATTACGACCCTAAAGCCGATGTTTCAATCGAATTTTTCAAAAAATATAAAACAAAATTCACTATGCTGTGCATGGACAAACAGTGGCTGAAGTCATTTTCACCCGCGCCGATGCCGAAAAAGAATTTATGGGCCTAATGACTTTCCCTTGCAGTCACCCGTACCTGAAGGACGTAGTGGTTGCAAAACTATCTGGACGGAAAAGAACTCCATTCGTTGGGGCAAATCGTATCGGGATATTTGGATTTAGCAGAGCGTCAGGCCGAACGCGAGCAGACAATGACCATGAAAGACTGGGCCGAACACTTGGATAGAATATTGACAATGAGCGGAGAAAAACTGTTGCAAGGTGCGGGTTCTGTGAGCCACGAAATTGCGATTGAAAAGGCTACCACAGAATATAAGAAGTACCAACAAAAAACATTGAGCGAAGCAGAAAAAAATTACCTGGAAAGTTTGAAAGCATTGGAGATTAAAACAAAAAAGGAAAAATGAGACCAGTTTAATCCCACAATCTGATGGCCCAGGTTTATCCGTGAAATGAATATAACGGAGAATGAATACGTTGAGGGCCTATCAGCTCCTCGGTTGAAGATTCTGATTTTTTGACCAGAAAAATATCCCGAAAATCAGAGTCTGGTCTGCCAATGGCACCAAAAGCATTTATCCAAAATTTGGATTCCGAACTGAACCCGCTTATCATGCTACTCATGGGCCAGATAGGACTATTCAACTCATTTTCTTTTAATTCCTACCCCACAGGTTTTATTTTCGAGGTTCAATCTAATTTTTTGACTGTCATGATAAAATCGAAACGAAATGAATACCTGGTTGTTTTGGGGGCTGCTGTTGGACTGTTTCTCTTAGAATTCGTTTCAACTTTAAGGAGTTTCTCTCCAATCTGGTTTTACGATGGGAATACAGTCCCGGATCATCGGTATTCCTGGTTTGGAGCCAGAGCCGAAACAGTTCGAACAGTTCAGGTAATCTCGACCTGATGAATGACCTTGGCGATTTATTTGACAGTGCTGACAATGAACCGCACAATGTCTTTCTGATTAAATTCAGTTACCGGTTCGGCCTTAAATAAAAAACAGCCTATTCAATCTATTAATTTTCAACACCATGAACAAATTAAACTTTTTTGGAGTTGGGCCTAAAATAGGTATCATTCTGATTCCCTGGCTTGTTGTTACCATTGTAGTCAGCCTGTTTACAGAAATTTTCAACTTTGCGACTGAACGCAGTAGCTACCTGACTTTAGCAGGGACAATCCTTTTGATTGTTGGCCTTATCTTCTATTTTACGTCGGTACGCCTGTTGCTCAAAGGACTTAAAGAGCAGCGACTGGTGACCAACTGGACTTTCAGCCTTTGTCAAAACCCGCTTTATGTATCACTTATTCTTATCGTTTTTCCGGCGCTTTCGCTCTTGCTTAACTCATGGCTGGTTCTGACATCGGGTGTGTTAGGATATATCCTTTTTAAAATATTCATAAAGGGTGAGTATCAGGAGCTGGAAAAGTTCTTCGGCGAAGAGTATCTGAAGTACAAAAGCGAGACACCCGAATTCTTTCCGCTGCCAATTAAAAAATGGATGAGAATAAAATAATCAAAAATTTTTTGACTATTGGTTCAACAACTCTGCTTCAAACCTGACAAACAGGCCACTCATCGGTAAAAATAAGCCATTCATACCATTTAATTTTTCGGGATAGCCGGATGGTTATACTTTCACGATGAAAATCAAAAGTCATGAACACCATCGTCACTATTCGCACAGAAACGCCGAAAGATTATAACCGGGTAATTGAGCTTACCGAAAAGGCTTTTGAAACATTGGAAATCAGCGATCATAACGAGGGAAAACTGGTTGACAAACTCAGGAAAGCGCCGACTTTTATCAGCGAACTTTCGCTGGTTGCCGAACTCAATGGGCAAATTGTCGGACACATTTTATTTACCCCAGTTACGATAGACAATGGTCAGCAAAAATTCCAGTCGCTGGTTTTGGCCCCGGTTTCGGTTCTTCCTGAATTTCAGAAAATGGGAATCGGCGGACAGCTCATCCGTGCCGGACATCAAAAAGCCAAAGAGTTAGGCTTTCATTCGGCTATTTTATTGGGTCATCCGGAATATTACCCGCGTTTTGGGTACAAACCTGCTTCAACATGGGGAATTAAAACGCATTACGAACTGCCTTCGGATGATGTATTCATGGCTATTGAACTTACAGAAGGCGCGTTGACCGGTGTTTCAGGAATGGTAATTTTTCCCCCGGAATTTGCATAATAAGCCTTAATTAATCGCCAAAATTGAACTTCAGAAAACAAAAACAATATTCAGAAAACACAACTATGAACAACAACCCCAAAGCAGTGATCATCGGAGCCGGAGTAGGCGGTTTGGCAACGGCCAATTTTTTGGCAAAGAATGGCTTCTCCGTCGAAATTTATGAAAAAAACGCCAATCCGGGCGGCCGCTGCGGACAAATGATTCAGGAAGGACACCGGTTCGATTTGGGCGCCACCATTCTGCTGATGCCCTCGCTGTACAAACAGGTTCTTTCCGAATTGGGAATCGACCTGGAAAAGGATATGGAAACCACTTCGCTCGAACCGGTTTATAAACTATTTTTTGGCGACGACACCGACTTTGCTTTTACCCGCGACGCTGAACAAATGAAAGCACAGCTCGAAGCCATTGAACCGGGCAGTTACCCAAAATACCAAAAATATGTGAAAGAAGGCTACGAATATTTCAACCTGGCGATGAACAACTTGTTGGGCAAAAACTTCGATCACCTGTTCCAGTTTGTCAACCTGAAAAACATGCGCCTGTTGCTGAAACTGAAAACATACCTGAATCATACCGATTACATCAAACGTTTCTTTAAAGATCCGCATTTGCAGATGGCTTTCAGCTTTCAGAACATTTATGTGGGCCAAAATCCGTACGAAGCGCCAGCTTTTTTCTCGATGCTGCCCGGTGCCGAAATTACCGAAGGAGCCTTGTTTCCCAAAGGCGGAATGCACCGCGTTGTGGAAATGTTGCTTGCGTTAGCCGACAAACAGGGCGTGACGATTCAATATAAAAAGCCGGTTGAAAAAATTCTGATTCTTGGAAACAGAACCGAAGGAATTCTGCTGGAAGACGGAACCATTGTGAAGGCCGATCTGGTCATTGGAAATGCAGATTTGCCATATATTTACCGTGAATTGCTGCCCGACAAACGCAAAGCAAACAGTCTGAAGAACCGAAAATATTCCTGTTCGGCCATCGTTTTTCACTGGGGAGTCGACAAGATTTACCCACAGCTCGACCATCACAGCATCTTCCTGAACGAACCGTACAAAGGCGGACTGGAAAAGATATTCAAAGAAAAATCATTGTCTGACAATCCGAGTTTTTACATCCATGCGCCTGTCAGAAGCGATAAGTCGGCTGCTCCCGAAAATCAGGATACATTATCAGTGATTATTCCGGTAGCTCACCTCGATGAACGCTACGACCAGGACTGGAAAAAACTGAAACAAACTGCCCGCGAAGCCGTGATCCAACGTTTGCAGAAAGCTGGGCTGAACGACATTGAAGAACACATCAAATTCGAAATTTGCTATTTGCCGAAAACCTGGGAAAGCACCTGCAACGTAACGCGCGGAGCAGTTTTCGGAAGCCTTGGGCACACTATTTTCCAAATGGGCTATTTCCGTCCGCACAACCAACATAAAAAGTATAAAAATTTGTATTTTGCAGGTGGAAGTACACATCCCGGGAACGGCGTTCCGTTAGTGCTTTTATCGGCTAAATTAACCTCCGAACGCATTCTGAAAGACGCAAAAAACCAGAATTTCAACTAACATGGAAACATTTGTCCAAACCCAAACCGATCTGTATCTCGACATTTTCGACTCCATCGATTTCGAAAAAATAGTTGATCACCCCAACATCCTGATTGCCGCTCATTTCTGGGACGCCGAACGTTACCAGGCAGCCAAAAATTGTTACAAATTTATGCGTGCCATCGACGACCTGATCGACAATTACAAAACCGAGCATGTTACCATTGCTCCTGAAAATAAAGCACAGTTTGAAGCCAATGTATACCAGTGGATCAACACCATTGCTGAAGCATCGCAGGATATTTCGGTACACCGCGAACTGATCGATACCGTGCAGCGTTTCTGTATCCCGTTTTGGCCGCTCGAAGCCTTTGCCAAATCGATGATTTACGACATTTATTACGACGGATTTCCGACCTTGCAGGGTTTTATCGATTATGCAGGCGGCGCGTCAGTAGCCCCGGCTTCCATTTTTGTGCACCTCTGCGGACTGACTCAAAAAGATGGCAAATACTTTCCACCGGTGTTCGACGTGAAGGAAGTGGCCACGCCGTGCGCGATTTTCAGCTACCTGGTGCATATCATCCGCGATTTCCGGAAAGACCATCTCAACAACCTGAATTATTTTCCCGACGATCTGATCACCAAATATGGCCTCGACCGCCAGCAACTACTTTTCATGGCCAAAGGCGGACAAATCACCGACGGGTTCCGTAATCTGATTCAGGAACTTTACGATGTGGCAGACATTTACCGAGCCAAAACGATGGAGATGATCCGCCTGATTAAACCGCTGGTTGAACCACGTGGCCAGTTGAGCCTCGAAATCATTTTCGACTTATACCTGATGGTTTTCGAACGCATCGACATTGAGCACGGCACCTTCACCGCCGCCGAACTCAACCCCACCTGGCAGGAAATTAAAGAGCGGGTTGGAATGGTGATTGAGCGGTTCGAAGCAGCTTAAAATAGAAGAATTAAAACAGCATCATAGTCAGGTTTTCACTGGAGTGAAGCCCTGACTTTACTTATCAGCCGAAGGCAGCTACCAACAAAAACCGTTTAACTTCTTCTGTAACAACTCACCACATCTGTTCGTCATATCCTAAATTTCCAGCCATGAATCCACAAACAACCACATCGACAACCGCATTTGATTTGCCTGAAAAAACAGAAACTCCAAACGCTTTTACTGAGCTCGAAAAAAGCATGTACGCCGCACTCGAAACCTACTCAAATGTACACCGCGGAAGCGGCCATTTCTCGTTGGTAACCACACATTTGTATGAGCAGGCCCGCGAAATTGTACGAAGCTACCTCGGTCTGAGCAGCGGTTACGCAGTCATTTTCACCACACCACGAAGCGCTGAACATTTGACAGAGCAGCTTCTCCCCGGAAGCTTTCAGGTGGTGTCACCGCTTGATTTTGGTCTGTCGCTGGGGGTGCGGGCGGTGGTGATTGAAAAGAGCGCGTTGCCCAAGGGAAAACCGTTTCATATGGGAGGCGGAAATGCCCGACTGGTGTCGCCCGACTGGATCATCTGGGCCCGGCAACCCGATAAGTTTGAGGCAGGAACGCCAGCCATCATCAATGTTGTCGCGCTGGCCCGCGCCCTACAAATGATTCAGCAATCAGGAAAAGATATTTTCAAAAATTGCAAGCCTGAAAGTCTCACAGCTTCCGAAATTTTGTATCACGATCCATTCGGGAAGTTTTCCGGCATAAAACTTCTGGAAGAACTTCGCGAAACCCTGATTGGGCGGGGTATTCAGGTACCAACAGCCAAAGGGATGCAGCCTTTTCTGAACTTCGACAACAGCGCCAGTACCCGTACTTTCGAGCCAGTTTGGACGGCCTTCAGGAAAACATGGCGGCAGAATGAGGCTGTGCAGAATGACATCATTCGCGAAGTAAAATCTGTTTGCGCTCAATTTCTGGGAGCGCCAGCCGACCAATACGAGGTGATTTTTACTTCGAACACCACGGAAGCGATCAATCTGGCGGCTGAAAGCTTCGGATTGGAAATATTGGAAGGCGCTGAATCCGTGGTATTGAGCACGCTGGCCGAACATTCGTCGAACGATTTGCCCTGGCGTTTTGTCCCAAACTGTTCGTTGATCCGATTAACGCCCGACAGCGACGGTTTTATTGATTTGAAGCAACTGGAAACATGGCTTGCCGAGTACAACCAAAATAAGCTTCACGGAGCCCAAAGGATTCGACTGGTGGCCATCAACGGGGCATCGAATGTATTGGGCACTTGCAATAAACTGGATGAGATTAGCCACGTGGTTCACCGCTTTGGTGCACGATTGCTGGTAGATGCCGCTCAACTGGTGGCTCACCGCCCCATTGATATGCAGCGCGACGACATCGACTACCTGGCTTTCTCTGCACACAAAATGTATGCGCCTTTTGGCAGCGGCGCACTGGTGGTGCGCAAAGGATTGCTTCGGTTCGATGCAAAGGAAATGAGTCGAATAGAAACTTCCGGCGAGAAAAATGCAGGAGGTATTGCCGCACTGGGCAAAGCGATGCTGTTGTTGCAACGGGTGGATATGGAGCTGCTTGCCCTCGAAGAACTCGCCCTGACAGCCCGGTTGATGCGCGGCATGGCAAAAATCAGTGCGATACAAATCTACGGGATGAAAACACCCGATTCGCCGGATTTTGACCGGAAAGTTGGTGTGGTGGTTTTTGAGGTAGGCAAAAAGATTGCCACCAATGTGGGCAAGGAGTTGGCCCTGCAAAGTGGCGTTGGTGTTCGTACCGGCTGCCATTGTGCCCACATTATCATCAAGCATTTGCTGGGTGTTGGACCGCGTTTGCAGCGATTTCAAAAGCTGATCGTGACCCTGTTTCCCAAATTGTCGCTGCCCGGCATGGTGCGCGTAAGCCTGGGACTCGAAAACACCGAAGCCGAAGTGGATGCGCTTTTGCAGGCGCTGGCTGAAAACGCTGCCACCAAAGGCGGACAGGCCGCAGAACAACAGCTAACCAAAGCCGAAGCCAAACACCAAATGGAAGATTTTGTGCAGCAAAGAACGGCATTGGTTTACCGATAAAATATATGCAGTCGTGCAATTTAGTCAGGGTTTCACTCAAAGTGAAGCCCTGACTGGTTTTTTATGCCGGACGACGCTGCCCGAGCGTGAAGCTGTCGAAGGCAGCAAGCACAGTTATTCAATTGATTTTATGTTGGAAATAACCTTTTGTTATCAATAATTGTAGAAAAAGTACCATATATTTGGAGAATTATACTAGTTAGCGGTAAGGCTATTGGGCATTGCAAACATTGAAATGACTTTAAGAAAAAGTAGAAAAGTGGAAGACTATAAAAAACATATTTATTGGATTGAAAGTTTTGAAAATCATGAGAACTGGTTTGTCGTCGGACTTGACCAATATGTCGCAGAAAAATTCTTTTGCGACATCGAAGGTTACGACTTGGATCTTGTTTATTCCGAACCCATTTGCATAGCAGACTTTGAAGACGCTGATGATAGTCACAAAGAAGCATATTTTCCTTCCCATGAGATGCTGATAAAAAATGGTTTTGAAGTAATCACCGAAGATGAACCAAGAATTTTTTGGCGTGCTGGAAGAAAGTTTTGTCAGGGAAATATCATACAACAAATAATTGTTCAAAAAAGTAATAAAAAAGCTGGGGTTTATATAATTGAGGTTCGAGATTCTGGACTCTTTAAGATTGGTATAACCAAAGATATAAATAAAAGATTGTCGCAGTTGCAAACATCAAACCCCTATGAGTTTTACCTGTTTGACTTTTTTACAACAAACAAAAACAGAGAGTTAGAAAAATTACTGCATGAAAAATTCCAACTTAATAGATACAAACGAGAATGGTTTAAGCTTAATCAAAATGAAGTAAGAGAAGCATGCAAATTTGCAAGTAGTTTTATTGGCAGACCATTTTTAACTGTTTCATCAGTCGAGGAAACGCATTTGGAATCTGAAAATGCAAAAATGAGGCGACAGGTAGAAAATAGCGATTTACCTTTCTAATAATATGGCGAATAAAATAAATAAACACGAGACTACTTAAGACAGGAAATCGCCCGCAATCCGCCCCTGCCTGTAGCTTCCTACGTCACTCCTTCACAACCCTTTACACCTCCCTTTAAACAATCCACCATCTTTCGTCGTTTCAGGATAAAAAGTTCGCAGGTTTAATCTTAAACAACAGAATATGAAAAAGCTTTTTATCCTTTTAGTTGGTATGGTTATGCTACAAAACGTTATCGCACAGGAATTAAAGGCCGTAAAATATACCGACGGCGCACAGGAATTGAATGGCCTGGTGACTTCCAATGCCGGTAAAAACCAGCCGGGCGTGTTGATTCTTCCGGCGTGGATGGGCATCGACGATGAAGCCAAAACCGCCGCCCTCGATCTTGAAAAGCAAGGCTACATTGCTTTCGTAGCCGATATTTACGGCGAGGGAAACATCCCCACCGATTTTGCCAGCGCAGGCAAGGCAGCCGGTCAGTTTAAAAACGACTACGCCTTGTACCAGAAACGCATTTCGCTGGCGCTCGATCAACTAAAAAAAGTCGGAGCCACAAAAGTGGCCGTCATCGGCTACTGTTTCGGCGGCACCGGAGCGTTGGAAACTGCCCGTGTTGGTTTTGATGTTGCCGGCGTTATTTCCATTCACGGCGGACTGTCGAAAGCTGCCGACCGCCCCAACAATCCGATCAAAACCAAAGTATTGGTTGAAAATCCTGCCGAGGACAAAAGCGTAACCAAAGAAGCCTACGAACAGCTCGTTCAGGAAATGCGCGACGGCAAAGCCGACTGGCAAATCATCACCTACGCCAACTGTGGCCACACGTTTACCAATCCCACTTCGCAGGAATACAACCCGGTGATGGCCAAACGCGCCTGGAACCACACACTGCTGTTTTTGGCCGAGGTATTGAAATAGCGTTCAACGATTCAATTGGCCGGGTTTCCTGCCGTTTCCGAAAATAGGCATTCAATGCTAAATTTCTGTCATTTAATGACTTTCATCGAAACGAATTTTCAGGATAATATTATCTTTAAACTCAATTCGTTTTCAGTATAAATCCATCGGAAACATATGAAAGCCATCATTCATACCCGATACGGACCGCCGGAAGTGTTGCAACTGGCCGTTGTGCCCAAACCGGTACCCAAAGCCGGCGAGGTTCTGATTAAAATTCATGCAACTACTGTAAACCGCACCGACTGTGGTTTCCGGAGTGCCGAGTATTTCATATCGCGGTTTTTCAGTGGATTATTTCGACCTAAATTTCAGGTTTTGGGCAACGAGTTTGCCGGAGAAATTGTTGAAATCGGGAGTTCGGTTGCTTCATTTAAGCTTGGCGACCGCGTTTTTGGTTACAACGACATCACTTTTGGCGCTCATGCGCAATACATGGTGATGCCCGAAAACGGGCCGATAACAACGATTCCTGAAAACTTAAGTTATGAAGAAGCCGCGCCCATTACCGAAGGGGCACATTATGCCCTTTGCGACATTCGTGCCGCCAAAGTGACGAGCGGGCAAAAAGTACTGGTGAATGGTGGCACCGGGGCTATCGGTTCAGCGGCCGTACAATTGTGCCGGTATTTTGGAGCCGAAGTCACGGCGGTTTGCGCCACGCCACACCTGCAAATGCTTCGGTCGTTGGGCGCCCAAACAGTGATCGACTACACGCAAACTGATTTCACGACCATCGGCGAGCGATTCGACCTGGTATTCGATGCTGTTGGAAAAAGCACCTTTGGCAAATGCAAAAAAATCCTGAAGGAGAAAGGCATCTACATTTCGACCGAATTGGGACCGGGCGGACAAAATCCCTTTCTGGCGCTAATTACCCCGTTTCTGGACGGTAAAAAACTGCTGTTCCCACTGTCAACCATCAGTCAGCAGGATGTACTTTTCCTGAAAGAGCTGGTCGAAAAGCGACAATTTAAACCCTTGATCGACCGTAGTTATCCGTTGGAGCAAATGGTGGAAGCCACAAAATATGTGGAAACCCGGCAAAAAATCGGCAACGTCGTCATTACGGTCAACCACAATCCCGACGAATGGCAAAAGCAGGATGCATGAGTGTACAGTTTGTTCAGCCCATTTCATGGTTGGTCGTTTTATCCCTCTTCCTGACCTTTTTAGTTAGGGCTACTGATTTTTCTGCAGAAACTGACACCACCTCCATCAACCGCCGTGGACTGTACAAGGTGATTGGCCTCGAAAGCGCCTACTACGCCGGAAGTCTCACCGTTTTAAGCAATACCTGGTACAAGGACAAGCCACGGGTGCCTTTTCATTTTTTCAACGACAACCGGGGCTACCTGCAGGTTGATAAATTCGGACACGCTTTCGGCGCTTATGCGCAAAGTTACGTGGGTTACCACTGGCTGAAAAGTATTGGAGTGGGACGAACCAATGCCCTGATTTTTGGCGGCTCGCTGGGCTTTGTTTTGCAAACGCCCATCGAAATAATGGACGGAACGCACGAAGGTTGGGGCTTTTCGTGGGGCGACATGGCTGCCAATGCGTTTGGTTCGGCGTTGGTTATCGGCAACGAACTGCTTTTCAAAGAGCAACTCATCAAATACAAATTCAGTTATTGGGAATCGCCTTACTCGCAAAATGCCAACGGATTTCTTGGGAAAACGACAATGAACCGCCTGCTGAAAGATTACAACGGCCACACTTATTGGTTATCGATGCCGGTCAACCATTTGTTTCTGAAGCGAAAAGCCCCTTCATGGCTCAATGTTGCCGTAGGGTATGGCGCCAATGGCATGTACGGCGAGTTCGAAAACATTCAGGAATACAATGGGGTAATAATTCCTGAAACCAAACGCTACCGGCAATACCTGCTCTCGCTCGATGTGGACTGGCCCCAAATCAAAACCAGGTCGAAACTTCTACGGATCGTTTTTCATGGCCTGACTTTCATTAAACTGCCGTTTCCGGCGCTCGAAATCAATTCGAAAGGGCAAGTAAAAGGATACTGGATTTATTTTTAAGTGAAGGAATTAACCTGCGGAGATCCATTCAATTTCCCCTCAAATTGCTTAAATTTAAATATCATTTTAAAAGTTAGCAGTCATGACATCATTAACTTGCCCGAAATGTAAAAGTCACATTAGCGAGTTCGATTTGAATTGTCTGAATTGTGGCTTTACAGTAACCCCCGAAATCAGAGAAGAACTCGTAAAGGAAAGAGAACGGCAGGATGCCCTTGAAGTAGAAAAACAACGACTTGCCCATGAAGAAAAGTTAAAAATGCATCACGGCCATCCATTGTTGAAAAAAATGAATCGCTTCAGCCAGCACCGGTTCCGCACCGGATGGGCAGAACTAATCGTGCCGGCGATTATAATTGTGCTAATTGCCCTTGTGATTATTTTGATGATTTAAGATGTGATTGAAAATTCTTTTGTACTTTTTGGCTTTGTTTATCCCAAAAACTATGGCCGAAATGATTTACCTGAATGGGGAATTTATTCCCAAAAATGAAGCGGTTATCTCACCCGAAGACCGCGGCTTTAACTTTGCCGACGGCATTTACGAAGTGATTAAATATTACGGCGGAAAGCCCTTTCGCTATGCCGACCACCTCGACCGGCTAAAGAGAAGTCTGCACGAAGTTCAAATCAATTTTGAAGGTTGCGACGAGTTAGAACCCGTATTTCAGGAATTGCTTGAAAAGAATGGGCTGGCCGGTCAGGAAGCAGGCGTTTATTTGCAGATTTCGCGCGGAAGTCAAACCCGGATTCACCGTTTCCCGGAAGGAATCGAGCCCACCGTTTATGCCACGGTTTTCCCGTTTGCCTCCAAATGGGACCAGCTCCGGAATGGCATGGTGACAGAAGGATCGCATTCCAGTTTTCTGGCGGTAAAAAACGCAATGGTACACACGCATCCTGACTCAAACCTTATTTTGCCGGGCATCACGAAAAAAGTGGTGTTTGAAATTTGTCAGGCCAATAACATCAGGGTTATTGAAAAGGGCATTCCTGCTACAGAACTGGCCGGCATGGACGAAATGATGATTGTTGGTACAGGAAGTGAAGTTACTCCGGTAGTCCAAATTGATGAAAAACCGGTCGGAAATGGCCAGCCGGGATCATTAACCCGCCTTATTCAGGACAAATTCTTCGAACGGACCCGTATTACCAAATAACCTCCGGATAAGGTTCGACCCATTTTTTTATATTTTATCTAAAATTTGAACTCCGGAAATTCCTTGTTCATTTGCTTTCATTGGTCATTCATGAATTATAAATTGTTGATGAATGAAATCCGAACTAGTTTCGTTGAAAATAAAAATTCAAATTATCATGGATTCAAATATGATCAACGAACGACTCAGCCTGGTTGCACCCTGTGGCATCGACTGCGGCATTTGCGAATTGCACCTTGTCACCGAAACAGACGAACTTTATCAAACGCTGCTTCAACGGGGAATCCCGAGAGAAAAACTGCCCTGCCCCGGATGCCGGGCTGTGGAAGGGAATTGCCCGGTTAAACCAAGCGTTTGCGATACCTGGAGCTGCGTAAAAGACAACGAACTTGAGTTTTGTTCAGCCTGCACCGATTTCCCCTGCAACCGCCTTCAGCCTGCCGCCGACCGTGCCAACGTATTGCCACACAACCTCAAAGTTTTCAACCTTTGCCTGATTAACCAAATCGGCCTGAAAGCCTTCACCGAGCGCTCCGCTGAAATCAGGAAAAAGTACTATCTGGGAAAGATTGTGGTGGGCAACGGACCCCAATTGTAAGTGTCGGGCAAACAGTTTCAGCGAACAGGAATTATTGGTTTCGTTTAAGTTCAGAATAACTATTTTCTGAAATTTTTCAAAAACAGGAGCCAATTCCACCTTCAACCCCAACTTTCAGTCATTCACCGAAATAAATTCAGTTCCTCGGTTTGCGCTCTTTATCTTTGGGTCAGAAAACAGAAAACAAGCATTTGCACAAATGGTGTAAATCAACATTTGAACTCAAAGCCATGAAAACTATTAGACTGAAAACAATCGGCCTGACAGGACTATTTCTGGGAATCATTCTTCTCTTTTCCTGTTCGGAAAATGAAGAAGCCTGGTTCCCGGTCGTCGGCCAGGGAAACCTGAAAACTGAAGTGCGATCCTTCGAACCTTTCACCAAAGTGAAATATCAAATCAGCGGTGATGTATTGATCCAGCCGGGTACCAATAGCGAATTGAAAGCATTGGCACAGGAAAACCTACTCCCGCTACTTGAAACGGAAGTCGTTGACGGAACACTTTATATCTCGTTTGGAAGTCGTGCCATTGAAACCGACAGCACCGTTGTCATTCAGGTTTCAAGCACACAAATTCAGGAATTTACCCTTTCCGGCTCAGGGAACGTGGTTTCCTGCCTAGGAATTCCTGTTATCAACCTCACCGGCAAAGGAAATATCAGCTGCACCGGAGAAGCAGAACAGGTTGCAGTAAAACTTTCAGGCTGTGGCAAGGTGGATCTGGATAAAATGACAATCCGGAAAGCCAATGTTAAAATCACAGGAAACGGAGATGTTAGTCTGCATGTAACAGATAATCTAGACGTTATCATTCAGGGTCTTGGTATCGTATATTACCATGGAATGCCCAAAATTCAGAAAAATATCACCGGACGAGGACAGGTGATCGAAGATAACTAAATTCTTTACAGCATCACCAACTTGCTTTCCGCATAGCCATCAGGTTTTCAGGCGAAGTTCCTACGGTGATTTCGCAACCTGCTGAAAGGATAAACCGTTCATCTCCATGTTTGGCCACCAGTTCGCGTGACAAGCGTTCCACTTCTTCGGGGGTTGTATTCTGAATCAGCACCGGTTCAATGTTGCCGCATAAAATGGTTTTTTCGCCTACAATTGACCGCGTATAGGCAATATCCACATCATAATCCAAATCGAGAATATCAGTTCCAACATCTTTCAGCGAAGGCAACAAATGAGTGATGTCGCCGCAAATGTGCAGCTTGGTGCGGGCGCCATGGGCGTGAATAAAGGCAATCAATTCGCGGTGACGGTCTTTCACAAACGTATCGTAGGTTAACGGGTCAATCTGCGAGCAGATTGCATCGCCAATCCCAATTACATCGCAACCGGCTTCAATCTGAGCCTTGGCGAAATCTTTGGCGGTATCCATACATTTGTCGAGCAATAAATTGCAGAAATCCGGATCAGTCATCAGTTGCATAAGCATTTGCCCCACTCCGGCAAGATCGCAGGCCTCGGCCAGCGGGCCCTCAATCCAGCCAATAACCGGCACCGTTCCCTGTAATTTTTTCTGAAAAAGTTCAGCGCCCTTAATTCGGTCGAGTGTTCGGGCACATTTGCAAACATCCGGTCGTTGCAGGTCATGAATATCGTCCCACGATTTTACAATGAGTTTTTCGCAGCGTGGAACTCCTTCCGGAATAAAAGTTATCGGGGCTCCAAAAGCTGATGTTTCGCGGTACGGATCAGAAATCAGTCCCACTATATCCATATCAAAATGGTCGAGCGCGCGAAGGTTACAATCGACCAGAACTTTGTAATCGGAAGCGAATTCTCCGTAAGTATTTCCATTAAAACGAGCTGCAAAGTGCATCAGGATTGGCCGGAAAAGAGTCCGGTCAGTTTTCTTCCCTTCAGCCAGAGCGTCGAAAAGTTGTTTTTTGTTCATTGTCAGCTTAGTTTGATCAGGTTTTCCAACAAAAATACAAACCTGTTCCGACATTTTTTTATAATTCAGCGAAGATCATCCGGATATTTTCAGGATGCAAGCAGTTCAATCCCTAAAAAAGGCTGTTCAACCTGTGTTTTCCTGTCTCTGGCCCAAAAAAATTCAGGAAACCAAAAACCTTCCGGTATCTTTAAATGCTTAAAATCCAATGAGGGATTGAGTTTTGATAACAATTACTCAATTTTGGTTGTCAGCAAAGGGATTGATTTCCTTTTGCTGATTTTTTTTAATCGGTTTGAAGTTTGCCCTGCAAATGCAGTTTTTTCCAGTGGTGAACCAGGAAGAAAGTCACAATAATGGCCGAACAAAGGTCGGAGATCGGCATGGAGAGCCAGATACCATGAAGCCCAAAAAAACCAGGGAGAATAAATAAAAGTGGGATCAGGATAATTACCTGTCGAAGCAGTGTGAGCAAAACCGCAATATTGGCTTTCCCGATCGATTGAAAATAGTTACCGGCAACCACCTGAAAACCAACAAAAGGTAAAGCCATCAGCCCCAGACGAAGGCCTTCGCTCCCAATGCCAAGCAATTCGGCATCAGATGAATTAAAAAGTCTGACAATCATTTCAGGAAATACCTGAAGAAAAACAAATGCGACCAATGCGATTCCTGAAGCTGAAATCAAGGCGATCCGAAGTGTGTCTTTGACCCGACTAAACGATTTGGCCCCGTAATTAAACCCAATAATGGGTTGAGAAGCCATGTTTACAGCTACAATTGCCATGATGATCAGGGTAAGTACACTGTTTACAATGCCCATTGCCCCAACAGCCAAATCGCCGCCAAACGCAATAAGTTTCGTGTTGATTAATCCCTGAACAAAACTATTGGCGATCTGCATGAAAAACGGCGACATGCCGATTGCCAGAATCTCAAACAGGATTTTCCGGTCAATCCGGATATATTCAGCTTTCAGTTTGACGACCGACTTGGAACTGCGAAAATGCCACAATACCCATACCGTAAGAAGTATCATGGAGATTACGGTGGCCAGTGCTGATCCCTTAACTCCCATCCCCATCCCAAAAATAAAAATCGGATTCAGGATCATGTTCGTTCCGGCACTGATAATCATGGAATACATGGCGACCCGGGCATTCCCTTCAGCCCTGATGACATTGTTGAGTGAAAAGCCGACCACCTGAAAAACAGTTCCGGCCAGGATAATATCCAGGTAATCGTTGGCATAGCCAATGGTTTCGGCTGTTGCACCGAACGATCGCAGCATCGGTCCTTTGATGGCGAAACCGATGATGGTAATGAGTACCGAAACCAGCAACATCAGCAAAAAGCTGTTGCCCAGAACCCGTTCAGCCTTGTCCATATCACGCCGCCCCATGTTGATCGAAACCAAAACCCCGGCTCCTATGCCAATCAACATTCCAAAGCCCATCACAATCAACATTATTGGGAAAGTGGCCGAGACTCCGCTCAGTGCCATCGATCCAACACCCTGACCAATAAAAATACGGTCAACAATATTGTACAGTGCATTGACAAATACCCCGATAAATGCCGGAATAAAAAATTTCAGCATCAGGCTGGATACTTTGAGTTCGGCAAGTTCTTTTGTTTTTTCGTTCATTGAAAGCAACTCATTTGGCTGACAAATATACGACTATGACCGTTTCACAGAGATTAAAACTAAGTTTTCATGACGATCAGCAAAAATCTTAACCTAACCGGCTGGCAGAATTTCAAAAAAGCCGAGGTTATCGTCAAATTATTAAATTTGCAGAACAAACAGAACAGAAAACTGATGGACAATTCCGCGCACAACGATCATAAAAATCTCCTGAAAGGCTTACAATCGGCCGACTCGTTAAAAATTATCGAAACGCTTGAGGAACTGAGAACTTCGGGTAAGGCATCCGATATTCCGATGCTGATTGAATTACTGCACCTGAGTCATGATGCTGAAATTAAATCGAAGATTACCGATTTGTTTACCAGTTTAAAGGAAAGTGACGCTATCCCGTTAATTATCGATGGCATCCGAAATCGGAAATATGCCCCGGAACTAAAAAGTCTGATATCGAGCTGCTGGGAAAACGGCATGGATTACAGCAAATACATCGCTTTATTTATTGATCTGCTGATCGAAAATGAACTGGAAATAGCGCTGGAAGCTTACACGGTAATCATTAACACCGAAAATAAAATTGATCAGCAAGTTATTGATCAGGAAATTGAGCGGATGGAAAAAGTTCTGCCTTCGGTTTCGGAGCAAAAAAGGCAACTTCTGCTTGATGTGATTGACTATTTGCCCAATCTGCGATCATAGATACTACAAAATCAAGTTTTTATTTCTTGCAATATCCTCATTTAAGACTATTACTGGATTTGCCCCAAGGTTTAATGATTTACATAATGGCATTAGTTTTTGCTGCAATGAATCTTTAAGTGGAGGAAGCCAGTCCATTTTATGATTCCTAACAACCAAAATAATTCGAAATTTCGCAGTCGATAAGTTAGTACTTTTTAGTGTATTGGGGAAGTTTTCGTCAAAATGCCTATCTGTACACAATGCAATAAAGACATTCAAACCGTTAGTAAATTTTTCAATTAATTCAATAATAAAATCATTCCAGTTGGGTTGAGTTTGCGGATGTGGAGAACTCTGTTTGGCTTCAATTAGCCATATTTCATGATTATTACCAATTGATTTAGACAGAATAAATTCAACCATCTTTACATTTTCAATAATTGATTGGTAAACATCACTTGATTCAATGTGAAAGAATCTTTCTTCATCGAACGGTCCAAATGTCATCTCTGATTCTAGAATAGTAATCATGTTCATGCCATTTGTGTTTCAATTTCTTTTAAATAAAGATCAATGGAAGCCTTTATTATTGAATTTTCAGGCATACCTTCTTTTAGATTAGCCTTTTGCCAACTTCCATTATTATAACTTAATACAGGAATTGATATCTTCTTTTCAATCGCAATTAGAAAAAGCTTTTTAATAACAAAATAAGAATGACTAGCAAGAAAAAATTGTAGTCCCCTTTCAGATAAAAGTGTAATTATTTCCAATAATGACTCAACCGCGTTGGGATGCAACGCAGATTCAGGTTCGTCAATAAATACAATTGATTTATCATCAAGGTATCTATTACCCAAAAGTGTATCTAAAATTGCAATCTTCTTTATTCCTTCCGCAGTAGAACCTATTGAAAATTTAGCATTTCCCTTTTTAAATATCCATTTATTTGAAACCTCATCAAATTCTATTTTTCCACCAATAATTTCTTCTAGTTTTTTGCGGGATTGAGCAAATTCATCAAAATTCTTCCCTTTCTTGGGCGATTGTCGAATTGCTCTTGCTAAATCAAGATAAGTGTCATCAAATCCAAATAATTTATCTATTTCTCTTGATCTTAATATGGTATGGTGTATCGATAAAACCTCCTTAGCCGGAAGGAAAATGGAATTATTATCACGTTTGTTTGTATGATTCTCTATTTCATAAATCTGCTTTATAGTGTCTCTCCCAAATGAAAAGCAAAATTGCTGACTATCAATTTCGATTGTGAATTTAAGAGGAGACTCAGCTCCTTTTGTCACAATATCACCAATTTTATCTGACTGAAAAGTCCAATACAATTTTTCCTGAAGAATCTCAGAGGCAGTTCTTTGATCATCTCCCCTTTTATAATCTTCCAAAGTTCTTATTGCACTATATAATGCTTTTAACAGAAAGGATTTTCCACAACTGTTTGGTCCTATAACTAAATTAATACTTCCAAGTCCTTTCCATTCAAGTTTCTCGAGTGGACCAAAGTTTTGTGTAAAGACTGCATTTATCATTAGAATAGTGTTAAAACCGTTAAATGCGAATTTAACGAATTAAATTAGAATTCAGAACAACGTGAGCTTATCTAAAATACGCTGAAAAATAAAATAGTTTTAAATTAAGATTTTCGATTAAAAATTATTTTTCCAAAAAATATTTCATAAACTGAGCGCGCTCATAAATCATGGGGTCCGGAATGTTTTTATACGACAACCGGCCACGAAAATCTTCAATCTTCCGGAAATTCCATTTTTTCATAAATGCGGTCAGGTCATTAATCATTCCCGGAATAATTTGAGACCCGTTAATATAAACCGACGAACAAACCTGGGCAACCTGCGCCCCGGCCAGCAATTGTTTGATTACCGCTTCCCCATCATGTATGCCGGTTGCAGCAGCAATCTCCACTTTGGGCAGCTGCGACGAGATCAGACCAATCCAGCGCAACGACCGGCGTATATCGGAAGGTGAGCTGAATATTTCAGAAGAAGTCAGTTCCAGCTTTTCGATATTAATATCAGGTTCGTAAAAACGGTTGAAAAGCACGAGGGCATCGGCGCCGTTGGCCACCAGTTTGTCAGCCATACCAACCAGATTGGTGTAATAATATCCGATTTTAACCGACACCGGTATTTTCACCAGCTTTCTGACTTCTGAAACTACATTCAGATAAAGTTGCTCAATTTCTTCTGCTGATTTTTTACGGTCGGTCGGAACAAAAAACAGGTTCAGTTCCAGCGCATCGGCGCCGGCATGTTCAAAATCCCTGGCAAATATGGTCCATTCCGATGCTGAAGTACAGTTGATACTGGCAATAACCGGAATGCCGGTTTCTTTTTTTGCTTCTGACAGCAGATCCAAATGATGGGTAATTGAGTTATTCCGGACATAATTCCAGATATAATCTTCGGCTTCAGGATATTGATTTTGCGGATCGCGGTTAATTAGGTGATTTACTTCGCTGTTGATTTGCTCCTCAAAAATGGATTTCAAAACAACTGCCGCAGCCCCGGCATTTTCAAGGTCCTTAATTTTTTCAATCGAGTTGGTAAGGCCTGAACTGGCCACCACAATAGGATTTTTCAGTTTCAATCCCATGTATTTCGTCTCCAAACTTGGCATATCAGTGTGTTTTATTGTTTTTTCTTAATTAACAAATCCTGGCTGGTTAAGTTGCCTGAGTGTAGCTTCTTTCTCCAAAAATGGTACTTCCAATCCGGACCATTGTACTCCCTTGCTCCACGGCTATCCGGTAATCGCCCGACATACCCATCGAGATTTCCTTAAATTCTGGTTGGTTGGCAAAATAATCCGATTTTAACTGGTCGAAAAAGGATTTTAAGCACGAAAATTCTTTTCTGATCTGATTTTCATCGTTGGTAAAAGTAGCCATTCCCATCACCCCGGCAATCTGCACATTTTTTAAAGAATGAAATTCCACAGATTCCAGCATTTCAATCGCTTCTTCCATCGAAAGTCCAAATTTGGTTTCCTCCTCAGCTATATGAAACTGGAGCAGGCACGGGATGACCCGGGACACTTTTCGGGCTTCGGCATCAATGGATTTCAAAAGCTTAAACGTATCGACCCCATGAATCAGCTTCACAAACGAAGCCATGTATTTCACTTTGTTGGTCTGTAAATGCCCGATGAAATGCCAATCAATATCTTTGGGCATTGCTTCGTATTTGGCAACCATTTCCTGCACTTTGTTTTCGCCAAAAAGTCGTTGCCCGTGCCGGTATGCTTCCATTAAAAGCTCAACCGGTTTGGTTTTCGAAACGGCAACCAGCCTGACGTGCCCCGGAAGATTTGCTTTAACCTGATCGATATTCTTTGCTATACTCATAATCCAAAAATAATACACAAAACGTGAATTGACGGAGTTTTAAGAATCAATTTTTCAGGAAGTGAGTATTTTCAACCGGACACCTTTCGCATCATTTGGTTCAGATATATGGCAATCAGCCAGGTTGAACTGCCTTCTGTTTTTGTTTCCCGTTTTTCCGACCGCTTTTTAGAACGAATCTAAATTTAACAGATGGGTCGAAAACAGGAATTCTTCCGTTGTTTTCCGAACTGAATAAGCTATTTTTGGCATCGATTTGAAATTAACACATTGTCTATGCAAAAGCATTTGCTTCTGGGAGTTGAAGCTATCGGGCAGGGAGCAATCGATGGCGGAATGTCGGGCGTTTATGCCTACCCAGGCACACCTTCCACCGAAATAACCGAATTTATTCAGGAAAATCCGCTGGCAGAGGAGCGCAACATTCACCGGAAATGGTCGGCCAACGAAAAAACAGCCCTCGAATCAGCTTTGGGTATGTCGTATGCCGGGAAACGTGCCATGGCGTGCATGAAACATGTTGGGCTGAATGTAGCTGCTGACGTTTTTGTGAATTCGGCAATTACTGGTGTTAATGGCGGTTTAATTGTCACTGTAGCTGACGACCCATCGATGCACTCCTCGCAAAACGAACAGGACTCGCGCTTTTATGGCAAGTTTGCCATGATTCCGGTGCTTGAACCATCGAACCAACAGGAAGCTTATGACATGGCCCGCGATGGATTTGTCCTGTCGGAACTGACCAAAGTTCCGGTGATGCTCCGGATTACCACCCGTTTGGCACATTCGCGTGCAGGAGTGGTTCGCAAGGAAGTTTTACCCGAAAATCAGCTTTCTGTACCTACCAATCTGCGGCAGTTTGTTTTGCTTCCGGCCATTGCCCGCCGCCGTTACAAAGGGCTGCTCGAAAGTCAGGATTTATTTCTGAAACTTTCGGAAGAATCGGCTTATAACCGGTACGAAGACGGGCAGGAAAAAAGTCTCGGGATTATTGCCTGCGGAATTGCCTATAACTACCTGATGGAACATTTTCCCAACGGATCGTGTCCTTATCCGGTATTAAAAATATCGCAGTATCCGCTGCCCGAAAAAATGGTAAAGCGGATGAACCAGGAATGTGATGAAATTCTGGTGCTCGAAGAAGGTGCGCCGCTGGTTGAAGAAATACTGAAAGGCTTCTTTGCCAATGGAACGCCCATCAAAGGCCGTCTGGATGGTACTTTACCCCGCGACGGCGAACTTAATCCGGATATCCTTGCCAAAGCTCTCGGAAAAGAAATGTTCAACGGATATGAAATTCCATCGATAGTAGCCAACCGTCCGCCGGCACTTTGCACGGGCTGTGGCCACCAGGATGCCTACGAAGCCATGAACGAAGCGCTGGCCGATTATTCCAAAGGACGCGTATTTTCCGACATCGGCTGCTATACGCTTGGAGCTTTGCCGCCTTACGAAACCATCAACTCCTGCGTGGATATGGGGGCTTCCATCACCATGGCCAAAGGTGCTGCCGATGCCGGTTTGGTTCCGGCCATTGCAGTGATTGGCGATTCAACCTTTGCACACTCCGGAATCACCGGTTTGCTCGATGCGGTGAATGAAAATGCCAACATCACCGTAGTGATTTCCGACAATGAATCCATATCGATGACCGGGGGTCAGGACTCATCGGCTTACGGAAAAATCGAATCCATCTGCATCGGCATAGGCGTTGATCCGGCGCACATTCATACCATCATTCCTTTGAAGAAAAATCACGACGAAATGGTCCGTTTGTTCCGCGAAGAGTTTGCATACAACGGCGTATCGGTTGTAATTCCGCGCCGCGAATGTATTCAGCGTGCAGCTCACCGGAAAAGGAATAAAAAGTGATCAGTGGTCTGTCGCAATTGACAAAGAATGTTGTTGCGAGTTATGTGTCGCGAGTTAAACCCGTAACCCGTAACCCGAAACAATCTGGAAATTGGAATTTGAAACTTATATAGCATGAAATCAGATATCATTTTGGCAGGTGTTGGCGGGCAGGGAATTTTATCCATTGCTACTGTAATTGGTGTTGCTGCACTGGCCGACAATCTTTACCTTAAACAGGCCGAAACGCACGGAATGAGCCAGCGCGGAGGGGCAGTATATTCGCACATGCGCATTTCCGATCAGCCCGTATTTTCCGACCTGATTCCGGGCGGATCAGCCGACCTGATTCTGTCGGTAGAACCCATGGAATCATTGCGGTATTTGCCCTACCTGTCAGAAACAGGATACCTGGTCACCAATATTACCCCGTTTGTGAATATTCCAAACTATCCGGAAATCGAAACTGTTATGGCTGAAATCCGCAAACACCCCAGATACATTGCCATCGATGCCGACGCCATTGCCAAAGAAGTGGGCAGTACGCGCGCCTCGAACATGGTGATGCTGGGCGCAGCCTCTCCGTTCATCGACATCGAATTTTCGAAGATTGAAAACGGCATTCGAACCATCTTCGAACGCAAAGGCGAGAATGTTGTCAATATGAACCTCGAAGCTTTGCGCCGCGGAAGGCAGTTTGCAGAAGAAAACAGGTAGCAGAAAACGGATCCCGGGACCGGGAAAACGTTACGGGTTGCGGGATACGGGTTGCGACGAGTTACGGACAATGTACGCCTGAAGTTTTTTGAACTGCCCGTACATAACTGAATGGGCAAATACAACTCAATTCGTTTCAGAAATGAACGGATTGAGTTTTTTTTTATTGAAATGAGTGGCTTGAAATTTCATGATTTTTGAAACTTTCCCCGGCAAACTCATGTACCAACTGATGTTTGCAGGCTAATTTTTCTTCTCTCACAGATATTGATATTGGATTGTTTTTTAACCTTAAAAAACACATTTATGCCAGTCAAAAAACTTAAAGCCTTTCTGGATGAAAACGACATCAAGTATGTATCAATCGTCCATTCCAGCGCCTACACATCACAGGAGGTTGCAGCTTCGGCCCACGTTTCGGGGAAAGAGTTTGCAAAAACGGTGATGATTAAAATTAACGGTGAAATGGCGATGGCCGTTTTACCTGCTACGACCCTGATTGACTTTGAAAGCCTGAAAGAAATTTTCGGGACAAAAAACGTGACTAAGGCAAGTGAGTCTGAATTTAAAAGCCGTTTCCCTGACTGCGATTTAGGAGCGATGCCTCCGTTTGGTAATCTTTACGGAATGGAAGTTTATGTTGCCGAACCCCTGACCCAGGACAGGGAAATCGCATTTAATGCAGGATCTCATACCGAATTGATCCGGTTAAGCTATGCTGATTATGAACGGCTGGTAAAGCCTCGTGTATTTAAGTTTTCGTGGAAAATCATGTCATTCCCGGGCGATCCGATGGACCGATGGGAAGACGACTATCGGCATAATTGATTTTGAATGAAGATCAGTTTTTTGTTCAATCCAAAACCTGATCGCAATTTTGAGAGTTAAAAAAAACCGGCCATGGGCCGGTTTTTGCTTTATTATACAAATCCCTATAATTACATTAAAATGACTGAAAGCAAATTTATATGAGAATGATTTCTTAAATTTAATTAGGAATAAAGCTGTTAATGAATAATTTCTCAAACCCGACCCATGAAATTTGACAAACTCATTCATGCCGAAAGCACTAAAAACATTGAATTTATTCCACAAAACTTACGGGAAATCGTTTACAACAAACTGCCTCAGCGGTCGGAAGAAAGCACTGTCATTTACAGCCATTGGGGCGAACAATTCGTTTCACTCAGCCTGACCAACCTGCGCCAAATAACCTCACACTTATCGGCAAAACTAAAATCACTGGGGCTGCAACCGGGAGATACCCTGATGCTGGCCTCGTTCAGTTGCTCCAACGAACTGGCAAACGCCCTGATTTTTACTGCGGCTGCCTGCTCAGGAATCCGTGTTTTTATTCCTATTTTCCCCGAGCCATCCGAATTTGATAATTGGAAAGAACTTACCGGTTTTTCCCATGTCATCATGCCCTATCACGAAATTAAGGAACTGAAAGGTCATTTTAAGGAAAAGGAGGTGATTAGTACACTTCAGACTAAATGCGTGGAAAATGGCATCAGTTTTTTGGATTCGAACACCGATTTCCGGATTTCGGATTTAATATTTCAAAAGTCGGGTAATAACAAGACAACCTCAACAATTGAGTTAATACCTGATTCTGCAATTTCTCCCGAAACAGAACTCGTCATCTTTTCCACTTCCGGGACTTCGGGAAAAAGCAAACTGGTGGCCTATGCCCATCAGTCGTTTGCCTATTGTTGCCAGTCGTGGCAGCAGGCAGGCTTGTTTGCCAAAAACTTGTTTGGGAACCCGGGACTTAGTCCGTTGTTCACTCACACCATCGGAATCCGGACTTTCCTAAACTGCATTTGGTCTGGAAACCCCTTCTGCATTGTAAATACCGACTGGTTTCTAACCAAACCTGAAGTAGTCAGACTGCTTTTAATCGAAATGCAAATTGGACACCTCATTGCCGGGCCTGCCTTTTATAATACACTACTCGAATTGTTCAGGCAATATCCGGAGTTAAAAACAGCCGTGCACAACTCTCTGCAGGCGGCTATTTCCATTGGATCAGCCTTCGACGATGTCACCCTGTCTAAGTTCAAATCGGCTACCGGCATCCAGCTTATGAACGGATTTGGCACCACCGAAACCTTGATGATCTCACTAAACAATCCTGAAAAACAGATCTCGTCCGAGGCACGAGGTTTGGGTCAATTACTTCCGGGCGTAACACTGGGATTGATAAAATCAGGAGAAGCAGATTTATATGAATTGGCTGTTCGAAGCGTTTTTCAGTCGGTAAGAACAATTGGAGAAAATGTCCATACTGAATTTTTTGAAACCGGCGATTTGGTTTCGTTTGACGAAAATTCAGGGCAACTGTTCTTCTATGGACGTAAATCTACCGACTTTTTCAAAGATGAATATGGCGTGAAAATCCCCTTAAAAGCATTGAAAGATTACTATCGCGAGCTTTATAATCTGGCTGCCTGGATTGAATGGATACCATTGATCAATATTCCGGGATTGGCAGCAATGATTTTCATACCCGCTGATCTAAATAAATCGCGGCAGAAAGAGCTGGCTGCCCTCATCAAAAGCATCAACGAAAATTTAAAATCGACTATCGAGCCTTTCGAATATGCCCATCGTCATATCGAGCGATTCACCCTCATTTCTGAAGAAGTGCCTTTAACCAGAAAAGGAACAGTTTCGAAAGACCAGATTTACAAGAAATATGAATCGATCGTTTCCGAACTCCGAAACCCGTATGTTTTCAACCAATTCATTGAGGTAACTGAAACCGGTGACAAAAGCTTTCTGTATAAATTTTCAAATCCATACATGGCCGAATTACTGGAAGCACTGAAACTCGATAAAATTTATACCAAAGCTGAAGGTGACTACCTTTTCTTCCCGGAAAATGGAGAACTGCAAATTGTAACTGACTTTGTTGGTGGTTTTGGCGCCAATCTGCTGGGGCACAATCATCCCAAAATACGCGAAGCCCTGCTTCAGTTTTTGGATACCGGTTCTCCGGCCCTGAACAGTCAGGGTAGCCAATACCATTATCCTTCGTTGCTGGCCAAAGAACTAAATCACATTTTCAGTAAAAGTACCGGCAAATTTTTCAAAGTTAAGTTTGGGAACAGCGGAACCGAAGCTACCGAGATAGCCATCCATCACGCATATTTTGAATGGAGGGAAAAACTGGAGAAGGTAAAAGATAATCAGTTTCAATTATTTGGAGCCATATCAGAGTTGCAGGTTGCCGAAGTTTGGGACAAAAACATGCAACTGATCGAACAGGCTGTTCCCTGCCTGATTGTTATCAACAATTGTTTTCATGGCTATACCTCCGGCGCGAGAAGTCTGCTGAACAACCAAAAGCAGCGCAATTTATTTTCGGGTCTGCTAAAACCCGAGCCATTGTACGTCTCCGACATACGCCCCGGCTGGAAAGACCAGGTGGAACAATATATCCGCGAACACACTGTTGAGTTACAACTGGTCAAAGCCATCAACGGAAATTACAGCACAGTTAAGGTAGAATTCAGCACCATTATTGCTTCCATAATTGAGCCGGTAAGAGGTGAAGGCGGAATTTACGAAGTTGAACCTTTACTGGTCGACTTTTTGGCAAAGCAGGAATTCCCGCTGATTTCGGACGAAATACAATGCGGACTTGGCCGGACCGGAAATTTTCCGTCGTGCAAAAAGGCATCGTATTATTTATTGGGGAAAAGCCTTGGCGGAGGGCTTGAAAAAATATCCGCCGTTTTAATCGACGACAACCGTTTCAAACCCATTTTTTCGAAATACTACAATTCGACTTTTGCAAACGGAGAATTAGCTGCCAGCATTGGACTGACCGTGTTAAAAATAATTGAACAGGAAAACATTGCTGAAGCGGCCCAAACCATTGGGAAAAAATTTCTCGACTCCTTACACAAAATAGCCGCAAAATATCCTGAAATTATTGAATCGGTGAACGGAACGGGTTTAATGATCGGTATCCATTTCAATCCCCGTCTGGGTAATAAAAATAACATATTCAGGATTCTGCTGGAGATGGAACTACTCGGATATTTCTTTGCCGGATGGTTTTTGAATAATCATCGGATACGGGTGCTGCCCTCCTTGTCGAAACCAAATTCGCTCCGGATCGAACCCTCTTATCGGCTGCCCGAAACCGAAATAAACAAATTCTGTAAGGCGCTCGACGAACTCTGCAGGTTATGCACGAACGGGAGAATGTATGAATTGTTCAGGTTTTTAATGAATGGCGATTTGTACCCGGACAAAATGTACCGAATTTTAGATGGTTGTTTTCCGCAGCAACTCGAATTAGCGAAACCTGGTTCACTTGAAGTAGGTTTCGTCGGAAATTTTACCCTGTCGCATCGTGAATTACAGGTTATTGAGCCTGATTTTCTGCAGGCATCCGATACCGGTCTGCGAATTCTGTTTAATCGCTTCCAGGTTTTGTTGCAGGGAAAACCCATCAAAATATTCAGCAAAAACCTGTTGAACGGGAAAATACATTTTAGTTTCTATATTCTTCCGTTCGACACTTCGCACCTGGAGGTCATCAGCCGGTGGGGTAAAAAGAAGTTTTATATTCGAAAAATACAGGACGCCGTTGATTTCCTGTCGCGCGAGGGAGCACAGTGTATCAGCCTTGGAGCTCACACTTCAATCATCACAGGAAATGGATTAACATTGGCCGAGCGGGGAAACTGCCCGATTTTAACCGGGAACAGCCTAACGGTCGCGTCATGTCTTTACCACCTGAACCAATATCTTTCAACTTCGGAGATTCAGCAGCATAAAGTCAAAACGATTGCCATCGTGGGCGCCGGCGGAAACATTGGGACAGGACTGGTTGATTGCCTCAATGATCCGAAATATGCCTCGTTTGAGCTTGTGCTGGTTGGCAATAACGAAAAACGACTTCAGCTGCTCTGCGAGGGCTTAAAATCAAATCACATTCAGGCAACCGGAACTATTGATTTGTTTGAACTTAAATTTGCGGATGTGATTGTTTGCTGCGCCAACACCAGCGATCCAATCATTTTCAAGCACCATCTTTCGGAGACAAAGCCTGTATTGGTAATTGATCTTTCGGTACCTAGCGCTGTATCTGATGAACTCCGGAAGATGGAAAATGTAATTTTCTGCAACGAGGCAGCTTCGGTTTATCTGCATCACAATCCCGAACTTTCAATCAGCTCACACACGCCCGCCGGAAAAATATTCTGCTGTGCCGGCGAAACCATTTTATATGCGCTTCACCATTTAAATTTGCCCATGAAAGGGCACATTCAAAAGGATTCGGTTTACACACTTATGGCTCTCGCCGAAAAAGAAGGATTTTTTAATCAGCCACAACATGAAACCAATCTTTGATTTTGGAATATCGCAGGAAGATCCGCTAACTGAGCGACAAATTCTTCAGATTCGGGCAGGCGACAGGATTCTCTCTGTTGCCAGCGGCGGAGAAGTCGCGTTGTCGTTGCTTTGCCTGGATGAAAACATTCGCATTACCGCTGTTGATGTTTCGGTTTCGCAAATCAGATTATGCCGATTAAAGCTTTTGGCAGCAACGTTCATTGATTTTCCATTAAACGGACAATTTCTGGGCTATTCGAAAATGAAAAGAAAAACAAGAAGCACCCTTTTCGATGAAAAAATAAAACCACACCTGAGGGCCGAAGAAATTCCATTTTGGGTACAAAACAGAAGGAGTATTGAAAATGGTGTTGTCAATTCGGGTAAATTCGAAAAGTACATCGGAAAGATGCGATTTTTTGCCCGTTTACTTATTGGGAAAAACAATTTGGAATCGCTGATCTCATGCAAGAGTTTGGAGGAACAAAACCAGATTTTCAAGACCCGGATTGCTACCCGGAAAAGCCTGCAAGGATTATTTAAGATAGCCTTTCATCCTAAAGTGTATAAGAAACGGGGACTTCAGGAGCAAGCCCTTATTCACGCCAGTGAAAACACAGGTCAACGCTTTTACAGCAGATTCGAAAATTTTTGCACCGGAAGTCTGGCTTCGGCCAATTACTTTCTTCAATATTTTCTTTCCGGGAAATGCATTATGGAAGACTCGTACCCTGATTATTTACAGCCACAAAATAAAAATCGTCTGATTGCCAACTTAGAACAGCTTGAATTAAAAACATTATCGTTTCAGGAAGCAATTCAGGAAAAAGGAAAAGAATATTTCAATAAAATTCATTTTTCAAACCTTGGGGACTGGATGGACAGTAAAAGTTTCGCTGAATCCCTGGAATTGATCAGGATTTATTGCACCAGAGGAACAGAAATAAGTTACCGGTATCTCCAAAAAGATCATTTGCCCGAAACAAATACCAGCGGATTTATTATTGACCAGACCGTAAATGAAACCATCGGCAAAAAAGACCGGTTCCCGTTTTACACCATCTACCGGTTGACCATTCAAGAAGAAAATTCCGACGGCCAAATAGATTCTCGCGACTGAATGACATCCCGGATATAATCAATGGTAATTTGTGCCATCTCTTCGCTATGGGTTCGCTTATTCGTTTCAAGGTCAATAAATTGACTCCCAAGCATGTTAACCATTTGCATCACTTCCTTTTCAATATGCAGGCCATCTTTTGAAGTACCAACAACCAGTGATGGACATTTTATCTCGTTAAGTCTGTCCCAAACCTGATAGCCTGCAATAGCCAGAATAACATCTTTTATTTTTCGGGAATCGGCATTATTGATTGACCTGGTTGAAATAACTGCCATTTCATTATCCTTCTTTTTGTTTATATGAAATTTTCCCAAATACCATATCCCAAAAGACTTCAATACCGAGAAAAATGTCAATCCAAACCACCTGATTAAAAAAAGACTCCAGAGAGGATAATGGAAAACCGGGGTAGGCTCCAGAAACAGAATACATAAAGGTCTGGATTTCAAATAACGAAAACCATCAGCAACAACTGCCGCCCCAAATGAGTATCCCATAAAAACATAGCGATCATTTTCGAGTCCAAGAGTATGAACTATTCGGGCAACATCCTTCCCCATCGTTTCCATATCATAACTTACGGCCCCATTAATTTGAGATGAATTTTTTTCCCGGGTTTCCACGTAATAAACAGGATGAGTTTTTGACAAGCTGGCCAGAACATTCCTGAAACTATCAATTTGCGTAACAAGTCCGGTAACCATTACGATCGGCAAATTACCTGAATCTGTAACCGGGCTGAAACCGATAACGCGTAGACTGACCTGTGCATCAATCTGTATCTGGGATTCACTGCTTTTGGCCCATTTAAAGTTTGGAATTTCATTTTCCTGTCTCATTAGTTCTGACTTTTTATAAAAAGGCAATATCAATGTATGGCAATCTGGGAGAATGATTAAAGCGATCAGCGTTTCGACTCACAAAAACAATATTTGAGACGATATCCTGCTGCCAGAATCCCTTCGCAGCGGTCAGAAATTCATCGCTCCGGCAACTGGCAAAGTTCATAAAATGGTATTTTCGATTCAGGTTGCGGCGATAAATCTCGGAAAGCAGCGCATGCATAATTGTTGTATCACGGCCTTCAGTGGCATAATCAGTAATTGTCAATTCGCGAAAACATTCTTCCAGTTTCGGGAATGGTGCCATAGGCAGGATTTTGGCCAATGCTTTATAGGAATACAGAACCGGGGAATATGCCGAAGAGAATTTAAGTACTCTGGTCCGTCGAAACGAATAACAATCCCATGCCAGACAAACACCTTTAATTTCACCCTTTTTGTTTTCAGCAAGATAGTACTCCTCCACTTTTAAGCCTCGTTTCTCCATCTTCCTGAGAAAAACATCCTCCTGAATTATTTCACCAAAATCTCTTTGCTCATGCTCCAGTTTTAAAAGCCAAACAATTTCAGGAATGTCCTCCACACGAGCATTTCTGACCGTATAGCTGGTATGATTCTTTTTAGGGAAAGAAAAAAAGATGGACTTTACCACCAAATCATCGATAACCCGGGAGGGCGGAATCCAACGGTAGCCCTGCCTTCCAATAAACGATTCGGCCTGCCGGTTTCCCTTCATGGTAACAAAACAGCCGAAATTTGAACGATCTTGCTGATCTTCAAAGAAGAATTTAACCGCTTTCTCCGGAAAGTGCCTGCCCCGTGCTTCAGGGAGAAGATAAAAATGGAACAGGGTAAATACCTTTTCTTTAGTTCCACCAATCAGCGCATTGGAATAACCGATAGATGCAAAACCCTTTAATTCATCATTCAGAAAAAACCCCACATGTTTACATTCCTCGTATTTCATCCGCCCTATTTCAAAAATATCAGGCGATTTATCGAAATACAGTTCCAGCCCTTTCGCAACAATCGGTGAAGCTTTAATTATTGAGAGCATCTCGTCGTTATAGAACTCCCCAATTGGCTCAATGTGGTAATTTCCCTGCATCAATAAAGAGTTTTGTGATTCTTTAAAGTTATAAATAACTGAAGTTCAATTAAAGTTAATACTTTAATCAACCAAAATCAAATACAGACTGAATGAAGAGGCTGGAAAACAGAATCGAATAAAAGCAGAAGGCAGGAATTTTAGAGTCCAATAGTTCGAACTGACAATACCGTAAATACAGTTATGAATTTTTGAAAACAAAAAAACCGGCTCATCACCGGTTTTTGTTCTTTATTGAAAATAGTTCGATTAATCGTACTGGTGGTCGCCGCAAGGTTCGTCGGCGCCGCATTCACAATCGCAGCCCAATCCTTTTTCGTACTGGGTGAGCGCGCGCAGGCTCATCCCCATCGATGAGAACCCGCCGTCGTTAAAGAGATTCTGCATGGTAACTTTTTTTGTCAGATCGGAGAACAGGGTGATGCAATAGTCGGCACACTCATCTCCGGTGGCATTGCCCAGGGGCGACATCCGTTCCGAAAAGTCCATCAGTTTATCCATGCCTTTCACGCCACTTCCGGCAGTTGTCAGGGTTGGCGACTGTGAAACGGTATTAATCCGAACATGGCGTTCACGTCCGTAAATATATCCAAAACTACGGGCAATGGATTCGAGCAATGCTTTGGCATCGGCCATGTCGTTATAGCCGTAAAAAGTACGCTGCGCGGCTACATACGAAAGAGCAACTACTGATCCCCATTCGTTAATTGCATCCAGCTTACGGGCAACCTGTAATACTTTGTGAAACGAAACGGCTGAAATATCCAGCGTTTTCTGGAGATAGCCATAGTCGAGATCACTGTAATGACGACCTTTGCGCACGTTTGGCGACATTCCGATTGAATGGAGGACAAAGTCGACTTTCCCTCCCAAAAACTCCATAGATTGTTTGAAAAGATTTTCAAGATCTTCCACACTGGTTGCGTCAGCCTCGATCGCAATGGTCTGACAGGCTTCAGCAAGTTTGGCGGTATCGCCCATGCGCATTGCTACTCCGGTGTTGGTCAGGGTAAACGTTGCACCTTCTTCGTAAGCACGTTGAGCAACTTTCCAGGCAATTGAATCTTCGTTCAATGCTCCAAAAATGATTCCTTTTTTCCCTTTCAGTAAATTGTAAGCCATAGTTAAAATTTTATGAAATGAGCCCCGAGGATCTGGGACAAATTTTCAGCCTGCGTCGGTCAGGCATGTGATAATTAAAAACAATTTATAAAAACCTCATTAGATAACAACCATTTGAGTAAATGGTTGCCAATGGGCGGCAAAATAAAACAAAATGCCAGTCTGATCAAGTATCACAGACTGGCAGGAAGCCTATAAATGATGATTTCTTAAATTCGTTCAACCGATTCGGCCAGTAACCAGCCCTTATTTCCGTCGGCCAGCCTGATTTCAATCCAGTCGCCAAGCTTATCGGTGATTTTGACTTTTAGTCCTTCATGAACAACAAACAGATTGGTTCCTTTTTCTGATGGAGAGCTTTTTACCGTGACGGTTGGCTGCATCACAATAGCGGAAGAATGATTAACCATGTTGCTTTTTTGTTTGGCGGCAAACGACCAGGTAAAAATAGTCAGCGCCAGCAACGAGCAACCTAACCAGAAAGAAACCCGTTTAACATCGCCGGTTTTGGCAAAGAAATAAAATCCGAGCAGCACTAAAAAAACAATAAAACTCAGGATGCTAATGATTGCCCAGGTATCAGTCGACTGGCTGTTGACCAAAGCATTCCACCACCTGACAACAAAAATACCGGGTAATTCCTGTATTGAATCAACTACTTTTTGATTGGCAACCAACAGGTTAAAATTGACATCTTCATCATCGGGGGCCAGTAGTTTGGCTCTTTCGTAATTAAGTATCGCCAGGGTGAACTGATTAGTTTTATAATAGGCATTTCCCAGGTTAAAATACACATCGGGCGATTCAACGCCGGTCATCAAAATCTGGTTGTAGGCCTCAATGGCTTGTTTGTATTCTTCTTTGGTGTAACGTTCGTTTGCTTTCAGAAGCAGATCGGTCTGGGCGAAAACGCTTGCAGCAAACAGAACCATCAGTATGGTATAAATGAGTCGTTTCATAGTCTTTCTGCTTTTACTTGATTTGCTTTTCGAAAATCCCCATCACTTTGGCCGCTCCATCAAATATTTCGTTCATAGTTCCTGAATAAGCTGCCGGCGCATAACGGGCAAACTCGCAATCGTCGATGATCTTCATCAATTCGGTGACCACTTCCTGTGAGATTCCCTTGTCAAGCAGACTTTCTGAAGCTTTCTCGCGGTTCAGTTCGGCAACCGGAATTGCAAGCTTGTCACTCAGGTATCCCCAAAGCGCCTTGATAACGGCTTCATAAAACTGTTCGGCCTGGTTATTCTTCAGAAATGCCGAAGCTTCTTTCAGCCGCTTTAAGGCAACCTTGTTGGCACGCTTATTACGAACCAGAACAACATTGGCGTTCTCTTCAATCTTTTTACGATTGATAACAAAGAAAACAGCGAATGCCACGAGGCTTAACAGATAGATACCATAAAATTCAAACGTTCCGTAGAACGAACTTCCTTTGGGCTTTAGTTTGACCTTGTTTTGCTTGATAAAGCGGATGTCTTTCCCGATTACCCGTACATCTTGCTTCGAGAACGAACTCACTACCGACGATGCTTCATCACTGCCTTTTTCAACTTTCAGATTGAAAGCCTCAGTCGTCCGGGTTTCAAACTGACGGCTGGACGGATTGAAAAAAACAAATTCAACAGCCGGTATGGTGAAATTACCCGCAAACCGCGGAATAAAAAGGTATTCAAACGTGATTGAACCACTCAGTCCTGCGTCGTTGGCAATAACCCGGTCGCTTGTTTTGGGCTCGTAAGCTTCAAAATCCTGTGGTAGATTAATTTTGGGCGGATTAATCAGGGTCAGATTTCCCTTTCCGTTAACCGTAAGTTTTAGGGTGACAGCTTCATTGGATTTGACCGCTGTTTTGTCAATCGACGACTGGATGCTGAAATTACCAACAGCTCCTGAAAAATTAGCCGGTTGGTTGGGCAAATCTTTCACGTTGACGGTAACCGGGTCGCTGACTACACGGGCTTTAACTACCCGGTAATTGTCAAAAAAATCATCAAAAAAGCCTTGCTGCTGACGCACCCGCTGGCGGACCAGACAAGTAATCTCGAACGGAGCAATCTTGATCGAACCGGTTTGTTGTGGAAACAGGATGGTTTTTTTCAGGACACCAACCTGATAAATTTTGCCGTTGTACACCTCACGGGTAAAATTGACCTGACTGGCCACTTCAATATCGCGTGTCCAGAAACCTTCATAAGTTGGGAGTTTTACATCATCGAACCCGCTCAACGGTACATTCTGACTAATGTATAGTTTCACCGTGGAGATGATTTGTTCCCCCTTCGAAACATTGGATTTGTCGACCACCGCCCGAACAAACAGGTTGTCTTTGCTGATGCTGGCTGATGGAGTGTCATTCTTCGGAGCATCTGAACCTCCCTGCTGACTGGATACAGCCTGCGGTTGCCCTTTAACCACCTGAATGGTAAGGCTGTTCGATTCATAGGTTTTCCCTCCGACTTTAATTGAGGACGGACGGACGGTAAATTTTCCTTCTTTTTTAGCTCTCAGGATAAAAATGTAGGAAAAACTAACCGATTGGGTGGTCTTTCCGTTGATATATTGAGAACTAAAACTCTGTGAGGTGGACGGGCCCATCAGCACATCAAAGTTCGAAAGATCGGGCAACTGAAGATCGGAGCCGTTTTCATTCAGGGTAAAACTTAACCTGAATTGTTCGCCGACAGCCACAGCTTCCGGTCCTTCCATGGTAAATTCGATATTGTCAGCCATCGCCAGATAGCCCACAAACATCAGCATCATCAGTATTTTTAATTTTCTGATCATAGTTTTATCCGGTATTCCTTTTTCAAAATTGCGCTAATTTATAGTTCCAGGCTCCAAAATCCAAGTTTCAAAGTGTCCATTCGAACTTGGAACCGGAAACTTACAACTCATTTACCAATCTTTTTCCACTTTCTTCGACTGGGCTTTCATCGCCTGAATCTTTTTCACCTTATCCTGAGTCTTTTTCTCGTTATTTTCAAGAGCCTGCAGCATCTGCTCGGCATTTTGCTTCGAAATTTTGCTTTGCTGTGGTTGTTGCTGCTGGTTTTGATTTTGTTTCTGATCCTGATTCTGGTTTTGCTGATCTTTATTCTTTTGATCCTGCTTTTGATCCTGATCTTTATTTTGGTCTTTGTTTTGATCCTTGTTTTGATCCTTGTTTTGATCCTTGTTTTGATCTTTATTCTTATCCTTATTTTTTTGCTGTTGCTGCTGTTTCTTTTTCATATTCATAGCGTACAGCAGATTGTACTTGGTTTCCAAATCGCCCGGATTGTTGCGCAAAGCCTGTTTGTATGCATCAATGCTTTCATCCAGTTTGTTATTCATCAGCAGGGAGTTTCCCAGGTTATGCAGGGCACGGCTTTTTTCAAACTTGTCAACCGTGCGGTCAGCAATTTCCTTGTATTTTTCAGCCGACTCTTCCACTTTTTTTTGTTTGTAGAGCGAATTGGCCAGGTTATAATTCCATTTGGCGTCTTCCGGCTTTTTCTCCAATGCTTTGCGATATTCAATTTCAGCCTTGTTGAATTGAACGGTATCGAGTTTGGCAGTATCTTTTAAAGCCGCCTCGTAATATTTGTTTCCCTGTCTGACAAATTTCCGTTCATT
This sequence comes from Prolixibacteraceae bacterium, assembly GCA_963676535.2. Classification (GTDB taxonomy): domain Bacteria; phylum Bacteroidota; class Bacteroidia; order Bacteroidales; family Prolixibacteraceae; genus Aquipluma. Next base: position 79,468 of record CAXXKQ010000031.1, on the reverse strand, counting down.
CTGTGCCTGGCTAATCCCTGCACACATTAACAAAAACATCATCAGTAAAACGATCTGTCTCATAATTCTCTACTCCTCCTATTTTCTGTCAGCAAACAATTTGAAGTTTTTCAGATACTTATTTTTTCGTTCCAGTATCATAAAATCCAATAATATCAGGAACAACCCCAATCCGATAAAATACTGGAACTGATCAGCATAATCGGCATAAATCTGTGTTTCAAGCTCCGATTTTTCCATTTTATTCACTTCGCTGAAAAGTGAATTCAGGCCGACCTGAGCATTATTGGCACGAATGTAAGCGCCCTTCCCTGCTTCCGCAATTTTCTGAAGCATACCTTCGTCGAGCTTGGTCACGATGGTGTTACCTTGCCTGTCTTTGCGATAGCCTTTCATTCCTCCGGAATAATCCGGAATTGGCCCGCCCTGTGGCGATCCCATCCCGATGGTATAAATCGTAACTCCCTGCTTGGCGGCTTCGGTAGCAGCACCCACAGCATCGTCCTCGTGGTTTTCACCGTCGGTTATAATGATCATGGCTTTACTGCCCGTAAACTGCGGATTGAACGATTTTAGTCCGAGATTGATTGCTGCACCAATGGCTGTCCCTTGTGTAGGGACCATCTGTGGCGAGATGGCATTCAGAAATAATTTGGCTGACACATAGTCCGCAGTGATCGGTAATTGCGTGTAGGCATCACCAGCAAAAACGATCATCCCGATTTTATCGTCGCTCAATTTATCAACCAACTGCGAAATGGCCCGCTTAGACCTTTCCAGACGGTTAGGCTGAATATCTTCGGCCATCATACTGTTTGATACATCGAGTGCGATGATCAGCTCAATTCCTTTTCTTTTCTCAGTCTTCAGCTTGGAGCCGAACTGCGGACGGGCCAGACCAATGATAATACTGGCCAAAGCAAACATCAGTACAATAAATTTTAGAATTGGCCGGGCTGTGCTCACATTGGGCATCAGCACAGTCAGTATATCTTTTTGTCCGAAAAGCGCTAAAGCCTTCCGGCGTTGCCTGCGGGCGTACCAGAAAAAGACCATCAGCGCCGGAATAACCAGCAGAGCATATAAAAATTCCGGATTTGCTAATCTAAACATATTTTCAAATTTTGTGGTTTGGTGTGTAGAGACGTAAAATATTACGTCTCTACACCTCTCCATGTATTTTTTATCTATGGTATATTTCTGAAAACAGTAGTTTTCAGAAACAATGCCACAACCAGAAGCAATGCTCCTGTCAGGGCAAACCGCATAAATTCTTCTTCGCGTTTACTATATTCCTTTACATCAATTTTTGATTTTTCGAGCTTATCGATTTCCTGGTAAATTTCTGCCAGCTTGTTGTTGTTGGTCGCCCTGAAATATTTGCCGTCGGTTGTTGAGGCAATCTTTTGCAGCGTAGGTTCATCAATCTTCACCTCCATGTCGCGAACCTGCACTCCAAACGGGGTCTGCATCGGGTAAGGAGCAGTTCCGATTGTTCCAACACCAACAGTATAAACACGAATACCAAATGTTTTGGCCAGCTCGGCGGCAGTGACCGGGGCAATTTCACCACGGTTATTTTCACCGTCGGTCAGCAAAATGATGACTTTGCTGATCGCCGAACTTTCTTTTAGGCGCGAAACAGCGGTTGCCAGTCCGTTACCAATGGCGGTACCATCTTCGAGCATTCCGCTTTCAATATTTTTAAACAGGTTAATCACCGTGGCATGGTCGGTCGTTAACGGACACTGCGTGAAACTTTCGCCGGCAAAAACCACCAGTCCAATTTTATCATTGGGACGGCCCGAGATAAATTGAGTAGCCACATCTTTGGCAGCTTCAATCCGGTTGGGCTGAAAGTCCATTGCCAGCATGGAGGTGGAAATGTCGAGAGCAATCACAATGTCGATGCCCTCTGTAGTCACATTCGACCAGCTGTTTGAAGACTGCGGACGAGCCATGGCCACAATCAGCGCCGACAAGCTGACCAGTTCGAGCACAAATACGCTGTGGCGAAAATAATATTTCCAGCTTTTGGGAATTCGGGCGAAACCCATATCCGACGAAAACTGAATACTGGCGCCTGCTTTTTTTTGCCGCCAAATGTACCACACAATCAAGGGTATCAGCGCCAAAAAAAGGTAGAAAAATTCAGGATTTTTAAAACTTATTCCGTTCATCATGGGTCCGCGGTTAAGATGCTACTTCTATTTCTTCGTCCTGATTTTCTGCAGGTTTTTCCGGAGCTTTTGCCTCTTCTTTCTTCGTTTGATTCACAAAGAAATAAGCATTCATCAGGGTTAAATTATTGTCGTCGACCAGCGGATTGTACTTGGCAAATTTCACCAGGTCGGCCAGGCTCAGGATGTGCTGCAACTGATCAAGCGAACGACCATCAACCATCTCTTTATTCTGTTTGAAAATGCCGATGGTTTCCGACGAGGTTTGTTCCATCGCCGAAATATCGAACCGGTTCTGAATGTAATTTCGAATGGTATCTGAAACCTCGCTGTAATATTGCTTGATTTTTTCCTGTTGCCACAACTTCTGATTTTTGATGCGGTCGAGCTCGCGCAGGGCAATGATGTGAGCCGGTTCTGCTGGTTTTTCAGGTCTGGCAAACAACGGCACATTCTTTTTCTTCCACCTGATGTAATAAAAAATGAAGAAAATGATGGCTGCAATCAGAATAATTCCCAAGATGTACGGGGTCACTTCTTTCAGGGTAACCGGTGCGCCGTAAACCGTTTTAATATCTGCCGGACCTTTGGTCGTATCTATTTTCATGCCATGAACCTGAAAAGCCAAAGCACGGGTAGCCGCCGAATCGAGCATCTGCCCGTCTTTCAGCCTGAAATAGAAAGGCGGAATCTGGTGCATCCCGCTGTCGAATGAGGTAATCAGCAGTTGCTGAACGAGTTTTTCACGATCGTTGTTGTCCAGTTTCAGGGTATCAATCTTTGAACGACTGACTACCTCAACGTGTGAACTGAAGGTATCGGGAACCATCGGAAACCGGACATCCAGCTTTTTGGGCTTTTCAATTTCGAGAAGCAGTTTCAGCTGGTCGCCGATCAGAATATGGGTTGAATCTACACTTGCCTTTACTGAAACCTGCTGTGCTTTCAGGCTGAACATACTTCCCGAAAGCAAAACAAACAGCAAGACATATCGAATTCTAAGCTTCATTTGAAAGTTGTTTTTTTATGCACGTTTTTTAAACAGGCTGATCAATGCTTTGACATAATCGTGATTGGTACTGATATTCACATAATCGACACGGCTTCTCTTGAAGTTGTTGTCGAGCTGCGCCGACAGATCGATCCACCAGTTCCGGTAGATTTCCCGGGCTTTGCGGTCGGAGCTGTCAACCCAGGTGTAATTTCCGGTTTCAGCATCTTTCAGTTTGATCATACCAATATCGGGCAATTCGGTTTCGCGCTCGTCGTAAATGCGCAGGGCCACTATATCGTGACGGTTGTTGGCAATTGAAAGTGCGTTTTCCAGATTCGGATCTTTCTGTATAAAATCAGAAATAACAAAGGCCGTACACCTTTTTTTAATCGCATTGGTCAGGTATCGGATGGCGCCTGAAATATCGGTTCCTCTTGATTCGGGTTCGAAATCGATCAGTTCGCTGATGATCCGGAGAATGTGGCTCCTCCCCTTTTTCGGGGGAATGAATTTCTCAATCTTTTCGGAAAAGAAAATGACGCCGATTTTGTCGTTATTCTGAATGGCTGAAAATGCCAGAACGGCAGCGATTTCGGTAACGATATTCTTTTTCAGCTTATCCATCGACCCAAATTCGCGCGATCCGCTCACGTCGATCAGCAGCATCACCGTTAATTCACGTTCTTCTTCGTAAATCTTCACGAAAGGCTTGTTGTAACGGGCGGTCACATTCCAGTCGATGTTTCGGATGTCGTCGCCAAACTGGTATTCACGAACCTCGCTGAAGGCCATCCCCCGTCCTTTAAAAGCACTGTGGTATTCGCCGGCAAATATATTGCGGCTCAGTCCACGTGTTTTAATTTCAATCTTCCGGACTCGTTTTATAAGTTCGCTTGTTTCCATCTAAATAAATTCCAAGTTCCAAATTCCAAGTTCCAGGTTGTTACGAATTACAGGTTACGGGTTAACTCGCAACCCGAATCGTTTTTTAAGGAACTTCAACCGTATTTAAAATTTCAGCAATGATTTCTTCGGAAGTGATGTTGTTGGCTTCGGCCTCATAACTCAAGCCGATTCGGTGACGCATCACATCGGGACATACCGCCCGCACATCTTCCGGAATCACGTATCCGCGGCGTTTGATAAACGCATAAGCCTTGGCAGCCTGCGCCAGACTAATACTTGCACGCGGAGAACCGCCATACGAAATCATATCGGTGTATTTGTCCAGCTTATAAGCTTTCGGGTCACGGGTTGCAAACACGATATCGACAATGTATTTCTGAATTTTTTCGTCCATATACACATCTTTCACCACTTCGCGGGCTTTCAGGATATCTTCAGGACGCATCACCTTGGATGCTTCAGGAAAATGTTTCAGCAGATTTTGCTGAATAATCAGTTTTTCTTCGTCTTTCGACGGATATTTAATCACCACTTTCAGCATGAAACGGTCAACCTGGGCTTCGGGCAGCGGATAAGTACCTTCCTGCTCAATCGGGTTCTGGGTTGCCATAACCAAAAATGGTTCCTGCAATTTATACGTGTTTTCGCCAATGGTAATCTGCCTTTCCTGCATAGCTTCAAGCAATGCCGACTGCACTTTGGCGGGAGCACGGTTAATTTCGTCGGCCAGCACAAAATTGGTGAAGATGGGTCCCTTTTTTACGACGAACTCTTCTTTCTTCTGGCTGTAAATCATCGTACCCAACAGGTCGGCGGGCAGCAAGTCGGGTGTAAATTGGATGCGGGCAAATTTGGCGTCGATACTGGTTGCCAGCGTGTTAATGGCCAACGTTTTGGCCAATCCCGGAACCCCTTCCAGTAAAATATGGCCACCAGACAGAAGTCCTACCAAAAGACTCTCAACCAGATGTTTCTGTCCAACAATCACTTTGTTCATCTCCATACTGATAATGTCGACAAACGAACTCTCTCTTTGAATTCTTTCGTTTAACTCGCGGATATCAACTGTTTGATTCATATTTATTTTGTTTTATGCTGTTTTTTGCGAACACGAAAATAAAGGTTACATGCCTGAAAAAGGATAAATTTTCGTTAAAATTTGTTAAGCTATTTACGGCTTAAAAGGGCTGTGAAATTAATAAAATCAACGATCTTTAACAGAATATGAATTCACTTTTTTATTTTTGTCCAAAATCAATCCATTGACTCAAAGGTATTTCATAGAACTCGCCTACAAGGGCACTCATTTTCATGGCTGGCAGGTGCAGCCAAACGCAGTTTCGGTTCAGGAAAGTCTGGAAAAAGCTCTGTCGACCATTACCCGTGAGACTATTGCCGTTACGGGAGCTGGCCGTACCGATACCGGAGTTCATGCCAGTTATTATGTGGCGCACTTCGATTCGCTGAAGCTCAATCTCGATCATCCTGACTTTGCGCACAAACTGAACAGCTTCCTGGGTAACGATTTGGTTATTTTCAGCATTTCAAAAGTTAATTCCATCGCACATGCCCGGTTTGATGCCATTTCGAGAACCTATCAATACCATTTGAATCTGCAGAAAGATCCTTTTTCGCTCGAAACTTCCTGGCATTTTTTTAAACAACCCGATCTGGAACTTATGAACGAAGCAAGTCGGATTTTATTTGATTACACCGATTTTACCAGTTTCAGTAAATTACATACCGATGTAAAAACCAACAACTGCAAAATCTATCAGGCAGAATGGACTCAGACCGGTTCGGATATCGTATTTACGGTTAAAGCTGACCGTTTTCTTCGGAATATGGTTCGTGCCCTGGTTGGTACTATTTTGGAAGTTGGAATCGGGAAAATCAGTCTGGATGAATTTCGAAAGATCATTGAGTTGAAAAACCGTGGTGCCGCAGGTTTATCGGTTCCGGCACAAGGGCTTTTTCTGACTAATATTGAATATCCTGAAAGTACTTTTAAACGAAATTCTGTAGTTGACCTTCCGGATTATGAGTCCACCAGGTGATTTGTGACGAAGCTGTATTCTGACTTGCAACACATGTTTTACAAAACAGTTTAAAAACATAAGAAAATCTATCCAGCTTATCTTTTTTACTTGTTTTTTCATTCGTAGTTTTAACAGACCATTCCGATCTGCTCTGAAATACCAAAATATACCATATCCAATGGAAGAATTTTTAAGTCATTACCTGGAACAAACCGGGCAAGAAACCAGCAAAAAGCGCCACTACCCCGGTCCGGTGGTCACCATATCGCGCGAATGCGGATGCTCGGCCAAACGCATTGCCACTAAACTTTCAAAAATTCTGACCGGATACAATTATCTGTCGGAAACGAAAACCGATGTGGAGTGGAGATGGGTGAGTAAGGAAATTATAGAGCTGGCCGCACAGGAACTGGAAATGGAACCGGAAAAAATAAAAAATGTTTTCCTGAGTGAGGCCAGGCAAAGTATACATGAAGTCAGCACAGCCTTTTCGACGACCAAAATATACGACACCGACGACCAACACGTGATTGATACGGTCAGATCGGTCATTCGCAGCATTGCCGAAGAAGGACATTACATTATTCTGGGACGTGCTGCCACGGTGATTGCGCATGACATTCCGAAACGACTGAGCGTAAAACTTCAGGCTCCGCTTGACTGGCGGATCAACCGCATTATGCAGATCAGCAACCTCTCGTGGGCCGATGCACAGGAGTATGTGATTGAAACCGACCGGCAACGGAACTTATTCGTGGAGCACGTGGCCGGAAGAAAACTGGACAACAACGATTTTGACCTGATTTTCAACTACTCGACCATGCTCGACGACCATATTGTCGATGTAATAGTCAATGTACTGAAGAACAAAAAGATCATTGTAAATTCGGAAGAAGATTAGTCAATGAAAGTTCGATGTCGGGGGAAAAATAACATTTTACATCCATTTCGAAATACATTATTACTATCGAAAGCTCTGATAAAGATTCTTTGGATGGTTTTGGGTTCCCGTGCTTTTTCTTAGTTTTACTGACATAAATAAATCGTCAGTGAATCTCAAAGTTACCCAGATTTCAGCCCTGCAAATCTTTCAGTTGATCCGATTTTCGACGCTCGTGTTGATTGGTATCGTATTTACCAAATCAGGCGTAATTACCTCCGAAATCGGACAATATGAAACTTTCCTTTTTCTGGCCGGAGCAGTTAGTTTTTTCTGGCTCAACGGTCTGATACAAGGTTTCCTTCCGGTGGCTGGCGAAAAATATTCGGGAAAGAAAAGCCCACTTTTATTTAATGTCTTTTACCTGCTTCTTGCATTCTCCGGATTAGCCGCAATTTTTATTCTGGTTTTTGAACAGTCCATTTCCGGCTATCTGTTGCACGGTTCGCAGGTTCCGTTTCTGAATTATTTACTGATTTATCTGCTGATTTCCTCACCCGCCAGCCTGGTCGAATACATTTACCTGATCAGGAAACAGGGAAAACAAATGCTGATTTACGGCATCGCTTCCTTTGCAATAATGTTCTTCCTGGTAGCTCTTCCGCCGGTTTTGGATTTTAGCATCAAATACAGCATCGCCGGATTGGTTGCCAGTTCGGCTTTCAGGCTAATATGGCTGTTGGTTCTGCTTTTCAGGCATTCGAGTCCGATTCCCGATTTAGTATTCATCCGAAAACATCTGAAATCGGCAACTCCGCTGGTTCTTTCCATGTTTCTGAGCGGTTCGGCCCAGTACATCGACGGATTTATCATTACCTCCTACTTCGATGAGGCCACCTTTGCTGTTTTTCGGTATGGCGCCCGCGAATTTCCACTGGCTTTGCTGTTGGCCAATGCTTTCAGCTCTTCGATGTTGCCGGGATTCGCCGATCGTTTGGCGCTCCAGTCCAATCTTCAATTAATCAGGCAGAAATCCAATCAATTAGGGCGATGGTTATTTCCGCTCTCCGGAGTGCTTATGGTAATCTCGCATGAGGCATTCCCCCTGATTTTTAACGTAAACTTCAGCGAAAGTGCCACCATATTTAATATTTATTTGTTGTTGATTGTAAGCCGGCTTTTGTTTCCGCAAACCATCTTGATCGGACTTCAGAAAACGCGTGCCATTATGTGGGGATCGCTACTCGAAATCATTGCCAATGTGACACTTAGTCTGTGGTTTGTCCAACTTTGGGGATTACCTGGCGTAGCCTACGGAACGGTTTGTGCCTATATTTTTGAGAAGTTGGTTCTCATGGTTTTTGTCTGGAGAACCTGCGGCTTTCGTATCGCTGAATATTTAAATGTGAAGCAACACCTGGTTTATTCTTTACTTTTGTCGGTCGAATTTATAGTCGTCGAATTTTTGATTTATTAGTTTTATCAAAGGTAGACGGTCTGTTTTTCAGATTATTTCGATTTTTGACTTTTATCTTTTGCCTTATATTCTATGGATTTTATTCTCGATGATCCCAGACAGGAACAGGAATTTCGTCAGATTCTGACTAGAATTCGATTAGCCAAAAATGGAGAAACGGCCGATCAAATGAAAAAGCTTGGGCTGAATTACAAGCTTAACTGGGGCGCCTCAATCATTTCGTTGCGCGAAATTGCTTCACACGTTGAGCCAAATCATTTGCTGGCCATGAAACTTTGGAACAAACAATGGCGCGAAACCATGATTCTGGCTGCCATGCTGGACGTTCCGGCTGAAGTCACCGAAGAACAAATGGATTACTGGACCAAAAGTTGCGAAACTGCTGAGGTTGTTGAGGCTTTGAATACCTGGCTTTGGGTGAAAACCCGCTATTCGTTTGTCAAGTCGCTCGAGTGGTGCCGGGGCAAAAAGCATTTGGTCCGTTTTGCCGGACTTCACCTGATGGGGCGGCTTGCTGTGGCCGAAAAGTCAGAAATGGACGAATTGTTTGAGCCGTTTTTTGACGTTTTGTCACCTTTGGCGAAAGACCCGAACCTGCAACAGTTTTTTTACCGCTCATTTATTTTGCTTGGAATGAAGAGCAGATACCTGAATGAAAAGGCAATTGGATTTGCAGAAGAAATGAAAGAACTTGATTCAGAATACAGTAAAACCCTGGCAGAAATGATCCTGTCGGAACTAACGAGTGACTATGTGCAGGAATCATTTGTTAAGAATGCTTAACATTTAGCCGGGTTTCAAAAAGGCTGATTACTTTTGGTACAGTTTTTATAGATTAGCCACAACATTAAAACAATAAACATGAATCTTACAAAATCATCAAATCCAGTATTCGGAAAGAATATATTTAGTCAGGCGGCTACCAATACCGACGACGGAGTGATGACCGTCAACGGAACCATAAACAAAACAGGGTTAATGCTGCTGATTGTCATTTTCGCCGCCACGTTCACTTGGCGCAAATTTTTTGGAGCAATCGATCCGGCCAATCCAGGCGTGATGCCGCAGGGAATTATGATCTGGACCATGGTTGGCGCCATCGGCGGTTTAATTACTGCGCTGATCACAGCCTTTAGTCCACGTCGTGCTACCATGACTGCCCCGATTTATGCTGTGTTCGAAGGCTTGTTCCTCGGCGCTGTTTCGGCCATGTTTGAAGCCATGTACCCCGGACTGGTTATGCGTGCCGTTTCGCTCACTTTTGGCGTGTTCGTGATCATGCTTTTGTTGTACCGTTCAGGAACTATTCGCGCTACTGAAAAATTCAGAACAGTAATCTTTGCTGCTACCGGAGGTATCGCATTGGTTTATCTCATCAGTTTTATTGTCGGACTGTTTGGTGTTAATGTGGGTTTCCTGCACGGAAACAGCATGTTATCAATTGGGATCAGCCTGTTTGTCGTTGTTGTAGCAGCGCTCAACCTGATTCTCGATTTCGATATGATTACACAAGGTTCGAATGCCCGTGCACCCAAATACATGGAATGGTATGGCGCTTTTGGTCTGATGGTTACGCTGATCTGGTTATATCTCGAAATGCTTCGGTTGCTTTCCAAATTAGCCAGCCGCGATTAATTTCAGAAATCATTTGAAATAGAATACTTAACAGGGACTTCGGTCCCTGTTTTTGTTTGTAGCCGTTCAATTCCGAGTGCGACTTGAAGTCGCGTCTGGATTTTTTTCAATCAACTAAAATTTTTAGTAAATAAACTATTTAAATTAGTTTTAAAACTAAAAAATATAGTTACATTTGATCAAAACTTATCGATATGAAACATTTAACCAACCGCGAAGAAGAAATTATGGAACTCTTTTGGGAAAAGGGTTCGCTTTTTGTCAAGGAAATTATTGAACAGCTCGAAGAGCCAAAACCTCATTACAATACTATTTCAACCATTGTGCGGCTGCTGGAAGACAAAGGTTTTGTGGGGCACGACCAGTTTGGAAATACGCATCGTTACCACGCAATCATTTCGCGCGAAGAATTTAGCCGAAATACCCTGAAAAACATGGTGGGCAAATATTTTAATCAATCATACTCCTCGGTGGTTTCGATGTTTGTGCAGGAAGAAAAAATTTCGCTGGAAGAAATTCAGGAACTGATCAGGCAGGCCGAGAACGCGAAAAAGGAACAATAAAAACCGACCAATATGAACACCATCCTGATTTACATCCTGGAATCAACCATCTGCATCAGTGTATTTTACCTGCTGTTCAGGCTGCTGATGCGCAAAGAGGCCTCGTTTGCCGTTAACCGGGCGACATTGCTCACGATTGTGGCAGCTTCGGTGATTGTTCCACTGGTGCAGTTACCGCAACTGATGCAAACGCCGGTGCATGTGGAGCTGATCCCTGATTTTTCGGAAAGCAGGATCCAAATTCAAAACCTGCCGGAGACTGAAAATGCAACAGTTACGGAGGTTCAGCCGACCGTCGGCGAAACCAATCCGGCCGCCAACGAGCTGACGATCCCGCTGGAAACCTTGCTCAAATACTTTTATTTGGCAGGAGTGGTGGTGGCGCTGCTGCTTTTCATCCAAAATATGATACGGATTTTTCTGCTTTCGCGAAAAGCAACAGTGCAGCAAATGGACGGCTACCGGCTGCTGATTGTTGATCGCGAAGTGCCCAGCTTTGCATTTGGCCGTTCGGTGGTTATTTCGCAGACCGATTACGACGCACATGGTCAGGCTATTCTGGCGCACGAACAGGCGCATATCCGGCTGAACCATTTTGTCGATTTGTTACTGCTCGAACTGGTCAAAACCGTTCACTGGTTTAACCCGGCGGTTTACGCGCTGATTGGCGACATGAAAGAAATCCACGAGTTCCAAGCCGACCAGCAAACCCTTCATTCAGGCATCGATGCAACTCAATATCAGTTACTCATTATTCAAAAAGGGGTGGGACCAAGGCGGTTCGCCCTTGCAAACAGTTTTAATCATTGTCAAATTAAAAAAAGAATTATCATGATGAACAAATCAAAAACCAGTAAAGCATGGCGCTGGAAGGTGGCGACCTTTCTCCCATTGCTTGCCCTGCTGCTGATGGCTTTCGGCAAAACAGACGAAAATCTTGATGTTAAGAAGGAAATATCACAGCAGAAGATGCCTTCAGTTGCTCAAGATTCAGTTAAAAAAATGATCAAGCCCGACGTGGTTTATTCGCCACCCGCCAAACAACGTCGAATAAAATTTACTCCTCCCGTAATTGTTCCAGATGAAGATATTTGTACAATTTGGTTTAAAAATGATGGTAGGGTTTGCTTCAACAAAATTGAAGATGAAGTTTCCCTTGGTGAATTATCTAAAAAGATTAAGTCTGAATTGGAGAAAAGGCCCAAATTATACCTTTTTATCATAGTAAAAGAAGGAAAGGTCGATGATCGGGAAGAACAAGTTAGAGAAATATTGAAAGCCAATGGTTTTCAGGAAGAGAGAAAAGTGAAAGACAGCAAAGGACAATACTTGACTACGTATTTTTCAAAACCGATGAATAAAAAATAGTGGTTATTTCGATTCGTTAACAAAGCAAAAAAGCCACCAGTTTGGCGCGTCTTCCTCACTGGCAGCTTTAATCATTGTCAAAATGAGTTGTATTCCTACAACGATTCAAAAATAGGAAATCTAATTCAAACAGGGACTTCGGTTCCTGTTTTTGTTTTCCGGGAGGAAATGTTATTTTCGGCATCACTAAACAAATTGCTGAAAATTATCGATTATGGAGATTGTTCAGGTTGCCGGGGAACCGTTGATTGAAGCTTTTCATGAACTTCCACTGGAGATTTACCGAAACGACCCAAATTGGGTTTGCCCGTTAAAAATGATGATTGAGGATATTTTTAACCCACAAAAAAATGCAGGGTTCGTGCATGGCAACGCCCAGCGCTGGCTGGTGAAGGACGGGAATCGGTTTTTGGCCGAATTGCTGCATTTTACGATCGAAGTAAACTGGAAGAAGGTAAAGAAACTGCCGGAAATATTGGTTTTTTTGAGTGTTTTGATAATCAGCAAGCCGCCAATTTGTTGTTCGATGCTGCACGCGACTGGCTGAAAAACGAAGGTTTTACAGCGATGGATGGTCCTGTCAATTTTGGCGAAAATTTTTTCAATTGGGGTTTGCTGGTCGATGGGTTTCAGCAACAAGGTTTCGGAATGCAGTATAATCCGCCTTATTACAGACAGCTTTTTGAAAAGTACGGGTTCAAAACCTATTACCAGCAATTCAGTTATCACCTCGACATTATCAGCCCCGACCTCCCGGAACGATTCTGGAAAATTGCCGAATGGGGTGGCTCGCAAAACCTGATTTTACTTACAAAACATTTTCGTTTCAGGAACAGGACCGCTGCATCAACGATTTTATGTCGATTTACGAACAAGCCTGGAACAAACATGCAAACTACAAACCAATCGACAGCAATGATCTGAAAGCCCTTATCCGCGATGCAAAAATGGTTCTCGAAGAAGATTTTATCTGGTATGTTTATTATAAAAATGAGCCCATCGCCTTTTTTATGATGATTCCGGATTTGAACCAGATTTTAATTCATCTGAAAAACGGGAAGCTGAATATTCTGAATATTCTGAAATTGCTGTACCTGAAACGACGAAAAACGATGACCAGATGCCGGGTTCTGGTAATGGGAGTGATTCCGAAGTTTCAGGGAGCCGGAATTGAATCGGGAATATTCTGGCAACTCCGCCAGGTTATGTTGAAGAAACCATGGTATAAGGAAATGGAACTGAGCTGGGTGGGCGATTTTAATCCCAAAATGATTGCTCTTTTTAATTCTGTTGGAAGCAAATACGCCAAAACCCACGAAACACTGCGTTACCTGTTCGATCGAAACCGCCCGTTTGAGCGCTTGCCCATCATCGAATAATATTTTGCTCATCTGATGATTCGACCCGACCCGTTTCCTGCGAATAAAGTGGTAATAATGCTCATTATTTAACCCTCAGAATGTTGTAAATTAGCAGCAAAATCAAAAGTTCATGCAAATTATACAAGTTACAGATAAACAGACCAAAAAGCTCTTTCACCAGGTTCCACACCATATTTACAAAGATGATCCGAACTGGTCGTGTCCGTTACACGGAATGGTTGAAGATGTGTTTGATCCTGCGAAAAATCCATCCTTCAAAAACGGAGAAGCCAACCGCTGGATTTTGACCGATGATAATGGGAAATTATTGGGACGCATCGGTGCTTTTTTCAATAGGAAGAAAGCTTACACGTTTGAGCAACCAACAGGAGGATGTGGTTTTTTTGAATGTGTGAACGATTTTGATGCAGCCAGAATATTGTTCGATGCAGCCCGTGACTGGCTCCGCGAGCGTGGGATGGAAGCCATGGATGGGCCTGTGAACTTTGGCGAAAATTACATGAATTGGGGTTTGCTGGTTGATGGTTTTATGCCGCAGGGATTCGGAATGCCTTATAATCCGGCATACTATCTCGATCTATTTAAACAATATGGTTTTGAAGTGTATTTTGAACAGTACAGTTATCACCTCAATTATTCGAAACCATTTCCGGAGCGTTTCTGGAAAATAGCAGGCTGGGTAGCACAAAAGCCCGGTTATTCATTTGAGCATTTTTCGTTCGCCAAAACTGAAAAATTCATTGATGATTTCTGCTATATTTATGATGAAGCCTGGCGTTTCCATGAGCATTTCCAACCTTTGGATAAGGATGAATTGCGTGATTTTATTATGACATCGAAAGCCATTCTCGATCCCGAGATGGTTTGGTTTGCATACCACGAAACAACTCCGATTGCTTTGTTTGTGATGATTCCGGATATTAACCAGATTCTGAAAAAGCTGAACGGGAAACTGAATTTCATCAATATTCTGAAGTTTCTTTACTACCAAAAAACGAAAGTCATCAACCGCACACGCATCCTTATCATGGGAGTGATTCCGAAATATCAAAAATCAGGAATTGAATCGGCAATTTTCTGGCATCAGGATAAACTAATGAAACACAAACCTCAATATAAAGAGGTAGAATTATCGTGGGCTGGTGATTTTAATCCGAAAATTATTGCCGTTTATAAGTCAGTTGGAGGCATTCAGGCTAAAACCCATTATACGATGAGGTATTTGTTCGACCGAAAAAAACCATTTAAAAGGGTACCAATTATTGGTTCAGAAGAATAATTGGGAAAATTTGAGGAATTAATAATCAGAAATATTTGGAAATTAAATTCCTATATATAACTTTGCAAGCCGTTAAAAATAAAAGTAAAAGAGATTAAAAATGAAAAAAGGGATACATCCAGCAAATTATCGTACTGTTGCATTCAAAGATATGTCAAACGGTCATGTTTTTATTACCAAATCGACTGTTAACACGAAAGAAACTGAAGTAGTTGACGGCGTTGAGTATCCGGTTGTAAAACTTGAAATTTCAAGTTCTTCACACCCTTTCTATACCGGAAAAATGAAACTTGTTGACACTGCAGGTCGTGTTGATAAGTTCAATACCAGATATTCAAAACACATGGAAAACAGAAAAAAATAATTCTGTTTCTGAAAAAAATATAGAAAAAGCTTCGCATTGGCGGGGCTTTTTTTGTTTGTGTCCGGCTCTGGCCTAAAAATATAAATTATAATCAGAAGAATGGATTTGTCTTTTGGCATGGCTATTGCAAAATTCAGCAGAGTTGTTTTTATTGACTGTTTTCAGTCAGTATGTCAGCCGTATAAAAATCAGTTTTTTCAGAGAGCAAAATAGTTTGATTATGCAGAATATATTAATTACCAGTTTGATGGATGATGACGCAGAGTTTATTCCCATTTTAACCGATGGGGACAATTCGGAATTAACCAATGTCGATGTTCCTGACATTTTGCCAATTCTACCTTTGCGCAATACCGTGATGTTCCCGGGCATCGTGATGCCGATTACAGTAGGCCGCCAAAAATCCATGCAGTTGGTACAGGAAGTTTATCGGGGCAACCGTTTGCTTGGAACTGTTGCACAGAAAGACGGAACGATCGACGACCCGGCACAGGATGATTTATACTCAACAGGAACCATTGCCCAAGTACTAAAAATACTGGAAATGCCCGATGGAACCACTTCGGTGATCATTCAGGGAAAAAAACGTTTCGAAGTGATGGAGTACACGCAGGAATTTCCCTATTTCAAAGCCCGTATTAATCCGTTAAACGATATTTTTCCACAGGACGACTCGGTGGAGTTTTCAGCAGTTGTCGGTTCACTCAAAGATTTATCGATCAAAATTGCCCAGTTCTCATCGCATATTTCACCCGAAGCT
This sequence comes from Prolixibacteraceae bacterium, assembly GCA_963676535.2. Taxonomy (GTDB): domain Bacteria; phylum Bacteroidota; class Bacteroidia; order Bacteroidales; family Prolixibacteraceae; genus Aquipluma. Next base: position 63,641 of record CAXXKQ010000031.1, on the reverse strand, counting down.
TCGTTTGCGGTAAAAAATATCGAGAACTCAACTTTCCTGATCAATTTCGTTTGCTCAAATACCGATCTGAAAGTAGAGGAAAAACAGGTTTTACTGGGAATAAGCGACATCAAAGAGCGAGGCATTCAGGCAATAAGTTATCTGGTACGCGAAGTTCAGATGGCCGAACTCAAACGGGATATCCAGACCAAAGTAAAAGCCGAACTCGACCAGCAGCAACGCGAATATTTGCTGAACCAGCAAATGAAAACCATTCAGGATGAATTGGGGGGAAATCCTGCCGAACAGGAAATTCAGGAATTCAGAGAAAAAGCGAAGGAAAAAAAATGGACGGAAGAAACATCGAAACATTTTGAGAAGGAAGTACATAAACTATCCAGGCTAAATCCGGCAGCCGGCGAATATTCGGTACAGTTTGCCTATTGTCAGACGTTGCTCGATCTCCCGTGGAACGAATATACCGAAGACAATTTCGACTTGAAACGGGCAGCCCAGGTGCTTGATGAAGACCACTACGGGCTGGAGAAGGTTAAAGAACGGATATTGGAGCACCTGGCTGTTTTGAAGCTTAAAAACGACATGAAATCGCCTATTCTGTGTTTGTACGGTCCTCCCGGGGTAGGAAAAACATCGCTGGGCCGGTCGATTGCCAAAGCACTCGGACGAAACTATATTCGGATGAGCCTGGGCGGACTGCATGATGAAGCCGAAATCCGGGGACATCGGAAAACCTATATCGGAGCAATGCCAGGACGCATTTTGCAGAATATCAAAAAAACAAAGTCATCTAATCCGGTTTTTATCCTGGATGAACTGGATAAAGTTTCGAATGACTTTCACGGCGATCCGGCATCAGCTTTGCTTGAAGTACTCGATCCAGAACAAAACTTTGAATTTCATGACAACTACGTCGAACTGGAATATGATTTATCCAAAGTCATGTTCATTGCCACAGCAAACACACTAAACACCATTGCACCAGCTTTGCGCGACCGGCTCGAACTGATTGAGGTAAGTGGATACCTGGTTGAAGAAAAAATTGAAATAGCCAAACGGCACCTGATTCCAAAGCAGTTAGAAAATCATGGCGTAAGTTCGAAAGATGTTTCTTTTTCGAAGGAGGTGATTCAACATATCATTGAAAATTACACCCGCGAATCGGGTGTCCGGGAATTGGATAAGAAAATTGCCAGGATTGCCCGCCGGATAGCCAAAAAAATTGCTTTCGGCGAAGTATACAACACCTCTCTAACCACTAAAGATGTGCGTGAGTATTTGGGAGTAGTGCAATACACCAAAGAAATTTACCAGGGAAATAACTTTGCCGGCGTAGTTACAGGGTTGGCCTGGACGGCGGTTGGCGGAGAAATTCTATATGTTGAAACCAGCCTAAGCAAAGGGAAAGGCACCCTGACTTTAACAGGAAATCTGGGCGAAGTGATGAAAGAATCGGCCATGCTGGCGTTGGAATATCTTCGTTCTCATGCCGAGCAGGTTGGAATCAATCCTGAAGTTTTTGACCGCTACAATGTGCATGTTCACGTTCCGGAAGGAGCCATCCCTAAAGACGGTCCATCAGCCGGGATTACAATGGTATCTTCCATTGCATCAGCATTTACACAGAGAAAAATTCGTATGAATCTGGCGATGACGGGTGAAATCACTCTTCGCGGCAAAGTTTTGCCTGTTGGCGGAATTAAAGAAAAAATTCTGGCGGCCAAACGGGCAGGTATCAAAGAAATCATCCTTTCAGAAGCGAACCGGAAAGATTTGGAGGAGATTAAAGAAGCCTACATCAAAGGATTAAAATTTCATCACGTTGAAACCATTCAGGAGGTTATTGATTATGCCCTACTGGATGCCAAAGTAGATAATCCTCTCAAGATTGAATAGGCTAAATCCGGATAATGTTATGAATTTTGCTTAGGTTTAGGCAATACTTTTGAGTCCTGAATGATTTGAACAAAATCAAGTTTTTCAAATGATTTGATGTAATTGTCAGTTATAGGTTCGGTATGGCTGGTCTTGTTATACTGCAAGATACATTTTGGGTTTTCTTATCGATGTATTGCAAGTAGTTGGTATTTATTGCCGTTTGACGGCTGATCTTGTAAAATGCCGTCGAATTTAGCATATCGATCAAGACGTATAGATTTCTGGTAATTGTTTCGACACTACCATCCGACAGATGAATATTGCAGTTATTGGCTTTTGATTTCATATAGACGATATCTTTGATATCGATCAACAGAACTCCATGAACAGTTGGAAGTTTGATCTTGAGCGGATTATCCTTTTGGTGAATGAATTGATCCAGTTTCCGATCCAGTTTTTTCTTTTCAACTTTCGTTTTGAATTTTTTGAGAACAATCTCAAGATCGTCAACACAAAAAGGTTTAGTCAAAAAATCAAGGGGTTCTACATCAAGAGCATCATAAGCATAATGCTGATGAGCTGTTGTAAAAACAATTTCGGAATTGATATTTCCCGAATTTATCCGGTGTGCAATCTGTAATCCGTCCATGTCGGGCATATCGATGTCAAGAAAAACCAAGTCCGGCAACAATTCTTTCACCAATCTTAGGCCATCTTTCGCCTTCGTTTCTGTTCCGGCAACTTCTATCTCCGGAAAATGACGGAGATACATTTCGAGCAGGTTGATTGCATCGGGCTCATCGTCAATAATTACAGCAGAAATTAGCGGAATACTCATCATATTCTATTCGTTATCTGAATTTATCAGGTTTCGTATCCCGGGTTTTGCACCTTTTACTTCATATTCCTTCCCTTCAGCAAATAAAATTAGCAAATTCGATTCACGATAAATCTTCCTGAGATATTTCGGGTTAATCAGATTAGATCGGCCAACACGTACGAAGTTAAATTGATTCAATACTTTTTCCAGTTTTTTCAGCGTGATCATACATAAGAGTATCCGTTCTCCAGTCAGTATAAACTCGGAATAATATCCCTCTGCCCGACAATAAATAATTTCATCCGGCTCAGCAAAAACATAGCCTCTGGGCGTCTGAAATCTGAATTTTGTTTCATCAGAAGTTTTTGCTATAACCTGATTAATAATGGTTTGCATACTCGTTTGCTTGGCAATAATTACTTTCTCAACTACTGCTTTAAGCTTTTTCGTTGAGACTGGCTTTAATACATAGTTAAAAATTTCATGACGAATAGCCTCAGCAGCATAGTCCTTATTTTTTGAAACAAAAACCATAGTAGCATCCTCAAATCTCGTTTTGACAAATCCAATAAAATCGTTGCCTGTTTTGCCAACAACCGGATATTCCAAAAGAATCAGATCCGGGGTGAAATTTATGATTTTCATTAACGCTTCATCCGAATCAGATGCGCTTTCAACAAGTGAAATCTGTGAATCGGATTTTAACAGATTAATCATGTTAATGCATGATTCATATTCACTATCAATAATTAAAACACATATTTTTTGACTACTTATCATACGAATTGACCCTGTACTCTTGGAATGGCACTAAAGATAATAATAGTATATGTACTAGCTCTTCATTTTTTTTAAAATATAAAATTCCCCCATGTTATAAATATCTCAGGACGGGAAAAAGTATTTCTTCAAATTTATCGAATTAACTTTTTTAAAAATAAATATTGAAAAAATTTGATAGAGACAAAATAATACTAACTAGCAGACAATTAACAAAATTAACTATTTAAAAGCATTTGTAGAAATACTTTTAAATAGCTATCTCTTATTTTTTTCTATTTATAGATAGAAACCATTCCTGAATTTGATTGTTTATGTGAAAAGTTAAAAACGGTTTCACTATATATTAAATACTAAACCTTTTGGAATGAAAAAACCAAGCCTTTTTCTAACCGTCTCCCAACGATTTAAGTTTGCTTTTGCCACATTTATTCTATCCTTTTTTGCATTTATATCATTTCCTATTTTTGCATTTGCTCAGGAAAATTCCGATGAGTTTGTTGAAAATCATTCTCACGAAAACATTCAGCGTGGAGAACGTTTCTTTAAAGGTCTTTTACCTAAAGACCGGAAATTTGAGTCGTGTGTTTCATGCCATAACCTCACTCATTCTGACAGCTTAAACTGGAACCCCTCTGCCATGGCTATTGCCGGAAAATTTGCCGGAAAAGATTTTTCTGAATTTCAGAGTGCAGTCATGCAACCTAACGGGAAAAAGATGGAGGCTTCCCATAAAAACTTTCAAATCGAGGAGGAAGATCTGAAAAAAGTGAAACTTTATCTCGATGATTTGGCGGTGAACGGTCCTCCCTCTGTTGGACCTACGCTCAATCAGATCATGATTTTCCTGCTTTTGGGTCTGCTCATTACCTTTGCTTTACTCGATCTTATTTTTTTCCATAAAATTAAATACCGTTTTATTCCTGTACTGATCTTTATCGTAGCGTTGGTTGTTCAGGTCAAAATGGTGGCCGATGCTGCAATCAATCTGGGGCGTTCACAGAATTATGCGCCTGATCAGCCCATCAAGTTTTCGCATAAAGTTCACGTCGGCGACAATAAAATTGACTGTAAGTACTGCCATACAACAGCCGAATACAGCAAATCAGCTGGCATTCCGGCGATGGAATTGTGTATGAATTGCCATGTTTTGGTTCGCGAGGGAACCAATTCCGGAAAGTTCGAAATTGCCAAAGTGGTTGAAGCCAATGAAACAAAAAAGCCTGTCGAATGGATTCGGCTGCACAATTTACCCGATCATGTGTTCTTTAGTCATGCACAGCATGTTGGCGTAGGTAAGATTGATTGCAAACAATGCCACGGACCAGTCCAGGAGATGAACATCATGCGCCAAACCAGCGATTTGTCGATGGGATGGTGTATCAATTGTCATCGCGATACAAAAGTGAACTTTAAAGACAATGCCTATTACGATAATTATATGAAATTGCATGATGAGCTAAAATCGGGCAAGATCGATACCATTCGTGCGGTAAATATTGGCGCCAACGATTGTATGCGTTGCCATTATTGATGTTGCGAGTTTTGGGTTCCGTGTTGCGAAATCAATAAGTGTTCAGTTTCAGTATTCAGTGATCAAAAAACTTCGAAAGAACGAAATGTGAATAATCTGGGGTGAAATGAGGAACCGATGAAACCCCGGGAAAGAAGAAGTAAAAAACAGGAAATATTAAAAAATAAAAGTCAAACAACTGATAATATATCTTCAATGAAGACATACTGGAGAAGTATAGAAGAACTAACCAATCCGCAAGAGTTGCGCCGTCAGGAAGTGCGCGAGGAAGCCAAGCAAAAAAGCATGTTGCTGAAAGGCGATAAGGAGTTGAACTCGGCTTCGCGTCGCGATTTCCTGAAAACATTTGGCTTTAGCATTGCCGCTGCCTCGATTGTGGCCAGTTGCAAACGACCCGTTGAAAAAGCAATCCCATACCTGGTAAAACCTGATGAGATTAATCCGGGCACAGCCAATTATTACGCTTCCTCGTATTTCGACGGCAATGAATATGGCAGCGTTATCGTTAAAGTCAGGGACGGGCGGCCAATCAAGATTGAAGGAAATGCGCTGAGTCCCATTTCCCAGGGCGGAACAAGTGCCCGAATTCAGGCATCCGTATTAAATCTTTACGACGATGCCCGATTTAAAGGACCTTCCAAAAGCGGTCAGGAAATTACCTGGGAAAAGGCGGATGAAGAAATTGTCGCAGCTCTTTCCGGGATGAAAACACAAGGTGGCAAAGTCGTTTTGCTCAGTTCTACGATCATTTCACCATCGGCCCGCGAAATTATCCGGAAGTTCGCTGAAAAACAGACTAATACCGAATGGATTCAGTATGATCCGATTTCGGCATCCGGAATTTTACAGGCCAGCCAAAAGAGTTTTGGCTCAGCATTTATTCCTGATTATCAATTTGAAAAAGCAAAAGTGGTGATTAGTTTTGGTGCCGATTTTCTGGGAACCTGGCTTTCGACCGTTGAATATACCAAAGCCTACACTACCGCCCGCAGTTTGCAGAACGGCCGCCAGAAAATGCTCCGCCACTACCAGTTTGAGGCCGGGATGACCTTGAGCGGATCGAATGCTGATGTACGTTTTCCGATTAAACTGTCGGAAGAAGGGGCGATTGTATTGGCTTTGTATAATGAAATTGCGAAAGCGAAAGGTGGACAAGTCTTCTCCGGAGCCCAGTCAACGGTTGATATCGGCGATTTGGCAAAGGACCTGCTTGAAAATGAAAAACAAAGCATTGTTATCTCCGGAAGCAATGATGTGAATATTCAGCTTTTGGTCAACGGAATTAATCAATTGCTTGGTAACTATAACGAAACCATTGGACTTGACCGTCTGCTTTTGACCAAACAAGGACTTGATCAGGAAACAGATCGTTTGCTTTCAGACTTAAAAGCCGGAAGCGTAAAAGCATTGCTGGTTTGGAATGCAAATCCGGTTTACGATCACCAGAAAGGAAAGGAATTTGGCGAAGCGATTAAAAAAGCAGGTTTAAGCGTTTCATTCTCGGAACGCAAAGATGAAACTTCAGCCGTGTGCCAGTACATTTTACCGGAACCCAATTACCTGGAAAGCTGGAACGATCTGGAACCCAAATCCGGGATATACAGCCTGGCACAACCAACCATTGCTCCCATTTTTAATGCCCGTCCGGTTCAGGAAACTTTACTAAAATGGGCAGGAGAACCATTAAAACATCGCGATATTATTCAAAGCTTCTGGAAAGAAAATCAATTTCCGAAGCAAAAAGACATTACTGATTTCCGCCAGTTTTGGGATACCTCCCTGCAAAAAGGAGTTTACGAAACTGCTCAAGAATCAAAATTGAGTTATTCACCCGAAGGTCTTGCTCAGGCTGCCAGTCAGGTAAAAGGCGCAGTTTCAGGAATTGAGGTTGCATTGTACGAAAGTGTAGCTCTTGGAAATGGAAAGTACGCCAACAACCCATGGTTGCAGGAGTTACCCGATGCGGTTGCCAAAATCAGTTGGGATAATTTCGCAGCTATTCCGGTAGCATACTCTGAAGAAAATGGCTTACAAAACGAAGATGTTATCCGCGTAAACGGAATTGAATTGCCAGTGTTTATTCAGCCTGGGCAAGCAAAAGATACCATTTCGGTGGCGCTGGGTTATGGCCGCGAAATCGCCGGAAAAGTGGGCAATAAAACCGGCACAAACCTTTATCCTTCAGTTGGAACCGAATCTGGCGCACGTCAATATTACCTGACATCGGCGAAAGTTGAAAAAGTTCCGGGGAAAGTGTTCCATCTAGCCATTTCGCAAACTCATTACCTGATGGAAGGTCGGGCAATTGTTCGTGAAACATCGTTGGACGATTATGTGAAAAATCCTTCTTCAGGAAATGAAAAAGAGGCTGAAGATTTGGCAAAAGCAGTCACATTATACAAAGAACCTGAATACAATGGTCATCATTGGGGAATGGCCGTCGATCTGAATTCGTGCACCGGTTGCGGAAACTGTGCGATTGCTTGTCAGGCCGAAAACAACATTTCAGGTTATCGGGAAAGAGCAGGTTCAGGAATCGCCGAATCATGCACTGGATTCAGCATCGACCGCTATTATTCTGAAAATCCGGAGAACCCGAAAGTTTCGTTCCAACCGGTGATGTGCCAGCACTGCGGGAATGCTCCGTGTGAGAATGTTTGCCCTGTGGCGGCCACTCAGCACAGCGAAGAAGGCCTGAACCAGATGGCTTACAACCGTTGCGTTGGAACCAAATATTGCATCAACAATTGCCCTTATAAAGTGCGCCGGTTCAATTGGTTCCAATATGTGAAAAATGATAAATTCGATTATCGCATGCAAACAGCGATTTGGGCCGGATGGTGCTGAATCCTGATGTTACGGTTCGTTCGCGCGGGGTGGTCGAAAAATGTTCGCTGTGTGTACAACGCATTCAGGAGAAAAAACAATTGGCGAAATTGGAAGGCAGAGCAATTGCCGACGGCGAAATTAAAACAGCCTGCTGCACAGTCGTGCCCCGGAAATGCCATCGTATTTGGCGATCTGGCTAATCCGGAAAGCCGCATTTCGAAGCTGTTCAAGGACAAACGGAATTACCATTTGCTGGAAGAATTACACACTTTGCCATCGGTTGGATACCTGACCAAAGTAAGAAATACAAACGCATGATCATCAATCAAAGAAAATCGGACAGATTATGTACAAAACTAGTATAAGAGGAGGATTAATAGACGGCGAACAAATCGCTTACCCAGATTTCGCAGGAAATTCTCGCTCCCATTGATGCCAAAACGCCCGCGTGGTGGTATATCGCTATGGTTATCAGTTTGGCAATGTTTGCCTGGGGAGCCCAGAGCATTTATATTACCCTGACTCAGGGAATTGGTGCCTGGGGACAGAATAACACCGTAGCCTGGGGTTGGGAAATTGTCAATTTTGTTTGGTGGATCGGAATTGGACATGCTGGTACTGCTTTTTCTATATTTCTGCTGATTTTGCGTCAGAAATGGAGATCATCCATCAACCGGGCTGCAGAAGCAATGACGGTTGCTGCCGTATTTTGCGCGGCATTGTTTCCTTTGATACACATGGGGCGCTCATGGCTGTTCTTCTGGGTTTTTCCTTATCCAAATACACGTGGCTCGTTGTGGGTAAATTTTAACTCACCACTGTTCTGGGACTTTGTGGCAATCTCAGCCTATTTGCTCATTTCGGCCAGTTTCTGGTATTTTGGAATGGTTCCCGATTTTGGAACCATCCGCGATACTACCAAATCGAAAATTAAAAAAGCAGTTTATGGTTTTTTTGCCTTCGGATGGACCGGTTCATCGAAAGAATGGCTCCGTTACGAAGGTCTGGCTTTTGTTCTTGGAGGTATTGCAGCCGTGTTGGTTGTTTCGGTTCACTCCATCGTTTCGACCGACTTCGCCGCCGGTATCGTACCCGGATGGCATACAACAATCTTTCCTCCATTTTTTGTGGTGGGCGCTATCTTTTCAGGATTTGCAATGGTAATAACCCTTGTTGTTTTAATGCGAAAACTGTACAAGTTGGAAGCTTTTATTACCGACCGACACATTGATGCCATTTGCCGGATATTGGTTTTTATTTCGCTGATCATGGGAACGGCCTATATCACCGAAATATTTATGGCCTGGTATTCGGGATCAGATGTCGAATTTTACACCTTCTTCCGCAATAGGATTACCGGTGATTACGCTTTCGAGTTTTGGGCCATGTTTATTTTTAATGCGTTGTTGCCGCAATTGTTCTGGATGCGTAAAATTCGCCGAAGCCTTTGGATCGTATTTGCTATTTCCATTTTTATAAATATTGGTATGTGGTACGAGCGATACATTATCGTAGTGTCATCATTGTCAAAAGATTATCTTCCTTCAAGTTGGGCCGAGTATCATCCAACCATGGTCGAAATCGGCTTTTATGTTGGCACGTTGGGAATGTTTGCCGCTGCGGTATTACTGTTCTTTAAGTACATTCCACAAATCGCCATTCACGAAGTGAAAATGATAGCCAAACACAATACACAGCAAACTGATCATCTAAAACCGGGACACCATGAGTATGAATAAGAAATATTTGGTTGGTGTTTTCAACGACGAGCATACGCTGGTCGATGCCTTTGAAACGGCTCTCGAAAAAGGTGTTGTAATTGAAGAGGTTTATACCCCTTATCCTATTCATGAAATTCTGCAAGGGATGAAAACCAAAACACGAATAACCACTGCCGCCTTCTTTTTCGGGGTATTTGGCGTTGTAGCCCTCATCGGTGGAATGTATTACGCTGCGGTAATTGATTGGCCTATGCATTTCGGCGGAAAGCCATTCAATACATTTCCTTCGTTTATTGTGGTTACGATTGTTGGAACGATCCTCACGATCACACTTTTAACCTTATTTACCTTTTCGGCACATTCAAAAATTTACCCGGGCAAAAAAGCCGAAATCATTGACATCCGGGCAACCGATGATAAGTTTATCATCCTGCTTGATCAGGATAAAATGGGAATGGAAACGCCTGCAATAACCCAGTTGTTCCAGTCGCATGGAGCATCCGAAGTATATGAAAAAGAAACCGCAATTAACTGAAAAAAATCATCGAGAATGAACCTGAATAATATATATAAATGCTCATCAGCTGTAATCCTGATATTGGGTTTTGGATCGTGCGACCGCGACCGGAATATCACCGGATGGGAGTATTTTGATGATATGGCCCATTCGCCTGCGTATGAAACGTACACCCCGAATCCGAATTTCGCTGACGGGAAAACCATGCGAAATCCGGTTGAAGGAACAATACCACTGGGATATCAGCCTTATTATTACCAAAAGACTGACGAAGATCGCGCCAAAGCTGGTCTGGAGCTGGTTAACCCATTAAAACCGACGCCTGAAAATATTGAACGCGGAAAACAGGTTTATGGGGTTTACTGCATCAATTGCCACGGCGATAAGGGCGATGGGAAAGGGTTTTTATTTACCAGCGGAAAATATCCGTTTCCACCCAAAACGTTGTTATCAGATAAAGTTAAGAATGCCCCCATCGGAGAAATTTATCATGTTGAAACGGTTGGGTTTGGTGTAATGCCGGCGCACGGGGCGCAGATCAGGCATGAAGACCGCTGGAAAATAGCGATGTACGTGAAAGAAGTTTTGCAAAAACAATAGGACTATTGCGGGTTTCGGATTTCGGGTTGGGCTTAATCCTGAAAGGGTTGAATATCAATAACCCGGGGTAAGTGAGGAACGAACGCAACCCCAAGAAGATGAAAAGAAATACTAGTCGTCCGCGATAAAACGAAGAAAAAAGAGAAAATATTTTTTCGGACGAAAGTGAGGTAACTCTCAAAAAGGTAATGAACAAAAACGATAGAACAAAAAGATATGGACACAATGGAAGATAAACTGATTGTTCCTCAAAAATTTAAAACCCTGTTATATGGGATGATTGGCATCGGGGTGATTTCGATGGTGACTGGTTTCGTACTCGATCCGCACCGGGCCTGGGCCAACTACCTGCTAAACAACTACTATTTTGTATCGCTGGCCATTGGTGCAGCTTTCTTTGGTGCCATTCAATATATAGCGCAGGCTGGCTGGTCGTCGGCATTCAAACGTATTCCCGAAGCTATGGCATCGTATATTCCGATTGCCGCAGTTTTCTTTTTGCTGATGTATTTTGGGATGCATTCCTTGTTTCATTGGTCGCACGAAGGAATTACCGAAACCGATAAATTGCTGGCGCATAAAGCGCCATACCTGAATATTCCATTTTTCTTTATTCGGGTGGTTCTGTTTTTCGGATTGTGGATTATGATGGTCCGCCTGTTGCGCAAAATATCGCTCAAGGAAGACGAAGAAGGAGGTATGGAGTATTTTTACCAGTCCGAAAAGTATTCGAAAGTATTGATTTTCATTATTGCCATCAGCTTTACCTTGTTTGCCATCGATATGATCATGTCGCTCGAATCGCACTGGTTCAGCGCCCTGTTTGCAGCCAAGAGTTTTATTGCTGCCTTTTTACATGGTGCAACCGTAATTACCCTGATTGTGATTATCCTGCATAAAATTGGTCACCTGCCGATGTTGAACCGCAGTCATCTGCACGATTTTTCCAGATACATTTTTATGCTCTCCATCGTTTGGGGCTATTTCAATTTTGCTGAGTTTATGCTGATTTGGTACGGAAATATTCCGGAAGAAACCATCTTTTATGTGAACCGCTCTCAGGGGGCTTTTGGCGTATTGTTTTACTTCAACATCATTGTGAACTGGTTTATTCCATTTCTGTTCCTGATGCCACGAATGACTTCCCGCAGCAAGGTGTTTATATTGCCGGTTATCATCATTTTGATGATTGGTCAGTACACCGAATTGTATTATTACATTTGGCCAGCCGTGGTTCATGAAGCCAAGTTCGGGTTGATTGAAATTGGAACTTATCTCGGATTTTTAGGCCTGTTTGCATTCGTGATAACCAACACTTTGTCGAAAGCCAATCTGGTGCCGAAAAATCATCCTTATCTGGAAGAAAGCGTTTATCACCAGTTCTAACGAACTTTAATACAGAAAACAAGAATCCCGAAAACTGCTGAAGGTTTCGGGATTTCTCGTGGGTTAAATTTAATGTAGAACCGGTTTGTATTCCTCATCCAGAAGCTGAATGCTCGACATGGTTTTGAGTAGCGTGAAATCGGAGAATGTCCAGACTACTTTTTTGTCGCGGGTAATTTCAATGGCATGTGGCGCTTTGCCAGATTGGCTGTGTCCTAGCCAGTTAGTCATTACCGTGTTGCCGTTTGGAAGCCGTTGCAATCCGGTCATAAATTTGAGTTCGATACCCGGAAGATCATTTTTCAACACTTGCCACACAATCTTTCCAGCCGGATCAAATTCAAGCACTTTCGGCTCCCCGTTGTGGTCGGAGCAGGCAACCAGTGTATTTCCATCAGGAAGCCGAATTACGGAGTGCGGACCACCTTTAACCGGAAATTCCATCACCATTTTACCATCAGTATTGTATTCGCGTACCACGTCCAGTCCGTAATGCGCCACCAGGTAATTGCCATTGGCCAGTTTGCGGGCGTTTCGCATATAGGCGTAACCACCGTCCACCGAATCGGGCAGCAAACTGACTGATTTTACAATTTTGCCGTTGGGAGCGACTTCGAGCAGTTTACCTGAATTACTTTCGCCGATAAATGTGTTCCCATTTGGCAGTCGCTGGCAGGCATAAATGTCGCTTTTCGATTCATATTGAAAAACAACCAGTTTGTCGCGTGTCACTTCTTTTACGCCTTTTCCCGTGTTGAAAAGAATATTTCCGTTGAGCAATATCCATACGTCGTTGCAGTGCATCGCCGGATATTCCCATATCGCTTTTCCTTCTTCGGAAATGATATACAGTTTGCCTTGTGTATAGTCAGTACAAACAAAGTAGTGTTTGACGGGCTGCGCCCACAACACCAGTTGCGATAAAATCAACAGTATTGAAAATGTTTGTTTCATGTTTTATTTTGTTTTCAGTACATCTAGATTGCAATTCAATCCTGCCCATTCCTTTATTTTACCTGCAAATTCAGCCTTCATTTTATCCGGAAGGTTTTTGATTCGGGCTGTACCGTGGCTGGCTCCCGGAATCAGGAACGATTTGGAATTCTGATGTCGCCATCGGGTTTGGCAATGTAACCATCGAGGCTCATGGCAATGAACAAGCAAATTTTTCGATTCATCTAATTGATTTTATGGATTAAATCGATCGCTTTTCCCACCGTTTCCACCGGTAGCAGACAACTATTGTTTTGGCAAATGTAAATCAATGTTTTGTTAGGAACGCACCTGTTTTTCAGTAGAGGAAGTTCGTTCTCAGTTGTTCCAGCGCAAAAAATGACATTGGGGAAATAGTATTTATAAAGTTCTCGAAGCAGTTCAATCGCTTTTTCACCAACAATAACCACTTCCATACGTGTGCCAGTTAAATCAAGTAAAAGTTGCGCCCAGTTGCTGTAACCCGATGGATAATCCATCATATTTCCGCTAATTTGATCAACCATTTTTTGTGCAAGATTGAGGTATTCCGGCCGGTCGAGCAAATACGAAAGCCGAAACAGATTTCGGGCCATGACCGAGTTCGACGATGGAATTACATTGTCGTGAATTTCGATGGTTCGAGTAATCAAATTCTGCTGCTGACTGGCTGTGAAATAGAAAATTGCTTTTTGCTCATCAAAAAATTTCTGAAAGGTAATTTCGGTTAGTTTTCGCGCCATATCAAGCCACTCCTTTTGTCCTGTAGCTTCGAAAAGTACAGTGAAAGCCTCGATCATAAACGCATAATCTTCCAAAAATCCCGGAATCTTTGCCTGATTGTTTTTATAGGAATGAAAGATTTCTCCTTCGGTATTTATCATTTTTCCCTTCAGAAATTGTGCATTTGAAAGCGCCAGACCGAGGTAGTCAGCCTGCCCAAAAGCTTTGTAGCAAGCGATTAATCCTGAAATGGTCATAGCATTCCACGAAGCCAGAATTTTGTCGTCCAATCCCGGACGGACACGCCTGGAGCGCTCTGTCAATAAAAGTTGTTCCCAGTTCTGAACTTTAGCCTCCAAATCGTCAATAGAAAGCTGATGATTCTTTGCGAACACATCATCATTTTCTGTTCGAATCAAGATATACTGGTCGTGTTCCCAAAATCCGAATGAATTCACATTGAAATATGCGCTGAACAAGTCAAAATCAGCTTCCAGGAGGCGCTGTAATTCGGGTTTTGTCCAGGTATAGAATTTCCCTTCTTCGCCTTCGCTGTCGGCATCGAGCGAGGAATAGAATCCATTTTCCGGAGAACACAATTCCCGTTTCAGGAATCTGATGGTTTCCGATACCACTTGTCCGTAGAGCGGATTTGAGTCAAGTTGGTAAACCCCGGCATACAGTTGCAGTAGCTGCGCGTTGTCGTATAGCATTTTTTCGAAGTGCGGCACTTTCCATATTTCATCGGTCGAATAACGGGCAAAACCTCCGCCAATTTGGTCGTACAAACCACCGAAAGCCATTTTTTGCAGCGTGAGCTTTACCTGCGCCACAATTCTCTCATCCTGCAGTTGCACCCCGGCCCGAAGTAAAAACTGCCAGTTATTCGGAAGCATAAACCTGGGTGCGCCTTTGGTACCGCCATCAGTGATGTCAAAATAGTCTTGCCACTTTTTTAAAAGCTCCGGCAGAAGTAATGGATCAGTTCCGGAATTTTCTCCTGAAATTGGAATCAATGAGTTTTGCTCCATTCCTTGTTGAAGTTTGGCGGCATATTCATCGGTCTTTTCTGGATTTTCAGTTCGAAACTTTGCAACAGCTTCGAGCGACTGAATCCAGATTGATTTCTGGAAATAGGTTCCACCCCAGATGGGGCGTCCATCGGGCAAAGCAATGCAATTGAGCGGCCAGCCTCCGCGACCAGTCAGAAGCTGAATGGCAGTCATGTAAATATGGTCGATGTCGGGCCGTTCTTCGCGGTCGATTTTGAGGCAAACAAAACGATCGTTCATGATTCGGGCCACTTCCTGATCTTCGAACGACTCGTGTTCCATCACATGGCACCAGTGGCAAGCCGAATAACCAATGCTGATCAGCAGCAGTTTATTCTCTGCCCTGGCCTGATTCAATGCCTTTTCGCCCCAGGGGTGCCAATTTACCGGGTTGTGGGCGTGCTGCAACAAATACGGCGAAGTTTCGAAAATAAGCTCGTTGGAATATAAGTGTTGTTTCATGTTTCCTTTTCAGTGTTGAAACAGGAAAACAAGCGGGGCGGGATGAAAGTTTTAAAATAATGTCGTCACTAAAGCCAGACGACAAAGGATAATAACGTAATTAGTTGTAAGGATATTCTTTGCCGTCACATTTATGTGACGGTTTCCGATTAATTAGTTTTAAACCTCAATCTCGCCGCGCAGGTAGGTCATGGCTTTGCCTGCAATAAAAACCCGATCGCCCGAAAGCGCACACCACAACTGTCCGCCGCGTGCCGAGAGTTGCAATGCTGTTAATTTAGTTTTGCCTAAACGATTTGCCCAAAAAGGTGACAACGTGGTGTGTGCGGAGCCAGTTACGGGATCTTCATTCACGCCAACTGCCGGGGCAAAAAAGCGGCTCACAAAATCAACCTCATTACCTTGAGCTGTAACTATGATTCCCCGTGCATCAGTTGCCAGCAACAATTGAATATTCGGCTGAAAAATTTTGGATTGTTTCTTCCGAATCGAACAACAGGAGATAATCGGTTCGGCCTTTCAGCGTTTGGAGCGGTTGTGCCCCGAAAGCCTCCGTAAAAAGTTCGACAAGTTCAACTTCCTGAGCGAAATCAGCAGGAAAGTCGAGTTGCAGTTTGTCGCCGATTTTCCCAACGGTCAACAGTCCACTCTTACTCCCGAACACTAATTTTTCACCCTGAAATCCCAATTCATTGAAAAGGACATGGGCTGCTGCCAACGTGGCATGGCCGCAAAGACTGACTTCTGCTTTTGGCGTAAACCAGCGAATATGAAAATGATCGCCTTCGGGAATAAAAAATGCAGTTTCCGATAAGTTATTTTCCATGGCAATTTGCTGCATCAATTCTTCCGAAAGCCATTGTTTTAATGGCACAACTGCAGCCGGATTCCCTTTGAAAAGACTGGCAGCAAAAGCATCAGCCTGAAAGATTTGAAGTTTCATTGTAAATAATTTTTAGTTCCTGAGTACCTAAGTGCCTAAGCAAAACAGAGTAAACTACCACCCCCAAAGGAGGTGGCTTTAATTTCAGTTTCCCCTAAAAGGGGGAGCACATTAACGCTATTCTCTTTTACGTTCTTCCTTCTCTTGATGACGAACGTATCTCAGTATCATGTCCTCATCCAATCCAATGGTACTTATGAAGTAACCCTTTGCCCAAAAGTGATTGCCCCAGTATGGCTTTTGTTTTAACTCAGGATAAGACTTGAATACCCGTATTGCCAGCTTACCCTTCAATATTCCCATGAAATCAGAGACTGATATCTTGGGAGGAATTGAACAAACGAGATGAACATGATCTGCCTGTGCATTGAGCTCCAGAACTTCAACTTCTTTCCATTGACTTATTGCTCTGATATCATGATCAATCAGATTTTTTACGGTGCCCGTAAGTATCCGAAAACGATACTTCGGAACAAATACAACATGGTACTCACACTTGTAGTACACATGTGATAATTGCCTAAATTTACCCATGATTAATAATTTTTAATGTTCATGGGCAAAGCTATTCAGGCAAAGCCTTTTAATCATTACCACCGTCATAGACGGTGGTTTTTAACGCTGCAATAAAGTTTCAGGTTTATTCAAAAACAGCTCAGATACTTTGTTTCTTTCGTCCTCAGGTATTTCTTAAAATTTCACAGTCAGTTTCAGATTCAGTTTTCGTTTGGTCAGGTAATTCGGCACGCCAAACATATCGCCCGAATTGTTGGCCACCCAAAGGTATGAAATGGTATTGTTAATGCCCAGCAAGTTGAATACTTCAAAGCTAAGCCACATATCCTTGATCTCGTCGAGTGCTTTATATCGGTATTTTTTGTGATCCTGAGTGATCAGCACTTTTGAAAATCCCAGGTCGATACGGCGATAGGGCGGAATGCGAAAAACATCCATGTATCGTTGCGAATTGGATGGTCCGGTTGGAAGCCGGGAACCAAAGAATGCCGTCAGGTGCATTTTCCAGCTTGGATTTCCGGGAAAATAATCCTGAAAAAAAACACTAAAATTGAGTCGCTGATCGGTTGGGCGCGGAATGTAACCCGGATGCTGTATTTTACTGCTTACACGTACCTGATCCTCGGTAACTCCCGGAACAATCAACTCTCCGGCTTTATTATAATAATTGTAATAGAAATCTCCCAGAATATCTTCCTCCGTTTTCATGACCGACAAGCTGGCCCACGATTCGATACCGCTCACAAATTCGCCGTTTACTTTCATGTCGAGGCCAGTAGCGTAGCCTTTCGATTCCAGATCAGGCAAATAGCGAATCCTAACATTGTCAATCTGGTACGGAGTAAGGTGGGTCAGGAATTTGTAATATAATTCGGATGAAAATTTGAACGGGCGATCCCAGGCACGGAAAATATAATCGCTGCCAAAGACAACCTGAGTGGATCGTTGAGCCTTCTCATTTGGATAAATCACACCCTTCCGGTCTTTCAGTTCCTTATAGAAAGCCGGTTGATTATAAATTCCTCCTGAAAGATGAAATACAAAATTCGAATTCCATTCCGGATAATAGCGTAAAGTAGCCCGGGGACTAATTAAAAATTCATCATTGTAACTCCAGTAATAAGTACGGATTCCGGCCGTGGCATACAACGAACCTTTGCTGATTGGAATTTGGTAGGTATCCTGAAGATAAGCAGTTAGCCGAGTGGAATTCATGCTGTAGTTGGTGAACGTTGTACTGAAAAGTTCGATCTTATCGCCTTTGTATGGAATGGAATAACCGGTTGAGTCGCGCAAAATCCATTCATTCATCCGGTCATCAATTCTTTCTGACTGAACTTTTACGCCCCAATTTAGGAGGTGGTGCTCAGAATTGTAAGCTCCTTTGTGTTCAAGGCTGTAAACAGTGGCATCCAGATAATTGCGTGCATGATTGATGAATGTTCCGAGGCCTATATTCAACACGCTGTCTCCCAGGTTTTCCGACCCCAGGTTCCGTTCCAGTTCGTTAAGGTAATAGTCTCCTCTGATGTCGTAAGTTTCTTCTTCTTTGGAATGAAAAGCCGAAGCAATCAGTTTCAGATTCAGATGATCGTTGGGATGATAATTGGCAGCCAAAGCTCCGGTTGTGGTAGCGAACCGGTCAACTTCCTGTCCTTCGAAATAAACCGTTGCATTGTAGGCTTTATTCCATGTTCCGAAGCTGGTTTTACGGGTTTGCGGCACAAATCCATAACGATTCTGTGCCAGGTTACCGAGGAAAGAAATATCAAAAGATTTGTTGAACTTGTACGTCATATAGGTTTGTGCATCGACAAAACGCGGATCGTATTCGCCTTTTTCGTCAAGCGAACCAAGCAAATAGCGGTTTGTTTTGTATCGAATTCCGGAAATGTGCGAAAATTTTCCGTTTTTGCTGAGGTCTTCCAGTTGCAACGACCCACCCAGAAAACTGGCCGAAGCCGATCCTGCAAATTCGATTGGTTTCCGGTATTTAATATCAAGTACCGACGACATTTTATCGCCGTATTTGGCATCGAAACCGCCGGCAGAAAACTCAATGGAAGAAACCATATCAGAATTAATAAAACTCATTCCTTCCTGTTGGCCGGCACGGATCAAAAGCGGCCGGTACACCTCAATGTCGTTCACATAGACAAGGTTTTCATCAAAATTCCCGCCGCGAACTGAATATTGCGAACTCAGTTCATTGTTGGTTGACA
The DNA here is from genome assembly GCA_963676535.2 of Prolixibacteraceae bacterium. Classification (GTDB taxonomy): domain Bacteria; phylum Bacteroidota; class Bacteroidia; order Bacteroidales; family Prolixibacteraceae; genus Aquipluma. Next base: position 44,689 of record CAXXKQ010000031.1, on the reverse strand, counting down.
CGCCCGGTAAAGTTTTGATCAGCGCCTCTACCCCACCCGTTCCGGTGTCGGTCATGCGGTTCAGAAATTTGGCGTCAATCCGGTTCATGTTATCCTTTTCGCGCCGGTGCTGAGTCACCTGTACTTCACCTATCTCCTGATCAATCTGTTTCAGCGAAACATTCATTTCCAACCTCTGTTCTTCGGTGGCAGTCAGCACCTTTTCTACCGCTTGATAGCCAATGATGGAAAAAACAATGGTAACCGGCTTTTTCGATGGAATTCGCAACAGGTAATCACCATCGCGATTTGCAATAGTACCGATAGTGGTGTTTTTGAGCGAGATATTGGCCAGCTCAACAGGTTTACCCATATTGTCGGTAACCTTTCCAAACAAAGTCGCATTGTTACTTTGTCCGAATAAACCGGGCGCACTCAGAATCAGGATAAAAACAATAAAAAATGTGTGGATTGACCTCATGCAGGCAAAAATAATACTTCTGGAATAATTAACTGTTCAGGAGCTTATTAATTGTTTTTGCAAGGCGTTTTTGTTAAAATTCACAAAATAATGGCATTTTACAGGCTAACATATTGATATAGTTATTTGTTTTTCATCATTGATTGAAATAACTTTCACTCAAATCAAAACCTAACCTGTTATGAAGCGAAAAATTATTCTCCTTTCATTGATTATTTTGACTTCCCTTCCTGCATTTAACCAGGATTTACAAGGAGTCATTAAAAACATCGAAGGTCTGAAAAAGGATAATGCCAACGTTGATCACCGGATCGATCAGCTTTCCAAACAACTGGACGACCTGATGTGGTATCAGAAAGTTGGCGATATTGCTCACGTTGACAAACTTTACATTTACGGTCCTCCAAAATGGAAGGAAAATAATCCGGATGCCATGGGTGCCGGAAATCCGGTAAAATTCTGGATTTATACCTTCATTCCGAGGGGAATTGACACCAATAAGAAATATCCGCTGATTGTGCTGCCTCATGGCGGTGTTCATGCCGATTTTACGACCTACTATGCCCACATTATCCGGGAACTGGTAAGCCAGGGATATGTGGTGGTTTCGGCTGAATATCGGGGCAGTACCGGCTACGGAAAGTCATTTTACGAAGCAATTGATTACGGTGGCCTCGAAATCGAAGATGTGTATGCCAGTCGCAATTACATGGTTGAAAATTACGAGTTTGTGGATAAAAGCAGGATTGGAATTGTTGGCTGGAGCCACGGCGGCCTCATTACGCTGATGAATATTTTCAATCACCCGAACGATTTTCAGTGTGCTTTTGCCGGAGTTCCGGTGAGCGACCTGATTGCCCGGATGGGGTATTACGATCAGAGTTACCGCGATGAATTTGAGGCTGATTATTCCATTGGGCAGACTGCAAATGAGAATGTTGCCGAATACCGTCGCCGTTCGCCGGTTTGGAATGTTGAAAAAATGAAATCGACGCCACTGTTGATCCACACCAATACCAGCGACGACGATGTTAACGTGCTGGAGGTAGAAGAACTGATCAGGGCGCTGAAAGCAGAAGACAAGAAGTTTGAATACGAAATTTTCCAGAATGCCCCGGGCGGACACTCTTTCGATCGGATGGACTCGAAAGAGGCTCAGGAAATCAGGGTGAAAATACATGGTTTCCTGGCAAAATACCTGAAACCAGAAAACCCCATTAAATCATTAAAAGATTTGCACAAGGCGGCTTATAACTTTTGAAATAACTTGAATCAAAAGTCAAAAAAATAGAAGTTTTAATGCCGAAGGCATGCAATTATTATAGCGGATCATCGTGCAAAAGGTAAGAAAATGCCGAAGGCATGACAGAAATCTATCACCACTTCGTGGTTAAAGAACGATTTCTGAACTTTATTCTATAATCAGGTCAACCCTTCGGGTTTTAAAATTGCAACCCGTGATTCTCATAAATAATTACTTATACCCAATTGCGGCATAACCTACCCAGTGATGCAGCGTGGCAACAGCTGTTTTCCCCATATTCAGGTCCTTAACAGGCAAAGGATTACGGGCAATACTCGTGGAATATCCCATTTTTATGCCTTTAAGGTTTTGGTTCCCGCTGATTTGGCTTAGGTACATTCCGGTGAGCAAACCGAATGGCACGCTGTAGCGTCCGCACCACGGCCACTGGTATTCACGCCAGTTCCCCGGTTGTACGGTAGAGTCAAAAAACCTGGATATGCTCTTTGATTCAAGCATGGGAAGCAACGAGTTCCTTATAATTTCATTTTCATGATTCACCGCTTGGACATATCCCACACTGTCGCAACCAAAAGTTGCATAATTCTTTCCGCCCCAATCTTCATCACCATAATGAACGGCATCATTTGAGATTAGCAATGCCAAATCATCACCCCACTTCAGTTTATTTTGATTCATCGCCCGATTGATGGCTTTGGCCAGTTCCATGGAATACTTTCCCATCAAATCAAAATCCATAGCCGGAATCAGGATCGAAATAATCTGAACATCGCGATTATAGTATTGAAGAAAAGGAACAAGAGCTTCAACGGAATGTTCGGCCTGCTGTAAACTGTCGTGAACGATGTAAGCGTCTTTGGGAAGATTTTTCAGAATGTCTTCGCGTAAAGAAGAAATTATGATGTTTCCGTAAGGCTCTTTCCATTCATCAAAACTGTCGAACACCAGCTTTCTTTCCACCTTGAATATTTTTGCTTTATGTGCCACACTAAAAATGATGACGGTTTTGGCCTTGATATGCGGTAACACGCTCTCATAAAGGAACCCGGCATACGTGTAATCATCGTGCGGACAAATCGCCATCCGGAATGCTGTATTTTTCTTCAACCGATTCAGTTTATTAACTGAATCAATAGATGTTCCATCGATCCGGTCAATTCTTCTGACAATTGAATCCATTTGCCATGCCTTTGTTGCAAAACCGACACTATCAACGGGCAACCTGGTTTTTTTCTGAGCATTTAATTGAATGCAAAACAGAAAAATTACGGCAAACAAGATCAGCTTATTCATAAGTTTGATAAATTGTGAACTCAAAGATAAAACTCTTTTCAGGAAGAAATTGATGATTTTATGAAATTGAAAAAGCGAAAACTTATCGGATTTAAATCTGAAATCTTATGCCCTCACGCGACTATCTTATCCGCCAGTTTGAAGAAATGGGACTTTTTCTGGCCATTTTACTCCGCCGAATTTTAAAAATGAAGGAGGAAAATCAGCAGGAACAGATGGAAGCAGCTGTCCGCGAAGAACTGATTCAGCAGCTGAAATTAGATATCGACCAGGTAATTATGCTTGAAAATGAAGAGTTTTTATCGCTGATTAAAACATATTTTACTTCGGAAGATCAGCTGAACAAACTCGCAGATATTCTGAAAGTTTTGGGTCAGGATATTGAATTTTCGTTTTCAGTAACCAAAGCCAATTATCTCCGGAAAGCATTGTTTCTGTATGGCTGGCTTCAGGAAAACAGTCAGGTGTTTTCGTACGAACGCCGGGTCAAAATTCTGGAGATTCAGGAAATAATGCTTCGGCAGGGATTGATTGACAACTAATCGTGTCGGCAAAGTCGCGATATTTTTTAAGTTTGCCTTGAGAAAAATAACATACCAAATATGGCCAGGCACCGCCCTTTAAATTCAGTTTTGATAAAACCTACCGGTCCCGATTGTAATCTGGACTGCACCTATTGCTTCTACCTCGAAAAATCAGCTTTGTTTCAGCAAGCGCCGGTGCACCGGATGAGCCCTCAAATTCAGGAAGAATTGATCAGGCAGGTAATGCAACAATCCGGAGAAAGCGTTTCGCTGGCCTGGCAGGGTGGTGAACCCACGTTGATGGGTCTGGATTTTTACAAGCGGGCTATTGAACTGGAGAAAAGGTTCGGTCACAACCAGATGGTAGGAAATGGGCTGCAAACCAATGGGACCTTGCTCGATAAAAACTGGGCTGCTTTCCTGAAAGAATACGACTGGCTGGTTGGTATTTCACTTGACGGCCCCGAACACATCCACAACCGTTACCGCTTCGACAAGGGACAGAAAGCCACGCATAAACGGGTGGAAGAAAATGCCATCATGCTTCAGCAGGAAGGTGTTGCGGCCAATGCCATGTGTTGCCTGACCTCCTACTCGGTGAATTTCCCCGATGAATTGTATGCCTACTACAAGGGACTGGGCTACACCTTTATGCAGTTCATTCCAATTGTAGAAACAGATAAGAATGATCCGAGCAAAGCGGCTCCATTTTCTGTTTCAGCCGAAGATTATGGCAAATTTTTGGTTCGGATGTTCGACTTGTGGCTGGCCGATTTCAAAGATGGAATACCAACCACTTCCATTCGCCATTTCGAGTCGGTTTTTCATTCGTACGTTGGAATGGAAGCGCCGGAATGCACCATGATGAAAGAATGCGGCCCTTATGTGGTCGTCGAACACAATGGGAATGTTTATAGTTGTGACTTTTTTGTCGAACCGAAATGGAAGCTTGGGAACATCATGTACGACCGCATTATCAATATGCTGAATTCCAAAACGCAACAGACGTTTGGGGCGGCGAAAGCTGTTTTGCCGCGCGAATGCCGTCAATGCAGCTGGTTGCGCAATTGTTACGGCGGATGTACCAAAGATCGTATCAAAGATCCGGAAGACCACCGCAAGCCGCGATTCTGTACCTCGTATAAAATGTTTTTCAAACATGCTGATTCTACCTTGAAACAGATAGCCGAACAATGGAAAGAGCAGCAGGCCATTCAGCAGGTGAAACAGCAAACCGGTGGTGTTTACAATGCGTTCGACGACTTTATGGGGAAACATTATTAGTATTCAGGGATTAGTCGCAGTTGGCAGAAAAAATTTAAAATTTGAAGACGAAATGCCGCTCCCTGAGCGCGAAGCAGTCGAAGGCAGCCTGATCACCCGAAACCCGGAATTTGGAATTCTCTAGCTATGATCGAACAACTCGAAATAACCCTGCCCGCTTTCAAACGCGGTTACCACCTGATTACCAGTCTGATTGAGCGCCAATTGCCACAGCTACCGGAAAAAGGATTGTTAAATATTCTCATTCAGCATACTTCAGCCGGAATCAGCCTGAATGAAAATGCAGATCCATCGGTCAGACATGATTTTGAGTCGTTTATGAATAAGCTTGTTCCCGAAAATGATCCGGCCTATATTCACGTTCTGGAAGGTAGCGACGATCTTCCTGCACATTTAAAATCTTCCCTGATTGGCGCCAGTCTGACTATTCCGATCACCAATCACCGTTTAAACCTGGGGACCTGGCAAGGCATTTATTTGTGTGAATTCCGGAATTACGGAGGAAAACGGAAGCTGGTACTGACCATCCTTCGTTAAAGAATCGGATGCCCATTTAATTTTTTGCTGAAACTTCAAAGAGTGCAGAATCATATTTTGTATTCAGGGTGAGTTTAAACCCTTTGGTTTGCAATTCCTTGCCATTCATCGTTGCAATTATCCTGTTCGAAACAGCTTCTTTTACTTCATAAACTTGTTTCGGATCGAGCATCTTGACGGTAATTGTCCTTTCTGTTTCCATAGCATTTTGACGGAATACTCCGACAATACCTCCTGATTTTGTGTCGGTGTTGATTCGTTGAAATCCGTCCCATTGTCCGTCTGTAGGTTCGCCAAATCCCTGCAAATCCTGACGATACAGCATCACCTGATGCTTCTTTTCCATCGAAGACAGCCAATCAGCCATGTTGCGGAATTCTTTTTGTTTCTCCTGACTGAGTTTCCGGGGATCGCCGAGCATAATCGGGAGCGAACCGGTTAACGATTTGAAAGAATAAACAGCGTTTTCATCATCGAGCGACTGGTTTCCGATAACCAATGCTGTTGCAGGAATGACGGGAGAACGCCACCACGACATTTGTCTGACCCGAAGGCTTCCTGTTGGTGCAGGTTCCTCGAAATTCGACAACCAGTTGCCCTCGGCATGTTTGCACATATCATAATCGATCATCTGCAGAGCACCCATTGTTTCAAAGGTGCAATCAATAAAAAGGTTGGGAGCTTCGGCATGCAATTCGTCAAATAATTTCCAGACTGCACGATAAATTTCAAGAAATGATTCTTCGCGGTCTTTGTGCGGATGGTTTTTTGCATAGCACCCCGAAACCGACCGGTCGAACATATATGCGCTGGTTGCGATGGCAAAATCGAGTTTCACATATTCCAGTCCATGTTCCCTGACCAACCTGAGTATTTTCTCTTTCATATAATCTTTCCATCCGGTGGTAAGACATGCTGTCCGGCGATCTTTGTTCCGACTGTGAAGGTCGATGGTTTTTCCGTCTTTATATTCTACAAACCATTCAGGATGTTCCTGATACACTTTGCTGGTAACCGATGCTGCTCCCAAACTCAACCAAAGCCCGGGTTTCATGCCTTTCGATTTAATATAGTCGAATACTGGTTTTAAGCCGTTTGGAAATTTCTTGTAATCAATTTCCCAATCGCCAAATCCAACCTGCCATCCATCATCTATTATAAATTCCTGGACACCGCATGCTGAAGCAGCATCGGCCAGTTCCACGATCAGCTTGTCGTTGATGTTCCTTCGGAACGGTTGCCAGGTGTTGTAAGCAAAAGTCGGGCGCTGCTGAATTTGAGCCAGGCGGATACCAATATGTTTACGGACAAACCCACTTACCGGGCCATCAATAACCTCTCTTGGATTATCGTCTTTGTAAAGGGCGACAAAAGTCCAGGGGCTTTCCCATTTTTCCCCGGGCGACAGCCAGACCCGCACCGGATAATCCTGATTGAGGTGAGTAAGTCCGATGGTAAGGTTTCTCCCATCCAGACAGGATGAAGTACGCTTGGTAATGCCAGGCGCTTCGTTTCCCAATACCATCCCCCGATTCATCGATTGGTCGTGTACGATTACAGCCGGGTCATCCCAATCGCCAACATACGGGCCAATGTGTTTGAAGCGCCCGTAGTTTTGGTAAACGACATTATGTGTGTTTCCCCAGGCAACCGAAAGACATTCAATATCAATATTGTCCAGACAAATTTCTGAACCTCCCGAATTTAAAAAGACAATCTTTTTTCTGATAACCGGCAAATTGGGATAAGTTATATACGTCACCTGCAATTGCAAATTCCGGTTTATTTCCTGTGAACCTTTCAGGTAAACACAGTACCCGTTTCCTTGCCCTTCGGTTACCGGTTTAATTTCAGTGACTTCCCATCCTGTTTTTCCGGTAATTATTTTCCCGTCAAGCTGAAACGAAAACTCTTCGGGATTGGGCCCTCTCCATATCCTGAACTCACCGTTTCCCCCAATGCTCAATTGTTTGTACTCTTTAGGTTCTTCTTTTTCGATGGAAACAAAATTTAAGGGATAATCGGTTAATTGAAGGACCAAACTCGTTATTTTCCCATTTTCAAAAGAAATTAACCGTTCGATTTTGTCGTTACTGATTTTTAAATACTGATCATCTTTCGATTGGCTTTGTGCATCAGTGTCAACATGCAGAAAAACGAACAGCAAAAGCGAAATGACAGATAGTCTTTTCATTATCAGGTAAGTTTAAGTTAATGCTTGATGAAGGGAACGTTCCCTCTGCAAGTATGCTAATTTTTTGGTTTTGTTTATCTTTCATTCAAAATTTATATTGACTCAAAAGAAACAGGATGTCTCCGGAAAGATAGGTTTTCCTGAAGAACCGGAATAAGCACCGCCATCGAAACTATTTTCCAATCATAAAAATGGCCGGGCGTTTCTGAATATCGGGAAGATGAGTTCTCCAGTACGAAACTGGTTTGGCAAGTATAAATTCAGAATCCAGCGTAAGATCGGTAGCAATGCACAACATAGTTTGTGGGTCACAATTTTTCAACAGATCATCAAGCAATTGGGCGTTTCGATAGGGCGCTTCAATAAAAATCTGGGTTTGCCCTTCGGTTTGCATGCGCTTTTCCAGAAACTTAATTTGCTGCGCTTTCTCCGGATTTTTGATAGGCAGATATCCGTTAAACGCGAAATTCTGACCGCTCATGCCCGAAGCCATCAAAGCCATCAGGATAGATGATGGTCCAACCAACGGAACCACCTGAATATTTTGGGTGTGGGCAATTCGGACTACATCGGCTCCCGGATCAGCCACAGCAGGGCAGCCAGCTTCTGAGATGATTCCAATGTCCAATCCTTTCTGAATGGGTTCCAGAAAACGACTGATTTCCTTCTTATCGGTATGTTGGTTCAGTTCAAAAAAGGTCAGGTCGTCGATCACCATGGCCGGATTCACTTTTTTCAGGAACCGACGGGCTGTTCGGATATTTTCGACAATGAATACTGAAACTGAAGAAATCAACTGCGTTAAATCTGGCGGCAAAACCCGTTCGATGCTGGTGTCGCCCAAAGTGGTAGGTATCAGATAAAGTTTGGCCATGCGGAAATTTTCTTCAAAAATAGTCAAAAAGCATAGGCAGGCCGAGGGCAATCCTTATTTTTGTAAATCAAATTATCCGATTGTGAAACTTACTTTTTTAGGAACAGGAACCTCGCAGGGAGTGCCGGTCGTTGCATGTCAATGTCCGGTATGCTTATCTGAAGATCAAAAGGATAAACGGTTACGAGCTTCGGCAATGATTGAAGCCGATGGTCAGTGCCTGGTGATTGACGCCGGACCCGATTTCAGACAGCAAATGTTGTCCCATCAGGTTCGTCATATCAGCGGCATTTTGCTGACCCACGAACATGTTGATCACATTTTCGGGCTCGACGACATCCGCGCATTCAACTGGGTGCAGAAGCAAGCTACCGATATTTATGCTGAAGAGCGCGTTCAGATTGCCATCAAGCGAATTTTCGATTATGTTTTTGCGACCTTCAAATACCCCGGAATTCCACAAATGCACCTGCACCTGATTGAAAATAAACCGTTTCAGATTGGAAATCTTGAAATCCAACCGATTCGCGGGTACCATTACAAATTACCTGTTTTTGGATTCAGGTTTGAAAAAATTGCTTACGTGACTGATGTTAACCGTTTGGAACCGCACGAATTAGACAAACTTCGCGGACTGGATGTGTTGGTACTGAACGCACTCCGGAAAGAAGATCACATTTCGCATTACAGCTTAGATCAGGCATTGGAAGTTATTGCTGAAGTTAAACCGCAGAAAGCCTATCTGACTCATCTTTCGCACCAAATGGGATTTTATGAAGACGTGCAAAAGGAGCTTCCGGAGAATGTTTTTCTGGCATACGATGGACTGGAGGTTGTAGCCTGACCAAACAGACTTTCAAAAACAAATCTTCTCTATCGGAATAATTGGCATTTCGTCGAACCCGACCATTGCATTAATTAATCCTATTTCCCGGAAAGAACGAATATCTTCTTCACTGATTTCCAGTTCTGAAATAATGCCCCGATCCAGCAAATACTGCCGTTGTGTTCCTTTCAGTAACGGGTTGAAAGGAGTAACCCATTTTTGGTTGTCAGAAAACAGCAAGTTGGCTGCAAACGAATCGGTCACCAGCCCGTTTTTGATGATGACAATGTCGTCACAGGTGTCACGTTTCGCCAGCAATTCCTGAAGAACCAGGCGATTGGAGTATTTCAGATGATAATCGATGCTTTCGTGATGAACCACTTTCAGGCTTTCAATTTTCCGAAAGCGATATAGCTCAAATTCAATTTTCCCCACCACTGGTCCATACAAGACACGAACTTTAAATAAACCCGATTTGTAATCTTCCGGAATAGAAATGACCGAAGCCAAATCAATCTTTTCAGCCAATGGAAACAGCTCTTTTAGAGCACGGTCCATTCGTTCCTGGTGGTATTCCAGATTAAACAAGCGGTTATCTTTCAGCCGGATGGATTCAAGTAATGGGTACATATACTTTCCGGATTAGTTCGTTATACTCGGTCTGGCAATCGCTCATAAAAGTAATTCCCCCGCCACTTTTGAAAACAAGTTCATCACCATTCTGTTTAAGGTAGCGGATCAACACACAACTGTCGAGGTTTTTGCCATCGAAAACGCCAAAAATGCCGGTGTAGTAACCGCGATCATAGTTTTCGGCTTTGCGGATAAGCTCAACCGTTTTGGGTTTCGGGGCGCCACAGATGGAACCCGCCGGAAGCATTTTTGCTAAAATAGTTCCGATCGATTTTTGATAATCTGCCGGAAGTTTACCGGAAATCCGGGAACTCATCTGCAATAAATCGCCGCTGTTAGTGTGCAGCCGGTCGATGTACATCAGCCGGTCAACCTGAACATCCGAAGCGACCATGCTTAAATCGTTGCGAATCAGATCGACAATGGTATGGTGTTCGGCAACCTCTTTTTCATCGTTCAGCAAAAGCTGACCAGCATTTTCTATTCCCGCATCAATCGTTCCCTTCATGGGATACGACGAAATAACTCCCTCGTTGATGCGGACAAAAATTTCAGGAGAAAAACACACAAATTCATCCAGAAGCCAGATTTTATACAGAGCTTCGCTTCGGTAAAAAATCTCTTTCAGTGAAAGATTTGTGTCCACCTTGCTGGGTATGGTCAGGTTCAGTAGATAAGTATCGCCGGTATGAATGTGCCGCTGAACTTCCCGGAATGCCTGTTCGTATTGCGAATAAGCAACCGGATGAACTGCCCATTCAACTGGTTTGGATTGAATTTCTTCCGGATAAAAATTACTCTTTTCCGGAGTTTGCCAAATCAGTTGTGAAGAATCATTAAGGTCGAAAATCCGAGGCTTTTCGAAGTCAAAATCAACCAGGAAAGCAAAGGGTTGTCCCTGTGCCCCCAGACTGTTCATCTGCCCGATGATATGTTTCTTCCGATCATTCATAGCGCCTTCAAAGATAGAGAAAACGAAGTGACCTAAAATAGAGACTCCATTTACAACTCACCATTTTGCAAATCAAATTTTGGCAGCCCTAAAAGTCAACCGGCAAATTTCTTCAAAAAAATCCATAAATTGGCTTAAATTATAAACCAACAAACCAACTATGAAAAACTTGCTTTTTATTGTTTTGGCCTGGGCACTTTTTGCCTCATGTCAGCCTAAACCGGCAACTACCGGAACTCCTTCCGACTTTAAAATCTTCAAGGGTACCAACGTAGCACATTGGCTTTCTCAATCCGACGCCAGAGGCGCCGAACGCGACAGTTTCTTCCAGGAAAAGGACGTTGCCCTGATCAAAAATCTCGGGCTTGATCACGTCAGGCTACCTATCGATGAAGAACAAATGTGGGATGAGAGCGGTGTTCGGCATGCCGATGCTTTTAAACGGATGACTAACTGTATTGAATGGTGCCAAAAACATCAGCTAAAAGTGATTGTTGATTTGCACATTTTACGTTCGCATCACTTCAATGCAAAGGTGAAACCGCTGTGGACCGATCCGAAAGAACAGGAAAAATTTTACAAATTATGGGTTGATTTATCGTCTGCCCTGAATTCCTATTCCGTGGGCGATGTGGCTTACGAACTCATGAACGAGGCAGTTGCCGACGATCCGGAACAATGGAACCAACTGCTGGCCAAAGCCTTTCAAACGCTGCGAGCACTTGAACCTGAACGTATTATCGTAATCGGCTCAAACATGTGGCAATCGGCTCAGACTTTTGATGTGCTGAAAGTTCCGAACGATAAAAATATCATTCTCAGTTTCCATTTTTACGAACCATTTTTGCTGACTCACTACCATGCCAGCTGGACTGGCTTGCGTGATTATACCGGACCGGTACACTATCCGGGGGCATTAATTTCTCAGGAAGAATTTACAACCCTGACTCCCGACCAGCAAGCCATTGCAAAAGATTGGGTAGGAAAAGAATTTAATGACCAAAAGCTGGAACAAATGATGCAAAAACCATTGCAAAAAGCCAAAGAACTTGGATTACAAGTGTATTGCGGTGAGTACGGAGTAATTGCCGGTGCTCCGGAAGAAGACCGCATTCGCTGGTACAACGATATGATTTCGGTTTTCAACCGGAACAACATTGCCTCGGCCAACTGGAATTACAAAAGTGGTGCATTCGGATTACTTACCGGAAACGGAACCCGGAATGAAGCCATGATCCAGGCAGTCCTGAAAAAATAAGACTGATCGGGTTACCCGTAAAAATGGCTGCCAGCCAAAACTGGCAGCCATTTTTCAAAAGACTTTAACAGAGGCTATATCTGCACAATTTGGCCCAGCTATCTATTTGTATTGTCGCGTAATCTACTGTTGTCGTTTCAATACTTTTCTGATCTCGTCAGCATTTTTCAAAGCATTCGCAGGTAAATGCCCGCCTTCCCCAAACACATACATCTCTTTGGCCGGCTCGATGGTCACTTTGGTTTCGTCATATTCTCCAGCCTTGTTTTTCAGGATACTGTCGTCAAGTTTAAACTGCACCGCCACAAACCGGTACATCGGAAAGCGTTTGGTCGGGCCATAATCGTGCTGATCGTTGGGCAGATGTGCATTCTCAATATTTTCGGCTTTGCCGTATAAACTGTACACAGTTTTTAAATAGGGAAACTCAATTTCCGGAACGGTTTGTGTCCAATCGCTACCATCGGAGATAACCAGTTGGGGCTTGGGGGCAAACATGGCGGCAATTTCGGCATTGTTGGTCGATAGTCCTTCATCCATCTGGTGGATTGGCAGGCCACTTTCGCAGGGACAACCACCAAAAAAATGGGAAGAGACCATCACGGTAGGGACACTTAAGGTCAATCGGTCGTCGAGTGCACCGGCAATAAACGACTGCGTCCCTCCGCCCGAAGCGGCGGTAATACCGATGCGACTTTTATCCACTTCGGACAGGGAAGTCAAAAAATCAAGCACACGCAGGCTATTCCAGGTCTGCATGGTGAGCGCCAGCCCGGTGCGGTGATCCTCTTTTTTTGTTTGCAAAGCCGACTCGCCCCACGCAAACATATCGTAACTGAAAACAACGACCCCCATCCGGGCCAGCATGGCGCAACGGTACTGCTGATCGGGACGGTAGCGGCCGCGCTCGTTGGGAATCGAGGCGTCCACTTTGTTGTAGAAATGCCCATGCGGCGAAAGCATGGCGGCGAAAGGGGCCTTGCCTTTCAGTGGTTTGTAGAGTGACCCGCAGAGATAAACGCCAGGCAACACCTCCAAGGCAACGTTCTCGACCGAATAATCGTCGTGCTTTCTAAAATTCGACCGGATCGGATTCAAAGGGTTGCGCCGTGGCAGCGGGGAAAGGCCTACTTTTTCGAGGATGTTCTTTCTTACCGCAGCCTTCCTGGCTTCCCATTTTTCCAATGTAGGATAGGAGGCAGAAAGGGCTGCCAGATGCTTGCGTCCCTCTTCGAAAGGCCTTCTAAAATATTCCCATTTCGATATCTCATACTGCTTTTCATCGGTTTTACTGTAAAATAGTTCCAATGGTTTTAGAACATTGCCGAGGGTCTCTTCCACATTCATGAAAAACTTCCAGTCGGCATACTCAACGGTTTTGTCTTTTACGTTTTTGTCTTCATAGACCAGTTTCACCTGATATTTTTTTTCGATATCGTTCAAAACGGTTTTTAAAGGCTTTTGATAAACCTCGACAGGTTGTTGTGCCCTCAGCGAACCCATCACGAAAAAAATAATCGTCGATAAAACAAAAAGGTCCCGTCTCATGGCTGCAAGATTTGTTATTTTAAAATTAGATTTCGTACAAATTCATTCGTTTCTACCCGCGCATCCTGCGGGGTATTTACCTGTTTTCCTTCTACAATCAGGTTTTCAATGGTAATGTTTTCGACGCCATGCGTGCTGTCAAGCCCTTCAATTACAGAAGGCTTTGGAAATGCGGTGTAAAAAACACAATCCCTTATCAGGATGTTTTTGATCTGTCCCAGCTTGCTCTCCTCATTCCGTTTGTTAACCTGAAAGTAAAAGCCCGCCCGTTTGGCGTCCGGATAGTTGCGTTCGAAACGGTTGTTGAGGAAGCGGATGTTATCGAGCGTAGCGCCATCCGACACATAAAGGGCCATCCCACGGTCGCTTTCCAACACGTCGTTGTTCTCAAAAAGGATGTTGGACATACGCTCACCACGGGTTTCGGTACCCACTTTGAGGGAAGATTTTTTGGTCAGGAAAACATTTCCTCGTACCGTGATATCCTCCACATCGCCTAAATAATCTCCATAGTTGGTTGTTTTTATTGCCACATTGTCGTCGCTGCACCAGGCAAAGCAATTTTCGATCACCAGCCTTTTTGAGGCATCCGGATCAAACCCGTCGGTATTACTCAATTCCGTATTGTTCATCAGTTTGACATGCCGTATCTGCACATCCTGGCAAAGCAGGATTTGGGTATTCCACGAACCCGGATCCTGGAGCATAACTCCTTCTATAACCAGATTTGTACAACTTACTGCCATAATCAACCGCATCCGGGCATCATCACCAAATTTTCCTCTTAACTGCGCGCCATTGCCGTTGAGGATGCCATATCCGGTGATCTTTACCTGATCGGCATCTTTGATGTAGATGAATTTTCGCGTTTTGACTTTATCCTCGGAGAGATACTGGTTTGTAGAACTTACATCACTTTGCAAAACAGCCCCGCGAACCAAGTGGATATGGGTGTTGCTTTTGGGGCGCAATTGCCCTGCGGTATAGACTCCTTTTGGGAAGATAAGCGTTTTTCCGCTTTTGGCGGTTTCATCCATCGCTTTTTGAATCAATTCCGTCTGTATCTTTTGGCCGCTATTATCAACGCCATAATCCAGAATACTCACTGCATCTGCAGGAATTAACTCCGGAGCTTCCGCAAAGACAAAAAATTTCTCTGTCTCGTTGACCCTTATCATCACATAGCCCGGTTTATCAAGGGTAAAGCTTACCTGATTGCCTTTTATCTGGCAACTGATACCGCGGCTGCGCGGACTGATTTCGCAGCTTTGAACAGGATTCCCGGCAGTGAGCGTAAGTTCTGTTTTGCCGGAGAGATCAACTGTCGAATAATGATAATGGGTGAATGCTTTTACCTCAACCGATTTTCCGTTAACAGTCAACAAATATTCCTTTCGCTGACTTTCCTGCCCGAATGCCCAGGTTACCCATAGCATCGTGGCCAGCATTAAGTAGATTGATCTCATATTCTTACCTTCTTTACAAATTTTTATCCGGAAATTTTGCTTTTTTCAACGCCTCAAAGTCCGGAATCAGGATTACATGACCCGCTTCTAACGTGAAAGAGTCGGTCTTTTCCTTGGTCTTTTTGTCGCGTATACTTTTATAATTGGCATACGGATTAATTTTGCAAATCAGCTGCAACGCATCCTTCAGGTCATCTTTCGACAACGTAGAAACTTTGGGAAGAACTTTGGGTAACAACACTGCCAGATTGGTTTCGTTCAGGTAGGTCACTCCTTTTAAATCGCCATTTTTTGCAATCACAACCGCTTGTCCGCCTTGCGGCAGCTGGTCGATCAGTTCGTTTACCGCCATGAAATTTTTGTCTTTGGCATTGGCAATAATCATTTTGGCGAAATAATCCGTCATCTCTTCCTTGTAGGCCTGCGGCAGGTTTTTGGATTGAAGGTTTTTGATAATGGCACTCGAAACGTTGTATTGGGCTGCAATGAAATTGTAATCATCGGCAACGATGTACCCTGATTTGCCTGTTGCCCGGGCCGTTGCGCTTAATATCTTCTCCAGTGCATCCAAAGCATATTTAAAATCGATGCCTTTGCTTTCAATTTGGGGGTTTTCTTTCACCACAAAATCATTCAGCAAAGTATGGAATTGCTTTTGCTGTGCAACCGGGAAACGAAGCTCCCCGTCATAATTTTTCATCACGACAGGAGCCTTTAGAAAATTTGCCTGGGTAGTATTGATGGCAACTGCTTCACGACCTTCGAGCTTCAGTACAGGTTCAGCAATGCCTTTGACAGGCGCCGGATCCACGTAGGACACCACCTCTATCTCGGTGGAGGCCGGTTTCAAACCCGTTGTCTGAACGGTAATCTTTACTTTCCCCGACTTTCCAATAGCTCGAATCAGATTGGTCACCGGAGCATCAATGTACATGGTGCCTTCATATTCTTCATTGTTATCGCGGTTGCTTACATAAATGTCAGAACCGATCAGTCGGGCAGGTCCGGTTACATCAAATTTCAGGGTATTGTTGGCGCCATAAACATGAATTCCGTCCTTATCAACAATATCAACCTTGAATTCGATGACGTTGTCGGGAGTCGACATCATCTGTTTCTGCGTCGGAACAATGGTCAGCGCAGCGGGTTCGCCTGCCAGTACCACTTTGCTGCGAACTTTCGATTTATCTTTCGCAGTAGCGACTGCTTCAACAACCCCTTTCTCAACAAGGATATCCTTAAATGTGACGTTATAGTTGTTCTCCTTTGCCGGGTTCAGGATACCCTGACTCTTGCCGTTGACAAACAGTTCGACCTGGTCACAGTTCGAATCCACTACAAAATCCTTTTTTTGCCCTAAATACTGTGTCCGCCAGAAGTGGGGATGAATAAACGCCATCGGTTTTTTTTGCAAAATTGGCCTGCCACTGATAGTAAACGTATTTTGGGGTGCGCCAGCTGTCTACCCAGCCTTTCGGGTTCACGTGTTTGAGCGGCGACCCAACATATTCGCGGTCTGCGCCATGATCGGCATACAGCCAGACGGTGCCATTGTGGTCTGAAATCACACTTTCGTTGGATTTGGTGTGCTGCCACTCCTCCGTTCCTGCCCATTGGCTATCTTCGGGTTCGAGGTTGCGGTCATCCTTATCGTACCAGCCACGGATGGTGCAGCGGAGGAAACTTTCTACTGGCATCTCGCTGTCGGTATGCTTGCAGAATTCAGGATTGTAGGATTCGTTGTAGGGTTGCCTGACGGTTATAATGCGAGTGGTGTCCTCGGCCCATGCAAAACGCGAATCACAGGCATGGTCAGTTTCGTTGCCCATGCTCCAAAGGACGATAGAAGGATGGTTTCGGTCGCGCCGGATCATCTCCCTGCAGTTTTGTTCCTGCACCTTAGGATCAAACTCCTGGTTTTTGATGTTGGGCAATTCTTCATCGATGGCAATGCCGTTTTGATCCATAAAATAGTAAACCGAAGGATCGTTGGGATAGTGGACCGTCCGCATATAGTTGATCTCCAAACCATTTTTCATGTCATTCATATCCCGGTAGGCAATCCATTTGGGGAAGGCGGCGCCCAGCCAGACATACTCTTCGTGCCGGTTAATTCCATGGAGATGGGTTAATTTACCGTTGAGGATCAGCCTGTGGGCAGTATAATCCCAGGCAACCGAACGAATCCCGAAGGTGCTGTGGTAAGTATCTGCCAAACGGTTCCCGTCATATACTTCGGTGTAAGCATGGTAGATGTAAGGGGTTTCGGGTGTCCAAAGGTGAGGTTGGCCGATCATTTTGGATGTCTGGACAAATTGGGCGATCTCGCCCGGCTTGACGGTCAGTATGGTTTCGATCTTATCGAATTCCACGTTATCCGCAGTAGTCAGTTTCGTGACCAGCCTGACACTTTTGGGAGTTTTATAGTTGTTCTCACAATAGGTTTTGATATTCACGATAGCGCCGTCACTTTTGACTACGGGAGTGGTGATGAACGTTCCTCCCTCGTGTTTGTACGATCCCTGGTAAGGGACATTCAATTGGTCTTTGACGACCAGGCGCACGTCACGCAGGATGCCGCCGTAAACCACCCAATTGCCCGCATTCATGGGCGCAATGTTGTACTTATCCTTGAGGGTGTTGTTGACGGCAACGGTAAGCACGTTATCTTCCCCGAATTTCACGGCATCCGTGGCATCCATGTAAAAGCTGGTAAACCCGCCCTTGTGATCGCCCAATAACTTCCCGTTCAGAAATATTTTGGAATACTTCTGAACGCCGTCAAACTCAAAATATATCTTCTTGCCCTGATACGCTTTGCCTATCGTCAAGTGTTTGCGGTACCATCCCCAGCCATTCCACCAAAAGGGGTTATCGTTGGCCGCCGCATTGCGGATGTAGGGGTGCAGCTCGCGGGTCGTCTCGTAGGTTTGCCAGGTGTGTGGGACAGCAATGACACTCCATTTTGAATCATCAAACGCCGGATTTTCATACCCGCCGTTCTCAGCTTCTTCTTTAGGAAAATAGTTGAAAGTCCACTGCGTGTTGATGGTTTTTTCGATCCGGGTGGTTCCGGGGTTTTTATAGACGCTTTGTGCCTGAATTCCAACCTGAATAAAAAGTAAAGTTAAAATGAAAAGAAGTCGTTTCATCGTTAGGTTATTTTGAATTTAAGAGATTGAATTTAAACGGTTAAATTTATAAATCATTATTAATCCAACTGTTTTTCCAGTAATTTATTTAAAACTGATATTATTACTATCGAGTAATAATGTGAGAAATATCGGGCAGATGGAGCTCAAGTCGCCGGAAACCCATAAAAAAAAACACCTGCACATTTCACTGTGTAAGTGTTTTCATTTTCTTCGGGAATCAGTAAACCTACCGAGAAATATCCTGGAAGCTTGCAATTCCAGCTATTTTTGCAGTCTCTGGAATATCGGGAATTTAATTTTTGAATAGTTACGATTTGAAAACAAATCTATATTTCATATTATCCTCAAACCACATTGCAAAGTTTGTTCCCCATGTATTATTATGAAGACAAAAATGTGCGCCCTGAGTTGCTTCAGGCAACACATTGTCGAAGTTCAAAAAATCTGCATTTCCCAGCGCAACCAGAGCAGCATCGTTTGATTCGATGGAACATTTTCCCAGGGAGCTTTTCACCTGTACTCCATTAATAATTCCATGTAATTTTCGGTTGCCATTTTTAACAACATCTCTAAAATTCACTTCTTGTCCCATCTTATCCAGAGTCCAAATTCCTTCGGTAACCGGAGGTATAAACGAAAACCAAGATGCCTCAGGAAGACGATAAGCTGGTTTATTAAACCATTTCAGTGTAACCAGCATTTCTTTTTTCTCTTTTGGGAAAAACAATTCAACAGAAATTTTTTCTGGACAACCGCCGACTGAAATTCCATTTTCATCGTTAAGCGTTAACTCAAGCAAAATTGATTTTCCGGCATTGTTGATTTTTTGATAGGAACTATTTAACGTTGGCATCCAGATTCCGCATTTCAAAGGAATCTTTTCCAGACCGGGTTTTCCAAAATCCTCGATTGCCCATTGTATTTTTTTTATCAAATATTGATTCTGAAATCTATCGTAGTCGGCCTGTGAAAATGTCTGGTAGGTAAATAAGCACAAAGGATGCTGGTCACTGGCCCAGTCAATTCCTGTTACCTTATCTCTGAGTTTACAAATACTTCCCGACTTTGGATCAATTTTCAGGGTATAAAATTCAGTTTCAATATCGCTGTGAAAATTAGCAACCGGAACAAAATCCGACAGATCATTTTGTTCTGTACCTAAATTCCTAATGGCCAGTTTGGCTTCAGAAGCTATATTTTCAGGAAGATGACTAATTGCTTTATCAATATACACTCTCTTTTCCTGCCACGACTGTTCCATTAATTTGAAGTTTGGTTTATTTCGCGCTGCACTAAAGTCTTCGGGTAAATATATATTCCAATCCTTAAGATATTTTTTCACATCCAACCCCCAGGTGTGTTCAGCAACCATAAGAAGTGGTATCCCGAATGCCAAATCAGCGTCATCGCCAAACTTCAGCTTTCCTTCATCTAACCATTTATTCCTTAAACGTGAAATCTCCCGGAATTTCGCAACTTTTAACGGATCACTTCCTACTCCATGAATCCAGGTATCACCTAATTCCTGGGTTACTACAGGCAATTCATTGCGTATCCTTAAGACATCTGCTGCAATATCGTTCATTGTTGAAGCAGAAACCTCTGCATTTGGAAATTGCGATCGTAACTCGCTGTAAATTTCTGTAATCTGTTCGGGTTTATGAGGACCGTGATTATCGTTTGTAAACAGTATATTAACAGCTATTTGATGTCCGGGAAGTATTTGCTGATTTCCATATCCCTGTGCATACATAACCATAATTTCTGAGCCATCCGGGGCTTGCCAGATAAATAATGGAGGAACATCAGGTTTGGTGCTGGCAGAATTGACGCCTATATGCAGAAATTTAATATTGTTTCTTGCCAAAACAGGAATAATTCCACGGGTATGGCCAGGAACATCTGTCATTTTTGCGGCTAAAGTATTTTTCCCAAACCGTTTGTCCAATCGTTTTGAAAGTTGGATTCCCAATTCAAACAAAGAAGGATCAGCCAATTCTGAATGTGTGGTAAATGGCAAACCATGCCAGGTAATATCGCCACATTCAATCGCTTTTTCCATCCGTTTTCGCATTTCAGGACTTGCTTTTTCCAAAAATTCGTAAATCAACCATGAACCTGTAGTCCAGACATATCGATCGTTTTGTTTCCTGAGATTTTCTGAAAGAGTTAAAGCGCCAGGAATAAACTCTTCCATATATATCCTGATTACATTTTCTGCCAGATTAGTAAAACCAACATCCAAATGCGTTTTAAAAATGAGATGCACTTTCTTTACCGTATCCCTTTCTCCCGGAGTAAGTCCCAACAAGGTTGGAGCTACAACAGTTCCACATGCGGCAATACCAGTAAACTGAATAAATTCTCTTCTTTTCACGTGTATAAATTTTCGTTTTAATTAAAAGGATGGTCTCCAAAGATCGTTTTGCATTTTCGATCTGAAATTTCACCCCACCTTCGGCAATTGGTCATGAAGCATCAATGCCGCTACCCTTAAGGTGGGCATCATTACTGCAACCGAAAGCACATCTTACTTAATTATCAGAAGATATTTTGATTTAGTTTTTCAAAGTGATATTTACGATGACAGCAGAGCTGGCTGGTACGTTTATTATACACTTGTCGTTATTGTCGGGAAGTAAAACGCTCCATGAGCCTTGCCAATCTTTGTCGTTGTAGATTGAGTATCCCCCCAGATTGGCATCATAAGCTGTAACGCTTTTGCTTGATGAAGTCAGGGCAGTTGTTGCAGCCGAAGCCACATTTCCAGGTATGTCAATGGTTACTTTTGCTTCGCGGGCATTGGAACCGTGCTCTTTGTTAATAATAGTCACGTAAACATTCATGTTGTTACGCACGGCATAAGCGGTCAGATTTATTTGTTTTGAGTTGGTCATTGTCATTGGCTGAACATAGCCGTGACCACCCAGGTTAAAAGCCATTATCCCATATCCTACCGGATTGACCTGAAAATTACCCAATACATCCATAAAAATTGGAGCATTTTTTACCCATTGTTTGTTGTGAAAATTTACTCCGGAACATTTATGTTCGGCCCACCAGTGCAGGTAATCGAGCGAGAAAAGCGCAGTGGCGAAACTATTACTGGCCCCATCTACCTGCCCGCTATAGCTGTTCGATTCGGCTAACCGGTAGCGATAACCAAGATTCACTACGGGCAATAGGTTTGCATCGTAGAGTTTGGGATAAAGATCAGTTGTCCATGAACTCAACAACATATTATCAATCAGCTCCTGCGCATTTCTGTTCGTAGCATCCTGCCCCACATAATTGTGTTGCGAGATCATCGTAATTAAGCCGGAACTTTTCATGTCGATTGCAAAATTCTCTGTCCATGATTTGCCATTGTAATAGGTATTCTTAGCTCCGGTTACAGGATAATTCGATCCTGTATGCGGACCTGTAAATTTGGCTTCGGGAATGGCTGCAACTATCGCGTTTGCAAATTTTTTCCATTTTGCAAGAAAAGTCGGGTAATCGGTTATTTCCGGGTCCTGGTTATGATAGGAATCCCAGTCGGGCTCGTTGCCAATTGCAAAGCACTCCAGATTCGTTTTGTATCTGTCCCAAATGTATTTGGCCGTATTTACAGCTTCGTTCATATCGCCGTTAAGCAGGCGTACCGAGTAAATAACTTTGATGTCAGCAGTTTGTGCGAAAGCAAACAGGGCATCTATATCGGCATTTGTTGGAACCGACTGGTTCGCATCGACAGAGCCTCCACCTATTCGTAAATTTCTTATTCCCAACTGTTTGAAAATAAAAAGGGCCTGTTTGTTGTTTGCACTGAAAAACTGACCGTTTACTCCTGCATTATTTGTTCTTACGCTGCCGGTCTCAAAACTGAGGCCGATAAAATCTTCAGAAATCAAATCTCCTTTGATTGTGGTGTTTACCAGAAGTTCGACAGGATAAATGGTGATATCATTAGGTAGAGTATTATCCGTATTTTCTTTCTGCCCGCATGATAGCAATGTGGAGAAAACGAGTACTGTTAACAGAATGAGAAACTCTTTTTTATGCATTATGAATGTTTATTGTATATTATTGTCTGAATAAAAGACAGGAAGAACCTGCATTCTTCCTGTCTTTTTGTAAAAGCTAATTATGAAGTAAAATTAATAACCCGGATTTGGTTTAATATTTGGATTTACTTGTAATTCTGATGCCGGTATTGGCAAATATTCGCTTTTACCAATTACAAAATTATCTTTTCCCACAGAATTATGCTCTACCAGAACTTCCTTAATGTTCTTTGTACCAAGTATATTTCCACCCCAACGCAACATATCGAAGAATCGGTTAGCTTCATCAGCAAATTCTATAATGCGTTGATGTTCAATTTCCAGCAACAAATCATCTTTGGTTATTGTGACCGGCAATTTTGCCAATTGTGCGCGAGTACGAATCTTGTCAACAAAAGGAATGGCTTCCTGATGTCTATCGAGCCGGCAAAGACATTCAGCATACATTAACAAAACGTCAGAAAAGCGTAATAGCCTGGTGTTCTTGCCCGAGTTAACAGAAAGTTTAGCTCCAAGCTCCCACTCTGAATATTTTGCAAACCCTAAACTTTTTGCATTAGCTCCCATTAGCGCTGCATAAGTTTTACCGAAGTAGGTCATCGTCGTATTCGGGAAAATAATGGTTGCATAGAGTCGTGGATCATAAGCCCCAGTTGTTGTTGTTTCTTTTTTCATCTCGTCGAATAACCATTGGCTTGGCCAAAACATATACCATCCGCCACCGGCAGAGAATGCTTCTCTTTTGTTATCGGAGATTCCCAGATCAACACCATTGGCTGTTCCTTTTGCATAGTTTACCTCCATCAATAATTCCTTATTGAAATCTTTAGATTCAAGAAAAACATCACCAAAAACGGGTAGTAAATCGTATGTCCCGGAGTTTATGATCTGCAACAAAACGTCAGCGGCTTGTTGCCATTTTTTCTGGAACAAAAGGCATTTACCCAAATAGCCCAAAGCAGCGCCTTTTGTGGCCCTTCCTAGGTCGGCTACCGTATAAGTTGCCGGCAATACGGCTGCAGCATCGGTAAGGTCTTTTTCAATCTGGCAAAAACCTCATCGGGCGACGCCTGAGGATTGTTATACTCATCCTTTGAGGTTGCGATGTCAGTAACAAGAGGTATGTTACGGAATTCAATTACCAATGTAAAATAGTAATAGGCACGCAAAAATTTAGCTTCTCCAATATAACGGGCTTTCAAAGCTTCATCCATTTTGATATCCGGGATATAATGGATAGCTTGATTGGCGTAATATATACCCTTGTAATTCTGACTCCAGGCCGTGTTACAGGTACTGTTAACATCAGTTAGCGTATAATAGTCAAATTGGGAATATGCAGTATTGGAAGTTGTTCCTTCAACGTCATCACCGCGCCATTGCATCGGCAACATGCGATTATAATACTGTTCCTTGAAACTTGAATAAATAGCCGTGATGTTTCCTTTCGCATCGTCAGCAGTTTTCCAAAAACTGGTAGGGGTAAGTTTGTTTGGATTATCCTGATCCAACAGTGAGTCGTTGCAATTTGTCAGAGAAACCAACAAAATGCTCAACAACGCTATTTTTTGAAATACTATCTTTTTCATCTGTGAATAATTTGTTTTAAATGGATGTATGAAACTCTATGTTGCTGGAATTATTGTCATTCCCTTATATATTGGAAGCAACATGTTCGTTTCATTTGTTTCTTTTTTCAACTTTTAGTCAGTAAAATTTCGTATTAAAACTATTAGAAACGAACAGATAATCCAGCACTTACAATCTTTGCAATCGGGTAAATGCTGTTATCCAATCCAGCATCCAATAATCCATCAGAAGTATGGCTTGGGTCATATCCCGGGTATTTTGTAAATGTTAAAATATTATTCGCGCTAATATAAACTCTTAGTCCGCTTAATCCTGTTTTTTCAAGGATGGGTTGGGAGAACGAATATCCAAGTTGTATTGTCTTAACTCTCAGGAATGAGGCATCAAATAAAAATCTTGTTGATGCGTCGGAGTTAAGATTTGGATCACTGAAAATAAGGCGTGGTTGTTTCGTATCTGTATTGTCAGATGCCCAGGCATCAAGCAAGTCGGGACTCATGTTATAGTCGGTAGTACCCTGGTGCAGACGATGCGAGTTGGCATCGAACATCTTGTTACCAGAAGTTCCCTGCAAAAATATGGTGCAGTCGAAGTTTTTATAATCAGCGCTGAAATTAAGGCCGCAAGCAAAATCGGGTAATGGATTGCCACTGTAAATAGCATCTGAACTGTTAATAACGCCATCGTCATTGGCATCGAGATATTTTACGTCTCCCGGGTTTGCCAATGGCTGAATTACCTTGCCATTAGAACTTTTCCAGTTGTCTATTTCTTCCTTAGTCTGGAATATTCCCAAATCCTGTTTCAGAAAAAACGAACCGATCGGGTAATTTACCCTTGCTGCAGTAACAGAAGTACTTGGGTTTGTCAACTTCGAGCCATAGATAGTCTCGTCAACACGACCAAGCTTGATAACTTTGTTACTCACGGTCGAGACATTAGCAGTTACTTTATACTGAAATTCTTTTGAAGTTGAAGAATTATAAGTCAGGCTAAATTCAAAGCCCTTGTTTTCCATCTGTCCGGTGTTCACGATAGGTGAACCACCGCCAATTGAAGGAGCGATTGGAACACCAAGTAATAACTTGTCGGTGAAGTTTGAAAAATAGTCAGCCGAAACTGAGAGGCTTTTCATTAGATTAATGTCTAATCCGAAATTGGCGCTCCTGGTTCTTTCCCACTGTATATTTGGATCGGTGTATCCCGAAATGGTTGCCCCATTGATGTATGAAGTTCCGGTACCGAACAAATATCCTAACCCTGTGCTATATCCGCCAGTCGGAATATAGTCATAATTACCACCAGGTTGGTTTCCTAAAAACCCATAGCTACCTCTGAATTTCAGATCATCGACAACTGAGAGAAGCGGTTTGAAAAAAGGTTCACCACTCGCGCGCCATGCAGCGGAAAAAGAAGGGAAAGTACCATACCTGTTAGCCTCGGAGAATCTTGAAGAACCATCTCGGCGCACATTTGCGGTGAGGTAGTAGCGATCATTATAGTTATAAATTACTCGCCCAAGCATCGATATCATGTCCCATTGAGAGGCATTTCCAGATGCAGAGTTACTGTAACCCGTTGAAGCATCGATAACTCGTAAATCGTTATTTGGAAAGCCTTTCACAATCCCTCTCAAGTTTCGCGATTGGTCTTGTTCGAAAGTATAACCAACAAAAGCATTAACAGTGTGTTTGCCCATTTTCTTGTTATACATCAATGTGTTTTCGACCAACCAATGTGTGCTTTCGCTTCGCGTCTCGTCTAAAGTAGCATATTCGTTAAATACGTTGGTCGACATGTGATATACAGGAGTATAGTTATATCCATAACCAAACCAATTTTTATAACCAACGTTTAATTTATAAGTGAAGCCATGCAGAAATTCAGCCTGGGCAAAAGTCTCTATGTTAATATTCCCGTTATTATCAATATTTTCAACCATTTTAGTTAATCCGTAAGCATTATACCCTTGATTGGGGTAATAAGATGGAACGCCGCCATAGCCACAATCGTTATTAGGATCGTATAATGGTATGATGGGCTGAGCAACCAACAACCCTTGCACCAGCCATTCGGTAATGTTGTTTTTTCTGAATTTTGTATAGCCAATATTTTCGCCAAATGTAAAAGCTCCCTTTTTCTGTCGTCCGGCAAAACTGATTATTCCTTTTTTATATTCTGAGTCTATTGCAATACCATTTTGGTCATCAAAAGAACCCGATATCCTGAATGTAGAGTTCTCATTTCCCCCGGATATTCCAACATAGGTGTTAAAAATCGGGGCAGAATTGTAGAACACATCCTGCCAATTTGTTCCAACGCCAAGTGAGGCAGGATCTTTAAGGTTGTCAAACCCGACTTTTCCGACTGATGCATGTATCGTGTTGTTTATAAGCGCATACTGTTCAGCATTAGCCACAGGAATTTTTTTACCGGGATATTGCATGCTGTACGAGGTGCTTATCTCAACATCGATTTTCCCGGCTTTTCCTTTTTTTGTTGTGACGATAATAACACCATTGGCCGACCTCGAACCATAAATTGCAGCGGAGGCTGCATCTTTTAATACCTGAACAGATTCTACATCATTAGGATTCACATCATTCAAGTCGCCTGGTGCACCATCAATAATAACCAATGGCTTGCTATTTAAGAAAGTGCTTATACCGCGTATTTTAATGTTAACCCCAGCGCCGGGAGCCCCTGTTGAGGAGGTAACGCTCAAGCCTGGTGTCGTTCCTTCCAGCGCACTTGCCAGATTGGGAAGAACGGCAATCGTTTTAAGCTGACTAACATTAACAGTAGAAATAGAACTACTTAAATCACTTTTCTTTTGTTGACCATACCCAACTGCGACAACCTCTTCAATACCAATTGACTCCTCTGCGAGAATAATATTAATTGTTGCTTTTCCGGCTACAGCAATTTCCTGCGTTTTCATTCCTACAAACGAAAACTGTAAACTTGCATTTGGCTGAACATTAGCAAGTGTATACCTTCCGGCATTATCAGTTATGGTTCCGTTTGTTGTGCCCTTTACAACAACAGAAACTCCCGGCAACGCTATTCCGGAGGTGTCAGTTACTTTTCCTGTAATTGATTTTTCTTGCTGATTGCCCTGCAGCGCACCAGAAAAAGAAAATTCGTCATCACTTTCATTGTATAAAACAATCTGACGGTCTTTAATAATAAATTTCGTATTGGTGCCATCAAAGACTGATTTTAGTATAGCTTCAATATTGGCCTGCTTTACATTAAGGTCCACCTTTCGTTCAACATCGACCTTCCGATCGTTGTACATAAAGAAAAAATTACTTTGATCTTCAATCCGGGTAAGGACATCCTTAATGGTTGTGCTTTGAACTTTTAAGTCCAACCGGGTTACTTGAGAATAAACACTTGCATTCACACTAACGAGTGTAATCAGCAAGAAAAAGATTGTTAGTTTCATAGCTCGAATAAAACACGACAGAGCATAAGATCGTCTGTCGTTGTTAGACATCCACTTTTTTTTCATAGTTTTGTATTACTAAGTTAAACATGCCCTTTAGGGTATTACTTGATTTAACGGGAGAAAGGTGTTGCGAGCGCCTTCCTCCCTTTTTTATTATTTTTAATTCTTTATTCCCTTCTTTAATGGGTAAATCATTACGGTATCATTATCAATTTTATAACTCATTGGTGTGGTAATAGAGAGTAACTGCAATAGTTCTTTCAAACTCTCTGTTCTTACTGTAAATGTGTAATTTTCAGAATATTTCAGACTTTTGTCCAGTATTATTTTTATACCGTACCATCTTTCCATCTTTTTTACAACCTCATAGAATGGAGAATTGTTAAACCGGAGCATATTGTCTTTCCACGAGGTGAAAAGGCCTGTATTGACAGGCATGGTTTGCATTTTGCCATTGGTTTTGCTAATCACGTTTTGTTCGCCCGGATTAAGCATCGAGTAAGTTTTTTCTGTTTTGTTAAAAATCCGGACACTTCCTTCCTCCAATGTAGTAGAAACGTTATGGTCGCCTTCGTAGGCACACACATCGAACTTCGTACCAAACACCTGTATGTCGGCATATTTTGTCTGGACGGTAAACAAATTGTTCTTATCTTTTGCAACTTCAAAATAACCTTCACCAATTAAACTTACTTTTCTGTTTGCCGAAAAATTGACGGAGTACTGCAGTCTGGAACCGCCATTCAAAAACCCCATTGAACCATCAGGCAAAGTGAAGTGCACTCTTGAGCCTTGTGGTGCACTAATTTCTGTATAGGCGCTATACTTCTTTGAATTCTGCATCATCAGGTAAATTCCGCCAATTAAAAGGGGAATCAATAACACAGCCGCAACACGATAATACGCAGACATAATCCGGATCAGAACGGTGCGTTTATTTGCAGTGGTACTAATATGAAAATGAATACGGTTAAGGATATGTTGCAACTCAACTTCTTGTGAAGGGGATTTCTCCCAGTGTTCCCGGGCAATTTCTTTCAATTCGCCTTCATCGCCTTCATTTAAATATTTGGCCGCAACGAAATCTTCATCATCATTTGATGATTTGCCAAAATATTTGCGAATACGGTCTTTATCTGAAATTTCCATGTTGCCTGAAAAATACGTTTCAAAAATGTATATCCACAACAATGGGTTTACACCTAGTGCTATTAATATTTTTTTTCTATTGTATAAATAAGTAGAAAAAGAGCAAACCAGCAAGGGCCTCGCCTTTTAAGTGCTGCCTTAAAAATCTCAGCCCCTGATTTAAATGATTTTCGACCGTACTTTGGCTAATATTCATTTCAACCGAGATTTCTTTCGAGCTTTTCCCTTCAAACCGGCTTTTGACGAAAACGGCCCTGCGTTTTTCTGGCATTTTATCAACCAACTGATCCACCATACTCTTTAAAGAATCATAATTAGTATCTTCCTGTATTTGTTCTGTTTCCGAATGGGAAAGTGTGGCAAATTCAATGTATTTGTTGATTAACGCTTTCGACCGAAAGTATTTTTTTATATAGTTGAAAGCTATAGAAAACAAATATGACCTGAACTGGTACTCCTCTTTGATATCTGCCCGTTTGTCCCAAATTCTGGAGAATATTTCCTGCACCATTTCCTCGGCATCTTCTTTCGATTTTAAATATCCGTAAGCAAAATGGTATAATTTTGAACTATAAGCATAAAAAATCTGATTGAAAGCATCAATATTGCCTTTTTTCAGCTTTCTGATCAATTCTTTATCGCTATGTACAGGTTGTTCGGCCAAAATATTCTGTTTTATCTAATGACAAAAATAGAAACTTCTTCTGGAATATTCCTTTTGATAATAAATTAGTGCTATGCAGCATTCTCCTATAATTAGATGATGGCTTAAACCTATTCGAATAAAGGTTCACTCAAAGCGAGGATAAAAAACGGTCGATGGATATAAATAAAAAGCACTTACAAATTTACATTCGCAAGTGCCTTATTTTTCTGTCGGTTTGCGGGGGCTCGAACCCCGGACCCGCTGATTAAGAGTCAGCTGCTCTACCAGCTGAGCTACAAACCGAATAACCGGCGCAAAAGTAACAGTTTGTTTGGCATTTTCAAACAACAAATCAGATAAATTGGCATTTTATTGCCGATATATCCATGAGCCTGATCTGAAGTAGGGTAAATTTCATTTTAACCGGATTAAGAAATAGGCAAAGTCACAGTTGCATCAATCGCTATTGAATCCTATTGAAATACTTGTACCGAAATGATACCTTTGTATGGAAACATCTGAACCAATATGGAAATCCTGAACTACATCCCTGAAGGGTTTATCAAATTTTTTTTGGTGCTTATTTTTTCGTTGTTGATAGGTCTGGAACAACGTCGTCATCACATCAACGAGAACGAAGATCTTTTATTCGGGACAGACCGCACGTTTACATTTATTGGACTGCTGTCGTATGTGCTTTTTATTGCCGATCCGGTAACTTACATTCCATTTCTGATCGGATTTGCCCTGATTGGCATCCTGTTAAGTATTCAATATTTTCATAAAATCAGACAAAACGGCAAATACGGACTTACCAGTACAATTCTGGCCTTGCTAACCTACTGCATATCCATTATGGTTTTCACCCAACCAGTATGGCTGGTTTTATCTTTTATCGTCGCCTTGCTGATGATAACCGAACTCAAAAGCCATTTCGTCACACTATCAAAAAAAGCTTCGGAAGAGGAATTTATTACGCTGGCTAAATTTATTGCTCTTGCCGGCATCATTCTGCCATTGTTGCCCGAAGCCAATATTTCAGATAAAATACCAATTTCGCCTTATCACCTGTGGCTGGCTATCGTGGTAGTTTCAGGCATTTCGTACATCAGTTATTTGCTTAAAAAATTTGTTTTCCCCGACTCGGGAATTATTCTTACTGGTTTGTTAGGTGGAATTTACAGCAGCACTGCCACAACGGTTATCCTTGCCCGGCAGGAAAAGCAGGGATTTGCTGATTCGCAAACTGTTTCAGCCATTATGCTGGCCAACGGAATGATGTATCTGCGCATTCTTTTTCTGGCCTTCATTTTCAATCCTGCAATTGCGATACAACTGGCAGTTCCGTTTCTGCTGATGTTTGTGTTTGCTGCCGGCTTATCACGAGTCAACATGCGAAAAACAAAAATTCCGATCGAGGAAAGTAAAATCAGTGACCCCGGCCCAACAAAAAATCCGCTTGAATTCAGAACTGCAGCAATTTTTGGAGTCCTATTCATTACTTTCGCACTGGTCACCGATTTCGTACTAAAAAGCTACGGAAGCGCCGGAGTTACCAATTTAGCTTATATTGTCGGTATTACCGATATTGATCCGTTCCTATTGAACCTGCTTCAGCAAAAATCAGGAATAGCACAGATGACCATTGCATTGGCAATCCTGAATGCAACCAACAGCAACAACCTTTTAAAAATGATTTATGCACTAATGTTGAGCAGTAAAGCCATTCGCAAAAGTTTAATCATTAATTTTTCGATACTAATTGTTTCTGGTCTACTTATGTCAACAATCTTTTATTTACTTTAGCGTTTAATTCAAAACAAATCGAAAATTTATAAAACGAAAACAATGAAACAATTAACATACAAATCAATTGCAGCTTTCGTGGTAATTGCGGCTTCCCTGTTTTCAGGATGCAGAAAAGACAATGAACCGGAACCTATCGTTATTCCACAAGCTGACGAGGTAAATTTATTCATCTGGAATGGGTTGCACGACTATTATCTGTGGAACAGTCAGGTTGCCAATCTTTCTGCAGCTAAATTCAGCGACAAGGATTCGTTGAATCTGTTTTTGAATAAATATAACGACAAACAGGCACTGTTCACCAGCCTGTTATACAAATACAAAGACGTTGACCGTTGGTCATTCCTTGTTGAGGATTATAAAACAATTGAGAACTGGATTGCAGGCGTATCAAAAACGATGGGATTCGATTTTATGCTTGGACGGATTGGCAGTTCTGACAATCTTTTTGGTTTTGTCCGCTATGTCTATAAAAATTCTCCGGCCGAAAAAGCAGGGATGAAACGTGGTGACATTTTTCTGAATGTAAACGACCAGCAACTTACTGTTTCCAATTATCAAACATTACTTTTAAATACTGAAACTTATAAACTTGGCTTTGCAACGATCACCAACAACACGATTTCGCCAAGTTCACGGACGGTAACAATGACCGCAGTTGAAATACAGGAAAACCCCATCCACAAAGACACCATTTTTGTTTACAACAACCAAAAGGTGGGCTACCTGGTTTATAATGGTTTTAATGCCGACTTTGACATCCAGTTAAACGATGTGATCAAAAAATTTAAAGATGCCAAAATTGATCAGATGGTACTCGACCTGAGGTACAATGGTGGCGGTTCGGTTCAAAGCAGTATTTATCTGGCCAGTATGCTTTACGGAACTGATCAGTCTAAAATATTTGCAAAAGCTCAATACAACAGCGGACTGCAAAGCGCCTACGTTTCGGAATATGGCGCAGCTGCACTCAACGATTATTTTACAAACACCATATTAGCCACAACTGCAACAAGCACTAGGCCCGCGACGCCTGCAACATCCATTGTTACACTTAACCTGCAAAAAATATACATCATT
Source organism: Prolixibacteraceae bacterium (assembly GCA_963676535.2). Lineage (GTDB taxonomy): Bacteria > Bacteroidota > Bacteroidia > Bacteroidales > Prolixibacteraceae > Aquipluma. Next base: position 12,650 of record CAXXKQ010000031.1, on the reverse strand, counting down.
GTTTCCGATAACACTGCTTCGGCCAGCGAATTACTTATCAATGGATTAAAGCCTTACATGAAAGTTACGGTAGTAGGCACAAATACTGAAGGGAAATATACAGGTTCAGCAACCATCAAAGACTGGGATGAACAAGGAAATGTTAATCCTAATCATACCTATGCCATGCAACCTATCATCGTTAAATATGCCAATTCTGCCGGTGAAACAGATTTTGTAAATGGATTAACCCCAACGATTAGTGCAGAAGAAGACATTGCCAACCTTTTGCCTTTTGGAAATCCAAACGAAACCCTTTTGGCTGCCGTATTGGCTGATATGAAAGGCATTTCAATAACCGGAAAAGTCCTGAAATCGGCCAGAATCGGTCTGGAAAAAGTAGCTCAGAGCCGCGATTTCAAGCCATTTGGAAACGAAATGTATATCAATCCACGACCGCTGAAAACTCAGAACTAATTTTATATCGCCTTCAAATTAAAACATCTGTCTGGATATTTCCGGGCAGCTGTTTTAATTTGAAAAACTATTCTCCCGAATAATTAAATCACCAGCGCAAAAATTTTTAGGTTGTTGATCGTCAAATTGCTAAATTTAAGGCAATCAAACACTAATCCAACCAACATGAAAAAACTTGCACTTTTCATTTTATCACTTATTACCCTTTCACTTCAGGCTCAGCAATTGCCATTCCAGCTCGAAGAATTGACTGCTCCTGATTACATTAAGGCTGTTGAAAAATCAGCAAAAACGTGTATCCTGCCTATCGGCGTTTTTGAAAAACATGGACCTCATCTTCCCCTCGGAACTGATCTTTACATTGCTCGTGAATATGCACTTCGCGCAGCCGAAAAAGAATACACCGTAGTTTTTCCGTGGTACTATTTCAGTCAGATTAACGAAGCCAAACACCAGCCGGGGACAATAGCATACAGCCCTGAATTAATCTGGAAGGCTCTTCAGGAGACTTTGAATGAACTGGCCCGTAACGGATTTGAAAAAATTATTATCGTAAACGGACATGGCGGAAACAATGCTTTTCTTAATTTTTTTGGAATGGCTCAACTCTCAGAACGCCGCTCATACAGTTTGTACTGGTTCCAGCCCTCTGATGATCCGGCAGTGGTTAAAAAAGCAGAAGAATTAACGCAGCACGATCCGTATAATGCCCACGCCGGGAACGAAGAGTCATCAGTTTTAGAAGCAATCGTTCCAAATGCAGTCCATCTTGAAAGAGCCGGCCAACAATATGGTGGAGATCAGGATCGATTGAAGAACCTTTCAAATGTTTATACGGGAATATGGTGGTATGCACGTTACCCAAACCATTATGGCGGTGATGGTACGAAAGCCAATGCTGAAGCTGGTGAATTACTGATTAACTCAACTGTCGAACAGTTAATTAAAGTAATCAAGGCCGTGAAAAATGACGAAATGGTACCTGCCCTGCAGAAACAATTTTTTGACGAATCAGAAAATCCCTTAAAAACCAAACAATAAGTCTGATTTCCCCTTTTGACTGGGCTTTTACAAAAAGAAAATAGCAACTCCTCCAACAGTAATCACCGCCCCGAGAATTTCTTTCCAGTTAACCTTTTCTTTAAAAATCAGGATAGCAGGCGGGATAATCAACACCGGTACAATTGCTATAATAGTGGCTGCAATTCCTGCCTGGGTATGCTGAACTGCCAGCAGCGAAAATGAAACACCCAGAAACGGGCCAAAAACTGACCCCAAAGCAATGCGCTTCATGGCCGGACGATGTTTCACTGCTTTCCATACTTTTCCATAATGACCGGTGATTAAAAAAATCACAGCAAAGCCAATCATGCCCGTAATCACCCGGATGTGCGAAGCCGCAAAAGCATCGTATTCACCCATCCCCTTTTTACTGAGGACCAGTCCAACACCTTGTCCGATTGCCCCGCCAAATGCGAGAAGAATTCCTTTGAAACTATAAGTAGTCGTTATTTTGTGCTTTTTCTTTTTCGAATCATCTACCTGTTTTTCACGTTTCAGAATTACAATGGATATCCCGGTCAGCGTCACAATCATTCCAACCCAGTTCATCAGGCTAAGTACTTCACCCAGGATCAGCCAGCTAAAAAATGCTGTAATGGGTGGAGCCAACGCCATAATAAGCATTGCAATTCGAGCACCAATTACCACATAAGACTGGAAAAGCATCAGGTCTCCAAAAACAAAGCCAACCAAACCTGAAAGAGCCAGCCACCCCCAACTTTCGGCATTAGCATCAAGTGGTAGAAACATACCGCGACGAATATAATTTACCACGCCGTAAATAAAAAAAGCCAGTACTAACCGGATCAGATTCACAGATAGCGAGCCAACTTTTTTCCCTGCTGATTCAAATGACAAACTGGTAACCGTCCAGAAAACAGCCGTTAGCAAAGCCGCCGTTTCGCCAAAATATTGAGACATACAAATTTTGTTAAATGATTCGCGAAGATAATGAAAGAAGTATCTAAAGTAAAAATACCTCCGGAATAAATAATTTCAGGCAATCCAAACATTTTTATTCCATGTCGTTCAGATGCAGGTCGAGTGCTTTAACTGAAATTTGAATTTCCCGAATGGAAATTGCCAGAGATAGAATGAGCAATATCAGTGCTATTGCAAACAGAATCTCGGCCCAAATATGAAAATGAACATACACCAGAAACATGCAAACCACACAAAGCAATAGGCTTGAAATTCCGAGTACCTGCATGGTTTGAGTCAGGCGAAGGCGTTTTCTCAGATTTTGAATCTGACCAAGTAATACAGAGTTTGGCTTTTCTTTAAACGTGGCATGAAGGTTACGAACAACTGAAGCATAAGCCAGGAAACGGTTGGTATAAGCCAGAATAATCAGCGAAACAGCCGAAAATAACAGGGCCGGTGTGGTTAAAGTTAATTGTTCCATCATAGAATAGTTTAAAGTGCCTAAAGTGAGAAAAAATGCCTGAAATTCAGAGAACTGAAAGTAAACTACCACCCCCAAAGGAGGTGGCTTTAATTTCAGTTTCCCCTAAAAGGGGGAGCACATTAACGCTATTCTCTTTTACGTTCTTCCTTCTCTTGATGACGAACGTATCTCAGTATCATGTCCTCATCCAATCCAATGGTACTTATGAAGTAACCCTTTGCCCAAAAGTGATTGCCCCAGTATGGCTTTTGTTTTAACTCAGGATAAGACTTGAATACCCGTATTGCCAGCTTACCCTTCAATATTCCCATGAAATCAGAGACTGATATCTTGGGAGGAATTGAACAAACGAGATGAACATGATCTGCCTGTGCATTGAGCTCCAGAACTTCAACTTCTTTCCATTGACTTATTGCTCTGATATCATGATCAATCAGATTTTTTACGGTGCCCGTAAGTATCCGAAAACGATACTTCGGAACAAATACAACATGGTACTCACACTTGTAGTACACATGTGATAATTGCCTAAATTTACCCATGATTAATAATTTTTAATGTTCATGGGCAAAGCTATTCAGGCAAAGCCTTTTAATCATTACCACCGTCATAGACGGTGGTTTTTAACGCTGCAATAAAATGCGATGCTGCTTTATACTTATAACCGCTGAAATTCAGGCATTTCAAACTAATGTTATGTCAACGAATTATTGACTTAGCATCATGCTGAACTCCCTGCCCGGATGGTCAGACGGGGTTTTCGGCATCTCATAACAAAATGAGACCCTGAAACAAGTTCAGGGTGACTTGATCTGTATAGTTTAATATTGACATAACACTAATTTCTATTTCAATAAACCGGCAATCGTTTCGCCCAGCTTTCCTTCGCGAAGATTACGTCCGACGATTTTACCCGTTTTATCAATCAGCAGGTTTGCGGGAATTGAGTTGACTGAATACAATGCAGCTGCCTCATTTTTCCAGCCTTTCAGGTCCGAAACATGAGGCCAGTTCAGTTGGTCATCGGCAATCGCTTTCATCCATTTCGCCTTGTCGGTATCTAGTGAAACGCCCAAAACGCCAAAACCTTTGGTCTTGAAAGCACTAAACGTTGCCACAACGTTGGGATTTTCACGACGGCACGGGCTACACCATGATGCCCAGAAATCAACCAATGTGTATTCATTCTTTGAATAAACATCACTCAACTTAACCGGATTTCCATCAGTATCGTTCATCGTAAAATCAGGCGCAGTTTGACCAACTGCAACCAATTTTAGTTTATTAACACGCTCCCTGAGCGTAATTACGGTTGCGACCGAATCCAATTTGTGATCGAATGCCGACAAAATTTCATCCAGCACTTCGGCTTCCATATCGTAATAAACCCGGCTTAACAGGTAAGGAGAAACGTACGAGGCCGGATGTGTTTTTATAAAATCTTTTTGCTGAACGTCAATTTCATTAAAAATATTTTCGGCCAGCGCCATCAAGCTGTCAGCTTTAGCTTTGTTCCCGGATTTTCCGATTTCTTTCGATTGATTGAAAAGTACCATTCCCTGCTTGTCGAGCTGATTCAATTTATCCTGAACAGCCTGATATTCGTCCTGAACTAACGATCCGGCAACTTTTGCCAAAGTTAGTGAATCAACTCTTCCTGATATTGAAATCACTGAATTTTCAATAAAAAATGGCAATTTTTCTCGTATTGAACTCAATCCAAGATAATATACTTCAGGAAATTTAACTTTCCCCTCGAACTGGCATTCGCCATTGACCAGATCAGCTGAATCCAATTTTACCCACTCGCCTTTTACTCGCTGGCTGAGATAAGCTTTTCCTTCAGCAGAAGCAATTTTCACATCAACTTTGTACGAAGGGGTTTGGGTACAGGCAAAAAAACCAAACACAAAAACGATCAAAACAATATTTTTCATAGATAACTGAAATTAGGTAATTGATTGTAAGCATTTAAAGCTATTGACAAAATAAAGGAAATTATCGGCTATTACCAACAAAGAAACCGGGACAGGCCCGGCTCTTTTATTTCAACAAAACTGTAGTGAAAATTAATACTGAACTTTTTTATAATTTATTTTTTTATATACGCCTCTAGGTGGACACTACCAACCGAGCGGCCCGATGGATCAGCATTGTTCTTGAAACTGGCGTCCCACTCAAGGGCAACCGGCGTGCTGCAGGCAATTGAAGGAACAGAAGGAACGCAACTTGCCGCCGAATCAGATGGAAAATGCTCAGTAAAAATGGAACGGTAAAAATACTCTTCCTTCGACATTGGGGTATTGATAGGGAAACGGTATTTGGCGGTATTCATTTGTTCATCGGTTACTTTTTCAGCAACCATTGCCTTCAGCGAATCGATCCAGTTGTAGCCCACTCCATCCGAGAACTGTTCTTTTTGTCGCCAGGCGACACTCGCTGGCAAATAATCTTCAAATGCCTTACGAACCACCCATTTTTCCATTCGTCCGTTTTTAGCCATTTTTTCTTCCGGATTGATCCGCATAGCCACATCCAAAAACTCTTTATCAAGGAACGGAACCCGTCCTTCAACTCCCCACGCAGCCAGCGATTTATTGGCACGTAAACAATCATACAAATGCAGTTTACTCAGTTTGCGAACAGTTTCTTCGTGAAACGCTTGTGCATTGGGCGCTTTGTGGAAATAAAGATAACCGCCAAAAATCTCGTCAGCCCCTTCACCCGAAAGAACCATTTTGACGCCCATCGATTTAATTACCCGTGCCAGCAAGTACATTGGAGTGGAGGCCCTGACGGTTGTCACGTCGTAAGTTTCGAGATGATAAATTACATCGCGGATTGCATCAAGTCCTTCCTGAACAGTGAAATGAATTTCATGATGAATCGTTCCGATATGTTCGGCAACTTTTTTGGCGGCAGCCAAATCGGGCGAACCAATCAAACCAACAGCAAATGAGTGTAGCTGGGGCCAGTATGCCTGCTCCGAATCCTGAGATTCAATCCGATAAGCGGCGTATTTTTTTGCAATAGCCGAAATTACTGAAGAATCGAGTCCGCCTGAAAGCAGAACCCCGTAAGGAACATCTGACATTAGCTGGCGATGTACGGCATCTTCAAGGGCCTTTCTGAGTTCAGCAATATCAAAACCGTTATCTTTCACAGCATCAAACGATTGCCAATCGCGTTCGTACCACGTTTTCACCTCGCCATCAGGACTATACAAATATTTTCCGGGCAGGAACTCCTCAATTTTACTGCAATAACCCTCCAGCGATTTTAATTCAGAAGCCACATAATAGTTTCCAAATTTATCCCACCCCTGATACAAAGGAATAATTCCGATATGGTCACGGGCAACGAGATAAACGTCTTTTTCCCGGTCGTACAGGGCAAATGCGAAAATGCCATTCAGGTCTTCCAGAAAATCAATTCCCTTCTCGCGATACAAGGCAAGAATAACTTCACAGTCCGAGTGAGTCAGAAATTCATACGAATCTCCAATCCTGCTGCGGATTTCCATGTGATTATATATTTCACCATTTACGGCCAAAACAAGTTTTCCATCTTTGCTATACAAAGGCTGACCGCCCGATTCGGGGTCAACAATCGATAAACGCTCATGGGCTAAGATAGCCTGATCACATGAAAAAACGCCGGACCAATCCGGACCTCGATGACGAATTTTCTTCGACATCTTCAAAACCTGTGGACGCAATTCCTGTGTCTGCACCTTTAAATCAAATACGCCTACAAATCCACACATATATTATCAGTTTAGAATATGAACACGACAAGATTAATTACGGATTCAAAAATAGTCATTTTGATTATATTTTAAAATATTAAATGACATTTTTCTATTTTTTAGAATTATTTAATATCATTAATTCCATTTTAGACACCACTTGGTAAATTTATGAATCAGGGGAAAAATAAGATAACTCCCCAAAAAGGTTCCTCCACTAGTCCAGAAACAGTTCATTTTTAAACTATCCCCCAAAATCATTCGTTATTTATCTTCAAAACATGATTTGCCTGAGGAATATACCCGATATTCTGAATTTCTGTTTCAAAAAGACAGACTAAAAATAAAAAGGCAGTCGATCGGACTGCCTTTGAGCTATTTTAACTTTGAAATATCTTAAACATTAAAACGGAAATGCATAATATCACCATCCTGTACCACATATTCTTTTCCTTCGACGGCAATTTTTCCGGCTTCCCGGCAAGCTGCTTCCGACCTAAGACGGATATAATCAGTATACTTAATAACCTCGGCACGAATGAAACCTTTTTCGAAATCGGTGTGGATAATTCCGGCTGCCTGCGGAGCTTTAGTTCCATGCACAAAAGTCCAAGCGCGGCTTTCATCGGGTCCGGTAGTAAAATAAGTTTCCAGGTTAAGCAAACGGTAGGCTGCGTGAATCAGCATATTTACTCCTGGCTCGGTTAATCCAAGTTCTTCCAGGAACATTTGTTTTTCGTCATACGACTCCAATTCGGCAATATCGGCTTCGGTAGCTGCTGCAATTACCATAATTTCTGCATTTTCATCTTTTATAGCTTCCTTCACCATCTCAACATATCGGTTCCCATCTTTGGCCGAAGCTTCATCAACATTACAGACATACAAAACCGGTTTGTTGGTCAGCAAAAAGAAATCATGAGTCAGCTTTTTTTCTTCCGAAGTTAGCTCAACCGTTCGGGCTGATTTACCCTGAACCAGAGCATCCCGGTAACGATAACTGACTTCAACAATCTTCTTGGCACTGTTATCTGCTCCATGCTTGGCCACCTTTTCCCATTTGGCAATCCGGCTTTCAACAGTTTCTAAATCTTTCAACTGCAATTCAATATCAATCACTTCTTTATCGCGTACCGGATTAATGGATCCATCAACATGAGTGATGTTATCATTATCAAAGCATCTCAGAACATGAATGATGGCATCTGTTTCGCGAATATTGGCCAGAAACTGATTGCCCAGACCTTCGCCTTTACTTGCTCCTTTTACTAATCCGGCAATATCCACAATTTCAACCGTTGTCGGAACCACCCGTTTCGGATTATCAATCTTTTGAAGTTCAATTAACCGCTCATCGGGCACCGTAATTACTCCAACATTGGGCTCAATGGTACAAAACGGAAAATTTGCCGATTGAGCTTTGGCACTCGACAAGCAATTGAACAGCGTCGACTTTCCTACATTTGGAAGTCCTACAATTCCACATTTTAAAGCCATGCTTTTTCTACCTTTTTGATTTTCGCTACAAAGATAATCGATTCGCCCGACTATGAAGCAATCTAAAGTTTATACTTAATTATTACTTTTGCGGAAAAGCCATTACATCATGATTTTAAATTCAGTTTCTGTCGATTGTGTCATTTTTGGGTTTGATAAATCCGGGTTGCGTGTTTTGCTTAATCAAATTGATCAGGAAGCGTTAAAAAAGTCTCTTCCTGCACAAGCCAGCACCGACCAGATCCGACAATTATATGAAAAACACCCGGTTCTGACCAGCGATATTTACTGGAGCCTTTTTGGCGGACATGTACCTGAATACCAGGATCTGGATGAATTTGCCAAAGAACTACTTTTTCAGGCAACCGGGCTAAATGATGTTTATCTTCAGCAACTTCACACCTTTGGATCGCTCGAACGAGTCCCTTATACCCGTGTGATCACCATCGGATATTATGCTTTAATTAATCCTGATTATTACAGCCTGAAACAATCAACGCTGGCCAAATCACTGCAATGGTTCAACCTTAATGAGTTGCCTCCTTTGTGTTTCGACCATGATATTATCATTAGAAAGGCACTGAACAAGTTGCGGCAGGAAGTAATGTATCATCCGGTTGGATTTCATCTTTTGCCCGAAAAGTTTACCCTGACTGAAATTCAATCACTTTACGAGGTTATCCTGAATAAAAAAATGGATACCCGGAACTTCAGGAAGAAACTGGCTAAAATGGAACTGCTCATCGATTCGGGTGAAAAACAGCAAAACGTTGCTCACCGGGCAGCAAAACTGTATCAATTCGATATCCAGGTTTATGAAAAACTAAAAGATGAAGGCCTGAATTTCAGGATTGAGTAGCAAAGCAAAATATTGCCGAGGCAAATTCAAATTATCAAAAGTATTGCGACTAATTCTCAGATAGTTTAATTGTCAAATATCAAATTAAACTATTGTACGGTTTCAATGTCTGAATATCATCGATCGTTTTGCGTATGACCCACGACCAGCAAATATTGGATAGCCTGAAAGATCCCTCCACCAGGGAACTTGCCTTCAGACATCTGATTTCCAAATACAAGGAAAGGCTGTACTGGCACATCCGCAAAATTGTATTGAATCACGACGATACCGATGATGTTCTGCAAAATACCATGATTAAAATTTGGAACGGTATGGATTCGTTCAGAGGAGATTCGAGCCTGTTTACCTGGCTATACCGTATTGCAACCAATGAATCGATTACCTTTTTGAATCAGCGGAAGCGCCGGATGATGACCAGTCTAAACGATGAAAACGAATACCTGATTGAAAACCTGCAGAGCGATGATTATTTTGATGGTGACGAATGGCAAATGCTGCTTCAGAAAGCCATTGCCCTTCTGCCCGAAAAACAGCGACTGGTTTTTAACATGAAATACTTTGACGAAATTAAGTATGAAGATATGTCTAAAATACTTGATACGTCAGTCGGAGCCCTAAAAGCGTCCTATCACCATGCAGTGAAAAAAGTGGAAGAATACCTAAAAACGCATGAAACAAACATTGATCCCTGCATTCCGAAAGGGCAAAATCCTTAAATAAACCTTTCGGAAATTAAACTATTTGAAACTAAAGTTGTCAAAGCCATAATCTTGAAGACCATGTACGACGAAAAAAACATAGAATCTGAATTTCTAAAACGGCCCAAATCCAATCCGTTTAAAACCCCCGATCAATACTTCGATTCGATCGAAGATCGGATCTTGGAACGAATTGAACACGGCACTCCCGCTCCTAAGAAAATCTCATCAACCAAAGTTCTGCAATTACTTAAGCCAGTTTTAGGACTGGTCGCAAGTTTTTCGCTGATTTATCTGCTAGTCTATTACCCAATCAACCATTTTCTGCCTAAAACTATAACTACAGATACCACAGCCCCCACCCTCGCGGATGAATATACATTCCTTTTCTCGTCATTCGATGAAAATACCGTTGTTGATGCCATCTTGTCTGATCAAAAAACCTATGTGTCTGAAATAAACCCGGATGAAGTGCTCGCTTATCTTTCTTCCGGATTGAATGATCTTGAAATTTACTCTGAAATTCAAAACTAAGAATCATGAAGAAGTTACTTCTCCTATCCAATCTGCTTTTCTTTTTTCTGACAACACTGGTTGCCCAGGAAAGGAGAGGAGGCCCAAACCCTGAAATGTTTGAAAAAATTAAAGCTGAAAAAATATCCTTTTTTACCAGCAAACTCGACCTGACACCCGCCGAAGCTCAGGCGTTCTGGCCGGTTTATAATGAATTTGAAAAGAAAAGATTCGATATCCAACGGCAAATTCATGACTTTGAGCGAATGCCGGAAGAAAAATACAAAGATCTTTCAGGATCTGAAATTGAGAAGATGACAAATAACTACATCTCATCTTTCGAACTCGAAGCCAACCTGATCAAAGAATATCATCAAAAATTCCTGAAGATTTTGCCTAAAGAAAAAGTACTGAAGATGTACCGCACCGAAAACGAATTCAGATCATATCTGATCAGAGAATATAAAAAGGATCAAAAAAAAGAATAAAAAAAGCCGGGAAATCCGGCTTTTTTGTTTACAATTTATAATCTCCTTTTTCCAAAAAATCGATTGTCTTATTGATTCCCTCGTACATTAAAGTATCCTCGCTGACAAAAGCAACTCGCTTTCGGTAATCAGTCAAAAACTTTTCCAGATATTCCGAAGTTTTTGCGGGTCGCCTGAATTCAATGGCCTGCGCCGCATTATAAAGTTCGATGGCCAAAATGCTGTATATATTTTGAGCTACTTTTAAAGCTTTAGTTACAGCGTTTCCCCCCATACTCACGTGGTCTTCCTGCTCGTTTGATGATGGAATCGAATCAACCGAAGCTGGTGTACTCAACTGCTTGTTCTGGCTGACAATGGAAGCTGCCGCATATTGCGGAATCATAAAACCTGAATTCAGTCCTGGGTTGGCTACCAAAAACTCAGGAAGATTGTGGTCTCCCGAAATTAACCGATAAGTCCGTCTTTCGGAAATACTGCCGATTTCCGAAAGTGCAATAGCCATAAAATCAAGCGACAAAGCCAAAGGTTCGCCATGAAAATTTCCTCCTGAAATAATCAGGTCATCGTCCGGAAAGACCGTAGGATTATCGGTTACCGAATTAATCTCAACTTCGACCACGCCGGCCACATAATTCACCGCATCTTTCACCGCTCCATGCACCTGCGGAATACAGCGAAACGAATACGGGTCCTGCACATGCGCTTTCTTCCGGCCGATCAGCTCACTGCCATCCAACAATTTTCTGAAATTGGCAGCAGTTTTAATTTGTCCGGAGTGTGGCCTGATTTCCTGAACCTGCGACATGAATGGCTCCAGTAAGCCATCAAAACTGTCGAGCGAAAGAGCACCAATAATATCGGAATAGTCCATCAGGCGAAAAGCCTTTAACAGCGTATAAACGGCATGAGCACTCATAAACTGGGTTCCGTTCAGTAAAGCCAGACCTTCCTTGGCCTGTAAACGGATCGGCTCCCACCCCATTTCGGTCAACACAGCATAAGCTTGTTTACGGATACCCCGTTGGTAAACTTCGCCCAACCCGAGCAACGGAAGAAATAACTTGGCCAATGGAGCCAAATCACCGCTGGCTCCGAGCGATCCCTGCTCGCAAACAATCGGAAGAATATCAGAATTAAATAAATCGAGAATGCGCTGAATGGTAATCAACTGAACTGCAGAATTTCCTTTGGCCAACGCATGAGCTTTGAGTAATAACATCAGTCGAACCACATCCGATGGAACTTCGGGTCCCAAATTACAGGCATGTGAAATCACCAGGTTTTCCTGTAGTTTGCTCAACTCGTCCTTCGAAACCTCAATATTGCACAAAGCGCCAAAACCGGTATTGATTCCATACATTGGGCCATGAGTGTCGTTTATTTTACGATCAAGGTAATCTTTGCTTTTTTGGATCAAAGCAACCGATTCATCAGAAAGCACCAGCATTTTATGGTGTTCGAGAATCTCTTCTATAATTGTATACGTTAATTTTTCGGGTGATATATAATGAATTTCTCTATTCATGATTTAATCTTAAAATAAAAAATTGTCTCTAAAAAGCCTTTCCGACTTTTACGTTTCACTTGGAATTTCCAATACTTAGTTTGTCTTTGGGATTGTCAAAAAACCTACACCAGGTTTTCCATCAAAGCTCAGTCCTTCAACTTTGAGCAGCATAAAACCAGGATCGTCAGAGGTAAAAAATGAGAATTTTGCCGTTCCGGTTGAATCGCTTACAATTTCCGGATTCCAATAGATCGTTGTCCGGTGATCCGGTTTTTCGATGTTTGAAGTTTCATAATTGGGGCTGTAAAATTCGCGCGCCAGATAATAACCCCGTAATTTATCGTTGATTATTCCTTTATAATATTCTTCTCGATAAACTATCTCACCTTGTTTAGTATACACTGCAAT
>CAXXKQ010000030.1:0-42689 GCA_963676535.2 Prolixibacteraceae bacterium | reverse complement strand
CCATTTCCGAATATCATTCCCGCTAAAATCGTGTGTTGCATTCCCTTCCAGCATCAATTTTCCTCCTTTTTTTTCAAAGTCTTCCAGAAATTTCATCTCCTCCTGCCGGCAATATTGTGGATAGAGATAAACTACCTGGTCAAATTTGTGCCCATTCATCACAGGCTTTCCATCATCCCCTATTTTAAGTTTTCCCTCCATTATTACATCTGAAGAGACAAGGGCATTTACATAACCGGCATTCCAGATATCCTTGGCTTTCTTCGCCACATTCAGCTTGTCATTAATATCGTATTGACCTCTATCTGAAATGTTCGGATACCAGTCTGAGAGCGCTTCAATACCAAAAATTACAAGTATTTTTGTTTCAGGTAAGGATGGATTGAATCGGTTCAACAGGTATGCACAATTCTCCACCCGATACACTCCTTCTGTAAGCTCTTTATCTACAAGATCTTTTCTCCATATCCTCCTGTCGTTGTAAGCGAGATAATTCGTGCGGACTCCATAGCGAAGATCGTTAAAGGCTTTGGTTGTAATGTTGTTAACATTGCCGCCGTAATACATATCGTATATGGCGTTTTTGGATTGGGCCATACCAATTCCAAGCTGGGTCGGTTTTTGTGTATTTTCGTCTGTTTGTCCATATTCACGGGGAATCGTCCACCAGTTACATCCGGTAGTCCAAATTTCATCGTATTGTAAATTATTATGGTGCGTGTTGTGAAACCCGATAAAGATATTCTTTCAAAGATTTCTTTTGCCTTTTCGCAAACGGCCCTTTCAACTTTTAGCGGTCCCTCCCTCATCGAAACCATGTAATTGTTTATGGCCTTCATTCTAACACTGGAATCTCCTTTAGGGACATACCGCATGTCGAAAAGGGTCCTTTCGAGTGAAGTATTATGTTTCTGGTTAAAATCTTTAGCCATGGGTAAAGAATACAACCGATCGCGCCAGTTACGCCCTTCGATAAGGTTAGGCGGATAAATACGCATATTGCCATATTCATCCAGGGCAAAGCCGTCAAACGGAATATCTGCGTATTTATTCAGCGCCTCTTCGAAATATTCAATAGCGGCCTGACTGTGGTTATCCGGAAAATTATAATAATGCTGCGTCATAATATAGGCAGTTTTCCCTTGCAGTGGCTGACCTCCGTAAATTGTTACTTCAACAGTCTCTTTGTCTATAGGTCTTGAGGTACATTTTGAAGTAATCTCTTCCAATGAGGCAGGATCATAAAATCCATCCGAGGTTTTGGTAAAAGCATAGACCTTGAAAAGCTCGCTCTGAATTATCGAACCAACATTGATCGGATAAATCTCAGTATATCGGATATTTCGTGATTTGCCTGTATATACGCCGCTTCCATTACGGTCAAGAACAATTTCTCCCTCAACAATACAACGGGTTGTATTCTCAATATCCACCTGCCGGTTGGAATTCCAAAGCTGAAGACCTACTTTGAGCTTCCGTTGATGTGCATAAGCGACAAATTCTTTAAAAAAGGGATGCATTGTTTTATAATCATAAATGTCGGCATCATTCCTCCCGCAAAGGAACACCGTCGTGAATTTTGAGCTATTTGCAATGGTGTCGATTATCAGCTTAAAGTGGTTGTCCTGGGTTATTTCTTTGGTCACAAAACAATAACATAACACCTCATGATTTACATTTTCGATAGCAGGGACACGTAGAATTTTAGGCTTATTTTCTTTTATCCAACTTATAGAAAGCAAAATAAAAATAAGCATTAGTATTGAACTTAAATACCTTCTTTTCATTATTATAGATTAATGTTGAATAGTTTGAATCATTAATACCGGGGAAAATTCCACTGGGGGCTGTATTTTGGTTGAATTAACAAGTTGGCTTCTGCCTCTGCAAACTGTTTTTGCTCATCGTCCCAGTGAACAGACTTGTTTATCCGATGAGATATGTTGATGCACTGACATAATTTTGCAACTTTGGCGCCCAGTTCAATATCAGCATTTGGCAATTCCCGTGAAACGATACAATTCAGAAAATTGTGGACATGGGCTTTAAGTCCAAATTCCGCCAATTCAGCACCATCAACCGAATAACCCACTTTTTTCAAAGCAACGGCTTCCATCCGAGGGTTCTTGTCTAATCCTATCTGGGGGATAACTTCCCATCCGCCCCGGTCAACCACCAGAATACCGTTTTCTCCAACATAAGATACACCAATGCTTTTGTTGAATGATCCGCTTGAAATGCCGGTGGCGTGATCCCAGATGATATTAAACCTGTCATATTTCAAGGTTGCCGTTAAGGTGTCGGGAGTTTGCACTGCATCGTCAGGATAAGCAAATTTGCCTCCTGAAGCGTACAGTTCTTTGGGCAGGCCAGCTTTCATCCCTTCCAAAGCAAAATCAAGTAAATGTACACCCCAGTCAGATGCCAGTCCACTGCCATAATCCCAGAAAAAGCGCCATTCATGATGAAACCGTAATGCATTAAACGGACGGTGTTGGGCCGGGCCTAACCACATCTCGTAGTCGACTCCTTTAGGTACTGAAGCATCTGGCCGAACAGGGAAAGGTCCCTGGTTTACGGCAAATGCCCAGGTTTTAACTGAACGGACATGTCCTAATTTTCCGCTGCGAATAAAAGCCATGGCATCTTGCCAGTGGGGATCGCTTCGTTGCCATTGTCCGACCTGAACGATCCTGTTATGTTTACGGGCGGCTTTTACCATTACTTCGCATTCGGCAATTGAATTGCCCAATGGCTTCTCACAGTATACATCTTTTCCCGCTCCCAGTGCAGCAACTGTTATTAAACAATGCCAATGGTCGGGTGTTCCCACGATCACAACATCTACATCTTTGTTCTCAATTACTTTTCTCCAGTCCTTGTAAAGGAAAGGAGGTTTTTTTCCCGTCTTTTTTTCGACATCTGCTGCACGCTGATTCAGCCATTTATCATCCACATCGCAAATAGCGACACATTCAACATTGGGGAATTCAATAAATTTTGTCAAATTATTCCATCCCTGATTTTTCGCCCCGATGAGTGCCACCTTAATTTTGTCTGAAGCATTGGTACCTTTCACGCCACCACGGACAAACTGGGGAAATGAACTTGCAATACCAATACCTGTAGTTGCTATCATTGCCTTTTGTATAAAATTTCTTCTTTCCATTTTTTTATATTTATCAAATTACTTCCACACTTATAAATATTCCACAATTTATTAATTTATCGCTCAAATACAGGGCTTTGGACTTCTCCTTTACCTTGTAAAAAGCCGTTCACGTCAACTCCATGACCATTCGTATCATTAAGCTTTAAGTTCCATTTTTTTAGATAGTATTCACGCGATTGAAAATTATCATCACCAATTTCTTTTAAGGCTTTGTGCAACTTTCCATCTAGTTCCAATTGCAAGGTTTTATACTCACTTTTTCCAATCAGATTGTTCAACTGATAGGGGTCTTTAATGTCATCAAATAACATTGTAGCCCCTGCCGGAGAACATACATAGGTATATTGACGGGTCCTGATTCCCCTGTATTCCTGATATTTATATTCGCCTGAAAATGGGCAGACATTCATTATCAATACCGCGCGGTCAATTGTCGGATCTGGTGATTTAATAAGCCGGGAAAGATCTTCCCCCTCAATGGTATTGGGGATTTTAAGATGTGCCAAGCTTAATAAAGAAGGAAGAATGTCGGGTGTTGTAAGCGGGGCATTAATAACAGCTCCTTTATTTTTTCCAATAGAAGGGTAGCTGATTAAAAAGGGTACCCGTATTGATTCATCCCAGACTAATTGTTTTGCATCAGGACGCACTTCATGGGCTCCCATCATTTCACCGTGATCGGATGTAAAAACTACAATCGTATTTTTAAGCAGACCCAATTCTTTGATTTTGCCGAAAAGATCACCAATAGCTTTATCAGTAGCTGTACAGTGCGCATAATAGCCTTTCAGACTTTTACGAACCCGTACTTGCATGTCCTGTGGAACATTTGGATTCAGTTTGATTTCTGTTTCAGCATATAACTCTTCATATTCTTTTGGAGCAGTTCCATAAGGAAAATGGGGCGTTGGCATTGAAACAAACAACAAAAATGGAACATTGCTTCCAGCGTGTGCCATTAAATAATCCTGTGCATCTTTTGATATTTTAGAAGGAGAATATCCTTCCCAATACTTCATCTCCGGAGAATTATTTTCATAATAAGGCATATTTAGATAATCGTGAGAACACTCATTTGCTTTCCAATAATCGAACCCCTGACGCCGTTCCGGAATTACATTATTTAGACGTCCGTACCCATCAAGATGCCATTTGCCCAAATATGCGGTATTGTAGCCTTCTGATTTAAAAATCTCAGCCATACACAACTCATTGTCAGGCAAATATATATCATTTAAAAACATTCCGGTGGAAGTTGGGA
Organism: Prolixibacteraceae bacterium; assembly: GCA_963676535.2. GTDB lineage: Bacteria > Bacteroidota > Bacteroidia > Bacteroidales > Prolixibacteraceae > Aquipluma. The sequence goes on along the minus strand of CAXXKQ010000030.1, from coordinate 38,256 downwards.
AACGGCCTGTTAACAAGGATGCTCGATGCGGAGTACATACCGGGCACACTGAAACCGCGTTGGTAAAGTTGACTGACTGCTTCGCAAACTGATCAATATAAGGTGTTTTGACATTCGTATCTCCGGCATAACCAAAAGCAGAGGCTCTCCACTGATCAGTAAGAATGTAAACGACATTGGGCTTTTGGCGTTTAAAGTAGCTCCAAATAAAATAAAAGTATTCGTCAATAAAGTGCCGAGGATTCTCGATTTCATGTTTTAATAATTTAACGGGGAACTGTTCTTTCTCAGAATTCCTGATTTATTTGTACACTAAAGAAGACACAATCTGAGTTATTTATCTTTCCAGCCTGGATTTTGTTCAAGTTTCTCCAGTAATCCTTTGATTGATTGTCTGCTCCTTGTTGTAAGTCCATCATTCAGGTAGAAGGGGATTATTTACTGATTCTATTTGATTTCAAAAATAGCAACTTTTGCAGTGAAATCTCATTTTAAATAAATCACCTTAAAATCCAATACAAGCAACTTTTTATTCTTCAAAAACTGCCCTGTTAAAATCAAGGTTAAATTCTTTACCCGGTCCTGTATTTTTTCTGAACACAAAATTCTACATTCTATTTTAGTTATATTTTTGTAACCATTATTAAAAATAAATAGTTAAGATGACTAAATCAACCATTGATGTGATTGCCGACAACCTGATGTCAATCCATCCACTTTTACACAAAAGCATTTCCAAGCCATTGAAGCATCAATCTTCTATTACTCCAGGCGGAATGTACGTGCTTGGAAGTTTAAAAAGGAATGGAACTCAATCGATGTCAGATATTGGCAAATGCCTTTCGATGCCAAAACCGCACGTTACTGTAATTGTCGATAAGCTCATTGAAGAAGGTTGGGTCGAACGTCAGAGCGATCCGGGCGATCGGAGAATTGTCAATATTTTATTGACGGAAAAAGGACTTGAAGTTTTTGAAAACATTAAACAAGAAATCAGCGAAAACCTGAAAATAAAACTTTCAAATCTCAATCTAGAGGAGCAGAAAATTCTTGCTGATGCCTCGCAAAGAGTACGGGAAATCCTGATTTCGATTTTATCTAAAGAATAACATTAAAAACATAATAGGGAGACGAAAAGTAATGGAAAATAAAAATGTAAAGAAGGAAAAGAGCAGAAAGGTATATATTCCGCTTATTTTAGTTATCACATTAGTGCTTGGTGGTGGAATTTACTGGTACATCGATTACTCGAAATACATCAAGACTGATGATGCTAAAGTTGAATCTGATGTTGTTGCTGTCAGCCCTAAAATACTGGGGCGAATTAGCGAGCTGTTTGCCGAAGAAGGCAATGTTGTAAAAAAAGGTCAACTGCTTGCTGTTTTGGACAGTACTGACATGATAGCGCAAAAAAATCAGACGATTGCTGCAAAAATGCTAGCCGAAGCATCAGTACTTCAAGCCCGGGCAAAATACGAATATGATTTAAAGAACAACAAAGTGCTTGAAGTTTCACTTAGTAAAGCAAAGGAAGATTTTGAACGCGCTAAAGTTCAGTTTGATGGAAATGTGATTACCCAGGAACAGTATGAGCACACAAAAAAAGCATTGGAAACAGCTCAGGCCCAGCTGGACGCTGCCCATTCGCTGGTTAATGTATCCAGCGCCCAAATACAAAGTTCTCAGGCTTCGGTTGATAACGCCCAGGCTCAAATCAATCTGATCAGCACCCAGTTGAATAATACTAAACTTTACGCCCCCAGCGATGGTGTAATTGGGAAACGTTGGCTAATGCCGGGCGATGTAGCACAGCCAGGACAATCTATTTTCACTATTATCAATGACAATAAATTGTGGGTTAGCATCTTTCTGGAAGAAACTAAGCTTGAAAATCTGCATGTCGGTCAGGCTGTACTTTTTACGCTTGACACTTATCCGGGCACAACTTTCACAGGAAAAATCATCACTCTTGGGTCGAATACAGCAGCGCAGTTTTCATTGATTCCGGCTAGCAATGCATCAGGAAACTTTACCAAGGTAACTCAGCGTGTTCAGTTGAAAATTTCAATTGATGGCGTTACCGAAGGGAAAAAACTCCAAGACTACCGAATTTTATCCGGAATGTCGGCTGTCGTTAAAATTATCAGATAATGAAACGACGAATTACGCCGTCACACTTACTCCGCAAAAAGCTGCGTAGCCGAAGTTCGGGATATCATCCCCAACACGACCGATATAAATGGTTTGTGTTGGCCAATATTATGCTCGGGACTTTTATGGCAGTTCTCGACAGCACCATTGTAAACGTAGGATTGCCCAAGATCATGGCCTCATTCGGGGTCGGAATCGACAAAATTGAATGGGTAATCACCGCCTACATGCTTTCGATGGCAGTCATGTTGCCAACTTCGGGATGGATGGCCGATAAGTTCGGTTATAAACGAATGTATTTCATGGGCCTGCTGATGTTTACCGTGGGTTCAATGCTTTGCGGAATGTCGAATGACGAAAATACACTGATTCTTTCGCGCATTATTCAGGGACTTGGAGCCGGAACGATTCAGCCATTAGGTATGGCCATCATTACCCGCGAATTTCCACCGCATCAGCGTGGAATGGCTTTGGGTTTTTGGGCCATTGCCGCTGCAGCATCCGTATCGTTTGGTCCACTGATTGGCGGCTACCTGGTCGATAACTTTAGCTGGCAGCTTATTTTCGACGTGAATATTCCATTTGGGATTGCAGCCATGGTTTTTACCATTGTTATTCAAAAAGAATATTTCAATCGGAATATCGGAAAATTTGATCTTATCGGTTTTGTTTCCGTCGTCATCTTTCTTCCGGTATTACTTTATGCTTTGTCTGAAGGAAGTGCATCAACCAATACTGCTGGCTGGAGCGCTCCCTATATTTTGGTCTGTTTTGCCATTTCAGCGATTGCACTTGCTGTATTTATAACGCAGGAGCTGACAACCAGGCACCCCCTCATTGATCTGCGAATTTTGGGAGATTACAACTTCGGAATGGGAAACCTGGTGATGATTATTTTCACAATTGGTATGTTTGGCAGTACTTTCCTCTTGCCGCTCTACTTGCAGAATTCGATGGGTTATACCGCAGTCCAGGCGGGAGCTGTTTTTCTTCCGGTAGGGTTTATCCAGGGAATGATGTCTCCAATTGCCGGAAAAATTTCTGACAAAATCAGTCCAAAATTACCAATGATTTTAGGAATAGTCCTTTTAGGAATCAGTTTTGGTCTGAATTCACAGCTTACTTACCTTTCAGAACATAGTTTTGTTATGACCTCACTATACTTACGCGGATTTGGCATGGGTATAATTTTTACGCCACTCAGTAATTTGATGCTGCTCACCATTCCGCGTGAAAAGATGGCACAGGCTTCCGGCATCACCAATACAATCCGTCAGTTAGGAGGTAGTCTGGGAGTGGCTATGTTTACAACATTGCTTACTATCCGGGTTAACTACCATATCCAAACTTTTGGCGAAGCCATACAATCGGGATCCCAGGAGTTTAAAAATGTGGCTGCCAACTTAACCCATTTTGCCCAGCAAGGTGTAGGCAGCAATATGGCAACCGCCGCCCAGCAAGGCAAATACATGATCATGCAGCACGTCTCGAAACAAGCTTACATTGCCGGTATCGATGATGATTTTTGGATAGCTGCCATCATCACTTTTATGAGTCTTGTTCCAGTACTTATCATGAGAACAAAAAGTAGAAAATCAAATGTAAAACCTTAATCAGATGATATTAAAAATAAACAGATACTTCAGGTTCATTCTTCCGGTAGCTGGAATATTGATGCTTGAAACAGCTAAAGGCCAAACTGCCTCCGGCGGCGATTCGCTGTCGCTGCAAAGTATTATTAACGAAGTGGTGCAAAACCATCCGCTGGTAAAAAAATCACTTGAAGATTTGAGTGTTTCTGATGCCAAAATTGGTGCAGCCCAATCGGCAAATCTTCCTTTTGTCGATTTTACTTCATCGTATTCAAGGGGTGGTCCAATTCCAACAATCACCATTCCCGATATGGGTTCATTCAGTTTTGTTCCGCACGACAATTATTCAGCTGCGGTTAATGTGAACCAGGTTGTATCCGATTTTGGAAAAACCGAAAAGAATATCCAATTAGAGAAACAGGGAAAAGAACTGTCAATCCAATCGGTCGAACAAGTAAAACAGAAGCTTTCGCAGGTTGTAATTGCGAATTATTATACGCTGGTTTATCTTCAGGAAGCATTGAAAATAAAGGATGAACAGCTAAAAACACTGAAAGAACACCTGGCTTATATCACAAAGAAGCAAGAAACAGGTTCGGCTACTCAGTATGAGATTTTAACAACTCAAGTGCGGATTTCAACCATCGAAAATCAAAAGACCGATATTGAGACTGCCCGGCAGGTACAGATTTGCCAATTGAATTCACTCATCGGAAAACCCGAATCAACAACTCAGCTGGTAAAGAAAGACTTGAATGTGACTGTGCCCAACCTGAAAAACGATGCTCTGATTGAAGCTGCCATGCAAAACCGCGACGAAATGAAACTGGCTCGTGAAAAGTCAAAACTGGCCAATTTGCGTTACAGTCTGACCAACTCACAAAATAATCCGGTTCTCAATGCCTATTTGTCGGGAGGCATCAAAAACGGGTATACGCCTTATTTATATGATCCAAAAGCGAATTTTGTAGCCGGGATTGGATTGAAAGTTCCGATTTTCGATGGAAAACGAAACAAATACAATCTGGTTCAGGCGAAAACAGCCATCCAAGCCAACGATGAGGAAACTGAAATTTCCCGTCGGTCGATTGTAAATGAGGTGGTTGAAAGTGAAGCCAATTTGGGTGCATCATTGAAGAAAGTTGAACAGGGTGAATTGCAGCTAAAACAAGCCACCCAGGCATATTCGCTGGCTAAAGTAAAATTTGATGCAGGTGTAATTACCAACCTGGAATTGCTTGAAGGCTCGACGGCAATTTCGGAAAGCAGACTGATGTTGCTTAAGTCGAAGATTGACTACACTGTCAATTTATACAAACTAAAATCAGCTATTGGCGAAAGACTGTATTAAGTCAGGAAATCTAAAATTAAAAATCCGGAAGTAGCTGATGTTACTTCCGGATTTTTTTCAATTGCTGATCGGGAAAAGTCTTCCAAGCTAAAATTTTGAATCTTTTTTATTTGTTGATCAGGACTTTATATGTGTATTTTAAATTAGTTGCCTGAATCATAATAAAATATAATCCATTGGGTTGATCACCCAAGTCAATTGCTTTTGTGCCGATCGGTATTTGTACATTTCGTTCAGAAATAACTGTTTTCCCAGCCGGGTTTACTACCTTGAGCGACGCACCCTTCATTTCGCGGTTGAATTTAATATTGACAACTCCTTCCGTGGGATTCGGAAACAAACATTCATTGTCAAAATTTTCGTTGGCACCGACCAAGGTTATCGCTGAATTCCAATCGATTACTACGTTCGAATAATTAGTCGTAGCTGACGGCGCGAGGTGTTGCGAATTCGGTCCCTTCACAAAAGAAAAAGATTGAACCGAATGATCAGTTGTTTTATTCGATCCCCACCCCATTTCGATGTAAATATTGTACGTTCCATCCGGAACAACAGTGTTGCTGGTGTTGGTTCCGTTCCAGCTAACAGTAATGGTGTTATAAGTTGCTAAAGTAGAGCCTGTTGTGGCATCAACAAGATTTTTTCCCGATTTAGCCACCCATGAAGTCAGATGGTCATCTTCATTTCCATATTTGGCTTTTGTTTTAATGAAAACGGAAGGATTGGCCGTATTTTCAAGCCAGACGGCCAATACATGTTTGGTTCCCCAAGTACCGTTCGGGGCTGTGGTACTGCAACTAAAAGTTAGCGTTCCGGAAGTTTGAGAAAAGACAGAAAAGGTGGTTAGCATAAATAAAGCCACGAATGCCGCAATGCTCTTAACCGAAGCCGATTTAAACTGTTTCATAAACAACTAATTTTAATACAAATAAAACAGATTTATTGGGGTTCGGTTCAGAATCAGTTTAGATTTTCGGAGTATTACTTTTTTGATTTGGATTTTCCATTTCCCAGCCAAAACAATGCATCCAAAATCAGTTTGTTTTGAACCGGATTATCAAAGGTTAAAAAAAGGTGTTTGACTGCCTGACCTGCTAACCAGTGATTGGCTTCGTTCACAAAACTAATGTGAGCCGGATCGTTTTTAGCGGTATAAAAAGCAATCAGCAATGCAAATATTTTTACAGATCAACCAGCAATGCCTTCGCGAGAAAATTCAACATCCTGCGCATACCGGTAATTCTCGTAATTTTTTTGCTGAGGTTTGTAAACTTCTATGAATTTTGAATCTTCCAGCACTTCTGCACGATGACAAATACCTCTTCCGATACACCAGCTGTCGCCCTGAACAAACACCTGTTCGTTTCCATCAATCATCACCCGGAGTTTACCCTGAAGCAAATAGCCGGTATGATCACTCAGATGAATGTGTTCGGGCAAATTGGCCCCTTTAATGAGAACCATTTCAACCATCAACATCGAATCGCAATTGCATAGAATTTTAAATTGCACGCCTTCAAGAATCTGGTCGTATCCAATTTCGGGATAAAAATTGTACATGAGTTTAGGTTTTAATTAATTCTGGCTTTCCCTGATTTACAATTCGAAATTAATAAACACCGTGTAAAACAAAATCAACGAACCAAATTATCCAAACAATAGTGCACATAAGTTAACATTCGGTTTGTGCTCACCTCATTCTCTTTCTGTTACTCCAGGTCCGACTCTCTAAAAACTCCACTTCAACCTTCCAAAAGCAATCTGTCCGATGTTGCCAAATTCAGTTCCGGCATCGCCAAAAAAGAGCTGACCAGTAAGCATCAGCTCCAGGTTATCCAATAGTGAATAAGTTAATGCCGGACCAAAATAGAACGAACCGTCAGATGGATTTACAATTCCAGAAAAACTTCCGGAGAACAGTGGAGTAATGGGTTTAGATACTTGCCCAAACAACGAATAACGCGCAAACGACAATTGCTTGGCCGACATTTCAGGATTGAAAAACACATCCATTCCGCCAGCTTTCCCGATCTTTCCGGCACTGTTGTACAAGATGCTGGTATGCAGGTAAAGACTATTTTTAAACGTGTAGTCGACAGAAACAGATGCCACAGTAGCACAGTCGGACCGATCATTAAGTGGTTCGAAGTGGGTAAACTCACCGCGAAAGCCAGCTCCCCGGATGTCGCCGGCCCAACCTCCACCAAAAATCCAGTCGTTCCCGGCCTGTCCTCCTATAAACTGAAAGTCGTAGTCCCAACGGGTAAATCGGTACATTCCGGCCAGTGCGGTATGTGCCTGATCACGGCCAGGTTTATAAACCAGTTCGGCCGACGAAGTAGTTCCGGTGTAATACTGAACGCGCAGGGCGTCGGTACCCGGTCGTTCTTCGTAGTCGAAATCGAAATATGAAAACGAGTTAAAAATATCGTTCGGGTTCCAAATCAGGTTTACGCCCCAGTTAACCCGTTGTCGTCCTACCCGGAACTGCCATTTTCCGGAGTTATAATCGAGGTAAGCGCGATCGATCATGGAATGAATAAACCAGCTGCTGCTCTGTGCCGAAATCCATGACAGATCAACCAGTCCATGATCAACATCAATGGTCGACTGGTAATCAGGAAAATCTTTAACCAGAGTACCAAACATCAGACGATTACGCATTTCGACTACCGTGGTAAGTTTGCTGCTGGCATACCATTTCAGGTTGAGACGGTTGTGAATAATGTTGGTAGCCAGGTAATCCCGATCAATTCCCGGAATCGCGTTTTCAGGCGAATAAAACATGTACAGTTCTTTTATATAGCCGTTCAGTGTCCATTTGCTTTCCTGAACAAAAGCCTGAAGGGGAAAGATTAACAGCAGGAATAGCAACGCCTTGGGCCTGACAAATTGGAAAGTTGGCAGTTTATTCATGAATCAATGTTGAATGGCTAAGTTAAAGATTTTCGCTCGTTTTTTGGAGTTCTATGCCAGAATCAACTAAAAATGCCCGGGAAAGAAAGTCCCAGGCATGTGGTATGGAGCATCAGCGCTCTTAGAGTTTATAAAACTGTTCCCAGCCTTTACGTGGCGGAGCACCAACCAACATCTGGTTAGCCAGCTTGTTGTTGGTAATCTGCTTGGTTTCGCGGTCGAAAACCAGTTTGATATTCAGTTGCTGTGCCAATACGCCCAGGTTAAATACCTGACTCAACGGACCGGCAATGTCAAATGGGGAACGGGTTTTTTCTTCGCCTTTACATCCTTTAAGAAAATTGGCATAATGGTTCGACGGACTCTTTGGTACTTCCGGAAGTTTGGATGCCATTTCTTTAGCCTTTTCGGCAGGGATAATTGATAAAGTACTCCCGTGAGATCCTCCTTTAAAAGTCAGTTCTTTACTATAGATTTCCTTCCCCGGATTCAATTTGGCAGGCTGTATTTTACCTACGCTGGTTGGTGGAATATTTGGATCAAGTTCTGATACACCAAAGCCTTCGGGAACCTGAGGTATATTATTTACTCCGTCGTACCACATAATTTCGCATGGCGGCATGTTTCCGCGTTTCGGAAATTTGAATGAAAGAGTTGATGTCATTGGGAAAAAGAACGGATTATGACCTTCAAGTTTAACCGGATCAACCTCGTAAGGAAGACCTAAATTCAGGAATTGGTGGGCAGTATCGATGATGTGAGCGCCCCAGTCGCCCAAAGCACCCATACCGAAATCGTACCAACAGCGCCATTGTCCGTTGATAAAATCGTGATTGTAGTCGTGCATTTTAACAACCGAGTGCCAGGTATCCCAGTCCAGCGTTTCAGGAATTGGTTCGGCATCAGGGAATTTCGTGATTTTGGGATCCCATCCGTGCCAGCGACGGGCCGAATTCATGTGGGCTGTAATAGCCGTCACATCCTTAATGATACCTGCTTCGGTCCAAGCTTTAAACTGAAAATAGTTTCCTTCAGAATGTCCCTGGTTACCCATCTGAGTAACGACATTATATTTTTTGGCTGCCTTCATCATCAGTTCAACTTCGTTGAAGGTACGCGCCATCGGTTTCTCCACATAAACTGCTTTGCCCAGCGACATGGCCAACATGCTGATCGGAAAATGCGAATGATCCGGCACTCCCACTAAAACGGCGTCAATCTGATTGGCCATTTTATCGAACATTTTTCGGAAATCCTGGAAACGTGGCACATCCGGAAATTTTTCGAGTACCTTCTGCGTATGGGGAGCTCCCATGTCCGTGTCACAAAGTGCTACGATGTTGCAGAATCCGGTATTGTATAACGACATCACATCTGATCCGCCCTGGTTTCCAATACCACAGCAGGCCAGGTTTATGCGTTCATTTGCTCCGGCTAATCCGGCAGCCGGGGCGTCGACCCCCGACATGGCTTTAGTGAGGATAGTAGGAAATACCATCAGGGATGATAAGGCAGCTGCTTGTTTTAAAAACAACCTCCGCGAAGCTTCATTCGGTTTTGTCATGTATATGATTTTTTTGTTGGTTTATAGTAAAATTTACGAATCCACTTTCCCCGAAAAATGATTTTTCGACAAGATGAATGCAAATTTTCAGCATCGAAAGGTAAGCATTGTTTGTTCGTTTTTGCAAGTCAGATTTCAAAAAAAGGAGGAATATACCTTAAAAAATGAACTGATGTTCAAAATGTTCAAAGGCTGATAATAAAAGTGTTCTGATTGGCAATAAGTTAATGCAATCGGTTGCTCTGAGACGATTTTCTGCAAACCGTTCTTTTCAATACGGCAAGCAAAATTCCCGAAGTTTACCCTTGGTGAAGGTAAAGCTTCAGAATTCACGTATTGTGTGAAAAAGCAGTCCTCCCATTGGAAAGCCGCCGATTATTCGCAATAAATTCAGGACGAATGATATCCCTGATCTTGTTTTAGGTTTTCGTTCACATCAACTGCAGATGTTGGCGGAAACAACGCTTTCGAAGTATCGGGTACCGGTTTTTGATCGCAAACAATTCCTTTCTCATAAATTTGATTTTTACCCAGTAAACTACCACCCCCAAAGGAGGTGGCTTTAATTTCAGTTTCCCCTAAAAGGGGGAGCACATTAACGCTATTCTCTTTTACGTTCTTCCTTCTCTTGATGACGAACGTATCTCAGTATCATGTCCTCATCCAATCCAATGGTACTTATGAAGTAACCCTTTGCCCAAAAGTGATTGCCCCAGTATGGCTTTTGTTTTAACTCAGGATAAGACTTGAATACCCGTATTGCCAGCTTACCCTTCAATATTCCCATGAAATCAGAGACTGATATCTTGGGAGGAATTGAACAAACGAGATGAACATGATCTGCCTGTGCATTGAGCTCCAGAACTTCAACTTCTTTCCATTGACTTATTGCTCTGATATCATGATCAATCAGATTTTTTACGGTGCCCGTAAGTATCCGAAAACGATACTTCGGAACAAATACAACATGGTACTCACACTTGTAGTACACATGTGATAATTGCCTAAATTTACCCATGATTAATAATTTTTAATGTTCATGGGCAAAGCTATTCAGGCAAAGCCTTTTAATCATTACCACCGTCATAGACGGTGGTTTTTAACGCTGCAATAAAAACTCCGTTTACCAGCAGAAAAGAGCCGTTCGCAGAAAATATTTTTTGCCTGTTGTTGAATTTTTTAAGTTTGATTTCAGAAACACATAACGCGATTTTTTCATGTAAAGAATTAAACAGCAGCAGACTATTCATTAAACGGTATGTGTGAACCTGACATATAGGTTAAGGTACTGGAACCACCGAACCCCCCTTCGGTGGTTTCTTTTTTTGGTTTGAAGGTCTGTAAAAAACAGGTAAAAATAATATGAATAACCGGCAGTATGCCTAAATGATTTATGCGTTGGGGCTTTGCCCCAAAACCCTAATTATTTTTTTGTCTTGACACCAAAAAGTAATCAAAAAAGGTCAAGGTTTAGCCCGCTTCGCACGAAAAACCTGCGTTTGACGGCTAAAATCTTTTAAACTCGCCTTCGGCTCAGACAGAAAAGATTTTTTAACGCCGTCCTCACTTGTTTTTCGGCTCACCGGCCCAGGCCGGTCTGTGCAAGAAGGGAGCTTTTCATTTTAGGTAAAAAACGGTTATTCATAAAAAATAAAAAGGCCGTGAGAAGAATCCACGACCTTTTGACTTGCTGTTTAATTGTTTTCATGTTCCAAGCGGGGAATCAAGTCTTGTAACACCTAAATAACGCATCACTAAATTATTTATTCTCCTCAGACTTCTTTTCTTCTTCAATTTTTTGGCCAGCTTTTTCCTCAATTTTGATTTCTCTTTTGATTTCTTTCTTCACCGGACGGTCTGCATCCATGTCGTGAATAATAACTGGTCCGACCGGAGCATCAATCGCTTCATCAAAATTGAAATTAAAATTCATATTTTCAGACTCATCCGATTTTTCACGTATGATTTCAATTTTTTCGCGGTTACCACTCATTTCCTTTTTCTTGTACGAAATTATTTTCGGATCATTTAAATCGATAATGCGTCCGGAATGTTTCATCATCATTTTTACTGGAGGAACCGGAGGTCTCGGAGGAACCGGAGGGAAATGTTTCATCCCTTCACCATTGAAAAACATCAAATGATTTCCTTCTCCATCTTTCACACGCTTTCTGACAACAATTCGCTCCCCTAACGAATCAATATCGTCGGTAACAATTTCCATATCGTCGCCCGAATCCATATTCCAGATCGTAGGTTCACCGCCTTTTCCGCCGCCATGCCTGAAAATCATTACCTTTTCTTTTCCATCCTTATTGTCAACTTCCACATCAATCTTGTGCATCTTATCAAATCCCACAGCATTGAACTTTTTAACATGTTTAACCGGATTGATGGTGTCGCCATTCCAAACAAAAATATCGTCGTTAGTTAAAATGGTGTCGAGTTCCATTTTTTTCCCGTTTTCCATTTTCATCATTTTAATGTGACGTTCCTTTTTGGGCTCAGTTTTTTTGTCCTGAATTTGAACATACGCAAAGGATGATAACAGCACGGCCGTCAAACCGGTCAATCCAAATGATAATAACTTGTTTCTCATGATTGTATAATTTTAGATGAATACTTTGTTCAGGCTAACCCGATGGTTCGGAACAGTTCCAAAACTTCAGAACTGCTTTCTGCGAACAAAGATACGCTAACCCATACTGTACAATGAGTTAAGGCCCGGTTAAAATCTGTTAACAAAAAGTTAAACTCCTGTGAACGCGATATTTAATGCTTATCTTTGAGGCATGAACAAAAAAATTATCACCGGATTAATCGCCCTGATGGGAATTTCCATCCTGGGAATCATTATCATTCAATTGATATGGATGAATAACGCGATAAAGGTGCGAAACGAATTGTTCGATCGTTCGGTTAGCGAGGCATTGAACAGCACCACCAATCGGCTCGAAACCCTGCAGGATTTTCACTTGATCAATCATTTTGCCTTTGGCGACACCACCCATTTCAGAGGCATTCCTCCACCCCCTCCCACTCCTCCAAATGTTTTCAGGCGGGCACCCAAACGGATAATAATACCCGCAAGGCCGCAAAGGCATTCAGCCCGTCAAATCGAGATGTTCGTAAAAGCAGAAAAAAATAAAAACGGATTTCAATATCATCTTTCTACAAAAAACGATAGTCTTCATTCCGGAGAAGAAAAAATTGTTTTTATCAATACCGATAGCATTGCCCAAAATTTGGGTTCAGTATATGCTCACGGAATCAATAAATTCGATTCACTTGTGGGAAAATTTGATGCGTGGACCGATTCGACAGGTAAACTAAAACAACGCATTGAATTTAAAACACAAAAACTGGAACGAGTTGCCAACAAGGTTGTTCAGGAAATTTCGACCTGGGAAGAAGACGTTCCGATTGACCGTGTGAATGAAGTACTGAAAAAAGAACTTGAAAACCGGAACATCCCGATTCCATTCAAAACGGGCATAATTAAAGATTCAATTCTTACCGATAAGTCTGCCAATGCCGACACCTTACTTCTTCATAAAAGCAAATACAAAACAAACCTTTACCCCAACGGCATTTTTCAGAAGAACGCATTAATTGCAGTCTATTTCCCTGAAAAGGAATCGTTTATTTACAAATCACTGAACTGGCTTTTGCTCGTTTCACTGATTTTTTCGATTATCGTACTGGTAACCTTTGCGGTCAGTATTTATTTTATCCTGAGGCAAAAAAAAATATCGGAAATGAAATCGGATTTTATCAACAACATGACGCACGAATTTAAAACACCCATCGCCACCATTTCGGTTGCCGCCGACTCCATTTCGAACCAAAAGATCATTAAAAATCCGGAACGGATCAAGTATTTCATCGATATGATCAAAAAAGAAAATATCCGGATGAACCGTCAGGTGGAAGATATTCTGACCATTGCCCGTCTCGATAAAAAAGATTTTGAATTTAAATGGGAAGCATTCAACCTGCACGAGGTGATTGAAGATGCCATTCAAAGCATCGTTCTTCAGGTTGAAAAGAAAGGAGGTACCATTGCCAGCCAGCTTGAAGCGGTAAACCCAGTGGCAACCAGTGATCCAAACCACTTTGCCAATCTGATTTACAATCTGCTCGACAATGCCAATAAATATTCTCTAAATGCTCCCGAGATTAAAATCTCGACACGCAATTCAACCAAAGGAATTATAATTATGGTTGAAGACAAGGGAATAGGCATGACCAAAGCCGTACAAAATCGTATATTTGAACGTTTCTACCGGCAAACCAGCGGGAACATTCACAACGTAAAAGGATTCGGGCTCGGGCTGAGTTATGTGAAAGCCGTTCTGGAAGCCAACCGGGGAAGCATCAGTGTGCACAGCGAGCCCGGAAAAGGCAGCCGTTTCGAAGTATTTATCCCGTTTGTCAGGGAATAAATTAGGAAAAAGAAAAAGAGGAAAATGTAAAGTGATGATTCTCAGTTTACAATCGAAAAACGCAGGTCAATCCTTTAGTCCTTCAATATTTTCAGCACTTCTAATTTTTAAGAAATGATTGCCAAACCTCATATATTCCTCGTTGAAGACGATCTCAGTTTTGGGGCAGTACTGAAATCATACCTCGAAATCAACGATTTTGAAGTGGATTGGGTTGACGACGGCCAGTTGGCTTTGAGCCAGTTCAAAAAAAACAGCTTCGACATCTGTATCCTGGATGTAATGCTCCCAAATGTCGACGGTTTTACGATTGGAACCGAAATCCGCAAAATCAACTCCGGCATCCCCATTCTGTTCCTGACCGCAAAAAATCTTCGCGAAGACGTGCTAAGAGGCTACAAGATTGGCGCCGACGATTACGTGACCAAACCATTCGATACCGAAGTGTTCATTTTCAAACTCAAAGCAATTCTAAAAAGACAAACCGGCATTCAAGCTAAGGAATCAGATTATTATCCGATCGGCAACTACATTTTTGACTATAAACTTCGCTCCATTGAACTTGACGGCAACAAGCAGAAATTATCGCCCAAAGAAGCCGAATTACTAAAAATGTTGTGCGAAAATCTGAACGAATTATTGCCACGCGAAACAGCCCTCAAGAAAATATGGGGCGACGACGGCTATTTCACCGCCCGAAGCATGGATGTCTATCTAACCAAACTCCGGAAACTTTTTGCCGACGACTCAACAATCGAAATCAGGAATATTCACGGCAGTGGATTTATGCTCGAAATTAAAAACCAGTAATTCTCATCCGCCTGTTGTTCAGTTTTTATACCTTTGTGCCCTTGTACAAAAATTTTTCCGGGATGGCACACTCTAACTCCATTGAAATCAAAAAATTTGATACAATTATCGTCGGAAGTGGTTTGGCTGGACTGACGGCAGCCTATCATGCGTCAAAAAATGGAAGTGTTGCTATCATTACCAAATCACAGCTCGACATCAGCAATTCATATTATGCACAAGGCGGCATCGCTGTGGTCACCGATCCGGATGATTTGTTTGAGTCACACATTCAGGATACTCTGGTTGCCGGTCGCGGACTTTGCGACCGTGATGCTGTTGAAATTCTGGTTTCCGAGGGACAGAAATGCGTTCAGGAGCTCATCGGCCTCGGAATGCAGTTCGATCAGGAAAACGGCCGGTTCATCCTGGGACTGGAAGGCGGGCACAGCCGCCGGCGAATACTTCATGCCGGAGGCGATGCCACAGGAAAAGGGCTCACCTCTTTTATGCTGAAAAAAGTTCAGGAACAACCAAACATTCAGGCGTTCGAATACACCACCGTAGTTGATCTGCTGGTTGAAGATCAGAAATGTTCAGGGGTTCAGGCATTCGATTTTGTAAGCGGTAACAATATTATTTTCAGGGCGAAAGCAACCATTATTGCAACCGGCGGACTTTCGCGCATTTACGACCGGTCAACCAACCCGCACACGGCAACCGGCGACGGTATTGCACTAGCCTACAATGCCGGCGTTAAACTTTCAGATATCGAATTTATCCAGTTTCATCCAACGGCTCTGTCCATTCCCGGGGAAGAAGCGTTCCTGATCAGTGAAGCTGTCCGTGGTGAAGGAGCCTGGCTGCTCAACCCCAAAGGTGAACGCTTTATGCAACATATCCATCCACTAGCCGAACTTGCACCGCGCGATGTTGTTGCGCATGCCATTTACAACCAGCTCCAGCTACATCATTCCGATTTTCTTTACTTAAGCCTGAAACACCTCAATCCTGAGCTGATCAAGAAACGGTTCTCAACCATTTACCACACCTTATTGAAATACAACATCGATCTGACCAGTGACCTGTTGCCCATTTCACCGGCAGCTCATTATACAGTCGGAGGTATTCAAACCGATTTGGACGGCGAAACGAACATCGAAAGTCTTTTTGCCTGTGGTGAAGTTGCATCAACCGGGGTGATGGGTGCTAACCGGCTGGCAAGCAATTCGCTGCTCGAATGCCTTGTTTTCGGGAAACGGGCAGCAGAAAAAGCGCTGGGGAAGCCCGCAATTAGCAAAAGCTTACCACAAATAGAGATCATTCATGTTGACACCGAAAACGAAACTTTCTTTCTGGAAATCAAGAACCGAATTGCCAGCCTCATGAGTAAAAAAGCGGGAATCGTAAGATCGGCTGAAAAATTAAACGAAGCAATTGAGGAACTAAATGTGATAAAAAAACAATTACCCGAAAAAATTAACGAATATAATCTTTTAAAAATCAAACACATTACTGATATTTGCACGCTCATTTGCGAATCGGCGCTAATACGCACAGAAAGCCGGGGCGGTCATATCCGTGAAGATTATCAATCGGAAGAACCCGCATTTTGTGCACATCTGATCCAGCAAAAAGGAGAGACGTATAAATTTCAGGAAATCAGGAATTAAAAATATGAACAAAAAGGTAAAAGAGGCTGCACTTGTACTTATCGACCTTGCATTGAAGGATGATGTGGGTGATGGCGATATCACCACCAATAATATTGTACCGTCTGAAATAAGACGCAAGGCCAAAATGGTTGCAAAGGCTGATGGCGTAGTCGCGGGGCTTCCCGTTGCAGAAATGGTTTTCAGAAAACTAGATTCTAACCTGACCTGGAATGAACTGGTGGAAGAAGGAACCCGGGTAAAACGCGGCGATGTATTGGTTGAATTTGAAGGAACCTATCGTGCCCTGCTCACAGGCGAACGCACTGCCCTTAACTTTTTGCAACGGTTATCAGGAATAGCAACCATGTCAGCTAAATATGCTGATGCGGTTAAAGATTTCCAAACAGTAATACTGGATACAAGAAAAACTTTGCCCGGGTTTAATAAACTCGACAAATATGCAGTTAAAAAGGGCGGCGCCAGCAATCATCGGCATGGACTTCATGATATGGCCATGATTAAAGACAACCACATCGAAGTGGCCGGAGGGATCACCGCGGCAGTAAAAGCAGTTCGCAGCGGGGTCGATCATGGAATTAAGATTGAAGTTGAAACCACTACACTTGCCCAGGTTCAGGAGGCAATTGATGCAAAAGTAGATATTATCATGCTCGACAATATGGATTTGGACACCATGCGCAAAGGTGTCGAACTGATTGCAGGCAGAGCAAAAGTAGAAGCCTCCGGAAATATTACACTTGAGCGTTTACGCGATGTGGCTGCAACCGGAGTCGATTATATTTCAATCGGGGCACTCACCCATTCGGTCACAGCTTTGGATATAAGTCAACGCATTGAAGATTAGCCCTTGATAAATCTCGTCATAGATATTGGTAACAGTCGGACAAAGATCGCTTTGTTCAATCAGCATGATTTGATGTTCAATGTTTCTGTTGGACAGCTGACTGTTGATCATGTCAAAATGTTAAAAGACGAACATGTACAGCTAAACAAAGCCATATTGTCGAGTGTAAAGCCGTATGACGACGAACTGAAACAATTTTTGACCGAAAACTTTGAACAGTTCATCGAGCTCGATCACACGACCAGTCTTCCGATTGAAAACTTATACGAAACGCCCGAAACCCTCGGAAAGGACAGACTGGCCGCAACAGTGGGCGCCAACGAACTGTTTCCCGACCAAAACCTTTTAGTGATCGATGCTGGAACGGCCATCACCTACGATTTGGTTTCGGACAAGAACCAGTTTTTGGGCGGGAACATATCTCCCGGCCTCGAAATGCGATTTAAATCGCTGCACCAGTTCACCGGAAAGTTGCCACTTGTTGATAAAAACGAAGAATTTCAACCCATTGGCCGGAACACCACTGAAGCGATCCGGGCCGGGGTTCAAAACGGAATGATTTACGAACTGGCGCAAACCATTGATTTCTTTAACAGAAATTATCAAAATTTACAAATCATTATGACCGGGGGTGATTCTAATTTTTTTGATAAAAAATTAAATTATTCCATATTTGTACACTTTAATTTGACCCTAATTGGTTTAAACAGGATTCTGGAATACAATGCTAAAAAAAAATAATGCCCTATCAGTCGTGATGGTTTTGATTCTCTGTGGATTATCTGGCTATGCGCAAAACAACAACACCACCTCTCCATTCTCACGCTACGGGATCGGAGATTTAAATCACTACAGTTACGGACGCGCAGGAGCCATGGGGGGAGCCTCACTGGGAAGTCGCCACAGTGTTCAGGTCAATTCATCCAACCCCGCATCATACAATGCCAACGACAGTTTGTCGTTTGTATTCGAATTTGGAATTGACGGAACCTTTTCGAGATATAAAAGTGAACAGGGAAGTTTAAAAACCGACGATATCAACTTCAGATATTTTTCCATGAGCTGGCCAATAACCAAATGGTTCGGTGCAGGAATGGGAATTCAGCCATTTTCGGATATGGGTTATGAGGTTGCTTTCACCCAGGAACTGGAAGGTGTAGGAAACGTTTACCACAGTTACCAGGGCGAAGGAACTACCTCCAAAGCATTCTTCGGAACTTCAATCAGTCCGTTCAAAGGATTATCGGTAGGAGCTAACCTGAACTATATTTTTGGGAGGCTCAACCAAAATACAAATATCTTTTTTGACGATCCAAACCTATTCTATTTCTCAAGGTCAGAAGGGACACGTCTGCGCGATTTTTCCCTTACCTACGGTCTTCAGTATGATTTTAAACTTAAAAAAGGCGAGTACCTTACGTTGGGTGTCACGTTCGAAAAGCAAACTGATTTTACCGTATTGCACCGGTTGTATTCGTCTAAATCGATTTCATTATCTTCAGGTACTTTAACTGACCCGATTGACTCCATTTCGGAAGGCAAAAACTCCATTAAGTTGCCAACAACTTTCGGAATTGGTCTATCATACAATAAACTCAACAAACTGGAAATCAATGCAGATTACTATTATGCTGGTTGGAGTAATTCTAAAACCAATTTAGTTCTTAATCCCTCCGGAAATAGCTATATTGCAGAAAAAGATCCGTTGATCACCAACCGTAGCCGATTTTCTGCCGGATTTGAATATATTCCCGAAGCATTGTCCATCCGTAGTTACGTTAAGCGAATTAAATACCGTGCCGGGATTCATCAGGAAAATTCGTACTTAAAACTGAACGATCGCCAGATTAAAGAAATTGGCATAAGTTTTGGAGCTGGAATACCATTTCCGAAATCAAAATCAACTGCTAACTTCGCCGTTGAATTCGGTAAAAAAGGAACAACAAAAGATAATTTGGTCAAGAATAATTACGCCAAACTCAGTTTGTATCTTAATTTGTACGATTACTGGTTCGTAAAACGAAAATTCGATTAAAAGAGACAAAACCAAATACAAAAACAAAACAGATGAAAGCTTTAGTATTAAAACCAATTTTTTTTACGCTGATCATTGCGCTTATGGCAACATATACCGCAGTTGCTCAACGTATAATTAAAGGGACCGTGTATCGTGAAGGCAAGGTTGCTGCCGGAGTTACCGTTGAGGGCCAAAAGGCAAAAGAAGCTGTTTTTACTGGCTTCGACGGTCTTTATGAAATAAACGTTCCGGAGAATTGTAAGTACATTAAATTCACATTTATTGATGATACCAGAAAACTGGATATCGATGGCAACACCAGCAACGTGATCGATTTTAGCTTCGACGGAGTGATCCCAACTGCTGCTGCCGATGCCAGCGATGCCGGCGCCATCCTCAAAACAGGTAAAGAATTAGTTAATTCCGGGGATAAAGACTATATGAGCATTTACACGCTCGAAAAACAGTTCTACGATCAGAAAGACTACAAATCGGCCTTGGGTCCGTGGAGAAAATTGTACAAAACTTATCCAAAATCAGGAGAAAATATATATATACATGGTGCAAACGTGTATAAGAGCTTTATCGAAAAATCTTCCGATATCAAAACGAAGAGTCTTTATGTTGATACTTTAATGAATATTTACGACCACCGTATCAAATATTTCGACCAAAGAGGAGTGAATCTGGGCCGTCAGGGAACTGACTATCTAAAATATAAATTAGATAATGACCAGTTGACCGACGACCAGCGCATGCCAATTCTGAAAAAAGGATTTAGTTATCTGGATGAGTCTGTTAAACTCCAGGGAAACGAATCTGAAGCTCCGGTATTGATCCTGTTGATGCAGGCAACCCGCGGACTTTATGGATTGGGCGAGTTTGGAAAAGAAAAAATAATTGAAGTCTATGACGTCGTCTCAAAAATTATCAGCTACAATTTGACAAAAGATCCAAAAGCAGAAAATTACATTACCGCCCGTGATCTGACGGACCAGGTATTTCAGTCAAGTGGTGCTGCCGACTGCGATGCTTTGATCAGCATCTACGGACCGAAATTTGACCAGATTGCAAGCAATATCGAAGACCTGAAAAAAATGATCCGTATGTTGGACCGTCAGCAATGCGACGCCAGCCCGCTGTTTGCCAAAGCTTCTGAAAAGCTTTATTCACTGGAGCCATCTGCCGAGGCTGCATACAACATGGCCCGACTGTTTGTAAAAGCCGATCAGCTTGATAAAGCCGAAACATACTACAAACAAGCTGTCGACCTGGAGAAAGATCCCCTGAACCTGGCCAAGTATTACCTGGAACTCGGACAGCTTAACTTCTCAAAACCACAAATTGCCCGGACTTATCTAAAAAAATCGATTGAAAATAATCCAAGCGCAGGAAAAGCATACATCATGCTGGGCGACATTTACGCTCACAACAGTAAGTCGTACGGTGAAAATGATTTCGAAAAATCGCTTGTTTTCCTGGTTTCTGTCGATTATTATCAAAAGGCTAAGAAAGTTGATTCTTCGGTTGAAGCTGAGGCCAATCAAAAAATAGCCACCTACTCGCAGTACTTCCCGCCGAAAGAAGATATCTTCTTCAACGGGCTAACGGTAGGACAGGCTTATACAGTGGGTGGCTGGATTGGGGAAACTACTACCATTCGCGACAAAAAATAATGAACTGATTTTATCAGAACAGTGAAAGCATTGCATTTCTGAATAAGAGGTGCAATGCTTTTCTTTTAGTCACGTTTTATTTCTAGCTTTATCCGGTCAATTCATCAAATCAGGGGTTGCCCGTTGAAATCAAATCCATCATTTCAAAACAAACTGTTCATGAATGCCGTTTTGCAGCCATCCGGATTTCTTAAACGAAGCATTTCCCGAATGCCCCAAAAGATTGCAATGCTGTTTTCAGCGGTGATTGCAATTCTTCTCATTTCATGTGAGAATGAAATTGCTACCATCAAAAAATTTTCGAGTACCGAAGAACTACCCAGCCTTTCCGCCGAAGGATTTGAAATGCTTTTTTCCGATTCGACGGTTATCCGGTTCAAGCTGCAGACTCCTGAGCTAATTAGGCACGATAAGGAGAAAGAACCCTATACCGAGTTCCCAAAGGGCGTAAAAATCGAAAAATACGATACCAAAATGAATATTGTGTCGAGTATTTCGGCCCAGTATGCCAAAAACTTCGACTCGGACGACCGCTGGGAAGCCAAAAATAATGTGGTAGCCGTAAATGTAAAAGGCGATACCCTCAAAACTGAATACCTTGTCTGGGACACTAAAAAAGAAAAAATTTACTCCGATCAGTTCGTACAGATCATCCAAAAGGACCAAATGTTTACCGGAGTCGGATTTGAGTCAAATCCTGATTTTTCAGCATACAGTTTCAAAAATCTAAAAGGCCATATTTACGTGAATGTGAATAAATAAACATATCGCTTATGGATTTGCTTTGGATCATTTTAATTTCCATTTTGTTTTCTGCCTTTTTCTCCGGAATGGAAATTGCGTTTATCTCAGCCAATAAATTAAGGCTCGAACTCGATAAAAAGCAAAACATCGTATTTTCCAGCCTGATCTCGCTTTATACCCAAAATCCAGGTCAATTTGTTGCCACGATGCTGATTGGCAACAATCTGGCGCTGGTGACTTATGGTATAGCCTTTGCCCGGCTGTTCGATCCGCTGCTTCATCAACGCCTTCAGTCTGATGTCTGGATCTTGCTGACACAAATTATTATTGCCGCTTCGGTTACCTTGGTAACTGCGGAGTACCTGCCCAAAATGCTTTTCCGGATTAACCCCAATGGAATATTGAAATTTTTTACCGTACCCATCGCTTTTTTCTATTTTTTATTTTATCCGGTTACACGAATAATTTTGTGGATTGCGAGGCTTATGCTCAAAATTTTCTTGGGCGAACCCATTAAAGAGGTGAACGAGAAAATGGTTTTCAACAGGGCGGACCTCGATCTCCTGGTTAACGAACCGGAGAACAACACCACCGCTGATTCAGGAGAACCGGTTGACAGCGAGGTGAAACTGTTCCGGAATGCCCTCGACTTTTCGAAAGTCAGGTTACGCGAAATCATGATTCCACGTACCGAGATGGTGGCTCTTGATATTGAGTCGAGTGTCGAAGAACTTCATCAAAAATTCATTGAAACCGGATATTCCCGAATCCTTTTTTATTCCGGAAACATCGACAACATTATAGGATATGTGCATCATTCGGTCATTTTCACCAATCCCGATTCAATCAAATCCAATCTCAGAAAGGTGCTGATTGTTCCCGAAACCATGCCGGCCAACAAACTTTTGAGCAAATTCATCCAGCAACGACTCAGCATTGCCATTGTTGTGGATGAGTTTGGCGGCACCTCCGGATTAGTGACCAGCGAAGATATTCTGGAAGAAATATTCGGCGAGATTGAGGATGAACACGATACCGTTGATTTAATCAGGAAACAGACAGCCCCTGACGAGTTTGTTTTATCGGGTCGACTCGAACTGGATGAACTGAATGAAGCCTTCAACCTGGAATTTCAGAAAAACGAAAATTACGAAACGCTGGCCGGATTTATACTCTACCATCACGAGAGTATTCCCAAAATTAACACGGTTATTACTATTGGTCTGTTCCGCTTCAAGATACTCAAAGCTACCAATACCAAAATCGAACTGGTTCACCTTAAGGTATTGGACGATAACTAAAATAAAAATTGAATTCGGAGGTTTGATATTGAAAATTATTATCTTCGTACCTCGAAATTTTAAGTCGGATAATTATTATAAAATAACTAAAATAAATGGCTACTTTACAGAACATAAGGAATCGCGGAAGTTTAATGGTAGCGATCGTGATCGGTCTTGCCTTAGGCGCTTTTATTCTGGGTGATATGCTCAATTCGGGCAGTAAATTGATGAGGCCCAGTCAGATGAAAATTGCAGAGATAGATGGTGAATCCGTTCAATATCCTGATTTTCAAAAGAAAGTGGAAGAGCTTTCTGAAATATATAAAATGAACACCCAACAAAACCAAATCGCCGAAAATACCTGGGAACAGATTCGGGAACAGGTTTGGCAGGGTTATCTTCAGGAAAATATTATAGGTAAGGCAACCGAAAAATTAGGAATTACAGTAAGCGCTGAAGAACTTTTTGACCTGGTTCAGGGAAAAAACCCGCACCCAATCATTCAGCAACTTTTCAGAAACCCTCAAACCGGCGAAGTTGACAAATCAACCATCCTTCAGTTCCTGAAATCACTTGAATCCAATGCCACTCCACAACAGAAGGCATACTGGCTCTACATCGAAAATCAGATCAAACAGGATAAAATTCGTTCAAAATACAACACCCTCGTTGCAAAAGGATTGTATGTAACAAACGATGAAGCTAAAAAAAGTCTGGAAGCCAAAAATAAAAGTGCCAACTTTCAGTATGTCATGCTGAATTATTCGACCGTTACCGATGCTGCAGTTACAGTTTCCGACAGCGAACTGAAAGAATACTTCAACAAACATCAGGGCGAGTACAAACAAGATAAAACCCGGAAGATTGAATACGTAACTTTCGAAGTTCTTCCCTCGGCTGCTGATAATGCCGCAACTCAGAAATGGATTGGCGACAGCAAACAGGAATTTGCATCCGTTACCGACAACGAACAGTACATCAATGTAAATTCTGACGCTCGTTTTGATCCGAGCTATTTCAAAAAAGAAGACCTTTCACCAGCTTTGGCCGAATGGGCTTTCAACGCTCAACCAGGCGATTTCTATGGACCATATTTAGAAAATAACGAATATAAATTGGCTAAACTTGATCAGTTTAAAATGTTACCCGACTCTGTTCAGGCCAGTCATATTCTGATCAATCCACAAACCGTTGGAAGCGCTGAAAAAGCAAAGGCAAAAATCGACAGCATTAAAAGGCAGATTGAATTAGGAGCCAGCTTTGCCGAAATGGCTGCCAAATTCTCAGAAGATCCGGGATCAGCCGCCAAAGGTGGTGATCTGGGCTGGTTTAAACGCCGCCAGATGGTTCCTGAATTTGAAGAAGGTGCATTTACGACCGAAGTCAACAAAATGGTTGTTGTGGCTACACGTTACGGATACCATCTGATTAAACCAACGAAAAAAGGTAAAGAAACCAATCAAGTCCGAATTGCTATTTTAACCCGCGAAGTTGAACCAAGCAACGAAACCTATCAGAAAGTTTATGCCGAAGCCAGCAAATTTGCCAGCGAAAATCAAACCCTGGAGGCTTTCAATAAGTCAGTCGTTTCA
Organism: Prolixibacteraceae bacterium; assembly: GCA_963676535.2. GTDB lineage: Bacteria > Bacteroidota > Bacteroidia > Bacteroidales > Prolixibacteraceae > Aquipluma. Next base: position 13,616 of record CAXXKQ010000030.1, on the reverse strand, counting down.
CAAAAGCTGAACAAACGCATGGCTACCTTGAAAGAAAACGACCGCGAAGTACAGGGACTTGAATCGTCTCGCCCGTTGGTTCGTGCAGCTTTCCTCGCCGAAGCAGGAAAAATCATGGTTAATAATGAAGGGTCTCCCATTTTTGAATTTGGAAATAAATTTGTGATTGGAGCTATGACTGAGGCAACCGAAGAAGGCCCTTCATCGTTTGAAGAAGCCAAAATTCGCGTTGAATTAACTGTCAAAAAAGAGAAAAAAGCACAGATGCTGGCCGATAAGTTGAAAAATGCAGCCGCCGGACAGTCCGACCTGGCCAGTATTGCTTCCAAAGTTTCGGCAACTGTTCAGGAAGCTTCGGGCGTTAATTTCACTACCTTCTCTATTCCGGCTATCGGTTTTGAACCCGCTGTGGTCGGTACAGTTTGCAGCCTTACCGAAGGCAAACTTTCTGCACCTATTGAAGGCAACAACGGCGTTTACCTGGCCAAAGTCACTTCTTTTGCCACCACTGCCGACAACAACACCAAAGGTGAAAAAACCCGACTGGCCCAGGCTATGGCATACCGGGCAAATTCCCAGGTATTTGAGTCGCTCAAAAAACTGGTCGACATCGAAGACAAACGATCGAAATTCTATTAATAGTATAGATGAGGAAAAAAGCGGGCTGTTAACCCGCTTTTTTTATTCGTTTTTTTTGAATAATATTTTTTACAATGGAAAACCTCATAAAAAAGCTGGAAGAAATCCTGAAGAATGACCGCTTTGCCGAGTTAAATGATATCCGTCTGGTCTCGATCGGGAAAGGTGAAGCCGTTGCTGAAATGACCGTTCAGGATAAACACCTGAATGGAGTTGATATTATACAAGGAGGGGCCCTGTTTACCCTGGCCGATTTCGCTTTTGCAGCAGCCTCCAATTCGTACGGAAGAATTGCTGTTGCATCAAATGCCAGCATCAGTTTCTTTCGTGGCATTTCGTCGGGCAAGCTTACTGCTTCGGCCAAAGAGGTTAATTCAGGCAAAACTTTGTCTACCTATTCCGTTGATATTACCAACGAACAAGGAACCAAGATTGCCTTTTTCACCGGAACAGCCTTTCAGAAAGGAGAATATTAAACGCCTTGACCGACCAACTGTTTTTATTTAAATTTGTGCAGTTTTTTACTTTTTAAAGACAATTATATGGCCCGGTATTTTAATCATGTTTCCAGAACTTTCAATGAATATCTTTTGATTCCCGGATTAACCACCAAAGCGTGTTACCCGCAAAATGTTTCATTAAAAACACCGCTCGTCAGGTTCCGGAAAGGTTCAGCGCCTGATCTGGAATTGAACATTCCGTTTGTTTCTGCCATTATGCAGTCGGTTTCTGACCATAAAATGGCAATAGCCCTGGCCAAAAACGGTGGACTTTCTTTTATCTTCGGGTCTCAGCCCATCGAGTCGCAATGCGAAATGGTGCGTAAAGTGAAAAAGTTTAAAGCTGGCTTCGTGGTCAGCGATGCCAACTTAACTCCTGATCACACTTTAAAAGATGTATTGAGACTGAAAGCCCAGATAGGCCATTCAACTATCGGAATTACCGCTGATGGCACTTCAAACGGCAAATTGCTGGGTATTGTGACCAGCCGCGACTACCGCGAAAACAAAGATAGTCTGGACACCCGGATCAGCGAATTCATGACGCCTTTCGCCAAACTGGTAACCGGAGAATTGGGAATTTCACTAACCGAAGCCAACGACATCATTTGGGAGAACAAATTGAATACACTCCCCATTATCGATAAGGACCAGAACCTGCAATATTTTGTATTCCGCAAAGACTACGACGAGCACAAGGAAAACCCAAACGAATTGCTCGATGTCAATAAAAAATTACTGGTTGGTGCCGGAATCAATACCCGCGATTACACCGAACGGGTTCCTCAATTGGTGGAAGCAGGAGCCGATATTCTTTGTATCGATTCTTCCGACGGCTTTTCCGAATGGCAGGCTGAAACTATCAAATTCATTAAAAACAAGTACGACGGAAAAGTTAAAGTTGGTGCAGGTAATGTGGTCGACAAAGATGGCTTTCTATACCTGGTTGAAGCCGGGGCCGATTTCGTGAAAGTAGGAATTGGAGGTGGCTCTATCTGCATCACCCGCGAGCAAAAAGGAATTGGCCGGGGACAGGCAACCTCGTTGATCGAAGTAGCTGAAGCCCGCAACGAATATTTCAACAAGACAGGCATTTATGTCCCGATTTGCTCCGATGGTGGCATCGTGCAGGATTACCACATGGTATTGGCCCTGGCAATGGGTGCCGATTTCATTATGATGGGCCGCTATTTTGCCCGATTTGACGAAAGTCCGACCAAAAAGTTGGAAGTTGGAAACAATTACGTGAAAGAATATTGGGGCGAAGGCTCAAACCGCGCACGCAACTGGCAGCGTTACGACATGGGCGGCAGCGAAACGCTTAAATTTGAGGAAGGTGTTGACAGCTATGTGCCTTATGCCGGAAAACTGAAAGACAATCTCGACATTACCCTCGGGAAAATCGTATCAACCATGTGCAGTTGCGGTGCGTTAAGCATTCCTGAACTGGAGAAAAATGCTAAAATTACGCTGGTGTCGTCTACCAGTATCATCGAAGGCGGCGCGCACGATGTGATTTTGAAGGATACGAATATTTAAAAACTGATGTTCGTGCTACAAGAAAAAGTACTTCGGAAAGCCGGCAGAGAAAATACAGTGTTGCGTTAACTCGATTTTGTCAAGTCCCAGTTACCCGAATTTATTTTTGGGTCTCGTTCTGGTTAAGAGATGCCGAAATAAGTTTGGCATGGCGCTCCGTCAAAAGGTTGTCAACACAACACTAGTTTGTTTCTTTCATCGCAGTTTTATCCGTAGTTCCACTTACAGTAAAGTCCTTCGGACTTGTGTTATCACCACGCCAAACGTTATAGCCCTTTTTTTGTTATTGTATTGCTGATAAAATACCATTAAAAACCGTATCACCTCCTGTGACCTGTGCAAATAGCGGTCTAAAACTCCGGGCAATATGTTGCAGCGACACAAGCACGCTCCTGAAAGTCTGGGCAACACTTTGCAGCAAAACGACCTCTTCATTGAAACTCCTGCCGCATAAAAAAAGCGTCCGGAAATTCCTTCCGAACGCTTTTCATTATTTCTGGTATTCTAAATTGTTATTCCTGTTCCAAGATTACTGTTTGCCTTACTTTACTTCCGGGGTAAACTTTCAATGCTTCTTCCAGAATTTTCAGGGAAGTGGCCAAATCTTCTTTTTTGAGTACATACGCAATTCGAACCTCATCTTTTCCATAGCCCGGGGTGGTGTAAAAGCCTGAGGCAGGCGCCATGAAAATGGTTTGATTTTCGTATTCAAAATCGCTCAACAACCAGGCGCAAAACGAATCGGCATCGTCAACAGGAAGCCGGGCAACGGTATAAAATGCACCCATCGGGATTGGAGAATAAACACCGTTGATGCGGTTTAGCCCGTCGACAAGGAATTTTCGGCGTTCTACATATTCATCATAAGTGTCGTGCATATATTCTTTATTGTTTTCGAGCGAAGCTTCGGCAGCAATTTGCCCAATCAGTGGCGGGCTTAAACGGGCCTGGCAAAACTTCATCACATTCTTCTTTAAGGCTTTATTCTTTGTAATCAAAGCACCAATGCGTAAACCGCATTCGCTGTAGCGTTTAGAGACCGAGTCGATCAACACTACGTTTTGCTCAATTCCTTCGAGGTGAAAAGCCGAAATGTAAGGTGCACCGGTATAGCAGAACTCGCGATATACTTCGTCAGAGAATAAATACAGATCGTATTTTTTTACCATATCCCGAATCTGGCTCATTTCGCTGCGGTTATATAAATATCCGGTTGGATTATTCGGGTTGCAGATCAGAATTCCCTTGGTTCGTGAAGTAATCAGCTTTTCGAATTCTTCAAGTGGAGGTAACGCAAAACCTTCATCAATTTTCGAGGGGATTGATTTAATTACAGCGCCAGCCAGGATTGCAAATGCGGTGTAATTGGCATAGGCCGGTTCCGGAACAATGATTTCGTCGCCCGGATCTAAACAAGCCAGGAATGCAAAGGTAACTGCTTCGGAACCTCCTGTTGTAATGATGATATCATCGGCAGTAACGTCGATTTTGAAAGTATGATAGTACGCCGCGAGTTTTTCGCGGAATGATTTGATTCCTTCACTGGGAGAATACTCCAGAATTTTACGGTCAATATTACGGATGGCATCCAGCGCGTTTTGCGGCGTTGGTAAGTCAGGTTGCCCGATGTTGAGGTGAAACACCTTTCTTCCTTTTTCCTTGGCCTTATCAGCCAAAGGAACCAGCTTCCGGATGGGCGAATCCGGCATCAAATTACCTCGTTCCGATGTATTTGGCATGTTTGTAGAAAATATTATCTGTAAAGCCGGCAAATATACAATTATCAATCTTAAATTAAAATTTTCCGTTTTAGATTAATGTGAAATCTTAACAGCACAATAACTTTCAAATTAAAAGATCGAAAGCCCGATTTGCTGCATATTGATTCGGATTTGTATGACAGGTTTTCGCACAGAAACCAATTCATTGTATTTTATCATGTTTTCCGAGGTTCGAATAGGCTAATTTCGGGCCTTTAGAAAACAATAAAATACTACAACAATGATTATTGGAGTTCCAAAAGAGATTAAAAACAACGAAAATCGCGTTGCTTTAACACCTGCTGGTGCAGCAGAGATGGTGAAAAGTGGTCATACCGTTTTTATGCAGTCAACTGCCGGGATGGGAAGTGGATTTAGTGACGAAGATTATATTCATGCCGGGGCAACCATTCTTCCAACCATCGAAGAAGTTTATGCTGTGGCAGAAATGATTATGAAAGTAAAAGAACCGATCGAGTCAGAATATAAATTGATCAAAGAAGGTCAGATCTTATTTACCTATTTTCATTTCGCATCGTACGAGCCACTCACTAAAGCCATGATCGAAAGCGGATCGATCTGTCTGGCTTACGAAACCGTTGAAATGCCCGACCGTTCGCTGCCATTGCTTGTTCCGATGTCGGAAGTGGCAGGTCGCATGTCGATTCAGGAAGGAGCTAAATATCTGGAGAAAACATTCGGTGGATATGGTGTTTTACTGGGCGGAGTTCCCGGAGTTCCACCAGCAAAAGTGCTGATTATTGGTGGTGGAATCGTAGGAACCGAAGCTGCTAAAATGGCAGGTGGATTGGGTGCCGATGTGACTATCATTGATGTTAGTCTGAAGCGCCTGCGTTACCTCGACGATATTATGCCTGCCAATGTAAAAACCTTGATGAGCAACGAATATAACATCCGTGAGATGGTTCGTAACTCGGATGTGATTATTGGTGCGGTTTTAATTCCGGGAGCTGTTGCTCCAAAATTGGTTACCCGCGACATGATTCCAACCATGAAACCGGGAACTGTATTGGTTGACGTAGCCGTTGATCAGGGCGGGTGTTTCGAAACAACTGTTCCCACAACGCACGATCATCCTACGTTTGTAATTGACCATGTGATTCATTATTGTGTTGCCAATATGCCGGGCGCTGTGCCACGCACTTCGACACTGGCATTGACCAATGCAACTTTACCTTACGCTATACAGGTTGCAAACAAAGGCTGGAAAAAAGCTTGTACTGAAAGTGAACCTTTGAGAAAAGGATTGAATGTTGTTAACGGGAAAGTCGTTTATCAGGGCGTTGCTGAAGCCTTTGGACTTCCATACCACGATGTTCAAACAGTACTGTAATCCTGAAGAAACCCCGCCGCAAGCGGGGTTTTGCTTTTAAAAGGTTTGATAAGCCGGAAATGGATGTTCCGGCTTTTTCGTTTTTGTCTGCTGCAATTATTCTGTCAACGAAGTTATTTTTCCTATTTTTGATGCTTCGTTTAAAAGCATAAATAAAAATCATGGAAATCCCCAGCAAATACAACCCCGCCGAAGTAGAAGACAAATGGTACCAGTACTGGATGGAGAACAAATTCTTCCATTCTGAACCCGATGAACGTGAACCTTATACGATCGTTATTCCGCCACCAAACGTCACCGGCGTGTTGCACATGGGACACATGCTTAACAATACCATTCAGGATATTTTAACCCGTCGCGCCCGTATGTTGGGCAAGAATGCCTGCTGGGTTCCCGGAACCGATCATGCTTCGATTGCTACTGAGGCCAAGGTGGTGAACAAGCTGAAGGATGCCGGAATCTCCAAATTCGATTTGAGCCGTGACGAATTTCTCAGTCATGCCTGGGAATGGACCCACAAACATGGCGGAATTATTCTGGAACAGTTGAAAAAACTGGGCGCTTCGTGCGACTGGGACCGTACCGCCTTCACCATGGACGAGGTACGCAGCCAATCGGTGATTAAAACATTTGTCGATTTGTACGACAAAGGACTGATCTATCGCGGTGTTCGTATGGTAAACTGGGATCCGGCCGCGAAAACGGCGTTGTCTGACGAAGAAGTGATTTTCCGCGAAATGCAATCGAAATTGTATTACCTGAAATATAAAATAGAAGACACAGCCCCCCTTAGTCCCCCCAAGGGGGGAGAAAGGAAACCCCAATTCAAAACAGCGCGGAAATCTGAATATGAGTTGCTGAGAAAGAATGCAAAGGATTTGCGCCGCTTTTCAACCGAGGCTGAAAGTGTTTTGTGGGAGGTTCTTCGCGGAAACCAATTTGGAGAAAAATTCAGGAGACAGCATATTATCGATGACATCATTGTTGATTTCGTTTGTCTTTCAAAAAATCTTGTCATTGAAGTTGACGGTGGCTATCACCAGAATCCTGAAGTTCTGGAATTAGATAGAATAAAAACAGAAATCCTGAATGAATTAGGTTATCAGGTTATCAGGTTTACCAACGAAGAAGTTTTAGGAAACATTAATTCAGTTATCCAATCAATTAAGGATGAGCTAAAAAACTCCCCCTCCGGGGGAGTTGAGGGGGCCTTCGTCACCATTGCAACCACCCGTCCTGAAACGATTTTGGGAGATACCGCCGTTTGTGTGAATCCAAACGATCCACGATTCACCCACCTGAAGGGCAAACGTGTTTTGGTCCCGTTGATCAACCGCTCCATTCCGATTATTGCAGACGAATATGTGGATATGGAATTTGGTACCGGCTGCCTAAAAATTACACCGGCGCACGATGTCAACGACTATGAAATCGGGCTGCGCTTCAATTTGCCAAGCATCGACATTTTCAACGAAAATGGCACCATGAGCGATGCAGCCGGAATGTTTGTCGGCGAAGATCGCTTTGCCGTTCGCGAAAAGATTATGGTTGATCTGGAGGCCGCTGGAAATGTAGCCAAAGTTGAAGATTACAACAATAAAGTTGGTTTCTCAGAACGTACACATGTTCCGATTGAACCCAAATTGTCGGCACAGTGGTTCCTGAAAATGGAAGATTTGGTAAAACCGGCACTCAAAAATGTAATGGATGATACCATTCAGTTTTATCCGCCGAAATTTAAAAATACCTACCGTCACTGGATGGAAAACATCAAAGACTGGTGCATCAGCCGTCAGTTGTGGTGGGGACACCGAATTCCGGTGTGGTATATCAGCCCCTCCCCAACCCTCCCCTCCGGGGAGGGAGAAAACAACTACGGATTTGTGGTTGCAGAAAATGAGGAAAAAGCCCGCGAATTAGTACTCAAAAAGTTCCCCTCCCTCGGAGGGGATAGGGGAGGCTTCACTCTGCATCAGGACGAAGATGTGCTCGATACCTGGTTCTCCAGCTGGTTGTGGCCCATTTCCGTTTTCGATGGTGTTTGCAAACCCGATAACAACGAAATCAATTATTATTATCCAACCAATGATCTGGTAACTGCTCCGGATATTATTTTCTTCTGGGTGGCTCGTATGATCATCACCGGATACGAATATCGGCAGCAATTTCCGTTCAAAAACGTGTATTTTACTGGAATGGTGCGCGACAAACAACGTCGCAAAATGTCGAAATCGCTGGGAAATTCGCCTGATCCGCTTGATCTGATTGCCACGTATGGGGCCGATGGCGTTCGCGTGGGCATGTTGCTTTGCTCACCTGCCGGTGGCGATTTGCTGTTCGACGAAAGTTTGCCGCAACAAGGTGCCGGGTTTGTGACCAAAATCTGGAACTCCTTCCGACTTGTAAACGGTTGGGAAGTGGATGCTAAACTTCCACAGCCAGAACATTCGAAATTAGCCATTAGCTGGTTTCACGAAAAATTCAGCCAGATTGTTGAGCAGACCGACGATCATTTCGATAAATTCCGCATTTCGGATGCTTTAATGAACGTTTACACCACCGTTCGCGACGAGTTCTCCGGATGGTTGCTCGAAATGGTGAAACCTGCCTACCAGCAACCTATTGACGGAAAAACTTATGAGGAACTGATCGATATTTTTGACGAAGTATTAAGGTTCCTGCATCCGTTTATGCCTTTCGTGAGTGAAGAAATCTGGCAATTGCTTGCAGAACGCAAAAAAGGCGAAAGTATCATGATCAGTTCATGGCCAAAATCGACCGGTTACGATGAAACTTTAATTGCGCAGTTTGAAGATGTGAAAGAAGCTATTGCCGGACTGCGCAATCTTCGGATAAAATGCGGTATCAAGAATATCGTTCAGATTGAAATCGCTATAAAAGCTGGAGAAAAAGGTTACGTTAGTACCTTTAATAGTATTATTAATAAAATGGGAAATATTTCTTCTATAAAAGAATTGACAGAAGGAATTGATGCACCTTCGTTTATTGTAGGATCTTCGACTTTCTATATAACCGGCCTAAATATTGCAAGTTCTCCAGGTTCCGGCAATTTAAACATCACTTCTTTTGCACCAATAGTTGCAGTTACACGAAATGAGGAAGAAGAACTGAAAAAAATTCAGGCTGAACTAGATTATACCAAAGGTTTCCTGAACTCGGTACTGAAAAAACTGAGCAATGAACGTTTTGTGAGCAGCGCTCCCGAAGCGGTAGTCGCCGTTGAACGCGCCAAACAGGCCGATGCTGAAGCTAAGATTAAAGTTCTGGAAGAGCAGATTTCGAGTTTAAAATAAAAACATAGCAATCGGAAGAATTAATTCGTTTGATACGTTTTTAGTAAAGGGATTTCAATTTTTATCAAAGATTGAAATCCCTTTTTACTTATGTGCTAGATATGCAAAAATGAATGATTAATACAACTACACCTAGTAAAATATTGTATATTTGATAATTGTTTGATTATTATAACCATTACATTTTATGACTTTTAAGGTATGAAACATTCGATCACAAATGGACAAAAGGAAAGAATGAGAAGCTACGCAAATATCTTTTCTAGCACTTCTTTTGCTCGTTTGCTGAAAAATGAAGATTTCGATTTTATCAATAAAAAAATAGAACGATACGATAGTAATAAAATCGGAAAGAACTTTACAACATACTCTGAGTATATTAGATACGCTTACAATTCCTTGAAGAAGGAATACCGCTGTGAGTATATTTATAAAAATGAGCTTATAAACGAATTACTTCTTAAGAAATACGGCACAGAAAATACGGTTGTAATCAATGAATTCAAAGTTGGTAATTCGGTAGCTGATATGGTGTTGTTTAATGGAACGAGTAAGGCTTTTGAAATAAAAACTGAACTTGATTCCGAAAAAAGGTTAGTTGGGCAGCTGAATGATTACACTAAGATTTTCAAAGAGTGTTATATCGTAACCCACGAATCATTAATTGGAAAGTATTTAGGAACTGACAAGAAAATTGGGGTAATTGCAATCATAAAACATGGTAATTCCTTTAAAATGGAGGAAGTAAGGAAAGCTATTGTTTCTGAAGAAATTAATGCAGGTGTTTTAATTAAAAGCCTTAGGACACAGGAATATAAAAATCTAATCACTGCGTATTTTGGGCAGTTACCATGTGTCAGTAATTTTCAAATGTTTGACGAATGTGCCTTTTTGATGAAACAAATTCCTAATAGGGAGTTAAATAGTCTGTTTATTACGGAACTTAAAAAAAGAGCGTCAAATACTCAGTTACTTCAAAGTTTTTATAAAGAGCTTAGACAATTGTGTTTAAGTCTAAAAATTAGTCAAAAGGATTATCAAGAACTAAGCTTAAAATTGAATCAACCCATTAAACTCTGATTATCATGTATTATCCCTACCTGAGAGGCAAGCAATTTGAACTTTTGGCACTAAGAGAATTTGCAGAAAAATACAGTGATAATTGTAAGGTATTCCCAATTATTGAACCTGTTAAAAGCAGTTTTAACAGTATGAAGATAGCCTTAAAAAAACTGCAGGAAAAGAAAATAAATTATGCTTTGGTTTTAAATCCTCAGGTGGGTGAGCTTATTCGCAATACAAAAACGATTGAAATAGAGCTGGAACAATTGCTTGAAGATAAGGTTTTATGGATTCCAGCATACATCGTAAATAGCAATAGCAAAGGAATTATAAGACAAATTCAAGTTAAAGATTACAATCATGTTATGCTGATCTGTCAGGATAGTGTGGATTCAAATAATCCAGACTTTGAAGAATTGATAAATTTACCTGAAGTCACTAAGGTTTTAATTAGTAATGATAATCGTTCATTAAAGAGGAAACTACAAAGGTTAGGAAAAGATGTTATCCGGCTTGATGATAACTTTAAACCACAAAAGAAAAACTCTGATTATGTTGGTATACTAGAGGAGAAATTTACAGAGGAACATAGGTATTATGACATAGAAGACAAATACCAGGGATTAGGAGATTATACTGTATTAACAAGCGACTTTTTAGAGGGAGGAAGACTTCCTTATGCGGTTGCTATTCATCTAACATACGAAAAAAATTCTGATGAAATATGGGTAAGGCACTTTGTATCAGATACTAATGATGATAACACAAATATTCAGGGGAAGTTTGGGGAAGCCGCAGAGAAAGCAGTGCAATTCTTTGAGCGAATTCCTTTTTCAAACGATTCAATTGCTGAATTGACAGGTTATTATAGAAATGGGCAATATCCAGGGTTGGGAGTTTTGAAGAAAATTTCTATAAAGAACCATTTGGAATTAATGAATTCTATTCTTTCCCAATAATTCAATAATCTATGAAAGTTTGCGATCAATGTTTTAACGACAATGAAATCAAGCAATTTATAGTTGCAACATCCACTGAATATGGTGTGTGTGAATGTTGCTCAGAAGAAGGACATTTAATTGAAATTGATGAGTTATTGGATTTTTTCTTGGAATTCGTATCTATTTTCAAGCACAGTGAATCGGGTCAGAAAGCGATAATTGAAATTATTCAAGAAGATTGGGATCTTTTCACTTCAGCTGAGATTGGAACAAAAGTAGTTTCAGGAATTGACTTTTCAACTGCAACTGGCTTAGATCAGGACTTGATGCTGATCAATAATGGCCTGAATTTACAAATATCAGTCTCTTATATTGATGAGATTGTTGGAATTCTTTCTTTTTGGTCAACGCTCAAGGAAGATTTAAAATGGGAATGTCGTTTTCTTACTGATATTGATGAAATGACCGGACTTAACTGGAATTCTATGTTCGGGGTTTCTGCAAAAATGGATTCTCGCCAACTTCTCTTTCGTGCAAGAATTAACCAAAATGGGCAAATAACACCATACAAAAAAGAAGAAATGGGGACACCCGATAGAATTATATCGACAGCTGGAAGAGCTAATCCTCAAGGTATTCCATATTTATATCTCAGTAAAACATTAGAGACAGCGCTTTATGAAACCAGAGCTACTTTCTTGGATAATATTACCATTGGAGTATTTCAAATAGGGGATAATTTTGAATTAAACCTCGTGGATTTTACGCGAAAACAAAGTCCGTTTAATCAAGAGGGACAGATAGTTAGCTTCACAAAACAAAAACTGATTATGGATGCAATTAGCAGAGACTTATCGAGACCATTACGTCGATATGACTCTGAATTGGAATATATTCCTACGCAGTTTATTTGTGAGTATATACGCTTCAAAATTGAGGCTGACGGAATTCAGTTTAATAGTTCATTAGAAAAGGGTGGGGTTAATATTGTCCTTTTCAACCGAGAGAATATTGAATGTATTGACGTTGAAGTTCATCAGATAGACGAAGTGAAAATCAAATCAAGAAGAATAAGTTAAAAAGTCGGGTTGTGGCTGTTGAACGTGCCAAACAGGCCGATGCCGAAGCAAAAATTAAGGTATTGGAAGAGCAGATTGCAGGTTTGAAATAGATAACCAAAGCAAAGTGAGAGCCTGACTTAAAGTCAGGCCCTCACTAATAAAATCAATCGTCTTCATCTTCTGTCTCAACCGTAAAGAATGCCGCATGAACAGGTGCCGGACAAGTACTGTTAAGTCCGTGAATGGCAGCCCAGATCACTTCATTAAACTGGGCATCCGGAATCCGGTCTTCCTGACTGAAATCGAATGTCTCGCTTAATCTTGATAATTTACTGTCCGCAGTGGTTTTCAAATTTAAATCAACCAGGTTCGCGGTTGCCTTGAATGGTGGATGGTTTGCCGTTTTGTTGAAACACCGCCACATTGGTTCGGCGGCAGCATCATACTGGCTCATAGGTGGTAATCCCAAGATCAACTCTATCGTGCGAAGCGCCGAGGAGGTTGAATACATGGTGTGATCAACAAAACCCTGCTTTACAAATCCCCCGGCAACATAAGTGGTTGATCGATGTGCATCCACATGATCGGGTCCGTTTTGCGCATCATCTTCCACAATAATCACCACACTCTCATTCCAGATGGAAGAATGACTTAAATATTCAACGAAAAGACCAACTGCCAGGTCATTATCGGCAGCGTGTGCTTTTGGAGTAGGCCTGCCAACTCTTAAACCCTCCGTATGGTCATTTCCAAAACGCAAAGTGTTCAATCTCGGAACACTTCCGGAAGCAAGTAATGCATCAAATTCGCGTTTCCACTGATAAAATCGGACGGTATCACGAACAGACAGGTTCCATCCGGTGTATGTTGTGCAGAAATGATCCTTCAATACCGGAAGGCTAGGCGTTTTGTTATCAGAAATAAATTCTCCGTAACTCCGGTAAGAAACGCCATAGCGCTTACAGAAATCCCATAAAAATCCATTTTTATTATTGGCTATTTCGCGCATGCCTTCCCCCGGATATGAGCCTCCCCTACCACCGTAACTCGTTGGCCAGTTCTTCTCCAGATAATCCGTACCATAAGCTCCCATCGTCCAGTTGTGGCCATCGGCGCTCACTTCTCCATCCACATAAAAATTGTCGAGCAAAACAAATTGTTTGGCCAGCGCATGAAGATTTGGCGTCACTTTTTTCCCGAAAAGCACCAGCGTTGAATCGCCATTTCCTTCGCTCATATCACCCAAAACCTGATCATAGGTCCGGTTTTCCTTGATAACGTAAAAAACATATTTTATGGGAGATGATTCGCCAACCCGCAATGGGATCGGATTTCCTTCTTCTCCCTTTGAAAACATTTCTTTCTCTTTGATGTATGGCGTATTTTTGTAAACAGCCTGTGAAAAGACACTTAACTGATCATCGCCGGGTTTGGAAATAGACTGAA
>CAXXKQ010000029.1:0-107943 GCA_963676535.2 Prolixibacteraceae bacterium | reverse complement strand
CAGATCAAACCCACCCGGGAGATCAGTTTTGAGTTTGAGAAAGATGGGTTTGCGGTGATCAATCATTACAGCAAGGGATCATTGTCAAATATGCCAATATGCCTTTCATCCCCAAAGTGTATTGTTTCGATGATTTGGGATTGGAACAAACCCCAAAATACTATGGCAACGAATGCAACGTGATGGCTGAGATCCTGCTAAACCGCTACGATTTGTTTGTCTCCAAACGGATGATGACCCATATTACCACCAACCTTTCAGCCTCCGAACTGGAAGAAATCTATGGCAACCGAATCCGCAGCAGGATGCGTGAGATGTTTAATTTAGTGGCTTTTGACAGGGATACCAAGGACAAACGGGCATAGAAAAAACAACCCAAGGATAAACCCAAAATCAGGTATTCGCGATTGTTTGGTTAGGTGATTCTGCGGCCTGTTCGCGCTGTGGCTTCGCCGGGCGCGAACAAGCCTCGATTCAGCACGGAAGAGTGGCACAAGCCGGGTTAAAGCTCAATTCCGGTCATTCCATGCCTGCATTGACTTTCTTCCGTTATTGGCCACACTTCCTGTTTTTTTTAAGGTTTTCGGCTGTTTAAAGTTTGAGAAATTGCCAAAAATTAACTCCTTCTCCCTAGTCCATCCGGCACATTCGCTTCACTCGCTTTTTCGCTCCCTAACCCGGTTCGCATCACTCACCGGAGTCGGTCGCTCAGTCCGCTCGTTTAGCTCATAAGCCGGATAACCTCACGGCAAGAGTGGTTCCTTACCTTCCACTAACGCGATTCCCAACCACAATTCCATTTTGCCTGCCCCAGCCTTTTCCCAACACATAACCCACACCAAAAAGGCCGGAAACAAGCTTCATTTCATCCCATCCACTCGCTCTATTCCAGTGCAGTAACCACACTTGCCTTTTGCCTGCACGCTTTTGTCAGGTCGCAACCAGCTTTAAGCTGCTTCCCATTACGACAAACCCAAAAGAAAAGCTCAAATTTAGCCGTTCTCCCTGCCAGTCTCGCGCACTATAAAACTGCAAGGCCAGTGCGAGTGTTCCGGCTTTTTTATCCACTTTGGGTAGTTTTTCAATCATGTTTTTTAAAAGTTTGCCGGAACAGCCTTGCATTTTTGCCCCGACCGGCAATGCGAAAGACTTTCTTTTTCTTTTTTGTCGTTTTTTCTTCCTCTTTTCGAAAATAATTTGGCTTGCGCAAATTCAATCAAACAAAACCAAATGCAACTAATCTGAAGATTCAGCTTAACAAAGCTACCTCCAAACTCAATCAAAACAGATCAAATAAAATGATCAAAACATAATCTGGTTAACCATATAAAACACCCAACTTGGGTACACCTTGGGTGTTTCTTGTTTTTCGATCCTTCAATTTTGCGGTGTCCTGTTTCGAGAAAAGTAATCCATGGTCATAGCCTGATCATGGCCAGAACCGGACAGAAACAACCCAGTATTCACCTTAAAATTGAAGCCTTATGTTTGGATTGGACACCATCACCTGGACCAAATTTATCACGATGCTTTTTCTTCTTTGCAGCCTCTATTATGCTGCCGTTTTTATCCGCGCCTGGATCAGCCGTTCAGGTCGTGCATCCGGTAATCTATTTGAAAATGCCGATGAATCAGAAATGCAACCCGAACAGTTGTTACCCGTTTCTGTTTCTGCCCTGGATTACCCCGGAGAACTGATCCCCTTTAATCACATCGAGCCCGTTGACCTGAAGGTCGATTTCTACCGTGACAACGGTATTGATGAAGGCTACAACGTCGAGCAATTTTATGAAGATCATCTTTCATCACACCCGGAAATCCTGGAAAACATCCAGCTTCAGTCATAAAACATCCAATTTTTTAATTTTTAAAAACTCAAAGCCACATGAAAACAAAAGTTCAGTTTTTCTTTAAACGGGCAGAAGCCTTTATTGCTCTGTTCATTCTGGGTATTTATCAGACTATGGCACAATCTGCCGCCGGTATTGACCAGGCTACTGCCGAAGTCAGTTCGTATGTCGATCCTGTTTCCAACCTGATTATTGCAATCGGAGCCGTGGTCGGGTTGATCGGCGGAGTCCGGGTTTACATTAAATGGCAGAGCGGCGACCAGGATACCCAGAAATCCATCATGGGATGGTTTGGGGCCTGTCTGTTCCTGATTTTGGTGGGCGTGGTTATCAAAGCATTCTTTGCCTGATGCAGGCCTACCCAATCAAAAAGGTGGATACCCGATTGTATATCAAAGGGCTTTCCGGCCCTTTGGTATTCCGGGCTCTCTACGGGATCATCGCTTCCTTTCTGACCTTCTCAGCCCTTTACATTTTGGCCGGGGTTTTCCCGGCAGTGCTGATCGGGGTTCCGGCCTTTTTCGGATACCTCTACCGGCTCAATACCATCCAGAAAAAGTACGGGCCGGAAGGCTGGGGCAAGAAACAGACTGCCCGAAAACTACCACAATTTGTTAGCTGCAAACGTCGAATCCATCAAACACATTCCAAATAAAGATCAGCATGAAAATCAAAAATCTTGAAAGTATTCTTCCGGTAATGGGATTTAACGGCGATGTTCAGGTCTCCAACAACCTGGATCTGACCATCGGGTTTCGGCTTCGTCTGCCTGAAGTACTGTCCAGCAGCACCGAACAGCTCTACATGTTGCACGATACGTTTCAGCGAATGGTCAACCTTTTACCAGCCGGAAGTTTTATCCATAAGCAGGACTTTTTTCTGATCGACGAATTCCACCCGATGGAACAAGCAGACGCAGCAAATGAATCTAAGGAAAACCGCATAGACAGCCTGAACGATTCCTACTTAAAACACTTTGAGGGAAGGCGATATTTAAAGCACAACTGCTGTTTTTACATCAGTTTGCTGAATAAGGGACTTCTGAAAAGCTATCTAGAATCAGCCCTGATCTTTTCCCGGAAAGAACGTAACCTGGAGAAATTGCAGTACGACAAGATCAACGAACTGCGAGGGAATGTGATCGCTATCTTTCACCAAAATGGTATCGGTTGCCAGCCCATAACCAAAGAAGAAGCCATTGGTGATGAGCATTCCCTGGGACTGATCGAACGCTTTTTGAGCCTAAACTTTACCGAGAACCATCCGGCTTTGGGAGGTATCGACTTTCGTGACCGGCTCAAAGTGCTGGATCAGTTTGTTGAAATCCTCTCGTTAAGCGATTATTCCCACATCCCGGCAGAACTTCGGCCAGCTTCGGAACATCCACAGACCAGCCTGCCGGTTTCACTGGTTTACCCGGTCAGCTATCATCTGCCTTTTTCGCACATCACCAACCAGTTTATCTACATTCCCGATCAGCAGGAGATCAAAGGGTTTTTGGAAAGCAGCTACAAGAAAATATTCAGCCTCTCGAAATTCTCTTCAGAAAACAAGGTTAATTCCGGGCTGATTGAATCTTTTCTGGATCAGGTACAGACATCAGGTGAAAAGATCGTGAAAACGCATTTCAATGTGATGCTTTTTGATCCGTCGCTGAAAGATTTGAAGCAGCACAAAAGCGAAACGGCTTCAGCTTTTTCGATGATGAACTGCTTTCCGTACCAACACACCCATGATCTGCCGATGCTGTTTTTCTCCTGTGTCCCTTTCTCCACGCAGCTTCCCGAAACAGAACTGTTTATTACCCAGGTTCCGCAGGCCTGTTGCCTGACCAACTTCGAAGGTGAACTGAAAAACAGTACTTCCGATTTTATCATCCGGCTTTCCGACCGGCTGGAAGGATGCCCTGTGAAGATCGACATCTCTGATGAGCCGATGCACAAACATTTGATCCACAACCGGAACAAGATCATTATTGGCGGTTCAGGCTCCGGAAAATCCTTTTTCACCAACCATTTGCTGCGCCAGTATGCAGAAAGCGAAAACTGCCACATTGTTTTGCTGGACGTTGGCCGGAGCTACGAACTTTTAACGATGTACCTGAATGAACGGCTTAAAGCGCAGGGCGGGGCCATGATGGTTGAGTTTACCACTGAAAACCCGATCTCGTTCAATCCTTTTATTTTGGAAGAAGAACTGGACATCGAACGCAAACAGACGATCTTGTCTGTGATCTATACCATTTACAAGGAGAACCTTTCGGAGATGGAAAAGGATGTGATTGCCCATTCGGTCACTGCATTCTTCGAGTTCGAAGGAACAACAGAACGATCCTTTAACGGATATTACGACTTCTGCCAGAACTACATTCCTACGCTGGTAGAAGAGCAATCCATCCAGTTTAATGCCAATGAGTTTTTCTTCATCCTGGGCAAATACTACCGGGGTGGGGAGTATGACTACCTGTTGAATAAGGAAATGGATACCGATGAGTTTTTTCATTGCCCTTTTATTGTCTTCGAATTGGACAATATTAAGGAGCATCCGGTCATTTTCCCGGTCGCCACCCTGATCATTATCGACATTTTCATGCAGAAAATGAGACGGTTAAAAGGCGTTAGAAAGGTCATTTGCATCGAGGAGGCCTGGAAAGCAATCGCGACACCCCAGATGGCTAGTTATATAAAATATTTCTACAAAACCATCCGGAAATTCTTTGGCGAGGCGATGGTCGTTACGCAGGAAGTGGACGATGTGATTTCCTCACCTGTGATCCGCGATGCGATTATCAACAATGCCGATACCCGCATTTTGCTTGATATGAGCAAATTCAGGAACAAGTTCCAAAGCATCAGCGACACCCTCGGACTTTCCGAGTTCCAGAAAGAGCAGATCCTTTCGATCAACAAAAACCTGCCAACCGGAAGAAAGCTGAAGGAGGTCTTTATTGGATTAGGGAGCTACTCCCAGGTTTATGCGCTGGAAGTCAGCAAACCGGAATATTACTGCTATACCTCTGAACAAAGCGAAAAGGAAATGATCCTGAAAAAACTTCAGGAAGTGCAAAGCCAATCCTTTGTCGAGATCCTCAAATCCATGTAAAAATTTAACAATTACAGCCATGAAAACAATTACAACAAAAGCAACGCTTTTAATTACTCTGGTCATTACATTCTTCAGCATTCTGCCAACCAGCAACACATTTGCCCAGGCTCCTGTAACCGATGTTGGAGCTGGTATCCAGCGTGAAGCCCTCTGGGATCAGGAAAAAGGAATCCTTTCTGAAATCAACTGGTACAATGTACTGATCAAAATCCTGAACGGCGACATCAAGGGGCTGACTTCAGAATTGGTCGGTATTGATCAGAAGAAGTTGGCAAGCCTTCAAAAGGTAAGCTACCTGATCAAAGACTACAAGCGCATCAAGCAAACGAAAGAGATGCTGGATAAGATTATTTACATCTACACCACCAAACTGCCTTTACTGGTAGAGGACGAAAACTTCACGACGCGACAGGCTGCTGTGATTGTCGAATCCTTTGATCTGGTATTGGATGACAGCCGCCAACTGGTTACTTCCATCCTGAATACCATCGTGGAAGACGACCTGTTTATGATGGACGACAAGCAACGGTACGATACGATCAACGGGATTTATACCGACGTGAAAAAGCACTACGGAACCATTTGTTACCTCTACAACAAACTGGCCTGGGCTTCCTACCAACGAAGTTTTAATAGCGGTCAGATCGAGAAGTTTGCCTTTTACTACACGCTCTATGACTAGTTATGAATTATAAGTTATAAGTGAAACAATCATTCAAAAATCCATGAAAACACTACTTTTCATACTATTTCTTTCCCTGACGGCTTTGCTGCCGGGGAAAGAGCTCAAAGCCCAGATCTTTGACATCAAATCCTGGAACGGCACATATCCTGAAATGGAAGGAACTTACCCGCTTTCTTTCATTGCCTTCAAAGGCTGGTTAATCCCTGTGCCACATGTTTTTATCCGCACCTGGCCGACACACTATTACATTGAAGTAATTGCAGAACCGGTGTATGATACTGAAGGCTACGCCGGGTTACTGAAAGTCAACTTGCTAAAAATAGCTGAACGGCTTTTTGAGAAGTCTCAGATGAAAAGCAGGCACGAGGAAACCCAGCAGATCAAAAACAATACGGAAATCCAAAAGGAGATCGAAAAGAAAATCTTTGATGCCAATTCCGATCAGCTTCCCGATGTGTACAGTATTGCTTCCGGTTTTATCCGGCTGTATATCAGCATCGATACCATGGACAAACTGGATAACTGTAAATGGCTCAGGCAGACCTACCAAAAGGAAGCTGATGAACTGCTGACAAGGTTTATTTCTGTCAACCTGTTTTTGACCGATCACGGTAAAAAGCTCGAAGCTTTTGAGGAGATCAAACAAGAGTTGAACAAGCAAATCGGCGAGACAGACTACACCTACCGAAAGGTACTGCACTTTCAGGCGTTCAATGCCAATGTTCCGCAATCCTATGCTTTCCTGAAGGATTAACAAACCATCATTTATCATTAACCATTTAAAACTTGATTCATGCTATTACAAGTTATGAGTACCAAAAGCTTTTTCCAGTTTACCGAAGTATTGATCCAGGGAGGCCTGGACAATGCCCAACTGCTGACAGGTATGGCCCGCGCCATCGGAGGTATTGCCGCGTTCTTCTATATCTCCAAACGAATCTACGAACAGCTGATTGCTGACAATCCCATCTCTTTGTTGCCATTGCTCCGCCCATTTGCGTTGGTGCTGGTCATCACCTTTTGGGCCCCGTTTGTTCACCTGCTGATGGTTCCGACCAAAGGGTTGACCAAACTCTCGGAGGCCATCTATGCAGATAAGAAACACATTGTTGCCGCCAAATTGGAAGAAAAGCAGGATGCCATATTGGCGGTTGATTTACCTTCTTTTCAGGAGAACGAAGAGAAGGAAGCCTCGTTGTGGGATAAAGGGGTTAACCTGCTGCTGACTACTTACAACATTGTTTCCGGAAGGGCTTTGCAGCACCAGATCAACTTCTATTTTATGGACTCCGTCCGGCAGCTTCTGGAATCCTTTTTTGAAGCGCTGGTTTACCTGATCGCATTTCTGCGAACCGTCTTTTGTGTGCTGCTGATCATTTTCGGGCCACTGGTGTTTGCCATTTCCATATTCGATGGTTTTCAGGATAACTACCTTCAATGGATCGCCCGGTTTGTGAATGTGAACCTGTATTTGCCCATCGCTTTGATTGTCCTCTCACTGGTTCAGGAAGTGCTGATTTATGTGCTTGATGCCGAGATTGCTGCCACCAAAACCTCGCTAATCTACCAGCCTTCGCTGTACTATGTTTCCAACATGGTAGTGCCTGTTTGTGGAATCGTAGGACTGATGATGGTCCCCAAAATCGCATCATGGATTGTCAGCGCATCAGGAACCGGATCTGGAGGGGGACGCATGGTGAAAACCGCTGCCATGATGGTGATCACCAAAGGGGCAATGAAATAACCAGAAAACTTTCAATAATGAATATCCAATACCCAATATCCAAAACATTAATAATTAATCAATTATAAATCAACAATCTAAAAGATGAACAAGATTTTTGATATACAGCGTAAATTCCGGTTTACTGTTTACATCCTTTTGGCCGTGAGCCTGCTGCTGATCGGTTTCAGCACCTTTGTTTTTATTCGTTCACTGAATTTAGTTGAACGATCACGCCAGAAAATCTATGTGCTGGACAATGGCAAATCACTTTTACTGGCCCTTCGTGCCGACATCACGGACAACCGTCCGGCAGAAGCCAAAGACCATGTGAAACGCTTCCATGAGCTGTTCTTTACGATGGAACCCGATAAACAGTACATCGAGAACAATGCACGTGAAGCCCTTTATCTGGCGGACGGTTCGGCCATGAAGCAATACCAGTCCTACAAGGAAAACAATGTTTATAACCAGATTATCGCTTCGGACATCAGTATGACCCTGCTGACCGATTCAGTACAGATTGATTTCTCCGCTTATCCTTACCAGTTCCGGTTTTTCGGACGCCAACGGATTGTCCGTAAATCCAATATCACGATCCGTAACCTGGAAACTTCAGGACGGCTTAGGAACATCTCGCGCACGGACAATAACCCACATGGCTTTCTGATAGAAGACTGGCTGATCAACGATAACAAAGACCTGGAAACCCTCAAACGCAAGTCCTTTTAACACTAAAAATCAATGATTATGAATTCAAATCATACAGATCAACTAGAAAATACCGATCAGGAAAAGATTACCAAGGCTGATAAAAAGTCCAAAAGTCTTATTGACCGAATCAGCAAAACTATCCGATTTCATCAATGGATCGACCGGCTGGACCAAAAAGATAAAAAGCTCGACCCGGCCAAACGGAAACAAAAGTGGACGATCATCCTGTGCATATCATTTCTGATATACCTGCTTTCTTTCCTTGTTTTTCCAAAACCGGTTCTGACCCACGAATCCATTCAGCCGGTCAGTGAAGGAAATCCTGATCTGAATAAAGCCCTGAAAAGCAAAAAATCTCTCTCATTCGAAATGCCTGTTGATTCATTTGAAAACGCATTAAAACAAGAAATACATGAAAAGTTACCTGAAAAGAAATAAGCCGCTGCTTTTTCTTCCACTAGTTCTGATCCCCTTTATTGTCTTGATATTTTACGTGTTGGGCGGAGGAACGAAGAAAGAAAAGGAAGAACAAAAGCAAAAAGAGCAGCAAACGGCCAAGGGGGCCAATTACACATTGCCTGATGCTGACCGAAGCATTGCGATCTACGACAAGATGGACAACTATTCTTCCAAAAAGGAGATGACCACAACCCATGATTACAATATCAATGGGGAGGCAGATTCAACAGCAGAAGAAACTACGGCAGACGAAACCATCACGGAAGAACAGTTACTTTCCGGCAAAAAGCATATCTACCAGCGAGACCCGGTCCCAGAACTGAATGCAGATGTTTCCAACGATTTAATGGCACATATCCGTGAAAAAGAGAAGAAAGTCAGGGAAGATTTGGAAGATGGCCAAGCAAAAGACCGGAATGCAGAATCCGGTGATCAGGGAAAAGAAAGCAAGAAAGAATTATCAACGACTCCCTTGACCGGTATTGAAGAACTGGACAAGGTTTTCCGGCAAAACAGCAAACTGGCCAAACAGAACGATTCGCTGAACTTTAAACTGAAAGAAACGACCTCCATAAACCAAAAGCTGGAGGCCGAAAAGAACAAACACTCTACCTTGGAAAAACAAGGAAAGTCAGGCTTTAAACCAAAAGATACAGCAATTCCGGTTATTGAAGCTGAGGTATATGAAACCACCACCGTTCTGACAGGCAACCGTGTAAAACTTCGGCTACTGGAAGAGGCCTGGCTGAACGGGGTTAAAATCCCTGCCAACACGTTCCTGTACGGAACATGTGAAGTCAGCAATGAACGCCTTCAGATCGAAGTGCAACAAATACCGGTTGGGGAGAAGTTTGTCGCCGTTGATGTGACGGTGTGCGATCTGGACGGACTTCCCGGCCTGTATGTCCCGGACAATGCTTCGCGGAAGGTTGCCAAGGAAGTGGGCAGTAGCGCCAACACATCTTCCATGTTCGGGGTGAGCAATAACCCATTGACATATATGGGAATCCAGGCGGCAGATAAAACAGCACAATCCTTGTTGAAGATGATCCGCATCAAAAAAGTCACCATCAAGAAAAACACCCTCGTTTATTTAATCAACAAATCCAAATAACCATGAAAGCATTTTTAATCATTCTCTTTTGCACTCTGATTCAAATTTCTGTAAGCGCTCAAACTGTTCAAAATACTTCAAACGTCTTAAAAATATCGGATACCAAGACCAGCCATTTGGTTTGCCCCGATAAAGTCAGCTATGTGCAGGCCGGAGATTATTCCATCGTTCAGGCTGAAGTTGTGCCGGAGCTTTCCAATTTGGTCCGAATCAAAGCTAACCAACCTTTTGAAAAGCCTACTTCACTGACGGTGGTTTGTGCTGATCATATTTACTCGTTCGAATTGACTTATGGCAACGATTCCCCGATCACGTACCCAATTGAAACCTTTGAATCGCAAAAGGCAATGACTTTTTCCGGCAAGATGATGCCCGACCATGTGCTGAAAGACCTTTGCGATCAGGTTTTGGACAAACACAGTCATAAGTTCCGCAAACGTAAGACGGAGAAAGATGGGATCAAAGTTCAGCTCAACTCCATTCATCTGAAAAACGACGCTTTATTCTTTGAACTTCAGGTTACGAACAAAACCAACATGGCTTACGATGTTGAAAGTTTTAATTTCTGGATCACGGATAAGAAAAAGGCCAAAGCAACCAATGTTCAGGAGTACCAGGTTTTTCCGCAGTACCAACAAAATAAGGTTCAGCGCATTCCGGGAGATGTGACCGTTCGCGAAGTATTTGTGATTGAAAAAATGACCATCCCAGACCAGCGCATCCTTAAAATTGAGATGAATGAAAAAGCGCTGGGCAACACCGGGCGAAAACTCAGTTTCAACCTGAAGAACAAGGATATCCTCAAAGTCCGGAAACTCTGATTTCAGGAAATAATATTCAAGACTCTAATATTCTGAGCTTCTAATCTTCCAACAATGGAACACGAATCACATGAACTGGTCAAACTGCACGAAGGGTTTCGGTTTTTCAGCTATGTACTACTTTTCACATCGCTGTACCTGACCCAACTGGATTATTTTGTTCTGAAAGGAATACATATACCTGCTTTTCATCCAATTATAGAAAAAATGCAGAACCTGAAGTTCCTGACCAACCTGTATCCGTCCAAGGTGGTTTGTTTGGTTTTTCTGGCCATTACGTGTATTGGAACCAAAGCCCACAAAGACCGTGAACTGTTGGTTTCAACCATTGTTGGGCAAACGGTAGCGGGGTTAATCCTTTACTGGGGAAGTCTGGTTGTTTTCAAATCGTTTCCGGCAGTTTACATAGGTCTGACCTTTGCCGGATTTGTTTTGCTTAACATCGGCTTTGACAACATCTCCAAGCTGATCAACGTGAACCTGATGAAAGACCGGTTTAACGTGGAGAATGAGAGTTTTCCGCAGGAAGAAACCCTGAAAGCGAATGAGTATTCAGTGAATCTGCCGACCGTTTACATGCACAAAGGGAACGAACACCAGGGCTGGATCAACATTGTCAATCCTTTTAGGGCAACGATGGTGATCGGAACTCCCGGTTCTGGTAAATCTTTTTCCGTAGTACTGCCATTTATCCGGCAGCACCTGAAAAAGGGGTTTTCGATGTGCGTGTACGATTTTAAGTACCCCGATTTATCTCTGGTTACCTACAACCATTTTCTGAAAGCAAAGAAAAGTGGAAAGCTGCCAGACTCAACCCGGTTTTATGTGATCAATTTTGAGAATATCCAGAAGTCATTCCGGTGCAATCCGCTGGCTCCCGAGTGGATGGAAAGCCCGATTGATGCCTTTGAATCTTCAAGAACAATCCTTTATAACCTGAACCGGGAGTGGATCAGAAAGCAGGGCGAATTCTTTTCTGAATCAGCAGTTTCCTTTTTCGCAGCAGTAATCTGGTTTCTGAAAAAGTACAAAGACGGACAGTTTTGCACCCTGCCACATGCTATTGAACTTCTCCAGATGGACTATGACGATCTGTTTGCCGTTCTGGAACAGGAAAAGGATGTGGCAAACATTATCAACCCGTTTATCAGTGCCCACAAACGCGGGGCCAATGAGCAGTTGGAAGGACAGTTGGGAAGTTTGAAAATTGCCATTTCCAAGATCATCAGCCCGGAGATTTACTGGATATGTTCCGGTAATGATTTTTCACTTGACATCAACAATCCGGAGCAACCTAAAATCCTGTGTCTAGCCAACAACCCGCTTCGGGTAGAAATGTATGGCGCTGTTCTTTCGCTTTTCATTACCCGGATGCTGAAGGTGATTAACAAAAAGGGGCAGCAACCTTCATCGCTGATCTTTGATGAGCTTCCGACCATCTACTTCCGGGGACTCGATACTTTGATTGCAACCGCCCGGAGCAACCGGATTTCGACGTTGCTGGGAGTACAGACGATCGATCAGCTGATCCGGGATTACGGGAAAGAGCAGGCCAACGCCATAACTAGCAACATCGGCAATGTGTTGTGCGGTCAGGCAGCCGGAGAAACCGCCAAATTTATCCAAAGCCGAATGGGTAAAATCGTTCAGGAACGCCAATCGCTCAATATCAACCGGAATGTTCAATCGGCAACATTCTCCACGCAACTGGAAGACCTGGTTCCGGAAGGCAAGGTTGCCACGCTGCCGCAAGGGTATATGGTAGGTCAGGTTGCTGATAACTTTGGGGAAGAAATAAGACAAAAGTACTTCAATTGCCTAATCCACGTCGATGTGAAAGCAAAGGAGGCAGAAGAAAAACGCTTTGTCCCGATACCCGATTTTTATCGGTTCGACAATATTCCTGACGTTCTGGAACGCAACCGAACAAAAATCCAAAACGATATCCGGACCATCAACATCCGATGGTCTGAGTCCGATCAAGATGAAAAATCAAATACTAAAAACAAAACCTCATGATTCAGAAAACAGTTTATATCAAAATCAGGCCATCCCAAATACTTAATCTGGAAACATTTGTGCTTTCGCTTCTGGCTATCCCTGTCATCATTCTTATGGACGATATGTTGAGACAGTATCTTCCATTGCCTTTAATTCCGGAGAGCGTGACAATCCACCTTTACAGATTACCAATTTATTTAAGTGTTTTTGTCCTACTGA
Source organism: Prolixibacteraceae bacterium (assembly GCA_963676535.2). Classification (GTDB taxonomy): domain Bacteria; phylum Bacteroidota; class Bacteroidia; order Bacteroidales; family Prolixibacteraceae; genus Aquipluma. The sequence continues at coordinate 95,252 of CAXXKQ010000029.1, read as the reverse complement.
ATCTGGTTTACCAAATCCTTCGGGTTTACTGTATCAGGTACGAAATCGACACTGAAGAACTTCGATGCTATTCAGGAATATTCAGCAGAAAGCACGAGTTTATAGAAAATTACCGCATCAAAGATTACCGGATTGAAAGGCCTTTGATTTACCGAATGTTTGGGCTGGGCAACCTGATCATTTACACCTCCGATAAAACGACCCCCGTATTCCGGTTGGACGCCATCCGTGACCCGGAAGAAAAATATAAAATCCTTCGTGGTTTGGTAGAACTAAACCGCAGGGAGAAACATGTATTTGAAGTTGATTAACCGTTTAAAATTAAAAATTATGGAACAACAGAAAACACGAATGAGCATGGATCAGATTCCGTTTGACAAGCTCGAAAAAGTAGGCATTAAAGCCGACCTGATCCAGAAAATGGAGAAACAGGAAATGACCGATTTCTTGAACGGATTCCGTTCGGACAAACTCTACACTGTCAATGCAAAGATCAATGGCGAGGATTACCGGATTCCGGCCAAAATTCGTTTGCAGAGCAATGAGGATGGATCGGTTGGAATTAAGGTACATCCAATCCAACGATTGAACATCCCTGATGAATACATGGGGCACAAGTTTACCAAAGAAGAAAAGGGAGCTTTGCTGAATGACAAAAATCTGGGAAAAACGGTGGAACTGACCGGACGAGATGGGAAAAAGGATAATTACTACCTGAGCATTGATTCCAAAACGAATGAGATGATCCCATTGCGCTCCAGTTACATTCAGATTCCGGAGAAGATCAAGGGAGCTAATTTATCCGCAGAACAGAAAGAAACCCTGGCGGCAGGAAAGAAAGTGACAGTTGAAGGCATGACCGGCAAAGATGACAAGAGGTTTTCTGCCGCACTTCAGATTGATGCAGCATCCCGGAGAATTGGGTTTTCCGATTTCAAGCAGGAAAAGCAAGGGCAATCTGAATCTGCCAAACAGGAAAATTCGGAAAGCAAAAAGCAGGGGGCAAGGCAAAAAGTCAGTTGATTTTTCGATTGCTCAGTAATGAAATTTACACCGAAGACAGGAAGAATGAAAGAAAGTTTTTCCTGTCTTTTTGATTGAAAAGAAGCTTCAAAGAGGGGTGAGGAATCTAATAAAGAGGGGAATGCAAGATGTGTTTTTGTTCCACAAAAACGGCAAAAGCTGATCCTTCGGAGCATTCCCCACTAACCTGAAAAGGTTAATGAAAATGATTCCCCTCTTTGAAGAAAGCCAGTTAAAATCCAATTCAGTTAGTCCGTTAATCCAGATAAGCAAACTATGAGGCCTGAAACCCCGGAAGATAAAAAGTTGGGAGAAGGAATCCGGATTCGTCTGACCGAAAAGGAAAAGCAATTGCTGCGGGATCGGTGCCGGAAGGAAGGTTACCGAACCATCAGTGATTTTGGGAGAGCCAAACTTTTACGAAAAAGGGAAATCAAAAGGATCGTGGCAAGTGAAGAATTTTCAGAATTGATGGGTAAAATGGATTTTGAATTGAATAAAATAGGGGTTAACCTGAACCAGATTGCAAAAAAACTGAATACCTATCTTGGCTATCAACTGGATTCTGAAGACAAACGCACCCTGAATAATTCCTATGAAATGCTCAAAAAGTGCTTTTTGCTTCTCCAAAAATACATGGATCAAATTCCATAGAAAATAACCAACATCGAATCACAATGGTCATTGTTATTCATCAGGCAGCCAGTACCCAGAACGCTTTGTTTTATAACGAAAGGAAAGTGAAAGAAGGTAAAGCTACTTTTTACGATAGCCGGAATACGCCATCAACCAATCCGTTTATTTACTCCAGCCAGCATCGAAATCAGATTTTTAAGCGCATTGAGGATTCCAATACAAGGGTTAAAAATAAAGGATTGCATATCTCGTTTAATCCAACCATTAATGACATGGTGCGATTGGGAGAAAAAGGAATCAGAACCGAGATAAACCGGCTGATGGAATATTTGGGCTATGGAAGCCAACCGTATTTCGTGTACAAACATGCTGATATCGACCGCGTACATTTTCATATTGTCTCCACCCGGATTGACAAGCAGTCTGGCAAAAAGATCAAAGACAGCTATGAAAAAGAGAAGGTACAAAAGTTCATCAAGGAATTGGAACAGAAATATCAATTATCCAATGATGATCCAAAAGAAAAGATCAACTTGAAATTTACAGCATACAGCAAGAACTTGAAACAAAATCTGGATAGTCTATTTAAAGAACTCAACCGGATGGATTTTATCACTAACAAAAAAATGTACGAAGACGCTTTAAGGCTATTTCATATTGAAATTAAGCCAGCCAATAAAGGCCATCTAATATTTGTAACTGATGGAAATGGAAATCCGGTACGGCATCCGATTAAGATGTCCGATTTTGATGAAAGGCCGAGATTTTATCAATCGCAAGGGAAGTCTGAAAGCATAAGTCAATCTATGGACAAATCAGACAATGATATAAGAAATCATTCGGGAAATTCGAAAATATTAGTTGATTTACTTCGATTGATACCCAATTATTCGGATAAAAATAGTTTTAGGAACAAAAAGCAGATGATAAAGAAAAGGAGAAAGGGACAAAGGAGATTGTAAGTTTGTTTTTTTCGGCAAACAAGCAATTCTTAAGGTTTATTGGATTACATAGAATACGAATTATTACACCTTAGTCCCTATGTTTAAATTTTATTATGCACTTGAAACATGTCCGTGTGTAAATAGAATTATTTTTAATAAATCGATCACAAAAGCAAAAGTTGAATTTTATTTCGGTTTTCAAAATGGGCAAGCTCTACTTGAAAAAAAGGAAATAAATGGATAATTAAAGAAAATAAAATCAACCAGGAATAAATTGACAAAACGGATTTCAACTTAAACATTAAGAAATGTCTTTCTTACTAAATTCAGAATAAACAATGGTTTTAAATAGTTGATATTGTTGAAGTGTTATAATTCAAGCATAGACTTCAAAAACTATGAAATTTTAATCGTTCTTTAATCTTCAGTATTAAATACCAAGTTAAATTTGAATTAGTTAAATTATTCAGATTTTTTAACAAAGGTTATTTAAACCCTGGCTTCGGCTGGGGTTTTTAATTTTGAGAAAATGGAAAGAATTCTGATAGGCACAGTATTGGGTTCAATTTTGCCGAATAGAGGCTAAATGAATGTACCCCCTTGCATTTTCAAAAGAGCTGCAATTTTGCCCTCGCACCCTAGCCTTTTTATGTATATTTGAGCTTTACTGAAAAACCTAACGAACAATGGCCCTTTTTCAAAAAACCGTTGAACAGAAGTATCTAAAACAGCTCGACTCCGCGTTGATCAATGCGAAATACCAAGAGTTTAAAACTCATTTTGGGAATACCGACATTCAGGAGAATATCCGAAACAGCAAAGAAGAACAATATCAGGGAGAATTCTTAATCGACTTGTTTGTTAAAATTCTTGGATATGTCAAAAATCCGACACCAAACTTTAACCTTACCACCGAGTACAAAAACGTCAAAGACAGTAAAAAAGCCGACGGAGCCATCATCATAAATGACAGCGTAAAAGCGGTTATTGAGCTAAAAGGAACCAACACGACTGATTTAAGCAAAATTGAAACACAGGCTTTTGGCTACAAAAACAATCAGGCCGGTTGTGTTTATGTGGTGACATCCAACTTCGAGAAGCTTCGTTTCTATATCGACAATGCCATTGAACACATCGAGTTCAACTTGTTTACGCTGTCGAAAGCCGATTTTGAAATTCTCTACTTATGCCTTTCGTTCGAGTCGATTAAAAATGGACTGCCGAAAAAGGTAAAAGAGGAATCGTTAAGTCAGGAAGATGTTATTACCAAAAAATTGTATCAGGATTATTCGCTCTTTAAACGCGAGTTGCACCAAAACCTTGTTTCACTCAATCCGCAATTCGACTCGCTGACACTATTCAAGAAATCGCAAAAACTGTTAGACCGATTTCTGTTCTTGTTTTTTGCCGAAGACCGTCATTTGCTGCCGCCAAATTCGGTGCGTTTGATCTTAAACGATTGGAGAGACTTGCAGGAGCGTGAAGTTGAAATACCACTTTACCAACGCTTTAAAAAATATTTCGAATACCTTAACACTGGTTTCAAGGGAAAACGTTACGATGTGTTTGCCTACAATGGAGGTTTATTTAAACCCGACGAGGTACTTGATACCATTCTCATCGACGATGAATTGTTGTTCAAGCATACTTATAAACTTTCGGAATACGATTTCGCCAGCGAAATTGATGTGAATATTCTGGGTCATATTTTTGAGAACTCGCTGAACGAACTCGACGAGATCAATGCGCAATTGGCCGGAGAGGCGATTGACAAAACCAAGACCAAGCGCAAAAAAGACGGAGTTTTTTACACCCCGAAATACATTACCAAATACATTGTTGAAAACACGGTTGGAAAACTCTGCACGGAAAAGAAAGCCGAACTTCAGATCGTTGAAGAAGAATATGCCACTGACAAAAGGCGACAACTGAAAACTAAACAAGCCTTGCTCGACAAATTGAAAACCTATCAGAACTGGTTGTTGCAACTCACCATTTGCGACCCGGCTTGTGGTTCGGGCGCTTTCCTGAATCAGGCGCTCGACTTTTTAATTACCGAACACCGTTACATTGACGAATTACAAGCCAAGCTGCTGGGCGTTCCGATCATATTTAGCGACATCGAAAAAAGCATTCTGGAAAACAACCTTTTCGGAGTCGATTTGAACGAAGAGAGCGTTGAGATAGCCAAACTTTCGTTATGGCTGCGCACCGCTCAACCCAACCGCAAGTTGAACGACCTGAGCAACAACATTAAATGTGGCAACTCCTTAATTGACGATCCTACTGTGGCTGGCGACAAAGCATTTGACTGGCAGAAAGAGTTTCCTCATATCTTTCAGGAGAAAAAGAAAAAAGTGTGGCACGTAACTACGGCAACTCATAATTCAAGATATTCGCAACGCATGTTCGATTGCCATATTGAATTGGGTGAGGCCGAATGGCTCGATGCACAAGATGAAATAGTTATTACCAAAACTATAAAGGATATTGCCATTGCAGATAAACTGAATATTCTGGAATATAACATCTGTGGCGACCACATGCACCTATTGCTGGTTTGCACAGAAGAAGAACTCCCCGGAATTGTAGGAAAACTGAAGTCGGTAAGTGCGAAGAATAGAAACCGGGAACGTGGCTATACGGTTCCAGGTAGCATAGGGTATTCGGCAACAACAAGGGGGCATGCCCCCTTGTCCGAGAGAAGTGCCACTATCCGTGGAGTAACGCAACACCCTCTCTGGACGCAGAAGTTCGGAAAAGTAGAAGTAACGAACGACGACTACCTGCATAATGCGATTGCCTATATACGCGATAACCGTAAAAAGCACGGGCTACCCGAACTCGGGATCACGAGCGGGAACGGGGACGCGAGCAGCAACAAGGGGGCATGCTCCCTTGTCGAGGATATGTGCTGCTCGATCGAACACGCCTTCCGACCGGAATATACCGGTGGTTTCGATGTGGTGATTGGGAATCCACCTTACGTTCAGTTGCAAAGTATGGGTGAAATGAGTGAAATACTTCAGAATTGCGGTTACGAAACATTCGATAAGGGAGCCGACCTGTATTGTATTTTTACCGAACGTGGTTATAAATTGCTTAAAACGAATGGAATTCAATCGTTTATTATGCCCAACAAATGGATGTTGGTGGCGTATGGTAAACCACTTCGGAAGTTCCTGTCGAAAACGGGTTTGCGTCAGGTCTTGAACTTTGGAGACATCCAGTTTTTTCAGGAAGCCACTACCTATGTCTGCATTTTTGTTACTCAAAAGAGTGAACCAAAGGATAACGTAAAAGTCTTATCGCTCAACCAGAAAACCTATTACGATGATTTTATGACAGAGGTAGAAGGCAATCTCTACGACTATCCAACCTCAAAGTTTGGCGAAGCGGAATGGAGTATTCAACCATACAACGATTCCCGGAAGTTAGAGCAGATGAAGTTGAACTGCACTGAACTGAAGGATTTGCCGATAAACATTTATAGAGGAATACTTACAGGCTACAATGATGCTTTTTATATTGATGAAGAAACACGCCAAAAACTAATTGCTGCCGATGCCAGAAGTTCAGAACTCATCAAGCCTATGGTGCGAGGGAGAGATATTTTCGCTTATGGCATTTCAGACAGTGAATTTTTAATCAATGTACACAACGGCATAAAAGAGAAGAATCCTCCATTGGCACCAATTAGGATAGACGATTATCCGGCAATAAAGGAGCATTTGGATGCTTTTTACCCTATGCTTGAAAAACGTGGAGACAAAGGCGACACGCCTTATAATTTGCGTAATTGTGCATTTTGGGAAGAATTTGCCAGACCCAAAATCATCTATCCAGAAATAACAGCTTTCCTCCCTTTTATGTACGATGAAAGCGGAATGTATAGTAATAATAAAAGCTTTATTCTAACAGCACAAGATGATTCTGTTTCGTTACTATTCTTAACTGCGTTATTCAATTCTTCGTTGACAAAACTTTGGATTTGGCACAACTGCCCCGAACTTCAGGGCGGTACACGCGAAATCCGCAAAGTTTATTTCGAGCATTTTCCTGTTCCGAATGCAAACGAAGAACAGACGGCTACGCTTGCGCAATATGCAACCGAACGTACACAATTAACCGCCGACCTGCAAACCCTTTGCTCAAAATTTACCCGCAACATACAGCGCGAATACAATTTAGAAAAACTCTCGGTTAAACTTGAAAACTGGTATCAACTGTCGTTTAATGAGTTTTTAAAAGAGCTTGAAAAGAGCAAAGTAAAACTCACCCTTTCGCAAAAAGCCGAATGGGAAGCCTATTTCATTCAGGAATCGAAAAAAGCGTTGGAAATTAAACACCAGATTGATGCAACCGACAAAGAGATTGACCAAATGGTGTATGGGTTGTATGGGCTGAGTGAGGAAGAAATTAAAATTGTAGAGAATAACTAAAAACTGAAAGATATGATCACAATTAAAAAATTCATGGCAGAATATCCAAAGTCGTATAAGGCTTATACATCTCTTGGTATAGAATACCCAAGTATCAATAGTGCTGTCGATGCTCTCTTATGCTATTTTGGTTTGGGATTTCTAGTTCTTCCAATTTATCATGAGACATTGGATAAAATATTGGGCTTTAATTCTAAAATAAAGGTTTATCCCATGAATAAATTTAATCTTGACAGTGGTGATATTGTTGTAATTGAAGATTATAAAAAATTCAAATCACGCGAAAAGGCAGAAAAAGAGACACTTATTTGTGCCTTAAATTTTCTGGAAAGGAAACTATCGCATTATAGTTATGAATCAAATCCTCTAAAATAAAGTTTAATATTTCAGCTTAAATGTGACCTTTAGGAAAAGTAAAAATATAATTTTATGTTATAATATTAGGTAATGTTGTAACTCTCGATGGTGAGTTTGAAACTCCCTCTTGTTAAGTTGTTATTGCCATTAGTAATATTTGCAATTCGCGCGAAAGCCGCGCACAACCCAAAATTGCAAAAGAGCTTGCCTGTGACTTCGCACACTTCAGCATTTGTGCAACTTGACAGTTTTAAAAAATCCCTTCACAGCATTTTGCGCATTCGGAGAAAAAAATTGACAGACAGGGTTTTCGTACAGACAAAAGATATATATTTGAGATGTTAACCAGACAGAAATGAAGGGCTGGGTGCTAGCATCAGCTACCCGTCCTTCCTAAGTTGGCAACAATTGGGTTGGCTCCGTTGACAGTGACGTGTAAGCCGACAAAATTTCGGTCGACTAAAATTCAAAAGGCAAACAAATGAACAATTAATATGGTAACAGTTGCAAAATACATAGTTATACTTTTCGGACTGTTTATTATTTGTGTTGGTTTACTTATGCTATTTGCTCCAAAAAAAGCACGAGAGACATTAAGGAAGATGGCAAGTACAAACTTCATCAATTACACAGAAATAACATTAAGAATTATTCCGGCAATTGGACTGATAATATACTCTGACTTTTCAAAATACCCTTTTGCATTCAAAGTATATGGATGGCTTATGCTGGGGACTTCTATTGTTTTATATTTTATTCCAAGGAAATGGCATCATGCCTATTCACTTAAAAGTGCCGAAATTTTGAAGCCGCTATATTTTCAATTGCTGTCACCAATTGCGTTTCTTATGGGAGCTGCATTAATTTATTGCGTATTCTGAGAACCTTGCCGACAGGTTGGAACGGGACACAACAACTCGTGACAACACAGGTTAAGGTAAACAGTAAAATGTGGCTGATGCCCAGTATGTTCATGAGTCGAAAATCGAAGAACAGCGTGTTGGGAAAGTTCAGGGAACTGAACATTCACAAACGAAGAAAACCACTGGAAGTAATTGCAATTTAGTTACACCCTATTATTCAGGGCATCATCAATTATTACTGCAAGTTTTCATCGAACCACACTGCCGAAATCTCGTATCAGCTTAATTCCAGACTATTGAAATGGCTAAAATGGGAAAAAGGACTTTACAAAAGGGCAGCTTTGATATGGCTGAAGAAGAAGTACAAGGAAACGCCTTTACTTTTTCCGCACTGGCAATTGGTAAATCCATAAAGTAGCAATACTTTAGTCAATTGAACAAGAAGAGCCGTGTGAAGCGAGAGTTTCATGCACGGTTCCGTGAGAACGTGAGGGTGAAAGTCCCCCGCGTGACTCGATTAGGTGCAAGCCAAACGCCGCTTTGTGACACATTTTCGCTGACTTGACAATAACTGAAAATAAAAAGACAGATCGGATTAATGCTTTTGGAAACCTCTCTACAAGAGGTTTTAATTTTTTTTTACCCCACGCGCATTGCGCCTTTTGGGCGCATTAGGGAACGCTCCGAGCAACAGCCCACGCACATTGCAGCCCATTTGCAAGCCCCCACGAGCCAACGCTCAATCCAAAGGCTTGCAAAAGAGCTGCAATTTTGCCCCCGCACCCTACAGTTAATTTAGGTTTCTTCATTTTGCTGAATAACTTGAGCGGTTGAATGAGTGAGACGAACCGGCTGCGAGCACATTGGCATGCGCGAATGATTCTTTATTTTACCTGTTTGATCTTAATAGAAGATAACCTGACAATCCTCCAATAAACGAGGCAATGAGAATTCCGAACTTGGCCTGAACAATGTGCTCCGGATTTGAAAATGCCAGTTCAGTAATAAACAACGACATGGTAAACCCAACTGAGGCAAGCAATGCGACTCCATAAATCTGTTTCCAGCTTGCCCCATGTGGAAGTCCAGCAAATTTAAAAAAGACAACCAGTTTTGTAACCCCAACAATACCGATGAATTTACCAAAGATTAATCCAAAAATAATCCCCAGTGTTATGTTTGAAGTCAGACTTTCAGAAGGATTTCCTGGAAATTCGACTCCAGTATTTGCGAATGCGAAGAGTGGTAAAATAATAAATGCCACAATTGGGTGCAAACTATACTCAATTTGTTGGAGGGGAGTTATGGCAGCTTTCGTGTAATTTCGAACATCGTCAATAACTTGAAGTTGTTCTTTTGTGATCAAAGAAATTTGGTTCTTTTCTGCATTTTCAAAGGAGACTGCAAGTTGCCTAAGTTTTCTGGTAAAAAGAATGTCATCTACTCTAACATTTGCCGGAATTGTAAGGGCTGCCAAAACGCCTGCAATGGTTGCATGAACGCCAGAAAGCAGAAAGGCTAACCACACTCCGGCAACGCCGACAATCCCATAAAAGGCTGGGTTTCTAACACCAATTTTATTTGCGGCATAGAGAAGTCCTAAAAAGGCTGCGCCAATCATCAGGCTGGTGTACGAAATCTGTGAGGTGTAGAAAAACGCGATTACCAACACGGCGCCAAGGTCGTCGGCAATAGCCAAAGCTGTCAGAAATATTTTAAGCGAAAGCGGTACTTTATCTCCCAAAAGATAAATGATTCCAAGGGCGAACGCAATATCTGTCGCCATGGGAATACCCCATCCACTTTCCGTTTCGGTGCCAAAATTAAATAGCAGATAGATTGACGCAGGAACAAGCATTCCGCCAAAAGCGGCAAATATGGGCAGGATCGCATCTTTAGGGTTCGAAAGTTCGCCACCCAGAACTTCTCGTTTAAGTTCAAGTCCGATGACGAAAAAAAATATAGCCATCAGTCCATCGTTTATCCAATGGCTAATGGTTTTTGAAATATGTAAGTTGTCGAACCCAATGGTGAACTTGTATTCCCACAAGTTTTTGTAAAACTCAGACAAAGGAGAATTTGCCATGATCAGCGCTGCCATTGCAGCAATAAAAAGCACAATACCGCTGGCTGTTGAGTTGTTCATGAAACGACTCATTGGCCTTATCAAATAATATATTGGAGTTTGTTTTGCCATTTAAAGAATTTGCAGTTTGAGCTATTATAAACGTCAGTTTTCGAAAAAGATTTTTAGACTATCCGTTTTCATCCCGATTTTCATTTTTTTTTTCTTTTCGGTGTTGAGTAAGTTTTCACTTTCCCAACAATCATATTATTTCAGGATACGTGGAGCAAATTTCCTCCATAATCAAGGTGTTTTTTCAATTTCAAAATTATACAGAGCAAAAAAAAAATTAAGCAATAATAGTAAAAATTGGATAATCAAGCAATTGACTGTTTTAATTGGATTTTAATAATGTTTTAATTCCCCTTTAATTAAGGGTGTGAAAATTTTGGCCTAATTGTAAGCTTTAATGTATTAAAAATTAATTTGTTATACGATAAAAAATAAGACGATTAGTGGACTCGTTCGCTATTCCATAATAGAGCTAATAATACACCTTCTTAAGAGGTAAATTTTCAATTAAACAATATAACATAATTTTAAATTCATAAGATGAAACGATTACACTTAAAATCATTTGCCATTGTTGTTTTGGCAATAGCGATGTTAACCGGCTGCGCCAGTTTGCAGAAAATGAAGAAGAATGCAAATAAAATAAGTTTTAAAACAACTCCCGAAATTTTGGAAACAAATGCAGGAAAAGTTGATTTGGCAATTGATGGTAGATTTCCATCTAAGTATTTCGCCAAAAAGGTAACTATGGTAGCTACCCCCGTGCTAAAATACGAAGGAGGAGAAAAATCGTTTGAACCAGTGACGCTTCAGGGACAAAAGGTGAAAGCCAATAACAAAGTAATTACGTTGGCAAGCGGAGGAAGCTTTGCTTATAAAGATGCAATTTCTTACGCTGACCCCATGCGTTTGTCAAACTTAGAGCTTCGCATTCACGCATCACAAGGGGCAAAAAGTGTTGATTTTGCTCCGATACAATTGGCAAGAGGTGTAATCTCAACTTCAACGCTTGTCATTAATAGTCCAATACCAATATTAGGAGTTCAGCGTGAAAAAAACACTACCGGAAAATATGATCCAAATATTGATGAATTTCAACGCATTGTCCCTGATGAATACACTGCTGACATTCTTTACCTGATTAATAAGTCAGAAATTCGCCCAAGCGAATTAACTAAAGGAGACATTGCCAAGTTGAACGAATACAACAAGGCAATAGCGAAAGATCCAAAGAAACAGTTAAAAAGCATGGAGGTTTCGTCTTACGCTTCACCTGATGGAGCCTTGGATTTGAACACCAAACTTGCGCAACAGCGTCAGGACGCATCTTCAAAATTTCTAACAAAGGAATTAAAGAAGGCTGAAATTGAAGCCGAATTCAAGACCAAATTTACTCCTGAAGACTGGGACGGATTTAAAGAACTGATGGGAAAATCTAATATTCAGGATAAAGAATTAATTCTGCGTGTACTTTCAATGTATACCGATCCTGAGGTTCGTGAACGTGAAATCAAGAACCTTTCAGGAGCATTTGTTGATGTAGCCAGTGAGATTTTACCACAACTACGTCGTTCAAAATTTACAACCAGCATCGACCTGATTGGGAAATCTGACGAAGAAATTGCTGCTTTGGCCGATTCTGATCCTTCGAAACTGAATCCCGCTGAATTGCTTTATGCTGCTACTCTAACCAAAGACCTGAATAAGCAACTGGCAATCTATAATTCATTTATGAAAATTTATTCAACCGACTGGAGAGGGTACAATAACGCTGGTATGATTTTGGTAAAACAGGACAAATATAATGATGCAAAAGTTTTGTTTGAACAAGCTGAAAAGTTGAAAAATGACGAGCCAATCATTAAAAATAATTTAGGCGTTTGTGCTTTGAAAGCTGGCGATCTGGCAACTGCCGAAACAATGTTTGGTGCGGCTTCGGGTGCAGGTGACGCTGTAAATAATAATCTCGGCATTTTAAGTATAATGAAAGGCGAATACACAAAAGCGGTTAAATATTTCGGCGATTTTGATTCTCCAAACACAGGGTTGGCTAAAATTCTGGCAGGCGACAACAATGGTGCATTGAAATCGTTGGAAAATTGCACATGGGAAGGTTGCTACATGAAAGAATACTTCAAGGCAATTGTTGGCGCACGTACTGAAAAAGAAAACCTGATGTATGAAAGCCTTGAAACAACTATTAAAATGAACCCGGAGTTGAAGGAAAAGGTAGCGACAGATATGGAGTTTGCTAAATACTTCAAAGAAGCGAAATTCAAAGAAATTGTAAGATAGAAGGGTTTTATTAATCAATTCATTATGTTTAAATTCATTTGATATTATAACTCGGCATTCAGTTCTTAATTAGGAAACAAACTTATACATCTTAATACCATGAAAACAAAAATCATTATTGCTTTCACCTTGCTTCTTTTTATGAGTGGATGTAAAGTATTCAAATCATCTAAAAAGAGTAAGGATTTAGCGCCAAAAACGGAAATAGCCACAGAAACCAAAGTGTTTTCTGTTCCAGCGCCACAATCTACTGTTAGTGAGAATTCAACAGTTGACAAAATGTATGAATCAGTAGAAAAACCAGTTTCAGTTAAAAGCGAAAAATTTACGCTTTCGTCTGATGATCAGGCAATCTACGGAAGTAAACAATTTTTCGTGATTGTTGGTAGTTTCAGCAGTAATGAGAATGCAAATAGGTTCAAACAGGAATGGGTTCAACAAGGCTTCAAGCCAATTATCCTTCATAGTGAAACTGGCTATTATCGAGTTTGTGTCGACTCATTTGATGATGAAACTGTGGCCCGAAGTCGAGTTCAGAAAATCAGAACTGATTTTCCAAGATACTCCGATAGTTGGTTGTTAATCAAAAAATAGTAGTGTTTAACAGATCAGGAGAAAATAAAATGCGTTAATTTATTGAAAAATGGATGAAAGTTTTTCAATATAGATTTTATTCAAAATTGTCCATTAGAAAGATCAAATCCTTTTAATGGACAATTCTCTTTTTGATCAACCCTTTGGCCAGTATTGCTTTTGCATTGTATATTAGCTTTTTTAATACCTTACAAGCTTACTCAGAGGTGTTTTATTTCAAGAAATAGTACAAAATAGTCTAAAAAATATTTTCAGTTGAAGTGCAATTTTTCCCAGATTATAAAGTATACAGGAAATTGATGATTCATTCAGTCAGACCTAGTTTATTTTTTATTGTAAATTACTAAATTTCATCGAGTTTCAGAAGATTAGCTTTCTGAACGCGACGAGAAATAGAAATACTTACTTCGTAAAGGATAACCAAAGGGATACAAACCATGATCTGACTAAAAAGGTCAGGAGGAGTAATAATTGCTGAAATAATTAACAATACTATAAAGGAGTGTTTCCTATATTTTTTCATAAACTGGGGAGTTAAGATTCCAACTTTACTGAGGAAATATGCAATCATAGGAAGTTCAAAAATAATACCGGCTGCAAAAACGATAGAGGTTACAGTACTGATATATGAAAGTATATTAATTTGATTAGCTACTGTGCTGCTTATGCTATACGACCCTAAAAAATCAACTGAAAGTGGAACTATCAGATAAAAACCGAACAAAATTCCTATAAAAAACAATAAAGACATATAAAAAACGGCTCCATTAGCATGTTTCCGCTCATTTTCATAAAGAGCCGGTTTAATAAAGCTCCAGAACTGGTATATTACGTATGGAGCTGCAATTATCAAACCGGATACAATGGATGTCCAAATATGAACCATAAACTGCCCAGACATACTTATGCTGATTAATTGCAATACTTGGGTATTTATTTTTAACGTTTCAATACCCAAATAATCAGCTAATAGGGAAAACATACGGTTAGTCCAGAAATCAGAATTTTTGGGTGCAAAAATGATCGAGTCGAATATAAAGTCTTTCTTGATAAATGCAATAACAGCAAACACACAAATGGCTATTACTGATTTAATAATATGCCATCTTAAGGCTTCCAGATGATCAAGAAACGACATTTCGGCCTTTTCTACTTTTCCATTTCTATTTTCCATTGATTGTTCTTTTGAATTGGTTTTTTTATCGATTAATCTGAAAATGTATCAGATATGCAGAAAAATTTACAAATTTTATTTATTGTTTTGAATTAATGAATTGTATGTTTTAAATGTTTACCGGATTACTATATCTAAATCAGTTTGTGATTGAATACCTATCAAAGTGTTGATTAACATACCTGTTTTACGAATATGCTGTTTGATTATTTATGCAAACATCAAATAGTAGGTTGCTATTCCGGAAATATAACCGATTAGAGCCAGCAAACTAATTTTCTTCAAATACCAGATAAAATCAATCTTCTCGATTCCCATTGCTGCAACACCAGCGGCAGATCCGATAATTAAAATACTTCCTCCGGTTCCGGCACAATAAGCAAGTAATTCCCAAAATGTTCCATCCTGAACAAAGAATGCACTGTAACCGGTTGCTCCTGGAAGTGCAATGTCGTACATTCCCATTGAACCTGCGACTAGTGGTACATTGTCAACAATCGAAGATAAGATACCTATAGCTGAGTTAATTAGATAAACATTTCCTAAATGATCGTTTAGCCAGCCAGCCATAATATTCAAATGACCGGCAGATTGCAGACAGGCAACTGCCGATAAAATACCAAGGAAGAACAATACCGTAGGAGTGTCTACTTTCCGTAGAATATTGAAAACTTTAAGTTTACTGGTAACTTCGTGTGGTTTTGAGCGGTGAATAATTTCAGTAAGAATCCAAAGTATACCCAAGCCAAACAACATACCCATATATGGAGGAAGGTGGGTAATCGTTTTAAAAACAGGAACAAAAAGTAAAGCACCAATGCCTGTTGAGAAAACTATTATTCGTTCACGATAAGTTGTAAATGTAACTTCGTGTTTCAATTTTAGGGGACGTTCAACCAAACCCTTCATAGAAAATGATACAATGGCTAAAGGGATCACAATACTTACGATACTTGGTAAAATAACCTTGGCAATAATTGACATTGCAGTAATCTGTCCTCCAATCCATAACATGATGGTAGTTACATCACCAATGGGCGACCATGCACCACCCGAATTGGCGGCAAGAACAACCATCGATACATAAAACCATCGGGTTTTCTGATCAACAATCAACTTTTTAAGCAAAGCTACCATCACAATTGTGGTTGTCAGGTTGTCTAACACTGCCGACATGAAAAACGTAATTGTTGCTATGATCCAGAGTAACTTTACTTTATTGCTGGTTGTAATTTTATCGGTTATGACTTTAAATCCTTCATGCTGATCAATTATTTCTACAATGGTCATAGCACCAAGCAGAAAAAACAAAATCTCTGAAATTTCAATCAGATGATGCTCTAGCTCTTCAACAACAAAATGATACGGTTCATTGATAATTATTATCTTATCAACCCATCCTGAACTTAACCATTGAGTTTCAGAAAGAGCCGGTTTTATGTGGTCAACTATGTTTCTAACTTGACTCCCCAGTTCTAACCATGAAGGACTAAAGCCCATATTCAGAATACTCTCGACATTAAGAATGTAAACAGTCCAGGTCAGAACTCCAATAATTAAGGCTGTCGCAGCTTTATCAACTTTTAAGGGATGTTCAAGAGCAATCGCCATATAACCCAAAACAAAGATGATTAGAATAAGATAGAACATAGGTTTATTTTTAGGTGACGGACTTAAGCCTTTTAGTGTAAAATCAGAAGATAAAAAAAAGAACAAACTACGATAATTAATAAATCTATAATTATCGTTATATCTTCAGAAACGGGTTGCCACTTTTTCTATTAGCTCAATCGCATTTTCTACTCCATTTTCGGCTTTAATTATTTCAGAAAACTTTACACTGTTTGAGTAAAGTTTTTCAGTTGATACAAGTTCTTTTGCCTTTATAATCAACATATTTTCAGTCATTTTCTTTAAGGCAATTGGTTTTAGCGCTATCCCCTTTTTATATGCAATAGTTGCCCAAAAATGTTGATCGCCCATAGGATACAAAACAGGACAAGTAAAAAATGGTTTTCCTGCAATTAAACAAGCGGATATTGTTCCAATTCCTCCATGATGAATTACCGCTTTTACATAAGGAAATAGTTTGTCGTAAGGAGCAGAATCAATAACTTTAACAGCAGGATTTAATTTCAATCTTTGGGTGTCGTTAAAACCCCAGCCTTTTACAACAATTACTCTAATATTCAATTCTTCAGAGAGTCTGTGTATGGCATTAGGTAAGTCCATTTTAGTTTCAAAAGTCATACTCCCGAATGTGATTACCAATGGGGGTTCGCCTTTATTAATAAAATCTTTTATGTCTGAATCTAATTCTTTGTTAGATGGATTTGTCCAGAAACCGGTAAAATGGCTGTTTGCTGGATAGTCGTTGGGTTTTTTAAGAAAATATTCACTAATACCGTAAATTGAAGATAATTCTGGTTTTGTAAATTTTACTGAAAGACCAGCATCCCTTCTAAATTCATTTACAGGTTTCATCATCATACTTATCCCTAAGTCAGAAAGTTTATAACTCAATCTGTTAAAAATGGAGGGTAACAGCAATGCACTAAAAATTGGATTTATAAATTCTTTTGTTGCTTGAATTGCAGGAATAACATTAGCCTTAATCATTTTATCTGGAAACTGGTCAGCAAAATAGTCTCCCATTGTTTTTATGTGATAAATTATGCAGTCACTATCTTTTGACAAGTTGTAGAATACATTCATCGAATTATAAATCATAGGATATACCCAAATGCTTAAATTCTTTTTAGCACGAAAAGGATTTTTCATCATTTTCTTACCTTCTGCCGAGTTAATAAATTCTTCAAAGTCGGCATCCACGGGAATAAAATTAATATCGTATGATTTTACGAGTTTTTCAAAATTCTTAGCTGTTGAAAGTGTTACCTGATGACCTCGATTTTTTAATGCTTGCCCTAAAATTGCATAAGGTTGAATGTCTCCTTGCGTCCCCATCGTCAGAATAGCTATTTTCATTTGTTCTTTTGCTTGCCTATGTTGTTTGAAATAATTGTTAATATCCCGGGCGTGCCAGTAATTTAAAGGAATCAGCAAACTCAATTAATCTATGCTTTGAACACAAATAACCTTAGGAGGGAAAGAAGAAAAATAAGTATTATCAAAACTATAACGAATGCAGGCACACCTGAAATTTTAGTCTTTTTCATGATTTGCGTTTCTTATTGTTTCAATCAAGCAATCCGATATTAATGAGATAAAATTAGAAATACCGTGAGTACCTACTCACGGTATTCTAAATGATTAATGCGTGATTAGTTTGTAATAGCCAACCAAAATTTAGAGAAAACCTTAAAAAATGAATATTAAGTAAGCTGTGAACACAAATAGTTTTATTACTTAATCAAAAAGTCTGGAAACCCTATTAGTTTTAGGAATACGAAAAAAACAGCAATACCACCTATTACAACCAGAAAACCATATTTATTCCAGAATTTATTTCTTTCCTTTTCTTCTTTTTCTTCCATGATGTGAAATTTTATTAAAACTGATTCAAATTTAACTCCGTATCTAGGACAGAAGATTAAAGAACGATTAAAATTTCATTAGAGATGGGGTTTGCTTCAAATTGTATCTTAGTTTTGTATTAATACAATGACTTAAAATAAACCATGAATCAACTGAATAACAGGATACTTGTTGTTGAAGATGAACCGAAGGTTGCTTCATTCGTCAAACGTGGTCTTGAAGAGAATGGATACACTTGTGAAATTGCTTTTGACGGTTTAATGGGGAAAAGAATGTTTGAGGCCGGAGACTATGATTTGATCATTCTCGACATAAATCTTCCTTACAAAAACGGATTTGAATTGTGCAGAGAAATCAGGAGCAGTAATCAGAATATTCCTGTGATTATGCTCACTGCACTGGGAACAACAGAAGATAAGCTTTCTGGTTTTGATTCTGGAGCAGACGATTATCTATTAAAACCTTTTGAGTTTCGTGAACTACTTGCACGTATTCGGTCACTTTTTAAGAGGATTTCTATTGGTGAAACAGGAGGAAACATACTTAAGTTTCTTGACGTTGAGGTTAACCTGGATACTTACGAAGTAATTCGTGGGGGAAAAACGATTGATCTTACCCAAAAGGAATTTGCATTGTTGGTGTATTTGCTTCGAAATAGAGGAAGGGTTGTTTCGAGAATTGATATAGCAGAAAAGGTATGGGATATTAATTTCGATACAGGGACAAACATTATAGACGTTTATGTGAATTTTCTCAGAAAGAAAATTGATAAAGATTTTTCACAAAAACTTATTCATACACAGACAGGTGTTGGCTATATTCTAAAAGCTGGAAAAGAATGAAACTAAACATACGCGCACGACTCACACTCCAATTTACATACATTGTTACGTTTATACTGATTCTGTTTTCCTTTATCATTTATTACTTCTCTGCCAATTATCGTGAAGCAGAATTCTACACCCGATTGGAAAAGAAGGCATTGACCACAGCTAAGCTTTTAATAGAAGTGAAGGAAGTAGATTACAATCTGCTAAAGATTATTGATAGAAATACGATCAATGCCCTTTATAATGAAAAGGTAATGATCTATGATTATAAAGACAATCAGATTTATAATAGTCTGGATGATGATTCTATTTCTGTTTCAAAACCTCTTCTTGATAAAATACGACTGTCAAAAATTATTCGCTATCATGAGGGAAAGAATGAGGTAATTGGGCTGCTTTATACTGATAAGTATGATCGATTTGTAGTGATCGCCTCGGCATTGGATAGGTACGGAAGAAGCAAACTCAATAACCTGACATGGATTATTATCATAGGCCTTTTCATTAGTATAGGATTGACGGTTTACTTAGGCCGGATTTATGCAAACAGAGCCCTCAAACCCATGTCAGATGTAGTAAAGCAGGTGGATAAAATTACCATTGCCAGCTTGAATATGCGCGTAAATGAAGGTAATGGAACCGATGAAATTGCACAACTAGCCATCACTTTTAACCAAATGCTTGAACGTTTGGAATCTGCATTTGAAATGCAAAGGAGTTTTGTTTCAAATGCTTCACATGAATTGCGAACACCACTTACCTCCATTACTGGACAAATAGAAGTTTCACTGATGAAACCAAGAACCCATCAGGAATATGAAGGCATTTTGGAATCTATACTTGAAGATATTAAGAACCTAAATGCACTTTCTAACGGATTGCTCGATCTGGCAAAGGCCAGTTCCGATATTTCAGCAATAGCAGTTCATCCGTTAAGGATTGACGAGATTTTATGGGAAACAAGAGCAGAACTCATCGGGCGAAAAAAAGACTACAATATTTTAATCGAATTTAGTGAACCTATTGAGGATGAAATGGAAATAACAGTATTAGGCAATGATCATTTACTTAAAACTGCAATCGTTAATCTGATGGACAATGCCTGTAAATTTTCACCTAATAAATCTGTGGAAATATTTTTATCTGTCAAGGGCAAATACATTGTTGCAAAATTTACAGACAGGGGCATAGGCATAGATACTGTTGACATGGAAAAAATATTTGAACCCTTTTTTAGAGCAAAAAATGCTAAAAGTATTTTTGGCAATGGGCTTGGACTTTCCCTCACGGATAAGATCATCCAGATTCACCGTGGAACAATCACAATAGAATCTCAGCTTCATAAAGGGACAACTGTTACCGTCAGTATCCCATTTCTTTCCTGATTTTAATCCAATTTTAATTTCGTTATAATCTCAATTTAATAACTGGGATTGATGTTTGCGTCGTAAACAATCCAGTATATCTATTGGATTGATTTTTTGATTTTGTAAATGCTTAAAAATGAGCAATCATTTAAACCAATAAATCATGAAAACAATAGAGCAAAGAGAGAGAAGAATTACCGCAATAGCAGTTATTATTTTGATTGCTGGACTTATTAGCACCGGAATATTTTATACTGTCAACAGATCGCAGTTAAAAAATCTGAATGATGAAAAGCTCAAAAGTGAAATGATGCTTTCTGAAAAACTTGCTCTCCAGAAAGAAATTGAAAGTTTCAAAACCCAGATTAATTCACTGAGTGGCAAGAATACTGAGCTTGATAAATTATTGGCTGAGACTAGTCAAAAATTAAGTGAGAAAGAAGCTCAATTTAATAAGATCGTTCGCGAAAATGGGAATATTAAAAAATTAAAAGGCGAACTCGCAGAACTAACTCAATTGAAGAAAGATTTTGACAATCAGGTTTCCCAACTGAATGAAACGATACAGAAATTGAATTCGGAGAAAGATGCCCTGAATGAAACAATTGCCTCCCTTCAAAAAGAGAACCAACAACTTGCCACAAACCTTGAAATTTTAAGTTCGATGAGAGCAGATAATTATTTAGTTGAAACCAATAAAAGAAATGATAGATTGACTGTTGTAGCCAAAAGAACAAAAAAAATGATTGTAACATTTATAGTTCCTGAAAAAATGATTGAAAATATTTCATTCAAATTAACAAAACCCGATGGAACTCAAATTGATGGAAAAGATAACGGGATTGCCTATAAAGTGGTTAACAGCGATGAGGGTTTAACGGCAAGTATTACCGGTGGCGCAATAAAAGTTTCAAAAAAAATTGAAATGACCTATGAACCAAAAGTAAAGCAAAAGGCTGGTATTTATAAAATAGAAATGTATAACGACGGCAATTATATAGGCGCTTGTAATGTGAAATTGCGATAAGCGGAGATCAAAAGTTCATACTCAATAGTTGTTCAATAGCTAAAACGATTCATCCGCGGTGTTTATGAGGCACCCGGATGTTTTTTTACAAGCATTTAAATTAGGGAAACTACAATCAAATAATTAAACAAAAATACAGACTATGAAGACTTTAAAATATATTGGATGCCTTGTATGTTTATTATCGCTTCTGTCCTGTCAGACAAATAGCAAATTGGATAAATTCTTTCAATCGAAAAGATATAAATTAAGTCAAATAGATCGGGATGCATTGTATGCTGAAACCCAGAAATTAAAAAAGGACACCACTGATTTGGGAACGAAACTTAGGAAAATCAAAAATGAGTATTCCGAACTGAAGGGAGAATACAATGATCTGTCAAGCAAATCCGGTTCGCAACTGGCACAGCTCAACAAGGATTTAAAGGCAAAATCGAACGAATTGGAGTTGAAAGAAAACCTGCTTCAGGAGCGGGAACAACGACTGAAAGAAATGGAAGCCATTGTGGCAAAACAAGATTCTATAACCAATGCCCTGAATTCCATTGTAAAAAATGCGTTGCTTGGATTTAGGCCCGATGAACTTTCCGTAGAAATGAAAAACGGGAAAGTCTATGTTTCAATGACAGACAAACTTCTCTTTAAGTCAGGCAGTGCAGCTGTTGAAGACAAAGGGAAACAGGCTATAAAAAAGCTTGCTGAAGTGTTGAATAAAAACAGCGACATTGACATTGCCATCGAAGGACATACGGATAATGTGCCCATAAAAACAAACTTGTATAAAGACAATTGGGATTTGAGTGTTGCCCGAGCCACAAATATTGTGCGAATGCTGAATGAAGAATATGCAGTAAATCCAAAACGGTTGACCGCATCAGGCAAAGGTGAATATTTTCCGGTTGCAACAAATGATAATCCAGAAGGAAAGGCAAAAAACCGAAGGACTGAAATCATTCTTTCTCCGAAATTGGACGAACTTTTCAAGATGCTTCAGAAAAACTGACATAAATTTCATAAAGAGATAAAATGATTATCCAATATGAAATACCATTCTCGAACTACCGTAAAGTAGCACGGACTTACAGTAAAATGATTCAATTTATCTGGACTCCATTTGCAAAAAGAAAAATACTGAAACATTTGAATGGTAGCAAAATTGATTATCGGGACGTTCCGGTAATAATTATAAATTTTAACAGGTTTAATCACTTACTAAAATTGGTTGGTTGGCTGGAAAAGGCTAGGATGCAGAATATTTATATTATTGATAATGCCTCTTCATATCCACTGGTTTTAGATTATTATAACCGAACCAATCACACTGTTATCAAACTCAATGTCAACCTGGGTTATAAAGCATTTTGGGATACGTCAATACATTTATGGTTCAGAGGATTACCTTATATTTTAACTGATCCGGATGTACTTCCTATAGAAAATTGTCCATTGGATGCCATCAAATTTCTTCAGGATGTATTAAATAAATATGACAATATAAACAAGGTCGGATTTGGACTACAAATAGATAACATACCTGATTATTATCACAGAAAATCGGAGGTAATAGATTGGGAGATAAAATATTGGAAAAAACCTATTTCAGAAAACTTATATAAAGCAGATATTGATACCACCTTTGCTCTATATAGAGCGAATTCTGTGAAACAACAATGGGGTAAAACGCTTAGAACAGGAGGTAATTATTTAATTAAACACTTGCCATGGTATGAAAATTCAAATTTGCTTTCAGAAGAAGAATTATATTATCGTAAAATGACAATTGGGAGTTCATGGTATTCAAAGCAGCAAATAGTCTAATAAGCTCATTATGATTTTATTATTCTCTAAAAATAAATTGCATCCATTCCGGATTCATCGCTTTGCGTTATTACTCATTTTTTTTTGTTTCGGTTGTGAATATCAATCTGTTGAAAATATAGATACAATCAGTAAGAGCATCGCTTTAACTTTTGATGATGGTCCAGATCCGTTATACACGGGAATGATTCTTGATGTCCTGAAAGAGAACGATGTAAAAGCAACCTTCTTTTTAGTTGGGAACAAAATAAAAGAGAATCCAGGGATTGCTGAACGAATATTTAAAGAAGGTCACTGTATTGCTAATCATACATATACTCATATTGATCTTAAAAAGAAATCATTTAAGGTAATCTATTCGGAAATACAACAAACAGAACAATTGATTATGAATATTTGTGGAGTATCCCCGAAATTATTCAGACCACCTTGGGGTCACATATCGACTTCACAAAAAGAAGAATTGGAGAAATATGGATATAAGATTGTTTTGTGGGATGTGAATTCGGGAGACTACAAGCCAGGAGTCACTGTTAACGAGATCGTTAGTAATGTAATGAAAAACATTGGAGGAAATAAGGTCATAGTATTTCATGATTCAGACTATCAATGTAAAGCTAGCCGACAAAATACGGTATTGGCCTTGCCTGAGATTATTGGTTTTCTGAAAGCGTTAGGCTATAATTTTGTAACAATTGATAAAATGTAATATACTAAGTCAACAAGCAATACATGAAAACAATTATTAAATCACTCCTTGGCATATCACTTTTTGGAACTATTTC
Source organism: Prolixibacteraceae bacterium (assembly GCA_963676535.2). GTDB lineage: Bacteria > Bacteroidota > Bacteroidia > Bacteroidales > Prolixibacteraceae > Aquipluma. The sequence continues at coordinate 71,462 of CAXXKQ010000029.1, read as the reverse complement.
TTGTGGTTCTTCTCCCAAAGAATCAAAATTTAAGGTTGTTGAAGACAGCTACCAACCAGTTCATACCGCACAACAACTTACCGAAGATTTGGAATTTGCATATAAGCACATGGAACCTGTACTTATTGATAATTTCTTTTCTGAATGGCAGAAAAACGTAAAACCAAATTCAGTAGAGTTTATTAATCAAAACGAAACTATAGCCGCAATTTACAATGTATTCGATACATTTTACAAACCAAATGACCTATTGAAAATTGGCAGTTGGGCTTGTGTGGATGACATTAATCTTAATTGTGAATATATAGTTATACAAAATCAAATCGTCTATTCTATTGTCAATTCAAACAATATTAATGAGGTTGATTTGAATTTTTCAAAGAAAAACCTGATTAGTAATTTTAGACCACAAATTACTTCAGAAAGCAAAAATGTACTTTATCTAACAGACGAATACGAAGAATCGATCAATGATTTTTTAGGAAAAGAATCAATGGACCCAGCACAAGGCGATACGTTGCAGTCTTCTCAAAATCAAAGCAATAAAAGAAAAATTGAATTACTAAAACAATATATCCCTATACTGCATGATTATTGGGGGCGTATCTGGCAACTTGAAACATACCCGTATGTAAACAGAATTATTTTTAATAAATCGATTACAAAAGCAAGAGTAGAATTTTATGTCGGATTTCAAAGTGGGCAAGCTCTACTTGAAAAAAAAGGAAACAAATGGATAATTAGAGAAAGTAAGATCAGTCAGGAATAAATTGACAAAACGGATTTCAACTTAAACATTAAGAAGTGCTTTTTCTTACTAAATTCAGAATAAACAATGGTTGTAAATAATTGATATTGAAGTGTTATTATTCCAGCATAGACTTCAAGAGGTGTGAAATTTTAATCGTTCTTTAATCTTCAGTATTAAATACCAAGTTAAATTTGAACTTGTTGAATTACATCAGATTTTTTATCAAAGGTTATTTAAACCCTGGCTTAGGCTGGGGTTTTTTATTGTACGACGTGCTTGGTTAATAACTTGACGTGGGAAGTCTATTATTGGGGACTATAGTTTTTAGTTGTTAGCCACGAACATGGATACCCATTGCGAATTGGAATCAGAAGGAAGCTAGTAGAGTGGTTATGGCCCGAAAAACACAAACATTATCAATTATATCCGATTGGATGAGTTTGCAATATAAAACAAAGTCCGCAAACTGTATGGAAATCGGAGTGTAAATGATGTGGGTCGTTGGAATGATGGTTATTTGTCTTACCAGTGGTGTGCAGAAGCAAATATTGAAACATGGTTGAAAAAGATTTGCTGTAAGACGTCTGCCGAGATCATAGTACCGAATCACATGTTAGTTTGGACAGGGTTGAGCCCTGTAGTTGGCCAATAATGAGGCCATTAGTTGTCAGATGCCCGAAAAATACTCCGTACAAGACGATAGGTCGAAAACCAAAATATAAAAGAGTGACGATTCTCGATTGGATAACTGAAAACAACGTCCACATATAGTAGGATATAAAACAGGAAACAGCGGTGCACGGAACGGTAAAGGGGATACGGAGGGACGAAACGGAAATGAATCCCATTTCCCCTATCGGATTAAGCACTATATCGGATTGGCGATTTAATAATACAAATAATTCTTTTCTATAAGAAAGGTGGTGCATACTTAAAGATGTAAAAGTACTGGTATTTATCGGTTTGTGAAAATGGGAAATTGAACTGTTATAGGATTTCGTGGATTTTTGAAGTTTATTAACGGGCTTTTAAAATAAGGCTCAAGTATCAACACGTTTAATTTTCATCATGGAAACATATTGTGAAATCATTTTGGATTTAGAAAGTAATCTTTCCAAAATGAAAGATGTATCCGAAAAAAATTCGGAACAAATGGAGTATGCAATCGGCCATTGTAAAATTGCATTGGATCGAATGCGTGAATTGGTAATTAAACAAGGATTTTTTGACCAAGAATCGGAGATTAACTTTTTCAAAAAGATCAAACCGTCAGTTTACAGTAGATTATTATACTACCGAGCTGTTTTTGATCTGGAAAGTAAATGTCAAAAAGCCGACTCATCTGTTATCAGGAGATACCTTCAAAAAAGGCTTTACAAAATCAACGAGTACATGGAAGAACGACAAGTGAAAGTCCAATACTTCAAATGTGGATTTAAACACTTGGATGAAAAGTACTTTGTCCGAGGTACAATCGAAATACCGCTGGAACTTCGAAGTAGCCATCATCTGTTGGATGAGGAGTTCTTCACCTGGCATGATCATACTTTTTCTACAATCATGGCAAATGAAATGCTGAGTGAATATATCCGGAAAGAGATGGATAAACTTGATAAACCTTTGGGATTCAATCAAAATCATTACAAATCGTCTCTCAAATGGACAGGCCATAAAATTGATCTGGGTGAGATCATTTATGCTCTTTTATATTCAGGTTCAGTCAACAATGGAAACGTCTCAATAATTGAGTTGGCAGAAGCTTTTGAACAAATCTTCAATGTTGAAATAAAAGAAGATATTTATCATTATCGTCTAGAAATCCAAGATAGAAAGATTGAAAAAATCAAGTTTCTGAATCAATTGATAGCCATCTTCCAGCAAATGATCGATGACAAAGATGGGTTAAAATCTAGAAAATGATCAAACTAATTAAATACAGAAATAAGTCAATACAGGATGTTTTATATCTTTGTCAAATTGATGTATGATTAAGTAATTTTATCGGAACAGGGGTTTCGATAAAATGAATAAATAAAAAGCGTTAGCTTTTTATTCTTGCTTCCTTAAAAACGCCAAATTTAAAAATGCAACAAGAATAACAGGTATGACGCTCGCGCACAGGCGTGAGCTGTTCTTATTTGTTGCATGGGGGATTGGCGTTCCCTGGGAGGCAGTAAGTGATAGTTCACGCCTCTTTTTTGAATTAAATTAAGAAATCATAACCAATAAAATATAAACCCATGTCAATCAACACATATAAAATCTGCCAAAATGCAGACCTGATTAATCCAATCTCCGTTTGTCCTTTTGGTGAACCGATTGCCGAATGTCCCTTTCTTCAATATTTTGAACTGAAAAATGAACGTGAACAAATCATGCAAATTGATATTATTCCACAGGAGGAACTGGACGAGCTTCGTAAGTTTCACCGTTCATGTATGGAAAAATACCGGAACGGTGAATGGAAACCGGAAAAATGCAGGCATGTAAGTGACAATGGATAACAATTGAGCTTAATTTTGTTTTTGAGTTTATTTTAGAAAAATTCACTGAAATTCTTCTGAAATTTAATTCTAATGGTTCTAAAATTTTCTATATTTATACTATTAGAAATTGAAATACAAAGAGGGACTCTAGCGAGACCTATTAATTTAAGTGCTTAAATACATGCTGATAATCAGCTTGATATGTAAATAGTTCGAATCCCAGCTGGGTCACTTTCTGAAATTACAAAACGCTGTAATATAAACAATTACAGCGTTTTTTGTTTTATAGTGGTGTCAAATATGGTGTTAATAACTTGGTGCCTTTCTCCAATCTTTAAACAAAGATTTTTCGATTTAGAATACCCTTTGCCCTTCGGGTTTTCAAAAGACTACGGCATAAAGCCGCTTCGCTTTTTATTCCGTTTCCTTTTGAAAAGCTATTCTAAATCAAAAATCGGGTGTTTACGATTGGGAGAAAGAAAATCTGTGAGCAACTATTAATTTTTATAAACGTGAACGTAATTTCTTGTCATAATCATCTTCAAAACGTCTAATGTCATCCTTAATATATGTTATAAGTTCTTCATTTTCGCAAAAAAAGATCTCATAACGTTCCTTCATATATTGAAGTTGTGAATTAATTGAATTTATTCTTTTATGAAGAAATCGGAATTCATTTTCAGTAAATGATTTTTCTTCAGTTATTGAATATTTAAACTCTTGATATTCATTTTTAAAAGCGAAATATTCAAATATACGATCACTTATAGTGTTTTTATTTTTAAAACCTGCTAATTGAGCAGACTTTTCCACCCTATTAAAATGTTTTCCGTGAAATGCTTGGTCAATTGTAATTCTTAGTTCTTCTGTTTCCATGTGAGAAAACATATGAGGTAAAATTGTAGCGTGTAATGAATTACTCATTATACCTTTACCCCTGAATTCAGGTTTTAGAAATACGTGTATATCTGAAGTACCTGCAGAAACGATTCCGATAAAACCACTATCAGAACTATCAATTAAATAGAAATTAGAACCAAAGCATTCAATCTGCTTTTCCCATGGAAGGTTTAACCAAAACTTTCCAAAACAGATATGCTCTGCAATTCTAGTTAGTATAAATCTTGGGGAATCTCGGTTTAAATTTAACTCATCAATTAGTTCATGGAGTTGTTTTTCTGTCATATCTATGCTTGCATATAGTAAGTATTCCAAAATTATAAATATAGGTCTGTAATTTAATCTTTAGATTGATTAAAATAGAATTAAATAAATAATAAAGCCTATATTTATTTATCAAAAAATATAATTTTAAATACTTGTTTACAGTTATATAGACTTTGAAAGTTTAACTTATAAATATTAAACGCAATTAGTCCTTTCAGTTGCAGGAAAACTTTTTAAATCGTAAATTATTATTGATATGATAAATCTTAATGTAATTAATTTAAGAAAGTTTCATAAGGAAGACCTTATTCAATTAATATTGGGTGGAAAATTTGAGAATCCATCTGTAAAGGATAAAAAGGAGATTCAACGTAATATTATTTCTTCAATTGAAAGTGGAGCATATGTAATCGCAATTAACGCACTTATTATAGGTGTTTATTTTGATTATGAAAATACTTTTCAAAATATTCGTAAAAAAGGAGTTTTTAGGTACTCAAAATATGTAGCAAAAAAATGTATTGTTTCAAATTTAGCTAGTGATTTATTAGAGTTAAATAAAAAACATTCATTTCTGACAGTATCAGAGAAAAACTACTTGACCTCGATTTTTAATCTTAAAAATTTACATACCTCCTTTAATGAGATAAATATTTATCTCATTGATGAAATTAAGAAATTCGAAAAAAGATATAAAGGAAAATCGCTAATTAAGTCACTACTTGTATTTGCAGATTATTTGTTCCTTTCGAATCATTACCCCAAATCTAATATAGACCCTATGGATATTAAATGTAGAAGTAAGGAAGACTTATGTTCTGCTATTTCATATTTAATCTACTTTATTACAAATAGGGAAAAATTAAGTCCTATTGATACAATTTTTGTTTCTGAAAAATTTATTAAAAGTAAGGAAATTTGTAAAATAGTAATTGCAGCTTGTTATTTGTCAGATTTCAAAGAATTCGAAGTACTAGTTGATAGCTTTGGCTATGAATGTATACAATTGAAAGATAAGCTTAAAATTATACCTCCTTTTGAAGATTTTGAGAAGTCTATACGCATTGGCTATATTAAGAATCAATTTCAAAGCGTTAATGATTTTAATAGGGCGATGGAATTAAGTGAAGATTCAAAAAGAATTTCTCTCGAAGAGCTAGTTGATGAAATGATTAAACAAGAGGAATTCACTTTTTTTAATTTAACAAATACTTATGGGCATCCTCGATATCGGTTGGAAATTCCAGAACCAATTTTTGAATTAATTCTTGAACGATTTATTAAATCTGATTTGTTATTTAAGGAAGAGGTAATTTATTTAGCCAAAGTGTTTAAAGAGCAATTGCTAAACCCAGAAGATCTGAATAAAATAAAAGTTAAAGATGAATTGACACTAATGGAATTCATTAAAATAAGAAGATTGTTTTTATTACTACACCTTTTGTTTTCGAAGAAAGTTTATGAAATTGAAAAATTGGATTCCGATATATTATTGCGTTCGCTAATTCCAGCGTTAAATGAAAATGATTTTTATGGATATTTAGGAAGACTAACTCCGAATGAAAATATAGATGCTTTTCTTGATCTTATTTGTTGGAAGCCGGGTTCAGATGTGCTTTTTGACTTACAATACCGCCCAGTCCTTTTTTTTAACCGTCACTATTTAATACCACTTTCGATATTTGCGAGTTCAAATTCAATTAGGAATTTATTTGCTTCAGAATATAAGCAAAATAATGCAAATTTATTTACAGATGGAAGTATTGATGCTCTTGTTGAGGAGTTGCAATTATCTTTTAATAACGCTGGAATCAAGAGCTATAAGCAAACAGCTATTCCTAATAGTGATATTGATTTATTTGCGGTTTATGATAATACGTTATTTTTATTTGAATGTAAGCAGTCATTAGAACCAGTAAGTGCCTTTGATTTAAGGACAACTTATGATTACATCAAGAAAGCAGAAAACCAACTGGATTATTTTAATCAATTATATGAAGATGGGATTCTTCTTGATCTTTTGGAGGAAAGACTTAGTATTAATCTAAGTCAAATTAGCAATGTTGTTTCTTGTATTGTTTTGAGTAATAGGATGTTTAATGGTAATGCTTTTAAATATCCTGTTCGCAACATTAATGAAATCACAAATTTTATAGAAGTTGGTACTGTGCGCACTAATGAAGGCAAATTTTTATTGTGGGAAAATGAAACGTTATCTCTTTCGGATATAATTAATTATTTAAGCTTAGATTCTAAGTTTGTTGGACTATTTTTTGATTCTCTTTCTGTTAGAACACTAGTCTATAAACTAACAAATCCAAATATTGAATTTGATTCATATTATATGGACTCGAAAATTGCCATTCCGAAATTAAATGAGTTTACATCAAAGTTTAAAAAAGTGGAATAAATTCAATAGTCAGTACTGCTGAATTTTTCTGTTATGAATCAGATTAATTAGTTGTAAGCGATTTATAATAATCCACAAATTTTTTTCAATACTTAAAATAAATTCAAAATTTGCTACGGTATTCTTTCCAATCCCAAGTTTTTCAAGTGCTTTCAAATAATTGTATTTCGTTCTACGGCTGATCAGTCGTAAGCGCACCATTTCATCAAGTGAATGATGTTGGATATTGAAAAGTATCTGGTTAGTAAAGTTTCATTAATCCTTGTTTTTCGATTGTCTTGGATATTCAACTTGGCACTATTTAAGCTTAACTTCCTTTAGCAAGGAAGATTTAAAAATCTCAACTCTTTTCCCATATACTTCTGCAACTCTAAAAGTTTTAATGTGTAAAGACGGTGAATAACTAAATTCAAATCCATTAATTTGTGCCTTAAAAAATTCTTCACCATTTCCGAAAGCTGATTGCATAGAAATACCAATCTGTTCTTTATTGTCAATAAGTGTAGTGAAATATCGATGAGAAGGCTCTCCAAAGGTTAAAACCAAATTAGGACGAAAGTTTAGGACTTCTCTCATTAAATAACAGCTACAGTTTTCGAAATATGGTTTTAAGAAATTTTTCCCTTTGAATGTAGATGGCGGTTTTGGAAATGTACATTTAACCAAATTCGTAGCATAGATCGTAAACTTCCCAAAATTTTCTTCTCCAAATAAGCTTTCAAGCCATCTTCTTAATTGACTATTAGCTTCATCTAACATTAACACTTGCTTTACTCTTTCTTTTCTTTCAAAAATTGTAGGATCTTGACCAATAAGCATTAGTCGAAAACCATCTCCTTTTTGATAAAAAGGCTTTACTATCAATTGAAGATTTGTTTGGGTTAAAGTCTCAAAACTATTGCATCTAGTACATTTTTTTGGATAACCAAAATCTATCATATAAGTAAATTACATTAAAATCGTCATCTATCCACCAATAATCATTTGTTCCACCTGTTTTTTTGCTTCGTCGAGTATGCTAGATGCCATTCTTTGCAAAGTTTGAGCCTGATCATTTAGGCTTTGGATATGCTGGGCAATCTCATCTTGCTTTTTCAATGACTTCTCCGAATCTTCTATAAATGGCAAGGGAATGGCTTGATTAAAATATTCCCTCATTATCAAATTACGTATTCCGTTAGTTTGACTTTGCATTGAATCTGTAAGCTTAATATTGTGAAAAGTCTTTAACAAATAGAAAAGATAATTTGGATTTACTCTGGAATGATCTACTCTGATTTTATGGATGAAATTGCTATAACAAAGTTGATTCTCGTTAATCATTTGCTTCGTAATTATGGCAATCCTGCCTACTGGTTGGTCGGGGCTACCTCCAGATTTTTCTATCAATAAATCATTCTCTAGAATATCAATCTTCGCCAATTTATCCTTATGAATTAGCCTATATTTCACACGGGAATTTTCCAACTTAAGATTGTACTGATTATCAAACTCTGTAGCTCTGATTACCAATGATCTGACAAAATCATGGCCTAAATCTTCATTTTCATCTTTACCCCAATCACCAGCAAAGCTGTGTTGTATTAAACTTTTTAAAGGTACAATTGAATAATAACTTTTGCGAATTGCTTCTTTTAATGCCTTGGTGTTATTATCATAGAGTTTTGGATCAATTCTACTACCTGTAACCTCACTAAGCATGGTTGTAAAAATTCGATTCTCTAATAAATTATTCTGTTTTGGTAGCGAAATCCCCAATAGATCTAAAATGTAGTTATCAATTTTATCTAATAATGCGTTGGCCTCAGATTCTTTTTGTTGCATTTCTGAATATGCATCATCTAAAATATTAACAATAATATGCTGTTCTTCAATAGTATTGGGAACTGGCACTTCCAGTCGATTAAATTCATTTGTATTAACGCTTTGAACAGTTGTACTGTGCTTAACTATCAATGGTAAAAGTTCATCGTTGAATACTTTGAAATAGTATCCTAAATACTCGGGCAAAATTTTACTCGACGGAATCAGTGCCTTAATGTCTTGATTTATAGCTATAGGAATCGTATTAATTGCGACAGGCAAAGTATGAATCAGCACGCCACTCCTTACAACCAATAAAACCGATTTTTCAGGAATTAGTTTTGTTGAAGAATTGAGTAGCCCCAATTCTGTAATGGTATCTTCTGCTTTATCAAGATAAAATTGTTTGAAATCCTTGGGAGAAGCCCAATAAATATTCCCGTTCCAGTATTCAGGCTTTTCTTTTGAAGGAGTTCCTCCAGACAAAGACTTAACTAACTTACTTAGTTTAATTGTTGGATAATTGAATAGTTTTCTGCTTTTTATCTTTTGCGAGATATATGTAGCATCAATTCTACCATCTAGTTCGGAGCGGTTAACCAGAAAGATTTTATTGGGATCAATATTTGGGGATAAAGAAAATGTCATTTTTCGTTATACTTAACTTTAAGAATTTCTGGAAGATTGTTTTTAACAATTTGCTTAATATCATTGTAATAGCCAGTACCTGAATATGGTATGTACTGAAGTTTATCCATGTCAAAAGGTATCTTTCCTGGTGCTTTGACATATTCTTCATTCAATCCAAATGGAACCTTAATCTTATCCTCTTCAGCCTTAATTAATATCATAGGTTTCCCATTCCCTTCAGCAAGGCCAACTTCGAAAATTACATTATCGTTACATTCTGTTAGGTCAGCGATGAAAATATCACAGTCCTTGATTTTCTGAATTAGTCTTTGATCAATTCTTTGACTTGCACCCCTGAATCTCATTATTGGGATTAGTTTTAGGTTCACCTTTTCTTTTTGCTGAATTTCTTCCAAAACTTCATTAAATAGCTTGTTATAATCAACTATTCGTTTGTGTGAGACATAGGGCGTAGCGACAAATACGGTATATGGTCCCTTTTCGTGGGTGCGATTATAAATATCGACTATGCTTTTTACCGAAACTTCTTTTACATCAAATAAATGGTTGCCAACAATCCAGTCTATAAATTTTGGGAAATTTGATTCGAAATTTATTTTGAATAATAAAAGGGCTAAAAGAATATTTTGATTGGGATTGTTTTTTAGCTTGGTGTTTTCACTATACTGAAAATCAATAAATCTGAGAACAGATGTTACTTTCTCAAGAGACAAATCGACCAAAGGCAATTTTAAAAGAGAAATACAAAATGTGAATATTTCATCTTTAATAATTTTCTTTATCTCTTGATAGCCACCGTTTTCAATTTCGATTGCCAAATTAACTATTGAAATAGCATTTTCTCCAATTAAATTAACTTTCTCCGTGTTATCAAAACTAGACTTTGACAAAATCGCCATTAAATTTTGTTCTGTCGTAAGTGGTTTTGATTGAGAGTTAATTAAATAAAAGAATGCAGTTTCATACTTAGTTGATTCTTCTGATTTTTGTTGAAGTAAAATTGAAAATGGAACTATAATATTTCCGATTGTTTGCTGCAAACTTACCGAATTTGTATTAGCAATTCCAATGGCAAAAACTTCGTCAACCGCACTTAATCTATGATTTCCATCAATTCTGGAGAGGTATTTATTATCTGAATCAAGAAATTCAAGAGAAATAATTTTTGCTCTTGAACTTTTATCAAAGTTTACCTGAAATGAAAATTTCCCCTTTTTAAGTTTAATTCCATCAGAGAATGTTTTGTTTGAACTTTCCATATCTCGAAGCGAAGTGATAGCTTCCAAATCGTTAAATTGTAATCCAAAAATTAATTCTGGGAAGAATCTAAATGTTCCGTTCTTAAGAAAATCAACTATTCTTTCGATACGATCAGTATCAACTTCTCGTTGATAAGTTTCAGACTTGGAAATCCTTGATAAGTCTCTTAAAGATGCATAACCTCTAAAAATTAAACGACCTCCAAATGTATCTTCAATTATTCCTTTCAAAATCATAACTCAATATTTTCAATCGCATTTATAAATCTGGTAAGTTCTTTTCCAATAATTACTAAATCACCATCATCATCTCTTGTTGATTTTCCTGTGGCATCGTATCCAATGTCATCGGCAATGGCCATAAAAATCGGATAATCTGGCAGTTTTTCCTGTTTAGCCTGTTGGTAAGCGTCCTGCAATTGTTCTTTCAGTTCATTTACTTTCTCCGTATATGTTGCATTTAATTCTTCTTTCCAGGCTTTGTATTCCGGTGTTTTCTTTAACTCCGTGAGGCTTATTGCGCCACTATAATTCAGCCCATCCATCTCTTTTAACTTCTTGCTTTTCTCTTTCTCCCAAGTATCCAGTTGTTTGTAATAGTTAAATTCCTCTTTCAACTTTAACTGGATGCTTGTTTTTAAATTGCGAAGCTTCTCTGTGTGAGCATTAGCATATTTTTTCAGAAATAATACAGAACTTTTTACCCCTGCACCGTTGGCAGCAAAAGCTGTTTGGGGCATGGAAACTACTGCAACAATGCGGTATTTGTCTTCAATCCCATCACGTACATATTGCAAAGAGCTGTTTGTTAATATTCCATCGGGTAATACAATTGCCAGATAGCCACCCTCGGCCAAATAATTGTGGCATTGTTCGATAAAGAGTATCTCGGTGCTTTGGTTTTCTTTTTTCTCAATGGTGTTTTTTCCTTTGGGATCGAGCCAGTCGGGTTCTTTCTTTCCAAAATCATACGTTCCCAAATAGTTTTTCTCCGATTTGCGAATAGTCGCACCAAAAGGCGGATTCGTGATAATAAAATTAAAATGATTGTATTTGAACCCTGTATTTCTCGTAATCTTTTCAATTTCCGAGGGATTTAATAGTCCATCTGCTGTAATTACATTGGTGTGTCCGTCGTCGTGAATGATCATATTCATTTTGGCAGCCCTCGAAATTTGTTCATTAATTTCAATGCCGAACAAATTGTTGGCTGCAAAATCGTGCCAATATTTATAATGGCGGTCATGTTGCTTTAAATCAGTCCTATGTCGTGGATAAAGTAGATCAGCTTGCCGACGGACTTTGTCCAGGCTATATAATAAGAACCCTCCACTTCCACATGAAGTATCAAGCACATAAGAATCGTTTTTTATTGGAAGAACGTCGGTAGCAAATTTCACAATGGGACGGGGAGTAAAGTACTGACCGAAATTTCCACGGAAGAATGAATCCATAAAGGTTTCAAAAGCACGTCCCTTGCTGTCAAGATCAGTTTCTCCCAAGTTTACCTTTTCGAGGTAGCCAACTACGGTACGGACCTTTTCGGGTGTTAATCGAATGTCGTCACGAAAGACTTCTGCATCTCTTTTACGCCCTTCTTCATATAATGCTTTGACACGGTGCATCAGATTTTCGTTTTCTTTTCGTCGCCTTTTTTCAGGATCAGGTTCTTCCTCGGGATCAACGGTTATAATTTGAAAATCGAAAGGTTCACCAGATTTACGGTCTTTACGTTCATCCCATATTTTACAGAAAATAAGTTTATCGAGCTCATCAAAAGCTTCAGAAGGGTTCAATTGTCCTCCAGCCCAAAGAGCATCATGTGCCTGTTTGAAACGGCGGGTTAGTTCATCTTGTCCAATAACCGAAAGAGAAAAATAGTTTTGCTTCCCGTCTTCTACTTTTAAATTATCAGCTTCGTAAACAAATTTATAACTTGCCAGCTTCTTCACACCAAAACGAGGAATATCAGGTTGTTGAATGCGAGTACCTCTCTTTTTATCAACTTCAAAATATTCATCTTTTAGTCCAGAAGTTATCCAAACATATTTTACGTCGTTTGGCATCGCATAAGCGTAACTATAGGCTTGTTCGATGGCTTGCAGAAACTCTTGTTCGCTAACTTCCTGCTTTTTACATTCTACCAATATGTGTGGCTGGGTACAATCGTTGTCATTATAAACAACAATATCAGCTTCCTTAGTCTCGGAACCCATTTTAACCTGAACAAAATGTTTAATGCGTTCTGGTTTATAGCCGTAATCAATCACCAATTTCAAGAAGGTATCAACTTGTACCTTTTCCTCCGGATTGGAGTATTTTTTTTGTTTGGGATGATTTATGTATTTGACAAACTCCTTTTCTTCATCAAAACTGATCAAGCCTTTTTCTATTCCGATTTCTATTAAGTTCATTTTATTTAGTTACTTTTTTCAATAAAAGGTGAAAGGATTCTATCGATTGCCTAGACAATTCAACCTATAGAAGTATACTGATAGGAATTAACACAATTCTTCTGGTTCAAGATATAACAACAAGTAAATCAAGATTTTATTCTTTAAGAATTGCTATTGCAATAAAAAACTTCAATAAAATTTATAAGAGTCTAATATTTTGGCTAATATAATTATTAGTTCTCGATTAATCTATTACCTCTAGCTTAAAAGATCATAGAGAATCTAGATAAAATACCTATTTCCCAAAGGTAAGATACAAGATCCGCCCATTGTATAATCGCAATACCCTGTAAAATCTAACGTTGTTTGAACTTGAATTTCATCAACTGCCAATTGATTCGCCTTTAATCCAATTTCTTTAAGTTTATTGATGTAATTATATTTGGTTGATCGTGATATTATACCATTCTTAACTAACTCATCCAAACTTTTGGTTTGCAATAAAAAAATGATCTGGTTAATCTTTTTAGGATTGATTTTAGATTTTTCCTTGTCAATAAATCCGTCGGCAACATATTTATTAAAATCTTCAACGTCTGAATTGTACTGTGCAACCCTTTTCCCCGCATTAGTCACATTCTCTTTAACCTCTACTTTAAATTGATTTAGGAAACTGTTAAACTCTTTAAACATTTCATCCAGAAGAAGTCTTGAAAATCTAGCTTCAAGTGGTAAACTTGCTCCATATTTTTTTGAAAACTGCATTCCCTGAATGGTTGAATTGGACTGCTTTGTGTTTTCTGAAACCTTTAAACGAAATGAAACTGATTTACTCATTATTGACTTATAAAGCTGATGATTGCGCTTCTTCTCCTTAGAAACTTGCATAATTTCCTTAAAAGGATTCTCGACCTTTTTTGCTGCCAACCGATCACATTTCTTTTGTATTAAATCAACTTCTTTAAAATCTCTTTTCAATTCTTTAAGCTTAGAACACTTTCTTGCAAATATCTTCCTTCGGTATAGATGGCTCATCATCGCATTTCTGAAACTGATTTCATAACGTAAAATACGATCTGAATAACTTTGAAGACCTTCGGTTATTCTTTTACCAGCCTTATCATATTTATCCTCAATTTTGAAAATTTCCTTTTTCTTTTTTTTGTTTATTTTTTCATGATGTTTTCTTTCCCCATTTGGACTATTGTATTCTGATCCTTTGTGGTATATTTTAGCCGAATATCGATCAGTAGTTAAGAAAATAGATGTTCCCCAATCAATCTTATTTTTGGAAGTTTCCCGAATATATTTTTTCCTTATCCTTTTCTGAAATTCAAGATATTTTAGAGCTTCTTTCTTTGAATTAAAATGCTGGTTAAAACAAATGTCAAGCCGGTTTACTTCCACATCGTTTAAATCAACTCCCTTAAATTCTCCCATTGGCGGAAAATAGTGCCTTAAGAAGGACTTAATAAAGGGAATTAAACGCCCAAATGTTATATTCTCCATTGTATTCAAGTCTTCTAGCTCGTAGCGTGAATAATACGTTGTAACCTCAGTATGATGGGGGACAAATTGAACCAAGTTTGTCCCATAAATGAGTTTAGGAATTGAGAAATTGAATTCAATATAATCCTGATCAATTCTTATTGAATAACCCAAATAGTAATGTGAAGAAGTTAAAACTTTGTCACGATAAAAAATCAGTGTCTTTCCGGTGTCGCCATATTCCATCGCTTTTATCTGCATAAAATCGTCAGTCTTATCATAGACAAGTCCTGTTTCAGAATCAAAGTATTGTCGGTGTGGATCTTTGATGTCATAAAGGGTGCTTCCGCCACCTTTTGCTCGTAATAATTCAACAATTTTCCGGTTTTTATTCAAGTTGTGGATTCGCAGTACAATTGTATCAACCATCTGTCTTAATTTTAATGAGTTACGTTTAAATTAACTGGTTTTAGTGGTCTAAAACTTAGACAGGTTCAGTGTTGTTAATGAACGAACTGAACCTATCTAAACTCCGTTTTTAACCTTTAAATGATTTAATAATGTGGCCTTATTAAAGAGTAGTTTTCTACCAACCTGATGGTAAGGAATAAGACCTTTTCTTTGGTAGTGATACAAGGTGGTAAGAGAGCAACCTAATAGTTTACATGCTTGTTTGCGGTTAAGCATTTGGTTGTCGTTTTCAGGCTTTTCCTGTTTCCCTGAAATTAGCTCTTTGAGCTCCTGTTTTAATGAATCCTGAATCAAGGTTTTTAATTCAGATTTCATGTTTTCTGATAATTCTAATTGTAGATGCATAATTGTGGTTTTTAAATTATGCCACAATTATCTATCAATAAAAACTGAATAAAAAGCAATTGTTCCTATTAAATGCGTTTTGGTACCATTTTGAAAAATTTTCAATGATACACCTAGCTTTAATACGATTCAGAATAAACAAATCTATCCAAATACTTTATCCATTTGGCTCTTCTTATGGTCGTCAACAATCTTGAAATACCTCTGGAATGATTTATATGAGTGGTGGGTGGTGATATCCATGATAACCTCTGTTGACATTCCCCGAATCATTGCGTTGGTGATAAATGTCTTTCTGGCAACATGGGAGGTTAATACCTCATATTTAGGAACAATCTTTTCAATTCTTTCTGATCCCCGAAAGCGAATAATCTGAACCGGCTCATTAAGTTCTGTAAGTTTGCCGAGTTCTTTAAGGTATGTATTCATTTTCTGGTTACTGATGGCAGGGAATAGCATATAGGTTTCATCAGATTTATATTTCTCATAAATCATTCTGGAAAACTGGTTTAGTGGGATACTTGTTTTCCCTTTCGTTTTTAAGGTCTGAATTTGAATGGTATCATTGGTTATATTGTCCTGTTTCAAATTTAGGATATCAGAAAACCGGAGACCTGTAAAGCAGCCAAAACAGAAAATGTCACGAACCCTTTCCAACTTTGGGCTGCTGATTTCAAGTTCAAATATTCGCATCAGCTCTTCCCATGTGAGATAGTATATTTCCCCTTCGGCTTGTTTGGCGTTTAGCTTTTGAAATTCATGGTTAGTATTATATCCCCTCAAAGTTGCCCAGTTTAAAAAGGCTTTTAGCGTCTTATAATGCTTTGAAACGGTATTGTTGGTGAGTTTTATGTCATTAATTAGAAAGTCTTTAAAACGTTCATCAAAACTCAAATCAATATCATCGAAAGAAAGGGTGCAATTCTTTTTCTGGCAATACTCTTTCAATCTTGACAAAGTTGTTCTGTGCCTCCTTATGGTGGATTGAGTTTTTTCGTTTACGGAGGTAGTCAGAAATTCTTCGAATCTTTCAAAGAAATCATTTCCGCCAGCAGTATTAAAACGGTTGTCAAGTTCATCTTTCAGAATTTCGACAGTTATTCTTTTTTTGAGTATGTCAAATTCATTATACTTATCCTCCAAAAAATTTGCAGTTGTATTCAGAAACTGGTTTAATGAAATTGCACTCGAATAAGACGATTTTGCTTTTTGTTTTATACTATCCCAATATTTGGGCTCAATACGTTTTCCGGTATAGTATCTCAGGCGATTTCCATTAAAATTAAAAACCAGAAAAATCTGTGTTTTTACGTTTGGTTCTTTGGAATTTTTAAGGTTAAATTTGATTAGGTCTTTGTTGTATTGTTTCATAAGTTCAAAATAGTGGTGTCAAATGTGGTGTCATATTTTGCTGAATCGAATTGAATCGATTCAATTTCTAATGCACGTCAAAAATATAAAAAGCCTTTAAATTAAGGCTTTCAGGTTTATTCGAGTTATGAACAATTCAACTGAAATCATATAAAAGAAGTCCCAGCTGGGTCACGAAAAAAGACATCAATTAATACTAAAAGCGCTTAAATCAAAGGTTTAGGCGCTTTTTTATTTTTGGTAAGGTGTCAAAATATGCACCAATTCTCAAAATAAACGAGACCATATCGAGACCTATTCTCCGAAAATTCCCATTAGGTCTCGGTAATCGATGTAAAAAGCTGATAATTAATTCATTTCAAATTATTTTGGTTCGTTTTAATGCTTGTAAATGAGACCCAAACAGGTTAGTTTTAGGCATGAAAACGAGACCATTTTTCTAACAAAAAATGAGTCTAATTATGAGATTAACAATTAATTTTCTTTAAAGAGATTAAAATCCCGTGCCGACAGGAAATGCCTGGTTTATGTCCGATGCACGATGAACAACCAACGTTTCGAATTATCTACCGGAATTTTTGTTGCACCTGAATATTGGAGTGATAAAAAGCAAAAAGTCATCAATAGGGCTGAGGAAGGTAAAATTCTGAATGTCCGGTTAAACAAGATAACAAGTCGGGTTCAGGATATTTATAATCAGTTAGAATCGAAACGTGATCCTTTTTCAGCATTGGATGTAAAAGGCAAATTGCTTGGGATAAGCGATGAAAAAGGTGTAGTGGAAATTTTGGATATTATTATCCAGGGTATCGAGGAACGTGTTGGAAACGATTATTCAGAAGGAACACTAAAACATTACAAAACGACCAGGAAAAGGCTGACCTTTTTTTAAAGACTAAATTGGGTCGGAATGACCTTTCTTTGGTAAAAGTTAATTACAACATTCTGCATTCTTCTGACATTTTTCTAAAAGCTGATCTCAGGCTAAAACCCAATGCGGCTTTGACGTATCACAAACATTTGAAGAAAATCTTAAATACAGCAGTCGCGATGAATCAGATATCAAGTAATCCATACAATTCGTTTAAAATTACCAGAAATGAGACGCATCGAGATAAGGCTAAGGATTTTGAAACTTTTGATAGTTGCATTAAAAATAGTGACTTACCTGATTCATTTAAGCAGTTACTAAAAGAATATGGTACTGAAATTATGACATTCCAAATGTGGAATTTTAAACGAAACATCGATTTGATATCCCGTTTCTCATTCCGAACATCAATCAATCAGGCGATCTGACAGTACCCTACCAAGCTGGAGTAAAATGAAGATATAATTTTTACATCATCAGGAATTCGCAAAGGTGGCGAATGATAATCGGTCGTACTTAAAATCAATCTGAGCCAGGTATTTAATGGTTTCTATTCCGAGTTGAATCCAGCCCAACGGGCCCATGGCAACTTTCACTGCAATAGAGATCACACTGCCCAGAAATACAGAAGCCTCATCGAGCGCTAGTGAAAGTTCCTTATTTTTTTGAATATGCAATGCAATTGTGGACTGATCTCCATTCGTCAGGTAAGTCACACAATCAAAATTGGAGTCAAAATCCGTAACAATTCGACAGGAATTGCTTTCTGTTGTGACTTTCCTTTTCGAGAAGAAAAACGAAAGCCCGCATTGAATCATGTTATAAATTTTTTTGAGTTCCCTCAGCAATACCTTAGCACCATTTTTAAACCATTCAAATAACTTTCTGACACGCTGTATGATATAACGGATTCCTTTTGAAATCAATTTTCCAATCCGCGAAAAAAAAGCTCCAATTGACCTTAAGAAACCTTTACTTCCTCTGGTTTTTGCTTTTCGATTTCGGACAGGCGAATAATCTGATTCGATCTGGAAATTTACTTCCTGAAGGATTTTATTCTTATCTGTTTCCGAAAAACCCGGTTGATTGATGAACGAGCCTATTTCTTCTGACAGCGTCTTCGGTTCATTTTCCCCGCTTTCCCTGGATTCTTCCATTTCTTCCAAGACCTTCAGAAATGCTTTAAAAAGATAAGTGGCATTGAGCGCCCAATAATCTTTTTCTAAGGGAACCACCAGGTTTTTCATACTGTAGCCTTCCTCTCTATCGTAATTGTCTTGTATATAATCCATTAAAGAACTCAGACCTTCCATGGTTAAAGGTCCCATATCATTATCAAGCAGCCCCTGGTATGTACCAAACATCCACAATTTGATCTGGACAAGCCTGGTCATTAGTTTATTGAGATCATCCTCAAGAACCAATTGGATTTTCTCTTCTTTGGTCGATGCAAGTTCAAAGAATTTCTTGCTTTCTTCCGGAATAAAACCGTCAAACCTGAACTTAAACCATTCTAAATCACTGTCAGGTCGGAATCTGGAGCTGCGGAGACTTCTTTTTTTGTCTTTAAAATAAACGATATGGTGATAATTTGATTCTCCGTAAGTGTCTTGATTTGCGAGTTGATTGGCCAATGAGTCGATATCTCCGGTTAAACGAATAACTTCTGAAATTGATTCCAATCCACACCAGTTCCGAAGCTTTTCCAACTGTTCGGGAACCTGCTCTGATACTTCAGCTGTGATGGTTTCCTGAAATATCGACAAGATGGAAAGCCTTCTGTTGAGTACGCGGGATAATAAGGCACTGTTATGAATCTCTTCCAACAAATAGTTTTCCAACGCAAAATCACCATCCAGTGAAGAAATTTTGTGCAGGTATTCCAGTTCATCCTCAGTCAGTTCCTCGGTGGACTGATCCAGTTCCAACATCCCGGGAAAGACTGATCGAAAAGCTAGGTATTCCTCACGGAATAGGCGAATTCCGCTCAAGATCACTTCATCGGACAAGTCCACATCTTCCATGTTCTGGTTGATCGCGATGTAACCCAGATTATCCAGAACTTCTTCCGATTCCTGTTTTTGAATCAACTGAAATTTCTTTATCGTATCCGGCTGTTTAAAGGTGGCATTAAAAACCGCCTCGATCTCATGGGGTATATTGTTTTCTGAACTCATTCAACAGTACTAAGAATCGTTCAAATGACTGATTTAAACTGGTAGCGTAAGGAAATTGATTCTGAGGAAAGCTATCCAAAGTGCCCTGCAGAAACGGATCATTTGTGCTTACATCGTAAACGAGTAACAACTTCCGGACTTCCCGGGCGCTCATAGGTGGTTCTCCCGAATGAACCGGGATCGAGAAATTAATGTATTTGATTAACTGACTGCCCGACATGCATGCATCAAATCTTTTCCAGCACATCCTTGACTGCTGTGAAAATACTCGTAAATAGGGTTTTTCGGCTTTCAACAGCTGTATTGACAAATGCCGTGTGCTTATCCACAAGGGCAGCGAGGGCTGGATCATTCGAGATGTAATTGATCGTGTCACCATCAAGTTCGAGCTTCGTGTAAGCAACCGGACTGCTCTGAGTGAGGCTGGCCCTGATCGCTTCAAATAAGTCATTATTTGTTTTGAATTTTGTCAGGTCAAGGGTTGAGTTAATAGGACTGGTTAGGGTGGCCACCTCCAGGGTAGCTACATCTTCTAATGCTTTTTTAATGGGTTCAAAATTGATCGGCATAACATTGAATTTTAAGATGAATAATACGATTAACTGATTGCCTTAGCTATGAATTTCCATAAAGCGTACCGATTTGTAGCAGAAGCGTTTGCCATGGACTGATGCAATTCGGCAGCTAAAGGACTGGAATATAGGATGACCTGGTGCCCATCTCCGCCCAATTCCAACCTGGAATAAGATAAGACCTGGGCGTCTGTTTGATCTTCGGATCCATTAATAACAGCGCATTCGCTTGTCAGCAGGTCTTCCATCATTGTACTTAATACTTCCCTAAAATCACTCATTGTTTAAAAATGTGTTCGTGATGGTAATCGAAATGACAACTGATCTTTTTTATTTGCGAGACTTAAATATGCTTACTAAAGTTACAAAAAATGAAGGAATAAATGATATAAAATTTATTATTAAATTTTGAAAGTGTGTTTGGATGAAGTTTGAAAATCAGAGTGCTATTGATCCTTCAAATCATACTTTCGCTGGAGAAATAACAGGTTACTGCTCGTTCTGAAGTGTTACCCAGGAGTCCGGTTAGCCTCGGATCTTTTTCGTTGCCGATTCAATTGCATTTCTGGTTTCTTAGTTGATTCCGACTTCCTGAGTTGTCCTTTTACACTGACAGCAAAACGCCGAAACGTTCCGGCATTTCTTCCTGAGACATTTTAAGTTGTTTTCGTAATGAACAAATTCTTTCAGCTAGGGGTCCTTACCTCCAGAGGTGTACGTTCTAAAGAAATCTTTGTGTTTTTAGTTAAAAAATTATTCCAGTATATCAAAAATTGCAGCAAGTAGCTAAGATATGATTTGTTATATAGTTGAAAAAATAATAAAATGTAATTGGAACTTAGAAAAGTTCTTACCTGGTTCATTTTGCCTGATCGCTCCCTTATTCGGTGCGCGAAGCGCACCGAATAAGTTGTCCTGTTTGCTCATTCAGCAAATTAGCCTTGGTATTTTATAGCAAGAGTCCTTTTTGGTTGTTTCAAGCACCAGCCGAAAGGCTGACTAACCTTTCAACACTTTGAAACGGACGCTTTCTTTTTTTGTTAGGTTAATGCCTTGTTCCCCGGCACATTCGCTTCACTTCACTTTATCCGCTCGTTCAACTCATAAGCCGGGTTAACCCCACGGCAAGAGTGGTTCCTTACCTTCCATTCACACGATTCCCCGCTCCAATTCCATTTCGCGTGCCCCGGCTTTTCCTCGCACAGACCCCACAAAAAAAGCCGGGAACAAGCTTCATTTCATCCCGCCAATCGCTTCATTCCAATACAGGTACCACACTTGCCTTTTCCCTGCCCGCATTCATAAATCTTTTACCAGGTATTTTGTTTGAGAAAATCTTGATCAAAATCAAAAGAAAAGCCAAGTTAGCCGGACTGCCCACAAACCTGGCATCAATAAATGCGCAAGGCCAAAGCAAGTGTCCCGCTTTTTTATTCATTTTGGGAATCATTCTTATCGACTTTTACATTGGTTTCGCGGTCCAGCCTTGCACATTCTCCCCGTCCGGCATCTTTTCGGCTTTCTTTTTGAAGTGATTAAAACTTTTAAAGAAGAACAAGCAGTTCAAATTGTAGTAATTTAGAGTTGAACGACAAAAAATTACAAAAAGATGAACTGCAAGTATGCAAATTTAACTAAAGAGCAAATAGAAAACTGCATTTTACCTTTTATTCCAAAAAACAAGAGAGGATTTAGCAGCAAGTTTGAAATGACCGATGTATTCAAGTGTATCATCTATAAATTGAAAACGGGATGTCAGTGGAAGTTTTTATTTGTTGATATTGAAAGCATTTGTCCTCCATTCAGTTGGCAATTGGTTTATTATTTCTATCGGAAATGGTGCAAACAAGGAGTTTTTGAAATGATGTTTTTAACTTTTTTAGAAATACAAAAGGATAAGCTGGATACCGAGAAATTGAACCTGGACGGTACACACAGCCTGGTGAAAAAATCGGCAGAAAGTGTGGCCTATCAGCATCGAAAGAAGGCAAAGATTTCCAATATGCTGATCATCACCGATGGGAAAGGGATTCCCATCGCAACCGGGGGAATTATCAGCGGAAACCATAACGACTTGTATCAGGTAGTTCCACAGTTTTCAAAAATGGTAAAGCAGATCAAGTCCTGTGGAATTGATCTGGCCAATAGTATTTTGAATGCCGACAAAGGCTTTGATTGCAAGAAACTTATCCGGGCTTGTCACCGAAGAAAACTTTTTCCAAACATCATTGAAAACACAAAAAACCGGAAGAAAAACAAACGAGGAAGAAAGCGATTCTTTATTCGAAGAATCTACTTGAAAAGATTTGTCAATGAGCGTTGTTTTGCTTGGTTTGAAAGTTACCGAAGACTCAGTAAAGACTTCGAATACCTGACCGACACTAGCGAGGTAATGATTCAGATTGCAATGATAAGACTAATGCTTAATAGAATCAAAAAATAAAATTTAAACAGTCTCTTAGTGTCTGAATTCTATAACAGATTATATACTTATTTCGTATGTATCTAATTATTAATAATATTTTAGCAAGAGCTATGAAGAAAGATTACTGGCTTTACGGTATAATGTTCACGATTGGATGCGTTTTTATATACAATCATTTTTTATTTAATCCATCCGCTGGCGAATCTCCAATTTTAGATCATTTAAATGATCTGCAAAAAGAAACCTTATCTACATTAAATGAAATGACCAAACTGCTTATCAGTTTGTCAACCGCCTTGTTTGGTTTGATTGGTTATTTTGCCTTCGAAAATTTCAAATCTGTTGGTAAGATCGCGAGAAAGTACCGAATGGATTTGGTTTTAGCCTTTGGATTTGCCGCACTTTCCATAGATTTTGGTTATATTTTCATGGATAAATGGGTTGAACAACTTTCCAACGGGATATTCCAACCTTATGACAATCTTATTATTCTCCCCCAGCAACTTCAAATTATTACGTTTCTGGTCTCTCTTTTTTTTGCTTGCCGCCTGATCTACAGGAATCTTTTTAAAACAGAATAACACAAGAATTATGGTACCGAACAAAAAACTAAGTGTTGTGATATTTGGGATTTTATTTTCAGTAAATCTGGTTGCTCAGGATGATTTACCATTGTTTGAGTTGAAAGATAACATTAGAGGAGCATTTGAGCAACTAAAAAAAAATGATACAGTTTCAATAGATACTGAACTGGAGCAAGAGGTGGCCCTAAATTATTTTCAAGGCATAAGAATGTTCAGGCCTGAAAATTATAAAGATGAGAACAAAGCGAAAGAATTAATTCAATATTATTACTCACCTCAAGGGATTTTTGAAATTCTGGCTGAATGGAAGGCAGATACGGTTTTTTCAGATGCGTTTTATTTTTTATCAGGAAAGATTGATCTGGAATTAAAAAAAATAAAATCAGGTGATACCATTACCATGGATGAATCTTCGAAAACCAGAATTAGATACCTGGTTGCCCGAAATGAATACAATCAGAAAGAAGTAGGCAAACGAAGAGAAATCATATCAAATCCTGACCAGCCAAAGGCAATCCCGAACAGAGAATTGGGAAACAGAAAATTTCGCATCAGGGAAGCGGAACGAGCACGAGTTTTAACCAAAGATACACTGTCAGCGGCAAAAGATCCGACGAAGGTCATCACAGTTGATAAGAAAATTTTGGGGAAACACCCGCCTGTACTTATTCCACCCAATGTAGGTTCCAACCAGATGGTGTTAATGAGTTTGTTCGGATCAAAAAATAAGTATGCAACCTTGATAATTGATGGGCCAGATATACCTGACGCATCTGTATTTCTCGACAAAAAATTCATTGATACTGTCGGCAGGGTTAAAAATGGGATACTGGTTCGAAGCAAACACCTTTATGATTTTGAGATTCAATTTAATGATTCAATTTTTTGCCAGAATAGAATTTCATTGGAGCCTAAAGAACGAAAAACCACCGGTTGTTGTCTGCCTAAGTAATGAAATGCTTTCAATATCAACAAATAAAAACTTCCACTGACATCCCGTTTTCAATTTGTAGATGATACACTTGAATACATCGGTCATTTCAAACTTGCTGCTAAATCCTCTCTTGTTTTTTGGAATAAAAGGTAAAATGCAGTTTTCTATTTGCTCTTTAGTTAAATTTGCATACTTGCAGTTCATCTTTTTGTAATTTTTTGTCGTTCAACTCTAAATTACTACAATTTGAACTGCTTGTTCTTCTTTAAAAGTTTAAATCACTTCAATGATATTTATTGGAATTCAGAATAAGGTAAAGGCATAGAAACTGACTCAATTTGTTGATCCCGGGATTGTGGCCGGAAGATACAGACACTTATTTGTTGGAGCAACTGTACCTTGTGGCGTTGTACAATCAACCATGTAAGGACATCGATGTTTTAAAAAGACAGATGCAAACATTCTAAAACACCAATTATGACCAATTTAAAAAAAACATTGTTTGCTATTTTACTCGTATTTGCCTTTAGTGTTTGTTGTATGGCAAAGAATAAACATTCAAATGTCACCAACTACCCTGCCTACAAGGGACTGCTAATGGCCGGATACCAGGGATGGTTTCGCTTGCCACAAAGTGGCGTAATGTACCCAAGCGACCAGGAAATCAGAATTGATATGTGGCCGGATGTCAGCGAATACGAAAAAACGTATCCAACGGGGTTGAAACTGGCTGATGGCAGCACCGCCCGTTTTTTCAGTTCTGCGGATGTAAGTACCACCGATCTCCATTTTAAATGGATGAAGCAATATGGACTTGACGGGGTTTTCATGCAACGTTTTTTTGATGCAGCAAGGCCAGGAAACCGAAGAAGAGTTGAAACAGGAATTCTGAAGAATGCTTTTGAAGCTGCTTCAAAATATGAAAGAGCAATAGCGATCATGTATGATCTTTCAGGACTGAAACGAGCAGGGGAAGATTGTTCTCTGCTTATTGAAGATTGGAAATATTTGGTAGATTCATTACAGGTTACTAATCAGAAGGGCTTGCACACCTATTTATTTCATAAGAACAAACCGCTGGTTGCTATTTGGGGACTCGGTTTTCCTGATCGTCCTTATGATATTAGAAACATTGGGATTCAACGTTTTATCGATTTTCTTAAAAACGATCCGGTTTATGGAGGGTGCAGTGTCATGGTTGGGGTGCCTACTTTCTGGCGCGATTTAGATGCCGACTGTACACACGATCCTTATTTGCATGAGATCATAAAACAAGCAGATATAGTTATGCCCTGGATGGTTCAGCGGTTCACACCACTGTTGCATCATGACATGGATCGTTACCGCGATGTCATTTTGAAAGATATAAAATGGTGTAATGAAAACCATCTCGATTATGCTCCATGTGTTTGTCCTGGTTTTAGTTGGTACAACCTAAGCCGTCAGTCAAAAAACGAAGACGAAAAACCACCGGCATCTATTCCCCGCATGGGTGGCCTTTTCTACTGGCAACAACTTTCAACGGCTATTGCTGCCGGAGCTGACATGATTTATATTGCCATGTTTGATGAAGTGAACGAAGGAACAGCCATTTTCAAAGTTACTGATAATCCCCCGGTGAGTGGTATTGCCAAATTTGTGGGAATGGACGGAAAACCATCCGACCACTACCTTTGGTTGACGGGAGAAGCTGCCAAAATGCTCCGGAAAGAAAAGCCGTTATCTTTCACCATACCGCAAAGACAATAACCTATTTTCAACAATATTTATAAACCAAACACCTTAACCTATGAAAACCAAATTATCGTCACTGCTGATTCTATTATTGATCACAGTTTTTTCCAATGCCGCTGAACTAATCAGTATTCAAAAATTCGGTGTAAAACCTGAAAATAGTCCGGCAGTTAATAAAGTCAACCTGCAAAAAGCCATAGATTGGGCCACAACAAGTGGATCGGCTTTGTATGTCGAACCTACCGAAAATCCGTATCCTGTTGACGGAGGAATTATCTTAAAGAAAAATGTTTCGCTGATCGGTGTTAACGGGCCGACACCAAGGGGAACCGTGCATCCGGCCAAACAACAACCCGTTGGCAGTGTCTTCAAAATTACTGACAAGGAAAATGCTTTTATAACAGTTGAAACAGGAACACAAATTAAAGGAATCCAGTTTTGGTATCCGGAACAGACATTGAAAGATCCTGCCGCCATCATTCCGTACCCAGCTACAATTCAAACTTCGAAAACAAGCAGAACCCAGGGGGTGTACCTGTCGTGCCTGACGTTTTACGGCGAATACCTGGCCATGGATTTTAATGCTTCGCGCCAGAACCCCTGTGAATTGATGCTTTTCGAACATTGCTATGGTTATCCATTGAGTGGTGAATTTATCCGGATGAACTATTGCTATGATGTTCCGAGAATCCTTCACTGTCATGTAAATCCAGCTATTCAGCGTTATATAGCGGGTCAGATCAGCAAAAATGTGGTGGATGCCGTGATCGCAAAAAAAACTTTTGCCTATACCATAAACAACACCGATAATGCACAACTAATGGACCTTTTTACCTTCGGAAGTTATGGCGGAATCCTCCTGGATGCAGAGTCTTACGGTCAACTTACCAATTTCAACTTCGATTGTGTGGCTGTTGGAATTCACAAAAAAGGCAACAATACCAAAAACAGAAACTGGCAAATTGCTCAAGGGTCGATTATTGCCAACTGTGGTGAAAAAGTAGAAAACATTCACCCCATTATTATCGAAGGCCAGGGACATACGTCACTTACAAATGTAGAAGCCTTCTCCGGGGGCAATGGCGCATTGACGACTGTTCCTGAAAATCAGTCATGGGATTTTATGTTGGTGAGAGGAGATAAGAAACTGACAGTGTCGATTTTTGGCAGCCGCATGAGGAATTATGTTGCTGATGCTCCATTAACCATAGAAAATAATCAGGCAGTTATTCAGGCCGTAGCTTGCTTCGATAAAGATGAAAATCTTTATAACAAGGTATTTAATGCCGGAAACTAATTGTTTTAATATTTATATGTTGTTCGCTAATAATTAATAAAAAAATGGTAAGTCAAATAAAAAAAATAGTCTTTGCGCTGGGGATTTTAGTATTGCTTTTTGCTTGCATTTTGGAAAAGTTACAAATCCAGCCTGTTGATAAGGTTAATCCCTATATGGGTAATATCAGTCATTTGCTTGTACCCACTTTCCCTACGATTCATTTGCCAAACAGTATGTTGAGGATAATACCCGATAGAAAGGATTTTACCGATGACGAACTCAATGGATTGCCCATGATGCTAACCAGTCACCGGGGGGCATCTGCCTTTAATTTAAGCCCTTGTCAGGGAGGTGAAGAAGGGTTGAAACCTGTTGTCATGTACAGTTATGATCAGGAAAAGTTGACTCCGTATTCTTATTCTGTCTACCTTGACGAACAGAAAGTTGCTGTTGATTTTGGGTTATCTCATCAGTCGGCGATGTATGATCTTCGGTTTGAGAAGGAAGGTCCGGTTTATTTGATACTGAATTCACGTCAAGGTGAACTTATGTGGGATGGTAAAGCCATTAGTGGATATCAGTCTTTGGAGAATAACACGAGGGTTTTCATTTATCTTATTCCCGAACAACCACCACATAAAGTATCTTCCCTGAATAGGAATGGTTTATCCGATTCAACTTCAGTTGAAGGCAGGAATTCATGTTTGGTACTACAATATCCGGATGGGTGCAAAAATCTTCAGATTCGCTATGGGATATCTTTTATTGATATAGCCCAGGCCAAAAAAAATATGGAGCGTGAAATTTCCGGAAAATCTGTTGCTGAACTACAAGCCGCAGGACGAAAAATATGGAATGAAGCTTTGGGCAAAATTGAAGTGCAAGGTGGTACGGATGATGAACAGGCTGTTTTTTATACTTCACTTTACCGATGTTTCGAACGGCCGGTATGTATTTCAGAAGATGGCCGTTACTACAGCCCTTTCGACGGGCAGGTTCATAACGATGGAGGTCGTTCATTTTATATCGACGACTGGATTTGGGATACCTACCGGGCTCATCATCCATTGCGGATTCTGCTCTATCCTGAAATGGAGAATGACGTCATGAATTCCTACGTCTCTATGGCTGAGCAATCTGCAAATATGTGGATGCCAACATTTCCCACTATCACAGGTGACAGTCACAGTATGAACTCAAACCACGGGGTTGCTTCTGTCTTGGATGCTTACCTTAAAGGACTGAGGAAATTTGACATTGAAAAAGCTTATCAGGCATGTAAGGGGGCGATTACAGAAAAAAGCCTTGCTCCCTGGTCTGGAAAACCTGTCGGTCAATTAGATCAGTTTTTCAAGGAACATGGTTATTTCCCTGCTCTAAAAGAAGGTGAGAAGGAAACAGTCCCGGAAGTGCATCCATTTGAACGCCGTCAGCCGGTTGCTGTTACTTTGGGTACTTCTTACGATGAATGGTGTTTATCTCAAATTGCCAAAGAACTCGGTAAAACCGATGATTATAAATATTTTCTGAAGTGTTCATACAACTACCGGAATATCTTCAATCCCGAAACCAAATTTTTCCATCCAAAAGATAGTGATGGAAAATTCATTGAACCGTTTGATTATGTTTTTTCAGGAGGACAAGGGGCCCGGAATTATTATGACGAAAATAATGCCTGGGTTTACCGATGGGATGTTCAGCACAATATTCCCGACCTCATTGATTTGATGGGTGGAAATGAAGCATTCTGCAGCAACCTGGATGATATGTTTTCACAGCCGCTTCGGAAATCAAAATTCGAATTTTATGCCCAATTGCCCGATCATACCGGAAATGTAGGGCAATATTCAATGGCTAACGAACCATCGTTGCATATCCCATACTTATACAACTTTGCCGGGCAACCTTGGAAAACTCAGAAACGCATAAGAACTTTAATGAAAGAGTGGTTCCGCAACGATCTGATGGGGGTTCCCGGCGATGAAGACGGTGGAGGTATGTCTGCGTTTGTCGTTTTCTCATCAATTGGTTTTTATCCTGTAATACCTGGAAACCCTGGTTATAGCATTGGCAGCCCAATGTTTGAAAAAGTTAAAATTCATTTGGGTAACGGAAAATTATTTGAGATTGATGCACACAATGCCTCGGATGACAGTAAATACATTCAGGCGGCAACATTAAACGGAGAACCACTGAATTCCCATTGGTTTAATCATAACGCCCTGATAAATGGAGGAAAATTAGTTTTGGAAATGGGCCCAAAGGCAAACCAAGGATGGGGAATTAAGCAATATGAATTTAACTGATCAGATAAGAAATCATCCTTTTCCCGGATATGGAAATATTTGGGAGCGATTCATAATTGGACATCCTGTGTACGCCATATTGATGCTTGCCATGGTTTTATTTGCAGGAGTCCGGAACACGGATGCTGCGGAAAAGAATTCTTTTTCAAAAAAATCAAAGTATTATTTTGAAGGTTCAATCTCAAGGGAAGTCTTGGAAAATTACCTCAACCGCTCGGCAACCATGGGATATTTCCTGGTTCATGGAACACCTGAAAATTACGAGTTTCCCTATCGTGAAGATGATATCCGCATGATTAAAAACATTGGAATTAAATTCATAGGTCGTGCAATCTATCGTTGGGGACAGGAAAGCTGGCTGAATGACCCCGAATTTTTAGGTTACGCCCAACGAATGATTGAGAGGGTGCATTCTATCGATCCTGAAATTGTTTTCCAAGGCTGCTTGTTTGAATCGGTAAGCCGCGATGTGGAAAAAGTGAAAATTCCGGATTGGGTTTTTAAAGAATTCGGGCTTCCTGTGGAAGACAGGATTTTCAGGACCGATTCTATTACTAAAAGACCTAATCAACCGGTTGCTTCCATGGGAAGAGGCGGCATTCCGGTCATTAATAACCTGGAAACCAGGATGTGGTATTTTTTTCTGTCTGCTTCGTATATCAATATTGGTTGTGAAGCTTTCCATTTAGGACAGGTTGAACTGATCGGAAGGGATGATAAAGACCGTTATTACTATTCTTGGTTAATTGATAAAATACGGACTTATGCAAAAACGCATGCCCGTCGTCATTATGTTTTACTTGATGGCCATGTTCCTTCAGGTGGCTTTTTGCGAAATGGGGTGAGCCTTTTGGATTTCAATTCATTTCCGATGCGTATAAAAGAAGTTGTAGACAAACCTTATGAAGGAATTTTGCAGGTCGGGTACCTCGATGCAATTTTCAAAAAGAGCAAAGGTGGAATTTCACCCAGTGGCTGGAAATGTGAAAGTATGCCGTATCTGGTTGAGTTTGATAATTATGGAAGGGGCAGAACTCCAAATGTAGCCGATACCACAAATATTTTTGTTTGGGATGGGATGAAATTTCATGGTTTGCCCAGCAGCCTGAAGAATGCCGGAATAATTGGTTGGTATATGCTCACGACTGGATCAAAAAAACAGACCCGAACGGACACCTTGAAATGCCTATCACCAGGATGATCAGTTGTCCGAATGAAACATTGAGAAGTTATTTTGCCAACACAAAAAGCGCTGCATGCCCGGTTGGTTATTCTCAGGAAGAAACGATAAAGAAAATCTGGAACAAACAGCGTAAGTAATTTGATTTTAGATAACATCAAAAACGATTCAAAGATGAGGATTCACTGTGCCCGCGGTAGTTTTATAGTCGATCTAGCATGGAAAGACGGAAAAGTAACCGAAGTAAAAATTCAATCGAAAAATGGGGAAAAATTGAACCTCGGACCGGAACACACCAGTTGGAGTCACAAATAAAATCAGGAGAAATTATTCGATTAGATAAAAATCTTAATAAAAAATAGAGTGATGAAGATTTGTTATAAAAGAATGCTTTGTGTATTTCATCCACCATTTTTGTATTGGTTTCCGGTGCTTTATATCTTGTGATATACGAGCTCTTCTGCCCGTGCAGGTGATGGAAACTCTATTTCCCTCATTCTTTCGATATTAAGTTTATACAAATGACTGTTTTACATGTAAAAGGAACTTTCCAAAATTAAATATTAGAAATTGTTACTATATTAAGCATTAATAAGCTCATTTTCAATTTGCTCCAGTGATTTTCCTTTGGTTTCAGTCAGGTATTTATATACGAAAGCCATGCACAACACACACATTACTGCATAAATCAGGAATGTAAAGCCGCCATGTAACCACTTTAACAGAATTGGGAAAGTAAAAGAAACAACAAAGTTAGCTCCCCACAAACAGAACACGGCCAAAGATATGGCATGGCTCCTTAAGCGGTTAGGGAAGATTTCCCCGATAAGTACCCAAATAATTGGGCCCAGTGATAATGCAAAGAATGCCAAATATCCCATGATAAACAGTAATACCAAATATCCGGTAAAATATCCGGTAAAGTAAGCGGTTGAGATGGCAAACAAAAACAATCCCATTCCGGCAGAACCTATTATCATTAATCGTTTTCGGCCTAAACGTTCGATCAATAAGATAGAAATAATGGTGAATGTTAGATTGACCAACCCCATTATCATTGTATTAAATAAGGCGGATTCATTTCCCATTCCGGTTGATTTAAATATGGACGGAGCGTAATACATAATCACATTTATGCCTGTAATCTGCTGAAATACAGCCAGGAGAATGCCAATAAGCATGATGTTGAACATCTTCCCTTTAAACAATTCTGAAAATTTTCCTTGCATCATGTGTTGAACGGAATATTCTATCGCCTTTAATTCTATTTTGGCCTTTTCCATCCCGTTTATTTTTGACAGTACTCTCGTTGCATCTTCCTTCCTGTCCACAATCACAAGCCATCTTGGGCTTTCTGGTATGAGAAGTATAAAGACAAGGAATAACCCAGATGGGATTACCATGATTC
Organism: Prolixibacteraceae bacterium; assembly: GCA_963676535.2. Lineage (GTDB taxonomy): Bacteria > Bacteroidota > Bacteroidia > Bacteroidales > Prolixibacteraceae > Aquipluma. The sequence continues at coordinate 39,394 of CAXXKQ010000029.1, read as the reverse complement.
CAAGCATATACCTCCAATTGTCTGATCCGCCAATGTTATAAAGGAAGTTATTTGAAACAAACGCGAGTGCCTGGCCTGTAAAAGTTGCCAATTGATTGAATGAAACCATTCTTCCCCTCCATTTGGGTGGGGAAATTTCTGAAATGTACATTGGGGCCAACATCGAAGCAGAACCAACAGAAATCCCAGCTAATATTCTGAAAAGAATAAAAATTGTAAAATTACTGGCAAGTGCACACCCCAGCGTTGAAAGCAAAAAAACGAAAGCGGTAAAGAGGAGCATTTTTTTCCGTCCAAACAAATAGCTGGGCTTGCCGCATATAATTGCCCCAATCATGCATCCAACAATGATGCAACTTACGGCCCATCCCTTTTGGAGTTCATTCAAATTAAATACTTGTGGCGTTTGAATAAATTCAATAGCGCCCGAAATGACCGATGTGTCAAAACCGAATAAAAATCCGCCGATGGCGGCTACAAAGCAAACTAAGATTAAATAGAGTTTCATATTTCCCTTCTAAAACGTTTTTAATATGGTCTCATCTTCCATGCCTATCAATTAAACCATTCAACTTGTTCCTGTAATAGCTGAAGTTTTCAAAATCAACATCAGGTGGAATAAAATGATCGCCAAAAGGAATGTACCCGCCGGTTTTTAATACCTGCTCAACAGGAACAAGTATTTCGTCAATACGCTTTTTTCCTTTTGTAATTTCCGATTTCGGAATACCTCCCAACATCTGTAATTTTGGATATTGTTGCCTGACTTTTACAATGTCCATTCCACAATGTGTTTCAAATGGGTACATGCCGGTTACCCCTGCTTCCATAAAAACAGGAATTAAATCATTGCAATCTCCATCTGTATCCAGCAACACGATGTTTACCCCTTTTGATTTTATAAAATCAGCGATTTTTTTAAGGTAAGGGCATATAAATTCTTTTACCATATCAATAGAAATCATACTCCCTTTCCCAAATGATATATCTTCCCAAATTTGCCAGTGGTCGATTTCAACCTGAGAAATAACTTCTTCAAAAAACAGCGAGCCAGATATTGGTGAAAGTATCCATAATATCGTGCATTAATTCAGGCTCCATACAATACCAAAGGAACAGGTTTTCATATCCGATAAGATGGGCCGGAGTGCCGAAAAAGCCATGGGGATAACCACCAATAGCTAAAGGATAATCGCGGTTTTTGTAGTCTTTCACCAGTGTATTCCAATTTATTGGGAAACGTTCCCTGATATTTTTTAGGTTCAATCTCTCTTCCTTCAGTTTTTCCCAACTTTTTTTATCCTTTATGGGCCATTCAAGGGAAGTTGGGATTGTAGCTTCGTCTTTCAAAAGTACCCTGCGAACTCCATCAATGTCAATATACTCAAACGTCTTGTTATCTTCATCTAACACTTTAACATCAAACATGGGTGAAAAATGTAGATTAACATCAACAAGTCGCTGAGTATAATCCATTTTAAAAATGTTCGCGAACATCGTTATCCAAAGGAAAGCCTTGCGTAGGCCAATATAAGCCTCCGGCCATTACCCCGATACCGTTTGGCAATTTATCAATACCTCGGCAGGTCCAGGCAGGACTATACAAAGATGATGTAGGAGTTGTAATGTTTTTATCCAGAACCGGATATTTCTTCTTTGGTAACCCGTCTTTATACCAATTTTCGATGGTTTCGCCCCAGTAGCCAAATTCCCATTTAAGAGAATGCACATCGGGATTAAAATTCATTATTTCGAGGAACCGTTCTCTTGTATTCATATTTTTAAAAAAATTAATTTTAAAAGTTTTATAAAAAGAAGTTGTTTAAAGTCAATACAATACAATCACAAAAAACTATATATTCAATGGTTTCCCCCGCGTTCCGTTTGTTTCAAAATATACCAGCATCGTATTTCATGCTACTTTTTTACTCTCTATTCTTGTCTTTTTTGTGTCTAATTTCCAAGGCGTAACTTCAGTTTATTATCATTGCGGTGCATCAATTCCTTATTCATTCATTAGTTTACCACCACAACAGCGCAGGTTCGTGCAGGTACCTTGATTTTCGCAGGTAGATGAATAATTCTGTCTTTTTGAAATGGTATACAGAGTTCTGCATCTCCATTTTTTATATTCTCAAAATTCACCTCCATTTCATCTTCCTTATTGTCATAATTAACGAGTACAACGGCCTTTTTTTGTTTTATCATTCATGGGCTCAAAAACAGAAAATCTTGAATTTATTCCACACCGTACTGATGCTCCGAGGATATCCTTAAATCGCCCATTAAAAAGAATATCAGCATATTTTTTACGAATACGAATCAACTCTCCAACATATTTAGATAAAGGTTGTGTTACGGCCTCGTCCATAGAAGAATTATAATGTCGGGGAGCCATAGCCCACACCAAGCCATATCGCATACCGTTATTCATAATGTTAAAATCAAACGGATTTTCGGCAAATATAGTGGAGGTCCATTCCGGAAAAGTATATTTTAGTGCCGGACACATGTCTACACCATTCATGCGGAGATATGATACGTCAATATATTGAAATGCCCGATCCCAAATGAGTTCAGCGGCAATAGCCAGTTGTGGATTAATTTTACTTCCTTTCGCCAGTACCTGTCCGAACATATCAAAAACAGCCTGAGGCATAGCTCTATCTGGACTTAAAGGAAGCAAAGGATTAAAATCAACTTCAAGACTGCCGGTTTTGTCGAATTGAAAACCATCGGCTCCTGATTTAACCAGATCAAGGTAATAATCCATTAGTAATTTGTTTATTTCCGGATACAATGGCGTCATTTGTGTCATGTTGTGCCTGCTAATCCCGATACGTGAACTAATGGTTCCTTCACCCCATCCTGAAATGACCAGATCATCAGCCCAACGTCCCTTCTTTTCATATTTTTTTAATTTGTCCGTGTATAACGGAATATCCGTGTCAACCCATTGAATGTTTGAGAAAATTAACGGATGCATTCCTAATTTTTTAATATCTGTTAATGCATTTTTGAAATCTTCTTTTGTTCCAAGTCTTTGATCCGGTTCATATTCAGGATATCCACGATCGATTCCGCCTTTGTCCCAACCCAGAATTTCGAAGGTTGTTACGCCGTATTTTTTAGCGTCGGCTGCCAGTTTCGGCAAATCATTAAACTTATAGTGAATAACATCTTCGCAATTGGAAATTATAACACTTTGCCATGCCATCTCCTTGCGAAGCCAGGTAGGCTGACGTTTTACATTATAATGTTTGTCAAACCATTGGCGATAAATTTGACTCCCTTCGTGCCAGTCTCCTTCGTGTACTTGAAGCACTACCGGAGCAGAAGAAAATACGTCTCTTTGGGTATATGGTGTATTCATCCATCCCATCGTAAGTCCAATTGGTGTTTCTTCTGGTACATCTTTTTTAGTTGGCCAATTGTCGCCAATCACATTCCCCTTTTCTGAAGGTCGTAATTCGTAATACAGAGTTGCTTTTCGAATTATCGAATCATGCTGGGCATAATACATTCCAATGTTTTCCCGGATATTGAAAACCTCTATCCAACTCATACTTAGGCTCCATCCAGGATAAGTGCTTCCACCTGCAGAATAGTCGATGCCAAGATTTCCCCCACCATAACCGCCCCCTGAAAAACGGGTAAACAGTTCTCCATTAATATTCGAGGTTCCTCCAGGAATCATTGTTCGGTTATCTGAACGATTTCCAATACCCTTCTGCCCTCCAATGATGCCATAAAAAACTTCCGCCAAAGGCTGATCAGTGGTATTATTGACTGTAATAGAAAATAATAATTGTCTATTCTTGCTTTCTATTTTATAATCAACTTTTACATCGAGGATCTGACGGTCATTTATCAACTTGTCGTAGTGGCAGATGACTCCGTTTTCTATCTTCTCAAAACGAACCTTTTGTTTTGTGCTGATAAAATAATTTGCTTCATAATCCGGTAAGGGTAACAGGATACGGAAATTCTCGCCGAGTCGACTTTCCTTGATTATTTCCTCGTTGGGATTTAACCAATGTAGTCCAATAAGATTACCATTGGTTTTATCAAGCCTCAGAACACAAATGTCTGTTGAAACTTCTATAACATCCTGAGGATAAGCCATGTTTGCGAAAAAAAGAACAGTAAGCAAACAAATGATTTTTTCTACAATAGTTTTCATTTTTACTTTTTTGAAGATGCTATTTTTTGTTATAGTTGTAAACAGGATCGATGACATTCCTATGTAATATTGACTGATCTTACTTGCCTAACGGTCACCGGTCCCAGCAAACCCGAGGGCAGAAGGGGATCCTCACGGCGCCAGTGTTTCCAGGTACAGAAGGTCAGGCGGCGGGATTCGGGACGTGGCTGGCCTTTTCTCAGCCATTCCGGCCAATCCGGAATAACGCCGCTCTTCCACTGGCCGTTTTCGGTGCAGTCATCAGTGAACTGCTCGTCGCCAATCAGCCGGTTGGGCCACAGATTGGTGATGTGCACCTCCAATTCATTCGTGTACTGACTCAACAATCCGGTTATCTCGCAAACAAACGGTGGCTTCCAAAGCGTGCCCAGAGATTTGCCGTTAAGCCAGACTTCGGCGATTACTTCAACCCGACCCAGATCGAGGAACAGTTTGCAATCAGGAGCCTCATTTACAGTCGGAAATGTGGTTTTGTAGATTGCAGTACCAGAGAAGTAGCGTACGCCGGCTTCGGAGTGCTCTGGCCAGGAGATGAGCTTGTCGAGGTTGATTTTCTCCGGGGCGCCCCAGCCTGCAGGAAACAGGAGAGTCCACGGACCTTCCACGGTCTTAGGCGCGTGCTGCGAGGGAACTTCTATCTGATGCTTTTGCCTGTCTGGCATAGTGATAAGATATTGGCCTGCCTGCGCAGCGCGGAATTCAAGTCTTTTCCCGTCACTCCACAATGAGTTAGAAAGACTCGTCTGGGGTACAGTCGACGCCGAGGCATTCACGAGGGAGATCGCGATGGCATGGGGTTTTGGCGAGCCGGAACGGAAGACGACAAACACCGAACCGGAAGGATCAAAATACAATGGAATGCGTGTCATGCTGCCGGACTCTTCGTACAAGGCGCAAGTCTCGATGGAACCGGTGTCGGCATGCCACAGTTCAGGCGTTTTGCCTGCAACACGGAATTTGCAATCGATGACACCTGCATTGGAACTGGTACTGGCGATAAAGTAGAAATCCGTGTCTCCCAGCTGGCGGTGGATGTAATGTAACAAGATCCCTTGATTTTCGTCGTAACTGAAATCGGACGGCAACTTGTCGACTGCGAGAATCTGCTTGAAAGACTTGCCCGCACTTACATGCCCTGCCAATTCCCGGATCAATTGTTCGTATTCCCCTTTACTCTCAGCATCTGCGAGGCTGGGTGACTCTTGTGGAAGCACGCCAACAATTCGTGCGCCATCCCGTGCCAGTGAGGCGATCTTACGCATCGAAGTCAATGTCACGCTACCGTGGCTGGGGAGCACAAGATAGCGGTAGTTTTTGCCACACTTGAGCATGATCCGGCCTTCCCGTACCGAAGCGCCGTTGAGAATCTCGCTTCCGCATGCATCAAAATCGTAGCCATCGGGCAGCTCTGTCTCAAAGGGATCCACGCCGGTTGGCGAATCGTTGCCCTGAAAATAGAGGACGTCGGCAACGTGTTCGCCTGACTGGAGCAGTGCCTGGCAACGTGAAATGTAATTTACCCACTCCTTTCCTCCGTGATGCCACCAGGTCTCGCCACGATCAAAGTGGATTCCATTCTGACCGCAGGTGAACCCTGGGCGCAAATGGTCGTCCAGCAGTGGCTGTGCAGTGCTTACGTGAATGCAATACTGGTTGACCCCACAGCAAAAAATGAAATCCCCCAGCGCTTTGAGCGAGAACGGATGATCCTTCCACATTCCTCCGTATGGTGGTCCGGATGTAAAAGATTCCGCTCCGATAATCTTCCGCCCTGCCGTATGCCCGGCAAACACAGATTGAAACCCAATTTTCTTGCCATTGATCTCACGATGTATCCAAACTTCGGTCATGGGAAGATCGGCACGAAGTCCTACCTGCAACTGTTCGAAAGGCCCGCCGTACGGCTCCGCAGAAAAACGGATGCCGTCTTCGTGACACCTCTCGGCCAGACGGCCGTAATTGTTGTCGGCAAAAAGATCACCGATCGTGCGCCGAAAATCCCACAGGAACTTCTCTGTCATTTCGAGACTTTCGACTGCACGTCCGGTAAGTGCCGGCAAGTATTTGATCAGGTCGTAACCGCGGCGCTCGCGAAAGTCCTCAGGGAATTTTGCCGTCCAGTTCTGCCAGCCGGACTCATAACTGTCAAGGTGATAGTAGGCCATAGCGCGGCGGGCCAGATCGGAGCCAAATTCCTGCAGCAGTGGCTTGACGCAGTGGTCGTAATGAAAGTCGGCCGCCTCGCGGCTCAACTTGTCGCAGTCCAGACCGGGGGCACCCACGGGCGTGGGAAAGAGATAGATCCCGGTAGGGGTGTATCCGATCCGTAAGATCGTCCAGCGCCCTGGAGGCGCAGACCAGTTCAACCTGCCACCGGCTTCCAGCTTCCCAGTCAGGTTCACCACTTGATCGAGCGAAATCACATCTCCCTTTTGTGGACGACAATCGTTCGGGTCCGGACTCACCGGATCGCCCGAAAAGCCAGCCTTCACCGTCCAGTTCGCGATGCGAAAGCCGCCGGAGAGACTCAGCGCTTCAATCTGTACTCGTTGGCCTTCTCTGCGGGTTTCGAAGGCTAGTCTGAATCTATTTGCCTTCACTGCGGTGAAACTCATTGAACCGATGTGATCAGCGAACGGGCCGGAGGTGTGTGATTTCATCCGGGCAATAGGCAGAAAGGTTGCTGACGTATCATTCCAGACAAGTAATTGGGCCTGAAAGTTACCACCACCTCTCTCGCCACGCACGAAGACAGAGCGGACATCCACGGGATGCGAAAATATGAGATCGAATGTTGCCGGCAGATCTGCAGCTCCGCTGTATTTTTGAGGGGTCGAGGTAGCCGAGGGTACTCCCGGCGCCTGGGAAAGCACGTGATCGGGCATAACCGTCCTTGGTTTCAAGGCTGAATCAGCTTGGGGCAGAGGTTTTCCCTCTATGTCCACAACTTGCGGTAGTGGAAGCGGTTCATCTCCAATAGGAGTGGAAAATGCAAGGATAGCGGCGTCGCGGTAAAATCCAAGTCGGGTAGGAGGCTGTGGCAGCACGGAGGAAAAATCGCGCCCTCCCTCAACAGTCGTCTCGCTCCACGTTAGCTCCTGCATCGACAGTTCAGGAGTGATCCACGGCCCGCCGCTGCCCGACCAGCCAGGGCAATTTACACTGAGCTTTATATTTCGCTTTGCGGCTTCGTCCACGGCGAACTCGACCAGCTCATACCATTCGCGGCTGCGATTGACCACCTGACCAGCGGGAAGAAGGCCAATATCGAAATAATTGACTCCACCAACTCCAACCTCGGCTAATCCTTCCAAATCGGCCAGAATACCTTCTCGGGTAATGTTGCCGTTCATCCAATACCAATAACATCGTGGTCGCGCCTCAGTAGGCGGATGGTTAAAAACTTCAGCCAATTGGTCTGCCTGCGGCAAAGGCAACGCGGATTCTGTCCTGTTTCCGAAGGCCTTTATTCCAACGGCAGTCACCGCGATTCCGGTTGAGGCCAACCAGATGAATTTTCGACGTGTCAATTCAGGATTGCTTATGTTCTCCCTATCCTGGATTTCCTGTAATAATTTATTAGTTTTATCAATGTTTTTCATTGTTAACAGCAGTTAGTGAACTTATGTGATAATTTAAGATGTGATCTTTTATTTCTTTCTTCCCGTTAAAGAATCTTCTCGCCGTTTTTTGTACTTCTTGTAATTTTGATTGCTTTAACATCAGTGAAACTTTGAAACAGCTATACACACCATTTTGATACATCAAGGCTTATTCACGGCAATCATTTCATATTTTTCCCCTTAACACAAGCATCTTTTATGGTGATGTTGTCTATTCTGAAAACAATAATTAGTGTACCGGTATCCTCACAATTACGGCTGAAGTCTCTGCAACATTCACGTCATATTGACCATTGTTCTTTCCTTTAAGAGCCGTCCACTTGCCTTTCCACGGTCGATTGTTTGTGATGGAGTCTCCTCCCAGGGTGATTCCGATCGTTGCACCAGCGTTGTTTTCAGGTGCAACGAGAAACATCGCCGAGGCTTTTCCCTTCGTAAAGCCTTTTGCCAAAATCGTCGCATGGAGGTTATGAGCCTGAGTGTCATGTTCCTTATTAATGACAGTAACATAAAGGTACCGTTCACCTTTTACTGCGTAAGCGGTCAGATTTACCTCATGAGGATTAGAGATTGCAATGGGTTCCACTCGTCCGCCGCTCACCAGATCGAAAGCCCTGATGGCCTGAGCTTTCGGATTTGCCAGAAAATCGCCGGAAGGTCCCATATATATCGTGCAGGTTTTCAACCATTGGTTATTGTGAAAATTAATTCCTGCAAGTCCGCGGGCAGCCTGCCAATGCATATAGTCAAGAGCCCACAACACAGACGACATGGCATTGCTCGCCCCTGCTATTCCTCCAAGGTAATCATTTGCCTCGGTCATTCGGATCGGTATTTCGTAAGGGTTGACCTTTTCTCCGGTTTTGGAATAAATAAACTGATATTCACCTGTCAGCCATTTTGGTGACAACATATTATCAATAGCTTGGGAGGCTGACATAGGTACAGTTCCATTTTCATTTTTAATAACTGGCCTCCCTCCGGGATATTGATGATGCGTTATAAAAGTGATTAATCCGGAATTTTTTTCATCTCTGGCAAATTCTTCAGTCCAATTCCATCCGCCAGCCTCTGGTCCAGTAAATTTAGCTTCAGGCACAGCCTTTAAGATAGTTGCTGCGAATTTTCTCCAGGCATCCAGAAATTCGGGATACGATTTTATGGCACCGACCTTGGCCTCTTTATAAGGCGGACAATTAGGTTCGTTTCCAATGGAAAAACAATCAAGTAAATCCCGGTAATGAGTCCAGATGTATTTAGCTGTGGAAGCAGCAGCCGTATCACTGGCATTGAGCAGTGGAAGTGAATAAATAACCTTTATTCCGACAGCCTTAGCAAAGCCAAAGACACTATCAATTGCAGCTCGATTATGAGCAGCCTCTTCTGGATGCATATCAACAGTGCCTCCTCCCATGCGCAGGCTCCGTAATCCACTGTTGACAAATAGATTAATAAGCTGCTTATTGGATGGAGAAAAGAAATATCCTTTTACGCCGCGATGGTTAGGTGAAGCAGCATCTGCTTCAAAGCTTAAGCCGGTGAAATTAGCCGGAATAGTAAACCCTGGTGTGTCGGTAACGGTCAATTCTATTGACGATTGAGCTAAATGATTAACTTCAATATCGTCCTGAGCAGTGGCACACGAGAATATGAATATTAATATCATCCCAAACAAAGCACGTTGGGTGAAAAAATAACTATTTACTTTTTTCATATAGGTTGATACAATTATTCTGAATGAACTATCTTGCTGCAAAGCTGACAAGGTGCTACTTGGAGAAGTTTATCCTTTGATGTGATGCAGCGTTGCAGCTAAACCACAGAAGATAAATCTGTATAATGATGACTCAAAAATTAACCTGCTAACCATCAGAGTCACTTTTCTTGCCAGAGAATTGAAGATTGTAAACCGCAATATTGGTATGTTTCATTTATGGCTTTTGGAACCAAGATTATTATCCACATAGCAATACACCCAGTAAAAAAAGCTATTCAACTCGTTCTTTACCGATTGAACATGTTCAATTTTAACGGTTATGTAGTTTTTCCCCTGGGTATATTCTTTTGGAATTTCATATTCACTATCAAACCATCCATCAAAAGTCCGTTTGCCTCTTCTGGGCATTTCCGAATAGGTTACAACATGCCATGGAACAGACATCTTTTTGCCATCAACATAAACTGCACCAGTCTGAATACCATTTTCAGTCCTGTTTATCCGGGCCATCAATCTCACTCCTTTATTATTTCGATCAAGGCGTACTTTAAATTCGCAATATTTATTGAATGCCTGCCCGTCATCGGTTTTCATTAAAAAGTCATCGGCAGTATCATAGCTATCATAACTTTGTGTTAAGGTTCCTGTCCATCGTTGTCCATCAATTTTCCAGGAATGGGCTTTTTCACTTATCGGGTTTCCAACATCGAGACTGTCATATAAATTAAGAATTTTGCCCAAGCCTGATTTGTAATAACACACTACAAATTCAGTCTCACAAATCGTATCATTTGTACCTACCCGTCTTCTGGCTTTCATCGCACCATCTCCATATTTTCCACCTGTTTGTTCAAAACGCATGTCAATGAAATTATAAAAGATGTATGGTTCGTTCAAATGTATCCGGTAAGAACCTTTCACTCCTGAAACAAGTGCTCCCCATAATGGTTTTTCATAAGTAAATCCTGCCCAGCCTTGATTAAAATCATCTTCCGTACCATCACCATGTATCCCCGGCATGCGCTGATTGTCGATGTAAGTAAACTCATCTCCGTCCTCCAAAAAATTACCGGACCACATATTTACTGAAACTACTTGCCCATAACCTTTTTCTTTAAATGCGGTAACATAAGGCTTGGCAAATTTGCGAGTCCAGACTCCAGTGGCTGAATCCTTTGTTACCTTGGACATGAAATATGCTGCCTGATCTTTTGGATACTGACAAACAGAAGCAGGTTTATAGGCAACCCTTGAAACCAGAGAGCTAATCGCTTCCTTGCCTTTATTTTGAATCTCTATTTTTGCATTTTTCCAGAATGGCATTGGCCAGTATGAATACATCGAATGTTGCCTAGCATCAAAACCATAAAGCAAGTTGTTCATTGAGGCTTCCCATTTATTATCTTTCGGACCGCCGGCGCCAAAGAAATAGCTTATTGGCATATCCACTGCGGGTTGATTTAAATCATCCCAGGACACACGAATGTACGTATTATAAAATACTTCGGCATTGTATGGGTTGATTGTCAGTTTTATACTGGAGACTGACGCTTGTTGTCTCTTATCAAAAATTACAACGGATTCTTCTGGCTGAATGGAAACAGACTGGTCGACATACTGATTTCCAAGGGTGTCTTTAGGGTCTCGACCAACGTTCTCCCATTGCTTTCTTACCAATTTTTCGTAATCATTGGCCCCCGGCGTCCATGATTTAATTTTTGTCCCCTGCGGGTAAGTAAGATAATCATATTGATACCAGTTGCAGCCATCGTCTTTGTTTTCCTTCAATAACCGGGTGATTAAGGTGTCAGAAAGGGTCACTTTTAAATGTTCCTTAAAACTAAAGGGATAATAGCAGATTCCAAATTTATTATTTTTATCAAGCATGGTAAAAGGAGTAGTAACCGGGGCATGTTGTCCGCTAAAAAATTCTTTCACCGGAAAATCAATCTTTGGAGTAGTTTCCAGGTCAAAATAATATTTTATGCGAATACTTTCGCTCTTTTTCCCTATTCCACTGTTTATCCAGATGTTCATTTGCTGTCGGTATAAACAACCTGGACCATACGAATCAAAAATGACCAGCTCCCCGTTGGTGTCGATGTACCTTTTGAATGTGCTTTGCAAAAGTCCAAAACCATTGCCTCCGGAAGCATCATACGAAATAAACCGGTTTTTCTTTGTCCCCGGGGGAAAAAGAAACGGCAAACGTTCTACTTTTGCCATGGCTTCCAACCCGGCAACAACATTCTTTGTACCGGCTTTGTCTCCATGCCTCTGCCAGGAGACAAGTAGCATTGTCCCAGCCAAAAGAATAAGAAATAATAGTTGTCTCATAATTTTATAGGTTTAATTATTTGTATAAAGGTCAAATTGAATATTATGAAGCTTGATATAATTCTGTAAAAAACACTCTGACGATAATCATTCGAAACTCTCCCCTATTTTTGCAATGACTATATATTAACACATATTTTATTCTGTAGATTTTACAAACATTGTAAATCTTGTCCACCAAGAATCCCCACCTTGCACAACAGAATTCTCAAGATATTTACCATTGACCTGAGCACTTCTATCCCCTGGATTTTTAGTGAATGGCCCTAAACGAAAAGTAACTTCGCCTAAATCTTTATCAGAAGAAATCTCGAGATTCACATGATCAGCTTTTCGTTCTAATTTATATTTTACAAATGCAGTTTCCATCTTTCCCCGTTGTTTAAACAAAACAGGATATTTTTCCACTTCTATTTTATTCCAGTCATAAGGCATCCTTGGAAAAAATTGCAGCCGGTCAGGATGCGTGTCGTCAATACCAATCACAATACGCAATGTTTTGATTACTTCTGCCTGCTGAACTGCATTTCCTAAATCGCCATTCCTGTACCAATATTTTCCTATTGAATCCGTTTGACAACCTTCGGGTACAATAAAAGAGCCAAACCTCGGATCGTAAATCGCTTTTGCCATCCATTTCAACATTGTCGTTGCATCCTGCATTCTATCAAGCAATAAAGCCGACTGTGTTATGAAACTTTGCCCATACCCCATTCCTTCACCATAAAATCCAAAAGGCTTATTGTAAGTATTTATGAGTCGTCGATAAGAAGCCTCATTAATTTCCCGTAGTTGTGCATCATCATCTTTCGGTGCAAAACCTTGATGATCTGCAAGACCAAACAAAGGCCCTAACACTGTGGCTTTATAAGCCCAGCCTGCATTTTTAAGGGTCCAAACTTTTCCGTATTCTGGATCAGAAACAATATAGTTATTGATTGCACCATACATCTTGTTGGCCGTATCGCGCCAATGTTCTGCCGTTTGGGCATCGCCATAACTATCCGCCATTTCAGCTAAACATTGCAGAGCATTGATGCAAATAAAATCTGCGAAAACAGAACCACCTCCGGCCCACATAGTTGATTCTCCGGTGGTATGCAAGACACCATTAGAAGCACCTGTAATTTCAGAATGTTCGAATTGCCAGGGAATCCAATCACCAGCTGCTTTTATGTCAATCCAATGGTCGTGTAACCACTTGTCCCGATTCGGTATCCTTTGCCAATACTTATATAAAAACATGGCTACAAGACCATGTCCGTCATTTTCCTGACTGGTTGATTTTGTTGGTTTATTGATTATGCGAGACCAATGCCTTGGCAGTACCGTATTCTTTTCTTTAAGTGAAGGCATCTCCTCCCAAAGGCGTGCCTTTTGAAAGCAAAAGTTAGTGCAATTTGAAACCTCATTTAAATACCCTAAAAGAGATAGTTCTTGAAGACATCTTCCCAAATCCCGAGACCATGCTTCATTGTAATATTCACCTACATTATTACGGTATGTACCTAATCCATTCCCTGCAAATAAAATAGCATTCTTGGAGGAACTGTGAAAAGTTCCATCCGAATCAATTTTAGAAATAATATCCAGAACGTTGTGATAAAATACATTTGTTAGAATGTTTGCAAAATTATTACCCGAAAACGAAACTATCGGACCTGAATAATTTGATGGTATTTGCTGACGTACAGTTATTTTATAAACATCATCATTCGCATAAAGTGCTTGCCGAAGATTTTTCAATTTTATCTGGGCTTGGTCTTCATTTTGATTAAGCAGACGTAATGATTTTGTTTGAACAAACTCTTTAAATTCACCGGATATCGTTTCACCGGAAATTGGCTTCCATCCCGCGAATTCTTTGTCATTAACCGGCTCAACTGTCATTCCTGCAATTATTGGACTTCCTTGCTTAACAGGTGAGCACTCCACAACAATGTTATTTATTGGAACAGCCTTCGGAGTGATAACTGCAATATAGTTGCCGTCTTCAATCGGTATTTGAGGATAGAGACGCAACGATGCTTTAAGCGTTTCTCTTAGTTTTGCGTCGTTTGGGAAAGGTTCCTGATAATCATAAAATAGTTTACCCCACCAAATACTTTCGCCCATCTTTAAAGGAAAAACCTGTGTTGTACCATCAGTATAACTCAATTTTATGTTTCCAATTTCATCACCAACAAAATATCGAAGAGAAAAATTATTTGGTTCTCTCCAAACCCGACCATTATTAGATTCAGCCATGCCCAACAGATATATATGTTTCACTTGGTTTCTTATATCTATTTGAGCAGAGCCATTTTTATAAGTAAGTGTATCGTTAATGAATGGCACGCCATACTTGTTAACTATTTTCCGTTCAGCCCCTGTTTTATCACTCTTTGCCAATGGCAAGCACCAAAATTTCTTTTGAACTGTACCTGATTGGATAGTGGCTTCTTGTCCAATAGATGGAGAGTGCATGATTACCATACAAGTGATGATGAAAAAGATAGTCCAATTGTGCACATTCAAATTCTTCATATAAATTTCACTCCTTTTACTCATTACTTCTTTTTAAGATATTAATGTTGGTTCGGTCCCCAGCAACTATTCCTTTTCCTCAACTAATATTTGCACTCCCTGCCCTTTAATGGTAACCGGGGTTTCTCGCGTAACTACAGACGGGTCACTGAACGGTCGATACAGCGTCGCCTGCTTTATATTCTTGCCCGTGAATTCCCAATTCAATTGAATGGCATCGGAAGATTCGTTGGCAATGATCAGTGCGTACTGATCTGTTTTGGGATTCCTCCAAACTTTGAAATGAAGAGCATTTGAAAGTTTTTCATTTACTGCATTAACCTTTGCGCCTTGATTATCCAAATAGTCTCCCATGAAAATGATATCCGATAATTCTTTTCTTATTCTTTCTACCTCTTTGATGTAGTTTGCCAAATCGTAGTATAAAGGTTGATCTAAACTACCCTGGTATATTTCAGGTTCAACACAAATAACAGAACCTGTCATTAATGCTGCATTAACAGATTCAAAATCCCTTGGGATTGAAATATGCTGACAGGAGGTCCATTCCGGGAAGACATATTTCATAGGAGAAACTTGATATCCCCAGGAGTTACGATAACCGACATCAATATAAGGGATCAGCCTGTCAACCCCGAATTCAGAGGCCGCACAGAAATCAGGATTAATAGTTTTGCACTTTTTATATAGTACGTCTATGCCCTTAACAAGCCCTTCGCAAATAGCTATATCCGGTTTTAAAGTATTCAGTGGATTAAAATCAAGTTCAAAATCGATTTTGTCAATCTGGAAACCCTGTGCCCCATACTTTACCAGGTTAATAAGGTAATCATTGAGAATCTTTTCCAAACCAGGGAGTACGGACGCGCGTGTATGATGACGTACATTAAATCCTTTTCGCGCAAGCAGGTTACTTTCGCCCCATCCGCCGGTCCACGTATCATTTCCAAATTGATCCTGCGAAAGATACTTGTGCAGATCTTTTTTATACCATTCTGTATTTTTATCCAGGATGTTATAGTTAACAAATACAAGACAATGATCACCGCGTTCTTTGATGGAATGCAACAGGTTTTTGAAACCATTCAATCCTCCCAGTTTCTCTTCTGGGACATAGAGAGGATAATTTCTTTCCAAACCGCCGTTGTTCCACCCAATCAGCTCGTAACAATTAATTCCATATTTTTTTGCATCTTTCGTCCATTGATTATAGCCATTATAATCCGTAACAACCATGTCTTCAGGCTGATATATGATCGATGTAAACCATGAACTCTCCTTTCTTAACCAACTTTTTGATTTATCGAATGGGAAATGCGACAGGAACCATTGTCTGTAAAAATCAGTACCGCCATGCCAATCATTTTTATGGACGCGAAAGATGAATTCTCCGGTGTTTAAAGTTTCTCCCGAATGAATAAACGGAGAAAAAACATGCGATATGACCATTCCGACAGGACGTTCCCCTGATTGTTCTTTTGTCAGCCACCTGCCATTACTTTCAGCAATATCTGGCGAAAGATACATGTGCCAGGTACTGAAGCGACAAATAGTATCCTGATAACCAAGGTAAAGCCCCACATCGTTTTTTTCATCATAAATATTCCACCAGGGCATAGACATCTGCTTGGGATAGCTGGTTGACCATTCAGCCGCTTCAGCTCCAAACCTTCTCCGTCCCGGGAAGTTTTTAAATATGGCAATATCGTTCCGACAATCAGCACTCGGTCCGGGAACTGCAAGTTTGGCTTCTTTATTTCCAAACTCAGTCATCCCTCCAACCCGGGGAACCCAGAATTCAGCAGCCTGGTATTTACTGTGATTCGTAAGCTTTGCTTTAAATGCGACATAGTCATCTTCCATCTTTATCCAATAGGTCAAGTCAATAGGATAAGTTCCTTTGGGAGATTTCATTCCAGAAACAACAACAGTGATAGTATTGCCATCTTTTGTTACAAACTTGGCCTTTTGTTCTATTCCATCAATATAGTTGGACAAATCACTATCTGTCTGAAGACAAATTCTAAAATTTGAGATGAGCCGTTTTTCACTAATCAGATCACTATTATTTTGCTTCACAAAAAATGAAGAAATTGCCCCATTATTCTTCTGAACAACTATTCTAAAATTTTGGTTTTCCAATATTTCTGTGGGTTGTGCGTACAGACAATTAAAGGAAAACATCAAAAAAAGCAGCAAATTATATCTAATTAAAAAACTTTTTAACATCGTTTGCTTTTTTAGTTTATTATAAAAACAATCGAACTTAATTTCATCGGTAGTATTACACATTCTTTGGTATATCCGGATGATTGGGTCCAAAGTGCTTTATAATCACCATCATTGGCATACGAAATCCATTTTTCAGTGAATTAATAAAAACGAAGGAGCAGTCATTACTCCTATCATCCACCTCTAATTATCCATACCACGAACATCTTTAAGAAAATAATTTGAAAAGAATGCTGATGGCTGGCCCAAGAATGTTTCTAACTAACTAAAATACAATAACTTATTTTTTTGTTTGGTTGGTGAGATTTCAGCAATAAAAAATAGCGACAGCATAGATGCAGATCCTACCGCAATCCCTACAATCATTCGGTTTATGATAAAAATATCACAACTATTTGAGAGGGCACAGCCCAATGATGAAAACAAAAAAATTACCGTTGAAAAAATTAATGACTTTTTTCAACCAAATTTATAGCTTAATGGACCCGCAATAACACAAATAATCATAATTAATTTGCTGAGTTGTAGAAATCGTTTTAAGGTGTCCTTCTTGCATCAGAAGATAAGCAAGAAGGACACACTTTTTTATAGAGAGAACTTATGTAATTATATGCAGCAAAATCAGAATTTTACATACAAAGTCCTCAAAACCCGTTATGGAATTGTAACCTTTTGAACACTGGAATAATTAAATGGAGTGCCTGTCGGCAAACTTAACCGTGGTATTGGCGGCTACTCTAACCCACCATGTCCTTGATGTAAGGCTACCAATTGTTTTTACAATATAAGGCTTGTCAAAAGCAAAAACATTGGGAGTAGTAACACCATTTAAAACAACTGTTTCATTGGCAGGAAAACTGGTTTTAATCGATGAATAACGATTATCAAAGCCATTATCTCCTACATAACTGACCTCATTTGCATAAAAATTGATACTTTTAATAGGCTTTTGAAAGAGCGTATTAGCAGTACCACGAGAGACAATGATCGTCGCTGATATAGATTTATCAGAAGCATTATAAACAGGATCGGTGACCCATTGAATTCTTAATATGGGTTCAACAGTAAAATCCTGAGTAACAACGCCCTGAATTGTTATGTTAGGACTCTCATTGGTTACATCCGTATTCGGAGCAGGCCATGATTTATGATTCAGCGGAACGAACGGACCGTTAACATTCACATTGTATTCACCTTTAAATATCCTGCTGTTATTATAGTATCCGGTATCATTTGCAAAGAAATACGGATTTGGTGTTGGCGTTGTAGCTGTCCAACTTAATTCCAGTAATTCAATTCTTGCTCCATTATTATAAGTTAACTGAAGGGGCTTACCTGTTACTTTGTCATAAATGGTACCCCTGATTGTTTCACCAGGAGCTTCATAGTTGTCTTTTTTAATGCATGAACTAAAGCAGCCAACAATAATCAACATAGTCAGTACTATGAGATTCGAGTATTTATATTTTATTCGCATTTTAATTATTTTTAATATTACAAAATTAAAATCCCGTATTTTGAATCATTTTCCTATTCGTAGAGAGCTCTGAGGCAGGAATAGGCTGGTAGTAGTTTAAAGGATTCCAGGTATAACCATTACTAAATCTGCTCATTTCTTCGAACGGTTTACTGTCAAAGAAATATTTGCCGGATTCAGCAACATAGAAAGGAGTCAACTGACGATACACGGTAAGATTCATTTCCTTATCCAAAAGTCTCCAACGCCTAAGATTCCACCATGTTTTATTTTCAAATGCAAATTCCTTTCTAACTTCTTTTCTTACGGTATTGAGATCAAACGAAGCCGCAGGTGTAACATCAGCGCCAGCCCTGGTCTGTATGGAATTAACATAGCCTAAAGCTTCCGAAGTACTCAATGACCCACCTAAAGAATTTATCTCCATAATGGCTTCAGCAGCGGTTAATAATACTTCAGCGTAACGAATTTCGATCCAGCTTTGGGTAGAGTAAGCCTCTAATATTTGCGGCTGTGGCAAACTTTCGTTAAGATATTTGCGAAGTCCAAATCCCAGAAAAGCGTTAGCAGAATACCATCCACCACCACCGGTAGGATATGGTCCGAAATTTCCGCAAGCAAGCATTTGTTGTCCATTGGGTAAGGTATAATATTTATTTGTATTACCGCTGCCTGTTACGGTAGGTCCGGTACCAACAAATATAGGACTGCTTGCGCTGTTACTGATATCATACCTCGTCATGTTACCTTCACCGGCGCCGGGGATCTGAGATGGCTTAATCAAACCGGTTCCACCGGTAGAAGCTTTATAAATGCCAGCTCTTATTTCAATAACAGTACCTTTTACCACATCCATAGGCGTAATTATATAAGCTTTCAGACGAGGTTCTGCATTGGCAAATAAATCGGTGGGTTTATCATACATGACATAGTTCCCGTTTGCATCCAGATTTTGTATTTTACCTGCCTTCGGTCCGCTTGTATATTTGGGAAATCCATCAAACATTTCTACAAAATCCAATGTAGGCAGTGTTTCTGAACTCCATCCTTGAGGTCCTTTTATAGGATCAGGAATATTGTAACGGTCATAATTATGTCCGCTTGTCTGGTAAGTTCCATATTGCCTTATAAAAATATTTTCCGGGCTGGAGGCATCAAAAAACATGTCCACCATATTTCTGAATTGCGCGGTCAGATTACCCGCTGCCCAACCCTTCGTATACAAGCTGTAAGTTTTACCGGCGGTACCATTGATCACCAATTTGGCTGCATCATAGGCTGCCTGGAAATAAGGCTTTGGGTCTGTGCCTGAAGGAAAACCGCATAATTGTCCTGCTCCAAAAGAATTGGTCGGAGAAACATTGGTGTTGTATTTGCAAACAGATCCTGCATAGAGCATCGCTCTGGCCTTATACGCTGCTGCTGTACTTTTATTGGCTCTGCTGACCTGATTTGATACAGGCAGGTTCGCATAAGCAGAATCCAAATCAGCACCAATTAATTTCCAGGTATCGGCTTCAGAAGCTCTTTCCAAACCATTGACGGCTACTGAATCATTAGCAGTAACGGGATAATTGATCACTGTTGTAACCAAAGGAACGCCGCCCATACGTCTAACCAAAGCGTAATAGCAGGTAGCTCTGACAAAATAGGCTTCGCCCACATAGCTTTTTACCTGAGCAGGTGTAAAATTGCCTGCAAACGTAGGAATGTTTTGTATAAAATAATTACAATCTCTGATTACGCCATACAAATAGTTCCAGCCGTTCGGAGTCCACGTCCCAATATTATTTTCGTTAGGATCACGCTTGTCTCTGCTCAAAGCTTCTCCCGTCATGGCAGCGGGGGAAATATAAGTATAGTAACCAGTGTTATATCCACGGGCACAGTTGTATTTAAAATCTTCAATAGGCATTTCACTGTACAAACGTGCCATGTAAGAAGTCACACCATCAGGAGTACCCAATATTGTCTCATCCGTTAAAATGTTTGGAGGCAGCACATCCAAGTTCTTACACGAATTGGCAAAAATTGTAATCCCACCCAGGATCAATAGAAAATATAAATATTTTTTACACATAATAATTAAGTTTGTAGTTTTCAATTAAAATTTTACCGTAACGCCAAAATTGATTACCTTGTTAAGCGGGTAGGCATATCCATTGCCTGAACCTGTAGCGCCCGGATGTTCAGGGTCTTGATACTTAGGCATGTATGACAAAGTGAATAAATTATACCCATTTGCAAAAAAGCGTACATTTTGAATTTCCACTTTTTTCAATAAAGATGCAGGTAAAGAATAGCCTAATTCTATTGATTTTAATCTTAGATAAGATGCATTTTGGAAACCGTTAGTAGCATTAGATGGAATGGTATATCCCGTGTAAGCATATTTTCCTGAAACATATTCCGTAGTAGGATTATACGGGTCGGCAGCAGGGTCAACCGGATGCCATCTGTTCAGGAAGTCTGTAATTCCATTACCATACATTGACCCTATGGAAAATCTGGTAAAATCGCCCGGTAATTGAGTATACCGTAGCGTTGAACCTTGCCAAACAAGCGCTACATCAAAGTTTTTATAACTGAGGTTGATGGTAGAACCAAAATTCATTAAAGGGTACGCGCCATTGGCATTGATTAAGAAAGGAGCCTGATTATACACATAGCCATTGGTGCCTTGTTGACTACTTCCTGAAATATCGCTAAAATAAGGATCGCCCGGTAAGGTCGTATTGGTTACATACCACGGTGAGTTTAATATTTGATCCCAACTTTGGTATTGTCCGGCGTACTGTCCAATGAAGGCCACATCGCTTACTCTGTCAACTCTATTATATAACCAATTATCAAAGGAATTGGTTCGAGGGGCCAGATCTCCGCGTTTCTTAAAATAGGTCCTAGTATAGGAAGCGCTTAACGTAGCATCCAAAACAAACTTACCCATCACACTGTGGTGGGAAAATGCAAGCTCAAAACCATGAGTTTGGTCGCTGTTAAGATTTACCTGGGGCATACTGGCGCCTACCACTCCCGGTACAGCTCCTGCCGGTGTATTTAATAAGCCCGATCTGTTTCTTAAAAAGTAATCGAAGGTAATACCCAATTTGCCCTGCCACATGTCATAATCGAAACCTGCATCAAAAGTTTTCGAAGTATACCATGTTATATTGGGATTAGCTATTCCCCTGTTTTGAGAAGAGGGAATGAAATTACCGTCAAATACACCGCCAGCCGGAGTATTAGTTACTGCAACATTGGTACTTGCCGGATAATTATAGCCCGTCAGGTACTGATACGCTAAAGCGCCATCATCTCCCAAAACTCCGTAAGAAGCTCTTAATTTTAAGTTATCAACCGCCGATAAAATTTTAGCATTTTTAAAGAATTTTTCTTCACTGATCCTCCATCCCACAGAACCAGTGGGGAAGAAGCCCCATTGTTTATTACTGGTAAATCTGGATGATCCGTCGTACCTGAAACTAAATTTTGCTAAATACTTGTTGTTATAATCATAAGTAAAACCGCCCACAAAAGCTCTATTAACATAATCATAAGGGTATAGGGTTGTTCCTGAACCCGGATCCATTGTGCCTAATTGATTTGTATTTGATAAACCGGCCAATAACAAAGGCAGCGAAATAATCAAATCTCTTTGTGCGCTAAAGTTGTCGCCCTTTCTTTCACTCTGTTCAGCCAATATCATAGCATCCACGTTATGCCCGTTGAATGATGCTTTGTAGTTGGCCTGCACTCTAGTCATCCAGTTGGTAAATACATAAAACTGCTTTTGAATGGTACTCGGGGAATTCATGATGGATGGATTAGCCAAACTTTTGGCAGTAGTATCCAAATATAGATTATATTGTTTTTTGAACAACGTATTATTATTGTTCCAATAATCATAACTGCCCGTTGCCGATAATTGAAGGCCTTTTAAAAACGGCGCATCGTAGGTGATCGTAAATAATGAATTCAAATAGAGATTGTTAAACTTTTTAGATCCCACTGTATTCCGGTCCATTAAAAGCAGTGGATTAAATTTCTGATCCAGCCATGATTGAGCAGGATACTGTTTGGTATCCGTTAAATATGGCGTTTGTAACGGGTTCTGGTTCCATGCGAAACTAAAGAAGCTGGTAACATCACTGTAAGGATTATTCTTCGTATCAATTGTTCCGTTAAAATTAAAATTTACCTTAATTGAATTCGACAATTTTGCCGTGATATTATCCGTAAAGGAATATTTGTCGTAAGTGAGAGACTTATTTTTAAATAAACCATTCTGATTCAGATAACTAAAACTTGAATAAAAATTGATTTTATCGGTTCCCCCGGTGGCGCTAAGCGTATGAATTGTTTGCGGAGCAATTTTTGCCATGGTTAAACCGATCCAATCGGTGGATTTCTTGGTGCCATTTCTATATTCATCCATTTGGGCCTGGGAATAGGTTCTTATCAAACCGGAAGCGTAACCACCGCGCGTGTTAAATTCATTTTCCAATTGCATAAAATCTATGGCTCCCAACACAGGCGGCACTCCATTTTGCTTTTGAAATCCATAAAGTCCATTATATTCCAATGAAAATTTTCCGACGACACCTTGCTTGGTTGTAACCAACACGACGCCGTTAGCCGATCTAAAACCATATACAGCAGCAGAAGCATCTTTCAACACACTTATGCTTTCAATATCAGTGGGGCTTAAACGTAAAAATGCATTTGAATTTTCCTGAGCAATACCATCAAGAACGATTAATGGATTACCCAAACCACGAATATTTAAAACGTTATTGTAAGAACCGGGTTCAGATGAATTTTGCACTACGATCACACCGGGCATTTTGCCGGCAAGTGTATTTAAAACAGCCTCGTTTTTGGTTGTTATAAGTTGGTCGCCTTTAATGGATGTAACGGCGCCTGTTAAAGTCGCTTTCTTTTGGGTACCATAACCAACTGCCACAACTTCATCAATGCTCACTGTCTCTTCTATCATGACCACATTAATTGTAGTTTTGCTACCTAAGGAAATTTCCTGCGTTTTCATCCCTATAAAAGAAAATACGAGTGTTGCATTAGTAGGAACATTTGCTAAAGTGTAGGTTCCTTCAAAATTAGTAACCGTACCCGTGTTTGTTCCTTTAATCACAATGCTAACCCCTGGGAGTAGTTGCCCGGATGAATCACTGACTTTACCGGAAACCCGATTGATTTGAGAACTTAAGTCTTTGCTCTCTATTTCAGAAGAGGAAAGCACAATAATTCTATCCTTTATTGTATAATTAATATCTGTTCCGGTAAATAATGTTTTTAAAACATCGTCAATTTTCTTATTCTCAACAACAATTGAAACGTTTCTATCCACATCAACAACCTTTCCACTATACATAAAGTAAAATTCACTCTGGTCCTCAATTTTTGAAAGTACGTCCTTTATTGTTGACTTTTCCATTCGCAGGTTAAGCGTTTGTGATTGAGAATAGGTTTTATTCGCCAAAACGCTTACAACAGAAATCATAGTTAAGAATACGGTTAGTTTCATAGTAATAATAATCTTTTTCAACAGAGGCATTTTGACTATCCCCTGCAGATACAATTTTTTTTTCATACTTTTGTACTGATTAGTTAATTAATAATTACCCTGTACGTTACACGGGGTTAAAATTTGATCTTTTCAGGGAAGTGTTGACCGCATTTCCCTGTTTCTTTTTAAATCTGGTTAAATCATATCATAGGCAGATTCATTTTAAAGGTTTAATTGTTTTTTATTTTTTTCTCTATTATTATTATTTGTTTTGAAAATTCACCATTAGGTAATTTCTTACGGGGAATTATTCTATAAGATACAGGCGTAGCAATGGTCATCAAGTCGAGTATTTGGTAAAGAGGTTCATCAACTAAAGTAACCGTGTAATAAAGATCTTTTACATCGTTTTTAATTTCAATATCCACATTAAACATGCGATTGAGTTTTTCGGCAATCTGAGTTATAGGAGTATCCACAAAAATCAGCTTACCTTCTGTCCATGAAATGAATTTTTCAACACTTCCTTTGGTACTTAAAACTGCCCCTGTATTCGTTTTATAAACTACGTGTTGACCCGGAATCATTGTACCAATAGGCTTTGTTATGCCATTGTTTTCAATTTTTGCCAGAGCCACTTTGCCATTAACCAGCGTTGTTTCAATAAAGCTGTCGTCGGGATATGCCAAAACATTGAAAGCAGTGCCTATTGCTTTAACATTTAGCCTTCCTGCTTTTACTACAAATGGTTGTTCCGGATTATGTGCAACGTTAAAAAAACCTTCGCCTGCAAGAGTTACTTCCCGTGTAGCACCTGAGAAAAGCCTTGGATATTTGATTCTGCTGCCATAATTTAATTGAACAATGGAACCATCTGAAAGATGAACTACTGTTCTTGAGCCTATTGGTGCAATAACTTCGAGAGAGTCGGTAGCCAGATTGGAGTATTGAACCGATTCAATTCGATTTTCATTAAGGGTATAGAATAAAAAGGTAAGCACCGGTATTAAAAGAACTGCTGCTGCTCTTGTCATCCACTTGGCAAACATTGAAAGCGTTAAAGTATTGCTCTTCTTTTCGGGATTATTTTGGCTATTGCAATCTATTTTTGCTTGAATCTTATCAAAAAGAATTGTGAACCTCTCATCATTATACAAATTATCTATTTCTCTATAAGAATTCCAATCCTCAAAAATCCAGTCCTTTATTTCTTCATTTAATGATTCCGCATTTGCCCATCTAAGAACTTCATTCAATTCCTCCTCAGAATAGTTGTTATTCAAAAACTTTATTAGTAATTCTTTAGTCATATTTTCTTCTATTTTAGCCTCCCGAAAAACCGGGAGGCACATCTATTAACCTAACTAAACTAACAATTAGTTTTACTTTTAAATTTGTAAAAGATATACGCTTAACCAGCATTAAAGGAGTATATGAAAATTGATTTTTTTTTGTTAGAGAAACAAAAAAATAAATAATAAATTGACTGACAAGCTGCTAGCGATATGAGATTTTAAGAAGGCCAGTGTGTTTACCATGTGTTTTTTTACCGTATTAACAGAAATATTCAGTCTTTCTGCTATCTCACCGTGTGTTAGTCCCTCTTCACGGCTTAACTGAAATATTTCTTTCTGGCGTGGAGTCAATTCATTTAATAATGAATTGACTTTTTCATTTAATTCTTTGAAGTAGATTTCGTCGATTAAATCTGGAGAATTATTTATTTGCAATGATTTTAAATGATCCAGATATTTTTTTTCACTGCTTCTTTTCCGTAAAAGGCTAATTGTAGTGTTATAAACAATGGTAAACAAAAATGATCCGAATGAAGAATAAACATCAATTTTATTTCTGGATTCCCAAATTTTTATAAAAACCTCCTGAACAATTTCTTCAGCATCAGCTTCCTGTTTGATATATCGAATAACAAACCGGTAAAGTTTTTTACTATAACGTTCATAGATATGGTAAAAAGCAACCCTGTCATCCTTTTGAATGAGCAATAAAAGTTCCTTATCTGATTTTGTTACGCTCAACCTGGCTAGTTAAAAAAACAAAAATAGTTTTTTTCGACCCACTATTTTTATTGGCAGTGGTTAGATTACCAAATAAATTTTGCACTCAGCTGATGCTAAAACTGATAAATTCCAATTGAATCGGGATTTATTATCTATAGCCCGTTGTGCGATTAAGCAGACAAAGTATACTTCGTTAATTCTCAAAAAGGAACGAAGGAAAGAAAATTCAACTCTTTAGCCACAATTCTAACTTCAATTGTAGCTTCATTGGATTCAATTAGTTTTGCCCCATGCACCCAATATTTTTAGCAGAATAACAGTCAGGATAATGTCCCCAAAGTTTGTGACAGCAAGCAAAACTGATTCGTTCTTTAAAATTTTTGTACAAGGCAACAGCTTAAAAGATCATTAAAATTAACTTATTTTGCAGTGTCCAAACTAATTAACATTAACCTTTGAAAAAAGCTGATTATATTTCGGATACTGATAGGGTACGTGCTTTAAAGAATGGCGATCTCTGTGCTTTTAACGAGCTTTTTGATCGGTATGGAAAACGATTATATCGTTTTTCCATGGGATACCTGAAATCAGTTGAGGATGCTGAAGAAATTGTACAGGAGGTTTTTTTGAAAATCTGGAATAATCGGGAAGAACTATCAGCCCAAAAATCTTTTGAATCTTATTTGTTTACCATTGCCAAAAACGGGATACTGAATTCGATCCGTAAATCAAAATCGGAACAAGCCTATTTAAATTATGCAAAACTTCATCCCTCTAAAAATATATTGCTCGACGAGGAATTAAATTTCGTTGAGCTTGAAAAAGCATATAAGGAAGTAGTCGCACAATTGAGTCCCCGCAGAAAAGAAATCTTTTTATTTAAGAGAGAACAATCTCTATCCAATGCAGAAATTGCTGAAAAGATGAATATTTCAGTTAAAACAGTTGAGAATCAGATGACCTCAGCATTATATGAGATTCGTAAAAACCTTCGCTCCCATGGATTCTCAGGGATTATCTTTTTTGAATTGTTTTTATAGCTGAAAAAATATTCGGTTTCAATAGGGGTTTCATATCGTATGCGTGTATACCTGTTTGAATAAGCAAAAATCAGAATGGGTTCAAATCACAAAATCGATTTTAAATATCTTCTCGACCAGATGTTTTCCGGTAAGTTGTCCCGCGACGAAAAGAACGATCTCTGGGACTATATTCATTCGTCATTTGAAGATAGCGAATTGGATTTGTTGATGCAGGAACACTGGTCTGGTCTTGAAAATCAGGATATTGTTGCTGATGAAATGCAAATTCTCCTTATCAAGAACCAAATTTTCTCCAAAATAAATCAAA
This sequence comes from Prolixibacteraceae bacterium, assembly GCA_963676535.2. Lineage (GTDB taxonomy): Bacteria > Bacteroidota > Bacteroidia > Bacteroidales > Prolixibacteraceae > Aquipluma. The sequence goes on along the minus strand of CAXXKQ010000029.1, from coordinate 12,386 downwards.
CAAAAAAATTGAATAAGAAAAAGTCCCGGTCATTTTTTCCCAGATGGACAAATTATTTTATGCGTGTTGCTGCCATATTGTTCATTCCTCTTTTATTTGGTTCCTTATTTATGTTTTATCGGATGAATAAATCAGTTGAAGAAATAGCTGGTTCGGGAGCAATGCAGCAAGTAATGGCCACTCCCGGTTCACGGGTTCATTTTATCTTGCCCGATCAATCGGAAGTTTGGCTGAACTCAGGCAGCAAACTTGAATTTCCGCTTAATTTAAATAGGCTTAACCTGAGAAAAGTTAAATTGACAGGGCAAGGATATTTTAAAATTGCCCATAATAAAAAACATCCTTTTATAGTCGAAACGGAAAGATTTAGTATTCTGGCATTGGGAACTTCATTTGACGTTTCAAATTATTCGGAAGACATGCAAATCAGTTCAACCTTAGAAGAAGGATCAATAGCCCTTATTGGCCCTCACGAGACGGAGATTGCACGGTTACATCCCGGACAAAAGGCAATTTTGGAGAAATCTACCAATCAGATGGTTGTGCGGGATGTGGAAACAAAGCTTTCTACATCGTGGAAAGACGGGAAGCTTATTTTCCGAAATACTCCGCTATTTGACGTAACGACTCAACTCGAAAGGTGGTTCAACTGTGAAATACATGTTGACTCCCTGCTCTTGAAATCGAAGTTGTCATATACAGCAACTATTCAGGATGAAACATTAGGTGAAGTATTGAAAATGATAGAAATATCCACAGCTGTTAAAACTAAAATTGAAAAAAGGGAGGTGTACATAAACCGGAAAAAGTAAAAAAACAAGAGCAGTGTTGCGACCACTGCCCTTTTTTGAATTAATCATCGATTAATAATTAACTCTAGAAAAAAACAAATTTATGAAAAAAACTAGGTTCTTAAAGGATTATAGGTATTTATTCGCCTATATCGAAAAACTGTTAACAATTATGAAAATTAGCATTTTTTTTTTAGCCTTTGCCACTTTGCAATCTTTTGCAATAGATAATTATGCACAAACAAAGAAGATTGATTTAAAGATTACACAGGCAAGTATCGTTTCTGTATTGGAGAAAATAGAAGACGAAACCGATTTCTTCTTTTTCTATAACAATCATGTGGTTAATCTTGATAAAAAAGTTTCAATTGATTTGAAAGGCAAGATGATAAATGAAATATTGGATGAAGTATTCAGGGATACAGATGTAAAATATGCTATCAATAATCGTCAAATTATACTTTCGGCCAAGGAATCTGATATTAGCCAGCAACAGAAATCGGTCTCCGGAAAAGTCACGGATTCATCCGGGGCTCCTCTTCCCGGTGTCACGGTAATTGTAGAAGGAACTACCCAGGGAACAATCACCGATAGTAATGGTAATTATTCACTATCCCCGATCCCCGAAAATGCCACTTTGCAATTTTCGTTTGTGGGGATGAAGACACAAAAGATAGAAGTAGCGGGTAAAACAACGATTCAGGTTAAACTTATAGAAGAGTCAGTTGGTATCGATGAAGTGGTGGCGATTGGTTACGGTACCCAGAAAAAAATTAACCTGACAGGAGCTGTTTCGTCTTTAAATTCTGAAAAACTGACAACTTCAACTGTTGCAGATATTAGCAACAATTTGTCGGGAAAGTTAGCCGGATTAAGAGTTGTAACGCTTGGAAGCGAACCAGGTACATACAATAATAGTATCAGTATTCGTGGATGGGGATCAATGTTGGTTGTTATCGATGGAATTCCACGTAGCGATTTTCAGCGATTAGATCCGAGTTCAATTGATAATATTTCTATATTAAAGGACGCCTCAGCTGCCGTTTATGGTGTTCGGGCTGCCAATGGGGTTATGCTTATCACAACCAAACAGGGAAAAGCAGGACGAGGTGAAATTCAGGTGAATGCCTCTACAGGTTTTGAGTACATGACTGATTACCCACGGGCAATTTCAAACTCCATTGATAACTTGATTCTGAAAAATGAAGCAGCTTTGGTTGCCAGAAGTCCCTTGCCGTACCCTGATTATCAGAAATATACAGGTGAAGACACTAATTATCCTAGTGTTGATTGGTGGGATCTTACTATCCGAAATCGAATGCCGATGAACAAAAACGATATTTCTTTTCAAGGTGGAAGCGATAAAATAACTTATTACGTGTCAGTAGGCAATCTGCATCAGACTGGAATTTACAATACTAGTTCCATGAATTATGACCGTTATAATTTCAGATCAAACATATCTGCAAAAATTGTAAACGGATTAACTGCCAATGTAGTGATCAGCGGTATGATTGATAAGAGGCAAGATCCCTTTGGCAGTTCCGATATGGATTTTATGAAACAGGTGTGGGCGCAGCCACCCTATCAACCCATTTATGCAAACAATACCCCGCCTTATTATTACGATGGGGAAGCCGACCGTAACCCACTGGCTGTTATTGATGCGGATTTAACCGGATACAGAAAATACGACACGAGAAAAATTGAAACTACGATGTCGTTAACCTACGATGTGCCTTTTATTAAAGGATTACAACTTAAAGGTTTGTTTGCCTATGATTTGCAGTATAATATTCAAAAACTGTGGCGTAAGGCTTACAATGAATACAAATACAATGCAACTACTGAGGTGTATACAGCCACCGGCATAACCACACCTACCCAGCTTCAGCAATATTTTGATGAGTGGGTTTACCCCGAATCTCAAATCTCATTAAACTACAAACATTTATTTTCCGGGAAACACGATTTTGAAGGACTCCTATTGCTGGAACGTCGCAATGGTTTTGGGTCTGGCTTTATGGGGCAGAGTTATTTCGATTTATCTACAATGGATCAGCTTAATGCAGGCCTTACAGCCGATCAGGTTGCCAAAGGTGTAGATAAAATATTAAATGCTAATTTGGGTATCGTTGGAAGATTTAATTACAATTACAAATCGAAATATCTCGCCGAATTTAGCTTTCGGAACGACGCTTCATCGCTGTTTCCACCTAACAGCCGATGGGGTTTTTTCCCAAATTTATCAGCCGGTTGGCGGTTGAGTGAAGAATCTTTTATAAAGGACAATTTTAGTTTTATAAGCAATTTAAAACTGAGGGCTTCTTATGGAGTTATGGGCGATGACAGCGGAGCTGGCGGATTTCAATATATTTCCGGATTCACTTATCCTTCAGGTAGTTATATGTTAAATTCGGGAACGCTTACTTCTGGTTCTGTATCCACAGGATTGGCAAACGGAAATATTACCTGGTATACCGCAAAAACAAGTAACATCGGTTTAGATGGTACCTTATGGAATGGATTGCTTGACTTTACAGCAGAGGTTTTCCGAAGATCTAGAGACGGACTTCTCAGTACACGGGTAAACAGCCTTCCGGCTGAATTTGGTGCTAGTTTTCCTAAAGAAAACCTCAATAGTGATTTAAGTAGTGGATTTGAAATTTCGATAGGCCATACACAAAAAATCAATGACTTTTTATACAGTGTCCGTGCTAACCTTTCCTATGCAAAACAAAAATGGCTTCATTATGAACAGGCTTCAGCTGCAAACAGCTATGATGAATGGAGAAATATCAACGAAGATAGGTTAACGAATATTACATGGGGCTACGGAGTCGATGGACAATTTCAAGACCAGGAAGCAATCAATACTGCGCCGGTACAGGATGCAAATGGACATGCAGCTTATTTCCCGGGCGACATTAAATATACAGACTGGAATGAAGACGGAATGATTGATTCGCACGATATGTATCCCATTGCAAGGGGAGTTGATCCTCAGATTTATTACGGTCTGGAAACTAATACCAGCTGGAAAGGATTGTCACTAAATCTGTTATTCCAGGGAGCAACATCTTATTCTCAAACACCATCCGAACAATTACAGGGACCATTGGCATGGGGACGTAATTCGCTGACAATATTTCTTGATCGTTGGCATCACGAAGACCCCTTGGATTTTAGTACCCCATGGGTACCGGGGAAATATCCTATTACCCGCGACGGCTTTGGTTTTGCAGGCAATAAATTAGCTTCAACTTACTGGATTGAAAATGTTACTTACCTCCGGTTAAAAAGTATCGAACTTTCATATACATTACCCGCATCGGTATTGAAGATAATACATGCAAAAGAAGTACGTGTTTATACTAATGCTTTTAACGCACTTACTTTCAAAAACAAAGGTACCATGTTTGATCCTGAAAAAAGGGCAAATACTCCTGCCGATGGATATCGTTATCCGATAATGTCCAGTTGGAACTGTGGTTTAAGTATAACATTTTAAAAATTGAAGAAATGAAACTAAGATTTAAATATATAGGCAGACTTCTCATTACAGGCATTTTGTCTCTGGCTGGCTGTACCGATTTTCTGGATAAAGAACCCGTCGATGTTTTAACCGAATCCTCGATACTTAGCAACCAGACTGCTTTTAATGCGCACATGGCCTACCTTTACAATCAGATACCCTTCGCTGAGAGAAACTTTAAACTGAGAAATAACTGGCTGTCTGATTTTGCAGGTGACATGGTCAATAACAGGCTTCGCGCCTTAGCATCGGAACAGTACGACTTTAATTCCTGGAAATCAAGTTATGTCCTGATCAGGGCCTTAAACAACATGATAGGAAAATTGCCCGAAGCAATAGCCTTTGATACCGAAATTGCAAAAAATGAGGCTCTCGGAGAATTACGGTTCATTCGTGCTTATGTTTATTTTACACTCGTACAAAGATATGGAGGCGTACCACTTGTAACCGAAGTGCAGGAACTCCCTGAATCCGGCGATGTATCAGAACTCAACAAACCGAGAGACAAAGCCGAGGATATATATAACTTTATCGAAACCGAAATGGATGCTGCCATAGGTATGATGTCAGCAACTCCATCTCCCTACCGGTTCAACAAGTGGTCCGGTCTGGCATTCAAATCTCAGGTTATGTTGTATGCAGCTTCCATAGCAAAATATCACGAAATTGAGCTTGATGGCTTAATTGGGCTCCCCGACTCAAAAATTCAACATTACTGGGAAGCTGCACGCGATGCCGCCAAATTGGTAATCGAATCAGGCGTTTATGCGCTTTATAATGAAGATCCCGATAAAGTCTCAAACTATCACAAGTTGTTTATGGACAAATCATCAGCCAATAAAGAACGAATATTTGCTGAAGGATTTCTCTATCCGAATAAAACTCATGAGTTCGACCTGAATTGTGCTCCTTTTAACCATAGGGGCGGACAGGGTAGTGGGGGACATTATAATCCGACATACGACATGGTTGAGAGTTACGAATATGTTGATAATACAAACGGTTCTTTAAAAATTAAAAATTTGGACGGTTCACCTATTGAATATGCAAACCCGGCAGATGTGGTCAAAAATAAAGAACCTCGTTTTTTTGCTTGCGTATTATATCCCGGTGCACCTTGGGTGGGAACAACGCTTCAAATATATGGTAATATAATCTCAGGCGGGGTAACGTCCGGCGGAACCGGCCCCGATGGATTAACTCAGACTGAAGCAACATCAACCGGATTTTACATGGTGAAATGGGCTGATTTCGCTCCTCCGAGACCAATTACAACAACCTCTTCTGATGTCGATAAAATGTTTATCCGCTATGCTGAAGTCCTGCTCAATTATGCAGAAGCACAACTGGAGCTTGGAAACGAGCCTGAAGCACGAAAATATGTTAATATGATCAGGGGAAGAGTCGGGTTGCAGCCTTTAGCCTCTGTTACCGTGGATAATTATAGGCATGAACGGCAAATTGAACTCGCTTACGAAGGAAATCGATACTGGGATTTAGTCAGATGGCGAAAATTTCATGAAGTTATATATAACACAAAAACCTATGCCTTATGGCCTGTTTATAACAAAGATAAAAATGTATATACCTTCAGAAAAGAACCTCTACCAGACAATCAGTTTACACGCACTTTCGATGCAAAACTCTATTATAATAAAATTCAAAGTGGTGTAATTGCCAGTAATCCGTTAATCGAAGAGAACCCAGGGTACTAACAAAAAAAATTAGAACAAATGAAAAAAATTATAATTACAGGGGCTATTTTAAGTATGTTCGCATTCTCTTCTTGCGAATTGGACAATTATCCTGAACCAGATAAAACTCTTGACGGAGTGGTGGTTGATCAGCTTACCGGTGAAAATATTGCAACGCGGCAACCCAATGGAATAAAAATTAGACTCATTGAAGAAGGTTATACATCTCCGGTACCCTATGACTTCTGGACAAAATCGGATGGAAGTTTTCGTAATACAAAACTTTTCGCTGCTAAATATAGGGTAATTGCCATCGAAGGAGCTTTTGAACAATCAAGTGTTGATACCATCGACATTGATCTGAACCATGACCAGACCATTCAGTTTGAAGTAGAACCTTATGCCAGGTTAAAAAGCGTAAATATATCGGCATCCGCAGGAACCATTACCGCTACTTATAAAATTGAACGAACAACAAGCAGCAAAAGCTTAGCTAGCAGTATGCTATTGTGCGACATTGGTGAAATTCTTCACGAATCGACAACCGGAGTAAAAAAATCTGCTGTAAATAATCTGAAAACGATAACAGATGCAACGCTTACAACCACAACTTTTACTGATAAAATCACTGGTTTGGCAGCCGGAACTTATTATGCACGGGTTGCCGTCCTTGCAACCAATTCGTTAAACCGGTATAATTATAGCCAGATTGTAAAAGTGGAAGTTCCTTAGCCTAAAAGCTTTTATTCATTATGATACAAAAAATGCAAATGAATTTTTTGTTAAGAAAATGCTGCTGTTGTATTCCAACAGCAGTATTTTTTATAGGTTTATCCTCTCTGCAGTATAAACTAAAATTCGGTAATTACTAAACCTAATTCGTAATGAAACATTTCTTTTTATCGATCAGCATACTTATATTTATCTTTCAATCGGCATTTGCCCAATCCATTGAGAAGGTATCACCAGGAATCTGGAAAGTGACATTTGGCATTCCGGAAGAAATCCGTCCAACCGATTTCAAACAGGAAGCCAGCCTGGAAGGATCGAAAAAACTTCCGACCTCGAACCGGCCTCCTATTGACTTGGATTCGATTTTTTTCAGTCAAACCGAAAAGGGTGTGGTTGCCAATCTGAAAATGAGTCCATCAGAGCGGATCTATGGCTTTGGTTTGCAGGTAAACACGTTTGAGCAACGTGGACTACGCCGCGAGATTCGCACCAACAGCTGGGTGATTGGTAATATCGGATTCAGTCATGCTCCAATGCCGTTTTATATCTCTTCAAAAGGGTACGGAGTGTTGGTAAATACGTCTCGTTATGTTACGTTCTACATGGGGTCACAACACAAGCTGGAACAATCAGTTGCCCTCAAGCAAACACTGAGCGAAACATCCGAAGAGGCAGCATTATCAACTACCGAACTATACAAAAAACGTTACGAAGCCTCCAACGATGTTGAAATTTTTGTAGATGGAACCAGAGGGATGGAATTGTATATTTTTGAAGGCCCCGGGATGCGTGAAGTGGTTGAGCGTTACAACCTGTATTCAGGAGGAGGGGCCATACCTCCATTGTGGGGATTGGGACTTAAATATCGGGCGAAAAGCAATTTCACAGCGTCGGAAGTAATTAATTTCACCAAATATTTTCGTGAAAACCACATTCCGTGCGATATGTTCGGATTAGAGCCCGGCTGGCAATCTGCAACGTATTCCTGCTCCTATTCATGGAATAAGAAAAACTATCCGAATCCGGACAGTGTGCTCAATGTGATGCATGGGATGAATTATAAACTCAACCTGTGGGAACATGCCTATATTCATCCGTCGTCACCCCTGTTTGATACGATTGTTCCCTACTGCGGAGATTTTGCGGTATGGAAAGGTGCAGTTCCCGATTTTACGATTCCATCGGTAAGGAATATGTTTGGGAATTACCACAAAACAAATTTCATAGATAAAGGTATTTCCGCTTTTAAACTGGACGAATGCGATGCTGCCTATTACGATAAAGCCCAGGGGGAGTGGAGTTTTCCTGATATTGCCAGATTTCCTTCAGGAATCGATGGGGAACAAATGCGGCAAATATTTGGCCTGCTTTATCAAAAAACGATATGGGATGAGTTCCGAAAAGCGAACAAACGTACTGTTTTGGAAGTAAGGGCTTCTCATCTTTTTGCCGCACCCTATTGCAGCATGTTGTACACAGACATGTATGAACATGCAGATTTTTTGAGAATGACAGTCAATTCGGGTTTTGCCGGCGTTAACTGGTCGCCTGAAGTACGCCAGACCAAATCTGAAGAAGATTTGATACGAAGGTTACAAATGACTGTTATGGCAGCGCACATGAATGTAGACTGCTGGTTTTTGAAAAATCTGCCCTGGTATCAATACGACAGGGATAAAAATAACCGCGGAGAATTCTTACCCAATTATAAGGAACTGGAGCAAAAGGCAAAAAAATTAATCGAATTGCGCATGAGCCTTATCCCGTATCTTTATGGCGCTTTTGCAAAATACCATTTTGATGGAACACCCCCGTTTCGGGCCCTGGTACTTGATTATCCGGATGACCCCAAAGTGTGGAAAATTGACGACCAGTATATGATGGGAGATGCGATCCTGTGTGCACCATTTATTGACGGCGTTTCTTCCCGGGACATCTATTTCCCCAAAGGAATCTGGTACGATTTCAACACCGGGAAGCAATATGCAGGTGGGAAAAAATACACGATAAGCATGTCGCTGGATGAAATACCGATGTTTGTAAAAGACGGAACCATTCTTCCTTTGGCCTCACCGGTTGAATACATAACGCCGGAAACCGTTTTTGATTTGCACTGCCGCGTGTACGGTTCGCCGGATAAGCCCGTTCAGTTGTTCGAAGATAACAGTTATACCTTCGATTTTGAAAAAGGACAATTCAACTGGGTCAACCTTTCCTGGAACGGGAATAAAGTACATCTTGAACATACCGGCAACTTTAAAGGAATCCTGTATAAACTTATTGACTGGATGGTCATTAAATAACCGATGATCATAAATAGGACAGTGACTTTTGAAGTTTTGAGCATTAAATAAAGGTCGTAATAACATCGTGTTCCTTATATCGATCCACTGCTCTTTAATCATTTAAAACAATTTATAATGCTGATAATGAGAAGAATATTTGTGTATGTTGCTTTATGTGTTTTATTTCTGGCGGTGAGTGCAAGGACGACGTACGGACAGCCCGAATGGCAGAAAAAATATACTGATCCCAAAGTTGTTCAGGAAATGTTTGCCAATCCTCCTATGTTTTATGCTCCCCACACCTTTTGGTTCTGGGACGACACCATCCGGGACGAACATTTTGCAGCCTCTATGATTGATGAGATGGCCAAACAGGGATTGAACCCCGGCTACGCCCATCCCCGGGGTTACCTTCGGATCTACCAGATCGGTTCATATCCTGCTTTGCCAAGGGAACAGTATCTTGAAAAACCCTGGTTCAACAGTTTTGGAAATGCGATGCAAAAAGCAAAAGACAAAGGAATGACTCTGGGATATTGCGATGAATATAACTGGCCAAGCGGACAAGCTGCCGGACGGGTATTGGCGCAGCATCCCGAACTCGAAGCACAGTACCTGGATTGGAAACGTTATGAAGTACAGGGAAATTCAACCGTTCAGTATGATTCACTCGATTTTGCCGTAGCCGGGAAAATCGCAGACAAAAAAATTGACGCCTCGTCATTACGAATAATCGGAGAGGGCAATCACCTGAAGTGGAAAGCCCCGGAGGGCAGTTGGGTGGTTTATGCCTATACAAAAAAGTATCTTCCGGCCAATCAGAGGGTTAGAATAAACTATCTTGATTCGAGACTAATGGATGCATTTATTCCGCTTGTGCATGAACAATATGCAAAACATTTTGGAGATGAAATGGGGAAATCCATTCCCGGCGTTTTTGTGGATAACGAAGGCGATTATGGCTGGCAGATGGCCTGGTCGGAAAATTTTGCAAAACGATATAAAGAAATAAAAAAACGGGACATTCGCCTCTGGCTTCCGCTATTGACAGAAAAAGACAAAGACGGGGTGTTTGCCAAGGCCCGTTATGATTGGTTTGATGTGGTTTCGGAAGTATACAATGAATGTTTTGTTGAGCCGGTAGTTAATTGGCTGAAGCAACGCAACATGTATTATATTTCCAATTTGTGGGAAGAATCATTGACAAGAGAAACTTCAAACGTTGGCGACTTAATGCGTATTAACAGGAGCGTAACCATGCCAGGGACAGACTGCCTTCAGATGAAATCTCAGGATGTTCATGATTTTAAGGAAACCCAGTCAGTCGCAGAATTTGAGGACCGTCCGTGTATGACTGAAATTATGGGTGTTACCGGGTGGGAACAGACTCCTGAAATGATGAAAATGACGATTAATTCCATCACTTCATTTGGTGTTAATCATGTGGTGCCTCACGGAATTTATCTCAACCGGAGACTTGAAACGATACCTTTTCCTGCCGACTGGTTTACCGAAAATCCCTACTGGCCCTACCTGCATTACTGGACCGATTTTGCCAGGCGTGCCGCTTTTGTCACAAGGCAGAGTAAACTGGTTGCCGATGTGCTCTTGATTAATCCGCAGGAAAGCGTATGGGCGCTTACCGAAGATTATTTTTCAAACGAAAGTACCAAAAAGTGGGATAAGCGTTCGGTGGAGACCAATAAAGTATATTCGGACGCTATGAGGAAAATGAATAAAAGCAACATTGACTTTTTAATTGCGGATAAATATTACCTCGATAATGGCGAAGTAAAATCCGTTAATAAATCTGCGAATATTATCATAAATAATCATGAGTTTATAGCCATGGTGCTTCCTCCTGCCTGCATCATTTCGCAGGCAAATTCCAATAAGATTCTCGAATTTGCCAAAAAAGGCGGCCTTGTCGTTATTCTTGGCGAATCGCCCCAGGGTTCTCCTGAAAAAGGGATAAAGGATGAGATAATTATCAGTCAGATGGGCGCTTTAAAAAAACTGCCAAATGTTGTTGATCTGTCGGAAGATAAGGACGGATTGGATAAAATGGTAACTGCATTAAATGAAAAAATCAAACCGCAAATCCGTCTTGAAACTTCGGGAAAGCTTTATACGGCCCATCGGAAAATTGCCAATACCAACTTTTACTGGTTTGCCAATAATACGGATACAATCCGAAATTTTACTGCATGGCTGCGAGACGGTGATGGCCCTGCAGAAATATGGGACTGCGAAACGGGAAAAATTAAAACAGTTGTTTCCGCAAAAGCAAAAGGGTACAACAAGGTATCTTTAACCTTGCATCCGTATGAAGGTTATTGGCTTGTGTACAATCCCGAAGGAAAAATCCCGAAAGAACCGGTACAAGCCAGAGCTTCAGCAAAAGAAATTGTTTTGGATCAGAAATGGACACTCAGTTACCCTGGGAAAGATACCATATACAAAACCACAGCTAAAATTCAGGGTACTGCGAATAAAATAATCGATGAAGAAAAATTGAAATCGGGTTACAATGACTCAAAGTGGAAATATTACAGAAATGAAAATCATCCGGTAGACAGAAAGGATACATCAAAACCAGAAAAGACGGTTAATGATTATATGTACTGGAGAACCCAAATACCTGTTGGATCAAAATCTATTGTCTTTCCTTCCTGCATGATTGGATCGGATATCTGGATCGATGGTGAAAAGAGACATTTGACGGATGTCTCGGTTAATCTGCCTGCAAATGCCGGTTTGTTGTCGTCTTTCCTGTCATCCGAAAATCAGAAATTATTTTTTACATCTCCATTGAAATTTGTTGTAGGTAAAAAAGAAAACTGTACCCTAAAATCGTGGCATGGGTATGGACTCCAGCAGTTTACGGGATATGTGGATTATGAAACGGATGTAAAAGTAGACAAGACCGGTTCGTCTATTTCTATTGATTTAGGCAATGTGAAATTCATGGCGGAGGTTTTTGTTAATGATAAATCTGTCGGCGCCCGTTTATGGCCTCCTTTTGCATTTGATCTATCGAAAGAATTGAAACAGGGGGAAAACAAAATCAGGATACGAATCGGAAACTTAATGGTCAGCAATATCTGGATGAAGGAAGATTTAGGCAAACTCCGTACCTGGGGTTGGGATGAGAATCCTGATTTTGATAAATATGATGCCGGACTATTCGGACCCATAAAATTATTGATAACCAAATGAACTACCTCGGGGCAAGCCCGCGAGGTATCAAAAAGCTAACGCACGAGGCGAAAGCGGAACCGACCCAAGGGTCGGGGTATTAAACCGAAAAGAGAATAAATTTTCCCGGATACTGCTGTGAAGAAATTGA
>CAXXKQ010000028.1:0-23068 GCA_963676535.2 Prolixibacteraceae bacterium | reverse complement strand
TTACGGCAACTGCATTATCCATTCCGTTTGCAACATATAACAGATTGCCTGATTTTGCAATGCCAAGTCCGTTAGGCGAATCGCCCCAGAAGGTATTTTTATCGGGACTCAGTCGCACCGAAATGGTTTCGGTTATTTCATCCGTTTCGGTCGAAATGGAGTTGATTGCATCGCTGTTGGCGTTTGACACATAGATAAATTTTTCGTTGGGCGAAGAAATCAGATCATTGGGATGTAACCCGACCAAAATATCGCGAATGACTTTACCCGTTTTGGGGTCGAGTACCGACACCGTTCCTTCACGGGTAGCTCCGTTTTGGGGATCAACTTTGGCGCTTCCCCAGGGAACCCCGGCAACATTGGGATCGTTTGAATCGGGAACGGAGCCCGCCCAGTTGGAAACATAGATTTTCCCGTTTGCCCTGGCAATTCCAAACGGGGCAACCCCTACCCGACTGGTCCAGATTTTTTCTTTGGTGGCAAGGTCAAGTTTTTCTACCGTGTTATTTCCATTCAATACGACATAAAGGTATTGGTTTCCGTTTTCTTTCTGAATCAGCACTTCATTGGGAAGCGCAGTTCCGGCAGGTTTAACGGCTTCGAAAGCAAACGAATCAACGCCTGTAAGTTTCCGGCCATCCCAGTTTGCCGTCAGGATATATGAGTTTGGTTTACTTCCTACCGCGCCCCAAAATAGCTTGTATTGTTCACCGTCCTGAATCCAGGAAATTCCGGAGAAAGTATTCATGATACTCTGGCCCTTAACTAAGCCTTTCATCGGCAAATTGGCAACCAGTTTTTTCGTTTCAGCCGAAATGATGACCAATTCATACCGACCTTCCACGGCAATCCACTTTTCGTCGGGAGATAAAACCACATCCATTGCATGGTTTTCCAGTTCGGGAGAACCAAAATAAATCTGAGTTCCGGCCGGATCAATCCACCGGTTGTATGGCAACAGGTCGGGATAGTCGGTTGGCGAAAGGGTTTTATCCTCGTACCTGCTGCGATATTTGGCTTCTTCTTTGCTTTTTTTTGGGGGTTGAGCCTGAAGTGAAATAAAAACTGCCAGTGACAGCAGAACAAATAGGTTTAGTTTTCGGTTAAGCATTATTGTATTTTTTAAATTCGATTTTTTATCTGTTTATTCTTGAGCTGTAAAGTAAGCAGAATAAAAAATAAAATTCTGAAGATTTATTGACTTTTTTAAGCACCACTACTGCCCCTTTTGTAGCTTAAACCTGTAACAGCAGCCGGTGGTGGACAATATTTGTAAGATGACGAACGATATTTGTAAGATGGCGGGTGATATTTAGAGGATGACAAACAATATTTACAAGATGGCGAGTCATATTTGAAGGATGACGAACGATATTTATAAGATGGCGAACGATATTTGCAAGGTGTCAGGCAATATTTGCAATGTGTCGGGTAATATTTGGGTAGTGTCTAAAAAAACGCATACAATGACAACGAGTAGAATGAATCCTAAGGTTGATAAATATCTAAGTAATGCCACAAAATGGCAGGAAGAAATGGAGAAATTAAGAATGATCATTCTTGATTGCGAACTAACCGAAGAATTAAAATGGGGTGTTCCCTGTTATACATTTCAGAACAGTAACCTGGTTATCATTCATGCTTTTAAGGAGTACTGCGCAATTTTGTTTGTCAAAGGCGCTTTGTTAAATGATGCTAATGGAATACTAATTCAACAAACGGAGAATGTACAGGCAGGGCGCCAGGTTCGGTTCACCAATGTTCAGGGAATAGTTGAGATTGAACCCATCCTTAAAACCTACATCTATGAAGCCGTTGAAGTGGAAAAAGCCGGGTTAAAAGTGAATTTTAAAAAGACTTCGGAATTCACCATTCCTGAAGAATTTCAAAATAAACTGGATGAGTTCCCCGCGTTGAAAACTGCTTTTGAGGCTTTGACTCCGGGACGGCAAAGAGCGTACCTTTTTTATTTTTCTACAGCCAAACAATCCAAAACCCGGGAGTCACGGGTTGAAAAATATATACCGCAAATTCTCAATGGAAAGGGATTAGATGATTAGCGTTTCTCCGCCTACCGCGATCGGGAAATAATGGCGTACTTCTGAAGTCACTCCCTTCACTAAAACCTTTAAGAAGCTCATTAGCTAAGTTTATTGAAATTCAGAAATGTTTGATTTTCGTAATTTCCTATTTCGATCTAGTTATTTTAATGACAATAGTTAATCGATCTTTGCATTCATCATTAAAAGCATAAAATCATGGAAACAAAAATTCAAAAACGTAAATTGGGAAACAGTGGCCTTGAAGTTTCAGCAATAGGTCTTGGCTGTATGGGAATGAGTTTTGGCTACGGAACTATTTCCGATGAAAAGGAAATGATTCAGCTGATTCGGAAAGCCGTTGAAATGGGTGTGACCTTTTTTGATACCGCCGAAGTTTATGGCCCGTACATCAACGAAGAGTTGGTAGGCAAAGCCCTTGAGCCGTTCAAAGGCCAAGTTGCAATTGCCACTAAATTCGGGTTTAGTTTTCAGGATGGTGTAAATACCGGGCTAAACAGCCGTCCTGAGAACATTAAAAAGGTAGCAGAGGAATCGCTGAAACGACTCCGGATGGAGTCCATTGATCTTTTCTATCAGCACCGGGTTGACCCGAATGTACCGATCGAAGACGTAGCCGGTGCAGTGAAAGACCTGATTCAGGAAGGAAAAGTGAAACATTTCGGACTGTCGGAAGCCGGAGTGCAGGTGATTCGCCGGGCACATGCCGTGCAACCGGTTACCGCCCTGCAAAGCGAATATTCGTTGTGGTGGCGCGAGCCCGAAGAGGTGATTATTCCAACGCTCGAAGAACTGGGGATTGGCTTTGTGCCGTTTAGTCCGCTGGGCAAAGGTTTCCTCACCGGCAAAATGGATCAGAATACCACCTTCGACAGCAAAGACTTCCGAAGCACTGTACCGCGTTTATCTCCCGAAAACCTGAAAGCCAATATGGCATTTGTTGATTTGGTTGCCGCAGTTGCGCAACGTAAAAATGCAACACCGGCGCAAATTGCACTTGCCTGGATATTGGCGCAAAAACCGTGGTTTGTTCCAATTCCGGGCACAACAAAACTGCACCGGTTAACCGAAAACCTTGGAGCAGCAGCAATAGAATTCACTTCAGAAGAACTTCAGGAAATTAACACCGCTTCTTCAAAAATTGCAGTACAAGGCGACCGCTATTCGGGAGGCAGTGCAAAAATGATCAACCGGTAATCAACATCTGTTCGATTATTGGGAGTGATATTTAATAGAAATCAGGACAATTAAAATCCTCTGGCTTGAAAAAAAATGTTCTCTCAATGCCCAATCGGCAAACTTGAAACTCATAAAATCTGTTCCTCAACATTTCGATTTACCCGAAAAAGTATTTACTTAGCAGCACAGTACAGGACAACACAAAATTTGACTGTAAATAAACTAATCATACTTTAAAACAAATAGTTAGATGAGACTACAAAACAGATTAATTGGCCGCTTGCCCAAAGTTGGCATCCGACCTGTGATTGACGGAAGAGAACGTGGCGTACGCGAATCGCTGGAAGCGCAAACCATGAATATGGCCAAAGCTGCTGCTAAATTAATCGAAGAAAATCTTCGTTTCCCCAGCGGCGAAAAAGTGGAATGTGTGATTGCCGACACCACTATTGGCGGTGTTGCCGATGCTGCTTTCTGTGCCGACAAATTTGAAAAAGAAGGCGTTGGCCTGTCGCTGACAGTTACTCCCTGCTGGTGCTACGGAACCGAAGTAATGGACAGCAATCCGCTGTTGCCCAAAGCAGTCTGGGGATTTAACGGTACTGAACGTCCGGGAGCAGTTTACCTGGCCGCTGCACTGGCCGGTTACAGCCAGAAAGGGCTTCCTGCTTTTGGAATTTATGGCCGCGATGTGCAGGATGCCGGTGATACCAGCATTCCTGATGATGTTCAGGAAAAAATTCTGCGTTTTGTGAAAGGCGGACTGGCCGTGGCTCAGATGAAAGGAAAATCTTACCTCTCAATTGGCAGCACCTCAATGGGAATCGCCGGTTCGGTCGTTAATCCCGATTTTTTTCAGGATTACCTCGGAATGCGGAATGAATCGGTCGACATGAGCGAAATCATCCGCCGAATAGACGAAAAAATTTACGATCAGGAAGAATACGCCAAAGCGCTGGTATGGACCAAAGCAAACTGTCCGGAAGGGAAGGATTTGAATGCTCCTGAAGATCAATCGAGCCGTGAACGCAAAGACTGGGAATGGGATTTTGTCGTGAAAATGACCATCATTTGCCGTGATTTAATGATTGGAAACCCGGTTCTGAAAAAACTTGGCTTCGGAGAAGAAGCAAGAGGTCACAACGCTATTTTGGCTGGGTTCCAGGGGCAACGCCAATGGACCGATCATTTCCCGAACGGCGACTTTACTGAAGCCATCCTGAATTCTTCGTTCGACTGGAACGGAATTCGTCAGGCATATATTCTGGCCACTGAGAATGACAGTCTGAATGGAGTATCCATGTTATTTGGGCACCTGCTCACCAATACGGCACAAATCTTCTCTGATGTTCGTACCTACTGGAGTCCGGATGCCGTGAAACGCGTTACGGGCAAATCGTTAACCGGAATCGCCGAAAACGGCATTATTCACCTGATTAACTCCGGCTCAACCACACTTGACGCGACAGCCATGCAACGCGACAAAAATGGAAATCCGGTCATGAAACCATTCTGGGAAGTTACGGAAGAAGATGCAGCCAAATGTCTGGAAGCCACCGATTGGTGTCCTTCAAGCAAAGGATATTTCCGTGGCGGAGGTTATTCATCTCATTTCAAAACTCAGGGAACCATGCCGGTAACCATGTCGCGCATAAATCTGGTAAAAGGCCTGGGACCAGTGCTTCAGATTGCCGAAGGCTGGACCGTTGAACTTCCGGATGATGTTCATACTATTTTGGATAAACGAACCGATCCAACCTGGCCAACCACCTGGTTTGTTCCACGTCTGGCAAACGAGAACGATGCCTTTAAAGATGTTTACAGTGTGATGGCCAACTGGGGAGCCAATCACGGCGCAATCTCCTTTGGCCATATTGGCGCCGACCTGATTACCCTGGCATCAATCCTCCGGATTCCGGTCAATATGCACAATGTTAGCAACGACCAGATCTTCAGGCCAAGTGCATGGTCGGCCTTCGGAACCGAAAAAGAGGGAGCCGATTATCGTGCCTGTGCCGCCTACGGACCGTTGTATAAATAATTGCTAACTTCGCAGGATAAATGATTAAAAGCCTGAATTGTATATGCAGTTCAGGCTTTTTACAAAATCAGCCGAATGGAAAAATTCATTTTTAAACCCGATAATGGTTCGTCGCAAACCAAGTTGCAGCAGTTAATTCATGCCGTGACCGAAGCTATTAGCCTGGGAATTCTGAAAGAAGGTGATTTTTTACCTTCAGTGAACCAATTAAACAAAGACAGTGGCATTTCGCGCGATACCATTTTTAAAGCTTATTCGATTTTAAAGCAGCGAAGTATTATCTCCTCCACGCCAACCAAAGGCTATTTTGTAGCCTCCGAATCGTACCGGGTTTTTGTTTTGCTCGACGATTTCAGTGCATTTAAAGAGCAATTGTACAAATCGCTCAGGGCCAATCTTCCTGATAACTATTCCGTTGACCTTTTGTTTCACCATTACAACCCTGAAATTTTTGATCAGCTCATTCTGAATAGTCTCGGACGGTACAGCATGTATGTAGTCATGAACATCGACAACAAGAACCTGGAAGATGTAGTCCGGAAAATTGATCCAAAAAAACTTCTGCTCCTCGACATGGGATCTGATCCGAAAAATGAGGTTTCCAGTCTGACGCAGGATTTCAATCAGGCCGTTTATGACTGCCTGTATTCGGGTTTGGAACTTCTCCGGAAATATCAGGAATTTATTCTGGTCTTTCCTGAAAACACGCCACATCCAGCCGAAACGATCGAAGCGTTTAACCGCTTTTGTTCTGATTATCAGCTAAAGCATGCCGTACTTGACCAGATCGAAAACCGCGAAGTTCAGCCGGGACAAGCATATTTGGTTATCAAAGACTCCGACCTCGTTAAAATCGTCAGGGATTGTAAGAAAAATGGATATCAAATTGGTTCTGAGGTGGGCATCATTTCATACAATGACACGCCCATGAAAGAAATTGTTGGTTCCGGCATCACGGTCATCTCCACCGATTTTGTCCGGATGGGACGCGATTGCGCTCGTTTTATCCTCAGTAAGGAAAAAGTCTCCGAAGTAATCCCGACCCAATTAATGGTGAGGAGTTCGTTGTAAAAGCCTGCGCAATCATTTGACAGCATTTAATTTCAGGCTGTTACGTGTTGCATTTCTCCGGTCAGGGCAATTTCTTCGATCGCTGAAATTAAAAATCCGCTGTAAGACCTAAATTGTTCTTTCCGTTTTCGGATGTAGGAAAAATGAAACGGAGAGCAGGACTCAAAGCGGGCAACAAAGGATTGACTGTATGCTTCGGGATTTTGAGCAACGGCCTCTGTGATGAACAAATCCATACTCCTTCTCATCAGCGATTTGAACAGTTCCAAATGTTGTCCTTCAAACCGGTCCAGGGTTTTCATAACTTCTTCGCCAAACCAGTAAGTGCGATTTAGTTTTTCATCCAGCGGAATGCGGAATGCCTGACTCGAAAACATGGTCATTAGCCCTGATTGATAGTCATCTTCCACATCCTGAATATCATCAAGTAACTGAAGATATGCGCCGTAACCGAATAAAAAATATTTCTGTTCGGCAGTTAGTTTTCCGGCAACCAGGTAGCCATCAGTTAAAACCGAGGTTCCGCCCTTCGCCAGACAAATATGCAACGTCTCATCTTCCATTATCGAATGCTTTGGCTGAAGCAGTTTCAGGCTGTTGGTCTGCGCATCATGAATGGCCAGCAAACTCTCGAATATCTCCGGAAATTCATTCCGTGAATATTGTTGCTCGATCATTTCAACCAATCTGAAAACAGCCTGTTCGGTTTTGGTCTCCGGCTTCGGATATTCACCGGAAAGCCGCTGCCGGAACCGCTCACTGAAAATCATTTTTTCAAATATTGAAATCGTTGGATCATCAAGCAGATTATCGGTATATGGATAAAGCAGGCTGTAAGCCAATATGGATGGAGTGAGTTGTATCTGAAGGCCCATTATGACCTGAAGTCCGTTCATGATCCACATATTTCGGCAAGCCTGAAAAATATCATTAACTGACAATTGCGGATCGAATGCGCGGGCCTGCCGCACAAATGCCCGGCTTACTGCAATCAGGTCATTCGAGAACATCAGTTGAAGCTGATCGTCAGTAAAATCAAGCCCATCACGTAAAAAAGTACGGGTGTTGCCAAGAAATAATTTCTTGCTTTCCTCTGTGAAACGGAAACCCTCCTTGCTGTTTCCGAATGATTTAATGGATTTTAAAAACCGGTCGAGCTTCTGTTCTTTAATCCGTTTTTTGGATTCCGGATATGTCCGGCTGAATTCCGGTTGAAAAGCAAAAGTCTCTTTCCATATTCGAATATAGGATTCGGAATAATTTTGCATCATGAGTTTGGATTGTTTTCGTAACCTGAAATTCTGAATTTTATATTGAATCCTGAAAAAATAAACGACCAATGTGCGCTTTTTACCGATAAACAGCCGGTGGTCAAAGAATAACAAGCTGTATTCGCTCGGATAAGCCGCACGACATATTCAGCCAGATCATTTTTTTAAAATTTTAGCAAAAAAAACAATTCGTCAAAATTAAAAATTTCTATATTTGCTGCGCTTTAAACGAAAAGCAAATGCCCAGATGGTGAAATCGGTAGACACGCTAGTTTCAGGGACTAGTGCTCGTAAGGGTGTGCAAGTTCGAGTCTTGTTCTGGGCACTAAAGTAGAAGTCAAATTAGACCAAAAGCGCTTAAATTATTGAATTTAAGCGCTTTTTCTTTTTAGGAGATTTTTCAAAAAAAACCCGGAAAAATCAAAGAAAAAGCGACAAAATTGAGACCAAACTCAAATTCACTTTTTCTGGTCGCGGCAAATCGGCAACGAATTGATATACAATATTTATCAGAATTAAAACCTTGCTATTTTCGATTTAGCTTTTCAGAAAGATTAACAACTACCTTTCGAAATGACAAAAAGAGATCGGAAGATTCTTTGATTTAATCTTCTTCTTTCTTTTGCAGGATTACAAATGCACTTCTTTTCGGGGCCGGCATGACGGCATCCTCGCCTTTGACCGATTTCCAGATCACCTGATTGAGGGCCAGATCTGGCGCTTCATCTTCTTTATCAAAATTGAATGTCTCAGAAATTTTTGAACTTAATGTGTTTCCATTATTTCTGACATTTAAATCAACATTCGCTTTTTTGTGGTTGTATGGCGTAAGATCAGAAACTGAAGTAAAACAATCATACAAAGGTATTGCCGCCGCATCATACTGGCTCATTGGCGGAAGCCCGAGAATTAATTCCATCGTCCGTAAAAATCCGCTGGTAGAATACATCGTGCTGACCACCTGATTTCGCTTGGTGTATGGACTTATGACCAGTGCCGGCGAACGGTGAGCATCAACATGGTCGGGACCATTCTGGGCATCATCCTCCAAAATAAAAACAACCGATTCTTTCCATATTTTGCTGTGCGACAGATGATCCACAAACATTCCGACGGCCAAATCATTGTCCGCAATTGCCGCCGTTGGTGAGATTGAGCCTTTCTTTTGCCCACTGGTATGGTCATTGGGAAATTTCAAAGTATTAAACCTTGGAACAGTATTTTCGGCAAGCAATTTGTCAAAATCATTCATCCAGATCCGGCAACGAGTCGTATCTTTTATTTCAAAATTGAAGGATGGGTATCCAACACAGAAATGGCCGTCCAGTACAGGAACAACTGCCGTTTTCCCATCTGCAAATTCCCCGTATGAACGGTAGCTTAATCCGGCCCGCCTACAGTAATCCCAGATGAAGCCATCCCGTGGATGGGTAATTTTTCTTCTTCCGCCATAATCCGAGTCTCCACCACGCTTGCCGTAACTTGTAGGCCACGTTTTCTCCACATAGTCATTGGCATAAGCCCCCATGCTCCAGTTGTGCCCGTCCGCGCTTACTTCCGCATCCACATAAAAATTATCTAGCAGTACAAATTCATCAGCCAAAGCATGGATATTTGGTGTCACCTTTTCAGGAAATAAACAAAGTTTCGGATCGCCATTTCCTTTTGACATGTCGCCCAAAATCTGGTCATACGTCCGGTTTTCCTTGATGATGTAGAACACGTATTTTATCGGGCTTTTCTGGTCCTCGGTAAAAGGGACCGGATTCTTTTCAGAAGGAGCCTGCTGTGGTCTTTTAAACGGTGTATTGTCGTAGACCGTTTTGGTATAATCTTTCATTACCGATTCTTTCGGAACATCAATTATGGATAAGGTCCCTTTAAACAGTCCACCGATGTATTGTAACCTTTTATTCGGGGTTGATCCTTCATGTAAATCACTGTTGTCGATTTTGCTGATAGGCTGGGGACCTTTGGGATTAGCCATACTGGTAAATCCTTTTCCGTTAGCCACCCATATTCTGTTTTTGCAGTATTTCACATTGGTCGGATACCAGCCTGTGGGAATAAAACCTTTACTGATGCTTTCCCCGATACGGGAAACATCAAATACTGCAAGGCAGTTGTTGTCGGCATTGGCGATATAAAGGGTATGTTCGTCATCAGACAAGGCCAGACCATTTGTAGTTGAGCCGGTCAAATGAGTGGGATGAACGGCCGCAGAAATGACTTCCGTTACTTTTTTTGTTGCAGTATTGATAATGGATACCGAGTTATCACCTCCGTTGGCAACAAATAAATAATCTCCTTTTTTGTTCAGCAACAACTCGTTAGGAGAAAATTGAGTTACTATAGAATCGCTGATTTGTTGTTGTTTGGTATCGAAAAAAACGACCTTGGCAGCTCCCCATAAGGAGATATACAGTGTTTTATTGTCCGGTGAAAGAATACAGGAATAAGCTTCGGACACAAGGCTGATTCTACGGATCGTTTTCTTGGTAACGAGATCGATGATATAGAGGCTGTTATTCTCTTTTGTCACGACGTACAACAGATGATTCCGGTCGTCAATGGCCAGACCGGTCGGACTTATTTTTTCAGGCCAGGGTTTCCCAAGGCGGATTGTGTCCGGCGTAAGCAATTTTTCTTCTGCAACCGGATAAGCCAGAATGAAATTGTCATTACCTCCTGAAACGTAAAGCTTATCATCCTTGTTATTGAATTGCAGGCCGTACCAGGCTTTGCCAATCACCTTTTCGTCACTGATTTTCTCGGTTTTGACATCAATCAACTGAATAGATTGTGTGCTTTGCCCGTTATTGGTCACAGCGATCATCATTTTGTTGTGCGAAACCTGTAGATTTAAAGGCAGATCGTCCAGTTGTATGGACCTGCCGGCAGGACTTAATGACCAGCCATTGGGTAACAGGACCTTATTCGTGTCTTTTGATTTACCCGGTAACTGAGCTTTTACCAAATTCGTGAAAGCAAAAAAAGTAATGAAAAAAATGATTGCTTTAAACGAACAGACTTTCATAAGTTTTATTGATGAAGTCAGATTATAAATTAAATGCCGTGTTTCCATAGTGATTGCTGCTGAGATATTTCTGTTTAATTTTTTATATTTTCTTTTGTGGTGGGACCATGTACTACCAACGTTCCGTCATCCTTTATCTCCATCGGATCAATAAATACTACACGCTTATTACCTGTTTTTAATGTTCTTCCATGATAAACGCAAAGCATGGTCTTGCCATTGGGAGATATCGTCACCGAGTTATGTCCTGTTCCGGAAACGCCCCCGCCGGTATCGGTGTTTTTTTGAAGCACAGGGTTATTGGCAGCTTTTTTAAATGGTCCCAGCGGATTGCCGGATGTGGCATATCCTACGGCGTAATTTTTCCCGCCGAAGTAATTGGCCGAGTACATGATATAATAAAGCCCCTTGTTTTTAAAGATGAACGATCCTTCGGTCCAGCGCCTGTTAACCTCCCCGGAAGTAACAGAACGGCTTTCCCATTCCGTCTGGGGATCGGACATGGATACCGGAGGGCGGAGCAACAGTTGTGGTTCGCCAATCACGCCCGAGAAATCGGGTTTAAGCTCCACGCCGTAAACCCAGCTTTCTTCAATTTCAGTAAACAGGCCTTTTTTGCGTGCCCAGTCCGCAACTTCACTATCTACGGCATGTTTATAGCAACAACGGGAAAAATAAAGATAGACCCTGCCATTCTCAAAAAGGAGATTACCGTCAATAACTGGATAGCCCGGATCAAAAACAGGCCTGTCATAAAGATCTTTGTACGGACCGGTGGGGGAATCGGCAACAGCCACACCGATGCGGAAGTTTTCACCTTCATGGGTTGGGTTAACACGCCAGTCGGCGCTGAAAAGCAGGTAGAACCTGCCCTTGTATTCATAAAGTTCGGGGGCCCAAAAGTTGCCGGTACCCCAGGAAGATGCGGTATTCCCCTGGTAGATCCTGCCTTCATCCTTCCAGTGCTCAAGGTCGGTGGAAGAATACATCTTAAAACCGTCTTTCACACCCCCGGTCCCAACCATGTAGTAAGTGCCATTGGAAGCTTTCAGTATATAAGGATCACCCAATTCCACAGATAGTGGATTGTTGCTTTTCATTTTTGCAAAAACACTACACGAAAAAAGAATAAAGGTAAATATCAGGAAAATATTTTGGGCGAGTCGCTGCACATTTGGTTTTGAATCTTTCTGGGCTTTAGCCGTACCAGCTCCCATGGAGAGCAGGACGCCCATTCCGCATCCGAATACGTTTTTACTTATCATGTTTATATTTTTTAAAAGTGTTATTGCAGGATATCATCGAGGTTCCCAACGAGTCTGAACCCCGGTAACATACTCATTTTATCGTAAAACTATTCTATCAGTAAAAACTTGCAGGCATGGGGCGTAATATTTTTGAAAGAGATGGACTTCGAAAATGATCCGGCCTTTTTGCCGGTATAGACATCCACCGCCTGGACTTTTTTTGAAAATCCAAGATCCTGCAGGTTGACCGTAATGTCCTGAATTTTTTCTTTATCCCAATTTAAGAGAAGTACTGCTTTTTTACCAGCAGCAAGATTTTTGGCCCAAATTTCGGTTGTGCCTTCTGTTTTGATGCGTCTGCCCTGGTCGGTCGGATCCTGGTCGATAGAAATTGCCATTTTGTTGATCAGGATTGCTTTTTCTTCGGGAGACATATTTCTTGGGTCATTCCCGAGCATCAGGGGCGAAGACATGATACACCAGAGTGCAAAACTAATTTCCTGCTCGCCGATAGTCAGACCTTGATTACCAAGCGGGAGCATGTCCGGATCATTCCAATAACCATTTCCTGCATGAGATGCTGACTGATTGTTGATATCTGCAATTTTCATCACACTTCCTTTTTTGTCATCGAAGACGGCTCCATGTGAAACTCTTGCTTTTATGTCCCCGGTCGTCCTTGCCATCTGACCAATTTGCGGATACCAGTCGCGCCAGGTATAAGCACTGATGCTTAAAACTATTTTCCGCCCACAGACCGACAGAAGATCGTGCCACTTTTGATATGTTTCCTGTAGGGTTTTTTCGTCCCAGCCATTTTTAAACTTGCATTTGTCAAGCTTAATAAAATCGAGGCCCCAATCAACAAATTGTTTAACCTGGATTTCCTCATGGCCAAAACCTCCAACAGAATCCCCACCGCAGTCATGTGTACCGGGAACCGTATGTAGTCCGAATTTGAGCCCTCTTGAATGGGCGTAATCGGCTAGAGCCTTCATTCCATGCGGGAATTTCACAGGATCAGACAATAATTCTCCGTGGAGACCTAATTTATTATCCCGCCATCCTCCATCAATCACAAAATATTCATATCCGGCATCCAGCAAGCCTTCCTGAACAATGGCATCCATACACTGCTTCATGTTGTCTTCATTGATTTCTGATTTTCCAAACCAGTCCCAACTGTTCCATCCCATGGGAGGAGTAGGTGCAAGTTCCTTCTTTTGCTGAATTTTACCGCCCATCATCATCAATGAAAGGAAGACGATAAGTGTTATTTTTAGTTCCATCCCAATTAATTTTATGTTATTATTTACTGACCGGAGTCAATGTTATGGAATCCAGCCATATTTTGTCTCCGGCAGGATGATCACCTGCAAAGAAAACAAGACGGTACTGGGCCGGATGATCAATCTTTCGCGTTTTGAAGGAGAATTGCTTTACTTTGGTGTCCAGGTTACAGGTCTGTTCGGCGATCTTATTCTTCGGATTTCCGACCTCCTCAACTCGTACGGTCAGTGTTGTCTTCCGGTTGGCCATTGCTTTCAACGAAAAATCAAACTCCTCGTACCCGGCAGTATGAAAGCCCCATGCCAAAGCAGCATCGGCAGGCTTTTCCCCAGTCTTGACCACGGTGATAAGTGCCGAATTCTTCCCAGAAATGCGTCTTCCTCGATCAATGGAAAAATCAGCAATTTTTTGAGGATTCAGGATGTTCCAGTCACCAAAATCAACATCGAATTCTCCGTTAATTTTTCTCCTGGAAGCCTGGGAACGAATGTTATATTCCCTGGAGTCCATAGGATAGACTTTTACATAGTGAGCCCATCTTTCCCAGGCTTTGTACATGCTGTCCTTTTTTTGAGGATAGATACCTGCAAGGTCATGCAGCTCGGTCGGGTCTTCATCAATATTATACAGTTCAAGACTTTTGGCAGAGAACGCACTATCTTCGGGAGTTTTTGCAACAAGTTTCCATTTACCATCGCGCATGGCAATGTTTGCTTCATGTTCCCAGAAAATTGGACCTCTTTCGTTTTTCTGGTTTGAGAAATGTTTTACCAGGCTGGTTCCCTGCATCGGAACAATCTTATGACCATTATAGGTCCTGGGATACCTGGCTCCTGAAAGCTCAACACAGGTTGCCATGATATCGGTGATGTGCCCATAGTCCCTTACAAAAGTATTGTTCAGGGATTTATCAATACCATTGGGCCAGTGAACAATCAAAGGGGTGCTGATTCCGCCCTGGTGTACCCAGTGTTTATACATCCGGTAAGGGGTATTGCTCACATTTGCCCAGTTGATACGGTAACTTTCAAAAGTATCTTCAAGATTTCCAAAAAGGTCTTTGCTTTTTCCGCTTGTGATGTACTCGGCACATCCTCCATTATCAGCTAGGAAGAAGATGACCGTGTTATCGAATTGACCGACTTTCTTTAGTTCGGCCACGATCTTACCAACGTTTTGATCCAGTGCATCCACCTGCGCGGCATAAATCTGCATTCTCCGGGCGAATTCCCGCTTTTGATCTGCGGTGAGAGTTTCCCATGCAGGAACGGATTCATCGCGGGGAGTCAGAACATGAACTTTCGTCCATAATCCAATTTGAGCCTGTTTTTCCAGACGCTGTTTACGTATGGCATCCCAACCGGCATTGTATACCCCTTTGTACTTTTCGATGTCTTTTTCAAGGGCGTGCAATGGCCAGTGAGGAGCGGTAAATGCAACATACATGAACATCGGTTCATTGGGCTTTTTGGTAAAATGATCGCCGATGAACATGGCTGAGCTGTCGCCAAGTGCATTGGTGAAATAAAAGTTTTCAGGAGCTTTGTATTTCCTGTTGTTTGAATATACCGGAAGATTGAAATAATTCCCGGCGCCTTCCACCGTACCAAAATAACGGTTGAACCCGCGTTGTACAGGCCAGTTGTCGATAACGCCGCCGTTGTCTTTCCGGGTGCTGCTCAGGTGCCATTTACCGGTCATGTAGGTGTCGTAGCCAGCAGTTCTTAATACTTCAGCAATGGTGACAGCGTTTTTGCTAAGGTCTCCCTGGTACGCTGGAGTCCCCAGGTCGGCATTTGTCATCCAGCCCATTCCGGCCTGATGTGGGTAGAGACCTGTCAAAAGAGAAGCCCTGGTCGGGCAGCAACGTGCCGTGTTGTAAAATTGCGAATACCGGATTCCTGTCTTTGCAAGATTATTAATGTTTGGAGTACGAATCTCACCGCCATAGCATCCGATGTCGGAAAAGCCCATATCATCGGCCAGAATAAGGATAATGTTCGGCCTCTTTAAATTTTTCCCGCTCTTTTGGATTCCAAAAGAATTACCGGGATAAAGAATTGAGATCGTGGCCAGAGTTCCGAGCAATGTATTTTTTGGTATGCCCATTTTTAAAAATTATTTGGTTTCACGAATGATATGTTTGTTGTTTAAAACATCGTTTCTCCAGGCATTTAGTTCATCCTGAAGCTGTTTTGCTTTTTGAGGATTTTCGCTTACCAGGTTTTTATTTTCGCCCGGATCGTCTTTCAGATTGAACAATTCCTTTTCTCCATTATCAAAGTATTCGATGTACTTCCAGTCTCCATGCCGGATGGCACCGGCAGACCTTCCACCGAGGAAGTGAGGTTTATCCAGTGGATAATGCCAGTAGAACACACGATTTTCAAGATTTTTATCTTTTTTGCCCAATAAAACAGGAACAATACTTTTCCCGTCCTGCCATTCATTTTCAGGAAGTTTAGTTCCGGTCAACTCGCATAAGGTAGGATAATAATCATAATTGGAAACAGGAACATCGATGACCTTACCGCCTTCAATCTTTCCGGGATCGTAAATAATAAACGGTTCGCGGAAGCCGCCTTCGTAAACCATACTTTTCCCGCCTCTTAAAGGAGCATTGGAAGTAACCCGGGTTTCTCCGCCGTTGTCACTGGTAAAAACAATGATCGTGTTTTTGTCTATACCGAGTTCCTTGAGTTTTGCACGAATCATACCTACACCATCGTCGACAGATTTCAGCATAGCTGCCAGATGAGGGTTGTTGTGATTCACGAAGTAATCTGCCGGCCATTTTTTATAGTGGTCATTTCCGGGATTCTCTTTGGAAGGATCACCCTTTCCTGCTCCTGGTTTGCTCCTGAAATGGTCAACATATTCCGGGTTGCCATGCAGCATGGTGTGACAGGCATAATGACTCAGATAAAGAAAAAACGGCTTATCCTGATTTTTCTCAATGAATTCAACCGCTTCAAGATTCATTCGGTCGGTAAGAAATTCATGTTCCGTTTTCAGTTTCTTTTTCAGAGTCGGATTCCAGTCATAAGGCCAGAAATAGGTACCGTTTCCGATACCCTTTATTTCGGAAGTTATTACTTCATCAAACCCTTGTTTATCGGGCAGAACCTGAATTGGTGCGTTTTCGAGCGTGTAACCCGAAAGGTGCCATTTCCCGATAATCCCGGTATGATAGCCATTGGCTTTCAGTGCCTCCGGCAAGGTTACATACGCTGTATCCAGGAACTGTCCGGCATCGGGCCTGAGGTAATCGGTAATACCGATTCGTGCCGGATATTGCCCGGTCAAAAGTGCTGCACGTGATGGGGAACAGACCGGTGCGGCAACATAAGCCTGTGTCAGACGAACTCCGTCTTTTGCAAGCTTATTGATATTTGGGGATTCATTGAACGTATTTCCGTAACATCCAAGCTCGGAATAACCAAGATCATCGGCAAGGATGTAAATAATATTTGGTTTTTTAGCAGTAACCTGTCCTGCTGGTTTGCAATATGCCTGCAAATTGCATGCACTTGCAACAACGGCTAATGATAAAATTTGCTTTTTCATACCTGTTGCTAAAAAAATCTTACTATTCCAAAAAAATACTTTTTCAACTTATTAATTTTTTCTTCCTCCGGGAAGGTCTTTCATGAAAAAAGAGGGAATATGCTTTTTAAATTCTTTAATTACTGGAGCCATATTCTCCCAGTTGACCAGATTTGTCCATTCGTAGGGATCCTTGATATAATCGTACAATTCTGCAGAGCCATCAGGATACTGGATGTAGCGGTAACTGTCATTCTGCAGGGAAAGGAGGTTTTCGCCAAAAGTTGTAAGAGCAGGACGGTTCCAGCTAAAACCGGGCTTTTCCATGAATGGGCGTAAACTTTGCCCGTCAAGCTTTTGCCTGGGTGCAGCCAGTTTACAATAGTCGACGATTGTCGGATACAGGTCAATCAAACCAACAGGGGAATTCACGACTGATCCATTGACAGGAGATCCTGAAACCTTTATAATCAGGGGAACCATCGTCGATTCATTCCACATGGTATTTTTTTCCCAATGGTTTTTGACACCCAGGTGAAATCCGTTATCCGACAAGATGACGAGTATTGTGTTTTTCGCGTAGCGGCTTTTGTTCAGCGCATCGACAACCCTTCCTATGTTCCAGTCGGCAAATGAAGCACAGGCATAATAGCCGTGAATAAAATGTTTCCAGCGGTCGATGTTGTTTGCACCAGTTACTTCGAACCTGCCGAAAGGATCAAGCATTTTCCTGCCATATTCCGGCACATCATCCAAATCGTCTGCACGATAGCCTTTTGGAATTTCAATTTTCGCAGAATCGTACAAATCGAAAAAGCGCTGCGGCGCGGTAAATGGAGTATGAGGCCTGTAAAGTCCATAAGCTATAAAAAACGGCTTATCGTGTTTCTGGTTCAGAAAGTCGATAACGAAATTTGCATTTTTTACGTCCGGAAAAATGCTATCGGGAAAAGCCTGCACGCCCCAGAATTCCGGAAACTTATCCTTGGGGGTGAACACCTGATGTTGTTTATCGGGGAATGGGCCAAAGCCGCCTTCATAAATGGGACGGTTATCGAAATTCCTTTCAATTCGACCCGATTCCAGGTTAGCGTGGTACACTTTGCCCCTTCCAACAGTGAAATAACCATTGCGCCGGAAGAGTTCAGGCAAAGTCTCGGCCTGTTTCAGTACTTCAGACCTGTTCCAGGGATCATTTCCATTGGAATAAGCCCCGCTGTTATGCGGATATATCCCTGTAAAGAAGGATGCCCGCGAAGGCATGCACAAAGGAGCAGGACAGTTTGCCTTAGAAAACGAGACGGATGATTTACGGAGCAAATCAAGATTTGGCATTTTAATATTTTCAATACCATCGATTGCTCCCATATCATCCAGCATGATAAATATAACATTCGGTCTGGAAGGTTGCGCTTCCTGTGCATTTGCAATGCCCGACAAGCCAGCCAGCACAGCAAGATTTACAGAAGCTAAGACTGGCAATTTAATTCTGCTTGTGATTTTTTTCAAAGACATCTTCCCGTTTTTTAATTTTTGTGTTATGGGTATTTCCTCAATGAGATTTTATATTATAATCATGGGGTACTTTAAAGGCTAACCTATGACAGTTCTCCTTTAAGTAACCCGAAAAAATTTTCAGAATTTTATCAATATGAGTACAAACCATAATCAAAAAGTCCTTTGGTTTCGTACTTTTCGGCGCTGATGGAAATCTGGTTCTCGCCGGTTTTCAGAAGGTTTTTAAACTCGCTGATGTTAAAGTCCTCGTAATGTCTTTTGCCGATAATTCTCTTGTCCAGTACAAGGCTGCCATTCAGGTAAACTTTTACTGCACCATAGGCAAGAATACGAACCGAAAGGCCATCCGGAATATTAGTCAAATGAAAAGATTTTGCAGACCATACTGATGCGTTTTTGTCAATGCTGAAGGGACCATAACTGGTCTCCGAATTTTTTAATTCAGACAGCCAGTCCTCCCCGGGATTTGTCTTTGTATACCTGATACTTTGTTTCTCAACCTGGGAATCAAAGATAATATCATTGACCTTGATATCTTCGCTTGAATACAAAGGAAAGTGAAGAATTCTGAGCAGTTGCGGATCCATTTTGATGACCTTTCTGTCATAGGTCATGAGCCCGTTTACTTCTCCTTCAACATCGGAGGTCTGGGTGTAAACTGCAGCTGACAATCCCTTGTAACGCAAAGGATAGAGGTTGTGCATTAATTTTGCATATTCTTTGATCAGTTCGGGTTCGGAAGAATAAAAACGGTAACCCCAATTTCTCATATTTGGATTCCAGAGGTGATCGGGAACGACCATTCCGAGACCACCAAATTCGCCAAGGACAACAACCCTTCCCGGGTTTAGTTTTGCAGGTTCCATGCCCGGGCCAGGATATTGATGGGCATCCACCATGTCACCGCAGTTCCGGTCTGTCCATCCTGTAACACCATCAATGATGCGGGTTGTATCGTAAGCCATACTCCAGTCAACAACTCTTTTGGTATCGTACTGGCCCCATCCTTCGTTAAAAATTACCCAAGTCGTAATACTCGGAAAAAACCTCAACTGATCCATCTCTTCCTTCAGTTCGCATTCAAACTGATCTGCAGATTCTTTGGGCCGGGCCCAGTCGCTTTTTGAATCCCAGGCGACATGCTGTTCAGAACTTTTTGCAGATTCAAAACCTGAAACCATATCCTGCCAGATCATTAATCCGAGAGAGTCTGCATAATAATAATATAGAGAAGGCTCTACTTTGATGTGTTTACGAAGCATGTTGAATCCCATCTGCTTCAATACGACCATATCATACTTCATTGCCTCAGCCGAGGGAGGTGTCAGCAGTCCATCGGGCCACCAGCCCTGATCGAGGGGACCATATTGAAAAATGGTCTTATAGTTCAGTTGAATCCGTTCAAAACCTTGCTTATCCTGAACAATGGAGACTTTTCGCATCGCAAAGTAGGAATTTACCTTGTCCAGTTCTTTGTTGTTTCTTGAAAGCGTTAACTCCAGCTGATAAAGTTCCGGAGAATCAGGAGTCCATAATTTTGCTGCAGGAACGTCCAAAACAAATTTTGCAGACGGGGCAAAAGATTTTTCAGCAATTACTTTTTTATCCTTTACAATCCGGACATTGATCTTATCTTCATTTTGAATACCGGTAAATTTGGTTTGAAGATAAATCTGGTTTTTATCAATGTCGGCAACCGGATTGACCGAAAGAATAGATGTCTGGCTTACCGGTTCGAGCCATACGGTTTTCCAGATTCCGGTGACCGGAGTATACCAGATACCCTGTGGTTTTAAAACCTGCTTTCCTCTGGGCTGTGTTCCCTGATCTGTCGGGTCCCAGACCGAAACCACCAGTTCCTGAGGGCCCCGTTTCAAAAACCGGGTTATGTCAAAAGAAAATGCTGTAGAACCGCCCTTGTGAGTTCCAACTTTTTTCTCATTGAGCCAGATGGTGCTTTCCCAATCCACTCCTTCGAAATGAAGGGTTACATTCTGACCTTTCCAGTCGGCAGGAATTTGAAAAGTCTTCTTATACCAAAGTTTCTGCTCGGGCTGGACGCTTTTCCCTACCCCGGAAAGGGCCGATTCAACAGGGTATGGAACTAATATTTTCCCATCAAAAGTGGCGGGCTTCTCAGATTCCTTCGAAACAATCGAGTAATCCCAAAGTCCATTTAGATTTTGCCATTGGGTTCTTTTCAACTGGGGCCTGGGATATTCTTTCCACACATTTTCAGGGGTAACTTTCTCTCCCCATGTAGTCATGATTTTACCCTCGACAGGCTTATAATTTTGAGCATTAGCATATAATCCCGCCCAAAGAAAAAATAAAACAAAAAAACGGTTCATAAATTGACAATTTGAATAGCTTAATAATTGGTATCACTTTCACTGGTAAAACTCAGATCCGGAAAAATCCTAAGAAGCCTGAGAATCCATTAACAAAAGTAAAATGATTCGTAAATTTTATGTAGGACTAATATTCTATCTCATGTATCTATTGTTCGAAATGCAAAAACAATTCAGACGCGGATCAGGCAATAAGGTAACAGTGAACTCGTAAGCCTTTTCTAGAAAGAATCATCCTTCTAAGCTTTCCACAGAATTCGGGAAGGAAATGGCATTCTATGCCTTCAGCCTGAATGCAACAAGAAAGAAGGCAAAAAGTAACGACAATTTCATATTTAGTTGGGGGTTTACAATTAATAGTTTTATTTTTCTTTTGTAATCTTCCAGTCTTTGGGTGCGACGAATCCGTTTTTAGGTCCTTTTTCCAGCAATTCCACAGGAGCTTTAATCGCATCATACGGTTCAACTGCTTTTTTCAGTTTGTTGTAGATATCCGTATGAGAATCCTTCAGATTACCTGATTCAGTAAAATCAGGTGGTATGTTGAACAAAACATCGCCATTCATGTGCATTTTGGGAATGCCTTTGTCCAGGATCAATTTCCAATCGCCGCTGCTGATTGCTCCGTGTCCCAAATAGAAATCCCGCTCAATTTTTTTGGTTTTGCCGCTCAGTACCGGCCACATGCTGATGCCATCCAGCGGTTTGGCAGGAGCCGAAGTAACACCCACAATTTCTTTTAAAGTCGGGAACAAATCAATGTAACCCATGACCTGGTCAATTTTTCTTCCTCCAACCAGTCCTGATGCCGGCCATTTGATGATAGCAGGAGATCTGACTCCGCCTTCCCATTCATCAAATTTAAATCCGCGGAGTTCTCCGCTTGATGCAAATTCTCCATGACCTGCGGCTCCATTATCGCTATGGAAAATGACCAGCGTGTTGTCATCGATCTTCATGTCTTTAATAGTTTTCAGTATGTCGCCGATACCCCTGTCGAGGCAGGTAACCATGGCTTTATACGTTTGTTTGGGCGTATTTCCATGTCCTATTGCCGCACCGCCATCTTCACTGTCCGGATTGGGTTTATACCTGGGTTTATTGGGATCAAAACCATAAAGTTTTAAATACTCATCCGGTGCCTGCAATGGTCCGTGAGGTGCATTGAAAGCCACATACATCATAAAAGGTGCGGAATCTTTGGAATAATTTTTTATGCAACGTACAGCCTCGGCAGCCAGGAGATTTGTTGAATAACCTTGGTCTTTGGAAGATTCATAATCATTATGCCAGTCGACTTCTTCCTCTCTTTTATGGGTAAAATAGTCAATTGCACCGTTTAAATGACCATAAAAATGGGTAAAACCTCTCCGTAAGGGATAATATTGCAGAGAACCGTGGCCCAAATGCCATTTGCCTATGATTGCACGGTTTTTATAACCGGCTTCAGCCAACATTTGCGGCAAAAACTGCTCAGAAGAGTCAATTCCGAAATCACTCCAGGGAGGTATCGTGGTCTCTCGAATTCCCAGACGGTTTGGATAGCACCCAGTCATTAAGCCGGCTCTGGTAGGAGAGCAAATCGGAGCTGTATAGTAACGAGTCAGCTCTACCCCTTCTTTCGATAACTGATCAATGTTGGGCGTTTTAATAGAACTTCCATGAAAACCAACATCCCCCCAACCAAGATCATCTGCAAGGATGATGATGATGTTTGGTTTTTTTTGCTCTGTACTTTGTTTTGTACTGCCCGCTTTTGCTGTAGCCCCTATACCCAGTAACACAGACAACGAATAAACTACATTTTTTACCATAGCTTGAATTTTATTTAAAAAGGTCATATCGGTCGGCAGCGATTGTACGGAAAAAAATAAAAAGAAGGTCTTAAGAAGTTAAGACCCTTCTTTCCGCGACAAACCAACTAAACCTAATATGAAGATCATTTCATTCTTCTAAGAAAGATTAAAAATAGACGTTGTCCTGCAAGATTTTCAGTACTAAGATGCATTTTTATATCAAAATTGTTCACAAATTATGAAAAGATCATTTGCCTCACTTTTAACAATCTTTTCTCTATGTATTTAAGCCATATTTGGGCTCACGAAAAGTAGTTTCAGCACTATACAACCGGAAAAGGTCTATTATACAATCCCGTATATGACATCTGGCAGGACCGCAATGGCTTCATCTGGGTGACTACAGGAGCAGGTCTGGACCGATTTGACAGCTATTGCTTCAGAATGCAAACAAATTCATGATCACTCCCTGGGTAACAGTTCCTGTATTATAATCGAGCTGTGAACCAAACATGCTGTGCGGAATAGAGTAGATAAGCAGCAGAACAATGGCAGCTAAAATAGTATATGCCGGCCGTTCCTTTTTGCGATTCATAACCAATGCCAGAATCCAAAAAAGAAAGGCGATCAGTGTTTTGTTATCGGTCAGGTCCCAGCCAAA
>CAXXKQ010000027.1:0-95688 GCA_963676535.2 Prolixibacteraceae bacterium | reverse complement strand
TTCTATTTTTTCAGGCCAATCAAATGCGGCTGTCGATGCGATTGTTTGTTGATTCATGGCTGGAAATTTAGTTTATGACGAACAGATATAGTGAATTGTTACGGAATAAGTTAAGCGGTTTTTGTTGGTAGTTGCTTTCGGCTGATATGTAAAGTCAGGGCTTCACTTTGATGTGAAACCCTGACTAAATTGCTGTATAATCAAACTATTTTAAGATGCTTCAAACCTCTCAATCACCATTCCAACCCGTTCGCGGATTTCCTGCCAGGTTGGATTTAGCTCTTCGGTTGAGAAAGTTCCGTGCTCAATGTCGATACGCTCGAAAACCATCAGGTACAAATCAAAAATGATTTCGAGGCTCAACTGGCCGCGTGGTTCAACCAGCGGTTTAATCAGGCGGATCATCTCCATCGTTTTGGCGCGGTAAATATCGGCTACTTCGTACAGTTCGCGAATCAGGCTGCGGAAACCATCGGTAATTTGTCCGCCTTTAGCCATGAACAGCAATTGCTGGCGATCAAGGTCATATTTGGCGATCAGGTCGTCGGGAAAATAATTCAGGTTGTTGAGATGGTCTTTACGGAAATCGCGGATGATATGCACCAGGTAGCTGAAAATAGCGCATGGCGTGGCCACTTCCTTCACATCGAACACCGGTGGAAAGTATTTGCCATCTTTTTGAGTCAGTCCGCAGAGGTGAACAAAAATAGAAGCCGGAGCTACTGAGGCACCCCCTGCATAATCGATAAAACCCTGCAAAGTTGGGAATCCGTCGTAATAAATGTCGTAAATCATTGATTTAGCAAATGCTTCGAGCGGCCAAAACGGGATACAGAAGCGCTGCACGGTATCGATTAGTTCGCGGTGTACCGGAATATCCTGCGAAGCCTCAGCAATGGTGTTGACCCACTGGTACACATCGGCTTCAAACTGTGCTTTATTTTCAGGGGCAATGGTAACATGCTCGGTTTTGTAGTTGTCGATCAGGTCGTCGATAGCCCGCATGAACTTGTAGCAATTCCGGGCAGCCTGGTAGCGTTCGGCTTCCCAGAAATGAGCGGCAATCAGGATGTTGGGGTGATCAACTATTTTTTCGAAGTCGATGGAGTCGAAAATGTCGAGATACTGATCGGTTTGGGTTTGGACAGATGTTTCCATGTTAGTTGAAATTCTGGTTTTTTGCGTCCTTCAGAATGCGTTCCGAGGTTAATTTAGCCGATAAAAGCACTAACGGAACGCCGTTCCCGGGATGTGTACTTCCACCTGCAAAATACAAATTTTTATACTTTTTATGTTGGTTGTGCGGGCGGAAATAGCCCATCTGGAAAATGGTGTGACCAAGGCTTCCAAAAACCGATCCTCGTGTTACGTTGCAGGTACTTTCCCAGGTTTTCGGCAGGTAGCAAATTTCGAATTTGATGTGTTCTTCAATATCGTCCAGCCCGGCTTCCTGCAAACGTCGGATCACGGCTTCACGGGCAGTTTGTTTCAGTTTTTTCCAGTCCTGATCGTAGCGTTCATCGAGGTGAGCTGCCGGAACAATCACTGATAATGTATCCTGATTTTCGGGGGCAGCCGACTCATCACTTCTGACGGGCGCATGAATGTAAAAACTCGGATTATCAGACAACGATTTTTCTTTGAATATCTTTTCCAGTCCGCCTTTGTACGGTTCGTTAAGGAAGATGCTGTGGTGGTCGAGCTGTGGGTAAACCTTGTCGACTCCCCAGTGAAAAACGATGGCTGAGCAGGAATATTTTCGGTTCTTCAGACTATTTGCCTTGCGTTTGTCGGGCAGCAATTCGCGGTAAATATATGGCAAATCGGCATTCCCAATGACCAGATCGGCCTTCACGATCGTCCCGTCTTCCAGCAGAATTCCTTCAGTTCTATTCCCAAGAATCAGAATTTTTTCAACCGGTTTTTTATACTGAATCGTCACGCCCTGTTTGTTGGCCATGGCAAGCAACGTTTCTACAACGCGGTGCATTCCGCCTTTTGGGAACAAGGCTCCCTCGGCAATTTCGGCGCCGGGCAGCATCGAGAAAAAAGCAGGCGCTTCGTACGGATTTTGGCCCACATAGATGTTCTGAAAGCTGAAAGCCATCTGCAAATGCGGATCTTTAAAGAAACGTTTGATGTAATCGGTATGATTCAGGTATGTTTTCAGTTTCAGTAACAGGCGCATGTTTTTCAGGTTAACAAACTGGAACAGGTGATCGAAGTTTTTGCCCAACAAATCATTCATGGCCAGGATGAAATATTCGTAACCTTCCTTCACGTATTCCCTGTATTTTGGGTAACTGCCCGGTTCAATGGCTTCGAGTTGGGCTTTCATTTGTTCAGCGTCTCGGGTAAAGGCAAAAACGGTGTCGTCGCCAAAAAATAGTTTATAAACCGGTTCGAGCGAAGTGGTTTCCATATCATTTTCCAGATCGATTCCCAATTCGGAAAGAACCTGTTTGTACAGCGAGGGCATCAGCAGAATGGTGGCGCCCAAATCGAACCGGTGTCCTTCCTGAATCATTTGTCCGCAGCGGCCGCCCGGATTGGCATTTTTCTCATAAATTTCGACGGAGAAGCCATTCTTTGCCAAAAAATTGGCTGTTGCCAAACCGCCGACTCCGGCTCCAATGATCACTGCTTTTGGTTGGTTGTTCATAGTTCTGTTTTCTGAATATTGTTTTTGTTTTCTGAGCTTCAATTTTGGTGATTCACTATGGTTTATTCTCCAAATTCCGGAGGAAAAATAACTTGTCCGGAAACATTGTTCAGCGCGCCTTCTGTAAGTTCAACCGCCATAAATACATCATCGGATGGCAATTCGTAATGCGTTTTGATTCCCCATGCTGAAGCAGGTTTGTACCCAAAACGCGGGTAATATTCCGGATGACCCAACAAAATAACCGATTGAAAACCTGACTCTTTGGCTTTTTGATGCCCGGCACGGATGAGCTGCCCGCCGATTCCCATTTTCTGAAATTCAGGAAGAACCGAAACCGGCGCCAGTACCAGCGACTGGAATTTTTGTTGACCATTGTCTATCACAACAGGGGTAAATAAAATGTGTCCGACGATTTGCCCATTGAGTTCGGCAACCAGCGAAAGTTCGCTGATAAAAGTCGGTGCTTTCCGGAGTTTGTCAACCAGTTTGCCCTCATTATGGTTGCTGATTTCCAATGTTTCAAAAGCCTTTTCGGTAAGCTCAATTACCCGGGTATAATCTTTTGGCGTTTCTGTGCGAATAGTGATGATGGTGTGCATGACTTTTGATTTTCATCGTGAAAGTATAACCATCCGGCTACCCCGAAAAATTAAAAGGTATGAAACGCTTATTTTTACCGATGAATGGCCTGTTTGTCAGGTTTGAAGCAGAGTTGTTGAACCAATAGCCGGATTTGGGTTATTTTCTTTTATCCATTTTTTTAATGGCAGCGGAATGAATTCGGGAGTTTCGCTTTTGTATCTCAGATATTCTTCTCCAAAGAATTCTTCCAAAATCTGGTATTCTCTCCCGACATAGATTTTCAGGAGAATGTAACCTAAAACACAGCTTGTCAGCACCAGCCACGAATTCATCAGGAGTGAAACTGCCGGAAAAATAAAAAATACAATGGCTACATAAAGTGGGTTCTGGCAGAGATAAAAAGTTCCGGTGGTTACCAACCTTCCTTCCTCCAAGCCTTTGAGTAAAAAGCGTACCGATGTAAAATAGAAGATAAGACCAAAAATCAAAAGGATTGTCCCTGTTAAAGTAAGGTAGCTGCTGCGATCAGTCGTAAAGTTGAAAATTTCTGTAAACAGACTGATTACAATGGTAGCAGTGAGCCACGGAATCAGAATGATGCCGATTTTAGGCCCAACTCCAAAAAGTTTAATTTGTTCATGGTGTTAAATTAATAGATTGAACAGGTTGTTTTTTATTTCAGGCCAAACCGGTAACTGAATTTAATCAGAAAGACATTGTGCGGTTTGTTATCTGCACCGTTAAACAAATTGCCAAGGTCATTCATCAGGTCGAGATTACCCGAACTGTCTGAACTGTTTCGGCTTTGGCTCCAAACCAGGAAAACCGATGATCCGGGACTGTATTCCCATCGTAAAACCAGATTGGAGAGAAACTCCTTAAAGTTGAAATTTTTATTATCAAACTTATAATCTGTTGATTGGTCCATATTTTCATCAATCAGGTATTCATCACCGTCAAGTTTGATTTGTGATTGTGAAAAAGTACGAAAACGGTCGCTGTAATTTTCGGCCATTGGATTGGTAATCAGTTTATGATCATCGTACTTTCCGGTGGCTACAAACGGTTGTCCCCAATATTGAAGGCTCAGATCGGGACTCAGGTTCAGGTTTATCCGGAAGGAGGAACTGATGGTTTTTCTGTCGATGCTGGCGAAAATGTATTTATCCTGTGGATTGGCATCAATTGATGAGACGTATTGAAGTTCGCTGAATGATTTGCTGAATCGGGGATTAAATGAAAGTGCCAGATAATTTGTTGGTTTATACGAGAATCCGGTGTTGGCATTGAAGTTTTTCGAGCAGTTTTCATATCCGCTGGTAAAGTTCAGGTTAGCGTCAAAAACAAATTTTTTACGACTGTCGGAGTCAAATCCGAACCGGATGTTCCAGTTCCCTGGAGTTTTCATCATTGGCCCCCCGCGAAGAATGGACTGATCAAGATTGTTACTCCGAAAAGATCCGCCGGTATAGACTGACCAAAAGTTTTTAAAAATCCATATTAGCATTCCATTCCAGACCGTTGCCAAGCCGATCGCCCCCAAAATTCAGAACCGAATAGATATCTGCGTTGATGTTATATTTCCGGTAAATTCCTTTGGGTTCAAATTGGTTGTATTGTCCCCACAGTACCGACAAAACCTGGTCGGCCTCACGCAGGTAGCCCACGTCGTTGGTTTCAAAACCCGGCGATTTCCAGATCGATACAGCCATAAAATTCCAGTTGCCGTTTTGTTTTACAATTTGGAATTTGCCGCCCGATCCGGTCAGCGAGGTTCGGTTCGTATCCAGAGTGGCAGAATTGTTACCCGGGCGCTGAAAGTACCTGACCGATGATCGCTGGGTATTTTCAATTGCTTTCTTTGATCCGTTGACCAGGCTGAAAGCAGAATTGAAACTCAGCACCCAGCTTTTATTTTTGAAGTACTGCGTAAAATCGGCGCCGGCAGTGTAGGCCGATTGATGCAGATAATTGCGCACATCATCATTTAATACCCTGTTTGTTCCGGTAAACATTCCCCCGATGAGGGTATTCCCGTTGTAACTGTCTTTTTGCACGCGGCCAATAAAATAGTTGGTAAGCGGTTCAACGGTTTGGGAAAATCTTCCGCCAACAGTATCAATTTCGGCAATTTCGTTGTTGGTCACCGCATCAATAAATCCAACAGAGAGTCCATTTTGAGTTTTGCCTGTCAGCTTGGCTGCTCCCAGAATGGCCGACTGGATCGGAACACGGGCATTCCAATCGCTTTCCAAGTCGGGTGAAACCTGCGGTCGGCGCCCAATTCTTCTTGAATAGAACAGGTTATCGTTGCCATTTTCACCATCGCCGATTCCCAGGTTGAAGCTGGTGATGTTGTTTCCTTCAATAAAAAACGGACGCTTTTCTTTAAAGAAAGTTTCGTAAGCGGTCAGGTTTACCTCTGAAGGGTCGGCCTCAACCTGACCAAAATCGGGATTAATTGTCAGGTCCATGGTCATATTGTTGGTGACGCCGATTTTGGCATCCAGTCCTGCATTTATTTTTGATGATCTGCCTTTGGCAAGAAATGGGTTGTCGGGGATACGCCCGAAGTTTTCAGCGCTGGCAACGGTATATGGCGTTATATCGAAAATTTTTCGTGGCTTAATTTGCTCCAATCCTTTTAACTCGCCAAACAAATGAACCATTCCGGGCGCCTCTTTAGGAATATGTTGCCAGAAGGTCGTTTCATTCTTTCGGTATAAAACCCGTCCAATTTCTAATCCCCAAACAACTCCTGATTTTTTGTCAAACCTAAGTTGACTAAAAGGAATTTTCATTTCGGCCACCCAGCCTTTATCGTTTACCGAAGTTTGCACCCACCAGTTGGGGTCCCATGATGGATCTTCATATTC
The DNA here is from genome assembly GCA_963676535.2 of Prolixibacteraceae bacterium. Classification (GTDB taxonomy): domain Bacteria; phylum Bacteroidota; class Bacteroidia; order Bacteroidales; family Prolixibacteraceae; genus Aquipluma. Next base: position 89,565 of record CAXXKQ010000027.1, on the reverse strand, counting down.
GCCGTCGTTCATGATCATGCGGTCGTATTTCACGCCAGCCGAACTTACTCCAAACAGAAAGCCGGTGCGTAAATCGTGAAAACTATCGATGATAACGCCAACCAGGTCGCCATCCGATTCATCGCGCCGGGTCAGTCGGTTAACAATGCTGTCGGGACTTGTATCAAAGGCTTTAATGGCTACATAAAGATAATTGTCATCAAATAAAATGTTGAATTCGGTTCGTTGTGAGGCAGGTCGGCCACTGTAAGGTTGATTTTGAGTGAAATCGTCGAGCCATAAACCCGATTGCCAGGCGATGTCGTCAAGGGTTCCGTTGATAACCGGAGGCGAAGTGGTTCGGGTGGCTGTGTACATTTTTTTTTCGGATATCTGACCCGAAACCTGCGGGAAAAGCCATACCATCAGCACTCCAAAAATGAATAGATGTTTCATAGATGCTAGTTTGGTCATATTTCTGAGCTTGTTTTATTGTTTCTTAAGCTTCAGACGTCCAAAAAAGGCATTCGTTACATGTTTTCTGAATAATATACGATTGAAGCTATTTCCCTTTATTAACAAGGGCAGGCGAAAATATAACCAAATGAATGACGGAAAAAAGAAATTGGAATGAATGGTCGGTTTTAACCAATGAATCGGAAAAAGGATAGGTCAATCGTGATTATTCGTCTTTATAGCTTTGTACCTTCTTTCCCAAAACTCGTATTTGGTTAGTGAGGTGTAAACGATGATTCGCTCGACAAACCTGAATCGTATGGCAAAATGAATGATCCGGTACCAAATAGCCAAAATGCCCAGAAACAGTGCCGAATTGAGTACAAAGCCGAGGAAAGTGTGCTCGATGTCGAAAAACAACTGCCTGAAATAATGGTAAAACAAGCCGGAAAAGACCAGCGATGATAGCACGGTTATCAGTACAATTGAGCCGTGTGCCGTTTCGATGGCCCGCTTCGGACAATTGCTCATGCAGCGCATGCAGCTTTCGCAGTTAAATGTCCAGAATGGTCGGCTGTCAACGGTTTTGATGGCTTTCACTGGGCACGATTTGATGCACAAACCGCAGTTGTCACAATCTGCCGAAGCGTAGTAAGTTTTGGCAAAGAAGAACCGTCCCATGAAATAGTAGCCCAGCGAAACAGGCGAAATGAGCACATCCTGAATAATTTCGCGAATACCACAAAAATCTCTGCCACCATCGAGTACTTTTCGGGCAAAACGATATACTTTTTCACGGTTTCGTTCGTGCAGGTATTTTATAGTCCTGTCATTCAACCCCGGGTGCACCGAAATCCAGTTCGAAGGCAAATCAACCGGAAACATCGAGCGGATCGAATAGCCTTTCAGCTTCAGGATTAATGCTGAAAAATAAAACGCGATGCCGGTTAAACCGGGTACGTTCCATTTGCCGATGAGCATCCCGGCGCGGGTACTGAGCAGTAGCACTTTGTTTTTTGCTTTCGGGAAATGCATGATGAAATTCAGCATCACCGGCGGATAGTTGAAGCCGTGAATGGGTGAAACAAAAGAAAGCAGAGCGTCGGATTCGGGCGTTGGCAGGGGTCGGCGGTCAATTTTGGCGATGTTGTTCAGGTTGACTTCCATACCTTTTTCGCGGGCTATCTCGCCCATCCAATGCGCTACGTTCTCCGAGTTCCCGGTTCCGGAGAAATAGTAAACCACCAACCTCGGATAGTTTGCCATCAGTCGGTTTTTGGTTTGCTGATGGCATAAATCCACTCGTCCAAATATTCACCGTTCTTGAAAACCGATTTTTCGAGAACAGCTTCCAGCCTGAATCCGGCTTTTTCGAGCACGCGGTGCGAAGCTTTGTTGGTGTGAAACGGGCAGGCAAATATGCGGCTGATGTCAAGTCGCTCGAATGCCTCGGCAACAAGCATGGGAATGGCTTTGCTAACAATGCCTTTGCCCCAAAAAGGTTTGGCCAGCCAGTAGCCCAGCTCGGCATTTTTGCGGTGAATGTCGGTTTGCATCAAAACACCAATGCCGCCAACAACCTGACTATCCACTTCGATGGCGCGGTAAATCTTGTCGGAACCTGAATTGGCAAAAGCGATGAATTTTGCAGCGCCTTCAGGAGTTGAAAAAACGGCAAAACCATCGGACATAAACTGCGTGATTTGCGGGTTTCCGGCAAATCTGATCAATGCTCCGGTATCGGGTTCTTCCCATTTTTTCAGGACAATGTTCATTTTTCATTCCCCCAACCATTTTTTAAAGGCAGTAACTTTATCAATGCTCACAAAAGTATCGTCGAGTGGTTTGGGTGAAAGTTCCAGTTTCAGGTGGCTTTTCGGGAAAACATGCACCTGTTTGATTGAACCGTGTTTGATGAGGTATTGTCGGTTGATGCGGAAAAAGTCCTTTGGATTCAGTTCATTGATCAGGTTGTCGAGTGAATAATCAACCGGATAATGTTTTTGGTCATTCAAAACAGCATAAGTCATGCCTTCTTTGGAATAGAAATAGGCGATCTCGGAAACTCCAAACGACTTGATTTTTTGTCCGTAAGATACCGAAAAACGCTCGCGGTAACTGATTTCCTTTTTGTTGATCAGATCAAACAAGGCCGACATATCGATGCCGTTTTTCTGACCGTTCCATGCCTTGTACTTGGCAATGGCGTTGTTCAGTTCCTCCTGAATGATAGGCTTCAGCAGGTAATCGATGCTTTTCAACTTGAACGCCCGAATGGCATATTCGTCGAACGCCGTAGTGAAGATGATCGGAGAATCAACCTTCACTTTATCGAAAATGGCAAAACTAAGATCGTCTTCCAGGTGAATATCGAGGAAAATCAGATCAGGATGGGTATTTGATTTAAACCACTCCACTGAATCTTCAACCGATTCGAGTTTGGCCAGTACCTTAATGGCCGGATCATAAGTCAGCACCATGCTTTCGAGACGGCGGGCTGCCAGTTGTTCATCTTCGATAATCAGGACGTTCATAATCAGGTATTTTAGAAGTGTCAGGTTTCAAATTCCAGATGTTATTTAGATCAAAAAGAACTAGCCAACGGGAGCCTGTAATTGATCTTTATATACTATGGTTTTTTCACAATGTCAGCAAAAAGTGCAGCATCCAAAATCCGGCGCTTGTCTTCAGGGATATTCCTGTATTTTTCAATCGTTTTGGCCAACTCGGTCTGCACAATCGGTTTCAGCAGAAAGTCAATTTCCTTCAGTTTAAAGGCACGGGTCGACAATTCGTCGGTTGCAGTGGTAAAAACAATCGGGCAACTAATTGAAATGCTGTCGAATATAGCAAAACTCAGGTTGTCTTCCAGATGGATGTCCATAAAAATCAGGTCGGGTACGGCCTGGCTTTTGAACCATTCAACCGATTCGGCAACCGATTCAAGTTTAGCGACAATCTGAATGTCGGGATCAATCTCATTAATCATCCTCTCCAGTCTGCGTGCAGCAAACTCTTCATCCTCAATAATGACTACGTTCATGGGTACATTTATTTATATTCAAGTTTTAATATTCATTTTTGCTATTCCGTCCGAAAGAACAGAATTGAATTGTTTATCATTATTCCACGGACGGTTTTTCTATTTTTTCTCATACCCTGGGTTTCGTTCCTTCGTCACAGCACCCGGGGCTACAAATATGCCGCTCCTATGGAGCTGAAAACCGACCACTGGAACCAACCACTTCCTTATTCCTTATTTTCTTCATTCCATCCGAAAACAGCTCATCATTTAATCAATCTTTTCGCTCTGACGATCTTCATTTTGCCCTTTCAAGGCACAACCAATTGCGAAACATTGGCCAAAGCCTTCCCCCTTTTGGGGAACGGGAAGGGGGCCTTCCCTTTATTCCCCTACCAGTGGAATGCGTGCTGTAAAATGGGTTTCAGTCTTTTCGAAGACTGGTATAGTGTTGTTTAGCAAGCGATAACGATTTTGTATATTTTTCAGTCCGACGCCTGTCGAGGTCATGTGTGCCTCGCGTTCCTGAAGATTGTTGACCACGTTCAGATGGTTGGTTTCGTCGATGAAAATATCGATGACCAGCGGCGATTTCTTGGACATAGCGTTGTGCTTAATGGCATTTTCGATGAGCAGTTGCATGGCCAGCGGAATGACCTGGTGATTTTTCTTTTCTTCCGGAATCCTGATGTTCACCACTACTTTTTCCATGAAACGGATATTGATTAGGAATAAGTAGGCATCCAGAAAGTTCATTTCAGTGCTCAGGGTTACCAGTTCATTGTCCTTATTTTCGAGTACATAGCGGTAAACTTTGGCCAGGTGTTCGGTGAATTTTTCGGCCAGCTCAGGTTCAAGCCTGATCAGCGAAGTCAAAACATTCAAGCTGTTGAAAAGGAAATGCGGGTTTACCTGTTGTTTCAGCACGTCAAACTGCGACTGAAGATTTTCCTTTTGCAGTTTCAGTAATTGGGTATTGGCTTTGGTCAGCTCTTTGGTGCGCTCGCGAATGGTCAGTTCCAAATCCTGGTTGATTTCTTCCAGCCGTTTATGCGCGGTTTTGATTTCTTCTTCGGCTTTGATGCGGTCGGTAATATCTTTGGCAGTGCCCACAACGGCAGTTTTTCCATCAAGTTCAGTCAGATTAGTCGATAAAATAACCGGAATACGGGTTTTCCCGTCTTTATGCAGCAGCATTAATTCATAACTCCATGAATTCGTATCCCCAAATTTTCTTTTCATATTTTTTGCGGAAGCCTCTTCGATATATTCCGGAGGAACTACCATGCTGAAGTGTTTGCCTGTAACTTCTTCCACGGTGTAACCCAAAATATCAACAATGGCGTCGTTGACAAACAAGAATTTTTCATCCTGAAGCACAAATAATCCTTCCTGCAAACTTTGGATCACCTGCCGGTAATGCTCTTCCGATTTACGGAGGGTTTCTTCCATGGCTTTACGTTCCGAGATATCGACGACAAGGCCACGTGAGCCCACATATTCATTGTTCTCGAACATTGGCGTTCCGTAAAAAATCACCGGGAAAGTGCTGCCGTTTTTTCTTCTGGCAGTATATTCAGTTACAATATTCGATCTTTTTTCCTGAATGGCTTGTTGGAGGATATTCATCATTCGTTCGCGGTCCTCCGGTAGTATTCCCTCTATGGCGTTGAACTGAATTTCATTTTCATCGAAGCCATAAGCCAATCGTCCGGCCTTATTAAAATAGGTCACAATTCCCTGCGGGTTAAATTCAAAAACGGTTTGTGGCAGCAAATCTGCCAGTTCGCGGAATTTGCGTTCACTTTTTTCAAGCGCCTGCTGCATTTTAATCTGCCTGGTAATATCGCGGGCCGTAATAAATGAGGCTGGCTTACCATTAATTTCAATAGTGGTCGAGTTAAATTCGACAATTATCTGCTCACCGTTTTTACAAATCATGGAAGCATTGTATCGCTTGTCGCTAAATTCACCTTTCATCCGGCTGTAATGTATGCTCAACACCCGTTCGTGGTCTTCGGGAGCAATCGAGTCCGGACCAAAAGTCTGCATACATTCCTCAACAGTGTAACCCATCATCTCGGCAAAAGCCTTATTGACCATGATCACATGTCCATCTTGTGAAATCACAATCCCGTCGAGCGACTTTTCGATAAGAGTGCGATATTTGGTTTCACTTTCTTTAAGTTCATTTTGCATCCGGATGCGTTCGGTAATATCGCGTGCCGTGATGATATGCACCTTTCGGCCATCCAGTTCGGCTACGCCGGCAGAAATCTCAACTGCAAACACGGTTCCGTCCTTCTTTTTGTGGTATCGAATAGGCACGAACGTGTGATCGTGAACTGTAGCTTCCTTTGTCTTTTCCGGTTCAGCCGAAATATCCAGGTTGCGCAACTGAAGAAATTCGGAATGAGAATAGCCATAAATGTGAGAAGCAGCAGGATTGGCGTCCAGAATCCGGCCGGTTTCTTTTTCGATCAGAAAAATGGCATCCGATTCGGCTTCAAACAATCGCCGGTATTTTTTTTCGCTGGCTTTGAGGGTTTCTTCCAGAATCTTGTGTTCGGTATGGTCACGTAAAATGATAAAAGTGGCCGGATGCCCGTCATAATCGATGTATGAAGTATTGATTTCGAAGTAGATTTCTTTTCCTGACCTGGCAATTCCTTTGGCGTCATAAATCATGTGATGCTTTTCGCCGGCCATCCGCATCCGGTGATATTCGGTCAGCCGCTCACGGTCTTCTTCGGCAACTACATTCAGAAACGGGCTTTCAATCAGTTCTTCCTCCGAATATTCGATGATGTTGCAAAAGGCTTTGTTCACAAACTTGAATTTCCCGAACTGGGTAATGATGATTCCATCGTGGGCGTTTTCAACCAGGTTGCGATATTTCTGCTCGCTTTGTTCCAGCTTTTCCTGCATCAGTTTTCGTTCGGTGAAATCGCGAATTGAAATGAAGGAGGCATTTTCTCCCTGGTAAGTGATTGGTGTTACATTGAATTCGATGTCTACTTCCGAACCGTTTTTGTGAACCAGAGTGGTATAATCAATTCCGTACTGACCGTTACCTTGCATCCTCATGAAATGCTGGGCCACCATCCGTTCCTTATCCGAAGCCGCCAAAAGGTCTGATGCTTGGGTACAGCATAATTCTTCGCGGGTATATCCAAGCATTTCGCAAAAAGCCTTATTCACATATTTGAAAACGCCGTTTTGAGTAATGTTGATTCCATCGCGGGCATTTTCGACCATATTATAGAAAAGCTCCAGGTTCTCCGGAATATGCTTGTTTTCAGAACAATCTTTTACCATTCGGATATGGAATTAACTGCGTTCGTATTCAATGGGATGAAGATAACTCCAAAATATTAATTAACAGAAAATAATTGGCGTCAATGCCGGATTTTTGACCTTGAATCCGGTATTTTGGGGGTTGAATAAATCAGGTAAAAATGAAAGGAGCAAAATCTTCCAAATGAGATTTTGCTCTTTTTCTTCCTGATGATCAAAAAAGTGATCTGTCTGGCTTGTGTTTTTTGAACTTTCAGTTTTATATACTCTTCATCATGCAAACTGATGATGCCGGACATAGCTCTGAAAACTGAGCCGTTTTAGTGAGCGGCTCCGGAAATTCGTTTCGCGGAATTACCCGGTAATTCAAATGAGCAAAGAAATCGCGGGCAGTTGTGGTTAACAGGTATAACTCTGAAATTTTGTTTTCGCTGGCCCACTGTTCAATCCAGGTACAGATAAATCGCCCGGTCTTCTTGCCCTGAAATTCTTTTCTGACTGCAATGGAACGAAGCAAAGCCAGATTTTCAAAAATTTCAAGTCCTCCAAAACCTATCAGTTGTTCTGAATCCGAGAACCTGAAAAGTCGAATATTGGATTGATCCAGGTCGGTACAGGCCAGCTCAAACTCATTCAGCAGTTCTGCCGCTTCCTGCCTGTTTCCTAAAGGTAATTCGGTAATCGTCATGCAATCGTATTACAGATTATTTGATGGCTTCAATCGAGGCTGAACAAATAAAATCAACCAGACTTTTCCCTGACGACCATTCTTTAATAAACTCCTTACTTTCGTCTTTCGGACGAATCCGGATGCTGGAGAATCCGGCAGAACGGAGCATGTTTTCAAGCGCTTCAATTGTTGAGGCACCCGAAATGCAAGCCGAATAAAGTTCTAAATCTTTCAGCACCTCCTCCGGAATGTTGGCCGTAGCAACCACATCCGAAATCGCCAGCCTTCCTCCTTTTTTCAGCACCCGAAATGCCTCGTTGAAAACCTGTTGTTTTTCCGGCGACAAGTTGATCACACAATTGGAAATGATTACATCAACAGTTTGATCGGCAACCGGCAGATGTTCAATTTCTCCCAACCGGAATTCGACCTTGGTGAAATTTCCTTTTTCAGCATTTTCGCGCGACAGGCTGATCATTTTGGGAGTCATGTCAACCCCGATAACCTTCCCGGTTATCCCGGTTTGACGGGCTGCCAGAAAAGCATCGAATCCTCCTCCGCTGCCTAAATCGAGCACTGTTTCGCCTTCGCGGATGGATGCAATAGCTTGCGGGTTTCCACATCCAAGCCCCATGTTTGAACCGGAAGGAACGAGCTTAAAATCTTCGGCTGAATATCCCAGTTTTAATGAAATTTCTTCGAACGAGTAGGACGTTGGTCCGCAGCACGAATTATTACTGTTTGAAGGGCCACAGCAACCCGAATTGTTTTCTGCAAAGCTGCCATAATGTTCGCGCACGGCATTTCTTAATACTTCTGATCTTTTCATTGTTTATTGTTTTTGATTACACCCGGTTGACGTACCCGGTTGAAAAATGATGCAGAATGAATCAGCAATTTGAACAATTTTGTTGCCTCGGATTGTATTCCAGGATGTTTCCATAGGCGTCCACATTGAATACGCAGCAATCGGTCAGGTTCTTTTTCAGTAATTGTCTTCCTCGTTGAATGCGACTTCGGGCGTTGACATACGAAATTCCCAGCTTTTCCGCAATTTCCTTTTGCGAGTAACCCTTCATTTCATACATGATCAGTGCATCACGGTAATTCTCAGGAAGAGTGTTAATATAATACCAGATCCAGCCGGTGGCTTCGTTCATTGCATTTTGTTCTTGCTCATCACTTGTTTCCTCCTGATTACTTATTTCTTCCACCTTATTTTTCTTTCTGAAGTAATCGGCAATTGCATTGCGTGTTATCTGATAAATCCAGCTTTGAAGCTTGGAATCATCTTTCAATGTGTCGATTTTTGAAAGTATTTTCACAAAGACATCCTGCAGGATATCTTCCGATTCGTCTTTATCTTTAACGCGCTTGTTAATAAAATGAAGCAGTTGGTCGTGATGATCTTTCCAGATCATTTCCATCATTTCGTTCATGGTCTTTTTGATTAAGTTGCACCTGTTTTTTACATAGACGTAATTTTTGAAAATGGATGCAGGTTTAATCGGAAAATTCTTTAAAAACTTTTATGTCTGAATTTAAGATGTTTATTTTCAATGTTTTATTGAATGTCAATACTTGTCTTTCCTTTCAATTGGATGCTTTTCCCTTTCCAGGCAAAAGTACCGGTCAGTCCTTCGGGTAAAGCCACTTCACCCTGAATACCTTCTGTCCCGTTACGTTTCAGGTCGAAAACAATCATTCCTGAAGGGTGAGGCATCTGTCCTTTGATGAATTTCAGTTCGCCCAGCGCCGGTTCCATTCTAACTGTTTTGAAACCTGGCGAAGAGGGCCGGATACCGGCTACGGTGGCCAGAAAATCGTAATTTGGGCTGGCGCTCCAGGCATGACAATCGGAGCGGGTAGGGTCTTGTTTCTCGGCAAAAGTGGTCAGCCCGGATTGTAGCATGTCTTTCCACGGACCAAGCGTACCGAGATATCGATCGGCCAACCCGGTTTTTTCCAAGGCCTGGGTGAGGTAAAACCGGAAATAAAGAGTCGGCTGAATCAATTTCGGATCATTCAGGAGACGTTCAACCATTGCCCGTTGTTCGTTTTCGGGAATGGTATTGGTCAATACTCCAAAAATCTGGGCGTGCATGCTAAATTCCGTTTTATCCGGCGTATCGGCCAGGTAATTGTGCGAGGCGTCCCAGCAGTTTTGTTGTACTGCTTTAGTCAGGAACCGGGCCAGCAGTTTGTATTTTTGTGACTGGGCAGGTTGGTCAAAATAGTCGTTCAACTCGGCTGCCCGTTGCAAAGCATAAGTCAGCTGCATGGTCACAATCGACGATTGTCCATCATCACGTCCGCCTTTCGGTACACCTCCAATTCGGTTTGCGTTGATCCATGGCCATTCATTGGCCCAATCTACAAAATTCCAATATTCCACTTTGCCCAGCAGTCCTGTTTTTGGGTCAATCCGGCGGATGAACCAATTCAGCACCTGGTCAATTCCGGGCAGAAAAGCCGCAATGAATTCCGGATCATCACGCAAAGTCCAATAATCATGAACCATGTCAATCCAGAACAGTGAGAACGGTGGAATAACCTGCGGACTGGCTGACGGATATCGGCTCTGGGTCAGACCTTCGGAGAAACGGGATTCGTCGTAATGCAACAGTGCATTTCGCACCAAACGGTCATCGCCCGAAACATACATCGAAATCAGCGCCTGAATACGGGTATCACCGGTATACTGAAGTTGTTCGTAATAAGGGCAATCGTAATAGGTTTCGTTGGCGCAGAGTCTGGCCGTCCGCCATCCGGTATTCCAGATTTGTTTCAACTCCGGCTGATCGGTGTCAAAAACGGCATTTTCCTGAAGCGGATAAGCAGTAAATTCGCTTTTAAAGTCATCAATAATCAACGCTTCGTTCTTAGTTTCAATATCAAGCTGAAGGTATTTCCATGTCCGGAACCAAAGCGGCCGGAATAACCGGCTTGCCCCGCCATCCGGCAGAAACAGATCAGCATAACCTTTGATTTGTTTTCCTTCTGTTTCGTTTCGGTTGCCTTTGTTGCCCTTTGCATCGAATAACGATTCGGCATAAGTCAGTTTAATCCGGCTGCCTTTTCCTTTTGAAACCAGCAATTCAGGATAGCCGGTAGTTAATGTTCCCTGATCGAACAGAATTGTGGTTTTTTGATTGGCCGGAATGGTCCATTTTGACTTCCCCTGAAGAAAATCGTCTGAAGCTGTTATTCCTGATGTGCGTCTTATGCTGGCAAATCGCTGTTCTTTTTGCTCCATCTGCGGAATTCGTCGTGGAGTGAGCACCCAGTTGATGTCGGTTCCCACACCACGCGGATGTCCAAAATCGATTGGTCGGGCCCAACTCCATGTCTGGTCATTGTAGCCTGCAGTTTCCCAGTTCCAGGGATATTGAGCGGCGTCAACCCGGTCGCAGGGACCTACAACGATGAATTGTCCGAGGGCTTCTTTGGCATCAGCTGATGCGGGCTGGTACGACTTATTTTTAATGACTTTCCAACTGGAATCGGTATTTACAATTTGTTCCTGATTAGAATTTCCCTGAACAATCAGTGCTGTTTTCAGTGAAAACTGGGCCCAGGGTTTATCTTCCCCAAAATTCCAGACTACGGCTGCCAGCAGGTTTTTGCCGGGTTTCAGAAATTTGGCAACATCAATGCTTTCGTAAAACCAGTGACCCAGATCGCCTCGTGCCGGACCAAAACAAACGGGAAGACCATTCACAAACAAGCGATAGCGATTGTCAGCCGAAACATGAATAATAAATTCAGCTGGAACAGATGCCAGTTCGAAGTTTTTGCGGAAATGAAAAACGCCGTAATCGAGCGCCGACTCGGTCGGATGGGTAATCCACTGTGCTTTCCAATGGTTTGTCAATAATGCCGGATTAATTTTTTTGGCTGACACAAGTGCTGTGTTCTGTGCCGTGGTTACAAAGCTCATGACAATGAGCAAAATACTCAGTAGATGTGATTGCATGGTTCGTTTGCCGGTTAGTGATTGTGTTGAATTGGACGGGTTAATTTAGCTGAAAAGTTTTGGAAAGATACTGAAGTTTCAGGAAAATAAAACCCACAAGCTTTGGGGCTCATGGGTTTTGTGTTTTCAACTGCAAAATGATGTATTTACATCTTGCTCATATCTTCCTGAAGTTCTTTTTCGGCCTGGGCAACTTCGTTCATAAATTCTTCGACATAAACCGGGTAGCTTTCAATGGCTTCCAGTTTCTGAGTTTTTAGTTGTAATTCTTTCAGCCGGTAACCCAGTTCATTCATACCGAAAGTCATTACTGACGATTTCGCTTTGTGGGCCAGTTTCCCAAGTTCTTCCCATTGTTGGTTGGCCAGATAACCGGTCAGACCATCTCTGAATTCAGGTAACTGATCAAAAAACATCTGAATAAATTCTTTCATAATTTCAGCTTCGCCGCCCGTAATTTCTTTCAGGTAGTCCAGGTTTGTGTATCGGTTTTGATTCATAGGTTCCTTTTTAAGTTTAACATGCAATATTACAGAAAATATTTGTTCATTTTCAGGTAATTTAGTTTGATAGTTTTAGTTCATCCATTCAAAATTAGTCCTTCCTTTGAAATCTATTATCTTTGCCAAATGATTTTATTCATGCTTTGAACTAAGGGAATCATCTATTTTTGCTTCGTAAAAACTGAAAATTTATTTATGCAAACCACAGCTTTTAATCAGATACACAAACGGCTTGGCGCCAAAATGGTGGAGTTTGCCGGTTTTGAGATGCCTATCGAATATTCCGGAATCAAGGACGAGCATACGACCGTCCGCGAGGCGGTTGGGGTTTTCGATGTGTCACACATGGGCGAATTTTGGGTGAAAGGCCCGAATGCCAAAGAACTTGTTCAGCGGGTAACTTCAAACGATGTTTCCAAACTGACTATTGGTCAGGCACAATATTCCTGCTTTCCGAACGGAAAGGGCGGAATTGTCGACGACTTGCTGGTGTATTATTACGAACCCGAAAAGTACATGCTGGTTGTGAATGCTGCCAACATTGATAAAGACTGGAACTGGATCGTTTCGCAGAATATAAACGGGGCTGTCCTCGAAAATGCTTCCCCGGCAATCAGCCAGTTGGCTATTCAGGGACCAAAGGCTGAAGCTGCTCTTCAGAAACTGACTAAAATTAATTTGTCTGAAATTAAATATTACACTTTCGTAACTGGCTCCATTGCAGGTTTCGACGATGTAATCATTTCGGCTACTGGCTATACAGGATCAGGTGGTTTCGAACTTTATTTCAGGAATGAAATTGCAGAACAAATGTGGAATACCATTTTTGAAGCAGGCACTGAATTTGGCATCAAACCGATTGGATTAGCCGCCCGCGATACGCTCCGTCTTGAAATGGGTTTCTGCTTGTATGGCAACGACATTGATGACACGACTTCCCCGATCGAGGCAGGTTTGGGGTGGATCACTAAGTTCAACAGCGATTATTTCATCGATAAAGATTTTCTGCTGATGCAAAAGCAGGAAGGCGTGGAACGCAAATTACGCGGATTTGAAATGATCGACCGCGGAATCCCCCGCCACGATTACGAATTGACTGATCAGGACGGAAATGTGATCGGCCGAGTAACCTCAGGAACCATGTCGCCGATTTTGAATAAAGGCATCGGGATGGGCTATATTCATAAAGCTTATGCAGCTATTGGCACCGAAGTATACGTCAGTGTGCGGAACAAGCTGCTCAAAGCAAAAATCGTTAAGTTACCGTTTATCAATCCGGTATAATTACCTTTCAAAATTATTGTTACTGGCCTGCTGATAAAAAATCGGCAGGCTTTTTTTATTATCGTCATTCGTGCTTGGTTAATTAATTGTTTAATGATTCTTTGTACCGGCATAAAATAGTCCCAATTTGCTACTTTCTTTATCTTTGTGACTTTTACCTGAAAATGGAAAAACCAAAGAATCGGCTCGAAGTCTGTTTGTCGCCCGCCATGTATAGTAAACATGCCGATGATGACAATCTGGTCGTGATTGTCGATATCCTGCGGGCCACCTCTTCCATCTGTGCTGCCATTCACAACGGAGTGAAAAGCCTGATTCCGGTAGCTACAGTTGATGAAGCCCGGGAAATGAAGCAGCAAGGCTACCTGGTTGCCTCTGAACGCGATGGCTATGTGCTCGATTTGCCGACTTCGGAAATTCACCTTTCAATTTTATTCCTGAAATAGTTAAAGGTCGCGAGATCGCCTACTCAACCACCAATGGAACACGCTGTATTCATAAGGCCAGTCACTCAAAAGCCGTTTTGATCGGTTCATTCCTGAATATTTCAGCTTTGGCCGATTGGTTGATAAAACAGGATGCGCCGGTGCTGATTTTTTGTGCTTCGTGAAAGACCGGTTTAGCCTCGAAGATACCGTTTTTGCCGGTGCATTGGCCGAACGCCTGATGCAATCGGGAAGGTTCGAAACCATTTGTGATGCCACAACAGCGTCCATCGATTTGTGGACATTGGCCAAACCCGATTTGTTCGGTTACATTCAAAAAGCAGCTCAAAAAGAACGGCTGGCTTCCAAAGGATTGGACGATTGCATTGAATATTGCCTTACAGCCGATCTTACTTCGGTGGTTCCGGCTTTTCAAAATGACCGTCTGATTGATATTTCAGCGGGAGGGAATTGATAGTTTTTCAGAAATCGTCGAATTCCGGATGGGGTTACACTGAATTTCAGAAAAACAAAAAAATTAAATCGTTTGGAGATTGTCTCCTCAATTTTTTATTCGAATTTTGAAGTAGAAAAATAGAATGTTTTATAACTTGTTGTAGTAAAATTTAGTCTGATTAATCTCAGAAGTACATAGGCCGATAATCGTTTATTTTGAGACATTATCTGTCATTCATTTAATTGTAGATAGTTATTAACCCATAATCTAAAACCAAATGAAGAAGCATAATTTTTATGCGGGGCCCTCAATCTTACCGCAATACACCATTAAAAACACCGCCGAAGCATTAATCGATTTTGCCGGAACAGGACTTTCCCTGATGGAAGTTTCGCACCGCAGCAAAGAATTTGTTGCAGTAAGCAACGAAGCACAGCAACTTTTCAAGGAATTGCTTGATATTCCCTCTGGTTATCATGTGCTTTTCCTGGGTGGTGGCGCCAGTTCTCAGTTTATGATGGTTCCTTACAATATGCTCGAAAAAAAGGCAGCCTATCTGAATACAGGAACATGGGCCGACAAAGCACAAAAAGAAGCAAAACTTTTCGGTGAAGTTATTGAAGTAGCTTCTTCAAAAGCAAGTACCTATAATCACATTCCAAAAGGATATACTGTTCCGGAAGATGCTGATTATTTTCACATTACAACCAACAATACGATTTACGGAACCGAAATCCGGTACGATATAGATAGCAAAGTGCCATTGGTGGCTGATATGTCATCCGATATTTTTAGTCGTCCGCTCGATGTTTCGAAATATGCAATTATCTATGGCGGAGCTCAGAAAAACCTTGCTCCTGCCGGGGTTACTTTTGTAGTTGTAAAAGAAGATGTGTTGGGTAAAGTAACTCGTAAAATTCCGACGATGTTGAATTACAAAACTCATATTGAAAATGAATCCATGTTCAACACACCTCCGGTAGTTCCGGTTTTTGCTGCTCTTCAAACCCTGAAATGGTTAAAAGAATTGGGTGGCGTTAAAGTGATGGAAAGAATGAACATTGAAAAGGCAGCTATCCTTTACGACGAAATCGACCGCAATAAATTATTCAAAGCCAATATCCCCGATGTAAACGATCGTTCAATCATGAATATTTGCTTCGTGATGAATGACGAATACAAAGAATGGGAACCGGAATTCCTCGCTTATGTCAAATCATTGGGCATGTTAGGATTGGAAGGTCATCGCTCAGTGGGTGGATACCGTGCTTCAACCTACAACGCGCTTCCGAAAGAAAGCGTAGTCGCGTTGGTTGATGCGATGAAAGAATTTGAAAAGCTGAAGCTTAAATAAATCAGGAGGAAAAGCAGAATTGAAGTTCTGCTTTTCTTTTTTGCTAAAAACTATAACCTATGAGACGGGTATTAATAGCTACGGAAAAACCGTTTGCTCCGGTGGCAGTTAAACAGATTACAGGAATTCTTGCCAATGCCGGATATGAGGTCCGGTTACTTGAGAAATATACTTCAAAAACCGAGCTTTTGGAAGGTGTACAAGATGTTTGTGCCATAATTGTCAGAAGTGACATTGTTGATAAACAAGTTATTGACGCTGCCAACGAATTGAAGGTTGTGGTCAGGGCTGGTTCTGGTTTTGATAATCTTGATTTAGCCGCCTGCAAAGGAAAAGGAGTTGTAGCCATGAATACGCCCGGCCAAAACTCCAATGCAGTTGCCGAACTGGCAATAGGTTTTATGATTTTTATGTCCCGCGGTAATTTTAAAGGAATTGCAGGAACCGAATTAAAAGGGAAAACCCTGGGAATTTATGGTTGCGGATACATTGGACGGCGGGTTGCTAAAATTGCCCAGTGTTTCGGCATGAAAGTGATTGCCCTCGATCCGTGCATTACCAAAATTGGTATGGAAACCTACGATATCACTGTTGCAGATTCGGTTAATGAAATTTTTGTTAAGAGCGACTATGTTTCTTTGCATATTCCGTCGAATCCAACTACCAAAAAGTCGATTAACTATGAGTTGATGAGTAAAATGCCCAAAGGCGCAACGATAGTGAATACAGCACGAAAGGATATAATTGACGAAGAAGGTTTGAAACAGATGCTGGAAGAACGGCCCGACTTTAAATATATCAGCGATATTGCACCTGATTGCCATGCCGAATTGGCCGAAAAATATGTGCTCCGGTATTACTCTACACCAAAAAAGCAGGGAGCCGAAACAGCTGAGGCCAATGTCAATGCCGCGGTGGCAGCAGCCGAACAAATAGTGGCCTATTTTGAAAAAGGAGACCAAACTTTCAGGGTTAACAATTAAATAAAGTCAGGCCGGACGATGATCGAACAGTGGATTGAAGAACAGGATTTTAAGGGTATTAGTTATGTCGGGGAAAAACTGAAAGCCACCGAATATGATCACTGTACGTTTGTTAACTGCGATTTCTCAGGAACTGATTTATCTGACAGTGACTTCGTGGATTGCCGCTTTGTAGATTGCAATTTTGCGGTGGTAAAGCTGGCTTCATCAGGCCTGAAAACTGTATTTTTTGAAAATTGTAAGCTGATAGGGATTAACTTTGACGCCTGTTCTGATTTTCTGTTTGCTGTTGGTTTTAAAAACTGCACACTCGATTATTCCTCGTTTGCAGGCCGGAAAATGAAAAAGACCAATTTTAGCGATTGTTCACTGAAGGAAGTTGATTTCACTGATGCCGACCTGAAGGAAACCCGGTTCCTGAATTGCGATTTGCTCCTGGCCGTATTTTCAGGATGTAACCTCGAAAGAGCTGATTTCAGAACAGCGCTGAATTATTCGTTTGACCCGGATAGAAATAAAATCAGGAAAGCCCGGTTTTCTTATCCCGGAATTATCGGACTTCTCAGCAAGTACCCGATTGAAATTGAATAGAAATAGTTATTGTCATGAATCTGAAATTCAAGATTGTATTTTTTAATGTCATGGTCTTTCTGATCATCTTCGACATGATCTACTTATTGGTTTGGGGCTTTTCCATCGAAATGAGTCCGGTGAAAGCGCTGATTGTGGCAGGTCTGGCTGTCTTGTTTACACCCTGGGCCCGGCCGTCCAATCTTTCGTCGGGTCAGAAAAGTGGTCATCCGGAGTTATGTCTGGCTGTTGTATCACAAGTATCATAAACAAAAAGAAAACCAGAATTCCGAATAAATTTAAACCCGAAAATATTCACTTATGGCTATTGTAAAACCATTCAAAGGACTTCGTCCACCACAGTCAGTCGCCAAAGATTTGGCCTGCTTGCCTTACGATGTAATGAACAGTACTGAAGCTGCTCAAATGGCTGAAGGAAAAGCATGTTCGCTGCTTCATATAACCCGTGCCGAAATTGATTGCCCGGAAGGGACTGATATTCACTCGGAAACCGTGTATCTGAAATCGGTTGCGAATTTTGAAAAATTTCAGAAGGAAGGATGGCTGGTACAGGACCCGGATGCCAAATACTACATTTATGCGCAAACCATGAATGGACGCACCCAATATGGAATTGTGGGTGCTGCATCCTTGCGAAGATTACAATCAGGGAATCATCAAAAAACATGAGTTGACCCGTCCTGATAAGGAGGAAGACCGTATGATTCTGACCCGCTATCTGAATGCCAACATCGAACCTGTCTTCTTTTCGTATTGTGCTGTTTCCGAAATTGATGCTATTGTTGATGCCATTGTGAAAAATCAGAAAGCTGATTATGATTTCGTGGCTGAAGATGGCTTTGGTCACCACTTCTGGACTATCAATGATTCGGCAACAAACAGGAAAATCGAAGAACTATTTGTAACCAAAGTTCCGGCAACTTATGTGGCCGACGGGCATCACCGCACAGCCGCTGCTGCCCGCATTGGTCTGGAAAAGAAAAGCCAGAATCCAAACCATACCGGCAACGAAGAATACAATTTCTTTATGGCAGTTCATTTCCCGGATAATCAGTTGCAAATCATTGATTACAATCGCACTATAAAAGATTTAAATGGTTTAACCGAAGCTGAATTGCTGGATAAACTGGCTCAAAGCTTTGATGTAGAACTGGCCGGAACTGAAATTTATAAACCAGCCAAACTGCACGAATTCAGCATGTATCTCTCCGGAAATTGGTATAAATTAAATGCCAAAGAAGGAACTTTCAATGACAATGATCCGATTGGTGTGCTGGATGTAACCATTTTATCGAACCTGGTTTTGGATCAAATTTTGGGAATTGCAGACCTTGCGTACTTCGACCCGCATCGACTTTGTGGGCGGAATTCGCGGATTAGGCGAACTCAAAAAACGGGTCGACGGTGGCGACATGAAAGTGGCTTTCGCCCTTTACCCGGTGTCGATGCAGCAACTGATTAACATTGCTGATTCAGGAAATATTATGCCTCCAAAAACGACCTGGTTTGAGCCTAAACTTGCGCTCCGGATTGGTCATTCATAAGTTGGACTAATCAAGGCAAAGGTTAAAAGTATAAAAGTCAAAAGTCCCGGAGGAATTCCCTTCGGGACTTTTCTCTTTCTGAAAACTAAGCCGAAAGAAGATTGTTTATTTGGGCATAGAAAACAAAAATGAAAAATAAAACGATACTTATCTCCGGTGCAGTTTTTATGGCTTTAGCTGTTTTACTGGGAGCTTTTGGCGCACATGCACTAAAACAAAACCTTGTCGCCCGAAATGCTGGCCATATATAAAACAGGTGTCGAGTACCAGTTCTACCATGCGTTGGGTTTATTACTCATCGGGTTGATCGGGTTTCATATCAAATCAAAATACCTCAGTCGGGCCGGGCTGCTTATTATTATTGGCATGATTCTTTTCTCCGGAAGTTTATATGTTTTGACCTTATCCGGAATAAAAGCCATTGGTGCCATCACGCCAATTGGCGGACTATCGTTCATTGCCGGATGGATTCTTCTGGCCGTTGCAGTTTGGAATAGATAACCAATTTTCTAAATCTTGCCTTTTTACTTTTGCCTTTTGCCTTGTCTTATTCCTGAGTTTTCTCATGGTTCAAATCCTGTATTTCAGGCTTCTTTATTCGATTAATTTCCGAAGGTAAAATATTCTGATTCGGGAATAATTATATTTGTCCGGCAAACAATTGTAAACTAATAGTAAAAGATCATGATAAAAAGAATTCAACGAGTTGTTATTCTGTCAGCTTTGGCAATGGGAGGAACTGCACAATTTTCGCAGGCCTGTACCAATTTTTTAATTACCAAAGGCGCCACGGTTGATGGATCGACTATGATTACCTATGCCGCTGATTCGCACACTTTGTATGGCGAATTGTATTATCAGCCGGCAAAGGATTATCCGGATGGAGCTATGCGCGACATTTATGAATGGGATACCAGCAAATTTATGGGGCGCATCCCGCAGGTTTCCCATACTTACAGTGTCATCGGAAATATGAACGAACACCAGGTTGCCATCGGAGAAACTACTTATGGTGGTCGCGAGGTGCTCTTCAAACAATCCGGTGCAATTATGGATTACGGTAGCCTGATCTACGTGGCTTTACAACGTGCAAAAAACGCCCGCGAAGCCATTGAAGTGATGACTGACCTTGTTGAAAAATACGGGTATGCCAGTGAAGGGGAGTCATTTTCGATTTCAGACCCGAATGAAGTGTGGATTTTGGAAATGATCGGTAAAGGCGAAGGCGAAAAAGGAGCAGTTTGGGTAGCTCAACGCATTCCTGACGGTTACATCAGCGGTCATGCCAACCAAGCCCGTATCACCACTTTCCCGATGAACGACCCGGCCAACTGCTTGTTTTCCAAAGATGTGATTTCGTTTGCCCGAGAGAAAGGCTGGTTCGACGGCAAGAATAAGGATTTTAGTTTCTCCGATGTTTATGCCCCTGTTGATTTCAGTGGAGCCCGCTTCAGCGATGGGCGCGTGTTCGCCGGATTCAACAAGGTTTATTCAGGAATGAAAGCCTACGAAGAATATGCCCTCGGAAATGTGAAACATGATGGGGAAAATAAATTTCCGTCCAATCGTATGCCTTTGTGGGTGAAGCCCGACAAAAAACTGACTGTTCAGGATGTGATGAGTATGATGCGTGATCATTATGAAGGAACGGCACTGGATATGACCAAGGATATTGGCGCCGGTCCGTTTAAACTGCCATACCGCTGGCGTCCGCTGACCTTCAAGGTTGACTCAGCTAACTATGTGAACGAGCGTGCCATTTCAACTCAGCAAACCGGATTTTCGTTTGTTGCTCAGTCACGTTCATGGTTGCCCGACCCAGTTGGAGGAATCATTTGGTTTGGTGTTGACGATACTTACAGCACCTGTTATGTGCCGATGTATTGCGGAATTAATGCTATTGCGGAATGTTTCCGCGTTGGAAACGGCGATATGTTAACTTATTCTGAAACATCCGCTTTCTGGGTATTCAATTTGGTTTCGAACTTTGCGTACCTGCGTTACGATGCCATGATCCCGGATATCCTTAAAGTTCAGAAAAACCTGGAAGACAAATTTGTAGCCAACACTCCTGGTGTTGATATGGCTGCACAAAACCTTTGGAACGCTGGCAAAAAGAATGAGGCCATTACTTTCTTGACCGACTATTCGGTCAGTCAGGCCAATGGAATGACATTGGAATGGAAAAAGCTTTCGCAATATCTCATCGTTAAGTTTATGGATGGGAACATCAAGAAAGAGAAAGATGGAGCTTTTGAGCGTACCGAAACCGGCATGCCTCCAGGACCAGATCAGCCCGGTTATCCGGACTGGTGGAAAAAGGTAATTGTTGACCAAACCGGCGATCATTTGAAAATGCTTGGAGCGCCAGGTCACTGATTTTCTAAAATAGCTAAGTCTTTTTGTTATTGCTGTTTGAGGATAGAATAATTTTATTATTTTTGCGCCACATTTTCGCAATCTCTTACTCATTGATTTGATGTAATATTGCCACTAAAAACTTAAAGAAATGGATTTAATAAAAGTTGCACAAAACGCGTTTGTTGCTGAACCAAAGGAACATCCGCAATTTAATTCAGGAGATACCATTACCGTTCACTACAAGATTAAGGAAGGTAATAAAGAGCGTGTCCAGAACTTTCGTGGAGTGGTTATCCAATTAAAAGGAGAAGGTCTGACCAAAACTTTTACTGTTCGCAAAATGTCAGGAAACATTGGTGTGGAAAGAATTTTCCCCCTCTATTCACCGTTCATCGATTTGATTGAAGTGAACAAAAAAGGTAGTGTCCGCAGAGCTAAACTGTATTATTTGCGTGCTCTTACCGGCAAAAAAGCCCGTATCAAAGAGAAACGCGTTTGAGAAAATATTCTTTTGGAAGAAGGCCGAAACATTTGTTTCGGCCTTCTTTGTTTTTACAGGATAGTTGATGAAAGCATTTTTGATACGATCGGTTCATTGGTTTTGTTAACTTCGCTCATCAAACAAACCAACGACCAGTTATGAAACCAATCATTTGCTTAATTGCCTGTGCGATCCTTTCATTTTATGCCTTTGCCGGGGATTCTTCGCGAAAAACTTTTCTGAAATGGGAACTCGGATATGCCAAAACAGCTAACGAATCTCCTTCAAAATGGATTTCCGCAACTGTGCCCGGAGCTGTTCAACTCGACATTGCCAAGGCCGGGAAATATCATCAGCCCTTTTATTTTGCAGAGCATTGGAAAGACTATCTTTGGATGGAAGACCAGTACTATACTTACCGCACCAGTTTTCCAAAACCTGATTTGGCTGTTGGAGAAAGGGCTGTTTTCATTTCCAGAGGCATCGATTACGAATTCCGGATTTACCTGAATGGAGAAGAATTGTTGCATCAGGAAGGCATGTTTACCCCGGTTAAACTTGATTTAACCGAGAAATTGAAAGACAAAAACGAACTGAAAATTTTAGTGTTTCCGGCTCCGAAACTGCATGAAAAGCCGGTTGACCGGTCTCAGGCATCGCAGGTGGCTAAACCTGCCGTCAGTTATGGGTGGGATTGGCACCCTCGGTTGGTTCCGCTGGGAATTTGGGACGAAACTTACTTTGAAATACAGCCACAAAGCCATATCGATGATTTTCATGTGAATTATTCCCTGAATAAAGAACTTACGCAAGCTGAGATCAAACTCGAAATTTCGGGACGAAACCTGGCTGGCCTTCCGTTTGTGTGGACCTTGAAAGATGAAACAGGCAAAGAAGTTTTGAAGTCGGAAAGCAAAACCGAATCCACTTTTTCAAATCCACAGCTCTGGTGGCCACACGACCAAGGAAAACCATATTTATACACCTCGACACTTCAGCTTTTTGATGCCTCCGGAAAGGTTATTCAGACCACAGAATCGAAAATTGGGTTCCGGAGAATAAAACTGGTAATGAATGAAGGTGCCTGGCACGAACCGGATGGTTTCCCGAAAAGTCGTAGTGTTCCACCGGCACAGCTGGAAATTAACGGAAGAAAGATTTTCTGCAAAGGAACCAACTGGGTGAATCCGGAGATTTTCCCGGAATCATTACACGCGAACGATATGATGAATTGTTGACTTTGGCCAAAGAAGCCAATTTTAACATTCTGCGCATCTGGGGTGGGGGAATTGTGAATAAGGAATCGTTCTTCAAACTGTGCGATGAAAAAGGGATTTTGGTCTGGCAGGAATTCCCGCTGGCCTGCAACAATTATCCTGATGATCCGCATTACCTTTCTACCCTGAAACAAGAATCGGCCTCGATCATCAACCGGGTGAAAAAACATCCGTCGCTGGCATTTTGGTGCGGCGGTAACGAGTTGTTTAATTCATGGAGTGGAATGACTGACCAGTCGCTTGCCCTCCGTTTGCTCAACAGCCAATGCCTCGCACTCGACCCCAATAGCCCTTTTATCCCAACTTCACCATTGATGGGCATGGCGCATGGTAACTATGTTTTTCGCGATTTTCAGACCAAAGAGGAAGTTTTCAGCAATATGGCGCGTGCCCATTACACAACGTACACCGAATTTGGTATGCCGGCTCCGGCATCAGTCGAAGTGCTGAAAACCATTATTCCAAAGGAAGAACTCTGGCCTCCCAAACCTGGAACTTCGTGGGAAAGCCATCATGCCTACAAAGCCTGGGTTGGAAATACCTGGTTGTGTCAGGACATTATTGAAGATTATTTTGGGGTATCAAACTCGCTGGAAGAATTGGTTGCCAACGGACAATTGATGCAGGGAGAAGGGTACAAATGCATTTTTGAGGAAGCCCGTCGCCAGAAACCGTATTGCGCGATGGCCGCCAACTGGTGCTACAACGAACCCTGGCCAACTGCTGCCAATAACAGTTTACTCAGCTATCCGAGTATTCCGAAACCGGGATTTTATGCCGTAAAAAATGCCTGTCGCCCGGTGCTTGCCAGTGCCAAATTTTCTAAATTCAAATGGACTGAAGGTGAGACTTTCTTTGCTGATGTATGGATGCTAAACGATTACTACAAGGATCTTCCTTCGGGGAAGGTCAAGGTTAAACTTGTGGGCGCTGGCGGGGAACTTGTTTTGCTGAACTGGGATTACGATTCACTGAAAGCCAATCAGAATCAGGCTGGACCGACCGTTCGGTGCAATTTGCCTGCATGGAAAACCGACCGGTTTAAAGTGGTTCTTGAAGTTGAAGGTCACCCTGAATATAACTCAGAATATACGTTGGCTTATCAACCACGAACGGTTGAACGGGTAAGAACAACTCCGGTGATGAATCAATAGATTGAAGGACTGAATTACCGAAGGATTGATCCGACGAATATTACCCACCGGATCAATTCATCTAAATTTGATCATAAAAAAGTACTCATTTGTAATACTGACCTGTTGTGAGATTAATCATCTATATCCTTTTGTTTCAGTTTTGCCTGTTCAGTGCATCGGCCAATGCAAAAACACCTGTTACTCCTGAAAAGAAAGCGCTTCATATTGTGAGGAAAAATGCGGCTTTACTCAATGAGGTCGGGCAATTGCTCATTGTTTTTAATGAAACGCCAGACCAGGATACGGCGGTTTTGTTGGCAATGGAGAAAAAAGAAAACAAATGGCAGTTAGCTTTTGATCCTGTTTTATCAGGTATTGGTCGCAAAGGATTTGCGGTGCCCGGGACAAAGCGTGAGGGTGACAATAAATCCCCGACCGGATTTTTCCATTTGGGTCAACTGTTTTGCTACGAAAAAGCAGTGGATACCCGAATGCCGTTTATTCAAACAACAAGGGAAGATAAATGGATTGATGATCCTGATTCGCCTGACTACAATCGTTACATCCAGGGTACGACCAGCGCAAAATCATACGAAAAACTGTTGCTTAATGGAAATGATTACCGGTATTGTATGGTGATTGAATACAATACCCATCCGGTGGTAAAAGGTATGGGCAGCGCCATTTTTTTGCATCTAAGCGAAAGAGAAACAATCAACTCCTCCTCTGGTTGTGTGGTGTTACTTCAAAAAGACATGGAACGATTGTTGCGTTGGATGAATCCGGAATTGAGACCTTCAATTTTGATGGGAAATGAAAAGGTTTTGATAAACGGATTGGGAAAGAAGTGACATTCGAACGATAAATCTTTTGTAAAATTCAATTGATTAAACATAGAAATGAGTTATATTTGGAAATCGAGCCAGAATTATTGAAATCAGAAAACAACAACAGAAATGGGAAAAATTATTTGTAAAACATGTGGAACAGAAAATCCTGTTCAGTATAAATATTGTTTTAGTTGCGGATATGAACTTCCGAAAACAATCATTGATCATACTCCCGATACCGACACAAAACCAGCCAAATCGGAAAGAAATTTGGGAAAAAGAATACCGGCATTTATAGGTTTCGCGGTCTTCTTTATCGTTTCTTTTTTCGCTGTTCAGCATTTTTTCTTCAGACCAGCTTTGTTAGATGACGCCATGATGAAAGTTGCAAGCGAGATCAATAAATCGTGCCCAATCATGGTTGATGCTGAAACGAGGCTCGACAATGCAGTAGCACTGCCGAAGAATGTTTTTCAATACAATTACACGCTTATAAATATGGAAAAGGCAACTGTTGATACTATAGAAATGAGAGATTATCTTGAGGCGTCAATTACAAATTTGGTCAGGACAAATCCTCAAATGAAACCTCAACGAGACCTCAGGCAAACTATAAATTACTACTATAAAGACAAAAATGGATTATTCCTGCTTCTGATTTCCGTGACTCCTGACAAATATGAGTAAATGAATATTCGGTTGGTTTTGTTTCGCTAAAACCGAAAAGCATCAGCCTGTAATATTTAACTAAAAACTTCAAAAACCCCAAAGCACAAACAATTACACCATGAAAACAATGAACTTATTCTTAATCCTTTTCGTCATAACAGGTCTTTCCTTTTCGTGTAAGAAGGATAAAACAGACGATGAAACGGAATCCGGGAAAGGTATATTACTTGAAATTGCATCCAATCAAAATACTTATGTAGCAGCGAATGGAGCCCGTTTTTATACCGATGCCTTGTTGAGTAAAAACGATACCAACCTCTATCGACTGAAGGTAAATAAAGGAAGCAAATACCACATCTTTTGCATTCAGCCCGATGTACTTTATTCGGGTTTGAAAATGATATTGTATAATTCAAAAATGGAAGTTATTTCGGACACGATCCAGTACAATGGCAAGCCAGAACTGTTTTTTACTCCAGGTGTAACCGGAGATATTTATTTATCGGTTTTTACGCCAAAGTCATACAACGAATCGCTGAGCTATAATCTGTATTTTGAATTGTGTAAACCGATTGCCCTTAACTTCATGAATTATAATTGGAAATACATGGGCGATTGGAAGGTCGTAAATTCCAAAACACTGTCGTTTAAAAGTTCCGATAGCAGGGAATTTCGCTGGATAAGGCTCAATTCAGTTGTATCAGATCAAATGAAACTTTCGTTTACTTTAAAATCGGCCGTCAAAACTGATCTTCCTTCATTTGGAATTGTTTACAAAGGTTCTCCTGATATGATGAACTGGGGTGATTATCAGGAAGAATTACCTGCTAAAGGAGAGTTTATAAACATCAGCGATTATGAGAATTACAGGATATTGCATCTCAACGGAACAAGTATTGCTTTTGAGTATGGTTCTATAACAATGCCAAAGCCTGATCTGAAAAATGGAGTTTCCATCGCCGTTACATCAGGTCAATATACTTACACGGTATATATGAATAATGTCCCGGCTGGATACATTCGCTCAAACATCCTGAATACATTCTATTTATTGATTGAAGACATCGGTTCCGATCAGATCACCATCGAGAATCTTAAACTGGAATAAATTTAACCTTGTTGCTTGCCAGAGATCATAAAAAAGTCAGGGCTTCACTCGAAGTGAAGCCCTGACTGAAACAGCTTTAAAAAACTGAACTATTATTTCATTCCAAACTCAATCAGTTCACCTAACTTCAGGTATTTCCCGACAATCGCATGCCAAATGCTCTAATGACTCCGAGTCACCAGAGCCACTTTATTTTGCCAACTCCTGAAAAATATTTTGTCAAATGGAGCGGCGCGCACGGTTGAATTCTTTAAATTTGAATATGGGTAAGGTTTTTTGTGGCGGGTTGCCATCAAAAACTGCGATACCGCGCGAGCAAAAAGGATGATAAAAGCGAAATACCCGCCAATGGCGTGTGTACAGATGTTAGCAACAAATTTGAATAAATGGATTTTCTGAGAATAAGATTTGTAATTCCAAAACATTATTCATTCAAATTGGATAATGACCAAGAATTGGTTTTAGAGCTTGAACAAGGTTCTCTCACTTTTAATGTGGAAACCTCAGAAGAATCAATTTATCGTACTTACACATTTAAATCAAAAGATTTTGATTTTCAAATTGACAATAAAATAATTCAAAAGATAATCGACGCATTGTATCTTTTGTGTTTAGAATCGGATATTGGCATACTAATTAATCCAAAACTAAAATCATTTGGAATTTCAATGTCTTTCCTTGAAAATTTGAGTTCAGAAACAAAAATTAAAGTTGAAGAAGATTATATTGGAGTAAAAGTGTCTCCCTCTGGAACCAAGTTTTTGCGAATGAATCCATTAACATTGCATGGAGACATTAATATCAAAACATTCGAAAGATTACTAAACAAATATGTTGGATTAAAATATCAAAACCATGAAAAGCTTTTGCGTGCAATCGAAATATACAATTCATCTAATTATCTAACCATTGTAAATCAAACTGGTCGATTTATTCTACAAATGTCAGCGTTGGAAGCATTAATCGAACAACCCAAAGTATCAAAAAGATTACAAAATTCTTTGGACTCTTATATTAAAAGAGTAAACAGGTTAAAAATAAATCCAGATGAAAGGAAATCAATTGCCGGCTCTTTAAACTCGTTGAAAAAGGTATCAATAAAGAGAAGTGGAAAAAATCTTGTTGATTCTCTAATTGATAACGACAAACAATATAATGGATTTAAAGCTTCTGACTTCTTTAGCAAAGCCTATGACTTAAGGTCAAAATTTGTTCATGATGGAATAACAGAAACAAAACATCTAAATATTAAAACAATACAAATGCAAAGTTTTGTAAAGGATATAATGAAATCATATTTTGAAAAAATCTGTTGCTAACACATGGTATAAGGCATGGCTGAGTTTGTACGGATTCAACTTGCCGAATCTCGTCCCAACCTCAGTTTCGGTCGGACACTCAGACTCTCGTCTGACCGCCACGACCTCATACCACCACCGTTAGCTCGCAAAAAGTCCGGGCCTCACTACCTCGTGAAGCCCGGACTAATAAAGCGAAGACGCTTAAATCTATTTCATTCCAAACTCAATAAGTTCGCCCAATTTCAGGTATTTGGCATAGAGGGCCTGGTATTTGGCGGCATTTTCGGCATTGGGTGTGTAGGTGGTTTCAAAGCCGCCGCCCATTTTCTTTTGTGCTTCGGCAGTGGTGGCGTAAACCCCGGCTACCACGGCAGCAGCCATCGCCGAGCCCAGCGCGCAGGCCTGTTCGGAGCGGGCCACTTTAATCGGCATGTTCAGCACATCGCAAACAATCTGCATCACAAACGGCGATTTTTTGGCTACCCCGCCCAGCGCAATCACCCCGTCGATGCGCACACCTTCGCTGACAAAGCGATCGATAATGGCTTTCGAGCCAAACGCAGTGGCTTCCACCAATGCCCGGAAAATGCGCGGGGCATCCGAACCCAGGTTCAGGCCCGAAATCACGCCTTTCAGGTTTTGGTTGGCATCCGGCGTGCGGCGGCCATTCATCCAGTCGAGCGCCACAATGCTGCTTTCCTCAATCGGAATTAGCTCGGCAGCTTTGGTCAGTTCAGGAATAATGCGCGACGAAACTTCGGCAATCAGTTTCGCTTTGGTCGCCTCGTCCAGCAGCGTACTGCTGGCAATGATTTGCTCAGCAGGCCACAACAGCACATTCTTAAACCAGGCATAAATGTCGCCAAAAGCCGACTGTCCGGCTTCCATGCCCAGCATTCCGGGAACAATCGAGCCATCCACCTGTCCGCAAATACCGCTGATCAGTTTATCGCCCACTTCTTCCATCGGGGCAATCAGCATGTCGCAGGTTGAGGTTCCCATCACCTTGCTCAGGTAATACGGTTCAATTTCGGCGCCCACGGCTCCAAGGTGAGCATCGAATGCACCAACACCAACTTTAACACTGACAGAAAGCCCCAATTTTTTAGCCCATTCCGGAGTTAAATGTCCGGCAGAGATATCGCATGTGAACGTTTCTTTGAACAAGCGGTCTTTTAATCCACTTAACAACGGATCGAGTTTTTCAAGGAATTCATCGGTCGGTAATCCACCAAAAGCCTCGTGCCACATGGCTTTGTGACCGGCAGCGCAACGTGAGCGTTTCAGGGTTTTGGGATTGGTATTGCCTGTCAGGATAGCCGGAATCCAGTCGCAATGTTCCACCCACGAATAAGCAGCGCGGTAAACACCAGCATCTTCGCGGATCACATGCAGCAACTTGGCCCAGAACCATTCCGAAGAATAAATTCCGCCCTCGAATTTGGTGAAATCAATATTCCATTTTTTAGCCAGTTCATTGATCTCACCGGCTTCTTTCACACCGGTATGGTCTTTCCAGAGCACAAACATGGCATTGGAGTTTTCCTCAAAGCCAGGAGTTAATGAAAGGGGAGTACCTTTTTCATCCACGGCAATCGGGGTCGATCCGGTGGTGTCGATTGAGATTCCCACTATATTTTCGGCCACACCTGCCGGAGCTTTTTTCAATGCTTCAACGATGGTGTACTCCATTCCTTCCAGGTAATCTTTCGGATGCTGCCGGAACCGATTATTAGGCGCGTCGCAGTATAAGCCTTTTTTCCAGCGCGGATATTCAAAAACTACGCTGGCTACTTCTTCTCCGTTTTCAACGTTCACGATGAGCGAACGAACCGAATCGGTACCGTAATCGAGCCCGATGGTGTATTTTGCCTGTGTCATTTGTATGTAGTTAAAAGTTTGATGTTTAAAGTTTAAAGTTGGTTCCAAATTCCAGGTTCCAAGTTCCAGGTCTGTCTTTTCAGCTTAACTTGAAACCTGAAACTTTGAACCTGAAACTGTTATTTCTGTCCATAATACGCGTTCTTGCCGTGTTTGCGTAGGAAATGCTTGTCGAGCAGAACCTGGTCCATTTTGGTCTCCGGATTCAGGACAAAACTCCGGAAGGTCATTTTGGCCACTTCTTCCAGAACGACGGCATTGTGAACGGCGTCGTCGGCATTTTTGCCCCAGCTAAACGGTGCGTGGTTGTTGACCAACACTCCGGGAACCCTATCCGGATCGAGTCCTTTGAACGTTCCGACAATCACTTTGCCGGTTTCGAGTTCGTACTCGCCGTTGATTTCGGCTTCGTTCATTTTGCGGGTGCAGGGAATTTCGCCGTAAAAATAGTCGGCGTGGGTGGTTCCAACGGCCGGGATGCCGCGTCCGGCTTGCGCCCAGCTGGTAGCCCACTCGGAATGCGTGTGCACAATTCCGCCAATATTCGCGAAACTGCGGTACAACTCGAGGTGAGTTGGCGCATCGCTCGATGGTTTCAGCTGGCCTTCCACCACGCGGCCCTCCAGATCGAGGATGACCATGTCGGAAGGTTTCATCACATCGTACGAAACGCCGCTGGGCTTTATAACGACCAAGCCTTGCTGGCGATCTATTCCACTCACATTACCCCAGGTAAAAATGACCAATCCGTGTTTGACCAAATCGAGATTGGCTTTCCAGACTTCTTCTTTAAGGTTTTCAAGCATATCTTTAGAGTTTAAAAGCCTCCCCCAACCCCCTCCAAAGGAGGGGGAGAAAGAGCGCTCCATTCCTGTTTTTCAATATTCCAAAGCGCCCGTTTTTTTCAACTCTAGTCACTCTAGGCACTTCCTACTTCACCGGTTCCAGCCAGGCTGCATAGCCGCCGCCGGGGGCCATCCGCATTTTAACGACATCGCCCTTGGCAACCGTTTTGGTGGTGCGCATCACTCTTTCGGCATCCACTGCCGATTCGGGCGAATCTTCAAAAGCCACCAGTTTATATTTTCCGTCGCCCAAAAAATCGAGCTTTATTTCCAGCGTCCGGGTTTCGCTGTTGGTCATAGCGCCAATAAACCATTCATTTCCTGAACGGCGGGCTGAGGTAATGTATTCACCGATTTGCCCGTTCAGTATTTTGGTGTCGTCCCACATTGTTTTTACTTTTTTCAGGAACTCAATACCCATTTGACCTTTGTAGTTATCCGGATGATCGCAGGCCACCATAAACGGACTGTCATAAACGACAAACTGCGCCAATTGCAGGGCACGCGTTCCCATAACCTCTGCGGGAGTTCCGTTTTTGAATTTTTCGGGTGTGCGGTTCAGAAAGCCACCAGGTGTGAAATCCATTGGTCCGGCCAACATTCGGGTAAACGGCAAAGTGGTGATATGTTCGGGAGTCACCCGAAGCGACCATTTGTTGTATTCGTTACCCATTACACCCTCGCGGGTTACCAGGTTGGGATAAGTACGACGGAATCCATCAGGCTTGTAAGCTCCATGGAAATCAACCATCAAATGATGGGCTGCTGCTGTTTTCACAATGCGGTGGTACCAGTTTACCATTTCCTGATCGTCGCTGTCCATAAAGTCGATTTTAACCCCGGCAATGCCCCAGCTTTCATACAGGGCACAGGCTTTATCCCAGTCAGCACGGTCAACGTCGGTGTTATAAAGCCAAACCCAACATTTGACATTTTTATTTTTGGCATAAGCCAGAATTTCGGGCATATCCAATTGCGGAGCCACTTTGGTAATGTCAGCTTCCGGAGAATTGAATTTGCCATACCATTGCCAGTCGATCAGTTGATAGGGCCAACCCATTTCGGAAGCCAGATCAATGTATTTTTTGATGGTCTCGTTATCCATTTTTACTTCGCCGCTCCACCAGTGGTCCCAGGCACACATACCGGGTTTTATCCATGACGGATCAGTAATTTCACACGGATCATTCAGGTTCATCACAATTTCCGATTCAACCAATTGGCCGGGAGTCGTACCCAGCATAATTACCCTCCACGGGGTTTGGTGTGGTGATTTGAACCTGACTTTATCTCCATTCTCAGGTTGCCTGGGTAGCGGCGACAGGCTTGCCCGAACAGAAAATCCTGAACCAGAATGTGTAGGTTTCAGGTACATTCCGGCATAATTGGTAATTTGGGCTTCGGTAATGGCCGCATAGCAATCGTCTGCTACTTTAACAGTCATTGGCAGACCAATCACCATTTGATCGGTCAACTCCGAAAGTTTATGCCTGAAGTATTCATTCTCCTGTGAGGAACGGTAATTACCATGATTGGCAGCCCAGCAGGTATGATCGGAAGTAAAATTAAACGTGGTTCGTTCTTCGGTGATGACATATTCGTGGTTATTGTCGTTACCAATAAATTCGGTTCGGAAAGCCACACCGTCATCGTAGATTCTGAAAATCAGGTTCATCATCCGGCGGGGAAATTTTTTTTCCTTCATTTCAATTTTAATTTCACGGCAATTGTTCAGGATCGTTGATTTCCTTTTCAGAACGGGATTCCAGGTTTCGTTTATCACGCGAACCGATGTTTTTAGAACCTCCATGTCGTATCCAAGCGGGGGTGCTTGTTTGAAAATAAAACCAAGTTCCGAATCGATCAGCACTGGCTTACCCTGGTACGAAATGCTGTATGTAATTTTTTCACCAATTCCGATTTTTACTTCAGTGAGTAAATGAGGTGAAACGACCGTGTATTGTGCCGATGCCACACTCCAAAAGGTCAAAAAACAAATTGTAATCCAGACATGTCTTTTCATTTTTATTGGTTAACTTTAGTTGTTCAAATACAGTGAGTTTTAGTTTGGTCAGTTCCGAAAAATTAAAATGTAAATTTAACACTTATCGCTACATCTCAAAATCAGGAAATGGCAATCTGTTGGTTCATTCATTTCAGTAATTTGCTTCAGAAATTAATATTGATAGTGACTTTTTGAACGAACAAGAGTACTCCCGAAACTTACTGGCTGAAATTTACGGTTTTATCAGGATTTTAACCTTTCAATAACCAATATTTAATGTTGGTCAAAGCAAACATTTGTACCTTTATAAGTGTTTTAAATGTGCCGTAAAACACAAAAATCAAAATATGCCAGTAAATATTCCGGAAACGGCCCAAAAACGGATCGTTATAATCGGGGCAGGATTTGGAGGTCTCAAATTAGCCAAAAACCTTATCGGATCAGGATATCAGATTGTCATCCTTGATAAAAATAACTATCACCAGTTTCAACCTTTATTTTACCAGGTAGCCAGTTCAGGCATCGAACCCAGTTCGATTTTGTTCCCGCTCAGGAAAATATTTCAGAAGCAAAAGGATGTATATGTGCGTGTTGCTGAAGTTTATTCGGTCGATCCCGAGAAGAAAGAAATTTATACCAGCTTGGATGCCGTTTGGTACGACTATTTGGTTATTGCCAGCGGGGTAAATTCAAATTTCTTCGGAATGAAGAATATGGAAGAATTTGCTCTACCTATGAAATCGGTGTCGGAGGCCATGTCGCTTAGAAACAGACTGTTGCAACGATTCGAGAAAGCCGTCACCTTGCGCGATCAGAATGAACGAAGGACTTTGCTGAATGTAGTCGTGGTTGGCGGCGGTCCGACCGGAGTTGAACTTGCAGGAGCCATTGCTGAAATGAAAAAATTTGTCCTTCCCAAAGATTATCCTGACCTGAATTTTGACGCCATGCAAATCAGCCTGGTTGAAGGTTCACCTGCCGTTCTGGGTGGAATGTCGAAACATGCTTCTAAAAAAGCTTTATTTTACCTGAAACGACTGGGAATAAACGTTATGCTGAACGCAAAGGTCACGGATTATGATGGCAATGTGCTGAGTTTCGCCGATGGGCAGCAAATAAAAACCAATACGGTAATCTGGGCTGCCGGTATCAGTGGTGTTTTGCCTGAGGGTATTCCGGATGAATTGATTGGCCGGGGACGTCGGCTCATCGTTGACGAATTTAATCAACTGAAAGATCTTCCAGATATTTTTGCTATAGGAGATGTGGCTATTATGTCAACACTGGATTATCCCAACGGACATCCACAGGTAGCCCAGGTAGCCATTCAGCAAGGCGTAAATTTGGCCTGGAATTTCATAACCATGAAACATCAGGGTAAGCTAAAACCATTTAAATATATTGATCGGGGATCAATGGCCACCATTGGCCGGAATCGGGCTGTTGCCGATTTGTCATTTCTAAAATTCGGAGGCTTCATGGCTTGGCTGACCTGGATGTTTGTGCATCTGATGGCCATTGTGGGCGTAAAAAATCGTCTGCTGATTTTCGTGAACTGGATGTGGAACTATATGACCTATGACCAGTCGCTCCGGTTGATTTTGTGGGCAGCCAAACGTAAATCCGGGCCATTGGATTGAAAGAAAATTAGTTCAGTTCGCTTCTTACCTTTTTCCATTCATTTTTGTATTTTGACAGTGTCGTATGCTTAACAACAGCCACTGATAAAAACTAGCTTTTCAGCTTTCTTTTCAATAGTAAATTTCGTAACTTAATGTCAACTATTGATTTGGATGAAGATGAAAATTCTCTTTCTATGTGCCGATGGCAACTCATGTCGAAGTTTGATGGCTGAGGCTTTTCTACAGCAAGCCGACAAATCAATCGAAGTTTCTTCTGCCGGTTTGCATCCGGACATGCAAGTTGATCCGCTTGCCATACAAGTTATGAAAGAAGTCGGGATTGATATCAGCAACAAAAAGCCGAGGAGTTATAAAGAATTTGAAGGAATGACCGTGGATTACCTGATTACTCTTTGCGATGGCACCAAAGAAAAAATAGCCCAAATCAATATCACAAGTAAACACAAAATTCATATCGGATTTGAAGACCCTAAAAGGGCGTTCTGTACTGATGAACAATTGCTGAATATTTATCGCGACATTCGTGACGAGATCCGAAATGAACTCGAATATTTTTATTCTCACATCCTGGTCAAAGAGAAGAAGCGCTGTTAGAAAAAAATGGCCTGAACATTTGATGTTCAGGCCATTTTTTATTTCATTACCTCTTCCACTTCTTCCGGCGTTATCGGGATGCGTTCGCCAATGATTTCGGAACCTGTCTCGGTAACCAAGATATCATCTTCTAACCGGATACCGCCAAAATCAAGATAGCTTTCCAGCCGGTCAAAGTTGATGAACTCAGCATTGATTTTTTCGGACTTCCATTTTTCAATCAGGGCCGGTATAAAATAGATGCCGGGTTCGTTGGTGATCACAAATCCCTTTTGGAGTCGTCGTCCCATGCGCAAATAAGCAGTTCCAAACTGATTAACCGGACGTATTTCATCATCGTATCCCACGTAGATCTGTCCCAAATTTTCCATATCATGCACATCCAGTCCGAGCATGTGACCCAGCCCGTGTGGCATAAATAAAGCATGTGCTCCTGCAGCAACGGCTTCTTTTACATCACCTTTCATCAATCCAATAGCTTTTAATCCTGAAGCAATAACTTCAGCAGCTGCTAAATGCACTGATAAATAGGTCGATCCGGGTTTAGTCAATTCGCGGGCCCGGTTATTGGTTGCCAATACAATTTCATAAATTTCGCGTTGTCTCTGGGTGAATTTTCCACCAACAGGAATCGTTCGGGTGTAATCAGAAGCGTAATGTGAACCGACTTCGGCGCCGGCATCGACCAAAAGCAAACGCCCGTTTTGCAAAGTTTTCGAATGATCATGATTGTGCAGGGTTTCCCCGTTTTGCGACAAAATCACCGGAAATGAAACCATGCCTCCTCCTGCATTGGCTATTCCTTCAATGGTTCCTGCAATTGACTGTTCCCATATTCCGGCTTTGGCCATTTTCATAGCGGTTACGTGCATTTGGTAACCTACCGCACAGGCTTTACGGATTTCGTCAATTTCCTGTGTCTCTTTTACTGAACGTAATTCTACCACTGCTTTGATCAGTTCAAGCGATGAATAGATCTTCTGCTTCGAAACGGCTATTCCGAGTAATTCATTCAGCAGTAATTTATTTTCGGCCCTTGAAGGAGGCAGAAAGTGAATTTTCCTTCCTTTCAAAATCGCCCCGTTAATGTGCATCTGAAGATTTGGATATGATTCGGTTTGGGTTACCCCGACTTTCTCTGCTTTTTCTTTTAAAGCGATCTGTGGTCCCATCCAAATGATGTCTTCCATGCTGACATCGTCACCAAAAATGATTTCCTCTCCCGAATCGAGATCGATGATTCCGGCGAGTTGCTGAAAATCAAGTCCGAAGAAATATAGAAATGTACTATCCTGCCTGAAATGATAACAGTTGTCGGCATAATTCATTGGCGAGTCAGCATTGCCCAAAAGCAAAACAATACCTCCTGAAATTTTTTGTTTTAGCTTGAGGCGGCGCTCGATATAGGTTTCGCGATTAAACATCAGCTGGAGTTTTAAGATTTATATGTGAAAGATAGAAAAAATACGTTGCCAAAAAACTGACATATCTTTCTGAAATGTTGTAAACCATAAAAATCATTGAAAATCAGTGGAAAAATATTCCAACCGGAGTCAAAATAATTCGTAAATTAATACAACCAAAAATCCATACGCCATGAACAACACTTTGATGGTTTACTTGAACAAAAGGTTGCATCATCCTGAAAACAGGTACTTATCAGTCCATACTCAACCCGGACCGGTAATTTGTATTTCAAGGGAAGTTGGATGTGGGGGAGTTAACATCGCCAGATTACTTGCTATTGAGCTCGACAAACTTGCCCTGTGTCCAAAATGGAAAGTGTTGAGTAAGGAAATTCTGGAAGAAAGTGCCCGTGAACTGAATATGGAACCTGGCAAACTCCGAAATTATCTGAAAGAAGACGCCCGCACTCTTTTTGATGATATTTTGTTGGCTTTCAGTGAGAAAAGGTACAAAAGCGACCGGAAAATCAAGAATACTCTTATTGACCTGATTACCAGTTTTGCCAACGACGGTTATTGCATTATTGTTGGTCGTGCCGGACATATCATTGCACGTGACATCGATAAATCACTTTTGGTGCGCTTGGCAGCCCCGCATGAATGGCGGGTTAAGCAGATTATGGAAAAGAACCGGATGAACTTCAGGGAGGCAGTTGAATTTATTGAACGAACAGAAAAAGAACGGCAAAATCTGAGAAAACACATTGCCGGGGATCAGGGAACGGAGGATGAATTTGACCTGACGATTAATCTTGCCAGGATGAAAATTTCCGAAGTGATTACCCTCATTCGGCATGCCGCCCAAATTAAGGGGTTACTCGAAAATGTAAAAAGCAAAGTGGAAGTATTCTGAATTCAGTATCCTGGATTTCAGGTCCCAGTCAAAAAGAAGGACTGGAACCTAAAATCCGGAATCTGAAACTATTTAAGCCATTTGTCCAGCCATTGTTTAAACACACGTTGCCACAGAATACCATTTTGCGGTTGTAGCACCCAATGATTTTCATCCGGAAAAATTAACATCTGAGCAGGAACGCCACGCAAGACAGCGGCATTGAAAGCCGCCATTCCCTGTGAGGCCAGAATGCGGTAATCTTTCTCTCCATGAATTACAAGAATTGGCGTATCCCATTTGTCAACAAACAGGTGCGGTGAATTGGAATACGAGCGCTGTGCCACTGCATTCTTTTTATTCCAATATGGTCCGCCCAGATCCCAGTTAACAAACCACATTTCTTCGGTTTCCAGGTATTGTTGTTCCAGATTGAACATTCCATCGTGTGCAATGAACGCTTTGAAACGCTTTTCATGATGACCAGCCAGCCAATAAACAGAGAAACCGCCATAACTGGCGCCCACACACCCCAATTTGTCCTTATTTACAAACGGTTCCTTTGCCACTGCATCAATTGCCGAAAGGTAATCTTTCATGTTTTGGCCACCATAATCCCCGCTGATTTGTTCGAGCCATTCCTGCCCGAAACTTGGTAATCCGCGCCGGTTTGGAGCAACAACGATATATCCGTTGGCGACCATCTGCTGAAAATTCCAGCGATACGACCAAAACTGGCTAACGGTTGATTGAGGACCACCTTCGCAAAACAGGAGTGTCGGATATTTCTTGTTCGGGTCAAAATGTGGCGGATAAATTACCCAAACCAGCATTTGCTTATTGTCAGTAGTTTTCACCCAGCGTTCTTCCACTTTACCCATGGTGAGTTGATCCATAATTGGTTTATTCTGAAAGGAAAGTTCTGTTTCGGTTCCGGTTTTTGGATCGATTGCGTAAATTTCGTCAGGTTTGCTCATCGAATGTTTAACGCCGACAAGCTTATCTTTTGCTTCGGCGACAAAAGCATAATCGTGGATTCCAGTGGTGACATGTATGATTTTTTTATCCGAAATATCAAGCCTGTAAATTTGGGTGAGTGCATGCCAGCAGCTTACAAAATAAACCGATTTGCTATCGGAACTCCAGGAAAGATTGCTTGAGCTTTGATCAAAATTTGCAGTTTGATCCGTTTTCTCTCCTGTTTCCAGATTCATCAGGAATAAACGGTTTTTATCGGCCTCGTAGCCGTCGCGCTCCATACTTTCCCAGGCAAGCCATTTCCCGTCGGGCGAGAAAACCGGATTTTGGTCATAGCCCATCATTCCCTGGGTTTTGTTCTCGGTTTGCTTTGTTTCAACGTTGTAGAAATAAATATCCGAATTGGTGGAAATGGCATATTCTTTACCTGTTTTCTTCCGGCAGGTGTAGGCCACGGTTTTGCTGTCGGGACTCCAGTCTAGTTGTTCGATACCTCCAAATGGTTTCATCGGACTTTCGTAGGGTTCTCCGGCAAGTAAATCCACTGCATTTTCAATCTTCCCGTTTTGGTAATCGGCAACAAACGGATGCGGAACGGTTTGGGCCCATTCATCCCAATGTTTGTACATCAGATCGGTTTCCAGGTGTGCATTTGCTTTCGGCAAATCAGGAAACAGGTCGTGAACATCCTGTTTCATTTTTACATCAGCAGTAAACAAAATCTTTGTTCCATCAGGAGAGTATTTAAAACCGGTAATTCCTCCTTTTATTTCCGTAATTTGGACAGGTTCCGATCCATCCGTATTCATTTCCCAAAGTTGCATTTCTCCTGATTTTGCCGACAAAAACCCGATTTTTTTTTCGTCGGGTCTCCAAACTGCTGAAGATTCTTTCTCGGGAGTGGACGTAATACGCACAGGTTCGCCACCATTAACCGACACCGTGTACAAATCGCGGTATGATTTGTTTTCTTCAATATTATAAGTTGTTACTGCATACAGCACGGTCGTTTTGTCTGGCGAAACTGAAGGATCGCCAATTCGGCCAAAACTCCACAAGACTTCGGGGGTCATAATATCTGAAGCCAGTTTAGGCGCTTTAGGTTGGTTGGTTTCCGTCATTTCTTTAGTTGTTTTCGGATGTGAGCATGAGAACAAAATGGCTGCCAGGGCCAGAAAGTAAACCGATTTCATCATTTTATCTTTTTTAGTTATACCCTTTTTCGTAGACGTGGTGAAAGTAACGAATGTAAAGAAATAAAAAAACGAAAAAGCACCTGATCCCGAGACCAGGTGCTCTCAAAAAGGAACCAAATTGATTGAAACTGATTTTAATACTTGTATTCCCCGGTATATTCAAAGTCATCACCGTCAAATCCTTTAGCGATCACCTTAAATGCCACCGAATTTTTACCCTGAACTTTTAATGAACTTAAATCGAATGTAACAACTGCGGATAATGGAATATTCTCCGAATCATCGTTGTTGTTGTGCCGTAATTCCAGAACGATTGGTTCTGTTCCGCCGGCGATAGCTCCCGGTTGTTTAACCAGGTTGATAAAGTGTGTTTTGCTGCCGCCGTGATACTTTAATTCAAAATTTAGCAAGTTCTTTTTGACCCAGCGGTCTTTAACCTGAATCGGATCATTGCCAATACTGTCTTCGATTTCAGGAGTAATTTCGAGAATCCCTTTGTACAGGATTTTGCGCAATGAGTTAATTCTTACATAGTAAAGCTCATCGTGATTGGCATTGTCTTTATTACCTAGAATTGTAAAGTTAACCAGTACCCGGTCATTGTTTTTCGTTTCGCTCCACCAGTAGTCTGAGGTGACCGGAAATAACACCTCGCCATCATCCATGACAATATTATTGGTTCCTGCCTGTGTGTCTTTCTGGACTAATCCGAAACCAATCCAGGCATCTCCAAGAGAATATCCGTCATCATCAAGACTGCAGCCCGGTAAAAGGCTGAACATGAAACCTGTCATTAATAAAAATACCAGCTTTTTCATTTCTTTTGTTTTTTTCGATTGTTTATTTTTTAGTGAATAGATACGAGAACTGGCCCAATGGTTGCGTCGAATTGATTTTTTTTACGATAAAATTGTAGGGACATTCAAGCATTTGAGTTGAATGAATCGATAAATAGTTGAAATCTTGTTACTTGACTTTAACTACTGACACAATTTGAGAAAAATAGCCTTTGGTATAACAATTGTAATGATACATACATATATTTACATTTTTAAATATACAAGCTCTATGATAATGAACTAAATTTAAATAATTAAATATAAGTAGGTTATGAAGAAGTCATTTTTAACATTGGTGGCCGCAGTCATGCTCATTTCGGCCAGTGGAACACAGAAACAGGAGGCAAAACCTGACATTGCCGAAACCGTAGCGACAACAACTGTAAATTCAGGTTCCGAGAGGCTAACTAAAGCTATCTTCATTCAGAAGGTCTGGAATTATACCCAGTCACCTAAAGAATGGAAGTATCTTGGTACTAAACCGGCCATTGTAGATTTTTACGCCGATTGGTGCGGTCCATGTAAAATTGCAGGTCCGATTCTTGAAGAAGTTGGAGCTGAATATGCCGGTAAAATACTGGTTTACAAAGTAAATACTGATCAGGAACGCGAATTGGCACAGGTTTTCGGGATCACAGGAATTCCAGCATTTTTATACATTCCGGCCAAAGGACAGCCTGTCATGATGTCAGGCATCGGACGTTCAAAAGAAGAAACCAAAAAAATGTTTATCGACAACATTGAAAAATATCTTCAGGTAAAGAAGTAATCCTGATTCGTGATCGGGGATATAAACAAATGCCTGGTTTGCTTGTTCCTGTTACAAACTTTAAAATCAAATAATCATGTTTTTTGCAGGACTTTTTTCAGGATTTATACTTATTGGTTTGTTCGCAGTCATTGCATTGCCCAAGCTCCTTTTTTTAGTGAACGAAAGCAAATATGACTTCGACCAAACTGTTGAAATCCTCACCGAATCGACCAAAAGTAACAATTGGAAGATGCCTCATGAATATGATCTTCAGCAAATCATGGCTAACAATGGCTTTGAGGTTAAGCCGGTAAGGGTATTTTCGATTTGTAAACCCGATATTGCTGTGCGGATTTTGGATAATGACAACGACCGGCATGTTTCTACAATGATGCCTTGCAGGGTGTCGATTTACAAAAAGGACGATGGCAAAACTTACATTTCCCGAATGAATTTTGGGCTCTTTGCCAAATTGTTGGGCGGGAAAGCATCTGTTGTAATGGAAGATGCTGGTACTGGAAGTGAGAATATTCTGAAAGCGATCGTGAAAAATTAAATTTTCAACCTGAAATCCATCAGCCATTCATGCAGTTACATTTAAAATCGATGAAAAACTACAGTCTAATTATTGGTCTTTTTGTTTTAGCAGCAGCATGTGCGCCCAAACAGGCGCCTAAAGAAAAAGCAGCGCCAGTTATGGTTGAAATGACATTGAAGGTGGAAGGGATGACTTGCGATCATTGCGAAGAATCGATTGCAACAGGAGTAAATGAACTGGCCGGAATAGATAGCATCAATGCCAATCACGAAGATTCGACAGCCTTTGTCCGCTTTGATACCGTGCGGGTAAATTTAGCGCAGATTAGCGCAGCCATTGAAAAACGAGGATACCATGTAGTTAAAAAATAGCTACTGATTTACTTTGAGGGTAAATCCAAGTTGTTAAACGTCTGATTGTCATTGTTGGTGGATTATATTTAAT
Source organism: Prolixibacteraceae bacterium (assembly GCA_963676535.2). Taxonomy (GTDB): domain Bacteria; phylum Bacteroidota; class Bacteroidia; order Bacteroidales; family Prolixibacteraceae; genus Aquipluma. Next base: position 47,849 of record CAXXKQ010000027.1, on the reverse strand, counting down.
CATCTTCGCTAACAATGACAATTTTTTGTCCTTATTCTTTTCCTGATGTTCAGTCTTTTGAGGCATTTATCCGCTTTTTACGCCAATTCATCACCCGATTTTCTCCATTGACAGAAATAAAATTTCAGGTCTTTACAATCCTGAATATTTTCGTTAAAAAAAGATGAGCCGTATTCTCCTGATTGTTGGTCACCCTGAAACAGATAGCTTTTGCACCGAGCTGGCCAAAAGTTATCTTAAAGGCGCAGAAGCCTCGGGTCATACCTGTAAATGGTTGCATTTGGGCGAACTGAAATTCAATCCGTTGTTGTTACACGGGTATAGCAAGCGTACTGAACTGGAGCCTGATCTGCAATTGGCTCAGGAAGAAATTCTTAAAGCCGATCATTTGGTTTTTGTTTATCCAACCTGGTGGGGAACTTTGCCCGCGCTTCTCAAAGGTTTTATTGATCGTGTTTTTCTTTCCGGAGTAACTTACCGGTATCACGAAAATTCGTTACAGTGGGATAAGTTACTCAAAGGCAAGACAGCACGACTCATTACCACGATGGATGCTCCGGCTTTTTACTACAAACTTTTTTACCTGAGCCCCGGGCAACGGGCTTTGCGTGTGGCAACGCTCAATTTCTGTGGTGTCAGTCCGGTTCGTGGGACTATTTTTAGCACAGTTAAAACTTCCAGTCCTGAAAAACGGGCCAAATGGTTGGCCAAATCAGAGAAACTAGGCAGAAATGCAGCTTAATTCAAATCAAAAGTAATCTCAGCAAATCGCCACAATTATGAAAATGCCGTTTAATTTCTGGTTACAAGCCTTCGGCATCAAACGTTCAATTTCCGCCGAACAATTCTTACAGGTTTTTGAAAACTACAATCATTCTCTTTTTCCGGCGCAACTGATTATTTTACTGCTTGTTTCGGCCCTGACAGCCAATATCTTTCTACTCAGAAAAATTCGGTAGGGCAACTGACTGAACTGAATTATTTCACGGTTTTATCCAACGGGCGGCCTAAACTTTCATAAAGCCCCTTTCTCCCGACTTTATCTTTAGTCAGAATTTCATTGGCAAATTTGGCCACCTGTTCGGCCACGGCACGGGGAACAACCACTACGCCGTCGCCATCGCCAACCACCACATCGCCCGGACATACCAGTACTCCGCCAATGGAGACCGGTCTGTTTACCGATTCAATTTCATTCCTTCCGGGACGAATTCCCCGACTTTTTTTGCGCAGGTAAAGCGGGACCTTTTCCAGACCGATTTCGTCTGTATCGCGAGAGCCGGCATCGGTAACCACACCGACAGCGCCTAATTTATGCCAGAATAAAATGTTGTTCGATCCAATGGAGCCAATGTCACGATCCTCCACATCGTCGATTACCACGGCAGTTCCGGGTTTGATCAGTTTTGTAAATACCTCGTGCGAATAAGTTCCATAAAAATTACCTTCCCACTTTGAAAAATCTTCACCCGGGGCCGGAAGTGCATGTTTTTGAGTGGGTACATATCTTGCTGTAACAGCAATTCCTCTGAAAACATGCGCAAAATCTTTCAGATCAACCCAGTCGGCATGAATATCCGGATTAACCAGTCCGGTTCCGGGAAGACCAACCATATCCATCCCATCCGACACATCGGCGACACGCAGGTTTTTGTATAACTCAAGTGTTCGTGCATCATCTTCGGCCGAATAGGTTTTGGTCTCAATATAGTTCATCCCTCTATCCGGAGATCCGTTACCAGCATTTTGTGCGGAGGATAAAATAGACACAAGGATGAAAACGACGGGTAATAACAATTTCTGATTTTTCATAGGTAAATTCATCAAGATTAGTTGGGTTTCTTTAAAATAAGGCGATTAAATTTAGTGTTTTTTGACAAATAATCCTGAATTCATTCAGATTCTGATTTGCTCTAATAAACTTTGTCCCTGTGGGCCGAACTGATCTGTTGTAAAAATGAATTTGAAAGGATGAAAGCAGAAAGTCATTATTTTAATTACCTTTTGGAACAAAAAAACCAACCATGGACCGACGAAATTTTATCCGCACCTCATCCGCAGCAGCTGGTGCTTTTATCATTTCTGATCCTGCAGCATTTGCAGGGTTTATTCCTCCTGCAGTCGAAACCTGGTTTAACCGCCCAATGAGGTGGGCGCAGCTTACCCTGGTTGAGAATGATCCGGGACGGTTTGACCCTGATTTCTGGCTCAGCTACTTCAAACGGATTCATGCTGATGGGGCGACCTTGAGCGCCGGTGGGGTGGTAGCTTATTATCCGACTGATATTCCGTTTCACCATCGCAGCGCCTGGCTTGGTAATTCCGATCCGTTTGGATACCTGGTTGAAGGATGCCGAAAGTTGAAAATGTCAATCATTGCCCGCAGCGATCCTCATGCAGCGAGACAAGATGTTTACGATGTCCATCCGGATTGGATAGCTGTGACTGCCGATGGAGAAAAGCGGCGTCACTGGGCCAATAAAGATTTGTGGGTGACCTGCGCTCTGGGGCCATATAATTTTGAGTTTATGACCAAAGTGCATCAGGAGATTATGGAGCATTACCAACCCGATGGGATATTCTCGAACCGGTGGGCCGGACATGGAATTTGTTATTGCGAACACTGTAGAAAAAATTTCAGGGACTTTTCAGGACTGGACCTGCCACTCAAAGCCGATCGTTTTGACCCAACTTACCAAAAATATTCGTCATGGAACATTAAACGGCTGAAAGAGCTTTGGGTTCTTTGGGATGATTCCATTCGTAAGGTAAAATCAACCTCCAGGTTTATCCCGAACGGATTTCCGGATAAAGTGATAACCGGTCAGTTATCGGATATTGTTTTCACTGATCATCAGGCCCGAAGTGGAGTCACGATGCCTTGGTCGAATGGAATGGGAGCTAAGGAACTGCGGGCCTCAATTGGCATGAAACCACTGGGAGGAATATTCAGCGTTGGAGTTGAGGAACCTTATCGGTGGAAAGATTCCGTTCAGACGGAGGCAGAGATACGGATTTGGGTTGCCGAAGGAACGGCCAATGGAATGCGCCCCTGGTTTACCAAATTTTCAGGCGTATTGTACGACAAACGCTGGCTCGATGTGGTGGATAAAATCTATCAGGTTTATTATCGCAACGAACGATATCTTCGAAATACCAGGCCTTTGGCTCGTGTTGGGCTGGTCTTTTCGGAAGAAACCCGGAATTATGGCAGCGAAACATGGCAGCAGAAAAGCGGTGATCATTTGAATGGCATGTACCATGCGATCATCGAAGACCGAATGCCTTTCGAAATGGTTAACGACCGATTGCTTGATGTGGAACACCTGAAGCCTTTTAAACTGCTGATACTTCCCAATGTTGCCACACTTTCGTCTGCTCAATGCACCCAATTGCAGCAGTTTGTGGAAAACGGTGGAAGTTTGCTGGCAACCTTCGAAACCTCGTTGTATGATGAAAACGGAGTCCGGAAGCCGGATTTTGGACTGACAAAACTGTTTGGCGTTTCCTTCAACCAAAAAGTGGAAGGACCGATGCAAAACAGTTATCTCCGATTAAAGGAAAATCCGGATACGCATCAGTACCATCCGGTTTTAAATGGCTTGGAGGACGCATACCGGATCATCAATACCGTTCACCAGGTAAATGTTTTACCACACGAAGAATTTCCGTCGCCGGTAACCTTGATTCCCACCTATCCGGACCTTCCGATGGAGGATGTTTATCCCCGCATTCCTGAAACTGACATCAAGGAACTTTACCTGCACGAAGTTGGAAAAGGGCGCGTGGCCTATTTTCCCGGAGATATCGACCGGACATTCTGGCAAATCATGAGCGCCGATCATGGCAAACTTCTGAGAAATACCATCCGCTGGGCGCTTCAGGAAGAACCGATTGTGGAAGTGAAAGGTCCTGGTGTGGTGGATGTAACCGCATGGCAGCAGAAAAATTCAATGACCGTCCATCTGGTTAATCTAACTAATCCGATGATGATGAAAGGACCGTTCAGGGAATTTATTCCGGTTGATCAACAGGTCAGCATTATAATTCCTGAAGGAACCAAGGTAAATGGAGTAAGCTTGCTGGTGAGTAACCAAAAGCCTGATTTTAAGATTGGTGATGGAAAGATTTTCGTCCATGTACCACAGATTCAGGATCACGAGATCATTGGAATAGATTTAGAAATTCGATAACCGAAACCAAAAAATGAGCAAATCAGAAATTAAACATTTGTCCAATCCTTATGGAGGCCATAGCCGCAGGTCATTCCTGAAGAAAACAGCTGCTGTATCGGTACTTCTTGCTTCTGCTGATCTGACTTTTGGAGCAATTAACCCCTTCAGCAAAAAAGAAACTATTGCCGAAATCCCTTGGTACCGTCGCGTTACCAGATGGGGCCAGACCAACATTACTGAAAAAGATCCTGCCCATTACGATATTACCTGGTGGCGGAAGCATTGGAAGGAGACGCAAACCCAGGGGGTCATCATCAATGCGGGCGGTATCGTGGCTTATTATCCGAGCAAAGTGCCGCTTCACCGGCAGGCTCAGTTTCTGGAAGGGCGCGATCTTTTTGGCGATTTATGCCGGGCAGCCCACGAAGATGGTTTGGCGGTATTCGCCCGCATGGATTCAAACCGGGCACACGAAGAATTTTACAAGGCTCATCCCGATTGGTTCGCCATCGACGCTTCAGAAAAACCATACAAAGCTGGTGACCTTTTTATAACCTGTGTCAACAGTCCGTATTACAACGAACATATTCCCGCAATTCTGACTGAAGTTTCAAACCTCTACCATCCGGAAGGGTTTACTGATAACAGCTGGAGCGGACTGGGTCGCGATTCGATTTGTTACTGTGAAAACTGCAAAAAAAGTTTCCGTGAGAAAACCGGAAACGAAATTCCCCTGACCAAAAACTGGGACGATCAGGTTTACTGTCAATGGATCAGGTGGAATTATGACAGGAGGCTGGAAATATGGGATTTAAACAACCGCACCACTAAATCAGCCGGAGGACCGGACTGTGTCTGGTCAGGAATGAACGGCAGCTCCATCAGCGGACAGTCAAAAAGTTTTCGCGATTACAAAGAGATCTGCCAGCGTGCTGATATCATCATGCTCGACTCACAGGCGCGCAGTGATGCCGATGGTTTTCAGCAAAATGCTGATAGCGGCAAGCTCATTCATGGCCTGTTGGGCTGGGACAAACTCATCCCAGAAAGTATGGCACAGTACCAGATGGGAAGACCAACTTTCAGGTTGGCAAGCAAGCCTGTTGCCGAAGCCCGGATGTGGATGATTGAAGGAATGGCAGGCGGCATTCAACCCTGGTGGCATTACGTTAGCGCATCTCATGAAGATCGACGGATTTATCATACCGCAGCCCCAATTTTTAATTGGCACAAAACCAATGAAGAATTCCTGATTAACCGCAAACCCGTTGCCACGATTGGCGTGGTATGGTCGCAACAAAACATGGATTTTTACGGTCGCGACGAAACTGAGCTGATGGTGGAACTTCCCTGGCGTGGAATTATTCAGGCGCTTATCCGTGCCCGGATACCTTACGTTCCGGTCCACGCCGACCACATCGACCGCGACGCAAAAAGCCTTGCCGCGCTGGTACTTCCCAATCTGGGTCTTATGACGGACAGCCAGATCGCATCTGTAAAACGGTTTGCTGAAAATGGGGGTGGCTTACTGGCTACCGGCGAAAGCAGCTTGTACGACGAATGGGGCAATCGCCGGTCAGACTATGCCCTTGGCGATTTGTTCGGGGTACATTTAACCGGTCAGCAATCCGGCAATTCAGGTGCAACGCTCCGGAAAAGGGCAGCAGAAACTTATCATACTTACCTGCGCCTAACTACTGAACTGCGGAGAAAATTTGATGGTCCGCAAACCGGTTTGGAACCGCAGGTTAGCGGAGAGCGTCATCCGGCATTGAAAGGATTTGATGAAACCGACATCCTCTCATTTGGAGGCATTCTGGAACCACTCCAAACAGATCCCGGGGTGGAAGTCCTGATGACTTTTATTCCACAGTTCCCGATTTATCCGCCCGAAACAGCCTGGATGCGCGAGCCGAAAACCGATATTCCGGGCTTGATCCTGAATACAGGTTCCGGTGGTGGCCGTGTCGCTTATCTGTCCGCCGATCTGGACAGGCAGTTTGGCCGTTACAACCTTCCGGATCATGGGAACCTGTTGGCAAACCTTGTTCGCTGGACAGCTAAAGATGATATTCCGCTCGCTATTGAATGTGCCGGATTAATAGACTGCAATTTGTACAGGCAGGCAGGTCGCCTGATTCTGCATTTGGTCAACCTGACCAGCGCCGGAACCTGGCGGCAGCCTACCGATGAATATATTCCAATCGGTCCGGTAAAAGTTCGGGTTAAATTGCCGGATGATGTGAGAGGAAGAAAATTAAAGTTACTGGTGTCAGGAGACAATGTGACCAACTCATCCGAAAAAGGATGGATTAGTTTTACAATCAACCGGATTTCGGATCACGAAGTCGTTGTTGTTTCCTGAATTTTAGTAAATCCAACCAAAGCTAAACCTGAAAAATTTTTAAGATGAAAATGTCTGGACTTATTTCAAAATTTCTGATTCTGTTATTTTTCTGTTTCCCTGTATCACTTTGGGGATTACCCAAAAACCTACTCGTTTCAATTGTGACCGATGAAAAAACAGGCCCACCGGTTGAACATGGTTTATCCAAGATTGGAGCTGTCTTTCAGTCCAAAAATATCACTTTTGAACGCGTAAGTTCAATTTCTGAAGCAAAGGGAAAATTAATACTTGTAACTGGCCTTTCTTCCGGAAAAGGTGAGGCAGCAAAACTGTTAAAAGCTGGTAACCACGCAGTACCAGCTGTAAAAGAGGCACTAACTGTTTGGAAAACAAATGAACAAAACAAACCAGTCTGGGTGATCAGCGGTTTTGATGATCGCGGACTGATGTATGGTTTGCTGGATGCAGCCAACCGGATTGGCTGGAGTGTGGATCAGAACAATCCGTTGAGTGAGTTGAAGGAAATAACGGAAAAACCCGATGTCGGAGAACGGGCCATTTCACTCTATACCATGAACCGCGCCTATTGGGAAAGCCGGTTTTATGATGAAACTTACTGGGTAAAATACCTTGATCTGCTGGCGCAAAACCGGTTTAATTCCATGGTGGTTATTTTTGGCTACGAAAATGGTGGTTTTCTGGCGCCCTGTTATCCTTACTTTTTCAATGTTGAAGAATTCCCCGGTGTACAAATGGTTGGTATTTCGGCGCAGGAACAGCAACGAAACCTGAATGCGTTGAACCGCCTGATTGCTCTGGCTCATGAGAGGGGCATCAGGTTTAGTGTTGGCATTTGGGATCACATTTACCGGGGTGGCGTTCAGGGGGGTGGTATTCCGGGCACTAAAGAAGCGCCTGATCAGCCTGTTGCCGGGTTGGTTTGGGGAGTTAACAGCAATAATCTGATTTCATACACCAAAGCTGCTTTGGCTAAATTTGTCAAACAGGTTCCGGCGCTTGACGGCATCCAGTTTCGCATGCACAACGAATCAGGATTAAAAAATGAGGAGCAACTCGGTTTCTGGTCCGATGTTTTCAAAATGATCAAAGAAACGACGCCGAATCTTCGCTTCGATTTACGGGCCAAAGAATTGCCGGATGCCGTTATTGAACGGGCAATCGAAACAGGGATAAATTTCAGGATTACAACAAAATACTGGATGGAGCAAATGGGAATGCCATATCATCCAACCCGTATCAACCCGGAGAAGAGTCCTCGCCGGCACAGTTATGCCGATATGCTTAAATATCCGCAGAAATACAAAATGCACTGGCGCCTATGGAACGGCGGCACATCGCGGATACTTTTGTGGGGCGATCCGGAATATGTTAGGCGATTTGCCGAAAGTACGCATTTGTATGACGGTGACGGGTTTGAAGTGAATGAACCGCTGGCAACCAAAATGGAGGCTCAGCCGCATGATGCCAAACCTTTTGAGCTTCTGAACCCGCCTTACCGGTATTACGAATATGAATTTGAACGATACTGGCATTTCTTTCAGGTGTTTGGCCGGATTGGTTATAACCCGGAAACATCTCCGGATGTCTGGGAAAATGAATTTAAACAGCGTTTTGGAAATGAAGCAGCACCACTGATTGAATCGGCCCTGCACAAGGCTAGCTGGATTCTCCCGCGAATTGTGGCTTCCTGCTATCCATACCGTTCATTTCCGATGACCCGGGGCTGGGCTGAAAAACAACGCTTGGGCGATTTGCCATCCTATGCAAAAAATGAAGGAAGCGATATGCTTCAATTTGCCAATCCGGATGAAGAAGCGAAGTTGCTGATTGAGGGCGGTGAAACCGCCAAAATTCTTCCATCCATGAACAGCCGGTGGTTTGAGAAGATTTCCGGTGAATTGGATCAGCTGATTGAAAAAGCTGAACTTGTTCCGGAAAGGACAAAAGAACTCCGGTCAACGTTAACCGATCTGAAGATATTGTCGGCGCTGGCGCTTTATCATTCGCGAAGAATTCCTGCGGCCGTATGTTACCGGATATTTGAACGGACCGGTGATGTTTCTGCTTTGGATGAGGCAATTGTTCACGAACGAAACGCCATAGAGGCCTGGCGCAGAATTGTTGCGGCCGCCGGTGATGTTTATGTCGGTGATCTCATGATGGGAGTTCGCGTTGCAGATTTATGCGGACACTGGAAAGATGAACTTGTTTCGCTGGAAAAAGGACTGGCTGCCCTGGAACAGAAAAGAACCGGCTATCAGGCGCCAAGCACAGTTATTAAAGCGCCGAAATATAAGGTTGCATCTCAGCCAGACTGGCAGAAATTGTTCAAAGTGACAGATTTGTCGCCGTTAAATATCAAAGCAGGAGAATCGTTAAAAGTTAGAATTAAAGTTGCTTCGCAGGCAGGTATAAAATTGGTGACACTAAGTTATCGAAGTGTAAATCAGGATGTCGAATACCAGACGATAACAATGCAGCCTTCCGGAGATAAAACTATTTACGAGGCTGTTGTGCCGGCTTTACAAATCAATCCGAAGTGGGACATGATGTACTTCATTAATATCATCGACAAAGAAAAACATGGAATCATCTATCCTGATCTGAATCGGGAGACTCCTTATAAAATCGTAAAACTAACCAGACAATAAATTATCAAGATGAAAACTAACCGACGAAACTTTATTACAACAGCTTTTGCAGGTGGAGTAGGGGCTTCGCTTCCTTTTTCCGCCAAAAGTCAGTCAACACCTTCACAGGTAACCGAAGTCATTGCAGAAAAGTATGCCCGGCTTGACGCCATTCTGAACCAGCCTGTCTTCCGGAAAGAATTGTTCAATGCTCCGGTTATCATTGAAAAACTTGAACTTTTACGCTATGAAAATAGCTTTCTCTGCCGGGTGCGATCGAAAGACGGAGCTGAGGGGATTTCAGTTGGACACAGTGGGCAGTTGAGATCGCAGTACCCGATTTTTACCAACCTGGTACAGCCCTTTTTTATTGGAAAAGATGCCCGCGACCTTGATCTGATTCTGGAGAAAGTGTACATCTACAAGCTTAATTTCAGGCTTTCGGGGATGGCATTGGGTGTTCCGCTTGCGACCATCGAGTTTGCCATTCTTGACATGATGGGAAGAATTGCCGGAAAGCCAATTGGACAACTCATCGGCGAAATCCATCATCCCGAAGTTGAAGTCTACCAGGCTACCGAATACCGCGAAAAACCGGTAGAAGAGTCAATGGAGCTGATTAAACGTGATGTGGCGGAATACAACGCGAAGGCTCTTAAAATCAAGGTTGGCGGCCTCATGTTTGGTACTGAGAACATGAATGCTGTCGGACCGAAAGGAAGAACTGAAACAATTATTCCGCTGGTCAGGAAAACTTTTGGCGATGACATGGTTTTGTATGCCGATTCCAATGGATTTTATTCGGTGAAAGAAGCGATTCGGGTTGGAAAACTGCTGGAAGAATACCGCTTTCAGTTTTTTGAAGAACCGGTTCCCTTCGACTGGTACGAAGAAACCAAACAGGTGGCCGACGCGCTGAATATACCGGTTGCCGGTGGCGAACAGGAATACAGCCTGCACGGGTTTCGCTGGCTGATTGCCAATGATGGTCTGGAAATCGTTCAGCCTGATTATTTTTATTTTGGAGGAATGATACGGGCCATGAAAGTGGCAAAAATGGCTCAGGCTTTTGGTAAAACATGTACGCCACACATGTCGGGAGGCGATTTAGGCTTTTTATACATGATGCATTTTGTGTCCGCACTTCCCAATGCCATGCCTCATCACGAATTTAAAGGGTTTAAGACCGATACGATTTTCGAATGTCCGACATCGCCTCTAAAGAGTGTAAACGGATTGGTTAAAGTTCCTACAGGTCCGGGGTCAGGCATTGAAATTGATCCGGATTTCATGAAAAAACACCAGATTGTTAAAGGATAAATTGACACGTTGACTTTTAATTATCAAAGCTTACCCAGGCAGCTACTAAAAAAGGCCGTATCCAACGAATTGAATACGGCCTGCATTATTTATGTTAGTTAAAAATTATTCTTCCGACAGGAATTCGTCTACATGAGCCGCGGCAATTTTCCCAGCTTCAATGGCACGAACCACCAGGCTGGCGCCAGCTTCAACGTCGCCACAAGCAAAAATTTTAGCAACTGAAGTTTGCTTTTTAGCATTCACTTTTACATTGCCGCGAGTGTCATATTCAACGCCCAGTTCGTCAAGCAATCCATTATGAACCGGCTGCGTGAACCCCATCGACAGAAGTACCAGGTCAACATCCATAATTTCGGAAGTTCCCGGTTTTTCGGTCATTACCCAACGCCCGGCTTCGTCTTTTCCCCACTCGGCGCCTACCAGTTCAACCTGTTTGATCTGACCGTTTTCGCCGATAAAACGTCTGGTAGATAAGCTCCAGCGACGTTCACAACCTTCGAGGTGAGAGCTTGAAGTGCGAAGTGTATTGGGCCAGTAAGGCCACGGATTGTTATCTGCACGTTTTTCGGCAGGTTTAGGGAGAATTTCAATTTGGGTTACACTTTTGGCTTTTTGACGAACCGAAGTTCCCACGCAATCGGAACCGGTGTCGCCCCCGCCAATCACGAGTACCCGTTTATCTTTGGCTATAATACTGATCTCTTCGGGGATAATTTCTCCGGCAATCCGTTTATTGGATTGTGCCAGAAATTCCATTGCAAAATGAACCCCTTGCAGGTCGCGGCCTTCAACCGGAAGATCGCGTGGTTGTTCGGCGCCATTGGCCAGAACCACTGCATCAAACTGCTCAAGCAGCTGATCGCGGGTGACATCAATACCTACTGTTATATTGGTTTTAAAGTTGATTCCTTCGTCAACAAACAATTCGAGACGACGGTCAATAATGGTTTTACTCAGTTTAAAATCGGGAATACCAAACCGCATTAATCCACCGATAGCGCTGTTTTTTTCAAAAACCGTCACTTCATGTCCGGCCTGATTGAGCAAATCGGCAGCCGAAAGTCCCGCAGGACCCGAACCGACCACAGCCACTTTTTTGCCTGTGCGAACTTCAGGAATACGTGGTTTAACAAAGCCTAGGTTGAAAGCATGTTCAACGGTTGATGCCTCATTTTCGCGGATCGTTACCGCTTCATTATGAATGGCCAGTACGCAGGATTTTTCGCAGGGTGCCGGGCAAACCCGACCGGTAAATTCCGGAAAGCTATTGGTGGAGTGCAGAATTTCATACGCGGCTTTCCAGTTTCCTTTGTAAACCAGGTCCTGCCATTCCGGAATTTTACTTCCTACCGGACATCCCCAGTGGCAAAATGGCACACCGCAGTCCATACAACGTGCTGCCTGCTCTTGGCGGTCTTTATCGTCGAGAGTCTGCTCAACTTCTCCATAATCATAAATTCTGTCGTTCAACGGGCGATAACCAGCTTCTTTTCGCCCGATTAACATGAACCCTTTTGGATTTCCCATGGTAATTGTATTTTTTGCTCTGAAGTCGTTTCCTGAAAGAAACTTCTTCTAAATGATTCTTCTTTTAACTAACATTTACTCAATTCCATCCGAAATCAGATTTTCACTTTCTTCAAAATTTTCTCGCGGACGGCTTTTTTTATCTGACATTACCCCCGGGGCGTTGCCCCAGGCTATTATATGCTGCCGTTTCAGGGCAAAAACTTCGCAAATTGCTTCCCTGACTTTCCCCCGTTTGGGGGAACGGGAAGGGGCTACTATTCGTGCCTTGCCGGATCGTCTTCGGTCAGCTGAAGTTTTTTCTCCAGTTCGCGAAGTTTCAGTTCTTCCAGCACTTTTTTATACTCGAACGGAATAACTTTCACAAATTTGGGCAGGTATTCGTCCCAGTTCGTCAGAATTTTAGCTGCCATGGTACTTTGTGTGTACAACAGGTGTTTGTTAATCATATCCTGAAGTTCAACGATGTCAGCTTTGTCTTCCACTGGTCCGAGTTCAACCAGACCTTTGTTGCAGAAATACTCAAAGTTTTCTTCCTGATCGAGTACATAAGCGATGCCGCCACTCATACCAGCGGCAAAGTTACGCCCGGTGGTTCCCAATACGACGACGCGTCCGCCGGTCATATATTCGCAGCAGTGATCGCCACTGCCTTCGATAACTGCTTTGGCGCCTGAGTTACGAACACAGAAACGTTCGCCGGCAACTCCACGGATGTATGCTTCTCCTGATGTGGCGCCGTAGAACGAAGTGTTTCCGACGATGATATTTTCTTCCGGAGTAAAGGTTGAACCAATAGGTGGAACCACGATGATGCGTCCTCCGGATAAACCTTTTCCGATGTAGTCGTTACAGTCGCCTTCCAAGCGGAAGCTGATTCCTTTAACCAGAAAAGCGCCGAAACTTTGTCCGGCAGTTCCGGAAAAATTAGCCATGATGGTATTGCCAGGTAAGCCTTCTTCACCATAGCGGCGCGAAATTTCGCCTGACAGCATAGCGCCAACTGTGCGGTCGACATTGGTAATGGTATGAGCCAGCCATACTTTTTCCTTGCTCTTGATGGCCTTGTTGGCTTCGCGGATCAAGCTATGGTCAAGGTGCTCATCTACCGATTTGATGTTCGGAAAAGTGTTGTGAATATCGTGATGTTTGGATTCATCGGGCATGTAGATTACCTTCGAGAAGTCCATTTTCTTCATCTTCCAGTTAAGTACTTCATTGTTCTGTTCAAGCAGATCGGCACGGCCAACTATTTCTTCAAACGTTGTGAATCCGAGTTCAGCCAGATTTTCGCGGACTTCTTTAGCAATGAACCGAAAGAAATTAATTACAAATTCTGAACGACCAATGAAGCGTTTGCGCAGCGTTTCGTCTTGGGTTGCAATACCGGCAGGACATGTGTTGAGATGGCATTTACGCATCATGATACAACCAAGGGTGATCAGGGCTGAAGTTGCAAAACCGAATTCTTCACCACCCAGAAGTCCCATGATTACCACGTCGCGTCCGGTTTTTAGCTGGCCGTCTACCTGAAGTTTAACACGTCCGCGAAGATTGTTCATGACCAGCGTTTGCTGTGTTTCGGCAATCCCAAGTTCGGCGGGTAAGCCGGCATATTTGATCGAGCTGGCCGGACTGGCACCTGTACCTCCTTCGCAACCCGAAATGATGATCACGTCGGAGAAAGCTTTTGCCACACCGGCTGCAATTGTACCTACACCATTTTCAGCAACCAGTTTCACCGAAACTTTGGCTCTTGGATTGGTTACCTTCAAGTCATAAATCAACTGGGCCAAATCCTCAATGGAATATATGTCGTGATGCGGGGGAGGCGAGATCAGGGTAATTCCCGGAGTTGAGTTACGCAATCTTGCAATGATCTGGTTAACCTTGAATCCGGGTAACTGACCGCCTTCGCCTGGTTTTGCACCCTGCGCAATTTTAATCTGCAACTCGTCGGCGTTAACCAGGTAATTGTTGGTAACCCCAAAACGACCCGAAGCGACCTGTTTAATTGCACTGCGCTTGTTGGTATTGAAACGTTCGGCATCTTCGCCACCTTCACCGGTGTTGCTGCGTCCGCCAATGGTGTTCATGGCCACAGCCAAAGCCTCATGGGCTTCTTTGCTGATCGAACCATAAGACATTGCTCCGGTGACGAAACGCTTCATAATATTTTCGGCCGGTTCAACCAGAGAAATGTCGATCGGGTTCCGCTTGTATTTCAAACAACCGCGGATAAAGGTAGGTTTGGCGTTTTCGGCATCCACCTTCCGGCTAAATTCTTTAAAAACACTGTAATCGTTTGTACGGGTAGCCCACTGCAATAAACCCACAGTTTCCGGATTCCATGCGTGGTGTTCGCCATACTTGCGGTAATGGTAAGTTCCGAAACTTTCAAACAGAACCGAATGGTTTGAATTTTTCTTCTTCCCGAAAGCTTCCTGATGGAACAGCAGTGTTTCCTTGCAGATTTCTTCGAATCCAATGCCGCTGAATTTGGAAGACGTTCCGGTGAAATATTTGTCGATCAATTCTTCGCTGATACCCAGAGCTTCGAAGATCTGGCAGCCATGGTAGCTGCGCAGCGTCGAAATACCCATTTTCGATAAAATTTTCAGCAAACCTTTGTCGATTGACTTGATGTAATTGTGACGGGCTTCAGCATAATTCATTTTGATATCGCCGCTTTTGATCAGTTCGTCGATGGCGGAAAAAGCCATGTATGGATTGACAACACTGGCTCCGTAACCAAACAACAGGGCAAAGTGCGATATTTCGCGCGGTTCAGCAGTTTCGACGATAATGCCGATCTGCATACGTTTTTGCGTCTGGATCAGGTGGTGGTGAACCGCAGCTACTGCCAGCAAAGACGGAATTGGTGCGTAATCGGCAGAAATCTGGCGATCGGACAGGATGATGAAATTCTTGTGATCGTCAACTGCTTTTTCGGCCTGTCTCAGCAAATCGTCGAAAGCACGGGTAAAGCCTTCTACACCTTCCTTTACCGGGAACACCATTGGGATGGTGCTGTGCGAAAATTGCTCGTGTTTCAGATCTTTAATTTTACCCAGGTCAGTATTGGTAATAATCGGGTCGTCGAATTTGATCAGTTTGGCGTGTACCGGCGATTCGTCGAGAATGTTGGTATGCAGCGAGCCAATGTAGTTGGTCAGCGACATTACCAGTCCTTCGCGGATGGAGTCGATTGGAGGGTTGGTTACCTGCGCAAACACCTGACGAAAATAATTGAAGAAGCGCTGCGGCTTTTCGGAGAAACAAGCTAGCGGAGTGTCATTACCCATCGAACTGGTCGGTTCGGCGCCGGAAACAGCCATCGGTTTGATGATCATTTCCATGTCTTCTTTTGAATACCCAAACACTTTGGCATAAGTCGGGAACTGATCGCCCAATGACGAAGTTACCCGTTGTTTAACCTCAATGTCTTCCATGATCAGGCGGTTTTCCTTCAGCCAGTTACCGTAAGGATTGCGCGAACTCAGTTGTGCTTTCACTTCCTTGTCGGGAATAATGATACCCAGTTTGGTATCTACCAGCAAAATTTTGCCCGGACGCAAGCGACCTTTTTCTTTCACTTCTTCCGGAGCAAAAGTTTGTACGCCAACTTCAGAGCCCATGACGATCATGTCGTTTTTGGTAATGATGTAGCGGGAAGGACGCAATCCGTTGCGGTCGAGTGTTCCGCCGATGTACCGACCATCTGAGAATACCATCGAAGCCGGGCCATCCCAGGGTTCCATAATGGTAGAATGATATTCGTAGAAAGCCTTCAAACTGTCGGGAATCGGGTTTTTCGAGTTAAATGATTCTGGAATCATCATGCACAATGCGTGAGGAATTGTACGGCCGGTCATGTGGATGAATTCCAGTGTATTGTCGAATGACGCTGAATCGGATTTATTGGGTTCGATCACCGGGAACAGTTTTTTCAGGTCGTCGCCAAAAACTTCCGATTTCAGCAATGCCTCGCGGGCGCCCATCCACATTCGGTTACCTTTAACGGTATTGATTTCGCCATTGTGTGCGATCATGCGGAATGGCTGGGCTAAATCCCAGGTGGGGAAAGTATTGGTACTGAAACGTGAATGCACCAGGGCAATGGCGCTCGTAAATTTTGGGTGAGACAGGTCTTTAAAGTAATCGCGCAACTGAGTAGGAGTGAGCATCCCCTTGTAAATAATCGTTTTCGACGACAAACTTGGAACGTAAAAAGCGTTACGATGCTTCAGTCTTGACTCACGAATTTCTTTTTCTGCCTGTTTCCGTACCAGATATAATTTTTGTTCCAGAACTTCCTGTTCCAGATCGGCTTTAACAAATACCTGTTTGACGTATGGTTCGGTCAGCTTGGCAATCTCTCCCGGGGCCGAACTATCCACTGCAACTTCGCGGTATTCGATCAGTTCAAGACCTTCCTGTTTGATGAATTTGGTCAGTACATCCTGACATAACGCTGCCTCTTTTTGATCCTGAGGAAGAAAAATCAAACCTGTTCCGAACTTACCAGAGGCCGGAATGTTTACTTTCAACACTTCTTTGATATATTGGTCAGGTATCTGCATTAAAATACCTGCTCCATCTCCAGTTTTATTGTCGGCGCTGGTTGCTCCGCGGTGATCCATATTCTCAAGAACTTCTAATCCCCTCTCGATAATGTCGTGTGATTTCTGGCCTTTGATGTGGGCCACAAAACCGATTCCGCAATTATCGTGCTCATTGGCTGGATCGTACAACCCCTGCGCTTTTGGCAATCCTAAACTCATCTTCTTAATTTTTAAATATTGTATCCTCTCAAAAAGCTTTCAGAACGGTTGAAAATAAATCATTCTGAATGATTCGATCTGTAAAAATTGAAATATTATAAGCAAATCAATCTTTTTCCTTACAAACTGAAAGCGAAAGTAGTGATTTTTATAGAGAGTTCAAATTCCTGGTATCGAATGAAAATAGTAAACGTGCCTATTAAGTCAAAAAAACCTTCGGCTAAAATACACAAGATTCTACAAAACAGTGAATTACCTGAGCTGGCCGAAATTGATTTCCCAGATAGCTTAAAAACAAAAAATAACGATTAATTAACAGAGCTAAAGCTGTCTTAACAATCGGGCATAAGCATTTTCAATCTGCTGAAAATTGAAAGTTTCGATCGTATGGTTCATTCGGCTGGCAATCTGGTCAAGGCACAGGTTCCCGATACTTCCCGGATGGGAGTGGTTTACTTCCCGGGTTGGTTTATAAGTTCCTGCATTGATCTGGCCACCAACCTGTTTGTAGGCATCGCGAAACGGAACACCTTGCTGAACAAGTTTATTGACATCCTCGACACTAAACACATATTTGTAACGATCGTCATCCAGCAGATTCTTATTTACAGTCATGTTGTCGATCGCAAAACCGGTAATGCTGATGCAGTCGAGCAGTTCCTGAAAGGCTGGTAGAAATACTTCTTTCAGAATCTGAAGATCGCGGAAATAACCACTGGGAAGGTTGTTAACCATCAGGCTTATCTGGTAAGGAATAGCCTGTATTTTATTGCAGTGCGAGCGGACCAACTCAAACACATCAGGATTTTTTTTGTGCGGCATAATGCTCGAACCCGTTGTCAGTTCGTCAGGAAGCGAAACAAATCCGAAATTCTGACTCATAAACAGGCAAACGTCAAAAGCCAGTTTCGAAATGGTTGCGGCGATGGACGACATGGCAAATGCAACAGTTTTTTCTGTTTTTCCTCGCCCCATCTGGGCATAAACCACATTGTAGTTCATTGATTCGAAACCAAGCAGATCTGTTGTCATCTGGCGATCGAGCGGGAAAGACGAACCGTATCCGGCAGCCGAGCCAAGCGGGTTTTGGTTGGTAATGCGGTAAGCGGCCTGAAGCAGCACCAGATCGTCGACCAGACTTTCGGCATAAGCGCTAAACCATAATCCGAACGAGGAAGGCATGGCTACCTGCAAATGCGTGTAACCGGGCATCAGGTATTGTTTGTTGGCTTCAGCCTTGGTCATTAATTTGCCAAATAATTCACCGACGGCATCTACTACTTTTTGTATTTCGGCACGGGTAAATAGTTTGAGGTCGAGCAAAACCTGGTCGTTGCGCGAACGTCCGCTGTGGATTTTCTTACCGGTATCGCCCAGTTTGCGGGTCAGCATCAGTTCCACCTGAGAATGCACGTCTTCCACACCCGGTTCAATGGTAAAATCTCCGGATTCGATACCTTGATAAATGGCAATTAATTCCAGCAGTAAAGCTTGAAGTTCTGCAGAACTGAGCAAGCCAATCGATTCAAGCATTTGCGCGTGGGCCAGTGAACCCAGCACATCATATTTCGCCAGATACAAATCCAGTTCGCGATCTTTGCCTACTGTGAAATTTTCGATCAGTTCGTTTACCGAGGTTCCTTTGTCCCAGAGTTTCATGGTTTGTATTTTTTGATGCTTCAAAGATAAATCAAAATAGGGGTTTATGCATTTTGGGTGGATTTTTATTCAAAACACCCAATTTTTTTAATGATGGTTTGATTTTAATGTCCCGATTATCCGAACCGAATTCGCAATAAATCTGTTTTTATAAGCACAAAATTTTCAGTCAGATGTTGTAACTTGCGAATATATTGGTGACAATATTCTCAACTTCTAAAAGATAACAGATTATGAAACGTCGTGATTTTATCAGCAAAACAGCGCTGGTAGCTCCGGTATTGAGTCTTTTCCCTGCAGACCTGTCGTTTATTACCAGAGAATTACCGGCTTCCGGAAAACTGGAAAAAAGATCGCTGGGAAAGACAGGCGAAATGCTCTCCATGATTGGTTTCGGTGGAATCATTGTTAAAGATGCAACTCCCGAGGATGCCTCGTCCATCGTAAAATTTGCCATTGATGCAGGCGTTAATCATTTCGACGTTGCTCCATCTTATGGTGATGCAGAGATCAAACTGGGGCCGGCGCTGGAACCCTACCGAAAAGGTGTTTTTCTGTCGTGTAAAACTACCAAACGCACCAAGGCCGATGCCCGCAAGGAATTAGAGCAATCGCTTCTCAATCTGAGAACAGATCATTTTGATCTCTATCAATTGCATGCTGTAACTACCTTGAATGACGTTAAAACTATTCTTGGACCTGGAGGAGCACTGGAAACATTCCGCGAAGCACAAAAAGAAGGTAAAATCCGGTTTATCGGATTTTCTGCTCATTCCGTGGAGGCGGCAACAGCTTTAATGAATAGTTTTGATTTTGACTCTATTATGTTTCCTTTTAATTTTGCCACCTGGAATGTTGGAAATTTCGGTCCTCAGGTTTTGGAGATGGCCAAAGAAAAGAAGATGGGTATTATTGCACTCAAAGCGATGGCAAAAGGACCATGGCCTCAGAATGCTGATCGTTCGAAATACCCCAAGTGCTGGTATGAGCCACTTACCAGTGAAGAAGATATTCGGATGGGACTGCGATTTACCTTATCTCACCCGGTAACAAATGCGATTACGCCGGGTGATGCCAGTTTGTTCCGAATGGCCATTAATCTCAAAGATCAGCTAAGTCAGCTAAGTAAAGCAGAGGTCGAAGAAATCAAAGCAAAAGCAGTCGGTCTAAGTCCGCTGTTTAGGTATCCTTCTGACAGGCTTTAAGTAAGCTGAATAGTTTTAACTTTTCAATCAAAGAATTGGTTGTCTGTAGATAAGTAAAACTTCCGGACACCCGTGTTTCGAGCAAAAGAACTGTACTTCGGAAGAGGATAGTTCTTTTATTTTGGGAACATTTCAACCCAATTGTTCTGCTATTGGCGCATCACTGGTTTCTGGGTGAGCTGTCGGCTTTGAACAAATTGTTGTGTTGTTGTTTTAATAAGATATAAATATTGGAAATCATGGGAACAACAGACAAAACTATTATCACCATTGAAGCAACCATTCATGTTCCGGTTGACACCGTTTGGAATTTATGGACTTTGCCTGAACACATCACGAAATGGAACAGCGCTTCGGACGATTGGCATACTCCATACGCAGAAAATGATTTAAAGGCAGGCGGAAGTTTTCTTTCGCGCATGGAAGCCAAAGACGGCAGTTTTGGATTCGATTTTACCGGTGTGTACAATGAAGTAAAAACGAATGAATTGATTGTGTACACCATTGCCGATGGCCGCAAAGTGCACATCAGCTTTACTCCCGTAGGTAATTCAACAACCATCATTGAAAGCTTCGAAGCCGAAGACACACATTCCGTTGAATTGCAAAAAAACGGCTGGCAATCTATTCTGGACAATTTTAAACGGTATGCTGAATCAAAGATTTAGAGAAAAAGTGTAATGCAAATTGATAAAAAATAGGCTATTCTGGGAGGAACAGCCTATTTGCATTTTTGTCATGTACTAAAGGTTCTATAACACCTTATGCTATAAAGTACCAGATGAAGGTAGGCCAGCTTTCGCCTGAGGTAATGTTACTTTGGACTCAACCACTATCCAACCCGTTACAGGAAGGCGTTCGTTTTGTTCATCCTCTCTGTCCGGCGTTTCCCGATGCCTCGCGGTTACGGTTTTATCCCGGATATTACCGGGGAAGAGCGCCCGGCTTACACGTTCCGTATAAATAACCAATACTGTGGGTTTAGGCTCCTCCTGTCTGCCGGCTGATCTGCATCCTTGTAGGTACTGCGTTAAACGTACCTCTCCTGTCAGCTCACCATTTTGGTACAGAGCGTGTCATTCTCTTTTTCGTTCCTAACTTGCCTGTCGGTAGTAACGGAGTGTTCACCTGTGTTAGCCACGCCCACTGATCCAAGCCCTTAATTGGCGTTGAGACTCCAAAGGCTGTCTGCCTTACGATTTTCAGCCCCGTCATTGGTTACACGAACCAGCGATTGGTACTGTTTCCCGGGGGCTTCACCCAATAATGGCTGCACCATACATCCGATGCCCCGGTAGGATACTGCTGAAGGAACAGCAGGTTTTATCAGCCAATTGTAAATGCAAAATAGCTGTAAAACAATTATTTAATACAACTTCGTGTCGCAATGACGGTTACAGCTATGTCGAAGATGGCGGTTCATAGTTTTTTACTTTCGATTATTTTTCTGTTTTACTGTAATATATAACCGCAAATATTTGCGAATAATATTGGTGGATTATTTTCTTTAGTTTTGTGCTTGTTAGTTTAAAAACAGATGCTATGGCTAAACTCAAAGATGGGTTTAAAGGGGAACGGTCAATTGTCCTTCCGCCATTTGTGGTTGAGGAATTAAGAAAGGAAACTCTCAGCAAAGAGCTTTTCATTACCGACATTGGGTATTATCCGCAGGCCAAATTTCATTTTCGGGAACGAACAGTTAAAGAAGCCCGACAATATATTCTGATTTATTGTGTTGAGGGTGAAGGCTGGTTTTTATTAGACAATCAAAAACACGTCGTCAGGCAATTTCAGTTTTTCATACTTCCAAAAGGCTATGCCCATTCCTACGGAAGCAATGCCGACAATCCGTGGACCATCTACTGGTTGCATTTTGACGGGGAACATGCCCGGTTTTTTGCACAGGGATTTGACAAACCAACCGATATTTCTCCGAGCATTAATTCAAGAATTGAAGAGCGTATTGAACTTTTTGATGAAATTTTTAGCACTCTAAGTAAAGGATACAGTAAAAACAACCTGATATACGCGACGACCAGCCTTTTCCATTTCTTAGGGTCAATGAAATTTTTGGGGGAATACCGGGAGAATTCGAAAACTCCGGAAAAGAACCAAAAAATAATCGACGTGGTTGTTCATTATATGAAAGAAAATATCGAACGAAAGCTGACTCTTCTTGAAATTGCCGACCAGGCTGGTTTTTCATCTTCCCGGTTTTCTCTTTTATTTCAAAAGGAAACCGGTTATCCGCCGCTAAAATACTTTAACCAGCTTAAAATCCAGAAAGCTTGCCATTATCTCGATTTCACCGACATGAAAATCAACCAGATCAGTCCAAAGCTTGGATTTGAAGACGCTTTTTATTTTACCCGGATGTTTACCAAAATCATGGGAGTTTCTCCCACTGATTACCGGGCAAAGAAAAAAGGTTAGTCCACAGGTATTCCGCTCATTTTGCTATTTTTTCAGGTAGATCCGCATCACAAATCCGCCGCCTGAAGCCAGGTGAAATTTTAATTCCGATTGTTTATTTACAGGGATGGTTTCAACGATGTAATTTTTGGCGTTCACATCGGCATCAGGCCCATCTTTATATATTTCAGCGACATAGTTTTTCCCTTTGTCCAGAAATGAAAGGTCAAAATTTACATGCCGGGCTGTCCATCCTGTCATTCCACCCACGTACCAATCATTGCCCTGTTTCTTGGCCATGACGGCGTATTCGCCCAGTTTGGCTTCAATTGCCACGGTTGACTCAAAGGAAGTCGGAACGTGCGACAAAAATTTCATCACATCGGGGTATTTCCGGTACTCGCCCGGTGAATCGCAAAGCATGCCCAAAGGCTGGTCGAAAATAACAAACAGGGCCATTTCATGACACCGCGTTCCCTGCGTTGATGGCAAACCTTTGTCAATTGGTTTGAAAGTCGATTTGGATTCATTGCGCATCGATCCCGGGGTGTAATCCATTCCGCCGGCCAGCATCCGAACAAACGGTAACTGAACGTGATAATCGGGGTTGGCAGTTAAATCCCATTTGGAACATTCGTTTCCACGAACGGCTTCAAAATTGATAAGATTCGGATAGGTACGTTGCATTCCGGTTGGTTTGCTGCAGCCGTGCACATTGACCATCAAATGCCTTTCGGCAGCAGCTTTGGCAATCTTTTCGATAAGCCGGATTTCCAGCTGATCGTCGCGGTCGAAAAAATCAACTTTAATTCCGGCGGCGCCCCACGATTTAATCAAATCAAGATTTCCCTCCAGATCATTGTTCAGGATAGGAGCCACGCACCATAAAAATACGCCGACACCTTTTGCTTTCGCGTAATTGATGATCCCCTGAATATCAACATGCGGCTGAACTTTTTTGACATCGTATACATTTGACCAACCGGCATCAATCATCATGTATTCCAGGTTGTTGTCGGCGGCAAAGTCGATGTAATGCTTGTATAACTGCGTATTGCGATTGGCCATGCCGGTTGGGAACCCCGCATCTTCAACAATGGCATCGTGCCACCATTCCCAGGCTGCCTTGCCGGGTTTTATCCAGTCAGTTTTTTTGAATGATTGCGGTGCTGCCAGTTTATAAATCAACTCGTTAGTCAGTAATTTTTTATCGTCGTCGGTAACGATCACCACACGCCAAGGAAATTCGCGTGTTCCGATTGTTTTGGCAATATAATTTTCACGTTCTTTCACCACCGACACAAAATTTCCCCAGCTGCCCATCTCTGTTTTCGCCGGATAGGCAGCCCAGAAACCACTGATTGATCCGTTTGATTTTTGAACGTACATTCCCGGATAATCGCGAACGTCAGATTCAGCAATGATGATCCTTAATGTGCCATCTGCGGACGAAAACAGGCTTGGGGTGATTGCCCTTTTAAGATCGGGAATATCTGAAATGTGATCGTATTTTTTATACGATAACTCCCACGAGGTCAGTATATCTGTTTCCGGGAACAGTGAATGGCAGGCACTTTCCAGTTTGAAGTTAGATTCTTCACTGTTGACAACAATTTCTCCGTTCATTCTGGTTTTGAACCGGTAGGCAAAACCTTCGTTATACATCCGGAATATCAGCGCAAAATTTCCTTCAAAATTCAGGGTTAATTCATTGAATTTATTCTGAATAGATTTAAACTTTCCATAAACCGGATGCAATTCTTCGTTGAAAGATTTCTTTTTACTGCCGGTAATTTGGGGCGAAGAGCACAGTGATATACTATCCACAGTCAGGTTTACCTGAGAAGGGGAAATGATGGTTTTTCCGTCGAACGATAGGCTGTAACTGACAGAGTTGCCGATGCTCACTTTCAAATCGAGCCGCCCATCGGGCGATGAAAGTTTATAGTCTTTTTGCGCCCACAACAGCGAAGGCAGCAAGATTACAAATACTAAAAATAAATGCCTCATGGGTGAATTTCATTTTTTTATGGCCATTAAAAATTTTGATCGCAATCAAAATGGCAAATCTGGCTGCCAAATTTTGAAGCGTGTTCGTTCCTCATCTCGTTTAAAACTTGTTTTGACAAAGTTCTTCAACCAATACTCCATACAAAATAAACAGATATCGGCTATCCATGCACAAAATTATTTTGTGCATGGATAATTCAATCCTTTTTACTCTGTTGTGCCAGTCGTTCAACGAGATGCAGGGCACGATCATTCAGATGGATATGTGCGCCTTTATGAATCCGGTTGGTTCTTATCACTTCATTAAACAGAGTTGCTGCTTTTGAGCGGTCTCCCTTTCCAAGCTCGCCCAAACCAATCAGATACTGGCAAAGCTGCTGGTTGCGCACATTCAGATCGTCCTCCCAGATCAGCAGGTCGGGTAGAGAAACGGCAAAATAGTCGATCTTAACCTGATCGTTCAAATGTGCTTTTCCATAGCTGATAAGCTGATCAAACCGGGTTGCTGCTTCATTCTTTTTCCCTAATTGCTCAAGGGCCAGTCCCTGATAAAAAATGGTGTCAGGCTGCTGATCGTTATAAAACATGGCTGCAGAAGGTTCGGCGAGTCCGGTTGCTGCTTTGGTCCAGTATTTATTTGCCCAGTCGGTTTCGCCCAACTGGTAAAAAGCAATTCCCAGCCAAAAATGCAGGTCGTTTTCCTGTGCGCCGATCAGTTTGCCTTCTCCCAGGTTATCCGGATAGACCTCTGCCATTTGCAATAATTGTATGGCTATCAGAGAATCACCATCCATGATAGATTGTTTTGCCAGTTCGGTCAGGCTCCAAACATATTGTTCGGCCACTTTTCCTTCACCACCTTCCCAGGGATGAAATTTTCGTGACATTAATAGATCAAAAGCTTTTTGATGTTCTCCGGTAAAATTTAACAACGAAATGCGTTCAAGATATAAATCGTCGCGGTCAGCAACCACCGAAAGATGGTTTTCCAGCAATTCCAATCGTTTTTCAGGTTCGCGGTTCAGCCGTTTATACAACTGGTCCAGTTCCATCAAAATTCTGGAATCCGTCTGATTGAGCGAAAATGCCTTCTCAAGCTCGGACAATGATTTCTGTGAGTTGTTTTGCTTGTTGAAATAGCCCAGCGCCAGGTTCCGGTGAGCAGTCGGAAAACTGTCATCCAATGTGCACGATTTCTCCCAGCAGGCAATTGCTTCGTCGTAATTTTTAACACTGTACCAGAAATTTCCCAAATAGTAAGGTGCTTTTGAATCGTCAGGATTTTGAGAAATGGCCCATTGAAGCGCAACAACCGCTTCCGTTTGGTTTGGAAAGCAATAATCCGGACAGGCTCCTGATGCTTCCTGAAGTGTTTTTACTGATGCGATTTGATCACCATTTTGGGTTTCAAACCAGGCTTTATAATACAGCGCCATAGGATAGATTGTTCCGTTTTGCTGCGCTTCAATACCAATAGAAATCAATTGAATGGCCTCATCAAACAATCCGGCAAAGGCATAATCGAGGGCAAATTCGATGTAATTGTGAATGTTGTCCCGAATCAGATTTTTCATCGAGGACAAAGCCTCTTCATCATTCAGCAATAAATATTTTTCAAAATACAAGCTGAAGTTAAAGCCATCAAGTTTGAGCGATTCATCAATTAAAGCATGAGCTGCCTGCTCCTCTCCCATTTTCCGAAGAATACTTACCTTGAGCGACCGGGCTTTATGGTTGTGCCAGTTTCGGATAAGCGACCGGTTAACCACTTCAAGTGCAGCCGGCCAGTTCCCCGATTTTGCTTCCAGACGGGCCAATTGAAAATAGCCGTTATCCATCCATGCCGAATTCCATACCGACTTGTAAAATTGGTCGTACGCTTCTTTGTCACGGCCCTGAAACCTAAGTGCCAGTCCCAGGTTATAAAATGGCTCACCATCCATCGGGTTGGGATTCCGTTCAGTAATCGTTTCAATGGCTTTCCTGAAATAATTTTCAGCCTCGTTGAATTGTCCCCTGCGCAAGTACCACAGCCCAAGTGCATTGTTGCACCGGCTGTCTTTGGGATCGCGGTTTAGCGCTTCCTGATAATAATCGCGCGGATCGTAGGTGGCATGACGGTACTGCTCCAGATGTAAACCAGTGAGGTACAACTGTTCATTGCTTTTTGTATCCTTTGGCGATTCAGCTGCTTTGGCAGGCTCCGGAATTGCTTTTTCCACCTTTGGCTCTTTCTTCCAGTCAACCAGAATATTTCCTTCGGCTGACGCTACCGATATTTCCAGGTTTTCGGGATTTATTTCAGCGGAAAGTTTTACCGTCCGTTCGTACGAAACCCCAGGATGAAAATCAAATGATTCATCCAATAACGTTGTATTTCCTGACCGAAGTAAAATTTTTGAGCCCGGATAAGCAGCGGTGGTATATATCTTAATAATTGCATTGCCATTATCTGTCTCCAGATTCAGCATGGCTTCTTTGGTCGCGTTTTTTACGACTCCCAAATCGCGATAATGCATAAAATATTGCGAAAAGGCTTTTTCCTCGCCCGGCATGATCCACGAAAAATCGGGCTGGTTATCGGTATACACCCCGCACATCAGCTCGATGTACGGACCATCCTCGTCGGTAAGGTTACGGTCCCAGGCACGGCCAAAATCGCCATGGCCCCAGGTCCACTGTTTCTTCCCGGGCGACACATGGTGATTAGCCACATGCAACAGCCCGCCTTTCGTATCGTTTTCGTAACCGCCCACAAAATTGTATTCCGAATTCACGGCCATATAAGAAGTAGGTACCGGAATATTTTTATAACGGGAAATGTCGGTTCCCGGCGAATAATCAACTTTATAGTATGTTCCCTTTGCAATTGGGAAAGCCGATACATCCCGTTTCCCATGATCGAATACGGCATGTACATCGGGCGGGAAAACCGACTGGTAATCGTCGTTCACTTTTACTGCAGGATTGGCCCACCACAAAAATGTTTGAGGAAAGCTGGTGCGGTTATAAAGCTTCACCTTTATCTCCAGGTAGGCTTTGTCGGGGTACATTGTAAACCCGGCCATTCCACGGGTACGGAACATGCGTTCCAGTTCGCTGCACCAAACAGTTATACTGCCGTCGGTATTTTCTTCGATGCTATGGTCAACAGGTTCGAAAGTGGACGGGCGGTGGTGTTGCGGCCAGTTGAATTCGATTCCTCCTGAAATCCAGGGGCCGGTCAAACCGACCAAAGCTGGTTTAATCACCCGATTATAATATACAAAATGTCGTTGTTTGGTTTTGTCGTAAGCCATCTGGATGCGTCCGCCCAGCTCGGGCAGGATCATAATCTTCAGGTATTGGTTTTCAAGGAAAATAGCATTCCATTCCCGATCAACTTTCTCATCCATAATCTTTTCAATAACCGGATGCGGATAAACGACACCGCTGCTTCCCTGGTAAACCCGCTTTTCCAGAAACATCGGATTTTTCTCCGGTTTTCCTATCCCGTATGTCGGAATGGTTACTTTTTCGTACCATGCTTTTACTGACATTTGTTCCACCACTTTTATTTTATGTTTTTGTATTTTTTATGAAAAAACTCTTCAACTTCTTCCAGACTTTTTCCTTTTGTTTCGGGCAGGTTTTTCAGGACAAACAGGAAGCCCGAAAGACAAATGAACCCATAAAGCCAGAATGTTCCGCTGGCATTCAATAGTTTATTCAGAATTGGGAAAGTATAGGTAAGCACAAAACAGGCAATCCAAAGGGCTGTGGTTGCAATTGACATGGCAGCGCCCCTGATTTTGTTTGGAAATATTTCGGAAAGGATCACCCAGGTGATGGGTGCCAATGTCATGGAGTAGGTGGCAATGGCAAGCATTACCAATACCAGAATGGCTAACCCTTTCACTTCAAAGAAGTAACTTCCGCCCAAAAGGAAATAAATTACGGCTAAACCGGCTGCCCCCAGGAGCATCAGCTTGCGGCGTCCCCAACTGTCGACCATACGCATCGCCAAAAAAGTAAACACCAGGTTCACCGTTCCGGTGATCACAATATTGAACAGCATGTCGCCAACCGAATAACCTGCTGAAGTAAAAATTTCTTCGGCATAATTGAAAATGACATTAATACCGCACCATTGCTGAAAAACAGCCAGAACAATGCCTAAGATGAGTACCGGACGAATGCCTTTTGAGGATAACGCTTTCCAATCAATTTTTGAATCAGTTCCATGCAGGGTTTCTGCCATCTCTTTTTGTTCCTGTGCCGCATATTGACTTCCGCCAATTCGTTCCAGAATTGCATCAGCCTTTGTCCATTTTCCTGACTTGGCAAGGAAACGCGGACTTTCAGGTATAAAAAAAGAGAAAACGAAAAACAGGACGGCAGGAACAGTTCCTGCCCAGAACATCCAGCGCCAGCCTTGCTGACTGTTCCACGAATTCAAGATAAACTCATCTGTTGCGCCTGCCGGGATTTTCTCTGCAATCAGGTAATTTACGATCTGGGCTGCAAGAATTCCGATCACAATAGTTAACTGGTTGATCGAAACCAGCCGGCCCCGCATGGATGCCGGTGATATTTCGGCAATGTACATGGGCGAAATGGCCGAAGCCAGCCCAATTCCAACTCCTCCGATAAGCCGGTATATAATAAATGGTGTAAACTGATTGACGGATCCAGTTCCGATTGCTGCAATTGTAAATAGCGCTGCTGCTGCAATCAATGGCAACTTACGTCCATAGCGGTCGGAAAAGTAACCGGATATCATGGCGCCAACCAGGCACCCGATTAATGCGCTACTCATGGCCCAACCTTGTAAATACGGAAAACCCGCGATATCAAAGAACCGTTCGTAAAACGGTTTTGCCCCGCCAATAACAACCCAGTCGTAGCCGAATAATAAGCCACCCATTGCCGAGACCAGTGTGATCCCTAAAATAAACCGATGATTAAATTTGAAGTTTTCCACAGTTAGCTAGATTTGATGGGTACAAACATATACCACTGCCTAGCCAAAAGGAATGAACATTTTTTTTAATCACATGGACTATTTTATTTATCTGGCATCTGAATACTTTGACCGGAAGCCCATGTAAATAAGCCAATATTAGTTTAAGTTTGTAGGAAAGACAGTCAAAGCAGGGCTCATCGAAACGTGAGATCAGGTCTTTTCATAAAAACGAGTCAGTATCAGGTTATATACAATTATTCCTCCGACTGCCCCAATACTGTTTGCCAGTACATCGAGCCAGGAGAAGCTACGGCCCAGGTGCATTGTGAGCTGAAATATCTCCATAATGATTCCCCATCCGATAGACATGGGAAGAATGACTTTGAAGTGTGAATGAATTGAAGTTTTTTTCACCGACCAACATCCTAACAACGCAAAAATAAAATACATCAGGAAATGTACCACTTTATCAGCTCCGGCAAAAAGCTCTACCTGCGGAATATCCTGCGGGGGCAAAAGTGATAACGCTACGATGCCTGCTGCATATAAAATGGTAATGGCGATACGGATCGGTTGACAGACATTGAAAAGATCAGACAGCATAGTGAGAAAATAACTTTACAGATGGATGACGACTAAATGACAACAATTGTATTTTAAAATTATTCAACAATCAAATATCGGGTGTTTTTGACTGACAATTATGAAAGATTCACATTTATTACGATTTTTGCCCGGTAATTAAACCAATAAAGAATACAATCGTCATAGCAGGTACGGATTTCAAGATTTTATGCCTTAATTTGTTTAACCAAACCAACAGATATATGTACTGTAATAACTTAAAATTGGCTGTTTCCCATGCCAATAAACCGAGTCAGCTTAATTCAACAACTCGGAATAAATCTCTTTTTCAAGTAAACAGCCTGATTATTACACTTTGTTTGGCAGTCATAGTAGTTTTTTCGGCTTGCTCCAAAAAAAATCAGGTAGGAAATAATCAGAAAGGCAAAAAATCAGGACCGGTAGCCGTTGAAATCAAGGTAGCCCAACCTGAGTTACTTTTAAATACGGTGTCGAGCACGGGCTCAATCATGGCGAATGAAAAAGCCGAAATTCGTCCGGAGATATCAGGAAGAATCACCAAAATCTTGTTTGAAGAAGGAGCCATGGTTCAGAATAACAAACTGCTGATCAAAATGAACGACAGCGACCTGCAAGCTCAGTTAAAACGAAACGAAGCTCAGGAAATGCTTTTAGCGAGCGACGAATACCAGAAACGTAAATTACTGGAAATAAAAGCCATTAGCCAGGACGAATATGATGCAGCCAAAAGTTTGTTACTGGTTAATCAGGCTGATAAACAACTGTTGCAGGCACAAATAGCCAAAACCGAAGTTTATGCCCCGTTCGCCGGAAAGATTGGTCTTCGTACGGTTAGCGTTGGAAACTATGTTGCCAGTAACACCTTGATTGCAACGATACAGCAACTCGATCCGATTAAAATTGAATTCGATGTTCCTGAAAAATACAGTAGTTATATTCAGCCCGGACTGGAAATTAATTTCGGTACCGATGCTTCCGATTCTTCATTTACGGCGAAAATATATGCTATTGAATCAGCGATCACGACAGAAACCCGTACGCTGAAAGTCAGGGCCCGTTGTTCAAACCCATCCAATTTGCTCAAACCCGGATCTTTTGCTCGCGTTAATATGATTCTTGAGAAATTTTCTGACGCTATTCAAATTCCATCCGAGGCTATCCTTACTGTTCTTGACGGCAATGCTGTTTACATCTGCAAAAACGGAAAAGCCAAACTGGTGACTGTAACCACAGGAATACGCACCGACAGCGAAATTCAGATTACTCAGGGAGTTTCGGCCGGCGACAGTCTGATTGTGACCGGACTTCTGCAGCTTTCTGACGGAGCATCAATTCTGTTGAAAAAGAAAAAAGCAGAAGGTCAGTCAGGACCGGCAAAAGAAAAAATGTAATCGGGGTTGCCAACGGCATTTCAGAAAGAATTTTTCAAATTCAGCCAACTAATAAGAAAAAATGAACTTTTCAGGAATATTTATCAAACGCCCGGTTTTGGCTATGGTACTGTCAATTTTGGTGGTACTGTTCGGTATTATCGGGTACAATTTTTTAGGTGTTCGCGAATATCCGAGCGTCGATCCGCCAACGGTAACGGTCAGCACCTCATATCCTGGTGCCAATGCCGATGTGATTGAAAGCCAGATTACCGAACCGTTGGAAGAAAGTATCAACGGAATTGCAGGAATCCGTACACTGACTTCATCATCGCGTGACGGGGGAAGCAGTATTCTGGTTGAATTTCAGATCGGAGTTGATATGGAAGCTGCATCAAACGATGTACGCGACCGCGTTTCACGTGCACGAAGCAAACTGCCTCCTGATGTTGACCCGCCGATTGTGGTAAAATCAGATGCCGATTCCAGTCCAATTTATGTGTTGACCGTGCAGAGCGACAGACGAAACCTCTTGCAGTTGACCGAACTTGCGAACAATGTGCTGAAAGAACGCCTGCAAACCATTCCCGGTGTAAGCGAAATCCGTGTTTACGGCGAAAAAAATTATGCCATCAAACTATATATCGACCCGCTAAAGCTGGCCGGATATAAACTGACGCCCCTTGATGTACGCGATGCCTTGAACCGGGAAAATGTTGAACTTCCTACCGGAAGAATTGAAGGCTATGGCACCGAACTCTCGGTTCGTACCTTGGGAAGAATGACTACGGCCGAGGATTTCAATGAAATGATTATTAAAGAGTCGGCCGGAACATTGGTCAAATTCAAGGATGTTGGTAATGCCGTGCTTACTGCCGAAAATGAGCGCTCTGTTATGCGCGGTATTGGAGGAATAGAAATGGTTGGTCTGGCGGTCACACCTCAACCCGGCGCTAATTACATTTCGATTGTTGATGAGCTGAAAATCAGGATTGAACAAATCAAAAAGGATTTGCCGGAGGATGTTGCCCTGAATATGTCTTCGGATACCACCATAACCATCCGAAAAGCCATTACCGAAGTTCAGGAAACCATCCTGATTTCCTTTTTATTGGTGGTGATGGTAATCTTCCTTTTCCTTCGCGAATGGCGAACCACTCTTATCCCGGTCTTTGCAATTCCGATTTCTTTGGTCGGAACTTTCTTCCTGATGTACATGGCCGGATACACCATCAATATTTTGACCCTGTTGAGCATTGTGCTTGCAACCGGATTGGTGGTTGACGATGCCATTGTGGTACTTGAGAATATCTACAGCAAAATAGAAAAAGGTATGAACCCGATGGAAGCCGGGATGATCGGATCGAAAGAAATTTTCTTTGCCATCCTTTCTACTACGGTTACATTGGCAGCCGTTTTTCTCCCGATTATTTTTCTTGAAGGATTTACCGGTAAGTTGTTCCGCGAATTTGCCATCGTAATGGCTGGCGCAGTTATTATTTCAGCTTTTGTTTCGCTTACCCTGACCCCGATGATGAGCGCTCATTGGCTTCGGCACAGCGACCACCACAGTAAATTCTATGCCCGTACCGAGAATTTTTTCGTTGCGTTGATTTCAAGATATAACCGGTCGTTACAAAGGTTCCTGAGACACCGGTGGATCGCATTTGTAATCATGGCAGTTTCTGTTGCACTGATCGGAATTCTTTGGCCTATGATTCCTTCGGAGTTGGCGCCAATGCAGGATAAAAGTCGCGTAAGTGTTTCTGTAACGGCACCTGAAGGCGTTTCATTTGAAAAGATGGATGAATACATGAAATCGCTGGCTGTAATCGTCGATACGATTCCCGAAAAGTATGCCTTCAACTGTATGACAGCCATGGGTGGAGGCGGAAGCGCAGGGGTAAATTCAGGATCACTCCGCGTTTCACTGGTCCAGCCAGACGAAAGAAAACGTACCCAGTCAGAAATTGCGGATATGCTTACCGGGGTTTTTCGTAAAATGACTTTTGCCCGCACCATTGTAAGTCAGGAACAAACCATCCAGGTAGGTCGGTCTTCAGGATTGCCCGTTCAGTATGTCATTCAGGCCCCGACTCTGGAAAAACTGAAAAAAGTATTACCCGAATTTATGGAGAAGGCTCAGGCTGATCCTGCATTCCAGGTAGTCGACCTTAATCTGAAGTTTAACAAACCTGAAATGACCATTCAGATTGACCGCGAACGGGCCAGAACATTGGGCGTTACCATTCGCGATATTGCCGAAACCCTGCAATTATTTTTCTCCGGACAACGAATGGGCTACTTTATTTACAATGGCAAGCAGTATGAGGTTATCGGACAGGCCGACCGTACTTTCCGCGACAACCCGTCCGACCTGAGTAACGTGTATGTAAGAAATAAGCGATCGGAACTGGTCCAGCTCGACAACCTGATTCATGTAAAATACAGTTCTAACCTTCCTCAGCTTTACCGCTTCAATCGCTATGTTTCGGCAACTGTTTCGGCCAACCCAGCCAATGGATACACACTTGGGCAAAGTATTGAAGCCATGAACAAGATCGCATCTGAAGTACTCGACGATACCTATTCAACAAGCCTTTCTGGTCCGTCGCGCGATTTTGCAGAGAGTTCTAATACGCTGCTTTTTGCGTTCGGATTGGCACTGATTCTGATTTACCTGATTCTTGCGGCTCAGTTCGAAAGTTTCCGCGACCCGATGGTTATCATGTTTACCGTTCCGCTGGCAGTTGCTGGAGCCCTGATTTCGCTGATTTTATTTGGGCAGACCGTCAATATTTTCAGTCAGATCGGGATGATTATGCTCATTGGGATTGTAACCAAAAACGGTATCCTGATTGTTGAATTTGCCAACCAGAAAAAAGAAGCAGGAGCCGATCTGGCGCAGGCTGCACTGGAAGCCTCCACCCAGCGTTTCAGGCCTATTCTGATGACTAGTCTTGCAACAGTTTTGGGTGCATTGCCTATTGCTTTGGCATTGGGTGCGGGTGCCAAAAGCCGTGTCTCAATGGGTATTGTGATCATTGGTGGTTTGATGTTTGCACTCGTATTAACGTTATATGTCATTCCATCCCTTTATACCTACTTCTCTGCAAAAGGTAAAACACACATCCTTACTCCTGAAATAGAGGATATGGTTGAAAATGAGTAATAAATTTGTTGTCGTTTATGGAAATGGAGCCACAACTCCTGACTACAAATGACCCCAACGATTGCAAATGACATTTAAATTTGAAATTTGGAACTAAATAGAATATGAAACTTCGAATCATCATAACTGCCTTCATCATTGCCCAGGGAATAACTACTTTGGCCCAGGATACCCTGAAGCTGAACGATGCTATTGCGCTGGCCCTGAAAAACAACTATTCAATTTCAATGGCTGAACAGAACTCAAAGATTACAGCGATCAATAATTCGATGGGAAATGCCGGAATGTTGCCTAAAGTTGATTTGACCGGGACCCGGTCGATTGCCATCAATAATTCGCATGCCGAATATTTTAGTGGGTCTATCAGAGATGTAAAAGACGCCAAAACGAACGTCCAAAATGCGGGAGTTCAGCTTTCATGGACAGTTTTTGACGGTTTGAATATGTTTATTCAGCGTGATAAACTGGACGAATTACAGCAGTTAAGCAACATACAGTTAAGAGGAGTTGTTGAGAATATGGTAGCCCAGGTTAGTCGGGCTTATTTTAATATCGTTGTTCAGCAGAAATTGCTTGGCATATATCATGAAGCGCTTCGGATTTCCACGCAACGAAAAGAATTTGCCAAAGCCCGTTTTAATCTGGGTAGCGGTTCAGAATTGGCTTATCTTCAGGCAACGGTTGATATGAATGCCGACAGCGCCAATTATATGAAACAATTGACCGTTGTAACAAATTCGATTTCCGACTTCAATCTTTTACTTTGTCGAGAGTTGAAATCGGAGGTATTGGTCGAAACCTGGATTCCTGGAAATGAAATTCTGGTTTATGAAGATCTTTGGAATAAAGTTCAATTGCAAAGTCCCGAATTGCAGGAAGCGCGTAGTGCAATTAATTTGGCCAACCTGGCCATCAAAGAAGTTAAAACTGCCAGATTGCCACGTTTAAACATTAATTCAGCGTATTCCTATAACAAATCACTTTCAGACGTTGGTACCTTTACCAGTAACCGGAATTTAGGTTTTTCAGCTGGTGTAACTCTGAGTTATAATTTGTTTAACGGATTTACCAACAATCAAAAGTTACAGGTGGCCAGAATAAAGGAAGAAACAGCCCGACAGGATGCTGAATTACAAAAAATTAATCTCGAAGCCGATCTTCAGCAAGTTTACAACGATTTTCAAACCAATCAGAAACTGCTCCGTTTTGAACAGGAAAATATCAGGTTTGCTCACCTGAACTGGAATATTGCCCAGGAAAAATATAAGCTCGGCGCATTGAATGATGTAGAACTACGCGAAACACAGAAAAAACTGATGGATGCAGAAAACAGGTTGTTACAATCGACCTATAATTGTAAATCTGCCGAAATTGAGCTAAAAAGAATTAGCGGCCAACTCTCGGACACAATTGCTCCTGAAAAATAAAAAATCAGATTATTTATCAGATTTGATTATAGATCATGGTGTTTCCTTGTGACAATATTTTGTTATAACAGACTGATCTGGTGGTTGATAATTTTTTGTACTCTTGTCAGCTACAGTCTTATTTTTGAGACCGAAAATGGTTTACTATTTCCTGTTATACAACAATTCTGCAAAATTGGTAGCCCAACTGCAGAAACACTCCACAATATTTACTAAGTTAGTAATCAGTAAATCAAAAAGTCCGTTTTGATTTAATAACCAGTGAAGCTGAACTTTAATTTTTCAAATTGGTACGACAAGTTACAAATTTGAAAAAATAGTTGATTTTATTTTATCGTCGAACAAAAAGCTAATCGGTATGCAAATTGATTTATCCAAAATTCGGATTCGAGAAATTGGCCCTAAAGATGTTGATCTTTTAACGACCTATCGGATGGCTTACCTGGCCGAAATGCAGGGGGAGCGCAGTGAAGAATACCAGCAACAGTTGAAAACAGAGTTAAACCAATATTTCTCCCAGGCTTTGGCTGAGAACCGTTTTTTTGCTTTTCTGGCCGAGCTGAATGGCGAAATATTAAGCTTCGGCGCGATGGTAATCAAAAAAATACCTGGCGATTTCAACCAATCATTGTACCTTGAAGGAGATATCCTGAACATGTACACCGTTCCGTTTGCCCGTCGCAAAGGCATTTCGGCCATGATTTTGCAGGAACTTCTGAACGAAGCCCTGCGTCGCGGAATCAGTAAGGTTTCCTTACATACCTCAAAAGATGGTGAAAAACTTTACCGGAAATTTGGTTTTGCGGAACCTGTTTACCCGGTGTTGGAATTGTGTTTATAATGTGAAATATCCAATGTTGAATAACCAATATTGAATATTCAACGAGCAAACCTGAAACTTGGAACTTGAAACTTTGAATTTATGCTCGAACCCAAACTACAAATTGGAATCATGTATCAGCCCGAAATTATTTTCAGGCTGAACGAAAGATATTTGCTTACCCCGAATGGAGTACCATTCGAAGGAATCCAGAAAGTGGAATACATAGATGGCCATATCTGGCTTAACGGAGAAATGACTAATGAAGAGTCATTGGTTTTTGAACCTGTCCGTTATCACGAAGCATCATTCGATTTAGATGATGTGACCATTGGTATACAGTTTCACTGGGAGCGAAAAGAAGATCAACGGTTTAAAGGCTCGCTGAAAATCATGATCGAAAACGAAAAGCTGACAGCAATCAATATCCTTCCGCTCGAAGATTACCTGATCAGTGTTATTTCGTCGGAAATGAGCGCCACCAGCAGTCTCGAATTGCTGAAGGCTCATGCCATCATTTCGCGCTCGTGGTTGCTGGCCCAGATCGAAAAAGGCAAAGAGCTGAAGCAGTCAGGCAAAATCTACCAGAGCATCACCGAAACCAGCGACGAATACATTCGCTGGTACGACCGAGAAGATCACCTGAATTTTGATGTGTGTGCTGACGATCATTGTCAGCGCTACCAGGGAATTACCCGCCAGTCGACACCACTGGTTGAACAAGCCATAAACGAAACACGGGGAATGCTGCTGATGAACGGCGACAAAATCTGTGATGCCCGCTTCTCTAAAAGCTGTGGCGGAATTGCCGAAACTTTCGAAAACGTTTGGGAGCCCGAGGTGCATCCCTACCTTCAGGCCATCATTGATAATCCGTTAACTCCGGAAGGTTTTGACACCAATCTGACCAGTGAATCAGCTGCCGAAAAATGGATTCGACAATCTCCTCCTGCCTTTTGCAACACACACGACAGGGAAGTCCTTTCGCAGATATTGAATGACTATGATCAGGAAACCAAGGATTTTTACCGTTGGAAACTGGTTTATCAACAAGCCGGGTTGGCTGAGTTAATTGCCCGTAAATCGGGTATAGATTTTGGTGATATTCTTGATCTGATCCCGATGGAGCGTGGCAAATCAGGTCGCCTGAAAAAGCTAAAAATAGTGGGAAGCAAACTAACGCTGACCATCGGGAAAGAACTGGAAATCCGCAAGACTTTATCCGAATCCCATTTATACAGCTCTGCTTTTGTGGTCGATAAGCTGAATATAAAGGATGGCATTCCTGCCGAATTTGTTCTGACCGGCGCTGGCTGGGGGCACGGCGTTGGTCTTTGCCAGATTGGCGCCGCCATGATGGGCGCCAAAGGATACAAATATGACGAGATACTGCTGCACTATTTCCGGGGGGCAAGTATTTCGAAAGAATATTAAGAATTTTGATTCTCAAAATCCCGGGTAGCCCAATGACTTAAAACTAATATTTCTATGAAAAAAAATGTGATTGCATTATTTCTGGTTATGATTCTCGGCCTGAATAACAATCTTTCATTTGGTCAGCGTGAAATAAAAAGCAATACAAAACAGTGGAAGTTAATTTGGAGCGATGAATTTGATGGAAGCAAACTTGATCCTGCCAAATGGAATGTGTTGACACGGGAGACTAGTAAACACGGAGAACTACAATATTACATTCCCGACGAAGTTTACTTAAAAAATGGGAATCTCCGGATTCAAAGCAGTAAGCGGGATTTTGGCAGCCAACATTATACAAGCGGAAGACTTGACACCAAAGATATTATTGCCATTACATACGGCCGGATTGAAATCAGGGGCAAACTTCCCGTAGGACAGGGATTATGGCCAGCCTACTGGCTCTATCCTCAAAACCGGGATTGGATCATGGAATATACCATGCAGGAAGCAATAGCTAATGGAAAAGAATCTTCAATTCCCGAGTTCAGGCCCTGGTATACTGAAATCGACATCATGGAATATCTTGGGCATGAACCAAAAGTTTTTTATGCCACATTTCATTACTATACATTTAAAGGCGAAAAGAAAACTTCATCGGCAAAATTCACGGCTGATTATTCTTTTGCCGACGATTTTCACATTTATGCTCTTGAATGGGAGTACGATTCCATACGATGGTATATCGACGATAAACTGGTCCATACCGCAACGGTTGGAGTGCCACATTCCCCGCATTACCTGATTCTAAATACTGCAATAGGAGGCAGTTGGCCGGGAAATCCTGATTCAACAACTGTTTTTCCTCAGTACCACGACATTGATTATGTAAGAATTTATAAAAAAGTAAATCTTTAAAAATGACCAAAAATAAAACTGCTAATCCATCGAAGCAACGAAATCCCTGGGTTTGGGTACCCAGCTTGTATTTTTATCAGGGAATGCCTTATGCCATTGCCATGCTCACTTCGGTGGTCATGTTTAAATCCCTGGGTATCGACGGTGCTTCGATTACCTTCTGGACAAGTTTAATCTATCTTCCGTGGGCCATCAAATTTGCATGGGGACCTTTTATTGATACCAATTCAACCAAACGGAACTGGGTGGTTTCAACCCAATTGCTTTTGGGATGCGCCTTTATTGCTCTGGCATTGGTCTTGCAATTACCGGTTTATTATGCCCTGTCGATCGGCGTTTTGTTTATTATTGCATTTTCTTCGGCCAGCCACGACATTGCTGCCGATGGTTTTTATATGCTGGGCCTCGATCAACATAATCAGTCGTTGTTTGTAGGCATACGTTCTACTTTTTATCGATTGGCCATGCTGTCAGCGATGGGGCTGCTCCCGATCATTGCAGGTTACATCGAAAGTAACACCGGACTAAAACCGGTTACCGTTGATGTACAAACGGTGGCAGGAAATACTCCAACTGCCATTAATCCGGATTCTATTAAGTTGGTAGCCGAATCAGGCGAACCGAAAATCCTGATGTTTCCGCAGCATATAAAACTTCCGCTATACAACCTGCAAACCAAAAC
This sequence comes from Prolixibacteraceae bacterium, assembly GCA_963676535.2. GTDB lineage: Bacteria > Bacteroidota > Bacteroidia > Bacteroidales > Prolixibacteraceae > Aquipluma. The sequence goes on along the minus strand of CAXXKQ010000027.1, from coordinate 8,403 downwards.
CGACAGTGCGCTGGTTTATGTGGCGCTTTCGGCCCCGCCGGCTAAAGGTGAAAAAGTGGTTGTAAACTTAAAACTCGCCAAAGGGAGTAAAGATATTTCACTGGCATTGGGTTCGCGTTTTGAGTTCACCGAAAACGACTGGAACAAGCCCCGGCTTTCGGTATTCAGGGTTGACCATAAACTGAAACAGCAAATCACCTCCACCTACCGGGCCACTGCCGGAAATACACAATTTGCCTGGTCGGTATCGATGGCTTGCCTGGGGATATTATTACTGTTGCTGGCGTTTTACCATAAAATTATCCTGCCCAAACCTGAAGTCATTGGGGCAGAGAAAATAAAACAGGGATTATCAGCTTTTAAAGACGTATTTGTTTCATTTTTTACCAAGCCTGGAGTGATTCCGTCGGTAATTTTCTTCCTGATCTATCGGTTGGGAGAAGGACAACTGGTCAAAGTAGTTCCCATGTTTTTTCTCGATCCGGTTGAAAAAGGCGGTTTGGGGCTCACTACGGCACAATACGGAATGGCTTATGGGATAACTGCTCCGCTTTTTCTCACGTTGGGTGGAATCTCAGGAGGAATCGTGGCGGCTAAATTTGGATTGAAAAAAATGATTTCCCCCATGTCGCTGATCATGAGCTTTCCAATTCTGGTGTACCTGTATTTATCGAACTACCAGCCCGAAGCATTGCATTGGAGCATTTTCGCCTCTATTGCCCTCGAACAGTTTGGCTACGGATTCGGATTCACGGCCTACATGTTGTACATGCTGTATTATGTTGGCGAAAGTAAATTCAAAACAGCCGAGTTTGCGCTGGCTACTTCCCTGATGGCCCTGGGAATGATGCTTCCGGGAATGATCAGCGGAAAGGTGCAGCAGTTACTTGGTTATGAACATTTCTTTATTTACGTGATCATCTGTGCGATTCCGGGCATGTTCATTGCCAAATTCTTGAAAATTGATCCGCAATTCGGAATCAAAAAGAAAGAAGAATAAATCAATCAATTCCAACTGAATATTTAGCCGGAGAGCGAGTCGATACTCAGCTTTTCCGGCTTTTTATTTCTGTTTTCAAATTAGCCTGAAAAAAACTTCAAGTCAAAAGTAGGGTTGCTATTCGAATACCGAGGATATTTACAATAAAGATAAAGCGAATACCGGAAACAAAGCTTTTGAAAATTCGCTTAGAGTGGACAATACACTGACCCTGTTAAATGGTCATCAACTTGAGTTTGGAGGCGGTTATTACAACAACCAGACCCATTGACTTCTATACCAATTGCAGGATACCTTGTCGGTTGATACGTTGAATAGCTATGCCAATAACCGTATGTCCGCGTATATTCCGAGGCTGTTCCGTTTACTCCAACCTTATTGCTAAAAGTGGTTTTTTAACTAAAAAAGAGAACGCAAGTTCTCTTTTTTGATGAATAATATCCTATTGATTTTTATTCCAGTAATTCGTAATCGTGCATTTCTTTCATGAACGACACGAAATCGTGTTTTCGTTCCGAATCCATCCAGGCCATCGCACTGCGTGGATGTTCGTTCAATGCCCCGGTAATCAGATAGGGAACATGATAACCCCAGTCGATTTTCTCCTGCCAGGGTAAAATCTGTTCTTGTATTGCTTTCAGCAAAGGCAGAAGACGATATTTCGGGTTTTTCAGGAAAGCAATCAGGATTTCGACCGGGCAGTTTCCGGCGCCACGCCCCATGCCCAGCAAGGTTGCATCAAGATAAGTTGCTCCTCCCATTAATGCAGTAATGGTATTCGACATCGCCAACTGCATGTTGTTATGTGCATGAATTCCTATTTCTTTATCAGGCAGGGCTTTCTGATATTTTTCGAGAAGATGCTGAATAGTTTCACAATACATGCTGCCAAAACTATCGACCAGATAAAAAATCGGCACTCGTGACTGGGCCACATCTGATAACGCTTCATCCAAATCGCGTTCATTAACTTTCGAAACAGCCATCAGGTTAATGGTGGTTTCGTATCCTTTGTCCATGCAATGGTGAGCCAGGGCAATCGCCTTGTCCATTTGGTGTACATAACAGGCAACCCGCATCATATCGATGGCGCTGTCTGCAGCCATCGGAATATCGTCCAGGTCAATTCGACCAATATCTGCCATGGCCGATAACTTCAGTTTGGTGTTGTTTTCACCTACAATTCTTCGCAAATCCTGATTGGCACAAAATTTCCAGGGGCCGACTTCTTTGCGGCTGAATGCTTTTTCACTGCTGATGTAGCCAACTTCCATGTAATCAACGCCAGATTCTACACAGGCATCGTAAACTCCTTTAACAAATTCGTCGCTAAACTGCCATTTATTCATCAATCCGCCGTCGCGCACGGTGCAATCAACTACTTTAATATCTTTCTTATACATTCTGTTATTATTTAGTTTGGTTATTTGATTAAACGTTCGATTTTTCTTTGCTTCTGAAAATTTCCATTTCTTTCCGCACATTCCAGTTTATCAATGTTTTGTACATTTCTTCAATCAGCCCGGGGTCAAGTCCGAATTCCATGGCCCATTCGCTTCGTTTTTGCAATAATTTCAACTGACGTTCCCTGGCAACAATTTCATCCGGATCTGATTTATATTTCACAATGGCTTCTACATATTCCATCCGTTTCCTTAAATATGCAAGAATTTGGTAATCAATCTCATCAATACCAACTCTAATTTCCCGGATGTTCCGGCAATTTGCGGCTTCTTTCATAATTATTTATTTGTGGTAAAATTAACGATTCAAAATTAATTACCGAATATTTGTGTTGATTTATAGTCATTATAGCCAAATAATACACTTTTTAAAACTAAAATTCCAAAAATAGTTTTAGCAGTGATGGTGTAATTCTGGATAACGACAACTGCAGCATTCCATGCGCTTTGGCTAATATTTTATCGCGGTGATTCCAGTTTTTTTGAGGTGGACTGGTTTAAATTCATTAATTTAGGGCAACAGTATGAATCAAATATGAAGTTATGAAGCCGTTATTAGTCCCAATTCTTGGATTGTTTTTTCTGATGTCGTGCAATTCGGACAAACCTGCTGAAACCAGACACCATTCGGATTATCATTTCATTCAGGCAGATAAATCGATGTTTCCACGAAAGGAGCAGGTTTATGTCCCTATTTACAGTGATATCTACTTTGTCGATTCGCACCATACCTTTTCGCTGACAGCAACTTTAAGTATCCGGAATACTTCGTTTAAAGACAGTATCTATATTTTTTCAATTGACTACTACAATTCAGGAGGACAAAAAGTACGACGATACAATGATTCCACTTTGCTCATCAAACCGATGGAATCAGTTGAATTTGTAGTTGAAAATAAAGATGACACAGGGGGAGTAGGCGCTAATTTTGTGGTGGAATGGGGCGCCAAAGCCGGTGCACAAAAACCATATTTTCAGGGAATCATGATTGGAACGACCGGTCAACAGGGTATTTCGTTTACGACAGAAGGGATTGTCATTCAGCCTTGAAATTAAAATGGAATGGTGAACCCAAGCCAGGGAACAGCGACAAAACTATCCATTTCAGCTCCAAGCGGAATAACAAAACCATAATCGAGGCCTGCATGTTTAATGATTCTTCGTCCTCCAATCATCATCATTACCACAAATTCATCGGGTGTTCCGATAAAATAATTTTCGGTAATGAAATATCCTTTAGCGCCTGTTCTGATCATTCCGCTGATATTAACGGTTGGGTTTTTCGCCATTTCTCCACCGGCATATCCCCATCCCAAACCAATATTCAGGTTTTTATCTTTTGATCCAAAAGTTGAAATTCCATAGAGAATCCCGAATCCTGTATTTTCTTCACCAATAACGGTTCCCATTAATGCACCGACTCCCAAATTGAATTTATTTTCGACGACCGGGACCGAGAATTTGGCGGTGATCCAGGCTGGAGTCGATGCTCCGGCAAACAGAAAAGTGGGAATAACTCCCATCCCTGCCGAAAAATGATCGGTCAGGCCATAAACAGCCTGATTAAAAAAGATCCAGACATTTTGGTAATAACCTTCACCAGCCTTCAGATTGTACCCATTTGGAGCCCAGAAGTAGCGTGTTGCCTGAGGATTGTCGAGCCAGTATATACCGTTTTTTGATTTTGCCAGGGTAATATCAGATATTCTTTTGATGTCGGCGACCTTAATCGTGATTTCTCCCAGGTTATCAGTTTTTATCCGCACCTGCTGGCTGTTTTGTTCCAGAATAATTCCGATGAATTCGTTTCCGTCGATTGTCTCTATTCGGCTTTTTGTGGGTTCCTGGTTTTGAGCCCTGGATGATTCAGAAAACAAAATCAGACTGATGAGAAGTATAATGCAGGTCAGGAGCTTTTTCATTTTAGTAGTTGTTTGAATTATGTATCGCGTGTACGGGAGCTCGCTGGCGAGGTTACCTGATTAGAAAAATATCGTTTGGGAGGAGGCAATAAAAAAGCCACCCGTATGTGAGGACGAGTGGCTCTATCTGTTTGTTTGAAAATGCTTGAATTCTGTATTGTAAATACTTGAATTAAACTAGTTATTCAGAAACTACTTCGAAGCTTAATTCTACAATTACTTCTTTGTGTAATTTGATTTTTGCGGTATAGTTTCCAATTTCCTTAACACTGTCGTCTGAAATCATGATCTGTTTGCGGTCGATTTCAAACCCTTTGGCATTAATGGCTTCGGCCAGCATAATGGTGTTAACCGAACCGAAAATTTTTCCGGTGCTGCTGGTTTTTGCTCCAATAACCAATTGAACAGTTTTGAGTTTTTCAGCCACTGCTAAAGCAATATCTTTAAGTTTTGCTTCTTTGTGTGCCCTTTGTTTAGTGTTTTCAGCCAATACCTTTTTTGCTGAGTCGGTGGCAATAACAGCCATTTTTTGAGGGATCAGGTAGTTGCGGCCGTAACCGTTTTTTACGCTGACAACGTCGTCTTTCGATCCCAGTCGTGCAACATCCTGCAATAATATTACTTCCATTTCTTTTTCGCTTTAAAATTATTTCATCATATCAGTAACATAAGGCAGTAACGCGAGATGACGGGCTCTTTTAACTGCTTTGGCCACTTTTCGCTGATACTTCAGAGAGGTTCCGGTAATACGACGTGGTAAAATTTTACCTTGCTCGTTCAGGAATTTTTTGAGAAATTCCGGGTCTTTGTAGTCAACAAATTTGATTTTGTTCTTTTTAAAGCGGCAATACTTTTTCTTCTTGATTTCAACCGTCGGCGGGGTCAAATATCTGATTTCTCCTTGATTTGCTGACATACCTTAGTTCTCCTTTTCAGTTTTAGCTTTTGATTTATTTCTTCTTCTTTCGCTGTAAGCAACGGCGTATTTATCTTTCGCAAAAGTTAAGAAGCGAATGATACGTTCGTCGCGTCTGAATTGAGTTTCCAACGTTTTTGCAAACGAAGGGTCGGCGGCAAATTCGAAGAGTTGATAAAACCCTGTCGATTTTTTTTGAATGGGATAAGCTAATTTGCGTAATCCCCAGTCCTCTTCATTGACAATCTCTCCACCGTGTTCGGTGATGATGTCCCTGAATTTTTTTACCGTTTCCTTTACCTGAGCATCAGATAAAACGGGAGTAATGATGAAAACGGTTTCATACTGGTTTTTCATAAAACATCTAAATTAATTAAACATGAATACTTTATACCTAAAAATAGGAGGCGCAAAAATAGAAATATTTTAGATGTAATCAAATATGTTGCTATTAATTGACGGGTGAATAAGAAGAAATAAATTTCAAAATGAAGAATTAGCAAAAGTGAGTTAATTAATCACCAGATATTGCATGCCTATTTCTGAACTCAAAACTATCAAATAGAGTTAATTAGTCAAAATTTGAATGTCAGTTAATTCCTGAAATTGAATTTAAGAATCAATCTGATTAGTCTGCTTTCATTTCAATTTTTTTTTGTCTCTTCACGGTATAGTTAGTCTAAAAATTTGCTTAGACAAAAAAATATTTTCGACCTTTTTGATGGGTCTATTAAAATAACTATCCATATTTCATAAGGCTTTTTGTTTGATTTTTTATTAATAAAACATAAATATTTTGATCACTGAAAGTAGCTTTTTGATAGTTGAACAGTGGTTTTAGAACATTGGGCTTGTAAATATTAATTTTCATTCAATTTTTTCCTTTATATTTAATAGCTGAATTGTGAAGGTGTACTTCAATCTCAGCAGTTGTTTATTACGAAATCATAAAAAACAAACAATATGAAGTCACTTTACCTCTATTCTGTTATAGACAAAATTTTAATTGCCCGTATTTCCCGAATTCAGTTATATCATCAGTTGGAAGTAATTCCTGAATAGGCTTTACTTTTTCTTCTATCATTCAAAAGGTGTATAACAATTTTGCTTTTCAAGATTAAATTTAGCTGTTATGAAAATATTTACTTTAAAAAATGTCCAATCGATAAAAGGGGTTGGGAAATTTAAATGGAACACCAAAGCGTTAGTTCTGATGGCAGGATTGATGATTTTGGGAATGAGTTCCTGGGGACAGGGACTTCAAAATATACCCGTAACTGAACCAAGTGGCGGCTTTGAAATTGATGGAAATGTGCGTGCAGGAACGACCAATGGATGGGGGGATTGGTTCAAAAAGTTAACTGATCCATCTCCCGGTTTTGTCTTTAATGATGATGGTACATCTTCTTATACTGATCATCTGCTTTTAATTAAAGATGGGATTAGCAATACAGACAAAGTATTCTCTTCAGCTAATTTTAATGGAGATCCAAATTTGTGGACATGGAAAACTGCAGGAGCATCACCTCCAAAAGCCAATATTAATAATGCCATGTTTTTTCTTGGATCAGTAGAAGGTACAGGTGGTGCTGATTCAAAGCAATGGTTATTTGTTGCAGCTGATAGGGAGGCAGGAAATGGTACCGCATACCTTGATATCGAGTTTCTTCAAAACCCTTTGGTAACAACAGGCACGGGTAGCTCTGGTGGTTTTTCAAGCACAGGACCCAATGGTGGACGAACAGAAAATGATATGTTGATCCAGGTTGAATACCCGAGTGGTGGAACTACGGCTGTTACTACTTTTTATTTATGGAAGAATGTGGGTGGAGTTTGGCAATATGTTTTGCCAACAGGGCTGCCATCTTCTGGGATCTATTGGTCAGCATCAAACGCTGGAACGGTATCTAATCTTCCCTCGGTGTTGCAGATTCAAGGGAATAGCTATGCTGCCAATGAATTTGTTGAAGTTGCGGTTAATATGACAGATTTGTTTAGATACTTTGATCCTTGCTTGTGGATAAAAGTTAAAACAATAATGATAAAAACAAGGTCAACAGAATCAAGTAATAACGCTGTTGATTTTGTTCAACCGGTTATTCAATCCAATATTGATCTTGGAACAGCTATAAATTATAATGATCCATTCTGCCCGACGGGAGGAACAGCAAGTGTTACCCAAGTTGGTGAAAAGGGAGGTAAATATTCTTCTTCTGATCCCGCCGTGCTGTATGTTAATCCCTCAACCGGCCTTTTAACACTTCCTACATCTTCAACCATAACGACAACAACAACGGTTACTATTTCCTATGAATATGTTCCTGTAGGGTGTTCAACTCAGACAGTCAGTACAGCTGTTGTAATTAATCCTTTTCCAACATTTACAACAAAAAATATTACCGTTTGCCCGGGTACTCCTGCTGATTTAATAAAGGCAGTTGCTCCCGGAGGAACGCCTGATTTAACTTACACTTATTGGTTGGATGCAGGGGCAAGTACTTCACCAACTACTCAAACAACAACAATATCACGAACTTATTACATAAAAGGTACTACAGCAGCAGGTTGTTCATACATTGGTTCAACAACAGTTAGTTTTGCTGATAACACAGCCCCTGTAATATCCAATTGCCCCAATAATATCACTCAGTTAACCGGTTCAGGTGCAACTTCCTGTGCACGCTCTGCCACGTGGACTAAGCTAGAAGCAACGGATGATTGTACAGCCACGGGCAGTTTGGCATGGACCGAATCCCATTCATCGGGAGCCACTTTCCCTGTCGGCACCACCACGGTAACCTATACGGTAAAAGATAGTTCTGGAAATACCAGTACCTGTACTTTTACCGTGACGGTGGTAGACAATACTGCTCCGGTGATTGCTGGTTGTCCGACAAATATTATTACCACCAATGATCCGGGAGCTTGTGGTGCGCTTGTAAGTTGGACTGAACCAACTGCAACAGATAATTGTACAGCTTCAGGCAGTTTGGTTTGGACTAAATCACAATCACCAGGATCCACTTTTTCTGTTGGAACAACCACGGTTACCTATACCGTAAAAGATAGTTCGGGGAACACCAGTACCTGTACCTTTACAGT
>CAXXKQ010000026.1:0-13058 GCA_963676535.2 Prolixibacteraceae bacterium | reverse complement strand
CCGCAAAACAGAATTCCAAGTTCACCAACAACCCAGTAGTTTCTTCCTTCGGAGATTAATCCAATTCTATCCCCTTTTTTTATTCCATATTTGATTAACCCGGCAGCAAATTTATGAACGAGCTTTTGAATATCTGAGTACGTGGAACCGATATATTTATCGGACGTTTTTTCCCACATTAAAATGTTTCCGCTAAATTGCTTAACACTTTCCTCAAACAGGTTTGGAAGAGTTCTCTCTTTCACTTTATATGCTCCAAGGTTGTAATTGTCTTTAGAAAAGAAATACCGGTAGGAATTTAATAATGTAAATGGAAAAAAGACAAATCCCCCGGAACGGGGGATTTGTGCTAATACTAAAAATAAAATCTAAATCCGGCGCGGAACATTAATCCGCTCATATCAAACTTACGTTCAAAAGTTCTTCTCCTTCCGGTATTGGAATCTTTCACATCATATGTCCAGCTAGGTTCGGAATTATGGTAAGCCAATTCAACAATTAAATCGGATCTTTCACCCAGTTCATATTGAAAGCCCCCTCCCAAACGCCATGCAAAATCAAATGCTCCCTGGAATTCATCCTCATCCGGATTTTCATAACTACGGTAGAAAACAAGAAGAACATTAACACCGGCAGAACCGGTAACAAAAGCTCTTATTCTCGGGCTACTTCCCAATTCCCGGTAGCCGTTCCCATAATAGGTACGGAGTGAAGATTAGTATTTGCCCTTAATTCATTCAATTCGCTGTGAATTGTTCCATAAAACTCATTGTATTCTTTCACCAGCTTGGCATCTACATACTTTTTATGAAACCAATCAGCACTCCACCCCACGATCAAATTATCATCAATATACCAGCCCCCTTCATAACCAATGACAAATCCGGTTTCGGTTGCACCCGGTGCAAACATTCCAAATTTAACGGTTCCATATTTGTGCTGGGCAGATAAAGAGAGAGTAAAAACAAGCATTAAAATTAGTAGAAGCTTTTTCATATTTATTCCCGAATTGTTTTTTCAATCATCACAACCATGGTGCCAGAATAATCTTTTATTTTTATTCATTTTGATGTATCAAAATTACTTTTGTTCTATTAATTGAACAATAATTTTCTTCGAGTGGACACCGGAATTAATCAAATCATTGTTTTTTACAATATCTGGGGTTTGCGGGGATTCGATATCCCGATTCATTTCTAAGCTAAGAGTTTATTACTTCTTTTGAAAATGAATGACATTGTTATATTTGTGCATGAATTTTTGATTTGTTCTTAATTACCTATATGTAGTGAATAATATGTTCTGTTTTATGAATCATTTTTTTTTATAAACTTTGGAGTAACAGATAATGTATAAAATACATACGGAAATAGGGAAAAACAGGTTATACATCACGATAAATGGAATCCTTTCTCTTGAAGAAGCGAAAAAGGCCAGAGCTGCAATTGAATCTTCCGTTGCCTCACTAAAGACCGGTTTTGATGTCATCAATGATATCTCGAAATTAATTCGCGCAGATGAAGCAGGGGGAATAGTATTGAAAGAAATTAATGTTTTGCTCATTCAAAAAGGGGTTAAGAGAATTGTAAGAGTGGTCGGCACTTCGAAAATTGGTTTAATTCAGTTTGCCAACAATACGGTACAAATTGAGCAATATAAAATCCATTACGTCCCTTCTATGAAAGAAGCAGAAAAACTCCTGGATGGTGATGGTGAGGAATAGGAAAAGTTTTTGTTAACTATTTCTTTATATAGGCATTTAATCCGATAACAACATTTTTACCGTTAATAACACACTGGGTAGTCATATTTCCATGAGTTGTAGCCACCACCAATGTTTTTCCTGAGGCGCTTGGAGTTGGTTCCTGTAAATCAATTTTAATAACCAGCTTGCCATCTTCAATTTTTACTTCCATTATTTCATCTCCATTTATGGTAAATTATAATTGTCAATTTACTTAAAAAATTTTCCACATGGTTAATTCTTACTATGATTGTAATTAACAATAACAAAAAGCCCCGGCTTGTTTACCGGGGCTTTTACTGTGAGATAGAATTTCATATCACAAGATGAATCTTATATCTTGAACCTTATCTTTTCGGCTATTTAATCAGTATCATCTTCCTGGCAATATTAACATTAGAACCGCTAAGTCTGTAAATATACATTCCGCTTGCAAGTTTAGAAGCATCAAAAGATACTTTGAATGTTCCTGCCGTCATATCCCGGTCAAGCAATTCCTTCACTTCCTGTCCGAGCAGGTTGTATACCTTAAGAGAATACTTACCGGCTTTCGGCAATGCAAATTCGATTGTCGTCGTCGGGTTAAACGGATTAGGATAATTCTGTGCAAGTTTATACTCGCCGGGAATTACTCCGTAATTCTCTATTCCAACCGATTTGAATGAGATTTTATAAACCTTTCCTTCGGTTGTTCCGGCATATACTTCCCCTTGTTTTGGAGATGAAACCAGGCAGCTTACACCGAATCCGCTCATACCGAGTGGAGTCCAGGTAGCGCCGTTATCAATAGAAGTGGATACACCGCTTGTCCAGGAGCTTACAAATACCTTTCCATCTTTATCCGTATTAATTGAATAAATATATGGCTGATCTAGAGAAGTCTTTTCCCAGTTAGAGCCGTTATCAACCGAGCGATAGAAACCGCCACCGTATGCAGAAGCATAAAGAGTATTTTCGCTGGCGCCGAGAGCCCAGATAATATTATTACCGCACTCGTATTTATACCACTTGCTTTCTCCCTTAAAGAGTTTATAAATACCTCCGCCCGCCGTTCCGGCAAATACATCACCGTTTTTATTAACTGTTATTGACTGAACAGCTTTGAATATCTCCATTCCAGTTTCAATTAGAGTCCATGTAGTTCCGTTATCTGCTGATGTATAAACACCTTTACCCCAGGTTCCGGCGTAGAGAACAGAACCGGTAGATGTAATAGCGCGAACATCAACTTCTTTAAGATTTGTTAAACTCCATGTAGTTCCGTTGTATTTATAAACGCCTACTTCGGTAGCTGCAAACAGAATATTGTTATTGAAGGTTAAGGACCATATCCAGCCAACATTCATATCTTTATTTATTAAGGTCCAGTTCTTACCACCGTCAACAGATTTGTAAATCTTTCCACCCATTGTTCCGCTATACTGATTACCGCTTGCATCGAATGTGAGAGAGTAAACTATCTCGTTGCTTGCAAACGAACCAACCTGCTGCCATGTTCCGCCGGTTGAACCATCACCAAGAGTGCCTCCTCCAGGTGTTTGATTTGTCTTATTTACAACAACAAGCTTGCTTGCACTATTGTTGGTTAAATTAGGATCGTTTGTTAACATACCGCTGATAGATGCAAAATTAGTAATCTGCTTATCTGCCGGGATATTTCCATAGAACAATGTATTATTAAACTGTCCCTTACCGGTTAATGATTTACAAATCATCTGACCATTCTGAACACCGGAGTCGAAATTAATTGCTGCAAACGGTGCAAGAATAGAACCGCGCACATCAATATTTCTGATTATGAAAGATTTTGCCTCGTAGAAATTATATAGAACATTACTAATTGCTGTTCCTCTGATTTCCAAACCGCCGCTCCATGTCAAATCCGTCTCCATCGATATTAATAAGAACTGCAGATCCGTTAGGAACATCAACCTCGAAACTGCGGGTGGCGGTAATTTCACTTCCTTTTATTTTGAATACATTCAGATATGGGTCAGTTCCTTTCAGAGCCAGAGTTGTGTATTGATTAGTATAAGTTCCGTTAACAGAATAACCGCTTAACGTAGTTGACAGATTTTCGAGATAAGTTTTTGCCGCACCGAAATTAATCAGGTTATCCTGGCGAATTGTTCCATCTACCGAAGTAGCATAAATTGGAAGATTTGTTGAAAATCCATAAACCACATTACCATTGTATACTCTACCGCTTGTGTATGTTAAAGTTTTGCCGACAATTAAAACATCCCCGCTGTTCGAAGTCAGTTTATCACCGACACTATAGAATGACAATGTTGCATTTCCGCCAACGGCTACTTTACCTTCGGTATCGGATGAAGGCTGATTCAGATCCTGAAGAACGAATAAGTTGAAATCTTTTGCGGCTCCCAGATCAAAAGTAGAACTGTTGATTTCATCGCAATCAGCTTTAACGGAAATTGTCATTGTAGCAGAAGCACTGTTTGCCAAATTGCCAACAACCCATAACCCGGTTCCATTTACATATGTTCCCTGAGACGATGTGCTTGACTGATAAATTAAACCGCCGGGGAGTAAATCTGTTACCTGGACTGCTTTAGCCTCGCCAGGTCCAAGGTTGGTAACTTTTACTGTATAAGTAAATTGGTCTCCGCATTTTGGATTTTCGGAACTTGATGATTTCTCAATTTTCAGGTCAGCATCATTTGATGGCGGGGGCGCACATACCTGAGGAGTCCAGTAAATTCTTCTCTTCACTTCGGAACCGAGCGGATTCTCATTAAAATCAAGAACAAGAACAGAGTATTGAATTTCAACATTAGAATCTACTGCTCTTATTCCGGGCCATGATACAACGATCTGGAAATTAGTACTGCCGGTAAGAGGAGTCTTTACTGTGTGCGCGGTATTATCAACACTTCCATCATTAGGATATACAACCTTCCAGGAAGTTACAAGATAACCGTTACTTGGATTTGGAGTAAGTTTTACACTTCCGTCAAGGGTAATCTGACGAGGTTCATATTCGCATAATGTCTGATCCGATGGAAGAGTAACACTCCAATCTGTAGTGGATGGGGTTCCGCATTCCACTTTAACGGTGAATGTAGATTTATCAGTTACATAAGCCGAACCGTCCACCGGGTGCCCTTCGGCAGTTACCTCATTAATCAAATCTCCGCAATCGGAACTCTTAACCGTATAGTCCATTGTGAAAGATGTTGAACCGGCAGGATCAAGTAAATCAATATGTTTTATTTTATATGGAGATACGGTGTTAAGCATTTTATCAAAAATGTCTATACCGCCATGATGCTGGATATCTCCGCAATTTTCAACCGTGAAGGTGTATGTAAGCTTATCACCAATACCGGCAGTTGTCTTATTAGCAGTTTTTGTAATGGTAATGCATGTTTTATAGAAACCGAAATCAACTGTCACATTATTAGCACAATTCAAAGTAACTGTTACAATTTCTTCCTTTATCGCGTCACTATCCTTTGCATCGTCGCTTCCCTGATTTTTCTTTGTTGCGTACCATTTTGTATTTGATGTATTGAATAAAACTCCGCCAGAGTTATAGTTGGCTTTCGCTACTCTAACACCATAAGTTCCATTCACAAGATTTGCAAATTCATATTTTCCATTAGCATCGGTTACGGTTGTCGCAATAACGGTTGTTCCCTGCAGCAATTCAACTGAAACGTTTTCAATTCCCTTTTCACCTGAATCCTGAATTCCGTTAACATTACTGTCGCGCCATACATAATCACCGATTTTATTGTTGCAGGTTTCCTGATAAATTCCCGCATCCCATGTTAAATCATTCTCTCCGGCAGTTAATGTAGTGCAAACAGTTTTTCCGGTTGATAGATCCGCATCCGAATCTTTTTCTTTATCTGTACCGGAATTTTTGAGTGTAAACAGGTAACCCGCGGGGAGTTCGAATTTAACATAGTAATCGCCCGGATTAAGATTTGTAAAGAGATAATTACCATTCGCATCAGTAGTTTTTGTGCTTATTAAATTATTGCTACAGTCGTATAATTTAACCATTACATTTTGGAAACCATTTTCTCCCGAATCCTGAATTCCATCCTTATTAGAATCGAGCCAAACTTTGTCTCCAATAGAAGCTTTTACGTTTGTACTGGCACATACAAGAAATCCTTTGTCAACAGTGCCATTATCAAAATTTTCGTTTATTGCTGTTGCCGCATCATTAAACTGGGAGAATGTGAATCCATTTAATGAACCACCTCCAATTGCTGTTTCTGCTAGAGTGAGAAACTCATTAACGGTTTTACCTGCAAAAGGTCCCGTTGCAATCTGTAAATCAGCAAGATGTGTAGGATTGCTTCCGAGCTTTCCGGCATTATTGTAAGCGACATTCATCTTTAATGCTACCAACTGACCTGCCAGAACTCCGGCACTTGTAGAGGTTACATCCGAATAATTTTTTGTAAATGCAGCAGCTGTTCCACCCTGCGGTAAGAAATCTCGTACTTTAGCAGCAGTAGATAAGGTCAGTTTATAAGTGCCCCCGAGAGTAAATCCGTTCGGAAATACAGCAGAGAAATAACTGTCTCTTATTTTTCCGGGGGTTCCGCATTTATTTCCCCATCCACCCTGTGTGAATGTTGTATAGCCATTCAATACACAGCTTGTTGGAATATACCATGTTACTGCCGACGTCACTTTTCTGACTGCACCTGATGCCGGTGTGGCAATAACTATTTTTTGCCAATTATTTGGTTCAACGGAGTGAACATAACTTGTGCCGCTTGGTATCATAACACTTGCAGATGCAGTAACAGTTGCGGTAAGTCCTGCCCCTTTGGTTAAAGTAAAAGCTGGTGTGTCCCCATTTGCATTGGTTGTTACCGTTGTTGCACTTAAAGTTCCGTCGCTTGCTGAAAGAGTAACAGTAACCCCGCTCAACGGATTTCCCGATGCATCATATGCTGAAACAAAAAAGGAACCTGCTGTTCCTACCGGAACAGATTGACTTGCGGGAACAATTATCAATGTTTCGAAAGGATAATATGATTTATAATTCGCATCACAGTCTGTAATAATTTGTAAAGCTCTTGTCTTAACATTTACAACATCTACCGTAGAAGCATCGAGTCCATCCGAATAATGCCATAAGGCTACCTGAACAGCCGCGGCTTCTATCTGCACTGATGATGCCGAACCGGTATAAGGATAAGCTTTGAACGGATAGTAATTATTCAATATGTAAACCAGCTGGTCGCTTACTTTTCCATTATCGATATAAGTATGGGGCTGACTGGTTGTATAAAACTGAAGATAATGATGTAGGTCGACACAATAAAAACTGGAGGAGGAACCATCAACATCCCCCTTAAAAGTTCCGGCCGAAGTAGTAATATATTTTGTTGCATCTGTCGGGTTAGTGAATTTGATATTCACCGTTTTATCTATTGCCAAGATTTTAGCAACGGAACTGGTCGAGGATATCTGTTTCAAAAAATAAGATGCAGGTTTGTTGGAATTGGAACTTTGTCCTTCTTTTACACCTGCCAATAAATTTGCATTCATTAACAGAATAGAAAAAAGAAATAGCAAGTAACCAATAGTTCTTCGGTCAGCAGTTTTCATGTTAGTATTCCTTGCAGTTTGGGATTGGGGCAACGATATTCTACCCATTATCTATAGTTATATACTATATTATCGTAATTATGTATTTAAAGTTAAGCTAAGTTTTTGATAAAAAAACCATTTCCGGAGTACCATATCCGGTTCTGTGCTATAAAATGCATAACAAACTACATAATGACTTTAGTCCCATTTAACAGTCTGAAACCTGCTATTTCCTTTTTCGATAACTTTTCATCATTGAATGGCAAATTCGAGAACTACCATTTTTCCAAATGCTGATAAATAGTTACACTTATACTCCCGGGAACGGTTACCGGGGTGAACTCATCAAAAATTTTATAGTTACGCATTTTTTCGCCAATGGCTTTTACCTTTTCCATGTTTTCATAATGGTAAATGAGGTACCATACATTTTCTTCAACAGATTTTACAAGTTCTGCGTCGATGAAACCATCCTCCTTTTTCTGAAATTCATTCAGGATACCGGCTTTTGATATCACTTCTTCTTCCGTTGTTGTTCCCTTCACGCTGAATTTTACTAATTCGGTAATCATTAGATACTCCATTTTATTTTGTAATTACGGTAGAAAAATATGATGAGCCGGACAGGAGAAATAGTAAGAAAGCGACAGTTAGATTAATTTACCTATCTGAAGTATGGAATTGTTTTGCTGAACAAAGCCTTTTGGTGTATTTCCGGAAAAATGTTTGAACTCTTTGATGAAATGAGTTTGATCGAAATAATCATTATAAAAAGCAATGTCCGACATTTTGGAAATATTTCTATAAAGGAGCTGGTTCAGAGAGTTTTGAAATCTATTAAGAGTAACAAATGTTTTTGCTGGAATTCCCACATATTTATTATACATCCTTTCCATCTTACGCAGACCGAGATCGTTTCTTTTGCAAAACTCCGATATCTGTTCCGAACTGTATTTCTGATTAAGAGCTTTAAACATTTCTCTGAAATTTTCAGGAATTAAAACAGAATTATTTAGAAGCCGCAGAAGTTCTCTTTCCAGAATATTCAATCTTGATTCAGTGTCATTAACACCCTTTAATTTATCACCGATAATACCAACCTGCTTGAATCCTATTTCGTTGGTGCCGAGTACTTGATTTTTGAACTCAGACACAGGAATTCTTACGAAAGGATAAAAACCATCTGGGAAGAAACAAATTCCAAGCATATCAACTTTGCCAGTCAATTTCATCTGGGCATTCAGATAATGATCCTGCAAACCGGAAAAGAAGATTTCTTCCAGCAGGTATTCCTTTTCGTTCATACTTATATACTGCGGAGTTTCGCTCAAATTAAATCTTAGATTTATATTTCTCTGCGGTATCAGTTTATGGTAAACCTGCATATGTTCCGCAGAGAGCACCCAGAAGAATTTAATATACTTTTTAAGTAATGGATCTTTAACCGGGTATTTTTTTATTTCATGCTGCATAAGTGATGAACAATATCTTGTATTTGATTACCAAGTTCTTAAAAATATCTAGAAGCGTTTCAACCTGCAATTATCCTATTTTTCATTTTCTTACGAAGAAGAATCAGAAACCGTGCAGAAAAATTGAACTAAGCAATCCCAGGTAAGCAACCTTTTTCATAAATCACTTCTTATTTAAGCAACATCATTTTCTTTACCATGTTAACTCCGGGGCCTCTAAGTGTGTAAAAATAAACTCCGCTGGAATACTTCTGTGCATCAAAAGTAACCTGGTAATATCCAGCTTTCTTTTCTTCATCAACCAACGTTTGCAATTCACGGCCTAGCATGTCATATATCTTTAATGTTATGTGGTGAAAAGATGAGGCATTTTCAATTTCGTTATTTGGTACTGCAAATTCAATGGTTGTACCGGGATTGAAGGGATTGGGGAAATTCTGGCTTAGTGAAAAAGAAATTGGAACATCACCTGACCATACTTCACTGTAATCATCACTAAATGCTGCTTCCAAAACTTCATCTTTACCTGCTCTAATACCTTCAACTGTTGGTCTAACAACAATATCAGGAACAATACCAATCCTTTGTGTAGGTCTATAATCCGGATAAAATACTCCTAGACCTGTAAATATTGTGGTAATACCTCCCGGCAAATACATATAAGAAATATTTCCATCCGCCCCTGCCGTTTGACTTCCAATCTTAACAGCCTTGGGATGTTGCTCAAGTGCCATAATTGTATATTCGGCCTGACTCTGCGTTTCTTCATCAAAAAGTAAATAGATTCTTTTTTTATAATTTTTTGAAAAGTCTCCCGAGCCCACTTCTGCATAACTCCATCTTAAAGTTCCCGGATAATTTATGTCCGGGGAAGTAAAACGGGCAACCATAATTTTTCCTGGAAATAGATAATTTATCATATACCACATTGTTCCTTTGGGGTAATTCCTAATATCGAAAATCAGGGCACTGCAATCCCATAATTCCCCGAACATTGCTGGTATCTGGCTTACCTCTAGAATTCCCATATTAATAACACCATACTTCCTTCCATTTCTATGAATCACTTGCCATGCAGGGCTGCTGTATTCTAGTGCTTTTTGGTAATCTGTCGAAGTAAGGGGAAATAAAGAAATTTTCGAAGTTCCTTTTGCATTTTCAATTTCCAAAGAAACAGGTATAGAATTTTGTTTAAAACTAATAAGCTGAAAATTTATATTCCTCTCCTTACTTGCAGGATTTGAGCCATGAATTATTGACCTTACGTTATCTCTACATTTTTCTATCGGAACATTGTCAATAGCAATAATACAATCCCCAACATTCAAATCATTAATGCCGGAACCTATTCTGGTGATTACAGTTTTGCCATCTATGAATTTCAACTCCAGAGGTAAATAGTAACTTCCTCTGATATTTTTACTAATAACAGGACTAGAGGAAGTGGCATGTGCATCAGTGATATTTACTGCAAGTTCCATTATAACCCTGTTATAATCAGTTTCATCCTTGCAACTAATAATTTTAGGAATCATCTGCTTAAGTACATCATCCCAATCTTTATCAAGTAAGTTTTTATATGGATAAAAATAATTTATGATATTCCAGTATCTGAATAGTCCCAGCAGTCTTAGTTCCTCGGTTGTGTTTTGCTGCGTGTAGTATTGAGTGTCATTCTTAAAATCCGGATTACCGACCGAAGTTCCGCTTATATAGTAGTTTGTTCGAGGTCTGAATTTATCTTCTATTTCTTTCAATTTGTTCGTTGTAGTTACATTAAAATTCTCGTTGGTGAACCAATTAGTATTCAAATTGTATCTTAACTCTGGGGCTATATTTGGTTTTGCAATTTCAGTTGTCTGCATTTCACCTAAAGTGGTAAAATACACTTCAAGGTATTTGTTAAAATCCGAACTGTTTTTAATACCCTTTAGACTGGAAAGATTAGTTATCAATATGTCGTCCCAGTTAGCTTTTTTCTCGGCATTTGAGGTATGAAAGTATTTCAGATAACCCCAAACCTTGCAAGTATAAAACAAAGAGTTGTAATAAAACTCATTGCCGGTTTGACAGTATACAATTGTTGATATAAGAAACAGGTAGAAAAGACAAATTTTCATAAAATTGAATTTCCTCATAATCTACTCCGACTTCCAAATATGTTGCCTTGATTATTTTTTTGATTTATTTATAATTTCGTCTGAATGTTTTAGTGATTTCCTATTCCTTAAATCGTTTGAAAGATAATTTAATACTTACGCCGACATGCATACCATCAGTAAATTATGGATCATTCCAACCCATGCTCATACTCATTCCTCCGTAGTAATAATAATTTACTATATTAATTTTGACTATTCAATGGCAAAAAAGAGGGATTAAAACGTGAATGGAGATAACAATAAGTTTTTCGGAATTGTTTTCTTTCTTTTCATTTCTTTACCCGTTATAATCGTGAGTCTCCAAGGGATAAAAAATATGATCACGAAAAATTAGAACTTTTATTTCTGCTTGTTTACTGCATTCTAAATTAGATTATTGTTATATACTATTTTAATGAGATTGATAATTCGTATTATCTATTACTCCATAAACTGAGTAATTGAATAAAGCCAAGCAGTAGTGCGACAATTGAAAAGAGTGGACCACGGGCAAATGTGGAAGCGCCCCGGATCAATAGTAATGTCTGTGGAATTACAAGGAGTCCCCGAAGCAGAAGTATAATCCCTACTCCCCAAAGAATTGGCCGATCAATCTTTCTGCTCTTCATTTTCCCCGCGGCTGATAATGCCATTAAACCAAATACTGTGAATGCAATGCCGATAACAAAGCCTGCAATTGCAGGAATTGAAGAGCCCTGCTGTGCAAGACGTGCAAGATAGTTTGCACCAAAGTAACTGTAAGTCCATGGACCAAGAAAGGGAGCCACTAGGTGAAGCAATGCGATCATGAAATAGCCTGCTGCTACAAGTATCATTAAATGTTTAGAAGACGCATTACCTGTCACAATTGCCTCCTTATATTGCATGAATTAATAATTCTAATGCACATTTATTATTGAATGTATAGAGTTAACCGAGAATACTTTATCAGACTATTTTAATGCCGGCAGTATTTCTTTACCAAATGCCATACACTCAGTCCGCTTAAGATTGTCGTAATCTTCCATTCGCTCCATCATCTTAGCTATCTCCGGTTCCAGCAATGATTTTGTTATCCTGCCTAAAAATACCTTGGAGGGCACATTACTCACTTCACACAACTTTGCCAGATGGTCATCTATAAACATTTTTGTTTGCTGCGGACCAACAGGATTCATCATGTTTCCGCAAACAGCAAAAAATCCCTTTACTTTTTCACCAAGCCGGTTTTTATTTTTAATTATAAAATCCTGTAATTCCTTTGGAGTAACATTACTTCTAATGGATCCTCCAATAATAATATGATCGAATCTTTTCAAATCTGGTTCTTCCCGTACATCATAAACATCGGCAATACCTCCCATTCCTTCTGATATCCAGACCGCAGCATCGCGGGAACTTCCGCACCAGGTACCGTATAACACTGCACATTTCTTACCGGATGATTTGGGATAATATTCAAGTGCCCAAACTTTGTTTGCTATTGCCAGGGAACCAATACCGGCAAAACCATATTTAATAAAATTTCTTCTTTGCATAATTTAATCTCCATATTACATTAGTTGATACAAGATTCATTTACTTCTTTGTGTCCTTGAGATTCTGCGGCGGAAACCAACTGGATAAAAAGGCCACAAAGACACTAAGTCACAAAGTAATTATCCAAATCATTTTGCTTTTCCCTTTAAGCGGATAGGTCAAGATTTATTTTATCCTATCGATTTTATTTATAGATGTTGTTAGCCATTTTTTATTTTACCAGCTGCATCTTCTTTGTATTTACAAATTCATTTGTTCTCAACTGGCAGAAATATACACCGCTTGAAAGATTACCTCCATCAAAACGAACTTCATAATTACCGGCCTGTTTTTCTTCATTTACTAAAACTGCAACTTCTCTTCCCAGCATGTCAAAGACTTTTAACTCAACGTTACTTTGTTTCGGCAAGGAATAATTTATTCTCGTTGTTGGATTAAACGGATTCGGATAGTTTTGCGAAAGAGAATACTCCGCCGGAATTTTTATTCCTTTCTCTTTTTCTACTCCTGTAATGTTCTGGTCAGTGCCTAATATTAGTCCCCATTTTTGAAATATATAATAGTCAGTAGGGTTCATAG
>CAXXKQ010000025.1:0-11760 GCA_963676535.2 Prolixibacteraceae bacterium | reverse complement strand
CAGGTCTTTTACGCAAATGATGTCGGGGATATTGTCGATCAGGGTTCGAAGCAGGATTTGTTCATCGGCAATTTCAGCCTCAATCCGGCGTTGTTCGGTGATATCAGAAATAACGCAATGGGTTTGTTTGATAGCTCCGGAAGTCGTGTTTCCTATACGTCCCTGAAGATGAATTCTTATAACCGAACCGTCTTTCCGGATCATTTCAAATTCGGCTTGCAAGGTCTTTTCAGACTGAAAGTCGCGGCATTTGGAGTTGAACGAGTTAGCTGATTCGGGAGTTAAAAACTCTCCAAACCAACGACCCAGAACTTCATTTTTCTGATAGCCCATCATTTCAAGCCAGGTTTCATTTACTTCAAGAAGGTAGCCGTTCCCATCGATCGACTGATAGCCAATGGGTGCTTTATTGAATAACATTTTGAAACGTTCTTCGCTTTCGCGGAGAATCTGTTCAGACATCCGGCGGTCGGTTATGTCGCGGAGGATCCCCTCATGGAACAGGATTTCCCCTTCTTCATTCAACGTGTACCAACCATGATCTTCAACCCAGATTTCGGTGCCATCTTTTTTCCGAAGCCTGAAAACTCCCATCCCTTCCAGCTTTTTTTGAGAGCCATAGCTTTCGCGGTCCTTCGGTTGAAAATACAATTCAGATTTAATATCAATGGCCATTAGTTCTTCCGTTGAGTCGTACCCGAGCATTTTGACCATGGCCGGATTTACTTCCAGAAATTTACCGGTATGTGTGCTTTTATAAACGCCATCGGGCAGGCGTTCGACCAGGTTTCGGTACGATTTCTCGCCTTCGGGAAAAATTTTTGGAATCTGATTCACGATAGGGCTTTTTTCGTTGTCAGCCAATTGCAGGAGTTCATTTTTTTTCTGATTACGGTGTGCACCAATTTGGTTTAGGGCATTCAACTGAAACCGAAGTGACAGCTCATCAATTGGTTGGACAAACAGGGCATTGGCGCCTGAATGGATGATCTCATCCGGATCGCCGGCGCTTTTCGGATCGTCAACTAAAAGAATTACCGGAATTGACGGATAGAAGCCGAATTTGATTTTTTGCAGATTTCAAAACCCGAAAGATCAGCCAACGTGTGATTGATGAAGATGACATCCGGAATTTCGGAATTCAGTAGTTCAAAAATGCCGGACCCGGATTTAGTATGAAGAATTTGAGCCTGTTGGTCAATTTCCAAAATCAGGGATTTTAGTTTAGTTACATTTTTTGCAACCGGATCTGCAATAATATATTGGCTCATACAAATGCGTTCAAATGAATATCATTAAAGTACAGGCAAGCTGAACGTAAAGGTACTTCCTTTCCCCGGTGTACTCTCAACCCATATTCGCCCGTTGTGCTTGTCAATAAAGTCTTTACACAATATTAGTCCCAGGCCGGAACCCTGTTCATTATCTGTTCCGAATGTATTGGTATGTTTTTCAATTTCAAAAATAGTTTTTTGTTTTTCGGGTGACATTCCAACTCCGTTATCCGTAATTGAAACAAGCAGTTCCTTGTCAATCTGAGATGCTGTTATTTTTATCTTTCCCTGTCGACGGGTAAACTTGATGGCATTCGAAATCAGGTTTCGCAAAACAGAATCAATCATATTTTTGTCGGCGAAAATGTGTAACGATTTTTTTATGTTGATGGTCACCTGGATATCCTTTTTAATTGCTTCGCTTTCAATCGTGCTGTACGATTCATTGACTTGTGCCAGAAGGTTCAGCTTTTCCGGATTAAATTTCAGGTGTCCGGTTTGCTGTTGCGACCAGATCAGAAGATTTTCCAGCAGCGTAAAGGCATGGCTGGAGGCATTTTCAATATTTTTCAGTCCTTTTAGCAAGGTTTGATTATCGAGTTGATTGAAATTTTGCATTAGCAGATCAGAAAACCCTATGATCGCATTAAACGGACTTCTCAAATCGTGTGCAATAATCGAGAAAAATTTATCTTTGGTAGTATTGAGTTCGCGCAGTTCACAGGCCTGTACTTCCAGCATCTTTTCGGCATTTTTTCGTTCGGTTATTTCTATTACATGAACAATGTAGCCGGTAATCTCTCCCTGTCCGCCAACCGACGGGTTGATAAAACATTCCAGAAAGCAGATTCCTGTACGGGTGGAATCATATAACTTTTTCTCTTTAACCAGATCGAAATTGAACGAAAATTCATACCGGACAGTTTTACCTTCTTTAACTTCAGCAATAGCCTGAGCGGGAAGATTGGGATCAGCAAACAGATTAAATCCCTTGACTGCGTCAATACTATTTATTCCGAATAAATCGAGGCCGGCCTGATTGGCATCAACCAATATCCCATCAACATCATAAAACTCAATAGCGATAGGTGATTGCTTGAAGATATTGAAGTATTTCAGACATTCTGTTTCAAAGCCAGCATCCCGTGGGTGTAAATCTTTCGTCTTCATATTTGCTTACTTTAAAGTAAGAATAGAAAAATGCCGGATTTAATATCTTAACCAGACTATTTTCTGACCACAAGATAAAAAAATTATGACAATATTTCAGGCATTCCAATGCTTTGAATTTTGTGAAAGTGGATATTTTGATTTTTTGTTCGTGTTCGTGAGTCCTATTAATTTCATTCAGGGAAGGGTATAGAGTTTAATATGTTTTTACTTTTGAAATCCCTACTAATCAACTGAAAACATAAGTGTCAAAAAGGCCGATAAGGCAGGATACAACCTCCGGAGATTCTGATTACATTTATCCCAAAACTCGCAGTAATGAAAATAGTAACCAAACGAAAAGCTAAAGGATGGCTTGCTTTTTTTGCATTTTCTTTTGTTCTAAATGTCTTTCCTTTGGAATTATTGGCTCAACAAGGCTGGCCTCAAATTACCAATGAAACCAAACCCTGGACCCGCTGGTGGTGGATGGGAAGCGCGGTCGACGAATCAAACCTGACCCGGCTTATGGCAGAATATTCAGGAGCCGGTTTTGGAGGCGTCGAAATCACTCCGATTTATGGCGCCGTTGGCTTCGAATCCAAATACCTGAAATACCTTTCGCCGGAATGGATGAATGCGCTGGATGTTTCGGTTCGTGAAGCCGCGAAAAACGGAATGGGAGTGGATATGAATACCGGAACCGGCTGGCCGTTTGGAGGACCTCAAATCAAATCCAGTTCGGCGGCATCAAAACTTATACTTCAAAAATATCTGGTTCGGAAGGGTGAAAAGCTGGCCGACAAGCTGGTTCCGGCTGACCCCCGGCAGGCAAATGCACAGTTGAATGCCGTGATGGCTTATGGCGCCGGAGGAAAAGTAGTTGATTTGACCAACCAAGTTAACCAGGAAAGAAAACTGGATTGGACTGCCGGCGATGGTGACTGGCAGATTTATGTTGCCTTTTCAGGATTGACGCTTCAGAAAGTGAAACGGGCCGCTCCGGGTGGCGAAGGACTGACACTCGATCATTTTTCAAAAACTGCAGTCGAAACGTATTTGTCCCGGTTCGACTCGGCATTTCAGCAATCCAGTCACGGCGTTCGCTCGTTCTTCAACGATAGTTATGAAGTTTACGGAACCAACTGGACGCCTCATTTTTTTGCTGAATTTCAGCAGCGACGCGGTTATCCGCTGCAATCGTATTTGCGCGAGCTGGAAGAAAAGGTTCCTTTCACGGATGTTTCACGTCGGGTGCAATGTGATTACCGCGAAACGATTTCCGATATCTTACTGGCCAATTTTACACAATCGTGGACCAAATGGGCCAATGCCAAAGGCAGCCGGACCAAAAATCAGGCGCACGGTTCGCCCGGCAATCTGCTCGATTTGTATGCAGCAGTCGATATTCCGGAATGCGAAACATTTGGCAGCAGTTATTTCCCGATTCCCGGATTGCGCCGCGACAGCTCCGACGTTCGAAATGTTGATCCCGATCCGGTGATGATGAAATTTGCTTCGTCGGCAGCGCATGTTTCCGGCAAAAATCTGATTTCATCCGAAACATTTACCTGGCTGGCCGAGCATTTCAGGGTTTCCTTGTCGCAGTGCAAACCCGAAGTGGAGCAGGTGTTTTTATCGGGTGTAAATCATGTGTTTTACCACGGAACCGCTTATTCGCCCAAAGAAGCCGGATGGCCCGGATGGTTGTTTTATGCTTCGGTCAATTTTGCTCCGTCCAACAGTTTCTGGCCGCACCTGAATGGACTGAACAAATACATTACCCGCTGTCAGTCGGTGCTGCAAAGCGGAACTGCAGACAACGATCTGCTGGTTTACTGGCCTGTTTATGATGTCTGGATGAATCCTGAGAAATCGGATATGATGCTGACTATCCATTCCATTGACAAATGGTTGTATCCGGGCGCCTTTTACCAGAATGTCAAATCATGGATGGGACAAGGTTTTTCGCTCGATTTCGTGTCCGACCGTTTGCTGAATGATTTGACTGTAAAAGATGGAAGACTCGTGACCCGCTCCGGAAGTTCCTACAAAACATTGGTCATTCCGGCCTGCCGGTACATGCCTGAAACCACGCTGCGTAGGATTACAGAACTCGCACGGCAAGGCGCTTTGGTTATTTTTCAGCAGTTTCCTCAGGATGTTCCCGGCCTGAATGATTTGGATAAAAGGCGCAGTACAAATCATGAAATCCTGAAAAGTATAAACCTGGGTTCTTCTCAAAATGGAATTCAGTCGGCAAAAGTTGGCAAAGGCGAAATCTTGTTGAGTAATCCGTTACAGAAAGCATTTGAATTGAAAAATCTTTCACGCGAGCCGCTGGTTGATACCGGTCTGAAATACATTCGTCGCCAAACCGGTCAGGGAATTTATTATTATCTGGTGAACCATTCTCCGGAAACGGTTGATGGTTTTGTGCCGCTCAATGCTTCCGGAAAAACCTGTTTGCTGCTCGATCCGCAAACCGGAGCAACCGGTCTGTCCCAGAAAAAAACCGATTCAGGAACCAAAGTCAGACTTCAGTTACGTTCAGGCGAAGCCATGTTTATATTGGTTTCCGGCGAAAAACTGAAGGCCGAAAACTGGAAATACCTTGAAAAATCGGAGTCCCCAATGGAAATAAGCGGAAGCTGGAAACTTTCGTTTAAAAATGGCGGCGCCGTGATTCCGAAAGAAACCGAAATTCAGAAATTGGTTTCATGGACAGAACTACCATCGGTTGAGGCTCAAAATTTCTCCGGAACCGGAATTTACGAAACGACCTTCGATTTGCCGGAAAAAAGTGCAGGTGAATACCTGCTTGATCTGGGAAAAGTTTGCGAAAGCGCGCGGGTTTGGGTAAATGGACAGGATGCGGGTATTTGGTGGAGCATTCCGTTTACCGCCCGGATCGGCCAATTTCTGAAACCGGGAACCAATTCACTGAAAATTGAAGTGGCCAATCTGATGGCTAACCGTATCAGGCAAATGGATCAGCAAAAAGTTCAGTGGAGGAATTATCACGAAATTAACTTCGTCAATATTAATTACAAAGATTTCGATGCTTCCGGCTGGAAACCCATGTCATCAGGATTGATTGGCCCGGTAAAAATCATTCCGGTAAACACGGAAGAATAACCTAGAAGGACGCTATTGAAATTTTAAAGCTCTGTTTTCCGCTGTGTCTTCTGTGGTTAAATAAAACTAAATCTATGAAAAAGAGTTGCCTTCAAGGTTCAAAGACAAAACTGATCGCTCTCCTGCTGGCTTTTGCAGGTTGCCAGTCAACAAAGATAGACCGATTTGCACTGGTCAATCGCAACAATGTGGTAGTAGAGCAGCCCGACACGCTGGCCAGCCTGTCGGTTGGCAACGGCGACTTTGCTTTTACCACCGATATAACCGGACTGCAAACATTTTATAAGGAGTACGAAAAGGGCGTCACCCTTGGAACGCAATCGAACTGGGGATGGCATACGTTCCCCAATACCGAAAACTATCAGGTGATGGAAAGCGCCAGCTATTCGGATTACCGCGGCCGAAAAGTGCCTTATCTGGTGCAGTTTTCCGGAAAAGGGCGCGATGCCAAAGCAGCCAATTATTTTCGTGAAAACCCACAACGGTTGCAACTTGGGGTTATTCGGTTAATTCTGAAAAAAGCCGATGGTACCGAAGTAAAATTAACCGACATTCAGAGTCCAAAACATCAGTTGAATCTTTGGGAAGGCCGTATCAGCAGTGAATTTTTGGTTGAAGGTCAGCCTGTCAGGGTGGAGGTTTTTTGCCATCAGCAAAAAGATTTGATTTCGGCAAAAATCAGTTCTCTGCTCATTGAAAAAGGCCGGTTGAAAGTGGAATGGATTTTCCCATATTCCGTTGCTCAAAACACCCATTCGGGCTACGATTTTGTTTCAGTTGACAGGCACCAGTCCAAACTGGAAAGGCTGAATGATCAGTCCGCCAAAATTTTAAGGACTTTGGATAACGATCATTACCAGGTCAACTTGCACTGGGAAAATCCGGCAGACCTGGAAGAAACCGAAAAACATCATTTCGTGCTTTCGCCAAAATCAGGAAATACAATCGCATTCAGTTGTCTGTTTGCTCCTGAAGAAAAATCGGAAACTCTTCCAACCTATGCCGAAACAGAAAAAAACAACCTCGAAAGCTGGAAGAATTTCTGGGAAACCAGCGGTGTCGTTGACTTTTCAGCCTGTACCGATCTGCGTGCCAAAGAACTCGAACGCCGGTTTGTGTTATCGCAATACCTTACCAAAATTCAAAACTCCGGGTCATTGCCGCCACAGGAAACCGGCTTGGTTTATAACAGCTGGTATGGCAAGTTTCACCTCGAAATGCACTGGTGGCATTCGGCTCATTTTGCCAACTGGGGCCATCTGGAAGTTTTGGACAAACAACTGGAATGGTACCATACAATTTACCACAAAGCGCTTGAAACAGCTCAATTACAGGGTTTCAAAGGCGTGCGCTGGCCCAAAATGGTTGGACCAGAAGGACAAAACAGTCCGTCGGGCGTGGGCAGTTACCTCATCTGGCAGCAGCCGCACCTGATCTACATGGCCGAACAGTTGTACCGCAGCGATCCTTCCCCCGAAATCCTGAACAAATACAAAGATTTGGTTTTTGCTACGGCCGATTTTATGGCCGATTTTGCGGTACTGGATTCAACCGGAAAAGTTTATAATGTGCTTCCTCCCCTCATTCCGGCACAGGAACACTGGAACCGTGAAACAACCAGGAATCCGCCTTTTGAACTGGCATACTGGCATTGGGGCTTGACGATTGCCCAGGAATGGCATAAACGATTGAATCAGCCCATTGATTCGCATTGGGAGGAAGTTCGCTCCAAACTGGCAGCTCCGGTTCAGGAGAATGGCGTGTACCTCGGAGTTGCCAATGCGCCTGATTCGTATACCAATCCAAAAAAAATGACTGACCATCCGGTGGTCATCGGAGCGTTGGGGATTTTGCCTGCCTGGGATAAAATTGATCCGGAAATCATGCGGAATACCTTGAAACTGATCATGCAAAAGTGGAACTGGCCATCTACCTGGGGCTGGGATTATCCGATGGTTACCTTATGTGCCACCCGTTTGAATGAGCCGGAACTGGCGCTGGAGGCTTTGCTGAAAGATGTTCAGAAGAACACCTACCTGAAAAACGGGCACAACTACCAAAGCGAACGATTGCGCATTTATTTGCCTGGCAACGGTGGTTTCCTGAAAGCCGTTTCGCTGATGTGTGCCGGATGGGAAGGATGTACGACAGAAAATCCAGGTTTTCCGAAAGATGGTAAATGGAATGTGAAGTGGGAAGGATTGACGAAAGATTTTTGAGGCGCCAAGAGCCACATTCCTAACCCTTTGCCGAAAGGGAAGGGAATTGAGATAGATGTTTTGACGGGATTGAAAACAAAGAATAATTTGAACCCCATCATGTTTAACAAATTAAAGACCAGCACAGACGAATCCTCCCCCATTTCGGGGGAGTTAGAGGGGGCTTATTCAAGACGAAAATTTATCCAACAAAGCATCCTGACCGGTAGCACACTTTTGGTTTCCGGTTTTGCTGCTTTTCAGGATAAATCCTATTCAAAACATGATATTTCCCGGTTTTCCAAACGTCTCAAACCATTTGGCCGGATTCTGGAACTGGAAGGATACTACGTTTGGGGTACCAGTCCGATTGTAGCGCCCGATGGAAAAATTCA
The DNA here is from genome assembly GCA_963676535.2 of Prolixibacteraceae bacterium. Lineage (GTDB taxonomy): Bacteria > Bacteroidota > Bacteroidia > Bacteroidales > Prolixibacteraceae > Aquipluma. The sequence continues at coordinate 3,606 of CAXXKQ010000025.1, read as the reverse complement.
TGTATTTTTTTCGCGCTGGGATGCCAAAAAAGGAATGGGCGGCTGGATCAACGGTTCTGAAATTGCTCATGCAGTAGCCAACAAACCTGAAGGACCATATTCCAACATTGAAACGATTTTGGCTCCGCGCGGCGAAGGTTTTTTCGACGGAACAACCTGCCACAATCCGCACATTCAGTTTGTCGATGGGAAATATTGTCTGTTTTACATCGGCAATTCAAACAAAAAGACCGATACCAAGCGAATTGCAATGGCAACCGCTGATTCACTTTCAGGATCATGGAAGCGTCCGGACAAACCTTTATTTGAAGTTGGTGCAACAGGTTCATGGGATGATCATTGCACCTCAAATCCGACTTTTCTGAAACATCCGAACGGGCAATACTGGCTATACTACAAATCGTGGAACACCGAAGAATATGAGCATCCTGTTGATCTGGCCTTACGCGGAAATCGCAAATATGGGTTGGCTATTTCTGATAAGCTGGAAGGTCCGTACGCGAAATACTCCGGAAATCCGATCCTTGATTATTCTAAATTGGGAAATAACCGACAATTGGAAGATGGTAACGTATTTATGGAAAATGGCAGGTATTACATGCTGGCGCGCGATATGGGCCGTTTCGATCACGAGGTTGGAATCATTCTGGAATCGAGAGATGGCATTCACTGGTCGGACCCGAAAATCAGCTATTTTGGTTACAGCCATTATTTGAGACAACCGCCAGCGCCGTCGAATCTAAAAAAATATGGCCGGTTCGAGCGTCCACAAATTCTGATGCAAAACGGACATCCAACCCATTTGTTTGTGGCGACACAAGGCGGAAAATATATGACTTCGTCGGCGTTTGTGTTTGAAATAAAACCAGGATAAACAGTCACAACCGGATGACTTAGTGTCATCTGATGAGTGAAAAAAACGATATCATGAAACGTATAATCATTTTCTTTCTGATTCTTTCAGGCTTTCCGGTTGTGGCGCAACGCCAAATGGAATATTTGACGCGAGGATTGGTTGCCGTTCAGGCTGGTCGCGACAGTGTGTTTGTGAGCTGGCGGTTACTTTATTCGGATACCGACAATGTAGCTTTCAACGTCTACCGCCGGGCAAATGGTTCGAAGCCGGTGAAGCTGAATGCCAAACCTTTGACTGAGGCCACTTCGATGATGGATGTGTCGCCGTTGCCCAATGGCCGCTATACCTATTCCGTGAAGCCAGTCCGGGGTGGCGAAACGTCGACTTTTGTTCTGGATAAAAAGGACGACGGAAAGCCCTGGTTCGACATTCCCCTGCAAACGCCGGAAAAATATACTCCCGGTGACCTGTCTGCCGGCGATTTGGATGGAGACGGCGATTACGAGTTGGTTGTACACATGGCCGGAGTAGGACATGATAACAGTCAAAAGGGAATAACCGACCCGCCAATTTTTCAGGCTTACAAGATGGACGGAATACTTTTATGGACCATCAATTTAGGCAAAAACATCAGGGAAGGGGCTCATTATACTCAGTTTTTGGTGTACGATTTCGATGGCGACGGACGTGCAGAAGTGGTGATGAAAACCGCTGACGGCACAATTGACGGCAAAGGGAAAGTAATCGGTGATGCTTCTGCTGATCATCGCAATGAGGATGGCCACATTGTGCGTGGACCTGAGTTTTTGACTGTTTTTGACGGATTAACCGGGGCAGCCCTGAGAACCATCAATTACTGGCCATCGAGGCATCCGTTGAAAGAAAATCCAACTCCTGATGAATTGAAGGAGATTTGGGGCGATGGCAGAGCAAATCGCTCCGAACGTTATCTGGCCTGCGTGGCTTATCTGGATGGCATCCATCCATCTATTGTGATGTGCCGGGGCTACTACACCAGGGCAACACTTGCTGCTTATGACTGGCGCAATGGAAAACTGACTCCACGGTGGAAGTTCGACAGTGACGACAATACTCCAGGAAATCTTGATTATCGCGGACAAGGCAATCACAATTTGAGCGTTGGCGATGTGGACGGCGACGGTTGCGATGAAATCATGTATGGTGCTGCTGCCATTGACAACGACGGCAAGGGTCTTTATTCAACCGGACTGGGACATGCCGATGCTATGCACTTTTCCGATCTCGATCCGACTCATCCGGGTTTGGAAGTATTCAACATTCAGGAACGGTTTGATGATGCCGGACTGAACTTCCGGGATGCAGGAACCGGGGAAATTCTCTGGCGGGTGGCATCGGTCAAAGCTGACGAATCTGGCGGCGACAAAGGCGAGGGGCCCGGGCGCGGAGTTTCGTTTAATGTCGATCCGCGTTACGTTGGCAACGAATGTTGGGCTTTTGGCGCCCAAATGAAAGGAATGTGGAACGTCCAGGGCAAAAAGATAGCTGAAACAACTCCGGCGACCTGCAATTTTGCTGTTTGGTGGGACGGCGATCTGCTTCGCGAATTACTCGATAAGAATCGGATCATGAAATGGGACTGGAAATCTGAAAAGGTGATTCCGTTGCTGGTTGCAAATGATTGTTTGAGTAACAATGGCACCAAGTCGACCCCGGCTCTCAACGCCGATTTGTTTGGCGACTGGCGCGAAGAAGTGGTCTTGCGTACCGCCGATAACAAATCGCTGCGCGTTTTCACCACAACAATACCAACCAGGTATCGGTTTATAACGCTGATGCACGATCCGATTTATCGTTTAGGTATTGCCTGGCAAAATGTGGCTTACAATCAGCCGCCACATCCGGGTTTTTACATTGGCGATGAGATGAGTAAACCGGTGAAACCCAATCTGAAACTGGTGAAATACAAATAATGGCAATTAATAATTTACTGAGAAATTGGCCTAATGCGTAAAATTACAGTGCAAATATGGATTACAGATTCAGGCAATTCATTAAAACTACGAATATGAGGACATTTAAAATATCTACACTTTTTCTGCTAATCGTGTTGATTTGGAGTTCTGCCTTCGCACAAAAACTTCCGAAGAAAAAGGAAGTGATGGGAAAAATGGTGCTGGCCAACGAATATTTTATGAAGAAATGGCCCGATCCCGGAATCCCGATTGTTACCGATAAAACCCGTGCAAGTCACATCTGGACCCGTGCAGTTTATTATGAAGGACTCATGGCGCTTTATAAACTCAATCCGGATAAAGCATATTACAATTATTCCGTTCAGTGGGGCGAGTCGCACCAATGGGGGCTCAATGGTGGCGTGAAAAACCGCAATGCCGACAATCATTGCTGTGGTCAAACTTACATCGATCTGTACCTGATGGATAAAAAACCTGAAATGATTAAAGAGCTCAAGGCGTCCATAGACCTGATGCTTGAAACAACGAAAGTTGACTACTGGAACTGGATTGATGCGCTTCAGATGGCCATGCCAGTATATGCTCAGCTCGGTGTTTTGACCAATGACAACCGTTATTACGAACGGATGTACGAAATGTATATGACCACCAAAACCGTATTGGGAGGTAACGGATTATACAATTCGGAAGATAAATTGTGGTGGCGCGATAAGGATTTTGTTCCGCCCTATAAAGAACCGAATGGTGAAGATTGCTACTGGTCGCGTGGAAATGGCTGGGTGGTTGCAGCCTTGG
>CAXXKQ010000024.1:0-336353 GCA_963676535.2 Prolixibacteraceae bacterium | reverse complement strand
TGGGTGGAATGACACTGCCGGCAGGCTTAAGCTTGTCAAATATCATGAGCGCAGTTGATCTCATTAACAATGCGTTTGACGAATGCAGAGCATTTGTTGGCTACTTCGAAGAAAAGTTTGCCTGCCCAGCAGTTGTAAATCAGTCAGCTCAAATTCCAGGCTTTGCCGCCAGCGAATTGAAAGCTTATCCGAATCCATTCAGCGACAGGGTAATGTTCGAATTTACTTCGAAAACCGATTCTCATGCTGTACTCGAAATCAACAATATCCTTGGTCAGAAGATTAAGACTCTGATGGACAAACAAGTTAAAATGGGCGTTCTCAACAGGGTTGAATATACTCCGAGTGATGTCGTTCCGGGTATCCTGATCTACCGCTTAATTCTCGACGGAAGCATTCAGAATGGTCGTATCATCTACAAGAAATAGTTGAATACCTTCATTTCTTGATGTCATAAATTTAAGGCCGGATTCCTCAAAGAGTCCGGCCTTTTTCATTGTCTATCACTTTTTTCGAAAATGTAATTCATAAAATGCTTAACTTTAAGTATTGCATTCATGCAGAACTTTTTAAGGCTTTTGATTGTTTTGCATGTTGTTTGATAGGAGAAGAGCATAAATAGCTGGCTCATATTTTCATACCGACCTTCAATTGTTACTTATGAATCAGAAACCAAATCTTCTTGTTGTTGATGACATTCAGGTTAACCTGTTTTTAATCGAATCGCTTTTAAAGAAAACTAATGTTAACCTGATCAAGGCAACTTCTGGTTTTGAAGCTCTCGAAAAAGCAAGCGGCGTTGACTTTGCTTTAGCTGTGCTTGATGTCAGGATGCCAGGAATGGATGGATACGAACTGGCCAAAAGATTAAATGAAAATAGGCATGAAGATAAAGTTCCGGTTATTTTTCTGACTGCCAACTACATGAGTGAAACAGAAATATTTGAGGGCTATGACTCAGGCGCTGTTGATTATCTCATTAAACCCATTAATAATCAAATTCTAATTTCGAAGGTTAATGTATTTCTTGATTTATTCAGGCAGAAGCAGATTGTTCGTGAAGATGCCCGTTTATTAAAAGAATCAGCAGAAGAATTAGCCTGGGTGAATGGCGCTCTTAAAGAGAGTGAAGAAAAATACAGAAGTTACATTGATCATGCTCCGGATGGCGTCATTGTTGCAGATGAAACCGGAAAATTTTTGGAAGTAAATGAAGCAGCCACTGCCATTACAGGATATTCGCAGAACGAACTTTTAGAAATGTCGTTTTCTGACATTGTTCAAAAAAAATCATTGAAAGACGATCCTGGGTTTTTCAGGGATATGGCACAACAAAACCCCAAGAAATCTGAGATAATGATTAATCATAAAAACGGATCAAATCTATGGTTGTCAGTAGAATCAGTTAAACTAGCCGAAAAACAATATCTTTGTTTTACCCAAGACATTACCGTCCGGAAACGTGCAGAACAGGAATTACATTGTTCGCTGAAACAACTTCAACAATTAACCCAGCATGTTGAAGAAGTCAGGGAAAACGAACGGGTAGTAATTGCCCGTGAACTTCATGATGACTTAGGCCAGGCGCTTACAGCCGTCAAAATTGATTTGGGTATTATCAAACAAAAAATTACGGATCAGGATGTAATTGTGAGGATTAATAAATTGTCGGAACTTGTCCGCGATACCATATTTACAGTACAACGACTTACTTCTGAATTACGACCACAGATTATTGACGATCTGGGGCTTGAGGCTGCTATAGAATGGTACACCTACGATTTTGCCGATCGCAACCAGGTAGATGTTTTTTGTCACCTTGATCCGGGTATTTCTCTATCACCTTCAACATCGCTTATTATATTCCGTATTATGCAGGAATCGCTTACCAACATTTCGAGGTATGCCAAGGCAAGCAGAGTGGATGTTGAATTAGTCAAATCAGATGAAAGTGTCATATTTTCTATTACTGACAATGGTATAGGAATAACTGAAACCAATATTAAATCAAGAAAATCATTCGGTATAATTGGGATGAGAGAACGAACAGCTTCATTGGGTGGAAAGTTCGAAATATCTAATGGGAAAAAAAATGGTACCATAGTAAAAATTAGTTTTCCACTCACTAATAATAAGATAAATGAAAATTCTGATATGCGATGATCACCAAATAGTTCGGGATGGGCTGAAACAAATCCTTCACCAACTTGGAGCATCGACCATTATTGGAGAAGCCCGTGATGGAAATGAAGCCATTGCTCTTCTGAAATGCGAACAATTTGATATTTTGTTACTGGATATCTCACTTCCGGGAATGACTGGTATGGAGGTTTTGCAAGTGGCAAAGACGAAATGGCCATCCCTGAATGTTTTGATGTTGAGCATGATGCCACAGGAACAATACGCGATTTTAGCCCTGAAGCTCGGGGCTTCGGGTTACCTGACTAAGGATACGGCCTCAGAAGAATTACTTCTGGCCATACGGAAAGTTTCCGAAGGAGGTAAATATATTTCGCATACACTTGCCGAAAACCTCGCTTTACATTTTTCAAAAGATGCCAGTCGAAAAAAACATGAATTACTTTCGGGTCGTGAATTCGAAATTATGGTCAAACTTGCCAACGGGAAATCACTTCAGGAAATCGGCAGCGAATTGTTTATCTCAGATAAAACTGTTAGTACTTACCGGAGCCGCGTCATGGAAAAAATGGAATTGACTAAAAACACAGACCTTACCAGATATTGCCTTGAGCACAATTTGATCTAAAAAGATACTTCCAATACACAACGAACAGGGATATTAAAAGCTTGTAAAGCAGCTTTTGATGTCCCTGTTTTTCATTAGGCCTTCTCGTGTAGTATTTCCCCTACAAAAATTCGGGCAAAACCCTTACAAAAGTCAAGCAGAACCCTTACAGTCCACCTTCGGCGGCTGCCATACCTTTACCATGTCAAAAATACACAACAGGCATGAAAATTTTGATAGCAGACGATTCAGTTTTAATTCTTGAAAGACTTCAGGAAATGCTGGCCGAAATCGACCATGTTGAAGTCGTTGCAAGTTTAAATAATGGGATCGATACCCTGAAAGCCCTCAGAACTTTAACTCCCGATTTGGCCATTCTGGATATTCGGATGCCAGGGTTGTCAGGCTTGGAAGTTTTGAATGCAATCAGAAAAGAAAACAAATCTGTCATCTTCATCATCCTGACTCTTCATTCGCAAGGCTATTTCCGCCAGCTAGCAATCCATGCAGGTACCAATTACTTCTTCAACAAAGCCGATGACTTTGAAAAAATTAGCCAAGTAGTTTCCGGATTATGTAAAAATAAAATTGATGAAATTAATAACCATAAATAGTAAAGTCATGAAAAATTTTACCAAATTAGCTGTTATCACATTGATCTTCCTGAATATTCAGGTTGCAAAAAGTCAGAACACAAATTACAAGGGATTCGAATTGCTGGGTAAAAATCCCGAAACCATTCAAATTAATCAAACATTCACCAAAAGCAGTGAAATCTTTCCTTTTGAAGGTAAAGTTACAACCATCTTCGGAGTGGCAGTAAAAGGTACTATCACTTTTGAAAATGACAAAAGTGTAGTCCGGATTATATTGCTGGACAAACAAGGCAATGAATACCTTGTTTATGAAACTTATCCTCTTCTGGAAGAAAGCACCTCTTTTAGCATTGATAATTTGTGCGAAGAAACAGGGTTGCTGAACGGAGTGACTCCCCAATCATTAAAGGTTGAATTGAAAGATGCAACACTTTCGATCGGAAGTATAACTTATTCATCAGCTGCTGATCAGGGTCTTGATATACAAAAAGTTCATAAAGAGAAAAAAGATCTTCAAAACAACAGGAAGATCAATCAGATCAATAAAACGATTAAAGCAAAAGGCTTTGCCTGGGTCGCCGGAAATACAGAAGTGTCAGCTTTGACCTATTCAGAAAAAAAGAAACTTTACGGACAAAGTACACTTCCCTCCGGAGCAGAGTATTATGTTGGTGGTGTCATTTCTGCCGGGGATGGTATAAAATTAAAATCAGCAACCACAAGTGCAATGGTTGAAAACTGGGACTGGAGAAACCGTCATAGCAAAAACTGGATGACAGATGTAAAAACGCAGGGAGCTTGTGGTTCGTGTTGGGCCTTTGCATCTACCGGGGCAACTGAAGCTTTGGTAAACTTGTTCTATAATCAGCCATTGAACATGGATCTTTCAGAACAGAACATCTTATCATGCAGTGGAGCCGGAAGCTGCAGCGGAGGTTATCCAAGTATTGCACTCGATTATATCAAAAACACAGGTATCATCGATGAAGCCGCCTTTCCATACACCGCAACCGACCAGTCGTGCACCAACAAATCTTCAAGCCCAACCGAACAAATCAAAATTGGAGGAAGAGTAGATTTCGGCTCTGCTGCATATTCCGCATCTGAAGACAATTTAAAGAAAATGATTATAAAATATGGCCCGATGAGTGGCGGACTTTTAGACTGGAGCCATGCTATGACCTTAGTAGGCTGGCAAGTTGTAAAGGAGGGAGATCGTTTCTATTACAGAGACTTGAATCGCTATACCTATTTTTATACTATTCCTGCCGGAAGTTCTTTAATCGGGAAAACCGTTTGGATATTTAAAAATAGCTATGGTAGCGCATGGGGTGATGCAGGTTACGTTTACGTTGAAACCAATATCTCTAATTTTGCATGGACTCATGCACTGGTTGCCCCGGTTCAAAGCTTAAAACAAAATTATACCGTACAATGTGTTGATAACGATCACGATGGCTACTACTGGTGGGGACTTGGTCCAAAACCTGCCGGTGCACCAAGTTGTCCGGATACTCCTGACGGAAACGATGCTGATGCAACTCTTGGCCCATTGGATAGTTACGGAAACTGTATCCCTCTGAATTCAGCTCCTGTTGCCGATTTTGTTGCCGACCAAAATCTGGTAACCGAAAATTCGAATGTTAATTTTACCGACCTCTCAATCAATGCTCCTGCAACCTGGGCATGGACATTCGATGGCGGAACACCTTCTGCTTCAAGCTCGGCAAATCCTTCTGTAGCATATAAAGCAGCAGGTAAATACAATGTAACCCTGGTCGTTACCAATTCGAATGGAAACAGTACTAAAATAAAATCAGGCTATATCACAGTAAATACTTATACCCCGTCTTATTGCAGTTCAAAAGGCAATGCAACAAATGAATGGATCGGACAAGTTTCAATGAACGGATCAACTTTTATAAGCAACTCTACAGGAGCCACCGGATACGCCGACCTCACTGCAAATGTTTTCTCAGTTAATGCAAACAATACCTATTCTATCACTTTGACTCCCAAATACAAAAAAGCCAACTTCTGGTATTGGAGCGTTTGGATTGATTTAAATAACGACTTCGATTTCAACGATTATGGCGAGCAAATCCTTACTGTTAGTAAAGTTAAAACTGCGGTTACCAAAAGCATAACTATTCCATCAACAGCATTTGCAGGCCCGGTCAGGATGAGAGTGAGCATGAAACGTGGTTCACTTCCACTTCCATGCGAAGTTTTCAGTTACGGAGAAGTAAAAGACTTTACGGTGAACATCTCTGCTGCCCTGGCAGGAAATACTCAACTAAAAAGTGCAAGTATCGAAAAAACACCGATCACTTCCGGATTAAACATGACTGTTTTTCCGAACCCAACCGAAAGACAAATAAACTTAAGACTTGATGAGATTTTTGGTAACGAGGTTTATAGCGTTTACAACATGCAGGGAGCAATGGTTAGAACAGAAAAAGTAGAATCTAACCTGACTCAAATTGATGTGGCCAACTTACCTTCCGGAATTTATGTGCTGAAAGTGAAAAACGGAGAAACAATACGTCAGGAGAAATTTATTAAAAGATAATAGTTTGGTTGACAATTAGGTATAATTCGATCGGAAGAGGCCGTCCCATTCATTTGGAGACGGCTTTTCCTTTATTTTAAAAGGGTGGCGGATGATATTTATAAAGTGTCAGGTGATATTTACAAGGTGACGAGTGATATTTGAAAGGTGACAGGTAATATTTGAAAGGTGACAGGTAATATTTGAAAGGTGACGAGTGATATTTGCGAGGTGACAAGCGATATATGATGGAGGACGAGCGATATATGATGGATGACAGGTGATATTTACAAGGTGACGAGTGATATTTACAAGATGACAGGCAATATTTTCACTCCGATAGATCCGAAAAGAATATACTGTTTCAAGAAGAGTAAAAAGACTCTGCCGGAAAATCCTGACAGAGCTTTTATTATTTGTAGATTGACTGATATTTACGGGTCTGTCAGATAGACACTCCCTCCATCGATTTTTCAAGTTCATCGGCCTGCTGCAGAAATTGGGCAACAGTAAGCTCCCTGAAATAAATTAGTCCGTGAGTTGCCCTAACCAGTGGTTTTTCGTGCTGGTAGAAGAAATTTTTGCCGAGCAGCAACTGAATTTGCTTGAGTTGTTCGACCCAAACACGCTGAGTCAGCTGGCTGAATTTTCCATCGAGCTGGTAACTTGGGAACGACGCATTTACCTGGCTCAGGTAACACTGCGTAAACGAAGAATCCAGAATTGACAAAGCATTGATCGAAACCGGAGCAATTACCTCAACATCTGCCGGATGATAGCGGAACCAAACATTCCGGTACCCGATTACTCTGAGTTTCGACAAATCCTCCTCTTTTTTCCATTCGCGAACCGCAGCTGCAATAGCTTTCAGAACTTTGTAATGCGTATCGGGGCCGCTTCCTTCGGGGTCCATGGCCAGACTGATCACGGTCGGTTTATATTTTCTGAATTCATTCAGAACAGGCAGCACATCGCGATTGGTATCGGGCTGCTCCGTAAAAACATCACCCTGATAGAACCCCAGCCGAAGATGATGCACATTTTGCACCCGAACGCCAAAATGCGCCCATACCAGCTCTTCCTCCATTTCACGGATCATTCCTTTCAGCCGTTGAATCTGGGGCGGATTTTTACTTCCGTCGTAACTATTTTTCAGGAGCGTCAGAATGTCAACAATGGTTGCAATCAGTTCATCAACATTTTTCACCTCCCATATTTCAACAATCGCCCGAATTACCCGGTGACACACGCCGCGACGTTTTTCTGCCTCATCGTTGGCAGCCACGCTGTCGAGATAATGGTAAATATCCTTATCCCACTTGTATTTGTATCCCTCCTGAAAGAAATCAGGGAATTTAATCATTTCAATTTTGCCTATACTGATCAGGTTTAGTGTTTCGGTCAAGAGACCAATTACATATTGGTTAATCACAGAAGTAAATCCCGAAGTAAGCACCGAAAAATGAAACTCGTTGCTGGCATCGCGCAACTGGCGGTTGGTATGCGGCATTATACCCAGCATGATGTCGTCGTGATGCGGGCCTGTGTGATAGAAGATCTGATTCGACTCACGTTCCATCCCCTTGTTGAATTTAGCCGTTATTGAGTCGATAACAGATTGAACGGTATCCTCATTCAGATTGGGAATCATTCGGCAGTATTTGTCGGCCTTTAAATCTTCAAGAGTAATTCGATGCCCAAATTTGTTGATCTTTGGACAAAGGTCGATTATCGCACGCTCGGTTTTCTGGTGTGTCCATTCTCCTGTCTGATAAAACTTATCTACACTGTCAGTCAGTTTTACGGCTGCTCCGGTGGTCAGGTAGAAGCGGCTGTTCGGCAATTTGTGGAGACAGCTTGCAGGGTATTGGTTAGATGGATCATTTTCGAGCGCATCTTTAATCACATCGGCTTTGGCTTCTCCGCAGCAAAAACAATAGCAACCACTTCAGGATTACTGGTTATGGTATCAAGTCCAATGGTAATCACCAGACGATTGCGTGAAACTTCAATCCCTCCCAAATCACCGGCGGCAACAGCCTGTGTTTCGAAATTGGTTGCTGTCAAACGGGTAGTCGAAAAATGATCGGTACCGCGGGTATTAAACGCCAGGTGCCCGTCGGGTCCAATGCTACCAAGCCAAAAACCGATACCTCCTTTTTCGCGTACCCTGCGTTCGAACTCCGAACACCAGTCATCAATTTTGAAAATAGATTTTTGCTGCAATCGTTCAATTGCAGACTTGGCATCGCGGTAACGAAGCGACAGGTCAATGGTCAGGTTCGGAAATACATCAAGATATGATTTTCCATCGGCCAGCGGAATTTCATCTGAGTTAATCAGCAATGCTTTCTGTGGGTCGAGTCCAAACCCTTGGATATAGTAGTTTTGCACATAATTGCAGAAACTATTGTGCTGATGCGACGAAATGGGGTAAAATTCGTCCATCTGAACAAACTGAAGACCTCGAAGATCAGGTTTTTTGAATCCGGCAAGGCCATGGGTTGCCAAAATATCCTGACCTTTTTTATTGTCCCAGTTCTCCATAAAAAAATGGGTGTATTTGATGAAATATTCCGAAGTTTTCCCGGTTGGCAGACTAATAACCCCATTCGGATTTTGACTGACCCATTCCAGAAAACGCAAGGAGGCAAGCATTCCCAGTTTAGGGAAATTTCCGACTGTTACATAAGGAATTCGTGTACTAACATTTTCTATACCTGCCTGCTGCAGGAATATCTTTTCGACCGAACTGAATTGCATTGGTTTCATATTCATTTGTTTTAATTATTTATCAGCATTAGTTATCCAGAACGTGTTCGAGCAGAAGCGCTGCAACACCTTGTATTCCTGCCTGACTACCTAATTCAGACACCTTAATCTCGATTTCGTTACTCAGGTCGGGAAGGCAAAAATTGTGAATGGCCTGTTGGATTGGAGGCAGAATAAACTGATTGGCTTCCGACACACGACCTCCAAGAACAATTAGTTCAGGATTAAATATCTGGATGAGATAGGCAAAACCTTTCCCAAGCCAGTGCCCTACATTGGCCAGTATTGAAATAGAATACTGATCACCCATCATAGCAGCCTGTACCACTTTCCGAATTTCGATCTTCTCAGCATCTCCACCTGTCAGCTGACCAAGAAACGAAGATCTGCCTGTCTTCATTCCTTCAATAGCCATCCGGGCAATGGCTGTACCCGAGGCAATCGTTTCCAGACAACCCTGTTTGCCACATTTGCAAAGGATGCCGTTATCGACCATCGGTATATGCCCGAACTCACCTGCAAATCCGTCCCGTCCCTTGTAAAGCTTACCGTTTACTATAATTCCCAGGCCAATACCCCAATCAAGGTGAATCGCCAGGGCGTTACGCCTTGAACGTGCTGCTCCAAATCGCAATTCGGCAAAAGCGCGGGTTTTGGCATCGTTTTCAATCAGTACTTCCACCCCAAACTTATTCCGGAAAAGATCGGCAACCGGGATATCAGCAACCATATACGTTTTGTTTATTCCTGTCGCAGAGTCAACCATTCCGGGCATTTCGATGCCAATGCCCAGAATTTTTTCCAAAGGAATGTTCTGTTCACGAATGAAGTTTTGAGTAAAAGCGACAATCGGATCAATGATGGCGGTTCCATGTGAAAGAGTTACTGAAAGAACCTGATCATCCGCTATTTTTTGGTTTTTAGCGTTGAAGATTGAAACGGAAGTTTTGTAAATATTAATGGAAATACCAACAATGTAAAAGGCATCTTCACGATTTCCATAAAGATTGGGACGCCGGCCACCGCTCGAATTTCCAGGACCAAGCTCTTCAATAAGTCCTTCTGATTTTAATTCGTTGAGCAAACTTATAATTTTTGGAGTACTTAATTTGACATATTTGCCCAGATCGGTGTTCGTCATTGCCCCATAGAGAAACAAATGTTTGATTATCTTTCGCTTCTGCAAATTATTTTTTTGACCGACGGCATTTAGGTCGTCTTCCTCTTCAAATTTTACCGGAGAAAAAGTCATGGCATCTTTTTTATTTCGGATTAAAACGACACAAATGTATTTTATTTATTTCTGAAAAATGTAAGACTTTTATTAAATTTTTAAAAAGTATTCAGTAATTCTCATTTTATAATTTTTCTGGATTTTGAACATGAGAATTAATTTATCTATTGAAATCAATACTATTTTTATTTTCCGGGGATGTTGTATAAATTAAACTTATCAGTAGTTGTTTTGTTCGAATTCTCTAATTTGTGCGCATCATTATAAAAATCTAAACCATGAACCGATTATTAGCAGGTATTCTGTTTATTACATTCTTTACATCTCAAATTCAGGCACAATACCGGAAAGAAATTCAAATTCCTGACATTCCCGGATACCTTACCCTGAAATGCGATTTTCACATACATACCATTTTTTCCGATGGAGACGTTTGGCCCACTGTGAGGGTGAACGAAGCGTGGAAACAGGGACTCGATGCTATCGCAATAACCGATCATATCGAGTATCGGCCACATAGTCAGGATTTAAAATCGGACCACAACCGATCTTATGAGATCGCCAAACCGATGGCCGACCAAAAAGGAATTATCCTGATTCGTGGAGCGGAAATTACCCGTAAAATGCCACCCGGGCACCTGAATGCCATCTTTATTACCAATGCCAACCTGATTGAACGTGACGACTGGTTCGAAGCATGCCGCGAAGCAAAAGATCAGGGTGCTTTCATTTTCTGGAACCACCCCGGATGGAAAGTTCAGCAACCCGAAAAAACACTCTGGTGGAGTCAGCATACAAAATTGCTTGAAGCCGGATTTTTAAACGGTATTGAAGCATTTAACGATCATGATTTTTATCCGGAAGCCCTAAAATGGGCAAGGGAAAAAGGACTTACCATGCTGGCAAATTCAGATGTACATAGCCCTATTGATGAAAGCTACGACCCGGACACACAACACCGGCCGGTAACCTTGGTTTTTGCAACCGAGCGCAAAACCGAATCAATTAAAAATGCCCTCGAAAATCAGAGAACTGCCCTTTATTTTGACGACAAACTGTTTGGCGATAAGCGATTTCTGGCGCCACTTTTTAATGCCTCGGTAAGAATATTAACCGATTTCGTTAGACTTGAAAATAAAAAGGTAAAGTTGATTCAGGTTTCCAACAATTCGGATGTGGATTTTAACCTTAAAAGCAGTCAAACCGCTGTCGGTTTCAGTTATAAAAAGGAAATTACTTTGAAGGCACATCGCACAACGATGATAGAAGTTAATGGAACTTCGGATGAAATAAAAACCCAACCCAAGTTAAAACTCGAATACGAAGTAACCAACCTGATCGTAGCTCCGGGAGAGAATTTGCAAATAACTTTGGAAGCTGATAATATCTAAAAAAAGTGAAAAGCGGTGGGGTTCCACCGCTTTTCACTAAACAAACAACTAAAATTACCTTACGAACTTTGCTTTTCACCAAAAACCAATCAACCCAAATAAGTCCAAAAATTTATTATTGCAAAGTCAGTTTAAATTACGGGAACTCTAGCCAGATGGTTGCACTCATTTCCATAAATTAACATTTATTAGGAGAATTATATTGTCAGAACGACCGATTTGACTCCCCAAAAACCTTAAATATTCACGTACCCGCAATGTTTACAAACAACAATATATCACATTAACATTCTGAAAATAAATAATTTACACATACATTCAACGACTATATAATCTTTAAAAAGATTATACTTAACTACTATATTAATAAATGAAAGAAAATCCCTATCTTGTAAGGTCGAATCTAATTAGTGGCTATGGAAAAAGAGGGCCCAACTCAACAAAAATTAGAGAAGGGATTTTTGGCTTTCGAGGATATTCTTGGCGAAGGTAAAAACCGAACCTTTACCGATGCCACTATTATAAATCCTGAGGAATATAAAACTATTCTTGAACATTCGGTTGCAGCAATTTTGATAGCTGACAAACAGGGTAAGATTATCAGTTGGAACAATGCAATGGAGAACCTTACCGGAACCAAACAATCGGAGGTTATCGGTCGCTTAATTTGGGATGTTCTATATCAAGGTATTTCACAAGAATTTAAAACTCCTGAACTTTTAAGTCAACTTAAAAAAAGACTGATGCGGATCATAACCGAATCAGCCTATTGGCAAAGACAAGTATTTGAACAGAAAATGACTGACATTAATGGCTCCGAAATGACAGTCGAAATGTCAACATTTGTTACTTCTTCACCAGGCGGAAACCTATTGGTTGGATGTTTCAGGGATATCAGTACTCAAAAACATGCTGAGATGGCATTGGCCAAACAAAACGAAACACTTTCCAAACTTAATCAGTTTTCCATCGAATTATCAAAGTTGTCACTTCAGGACGGAATGGAAGCGATCATCACCAAGCGGCTTCGGGAATTTACCGGAGCAATTGGTGCGCTATTTTCAGAATACAACCCCGAAACCCGGACATTGACTCCCAAACATATTGAACTTGAATCTGCTTCGCTTGAAAAGATTGCCAGTTTGATTGATGAGCATGTGAGCAAAATACACACAGTGGTAAGCGATTACATGTATCACGAGCTTACCCGGAGTACAATCCGAATTTGCAATTCACTTTCTGAACTTACATTCTGGCCGGTTCCCCATTCTGTGGGAATTGCCGTTCAGGCTTTACTCAACGCGGAAACATTCATTGAAGTTGCCTTCTTGGTAGATGGGAAACTCTTTGGTACAGCATTAATTGCCCTAAGTAAACAGCAAACAGTCCTTCCTGTAGAAATACTTGAAAATTTTGTTTCGCTTGCGGCTGCTTCACTCCGGCATAAACGTGCCGAAGAAGCGCTGTGGAAAAACGAAGAAACACTTCGAACAATTACTGAAAATGCTGCCGACCTGATCATGAAGTTAGATGAACAGGGAACCATTTTATATATCAGCCGCGTTTTACAGGGATACAGAAAAGAAGATGTAATTGGCAAGAATTTTTGCGACTGGACTGCACCCGAGTACCATCCGGTTATGCAGCAGGCTCTCCAAAATGTATTTAAAAAAGGCTCGTCAGAAACTTATCAGTCAAAAGCGCTGGGCGCAAACCATGAAATTCGCTGGTTTTTGTCGCGTCTTTCTCCAGTAGTTATTAGAGGAGAAGTGAAGAATGCTGTTTTGATCCTGACCGATATCACAGAACGTAAACAGGCCGAAGAGGCACTGAGAGAAAGCGAAGAAAACTACAGATTAATTGCTCAGTCATCGATTGACGTCATCTTCATTATTGACCGGTTTGGGAAGCAACTGTTCTTCAACAACAGTATTGAAAGGGTACTTGGGCACAAAGTAGAAGAGGTCATTGGAAGATCATTCACCGAGTTTTTGCCCAAAGAATGTATCGTTGATTACCTGACACAGCTTGAAAATGTTTTCCTTGAAAAACAGATAAGCAATTTTGTCACCCAAATGTACCATAAAAATGGTCATTTGATTGACGTAGAAATAACTATTAGGTTGGTCAAGTTTAAGGGTGAAGATGTTGCTCAGGGATCAATCAGGGATATTAGTGCAAAAAAACAGGCGGACGAGGAATTGCGCAGAAGCCTTGAAAGAAACAATGCACTTTTGGGAGCTAACCCCGATATGATGTTTGTATTTGATTCAACCTGTAAGATTGTAGATTTCCATTCCGAATCGCGCGATAAGTTGTGGGTTAAACCAGAAATATTCCTTGGAAAACATGTGAATGAGATATTACCTCCTGAAGTTGTTTCGATTACCCGGTTGAAAGTTGAATCTGTTCTCACAACCGGGAAAGCCGATTATTCAACCTACGAATTACCCATTGGGGAATGAGTTAAAATATTTTGAATCACGATATGTGCCCTGCGGAAAAGAAGTTTTGTCAATTGTCCGCGACATCACCGAACGGAAAAAGGCTGAAGAATCGCTGAACCTGGCCATCGAAAGTTACCTGGATGTTTTCAACTCAGTTTCGGAAGCCATATATATACTCGACGAATCCGGAACTTTCATCGATGTAAATCAAGGTGCCGAGAAGATGTACCAATATAGCAAACAAGAACTTATCGGACAGACGCCCCCAATCTACAGCAGCACCTGGACGAAACGATCTTGATGATATTCTGAAAAAGATGAATCAGGTTTTCGAAACCGGTATGCCTGTGAATTTCGATTTCTGGGCCGTCAGAAAAAATGGCGAGGTTTTTCCAAAAGAAGTTTTTGTAAATAAGGGAAAATATTTTGGCAAGGATGTTTTAATTGCTACCGCCCGCGATATTACCGAAAAAAGCCAGGCTGAAGAGCGGATAAAATCCAAAAATGAAGAGTTGCAAAGACTGAACGCTGAAAAAGACAAATTTTTCTCCATCATTGCCCACGACTTGAAGAGTCCGTTCAACGCGTTCTTAGGTTTTACGCAATTGATGGTGCAAGACCTTCCTTCACTTGAATTGGAAAATATTCAGGAAATCGCTGTTCTGATGAGAAACTCGGCATCCAACCTTTACCGATTGCTCGAAAACCTGCTTCAATGGTCACGGCTGCAAAGAGGCATGATTGTCTTAAATCCTCAGCAATTTCAGGCCTCCCCAAAAATTTCAGGCAGTATGCAGCCGGTTATTGAAATTGCATCAAAAAAAGGCGTCGAAATTGTTTTTAGCATTCCGGAAGATTTGACGATTTATGCCGATATCAATATGCTGGAATCGGTTGTTCGCAATCTGGCATCCAATGCCGTGAAGTTCACGAATAAAGGAGGAAAAGTTCTCATTTCAGGACGATCGGTCAACGATAATTTGGTTGAAATCTCTATCAAGGATACTGGTATCGGGATGAATCCGGAAATGCTTGACAAACTCTTCCGGATCGATGAATTTACCTGTCGGCAGGGAACTGACGGCGAGCCAAGCACCGGACTGGGATTGATTCTGTGCAAAGATTTTATCGACCGGCATGGCGGAAAGATATGGGCAGAAAGCACGGAAGGCATGGGTAGCACCTTCTATTTCACCCTTCCGGACAAAGCCTGAATCCTGAAAAGCTAAAAAAATAGCAGCAGAAAATTTGACAATTTTGAAAGGCCTGTCGTAGTCATTCGTCTCACGTCATTTATCGTCATTAGCTTCGCGTTGTGCAACAATCAGCAACTACGAATGACTATATTTTACTGACTTAGAACCATTTTTTCCTCCGGAAGTAAACGAGTAATGCCAGGGTGATCGCCATCATCAGTATCCAAAAATACAGGTAGCCGTATTTCAGATGAACCTCGGGCAGATTATCGAAATTAGTACCATAAACGCTGGCAAAAAAGGAAAGTGGAATGAAAAATGCCGAGAAAATGGTCAGCACTTTCATGATTTCGTTGGCCCTGTTGTCGAGACTGGCATGATAAATATTTAACTGATCGTTTAGCATCAACTGATAAATTTCGATGGTTTCCGAAGCCTGAATGATCAAATCGTTCAGATCGCGAAAGTATTTCAGGTTGTCGTCAGCAATAAACCCCGATTCATTTTCAACCAGATGGTGAACAATTTCTTTAACTGGCCGAATGTTTTTCCGAAGAAAATTGATCTCCGTTTTATGTTTATATACTTTCTCCATCAATCCTTTTTGATTTTTTATCGCGAATATCTGAGATTCTGTCTTTTCAATGATATTACCCAATGTCTCGATGTTAACCAAATAATTATCGACAATGGCGTCTAACAAAACGTAGGTGAGGTAATCGGCATTTTTTCGACGGGCACGACCACCGCCATTCCTGATGCGCTCACGGATGTGGTCAAAATGTTTGCCCACACGCTCCTGAAGTGTAATGAGGTATGAATCGTCCAGTACCATAGAAATTTGCTCTGAACTGAGTTTCTGACTCTTTTCATCGTAATCAAGCATCTTTAAAATGACCACCATCAGGTCGTCGGTTTCGGCAAATTTAGGCCGCTGACCGGTGTCGAGCATATCTTCAAGCAACAGCCCGTGAATGTTAAACAACTCTCCCAGCTTGCGAATCATTTCCTCATCGTGCAGCCCATCAATGTTAATCCAGGTTACGGTATTTTCAGCAATAAAGGGAATGCAATCTTCCAGATTTTCCGGTTCCTTTTCTATCAGATCTTCCGGACTATAGTGAATGAGTCGAAGCCTGGGTTTGTCCACTTTCTGGGTTCCCAGATGAATCAATGAACCGGGAATCTTCCCCAGTGCTTGTTTTCGGTCATTAAGAAATCGTGCCATTTTAAAGGTATATGAATGAAAATCGTCGTGTCAGGAACCTGACATCCGATAACTAAAAATACATTTTCTTTATCAGAATCCACCTTCTACTTATCGTTTCTCCGGCCGTACCGGTCGGGTACAAAAGTCTGGTCAGAAATAGGAGTCCTAATGTATGCCGGATATTCCTTTCGCGGCGGAAGCACGATAGGCTCGGCTGGAAGTGTTTCGTAAGGAATCAGGCTCAAGAGGTGACTGATACAATTTAGCCTGGCCAGCTTTTTATTGTCGGCAGGCACCACATACCAGGGAGCTTGTTTAATATCCGTATGTTTAAACATTTCGTCTTTTGCTTTGGAGTATTCCACCCATCTTTCGCGCGAAGCAAGGTCCATCGGGCTCATTTTCCAGGTCTTGGCCGGATCGTTTATCCGCTCCTGGAAACGCAATTCCTGCTCTTCATCAGAAACCGAAAACCAATATTTAATCAGGATGATTCCTGAACGCACCAGCATCCGTTCAAACTCAGGGCAACTTCTGAAGAATTCCTCGTACTGTTCGTCGGTACAAAATCCCATCACGTGTTCAACTCCGGCCCGGTTATACCAGCTCCGGTCAAACAAAACAATCTCTCCACCCGATGGCAAATGAGTTGCGTACCGTTGGAAGTACCACTGAGTCTTCTCCTTTTCGGTAGGTGTTCCCAAAGCGGATATCCGGCAAATCCGAGGATTAAAGCGGACCTGCTATACGCTTGATCACGCCACCTTTTCCGGCAGCATCGCGCCCTTCAAACAAGACAACAACTTTAAGCTGCTTGAATTTAACCCACTCCTGAAGTTTGATCAGTTCGACATTCAGCTCCCGGATTTCCTTTTTATATTTTTTGGCTTTGATGGAACTGTGGTCCTTCTTTTCTGATTCAACATGTTTGAGGTATTTCCCCTCATGTTTCGAATGTTGCTTTTCTGAATCTTTGCTCATCGTAGTGTTATTTTTGGAATCAGGATAAAATAATTTGAAAATTACGAAACATCCGGCAGTAAATCAAATTTGGTTTGGAATGCTTACCTTTGCAGTCAAACTTTTTGGATTTTGGAGCGGAAGGATTTCAGGAATCTGTTCAAAAAGCACGATCTGCTCAGCAAATTGTGCCAGTTACTAAATACCCCGGGTGAAAAGATTCACCTGCAGGGACTTGTTGGCTCATCACGAAGCATCCTGACTGGTTTACTTTCGAAAGAAACACAAAAAACATTCGTTATATGCCTGAACGACAGGGACGAAGCGGCCTACTTTTATGACGACCTGAATACGCTGGCCCCCGAAGCCACGGTATTGTTTTTTCCCATCATCGTACAAACGCTCGGTACACTACGAGAACATTGAACAGGAAAATATCATCCTCCGCACCGAGGTGCTCAACCGGCTCAAGGAAGGTAGTCAATTGCTTATCGCTACCTACCCCGAAGCATTGGTCGAAAAGGTTATTTCAGGCGAAGGACTGGCGTTGCATACGTTCCAGGTGTCGAAAGGCGACAAACTTTCCATTGAGTTTGTGAACGAAGTGCTGTACGAATATGGCTTCGAACGGGTTGATTTTGTATACGAACCCGGACAATATTCTATTCGTGGGGGTATTGTTGATATTTATTCGTTTTCGAACGAGGATCCTTACCGTATCGACTTTTTTGGGGATGAGGTTGACTCCATTCGTAGCTTTGACATCGACAACCAGATTTCAAAAGAATCACTTTCCAGAATCAGCATCATTCCAAACATTCAGGAAGATTTGAATGATGAAGAACGCATCAGTTTTCTGGATTTTATTCCGGCAGATACTTTGTTGTTCCTAAACGACATCCAACTGATTTCTGACCAGATGGAACACAATTTCCGTCAAACTATTGAAAAAGCAGACACGGAAGAGGACCGTAAAATCTGGTTTGCCAAATTGCTTTCCGGAGAAGCTTTTGCCCGGGAAATCGAACGGTTTACCTGTGCCGAATTCGGACAGAAATTCTTTTTCAGCCAGTCGAAAATTGTCACTTTCCAAACCAGTCAACAGCCGGTTTTCAATAAAAATTTCGATCTGCTGGCCCAAAACCTGATCGACCACCAAAATGAAGGTTTTACCAATTATATACTTTCAACCAACGTATCGCAAACCGACCGGCTACGGGCTATATTCGACGACAAAAAGTTACCGGTTCAATTTTCCCCCATTGACTTTACCCTGCACGAAGGATTTATAGACCGCGACCTGAAAATCTGTTGCTATACCGACCACCAGATTTTTGAACGCTATCACCGTTACGAAATCAAGTCGCGCAAAGCCGAACGCGACAGTATTTCATTGAAAGAACTGAACAAACTGCATCAGGGCGATTATGTGGTGCATGTCGATCACGGTATCGGGAAATTTGCGGGACTGGTCAGAACTGAGGTCGACGGCAAACTTCAGGAAGCAATCCGCCTAACTTACCGCGATAATGATGTGTTGCTGGTGAGTATTCACAACCTGCACCGCATTTCGAAATACAGAGGAAAAGACGGCACCGAACCGAGCATCAGCAAGCTGGGTAGCGGCGCCTGGCAAAAACTAAAAGACCGCACCAAATCGAAGGTGAAAGATATTGCCAAAGACCTGATCGAATTGTATGCCCAACGCCTTCAGGAGCGCGGTTTTGCTTTTTCGCCCGATTCGTACCTTCAGACAGAGCTGGAGGCTTCGTTCATTTACGAAGACACACCTGACCAGGTGAAATCGACCATCGCCGTGAAAGAAGACATGGAAAAGGAAATCCCAATGGACCGGCTGGTTTGTGGCGATGTGGGTTTTGGTAAAACCGAAATAGCCATTCGTGCAGCGTTTAAAGCAGTGGCCGACAGTAAGCAAGTGGCTGTACTGGTGCCAACAACCCTTCTGGCACTTCAGCATTTTAAAACTTTTACTGATCGGCTCCGTGATTTTCCGGCCAAAGTCGAATACATCAGCCGATTAAGAAAACCTGCCGACCTGAAACAAGTTTTGGACGATACCAAAGCCGGGAAAGTGGACATCCTGATTGGCACGCACAAGTTGGTTGGCAAACAGGTAATTTTTAAGGATCTCGGGTTGCTGATTGTGGACGAGGAACAGAAATTCGGTGTGTCGGTGAAGGAGAAACTAAAACAACTCAAGGTGAATGTGGACACGCTCACCCTGACCGCGACGCCAATTCCACGTACCTTGCAGTTTTCAATGATGGGCGCCCGCGACCTGTCGATCATCCAGACTCCCCCACCCAACCGTTACCCAATTGATACCGAACTGCACGGGTTTAACGAAGATATCATCCGCGAGGCCATTCAATACGAGATGGCGCGTGGCGGACAAGTGTTTTTTATCCACAACCGGGTATCGAATATCATTGAAGTGGAAACCGTTATCAAAAAGATTGTTCCAGGTGTGCGCACTGTGGTCGGACACGGACAAATGGATGGTGAACACCTCGAAAAAGTCATGATGGATTTCATCAACGGGGAATTTGATGTGTTGGTTGCCACCGCTATCATTGAGTCGGGACTTGATATTCCTAACGCCAACACGATCATCATTAATCACGCTGAAAACTTCGGACTGAGCGATCTGCACCAGTTGCGCGGACGGGTGGGCCGCTCCAATAAAAAAGCTTTCTGCTACCTGCTGGCACCACCGCTTTCAACCCTCACACCTGAAGCCCGCCGACGCCTGCGCGCTATTGAAGAGTTTTCGGAACTGGGCAGTGGCTTCAACATTGCCATGCAGGATTTGGACATCCGCGGCGCCGGAAACCTGCTGGGCGCTGAACAGAGTGGTTTTATTGCCGACATTGGATTTGAAACCTACCACCGCATCCTGAACGAAGCCATTCTGGAACTGAAACAAACCGACTTTAAAGAGTTGTTTAAAGACGAAAAAGCAGATTCTTCGCAAGCCTTCCTGAACGTCAAATTTGCCACCGACTGCCAGATTGATACCGATCTGGAATTGTTGTTTCCGGATAAATATATTCAAAGTACTTCGGAGCGAATGCTGCTTTACCGTGAGTTGGACAATCTGGAAAGCGAAGAAGCATTGGTGCAATTCGAAGCCGGACTTGCCGACCGTTTTGGTAAATTACCTCCGGAAAGCATTGAACTAATTGAGGTTGTTCGTCTGCGCTGGGCTGCCATTCAATTGGGCATGGAAAAGATTATCCTGAAAAGCCACAAAATGGTTTGCCATTTTATCTCCGATCCACAATCGATGTTTTACCAGTCGCCTGTGTTCGGCCAGATACTGCGCTACGTGCAAACCCATCCCCAAACCTGCCGCATGAAAGAAGGCAACAACCGGCTTTCATTGACCTTCGAAAAGGTAAAAAGTGTAAAAAAGGCAAAAGAAGTGTTGGAGGGAGTTCGCGACAACTGATCGTATAACTCAGGTCATCCGATCAGTCCATTGTCGGGTTTCATTTCAAGGTTGTCGCATTTTGCGATATGCTCAATTCACGAAAATACTACCAAATTTAAGTTTTAACCCTGTCAGGATTTCATCGAATTAATCGCCAGTTTTCCATTCATCCTTAAGGATCGCATAAATCAAATCATCAACCCATTCGTCATTTACAAAAATGCTCTGCTTAAAATGGGCTTCCTTTCGAAAGCCAAGCCGCTTAAAAAATTGGATTGATTTCAGGTTTCGCGGATCGATGGAGGCTGTTATGCGAGTTTTGTGCATCTGGTTGAACAGGAAGTTTATCACTTCATTTAAGGCTTCAGTGGCAAAACCCTTTCCATGATGATTTGGATTCATGGTTATTCCAAGTTCCACAGAGTGCTCATCCGAATCTAAAAAATGAACTCCAATATCGCCGATTAACTCATTCTTATCCATTTTGATGATCACCAATTGAAACCACGTTCCGGATAGGTTAATTTCCGGCGAGGTTCGGTTGGCAATAAAGTCACGAACATCGTCAATAGTCTTCGGAACCCAGCCTTGGTATTGATTGATCGTTGAATTTGACCGGTAAGTAAAAATTAAAGCAGAGTCTGCCAATTGGATAGGACGCAACATCAACCTTTCCGATGTAATCTGAATGTTTCTATCCATAAAAATGATACTTGTTCTTTAATCAAGGTTATGATTCTTTGAGCGACTCAGTTTGTTGCTTTTTTTCAGGAAATAGCTGAAAATAAAAAGTATTCCTACCACCACAAACGGGAAAGTAATCATCATAACCACGCCCAGGCTGGCGCCAACGGTGAAATGATTTCGGGTATGATTAAGATTATAAATAAATGGACTTAAGCCCAACCCAATCAGGGTAAAAATAATACCTCCGGTCAATTCCCATTTCCAGGCAACAACAAGAAAGGCAAGCAAAACAAAAGATGGCAGAAGATGCATGAAAAAAGCGCCAAGCTGTTGCCAGATGGTGAGACCCGGTGCAAAGGCATCGAGTGCGAACATACTAACAAAAAGAATAGCGAGGATACAAATAATCCGGGGGAACCAATTAAATAGCTTGATGGATGATGTCATGCTGATTAAGTTTTTGTCCTACTCTTTGGCTTTTCGGAAACTCCCTGTTTTTGTAGGGGGCTCTGGTCTCCACTTTAAAAGCCATGATGTCGCTTATACTTCAGGCCATTACTAATGTTCGGTTTTTTGTATTGATATTTGTTAATCCGCATCTCCCTGAAAAATGCTTCTCTTTATTTCCGTGATTCGTCCCGCACCTTTTTGAATTCCGAATCTTCATTCCAGCCTGGCCATTCGGTGGAATTAGAAAGATCAAGACCAACTTTATACAGCAATTGTGCATCCTGAATAACTCCTTCCAGATTATCACGTTCGGGCAAATATTCATCCTTCGGGGTATGATAAATGCTTTGCCAGTAATTATCCAAAATCCGGAGGGTTTCTTCTTTACCGTATTTTTCAGCATCAATATAACCTTTGGCAAAAATGGCCGGAACGCCTTGTTTGACAAATGGAAACTGATCACTTCGAAAATACATGCCATTATCCGGATTGGGATCTGGAGCAATGTACCGGCCCTGCTTTTCAGCCTCTCTCCTAACCCAATCATCCAATTTCGACTGGCCAAAACCGGTTATCGTCACATCTTTGTACCGGCCCAAAAACAACAATACATCGGTATTGATGCAGGCAACTGTTTTATTCATCGGGAAAAACGGATGTTCGGCATAATAGCCCGAGCCCAGCAACCCCGACTCTTCGCCGGTAACCGAAAGAAATAACACTGAACGATCGGGGGCAGGCCCGCTTTTAAAACCCCGGGCAATTTCCAGCATCCATGCCACCGCACTGGCATTGTCGGTAGCACCATTGTAAATACTGTCGTTATCAATTGTGGTTCCAACACCCAGATGATCCCAATGTGCGGTATAAATAATCACTTCATCAGGATATTTACTTCCTTTTATCCATCCGCAAACATTTCGTGAAGATTTTGTCTCGAATGTACTTTTCATCCCTCCTGAAACCTTGACCGGCAAAGCAACTGGCTTAAAATCCTTTTTCAATGCCTGATTTTTTGCCTCATCGAAAGTCATTCCGCAGGCAGCAAACACCTGTTCTGCGGCTGATCGGGAAATCCAGCCTTCGAATGCACAACGATCCTGATACCCATTTTCAGGGTTCAGGTACAATTTGGTAGTTTCTCCGTTGTTCCGAACCACTTTCCATGGATATCCGGCCGGACCATCCTCGTGGATAATCAGACAACCTTTGGCACCACGACGGGCGGCTTCCTCAAATTTGTAGGTCCACCGGCCATAATAAGTCATCGTGTTCCCCTTAAAATAAGAATCCAAAGTTCCGTATCCCGGATCATTCACAAAAATCAGGATTGTTTTTCCGGTCAGATCCATTCCCTGGAAATCGTCACGACCAAATTCGGGAGCTGTAATCCCGAAACCGGCAAAAACCAGTTCCGACTGATCAAGTGCTTGCCCGGCTTCCATCCGACGAGAGAAAGTCACGTAATCAATCAGTTTTTCAAATTTAAACAAGCCTTTTGGCGTAGTAAAATCAAGCGTATTCGATATCCTGGAATTAACAGCCAGCAGCGGAACTTCCTGAAAATAGCTTCCGCTATTGGCTGGTTCGAGTCCGATTTCCTTCATCTGGCCGGCAATGTAATTAACCGTCAATTGCTCGGCTGAAGTAAGGGGCATACGACCCAAATATTTGTCAGATGCCAGTTCTGAAATGTGTTTTTCGATGTTTTTGTACTGAATGGCATCTTCTCCGGAATTGGTCTTTACTGTAGAACACGAAAGAAAAAATGCGGGGAAAAGTAAAGTCGGAAGATATTTGATAAACTGCCTCATCGATAGTATCTTAAAATTCTCAATAAAGTAAACGAATAAAGCATTAATTAAGAACTAATTTACGACTTTCAACCTGATTCTCTTTTATTGCTGACAGCAGATATGTCCCTTTCCGAAGTCCGGTCAACAAAAAATCGAACTCGGTTTTCTCAGCCTTTTTCGTAAAAATCGGTGATCCTTTTTCATCTGAAAGTTGAAGAGTAACATCTTTATATTCAGACAAAACAATGCTAAATACCCCGGAACCGGAAGGATTTGGGAACACCTTCTCAAAAATTGACTGGTTTCTATTTTGTTTACGTTCAGGAACAAACCCGGTTGAAGATTGAGGATCGACCAATTCGGGATGTTCAGTTTTGAATGCCTGCAATCCGGCCGCAAAATCGTTGAGGTTCCCATTTGAATCTACTCCATTCGAAGTCCATGGCATCAGGCCTTTCCAACCTTTTTTGTAAGCGCTTATAAACATTTGCGATGCCAGAACTTCCAGTGTTGGACTTGCTCCATCGTTGAAAACTCCTTTCGCCGGATTTTCACCAACCACGCATGGACGATCGTTGATTCCATAATCAGCGGGAGTTTTATTTAAGGCAAAATTTCCAAACCATTTGACAGACCATCCATAGAAATGAGGAGAATAAAAATCGAGCCGTGCATTATCCTTGTTGTATTGGGCTTTCAGTTTGGCATCGCTCCAATAATTTCCTTCAAACTTATCGCTATTCCATTTTATAGCCCCACTGCCGAGAGTAACTAATACATTGCTATTTTCGTGCACTGCCGAAGCAACCTTTGCCACAAAATACTGTAGCCGCGGCCATGAAATATTTCCCTTATCCGCTTCCTGATTGATCCATTCAATTTCGTTACATATATCAATGGCCCACAAATATGGATTGCCTTTGAATCGGGTTACAAACGGGATCACATAATTATCGGCAAATGTCGCGACTTTGTCGTCGCTCATTACCATGTTGCGCCAACTTTGGTATTTCGAATTGCTGCTTTTAAAATGGTCGAATGAAATAAGTGTGGCTTTAATGTAGATCTTATTCTTTTGGGCAAGCCGAAACATATCATCCACGTTTGACCAAAAAGCAGCAGTTGCCCCGGTAACAGTTCCATCAGCCGAAATATTGATACCAACTGTGCCGCTGCATGTTATCCAGATTCTGGTTGAATTTCCTCCGGCGGCTTTAATCTTCTGAAACTCGTTATCCCACCAGGTGCTTTTGTAGCTTCCGCCAAAATCGTTCCAACTGTTCCATGGAGTGTTGGCTCCATTCATGATTATTTCTTTGCCCTCAACAACAAACTTGTTTCCGCTGACTGCTATACGCTGTGCCGTTGATACCAAAGGAAGTATGGTTATCAGAATTAAGGTTAGTACTTTTGAGATTTTCATGCAATTCAGATTAGCTGGTTAGTCTTGCGAAGTTATTCATTTTCACAGGTATGAACAACTATAAAAATTTCAGAAGCTGATAAAAACTGAAATATAGACCATCCGGAAACAAAAAGGCCGCTGATCGTTAACCAGCGGCCCTTCTTACCAAAAGGAAATCTTATTTTTTCACTTCATAAAAGCATACTTTCGGAGAAGTAATTTTTTCTTCAGCTTTCAATTTTTTAATTGCTTTATCAACTTCCTTTTTATCAATGCCGCTAAGATCAGCAATTTCACCGGCTTTCATCGGTTTTCCGGCATTGGCCAATACTTCAAGTACTTTTTCTGCACTCATGGTTTATTTTTTATTGAATTTGAGATGCAAGATAATCATCAATAATTTATCATCACAATAAATTAAAATCTTTTTTCAACCACCTTCCAGTCAACTACTTTCCAGAAGTCGGCAATATAAGCCGGGCGAAGATTCTGTTTATCGAGGTAATAAGCATGTTCCCAAACGTCGCAGGTTAAGAGTGGAGTCAGTCCGTCACGAACCGGGCAACCGGCATTGCTGGTCTGCACGATACTTAGTTTTCCGGCATTATCTTTTACAAGCCAAGCCCATCCTGAACCGAACTGAGTGGCAGCAGCTTTGTTGAACGCTTCCTTAAAAACATCGAGCGAGCCAAAAGTATTTTCAATGGCGGCTTTCAGTGATCCTGAAGGTTCGGTAACCGGAGTTGCCGAAAATTGTTCGAAATAAAATGTGTGGTTAAAAACCTGTGCTCCATTATTGAAAATACCGCCTTCTGATTTTTTAATGATGGTTTCCAAATCAGCGGTTTCAAATTCAGTTCCAACAATCAGGTTATTCAGGTTGGTGACATAAGCCTGATGGTGCTTGCCATGATGAAATTCAAGTGTTTGAGCACTAATGTAGGGTTCAAGTGCATCAATGGCATAGGGTAATGCGGGTAATGTAAAACTCATTTTGGTTATCTTTTTGGTTAAATACTAATTTTTAGTTTTTCAGAAAGATAACAGAAACAGGAATTAAAAGGTTTGCAAAATCTAGACTTCCGAAGTAATTTATAATAATTCTGAATAAGGAAATTCAGAAAGCCGATTCTTGTTTACAAAGAAACAGCCACCGGGAATGTGGCTGTGAAAGCGGGGAAAAAGGAAAGTATAGTAAAAACTATTTTGAAAGTCACGTGAATATATACTGAGAGACTGTTTAAATTTTATTTTTTGATTCTATTAAGCATTAGTCTTATCATTGCAATCTGAATCATTACCTCGCTAGTGTCGGTCAGGTATTCGAAGTCTTTACTGAGTCTTCGGTAACTTTCAAACCAGGCAAACGTTCTTTCAACAACCCATCTTTTGGGAATAACGGTAAATTTACTGGAATGGTCTGATCTTAAAACGATTTCAAGTATCCAGCCGAATGTGGTTTTGGTCTTCTCTATGAGTTCTCCACGATAACCCCCATCAGCAACGATCTTGACCAGCCTTTCGAACCGACCTTTCAGTAAGGCAATTACATCAGTTGCGCCTTTGCTGTCATGCACATTTGCAGCGTGTACAACAACGGCCAGCAGCAAACCCATTGTATCTGTAACGATATGGCGTTTGCGGCCTTTGATCATTTTGCCACCATCAAAACCGCGAGATTCGCCGCCCAATCTGGTTGTCTTAATAGACTGGCTATCAATACAAGCCAAACTGGGAGATTCATATTTCCCTGCTTTCTTGCGTATTTTGTCGCGAAGCAGTTCATGTACTTGTTCTATGACACCGTTGTTCTTCCATCTAGTGAAATAGTAGTAAACTAGTTCCCAATTGGGAAAACAGCCAGGTATCATACGCCATTGACAGCCTGTTTTAATCAAATAGAAAATGGCATTGAAAATATCCCGTAAAGAATGTTTTCTCTTACGGTTGTCGTTTAAAATGCCACTTAATAGCATCCATTGGCTATCGGTCAGGTTGGTTGGATAGTGTTTCATGTGTTCTTAACAGTTTGGTAACCATTAAGATAGTAAAACAAAACCAATTAATCAACTGATAGTCAATGTTTTATTCTTAAATATTCTAAATTTAAACAGTCTCTTAAAAAAACTCATTTAATTGTTTGAAAACAAAACCGCCCGGAACCTCTGTTCCGGGCGGAAAAAAACCAAAAATCAACTAACCTTTAAACCGTCGAGCAACTTCATCCCAATTAATCACATTGAAGAAGGCATCCACATAATCGGGTCGCCGGTTTTGATACTTCAGGTAATAAGCATGTTCCCACACATCTACCCCAAGTACCGGCACCCCTTTCACCTCAGCCAAATCCATCAACGGATTATCCTGATTAGGTGTGGACGAAATCACCAAACCATCACCCTGCTTTACCAGCCATGCCCAGCCAGACCCAAACCTGGTGAGGGCGGCTTTGGTAAATGCTTCTTTAAAATTTTGATACGACCCAAACGAGTTGTTAAGAACTTTCAGTAAATCTCCTTCGGGTTGTTTGGCACCACCCGGAGCCATTACTTCCCAAAACAGATTGTGATTGTAAAAACCGCCTCCATTGTTGCGCACAGCAACCGGATGGGTCGATATGTTGGTCAAAATTTCTTCTATTTTCTTCCCTTCGAGGGCGCTCCCCTGTATGGCAGCATTCAGGTTACTGGTATATGCTGCATGATGCTTATCGTGATGGATTTCCATCGTCTGTGCATCGATGTAAGGTTCAAGTGCATTAAATGCGTAGGGTAATTTTTGTAATTCGAAAGCCATATTTGTATTATTTTCAGATTTAACACTCTTTTATCTTTTATACAAATATAGCACCTATTTGGTTTCATTCCAAATAAGAAATCAACTTTTTTACATCAAATTTTTCAATTGCTGATAGACCCTGTCAATAAGTGAAGCTGCTTCCACCTAAAAACTCGCGGATTACGGATGTTGGAGGGATTTCCAGATCATCGATAGTCTTGAAATACGACAGAAATTTCAACAACCGGTTGCTTTCGCTGAATTCAGGCTGACTTTCAGTCACGGATTTCAGCAGTGGTTCGGCATACTTTTTCAGGACAGCCAACTCATAAATCAGGGCCGAATTAAACATGACATCGGCATTTTCCTGGTACGGAAAAATATTCTTGTCTTCACCGGCACGAACACTGGGCCAACGGCGAATGGTATCCTGTGCCGTATAACCACGGTACTTGCTATCCCGAATCATCCTCCGGATCATGCGGTTATCGGTTGTGGAAATATGGTTTTGATCGTCGATTGAGATTTGGGTAAGAGCCGAAAGAAAGATTTTAAACGTATTTTCAGGTTTGATGTGCGGAATGAGGTTGGGATTCATTCCGTGGATTCCTTCAACGACAAGAACACTGTTGTGCCCCAGTTGAAGTTTCTTGCCTGAAGGGAATTTTTTGCCAACACTAAAGTTGAATTTGGGTAATTCGACTGATTCACCATTGAATAACTGAATTAATTGTTGATTGAAATATTCAACGTCGATGGCTTCGATGGCTTCAAAATCATATTCACCATTTCTGTCTTTAGGCGTCTTTTCGCGATCAATAAAATAGTCGTCAAGCGAGATCATAGTTGGCCTCAACCCGTTTACTGCCAACTGAACCATTAATCGTTTGCAAAAAGTAGTTTTCCCTGAAGCTGACGGCCCGGCAATCAACACAATCTTAACTTTGTCCCTTCTTTCATTGATGACATTGGCAATTTCAGCAATTTTTTTCTCGTGCAGCGCCTCCGAAATTTTTATAATTTCTCCACTCTCTCCGTTAATCGTATATTCATTCAGGTTGGCAACATTAGGAACATTCATCAATTCTGCCCACTCTTTATGCTCCTGAAAAATTCCGAACAGTTTATCAAGTTTCAAATAAGGCTGAACTTCGGAAAATTTGGCCGGGTTGGGAATTCGCAACAACAGTCCCTCATAATAGGGAACAAGGTCGAATACCTGCAAATAACCGGTTGAAGGCACCATGTGACCATAGAAAAAATTGGCCAGATCGCCCATAAAATAAAGGTAAAAAAACAAAGTTCCCTGCTGTTCGATCAATTTAGCTTTGTAGCGTAAGTTTTGTTTATTACAGATTTCGACCACTTCTTCGGTAGGCAAACCAATTTTTTCAAATGGAATATTTTTATCAATTAGCTGCCGCATTTCACTCTTAATTGCGAAAATATCCGAATCGGTAATCGGCCGTTCCAGACCTGCCAGCTCGCAATAATATCCTCTGGAGATGCCATGCATCATTTTCAGTTTTACCTGGGGAAAAACCTCGCGGACTGCTGCATACAACACAAAAAATAAGGAACGGACATATAGTCGCAAGCCATCGGGATGCGAATAATCAATGAACTCTACTTTTTTATTCCTGACAAACACAAAGGAAAGTTCCTTAACCTTGTTATTGACCAATGCTCCAACGATTGGATTATCCAGTTTAACCTTAAAATCGTCTTTTATTTCCATCAGCGTAACACCAAGTGGATAGACTCTTTTTTCGCCTGTATTAATGCAATATATGTCAATGGTATTCATAGCCATTTAATTCCAGATTTTAAAATTAAAGCTCCAAATTACTTATTTATTTTCACTTATCAGCTCCTGTCTGAGATACTTGGCCGTGAATGACTTTTCATTCTGAATGATTTCTTCCGGGGTGCCGAAACAAAGCACGCTTCCACCCTCTCTTCCTCCTTCGGGACCAATGTCGATGATGTGATCAGCCACTTTGATTACGTCCATGTTGTGCTCAATAACTACCACGGTGTTGCCTCGGTCAACCAGTTTATTCAATACCTCGAGTAGCACCCGGATATCTTCAAAATGAAGTCCGGTCGTTGGTTCATCCAAAATATACATGGTTTTACCGGTATCTTTTTTAGCCAGCTCCGTCGCCAGCTTTACCCGCTGCGATTCGCCTCCGGAAAGTGTAGTTGACGATTGACCCAGGGTAATGTATCCCAGTCCTACCTCCTGAATGGTTTTTAGTTTGTGTGCAATCGACGGTATATGCTCGAAAAATTCGACCCCTTGATTGATGGTCATATCCAAGACATCGCTGATTGATTTGCCCTTGTAGCGAACTTCCAACGTTTCCCGATTGTAGCGACGTCCGTTGCAGGTGTCGCAATGCACATATACATCAGGTAAAAAGCTCATCTCAATTTGCTTCAACCCGCCACCCTGGCAATCTTCGCACCGCGCCCGCCTTTCACGTTGAACGAAAACCGGCCCGGCAAATAGGCCCTGATTTTGGCCTCGGGCAACTGGGCAAACAAATTCCGGATATCAGAAAATACACCGGTATATGTCACAGGGTTGCTGCGCGGCGTTCGGCCTAAAGGCGACTGGTCAACCTGCACTACCTTATCGATATTACTGAGTCCAACTATTTCTTTATATGGAAGCGGATCCTGTAAAGAATTATAAAAATATTGACTCAAAATAGGCTGAAGGGTAGAATTGATCAGACTGGATTTGCCACTACCTGAAACGCCGGTCACACAAATCATTTTACCCAAAGGAAAATCAACGGAAATATTTTTCAGGTTATTTCCGGTGCAGCCTTTCAGGGAAAGGACATTTCCGTTTCCTTTCCGGCGTTTGACCCGGAACCGCAATTTGTGCTTCACCCGACAAATATTTGGAGGTGAGTGTACCCGCTTTCAGCACTTCTTCGGGCGTACCGGCTGCCACCACATGTCCGCCGTGTCGTCCTGCAAATGGGCCCATGTCAATCACATAATCGGCATTCAGCATCATATCTTTGTCGTGCTCCACCACAATAACCGAGTTGCCGGTATCGCGCAGCTGGGCCAGTGAATTGATCAGCCGGAGGTTATCGCGATGATGCAGCCCAATGCTGGGTTCATCGAGGATATACAACACGTTCACCAGTTGTGAGCCAATTTGAGTGGCCAGCCGGATGCGTTGCGACTCTCCTCCTGAAAGGGTGCGCGAAGTGCGGTCAAGCGATAAATAATTCAGTCCAACATCTTCCAGAAAACTAATGCGGTCGCGAATTTCTTTCACTACTTCCGTGGCAATCTTACGTTGGCGGTCCGTCAGCCGGTCTTCCAGGTTAGTCAGCCAGTTACTTAATTCAGAAATATCGAGCCTGGCCAGTTCGGATATGTTTTTACCGCCAATTTTGAAATACAGCGACTCTTTTTTGAGCCGGAGACCTTGACATTCGGAGCAGGTCGTTTCACGGATAAACTGGTTGGCCCACTTCTGCGCTTTCTGCGACGGGTTATCGTCTTTCTGCGCATCGATGTATTTGATCACTCCTTCGTAGGTCATCATATAGTTGAGCGATGTGCCTAATGGGGTATTTTTCAACTGAATCCTTTCGTTGGTCCCGAATAGAATGGCATTCAAACCATCCTCCGGAATATCTTTGATCGGCGTCTTCAGGTTAAACCCAAACATCTCACCCAATGCCTCAATCTGCCAGAAAACCAGCGTATTTTTATGCGGACCAAGCGGAGCTATTCCGCCATTCTGGATGTTTTTTGCATTGTCCGGAACAATTTTCTCCAAATCGATTTCACTAATCACTCCCAGCCCGTTGCACTTGGGACAGGCCCCCTGCGGCGAGTTGAACGAAAAATCGTGCGGAGCTGGTTCGTTGTATGAGATACCTGTGGTGGGACACATCAACTGACGGCTGTAATATTTCACAGCCTGACTGTCATGATCGAGAATCATGCAAATACCGTGACCGTTTTTCATGGCAATCTGTAGTGAATCGCGCAGACGTTTATCACTGGCTTCATCAACAAGCAAGCGGTCGACAACAATTTCAATGAAGTGGTTTTTTGTAGCGATCTACCCGCATGGCGGCTTTTAACTCGGTAACCACGCCATCAATACGCGCATTGAGAAAGCCTTTCTTCAGTATTTGCTCAAACAGCTCGCGGTAATGCCCTTTGCGGCCTTTCACCACCGGGGCAAGCACCAAAATTCGCCGTCCGGCAAACGAAGTTTTTATCAGACTCAAAATCTGGTCGTCGGTATATTTCACCATTTTTTCGCCGGTGTTGTAGGAATAGGCTTCGCCGGCGCGGGCATACAGCAAGCGAAGAAAATCGTACACTTCGGTTACCGTTCCAACAGTTGAACGCGGATTTTTATTGGTAGTTTTTTGCTCGATGGCAATTACCGGGCTCAATCCGGTAATCAGATCAACATCCGGGCGCTCCATATTTCCGAGGAAAGAGCGGGCATAGGCCGAAAACGTTTCGATGTAGCGGCGCTGACCTTCGGCATAAATGGTATCGAATGCCAGCGACGATTTGCCGCTACCACTTAACCCAGTGATCACAGTGAGCTTGTTGCGCGGAATCTCGACATTCACATTCTGCAAATTGTGAACACGGGCACCATGAACCACAATTTTTCCTTCGTCTTCCGCAAAGTCTTCCAAACGGTCGGTATGTTCTGTTTTCAACATCTGTTCTTAATCGTTTTGTATCCGGAAATTTTTCTCCGGAATTTTAATCAGGTAGGTTTTTTCTCCCCGGATTTTTCAAATAACTTTCACGCAGCCAGGGATTGAACATTTTCAAGGTCTTGTAGGTAATCCCCTTTCCGATGGCATAAGTTGCCAGATCAGTTACCGGACCTTTTACCTCAACTGTTTCGGTTTTGATGATCGGGTACAGATCACTTTTTTCTGATCAGAAATCCGTATTCCTCCGGATCTTCCATCACCAGTTTCAGAGCCAGGATGCGGAAGACATACCGGGTAGTCTCCTCGACAAACAACAAATCGTAATAACTTTTGGCTTTCTGAACAGCCATTTTCTGATCCAATCCGGCTCGTCCGCCGTTGTACGAAGCAGCAACCAGGGTCCAGCTCCCGTATTTCTGGTAAGCCGATTTAAATATTTTGCAGGCAGCCTCGGTTGATTTCTCGATGTGATAGCGCTCGTCAACTTCAGCATTCACTTCCAGTCCGTTTTCTTTGGCTGCCGATTCGAGCAATTGCCACAAGCCAACCGCTTTTGCTGGTGAAACGGCACGAACATCGAAACCACTTTCGGCCGCACACAGATATTTGAAATCTTCGGGAATACCATTTGCTTTCAGAATGGGTTCAATCACCGAAAAATAGCGCGGTACATTTTTGATGTAGCGAATGGTCTGCGAATGGAAATAGACGGTTGAGAGCATTTCACGATCGAGGTTCTCGCGAACATCGTAATAATCCAGGGGAACCTCTTCTCCGGCGAAGGTCAGTTTCTTAGGTAATTCAACCGGAGTAAACAGATGAGTTCCTGCTGAATCAGGTACTTGCCGAACAGGAGATGAACACGAAGTAAAAGGGAAAACGAACACGACCGAAACGGCCATCACAAACCGGGAAATCCGGATAGATATTTTTAAATTCATAGTAATCTTCAAAATTTGACAATCCGCAAAAATAGCGGTTTTAAATTCTTCAGTCAATAAAGCCGAAGTTTTATTCCTGAAATCCAAACTCATTTAAGCAAAACATTGGCTTACATAAGTATTATTTAGGGAACTTTAATATTATTTAACAATTTACTGACCCGGGTATGCGTTACATTTACTGTACGAAAAAACCAAATTAACAAATCACCCGACATGCGTAAATTCTACTATGTTATTCAATTTCTTTTTGCTTTTTTTCAGGCATTTTCGCAGCCA
This sequence comes from Prolixibacteraceae bacterium, assembly GCA_963676535.2. GTDB lineage: Bacteria > Bacteroidota > Bacteroidia > Bacteroidales > Prolixibacteraceae > Aquipluma. The sequence continues at coordinate 302,733 of CAXXKQ010000024.1, read as the reverse complement.
GTTACAATCAGTGGTTATGTTACCGACCAGGCAAATGGCGAGCGACTTATTAATGCCAGCATTTATGCTCCAACCACCAAATACGGCTCCATTGCCAACAGTTTTGGTTTTTACAGTCTAACGTTACCCAAAGGAAATTATTCGATTATCTGCTCTTTTGTAGGTTATCAGCCGAAGATGCTCGAAATCAACCTGAGTAAAGACACTGTGGCTGACTTTAAACTGGAAGCCATTGCCGATTTGGAAGAAGTGACCGTTGTTGGTCAAAAAATTGACTCGAAACTGACAAGTACCCAGATGAGCAAAGTTGATGTTGCCATTGAAAAGGTGCAAAGTCTTCCGGCCTTTTTAGGCGAAGCTGATGTCATAAAAACCATTCAGCTTTTGCCGGGTGTACAATCTGGAACGGAAGGCACCAGCGGCTTGTATGTGCGTGGTGGCGGTCCCGACCAGAACCTGATTTTGCTCGACGATGTGCCGGTTTACAATGCCGAGCACCTTTTCGGGTTCTTTTCGGTGTTTAACCCCGATGCCATTAAAAGTGTTTCATTTTACAAAGGCGGTTTCCCGGCCCGTTTCGGTGGAAGGTTGTCGTCGGCACTTGATATTCGGATGAAAGACGGGAACGAAAAGGAGTTGCACGGCAATTTTTCGATTGGACTTATTTCGTCAAAAATAAATCTTGAAGGCCCTTTGGTGAAAGATAAAACCACCTTCAATTTTTCGGCACGAAGAACTTACGCTGACCTGCTTGCCCAGCCTTTGATCAAATCGAGTTCAGATGGAAATGATGTTGGCGGTTATTTTTTCCACGATCTGAATATGAAAATCAGCCACAAATTTTCGGACAAAAGCCGAATTTATCTGAGTACTTATACCGGACGAGACAAGGCCTATTACCGGTCGGAAACCGACTACACGCAAAACAACGAAAAATGGCAAAGCAAGGATAAATTTCATCTCGGCTGGGGAAATATAACTTCGGCATTGCGGTGGAATTACCTGTTCAGCAATAAGCTTTTTGCCAATACCACGCTGACCTACAGCAACTACCTGTTTGATGTTGACGAAAAGAGTTCGGATAAAAAAGTGGCTACCAACCAGGGCGATTCGTTTGGGCTGGATTACGAGTCGGGGATTGAAGATTGGGGCCTGAAAATGGACTTTGACTATTTCCCGGCGCCCAATCACAGGATGAAGTTTGGCGGAAATGTAGTTGCCCATACCTTCAAACCCGGTATCCTGGCTTTCAAAGAAAGTGATACAAATGCTTCAACCAAGATTGATACAGCTTATGGAAATTCCAATATACGGGCGCAGGAAATGTATGTCTACCTCGAAGACAATATTGATTTAAGTTCGCGCTTATCAGTCAATCTGGGACTTCATGCTTCCGGATTTATGGTTGACAATACCTTTTACCCGTCAATTCAGCCGCGAATTTCGGCCCGTTATATGGCCAGCGACCGCCTTTCGCTGAAAGCTGCCTACTCGAAAATGAGCCAGAACATCCACCTGCTTTCGTCGTCAACCATTAACCTGCCAACCGATTTATGGCTTCCTACAACGAAAAAAATAAAACCACAAAACTCACATCAGTTGGCGTTGGGCGGAGTGTACCAAATTAGTCCGGCTATTGATTTCAGTATCGAAGGTTTTTATAAATCGATGACCAATTTGCTTGAATACAGGGAAGGTGCATCGTTTGTTGGAGCCACAACAGGTTGGGAAGATAAAGTGGAAATGGGGAAAGGATGGTCGTATGGAGCCGAGTTTTTACTTGAAAAGAAAATTGGCAAGACAACAGGATGGCTTGGTTACACGTGGTCGAAAGCCGAGCGCCAGTTTGATAACCTGAACTGGGGCCGGAAATTCTATGCCCGTTACGACCGACGTCACGACGTCAGCGTAGTACTGACCCACCAATTTTCGAAACGGTTTGATGTGGGAATGACCTGGGTGTACGGGACCGGAAACGCCGTTACTATGCCAACTCAATTTGTTAGTTCGGCAGTCATTCCAACTTTTAATCCCAATCAGTCATTTTTCTCCTCAAGCTATGAATACTTCGGTGAGCGAAATAACTACCGGATGCCTTCCTATCACCGCATGGATGTTGGTTTCAATTTTCATAAACAAAAAAAACACGGCATCCGTACCTGGAACCTAAGCTTATACAATGCCTATTCGCGTCAAAATCCCTTCTTTCTATATTTTGAATCCACCACTGATGCAGAGTATAATCAAACCGGAAAAGCGAGAAAACTCACCCAGTTAAGTCTTTTCCCAATTATCCCTTCGATCACCTACAGTTACAAATTCTAAAACCTGAAATAGCCATGAAGAAATATATAGCAATCAGCATCCTTTTGCTCACCGCTTTTTCGTGTACTAAAACCATTGACTTTGACGATGAAGGCATGGCCAATCAACTGGTATTGAATAGCATTATTTATCCTGATCAGGGAATTCGGGCCAATCTGACAACCAGTACTTCAATTTTAAGCCGCCCGATATCTGCCGGAGGAGAATTGATGGCCGACGGAACAGTTGAAATTTATGAGAATGGAAAGTTTCTGAAAGAGCAAAATTCAACCAGGGGGGTATTTGATTTTACTGATATAAAGCCCAAATCGGGAGCAACTTACAAGATCGTGGCCAAATCGCTCGGCAAACAACTGGAAGCCGAAACAACAGTACCAAACAAAGTGGACGTAATTTCAATCGATACAATGATTGTCACAAGTCCATCTATGCTAAACAAAAGGCTTCTGGTTAAAGTTAAAATTAAAGACGTTGCAGGAGATAATTTTTACCGGATCATGGTAAGTAGGGAAAATCTGGTTTTAGTTCTTAATGCAGACGGAAAAGGCAACCGGAAATATTTCAGGAATACCAGTGAACAATGGATTAGCTCGGACAATCCGGTTTTTAAAAGCTTGTATAACAACTTTGGCGGCGAAGAATTTGACCTGGGACCAGACAATGATTACCACATTTTTCCAGATGATTATTTCAAAGGGAAAGAATATACCATTCAGTTTTTTGTAAATAATTACAGTTTCAGCAATATATCTTTCCCCGGGAGTTATGGCGATCCAAGTAATCCTTCAATGTTTGGCGATAGCCGACCAATCTATGAACGAAATATTATCCACGTTCAGCAATTATCGAAAGACTTGTTTACCTACCTGAAATACCTGAAATTGTACGACTTTTATCACGACAATCCGTTTGCCGAACCGGTACCCGTTTACTCGAATGTGAAAAACGGGGTTGGCATATTTGCCGGATTCAATGATGATGCGAAATTCACCTACGAGAAAGTCTATGTTCCTTATTCGATGGACACAATCCAAATTGAGGAAGCCCATTCGTCATACGGCTATTGAAAATTTCAGACAAATAAAAACCGGGCGAAAAAATCACCCGGTTTTTCTATCAGAGGATACCACAGTGTACAACGGTTGTCCTTTTATATTGCGGACTGTTTAACTTTTCTTTATAACGGGAATAAAGCCAATTTGTTTTATGTTCTGGATGTTTGAATAATCATACAACAGAAACCCGGTTTCCCCTACCATGAAAAGATAATTATTCATAGGAATTACATCGTAAGCATTAATACTGGGGAAGCTGGCTATCAGGTTTTGAGAAATGAGCATTGGATTGGCAACATTGTATATTTTCAGACCGGCATCGCCATCGCAAATAAACAGCAGGTCATCGTCGATACCCAAACCCTGCGGTCCATACATCGGGTACGAATTGAGCAGTGTGAACTTGGTGTAATCGTTAGTCATCCGGATTACATCAAGCTGATTGAGGGTGCCGCCACGGCAAGTCGTTCCGCCTTTCAGTGTAACGAATGCCAGATCACCCTTCACAACAACCGGATCACAGGAGGTCATGTGAGAGAAAGTTCCCTTCTGCGATGGCCTTTCCGGCACTTCAAGCGACATCACGATCATCCCGTTTTGCGTTCCGAGGAAAAGATGGTCGTCGGTAATAAAAATGGTTTCCACCATCCAGCTCACATAGTTGGAATTCAGTTTAGTGACCGAGGACGACGAATTCAGTTTAAACGTGTGAAACTGGTTATTATCAACAATGTAAAGAAAATTTTTATACAGACCAAACCGGGCCATACTACCCCCAACTCCATAGGTTGATCCGGTAGCTCCAATACCACTAATCCCGCCTTTGGCATAATTCATATCCATTGCAGAATAAGATTCAGCACGGTAGTAAACCGGATAATAGCGCTGTTCCAACTCCTGGCGAACGTTTTTAATCTCCCAGCCACTAACTACTCCCTTCGTTTCATCAACCCTGGCCATCGGATAATTGGTGTCGTACTTTGGCAAGGTATATGGAAAAACTTTTTGAACGCGGCCAGTTTCCTTAATCGCCGAAAAGTTGGAAACATCAATCGAAACCAGGTCGACATAACTGTCAGCATACAGAATGTTGTCTTTAATGGCAATGTCAATATTTCCCGGAATTTCAATAAACCCCTTGTTCTGCGGATTTTTCGGATCGCTCACATCGTAAACATGAACGCCCTTCATTTTTTCGTTGATGAAAATATACTGGTCTTTAAAGTAGATTTTACCGGGATTGTTCATTTCACGTGCAGCCGTCATCTTTACAGCCGACCTCAATTCGTCGTAACTGAGGTAAACAGGCGAGTTAGCGGTAAAAGTTTCGAAAATCTGGTCGGTGCATGACGATCCTAAAGCCATCATAAATACCAGCAAAGTGATTGTATAGATGTGTTGTTTCATGGCTGTAATTAATTAAAGATGAACCCAATCTTTAGTGACAAACGCGAATAGTTGGTTTCGAGCTTGTAACTTTTCTCTCCCGAATAGTTCAATTGTTGATAGCGGTATCCGAACGAAAAGAACCATCCAAAATTTTCAGAAGTAAACCGCTGGAACCCTAACGACGGATGAAACATGAAACCTCCATTGGTATTCAGTTTTCCCGTGCTTTGCGGACCTGGCCAAACGGATGAATAATCGTAATAAATAACCGATTGGCTACGGTTACCTTCCTCAAGCGGAACCTGATAGCCCACCTGAAGGTTTATAAAGGGAGTGAAGCGGGTATTTCTGAATTTATACTGAATCTGCGCAAAAGCCGGCATATAGGTTTCATCAAAAAATTCGGCCCCCAGACCTAATCCGGCATACCAAAGATCGGTTACCTTGAAATTAACTGACGACATGAACGAAAATGGCGCTGATTGGTTGTTACCCGAATTACCAACCAATACTCCCATCGAAGTGTCGAAAAAATAATTATATGACACATCAGATTTCGGAGCAAGTCGGGTAGCTCTGGTAAATTTGGAGACGCTGTCGACATCGGCAATTTTGAAAACCCATTCATTTCCGGCAGAATTAATTTTCACAATTTCTGCATCATTGGTGATCAGTTGCCCTTTGATAATCCCTCCGGACTTGAGATAAACAATATCCTTTTTGCCTCTTTGGGCATAAGCCGGGATCATAAAAATGCCAGCTAAAAGCAGGATGATAAGTTTTTTCATGCGTTTATTTTTTAGTTTTTAATTGTCGCATGGAATCGCATGACTGGGAAATAATCATTTCGATTGGCATTTTCCAAAATCATGCTCATTTCATGTTGCATTTGGTTTTAGTTTTTCCCTGACGGGAATAAGACGTTGGTACTGATTAAACAGCTGTTTGCACTGTGATCAAGATGGGGCAACTTTAAAAAAGGTTGCGCGGGGCAGAAATAAATTTCATGTTTCATGTTTCAGATCAAACCCTGGTCGATGCGTTTTTAGACTTTTTAACGCAATGTAATTCAGTTAAGAAATGAAATACTCCTTTGAGAAAGTCCGAAAACTAAAATTCGTAACTCAAACCTGTAAAGACACCCACTATGTAGGGTTTGTAAGTGACAGAAGAATTGCTGTTGAGCGAATTGAGGTAATATTTTATGCGCGGTTCTACGTTCAGGTAAAGTCGTTTCGAGAGACCGTATTTCAGTCCAACGCCCAATGTTCCGCTATAATTAAGGGTTTCCATATCCTGTGTTTTTCCAACCGAACTTTTCCCGCTTTGGCTGTCCATGAATGTTTCGTTCCCGACTAACAAATTGGAACTGAAGCCGCCCAACATTTCAATGCCAAATTTCGAGTCGAGCAAAGTGTAGCGCAGATACAGGGGAATTTCGATGTAGTCAAAATTCTGCACAAACCGGGCGTCCGAAACGACCACCGCCGAAGCCATCGTTTTATCTTCCGGATTAGTCCCCAGCACCATTCCGGTAGGGATACTTTTGAATTCAATCACCCCGGCAGTACTGTTCATCATCATTTTGCTGGCCACGAGATTTACCGGGGCATTAAAATATTCAGATCCCCGGTCAGCTGATAAAAATTCTTTATTGGTCGCATACGTCGAATTTCCGGAAGACTGTTCTATTCCTGAATAATAAATTCCGCTCTGCAAACTCCAGCGCTTGCCTGGCTTGTACTCAACCGAGATACCGCCGCCCAAATCGATTGGCGTTCCGGAAGAAGAATTCAACATGTTGCTCGCATATAATTGCGTGTGACTGCTCCGCTCAACGCTGTAGCCGGGCGAAACTTGCGCTCCAACCAGCCAGCGGCCCTTGTTTTTTTCGGTTTTCTCAGCCTGAGCCATCTGTAGATTTTGCTCCATGATTTGCTGATCAATGGTTTTTTCAGGCCTGTCAGTTGTGCGGTCAGTGCCTTTTCTCTCCTGAAGATTATTACCGATTTTAGCATCCGATTTCAGCAGTCCCGAAAGACTTTTCAGCGGTTTGATAAGCGATGGGGTATCATTTTCCTTGTCAGTTGATAAAGCTGCTGTTAAGCTTACTTCTTTCCGGATTGAAGATTCTGATTTCCGGGCAGTGGCCTGATTCTCATTGGCCGTAAATTGCACCGATTTCATTTCAGATTGCTGATTAATTAGCTCTGTGGCAGATGTGGCCTTTTTTTCAGGAGCAGTCTGACTGCTGGCCATAACGGGCTGTTTCAGTTCCTGAATGTTTCGGGTATTCAGTTGCCATCCGGCTACAAAAGCCAGAAGAACAGCGGCAGCAATACCAGCTACTCGCCATAAGATTATTCTTCGTTTACGACGGGCTCCTGCATTGGCATTCAGGATATTCTCCAGCAAGTATGCCGGAGGTTCCTGCTCATAGTTTAGCAACTTTTCGCGGAACAATTCGTCCAGATTTTTATTTTTCTTCATGCCGTATGATTATTTTGGGCATTTAACTCACCAAAGTTCTCGAGAACTTTTTTTTTCAATATTTCCCTGGCGCGGGCCAGGTTCGATTTAGAAGTTCCTTGCGTGATCGCCATTTCCTGGGCTATCTCCTGATGCGACAGGCCTTCCAACACATACAGGTTAAACACTAGTCTGTACCGGGGAGGTAATTCATGGATTAGTTTCATCAGGTCGTCAGCCGAAATTTTGGCAATCACATCATCCGAAAAACTCACAGAATCATAAATTGAAACGTCTTCAACCGGATGCAATAAATGCTGTTTTCTGAATTTTTCGAGCGAAACATTAATCATGATCCGGCGAATCCAACCTTCCAGTGAACCATCGTGGCGAAAAGTTTTCAGGTTGGTAAACACCTTGATAAACCCTTCCTGCAAGTTATCTTCAGCTTCGGTTGAGTCTTTGGCATACCGCAAACACACTCCAAACATTTTTGGGGCAAACTGATGGTATAGTTTTGCCTGCGCCTTTTGGTTTCCGGCAATACACTCCGATACTATCGCTTTAAAATCTTCCAAACAGTTCGTTTAATCTGATCACCAAAATTAACCGAATTAACCACACATCGGATAATTGAACCCCGTACTCTTTTGAAAAATCGATGGTTAACTTTCGTTCAGTTTCCCCAAATCAGGATACAATTTCTGTTAAGATGGAGCGGAGGCTGATTTAGTTGCGTCAGCATTGATTTTATTTTTTTAAGCAGAGCATCAATACAACGCAACCAATCATCGTGCAGATTCGTCTACAAAGTATATATTTTAAAAATCATTGCGCCATGAAACGATTTCTTTCCATAATTCTGATGACAACGACCATGCTGGCCTGTACGCAGGAGCCGGTTGATAAGCCGGTTACCAACCTGACACCAACCGAAAAATCGGCCAAAATTATTGCTGCCGACAATCAGTTCGGGTTCGAGCTTTTCAAGAAATTGAATAGCTCGCTTGCTGAACCTAAAAACACGATGATATCGCCATTGAGCGTTTCGCTGGCTCTGGCAATGGTGTACAATGGGACCGACGGCAACACAAAAAAACAAATGGAAGACATGCTGCACAAGGCCAACCTGACTGCCGAAGACATCAATCAAAGCTACAAAGACCTGGTTGCCGCATTGATCAGTCATGACCCTAAAGTAGAATTGTCGATCGCCAATGCGATTTTTTACCGGAATACATTCCCGGTAAAGAACACATTTATTACCACCAACCAGAATTATTATCAGGCAGAAGTTTCAGGACTCGACTTTTCGAAAACCACCGAAACGCTGAATACCGTGAACGGCTGGGTAAACACCAAAACCAAAGGCAAAATCGAAAGCATCATATCCGAAGTTAAAGCTGAGGATATGATGTACCTGCTAAATGCCATTTATTTTAACGGCGAATGGAAATACAGATTCGACAATCAGGCCACTGCCAACCTCAGTTTTACCAAAGAAGACAAATCGATTATCCAGGTGCCAACCATGACCATTGAACAACCGTTCAATTTTTACAGCAATTCAACGTTCAAACTGCTCGAAATGCCTTACGGAAGCGGTAAATATTCGATGCTCATCTTTTTGCCTGAAGCCGGAAAGAAAACCGATGATGTGATTTCGTTGCTGACATCCGAAAATGTGAACGACTACATCTCTAAGCTAGCCGAACAGAAAAAAGAAGTTTTCCTTCCAAAATTTGAATTCAAATTTGACAATAGCCTGGTTGATGAATTGGCTGCGTTGGGAATGACCGATGCTTTCAACGATGCCAAAGCTAACCTCACCGGAATTTCGGACGCTGCAAAATTGGTAATTTCTGAAGTTATGCACAAATCGTACATTAAAGTTGACGAACGTGGTACTGAAGCTGCTGCCGTTACCGGTATTACAGTTGGTACAACTTCTATGCCCGTCGATAATTCTTTCCGGGTCGATCATCCTTTTGTATTTGCTATACGGGAGAAAGATACTAATGCTATTCTTTTCGTAGGAAAAGTGATGGACCCCAAACAAAATTAAGCTTCAGAGTTTTTAGGAGCATAAATTCAGGACCTCAAGTCATGATTTAGGCGTAACCCAGGCAATCTAGTTTAGACTTTAAAATAATTCTTTCCGGTTGTAATTCTGAACATTCAGTCATTACCCATCGTTGTATTATGACAATCGAAAATATTATTATCTTGTCATTTCAACAATTTAATAGTTTAAAGTTTATCCAAATAACAAAAGTATGATTAGATTCAGATTAATCCTGATTATTGCTCTGGGGCTGATATCAGGAATGGGTTTTGCCCAGATCAGTTTAAATCAACCTGCCCCGGTTGACCCTGCTGTTCGTATTGGCAAACTCGCCAATGGAATGACCTATTACATCCGTCACAATGAAGAACCGAAGGAACGCGCAAGTTTCTATATTATTCAGAATGTGGGAGCGCTGCTCGAAAACGACGACCAAAACGGGCTTGCCCATTTCCTCGAACACATGGCCTTTAATGGAACCCAGCATTTCCCGGGGAAAGGGATCATCAACACCCTTGAGAAACACGGGGTGCAATTCGGGCGTAATATCAATGCCGGCACAGGTTTAAGCCAGACAATATATAACCTGAGCGATATTCCTGTAAAACACGTTGGTTTGGTTGATACCTGTTTACTGGTGTTAAACGACTGGTCCCACTATCTTTTGCTTACCGATAAAGAAATTGATGCCGAACGCGGAGTGATTACCGAAGAATGGCGAACCGGACAAGATGCAGAACAACGAATGTATAACCAATTTATTAAAGTTCTTCTTCAGGGTTCGAAATACACCAAGCGCGATGTCATCGGCGATACCAGTATAATTAAGAATTTCAAATACGAAACACTTCGGAATTTCTACCACGATTGGTACCGCACCGATTTGCAGGCCATCGCCATCGTCGGCGATATTGATGTGGATGCGGTCGAACAAAAAGTGAATGCGCTCTTCTCTAAAATTGAAGCGGTACAAAACCCGCCCAAACGCGAGTTTTATGCCGTTCCTGAAAATAAAGAAATCAGATACGTTCTTGCAAGCGATAAAGAGGCCGATAGTTATGAAGTATCACTCTTGATTAAGCACGACGCGGTTAAACCTCAGGATAAAAACATGAACTATATTCGTGAACAAACCATTCAGGCATTATTTGGCATGATGACCCGTGACCGTATTACCGAACTGCTGCAGAAAGGAACACCCCCTTTCGTTACCGGAAGTATTAGCTATGGTGGCTTTGTTGACGGATATGATGTGCTCGGCATAGAAGCAACGGCTAAACCCGACCAGGACGATGTCGCATTTAAATCAATATTTACGGAGGCACAACGCATTTATAAGCACGGCTTTACTTCCGGAGAATTGGAGCGAGCCAAAACCAATTATCTTACTTCGTTGGAAAGCAGGTACAAGCAACGCGACAAAATTACCAACGACCAATATGCCAGGGACTGTGCTGGTAACTATCTGGAGAACGAACCACTTACTTCTATTGATTCTGACTGGGAATTTGCTCAAAAAATTGTACCCACAATTACAGTCGATGAAGTTTCAACACGGGCCAAACAGTGGATGACACCGGAAAATCGCGTCATTGTGGTAAAAGGCCCCGAGAAAGCCGAAGCCAAACACCTTTCAAAAGAACAGGCACTTGCCATCATAGCTGAGGTAGAAAATAGTCCGATTGAACCCTATGCCGATCAGGCTGTGTCTTCCAACCTCATCCGCAAAGAATTGAGGGGTTCGAAAGTAAAAAGCACCAAAAAGCTTCCGGAATTTGATGCTGTTGAATGGACTTTTGGTAACGAAACCAAAGTTATTTTCCGCAAGGCTGATTACGAAAAAGATCAGGTTTCGCTGATCGCCATAAGCAAAGGTGGAAGTTCCAAAGTGAACGACGACAAAGTAGCTTCGGCCATGATGCTTAACCAGTTTATTGGTTCATTCGGGGTAGGCGATTACGATGTCACGGCCCTGAAAAAAGCCCTGACCGGTAAAAAAGTTGGTTTATCGGTTGCACTTTCTGATTTGAATGAATCGTTTAGCGGCTCAAGTACTCCAAAAGATTTCGAAACCTTGATGCAATTACTTTACCTGCAATTCGAAAATCCGCGTTTCGATAAGGAAGCTTACGAAGCCTTACTCGGACGTTACAAGGCGTTTATTGCCAACATGGCCAACAACCCGCAAAAAATCATGAGCGATTCGTTACAACTGATCCTGACTTGTAAAAATCCGCGTATTAAATTGATGACTCCTGCCCTTTTAGATGAGATTTCATTCGAGACAATGCAAACCATTTATAAAGACCGTTTTGTCGATGCCGGCGATTTCACCTACATCATCGTTGGAAATATTGAAGAAGAAACTGCCAAAACAATGGCAGAGAAATACATTGGTTCACTCACCAATCTGCCACGCAAGGAAACCTGGATTGACCGCGATGTACACGGTCCAAAAGGAAAAACGGCACGGGAAATTGAGATTCCGCTCGAAACGAAAAAAGCAACTGTTTTGGTGAACTACGACGCAAAAATGGATTACACGCCCGGGCAAAATCTCTTGTTGAGCATTTTCCGTGACATTCTGAACCTCCGCTATACCGAAGAGATCCGTGAAAAAGAAGGTGGAACTTATGGCGTGCGTGTTTCGACCAATTCGATAAAATACCCAAAAGCTGAGAAAACGCTTCAGCTCATGTTCGATACCGATCCGGACAAGGCACAGCATCTGAAATCAATTATTTATAACGAAATTGAAAAAATTGCTGCCAATGGCCCAACCGCTGAAGACCTCGACAAGGCTGTAAAAAACCTGCAGAAAAACCGTGAACAGTCGAAACTGCACAACAGTTACTGGATGCAGGCATTAAATACCTATTACACTTATTCGTATAATCCGGCTGCTTCTGCAAATTATGAAGATATTCTCGCAAAAATGACTGCCCCACAGATCCAGCAGTTTGTAAAAGACTTCCTGGCGAAAGCAGATGTGGTTGATATTGTGTTTAAGCCAAAGGCAGAGTAAAATGCAACTAATGATACTGAAAAGGCTGACTCAACAGAGTTCAGCCTTTTTTTATTTCTATAATTTTCTCAATAAAGGCAAATCCATAACATCTATAGCCCAATCTGTACCTTTTTTTTCATTTGTATTTTGTCCTACTTTACTTTGGCTGCAAAATAAATAACAGCAAAACCGAATTCCATGAAAAAACTGCTTTTTCCCATCCTTGCTCTGTTGTCAGTTTTAATTTCAGTAGCCCAAAAACCGATTGTAATCAAAGGTAAAATCGATAACTGTTCGAATCGGGATATTTCCTACATCGAAAAACGGTGGTTTGGTACCAAATCGTTACGGGAAGAATCGAAGAGATTTGATTTTTCAATTGCCGACAATGGAACGTTTCGGGTTAAAATTACGGAACCCGACAATTACTACGTGAGGTACTGGATTCATCTCGGAAATGAATTTACTCACCTTGATCTGATTTCAGGAGATAGTATTAACATGACACTGAACGGAATTTGGTTCGACGAAAGCATCAAATACACAGGGCTCGGCGCCGGAAGGAACAATTACCGGCGAGACGTCTTCCTAGAGTTCTGGGACCGGGATGCAACATCAAAGATAAATTACGAATCAGATTTGGGTTATTTTCTGAGTGGCTTGAACACGCTGACCGACAGAAAACTGGATCTTTTGAACAAATATCTGTTATCGGGCGACATCGACTCAAGTTACTACAAGGTTGAAAAGGCCGTGATTTTAAACGAGCGGGCAAACCAGGTTTTGAATCACAATTCGAGGTACCGGAATCATAAAAATGCAACCGGTAGTGTAGCCACTCAACTGACTTCCATACTAAATGCCGTTGATTTTTCCGACGATCATTTGCTGCAGCATAGTAGTTTCAGGGAACTCGTAACTAAGTTGCCCCGTTACATAGTCGATCGCAATTCAGGAACAACTGATGGCGACCTAAAAGGCGAAATTGCGTATGCCAATGCCCGCTACACCAATGCAATGAAATTGTATTTTGATCTTGAAATTATTCGAAATTACCTAAACAAAGCCCACAGCCTGAGCGAAAAACGGGCACTTCTAGCCTTTTTCACCGAACAGTTTAGCGATCCTGTGTTGAAAAAAGAGATACAACGTCAAGCGTGGTACATAAGTCGTAACCAAGGCATAAACAGTGGAATGTTTCAGACAATAATAATTACGATTGCTTTCTTTATTGGCCTGATTGCAGTATTGTTTGTATTGGTGAAACTGATTAAAATAACGAGTGTAAAAAGACTAAACATCAATATCTCTTTGTGGCTAAAGGTTGCTTTTTACCTGTTTGTTCTTTTTATGGCATCTGTTTATATCGATCACAATCCATCAAAACAGAAAGCACTGGTTGGTATATTATTGATGCTGGTGGTCTTTGTTACCCATACCTACCTTTTAATCCCAAAATATGCTTTGGGTAGGATTTACCCTCGTTATCTTCAGGCTTTGGGCGGAGCATTTATAGTTACTATTGTCGGGTTGTATCTGTGCGAACAAAATCTGAATGCAGCACGACTGGTACTTGCCAGTTCGTGCATATTTGGAGCAATTGTTTTACTCTCCTGGGCCTCGTACTATACCCATCAGCTGGCTTCACATAAATCGACTTTAAAAGATCTGGTCAAGAGTGGTGATTTAAACCTTGAGCTGGCTTTCAATCTGGTTGTTGTCTTCCTGATTAATTTTGTGTTTGTTGCCGCAGTCGGTAATTACCGCATTTTGAATCAGGCGCTTCCGTTTTATGCTGTGATTTTGCTTTTCTACTTCCATACCTTCTTTTCGTATCCCCGTTTTTTCAGCAAAGAAAAAGCAATCCAATTTGTTGGGATTAACTTGGTAATTCTTTTAGTCGCCTCAGTTGGCATGATTGTTCTCGACGGATTTCAATCCTATAAAGCACTCAAATTATTAGGCATTAACAAAAATATGTTTGAGCTTTTCAGCATAAAAAATGTAAAATTCGACTTCTTGTTGCTTTTTGCTTCAGTTATGATTCCCTCTTTCATTTATTACTCCATTAAAGAGCGGTTTAAAAATCTCGATACGGCCGGTTTTAGCTTGTACCGGAAAAAAGAAGCCGAATTGGCTCAATTACGCTCACAGGTAAATCCTCATTTCTTATTCAATACACTGAATACACTATATGCTTTTGCCCTGAAGGAAGGCAGTGACAAAACCGCCGAATGCATCGCAAAACTGGCCAACCTGATGCGTTTTATGCTCGATGATATGGAAAAAGAATCGATCCTGCTGCAACGGGAAGTGAGCTATATTGAGGATTACGTCAAGTTGCAGTCGATCCGCAGCGCCGTTGAGCACGATATTTCGATTACTGTTGATATTAATGAAGAACAGGGTTATTCCATTGCGCCCATGTTGCTTATCCCGTTTGTCGAAAACGCCTTTAAACACGGCATGAATCCGAATGAAGTGTCGCATCTGAAAATTGACATAACCGGGAAAGGCGATAAAATACAGTTTGTAATTGAAAATAGCGTTGACGAGAATTTTGAAGCTTACTACAAGGAAAAAGGGTTTGGCATTGGGATTGAAAATGTAAAAAGCCGCTTGAAACACATTTATCCCAACCGGCACAACATTTCGATTGCAAAAACCATCGACAAATTTATAGTCATCCTTACTATCGACATATTGTAACTAACATTAACTTTAACCTAAAAATTGACTTCTTCGGAAACCCGTTTTCAGGTTAAATTATTTTTATAAATTTCCACGAATGATTCTTTGTATAGCCGTTGACGATGAGCCTAAAGCTTTGGATGTACTATCGATACATGCTTCGAAAGCTCCTGAAATTGACCTGGTCAGGACTTTCACAAATCCAAAAGATGCCTTGGCATTTTTAAAGGACAATTTTGTCGATCTCATTTTTCTCGACATCAACATGCCAGGCATTTCGGGACTTCAGTTTGTAGAACGGCTGCAATCAAAACCTCACATCATTTTTACTACGGCTTACTCCGAATACGCCATTGACAGCTACAATTTCGAGGCTGTTGACTATCTGCTCAAACCCATCGAGTTCGACCGGTTCTACAAGGCAATCATCAAAATTAAAAAGCAAATACAATTGAACAGCCTTCAGCAAGATAGCCTGTTGAGCAAGTTCATTTTTGTAAAAGACGGTTACAAGCAAATCAAGATTTGCATCAAAGATATTTTGTACATCCAGAGTGAAGGAAACTACCTGAATATTGTATCGAACAATGAGAAAGTCCTCGTACGGATGACGTTTCAAAGTTTAATGGAAAAGTTGCCGACCAACCTGTTTTTTCGGGTACATCTTTCGTATGTTGTCAATTTCAGTCACATCCAAAAGATCGAAGACAACCACATTTTTATTCAGGATACGAAAATACCGATGGGCATTAAATACAAAGAAAAACTCCTCAATTTTCTTAATCTCACTTAAGAAAATTTAAGCAATCAAAGCTCCGCTCTAATTATCCAACAAAAAACATTACAAGCATTTTACTCTCGCAAATCAGGCACAAAAAAAGAGCGTTTCCACTGGTGAAACGCTCCTCATATTTTAAACCGATTGGATAAACGATTTTGATTTGTTAGTCAACTTCGTCGGGTTCCAATTCGATCATTAACAAATTTTTAGGCACTTTTTGTCCTTTGGTCACGTTTACTTTAACCACTTTCCCATCAAAAGGCATCTGCACATCATTGTGCATTTTCATGGCTTCCAGCAGCAGCAGACTCTCACCTGCTTTTACTTTCTGCCCTTCTTTTACCAGCACATCAATTATAGTTCCGGGTATAAACGAACTAATATGATTCGAATTGGGTTCAACCCACTTTTTCCGGGTCAGGTACTTTTTGTTGTATGTAGTCTGATATTTCGCACTGTGTACGATAATAATCTGAGGTTTTTCCTGTTCTGACATAGCTACATCCATTAAAATGGTGGAATACCGTGTTTTTTGGCCGGAGCCGAAACATCTTTATTGGCAGAAATCTGGAGGGCATGTAACAGGATCTTCCGGGTTTCCTGAGGCTCGATGACCTCATCGATGTATCCTTTCGATGCGGCTACATAAGGATTGGCAAATTTCTCTTTGTATTCCTGGATTTTTTGCTCGCGCATGGCATCCGGATCGGCTGCTTCGGCAATTTCCTTGCGGAATACAATGTTGGCAGCGCCTTCGGGTCCCATAACAGCGATTTCGGCAGTTGGCCATGCAAACACAAAGTCGGCACGTAAATGGCGCGAATTCATGGCAATGTATCCACCACCATAAGCTTTCCGGATAATAACTGTGATCTTTGGTACAGTTGCTTCAGAATAAGCATACAAGATTTTAGCTCCGTGACGAATAACTCCGGCATGTTCCTGGTCGATTCCTGGCAGATAACCGGGCATATCTTCGAGCGTAATAATCGGGATGTTGAAGGCATCGCAGTAGCGGATAAAACGGGCAGCTTTATCGGAACTGTCACAATCAAGCACACCAGCCAGGACTTTTGGCTGGTTGGCAACAAAACCAACCGTTTCTCCGTTCATACGGCCAAAACCGATCACGATATTGGCAGCAAACAATTCCATGATCTCGAAAAATTCCGAACTATCTGTAATTGATTTAATGACTTCGCGAATATCATAAGGCATGCGGGCGTCAGCCGGAACGATGTTTTCGATCTTCGTTTTGGATTTTGGTTCTTTCGGCGGGAATGCTTTGGCTTTCTGGGTATTGTTCCAGGGAATGTAAGTAATCAGAGTTTTGATCTGCTCGAAACATTCTTTTTCGCTCAAGGCGTAGAAGTGGGCATTTCCGGTAATTTCGGCATGGACCCTTGCTCCACCCAGTGCTTCCATCGAAATGTCTTCGCCCAGTACACTTTTGATAACGGCAGGACCGGTGATGAACATTTTCGAAATATTCTCAACCACGAATACAAAGTCAGTCAGAGCGGGCGAATAAACGGCGCCACCGGCACACGGGCCAAGAATAACAGAAATTTGAGGAATTACTCCTGAAGAAAGGGTGTTGCGGAAGAAAATTTCGCCATACCCAGCCAGCGAATTAACACCTTCCTGAATACGGGCGCCACCTGAGTCGTTGATCCCGATCAGCGGAACACGCAATTTCAGGGCGTGATCCATAATTTTGGTAATTTTCCGGGCATGCATCAATCCCAGCGAACCTCCGGCTACAGTAAAATCCTGGGCAAATAAGCATACTGGAGAACCATAAATCGTTCCGGTTCCAATAACTACACCATCACCGGCCAGGACTTTGTTGCCCATGTCGAAGTCGGTACCAACATGTTCGACGAACATATCGTACTCATGAAATGAGCCTTCATCAACAATAGCAAGGATACGTTCACGGGCTGTTAATTTCCCCATAGCGGCTTGTTTCTCAATCGCTTCTTCTCCTCCACCTAGCCGAACCTGATCCTTTCGTTTTCGAAGGTCTAAGATGTTTCTTTTCAGTGACATAGATTTTGTTTTTTGATTAAAATAATAACCTCAGGAACATTGATATCCGGATACTCCGGATTCCTGATAAGTAGTTTTACGGACGGGCAAAATTATCATTTTTTTATTGCCGGACATGTTTTATAAAACATTTACAGATAAAATGCAGGAATTAATTGCTTACTTGTTTTTGAATTATTTTATTATGAGTTTGATTTTTTAAACGTTACCTCGCTGCCCGCTGGTAGAGAAAAAAAGCAAGTCCTCCATATAAAATGTTCGGAATCCACATGGCAATCCAAGGATCAAGCAATTCGCTGGTCGCAAAGACCGTAGTTACCTGCATAAACAGAATGTAGGAAAAACTCAGCAAAAGTCCCAATCCGAGGTGAAAACCGATTCCTCCTTTAATTTTTTTGGAAGCCAGCGACACTCCAATGATGGTTAAAATAACTGCCGAAAATGGCCCTGAGCGGCGGCGGTGCTTCTCTATTTCATAATTGGTGGTATTTACCCCGCGCAGTTTCAACGTTGAAATTGATTCATTCAACGTAGGCAAAGTCATGGTCTCCACTATATTTTCAACTACCTGGTAATCTTCGGGGACCATATTCAAGGTGGTATCAAGCTCACTTCCATTGATGATATGTTCGGTGTAGCCATCAATCTTCCGGATATTGTAATTGTGAATGATCCATTTCTTTTTTTCCCGGTCCCATTTGATATAATCCGCCGACAATTTGGAAACAAGCTTGCGATCAACAAAATTTTCGATAGTAAAATCCAGTCCGCGATCTAAAGAAGCCGAATAGGACGACATATAAACAAAAACACCCGGTTCAATCTGCCGGTGAATATTTTTCTCATACCCTGGCCTTTGCGACCCGATGTAAGCATTCCTGAAATCAACCTTTTTTTTATTGGCAGGAGGAATCACATAATTACCCAGCAGATAGGAAAAGAGAACAATAACTCCGGCCCCAACCATGTAAGGCCTCATCAGGCGGTTAAACGAAACCCCGCTGCTTAAAATAGCTATGATTTCGGTGTTGTAAGCCAGTTTTGAGGTGAAATAGATTACCGCAATAAATGTAAAAAGCCCGCTGAATAAGTTAGCAAAGTAGGGTACAAAATTGAGGTAATAGTCAAAAACAATAGCTTTAAGCGGAACTTCCTTTGCCATAAAATCATCAATATTTTCCGAAACATCAAAAACAATGGAAATGCTGATGATTAAAGCAATGGCATAGAAAAATGTACCCAGAAACTTCTTGATGATATAAAAATCAATTCGATGCAGCATAAATCAATATTTTAAAGACGTACCGAAAGCTGAAGAACCATTTCTTCCTTCCAGCTTTTAAATGTATTGTCCAGAATATACCGGCGGGCTTCTTTCACCAGCCAGAGATAAAAAGCCAGGTTGTGCTGGCTGGCAATCTGGGCGCCAAGCATTTCACCCGAAATGACCAGGTGCCGTAAAAATGCACGACTGTAATGATGATCAACAAACGAGGTTCCATCCGGATCAACCGGGGAAAAATCGTTGGCCCATTTTTTATTCCGCATATTCATAATTCCTTTCTGAGTGAATAGCATTCCGTTCCGCCCGTTACGGGTGGGCATCACACAGTCAAACATATCGATTCCCCTGTCAATTCCTTCCAGAATATTGACTGGTGTACCAACACCCATCAGATAGCGCGGTTTGTTTTCCGGAAGTACCGCATTCACCACTTCAATCATGGCATACATATCCTTTTCAGATTCGCCGACTGAAAGACCACCGATAGCATAACCATCGCTATTGTATTGCAGTACATTCCGGGCCGATTTTTCACGCAAATCAGGATAAACTGCTCCCTGAACGATGGGGAAAAGCGATTGGGCATGACCATATTTAGGCAATGTTTTTTCAAATTGATTCCAGCAGCGGTCGAGCCAGCGCTGGGTCATTTCCATTGACTTGCGGGCATACTCATATTCGGCATCTCCGGGAGTACATTCATCAAAAGCCATCATGATGTCGGCTCCAATAGTTCGTTGAATGTCTATCACGTTTTCGGGAGTGAACAAATGATACGAACCGTCAATATGCGACTGAAACCGGGCGCCTTCTTCACTGAGTTTGCGAATATCTCCCAATGAGAAATACCTGGTATCCGCCACTATCAGTCAAGTATAGGTCCATCCCAGCCGTTAAACTTATGCAAACCACCGGCCTGTTCGATAATCGGCATTCCCGGCCTCAGATAGAGATGATAAGTATTTCCGAGGATAATCTGGGCCCCGATGTCTTCTTTCAAATCTTTTTTATGAATGCCTTTAACCGACCCGGCAGTACCAACCGGCATAAAAATGGGTGTTTCGATTGAACCATGACCGGTAGTCAGTAAACCTGCTCTGGCTTTACTGCTGTCGGCTGTATGTTTTAATTCAAAGTGCATGAACCGAATTTTTGAGTGCCCAAAGATAGGCATAAAAGCATAACTACAGGAAAAACAACTCGCAGGCTAACTGTTAAATCTAATTAAAAATGGGAAGGATTTAACCGGCAGGTTTATTAATTTTGCGGCGTGTCATATTGATGCATGTTTATTATTAATTAAGTGATCCCAAAGTGAAGATTATAAACTTTCAATTGCTCACCATCGGCTTCATTGTGCTGATGGTTTCAACTTCCGTAGTATTTCTTATTCAACTGTATTACTTACTTGGTTATTACCTGAAACTGGCCCGGCACAAAGATAAAACACCCACCCAACAACCGGGACAGGTAACTATCATTATTCCGGTCAGGAACGAGGAAGAGCGAATCCGCGAAATACTTGGTAAGTTTGAAGTATTAAACTTCGACGACTTTCAGTTGCTGATAATTAATGAATATTCAGAGGACAATACCATCGAAATCCTCAATGTGCTGGCTGAAACGAATCCTAAACTCAAGGTTACCAGCCTGAGCCAGGAAACACGCTTCTCCGGAAAGCAAGCGATCAACATTGGATTAAAAGGAGCTTCATCGCCCTGGGTTGTTTTGCTAACCTCATTTTCGGGAGACATTAATCAGGAATGGCTGGCCAGGCTCAATAACCTGATTACTCCTGAAACAGACGCAGTAATTGCTTATACCAATGCAGAACGGGCCAAAGGAATGCGGAATTTGCTCTGCCGCATCGAACGGTTCTATCAATTCATGGTCAGCGGAGCCTGGACACTAGCCGGCAAACCATTCGTTTTCAACGAAAATAACGTTCTCTTTAAAAAATCGCTTTATTTCGACACACCTGGATTCAGGCATAAATTAAACCGAAACTTTGCCAATCTCGAACTGATTTTCAACGACAATTTCAAAAAAGGGAGAGTAAAAATCACCACTGATCCTGAAATGGCCGTCCGCGAACACATTGAAGACGACCGCGGCGACCACATCAAACTCATCAAAAAAGGAGTTCAGATCAGGCAAAGTCTTTCGTGGGGCAAAAAGATAAGTTTATTCCTGGATGATTTGACCCGCATCCTTTTGCCGGTATTAACCGCGGCCCTGATTATACTTCATCCGGACTACTGGATAACGTTTTTATCGCTCCCTTTTATCTATCTGATTCTGCTTCTGGTAATTGTCAAAATACTGTTAAACCGTTTGAATGAACGAAAAATCTTCTTATCTTCGTTAGTGTACATACTGGTAAAACCTTTACTGAACTGGTGGTTTATCTGGTCGATGTACCTCATTCACCGAAGAAGCAGATGGAACTAAATCCGCAATTATCAGATAAAGCCCAGTACGATTTTCGTCTGGTTGAAGCCGCTCTAAATGGCGAAGAGAAGGCCTTTGCCAAACTGATGAGCCGTTACAAGGACGCCATTTATTTCATGCTGCTGAAAATGGTGAACAACAAGAACGATGCTGAGGACCTGACCCTGGAAGCATTTGGCAAAGCTTTTAAAAACCTTCACCAATATTCGCCGCAATATGCATTTAGTACCTGGCTTTTTAAAATTGCGACTAACAATTGCATCGACTTTCTGCGGAAACGACGTGGCATATATGTCTCGATTGAAAACAACCCGGAAAACGGCGACACCGATCCGCCCATCAAACTTCGGTCGACAGAACCTAACCCGGAAGAAAAACTGATCCGTATCCAGAAAGCTTTTCTAATGCGCAAGATTGTTCACCGGCTGAAACCCAGATACCGCATATTGGTTGAGCTTCGCTATTTTCGCGAATATTCGTATGAAGAAATAGCCAAAGAGCTAAATTTGCCCCTTGGCACCGTCAAGGCCCAGCTGTTCAGGGCCCGTGAAATGCTTTTCAAAATGATTGAATCGACCGAGATTGACGACCACGAAGAATAGTTCAACCGACAACCCGTAAAATGGAAATCCTAACAAAATATTTTCCTGATCTGACCGGTCAGCAAATGGAACAATTTGGACGCCTGGGCTCACTTTATGACGAATGGAATTCGAAAATCAATGTTATTTCACGGAAAGACATCGAGCAACTCTACGAGCGCCATGTTTTGCACTCGCTGGCCATTGCCCGGGTTATCCGCTTTAAACCCGGAACAACGGTACTGGATGTAGGCACCGGCGGCGGTTTTCCCGGCATTCCGCTGGCTATCTTCTTTCCGGAGGCCACGTTTATGCTGGTCGATTCTATCGGGAAAAAAATCAGGGTGGTCAACGAAATAGCCTCGGCACTGAACCTTCCAAATGTAACCGCTCAACATAGCAGAGTAGAAGAAGTAAAGCAAAAATTTGATTTTGTGGTGAGCCGCGCTGTAACCGCATTCCCGCGGTTTGTCTCCATGGTCCGGGCTAAAATTTCGGATCAAAGCAAAAACGACATGGACAATGGGATACTTTACCTGAAAGGCGGCGATTTTGAAGAAGAGATCGGCCCGTTCCGCAGTCAGGTGAAGATTTACTCGTTACAGGACTTTTTTCAGGAAGAATTTTTCGAAACCAAAAAGCTGATCCATTTGGCTTTAAAAAATAAATGAAATAAAAACTAATCAGGTTTGCAGGATATTAAAAAAGAACTATTTTTGCAGTCCGATTTAAAAATGAATACTATCAATTAAAAATACCGACCGATGAAAAGGACATTTCAGCCATCAAACAGAAAAAGAAAAAACAAACACGGTTTCAGAGAAAGAATGTCAACTGCCAATGGCCGTAAAGTACTGAAAGCCCGTCGTGCAAAAGGAAGAAAAAAACTGACAGTTTCTGACGAACCAGGTCTCAGAAGATAGTCGGAGACTTTCGGACTTCTAACAATATACAGAAGGTAAAGAATAAATTTTCTTTACCTTTTTGTGTTTATACCCACTTTGTTCCTTATGTCGGCCAGAAACTATTTCGGGGCAATCTTATCAACCGATTTTTAAATTACTTTTGCGTTGTTCACCGAAATCTGAATACTTCCGCATGACTCTGAAAGAATTTTTCAAAACTAAAACCTTCAAGCAGAATGCCCTTGCAGCAGCAGGGATTACCATTTTCCTGATCATGGTTAACATGATTGCCCTCCGCTTTTATACCAATCACGGCGATTCGGTTGAGATACCTAACTTGAAAGGAAAAACCAGCAGCGAAGTTTCCGCTGTTTTAAACGATCTGAATTTACGGCTTCAGATACGTGATTCGGTTTATTCACGCGAAACAGCGCCCGGAACGGTCTTGGACCAATACCCTAAAGCAGGCATGAAAGTTAAGGAAAACCGGACCATTTTTATCACCCTTTGCGCCATTAGTCAGGAAATGATCCCGATGCCCCAACTCACCGACATTTCATACCGGCAGGCCACCAACCTGATTGAAAGTTCGGGACTGATCGCCGGCAGCATCGAATATCAACCCTCAGAATTCCCCAACCTGGTACTCCAGCAAAAGATCGACGGGCGGATTGTGCCTGTTGGCGAAAGTATTCCCAAAGGATCGGTGGTTGACCTGGTTCTGGGTACCGATAGTAATGGTGAAACAAGCGAAGTTCCTACTTTATTGGGCCGCAACCTGGCTGAAGCCCGCCTGACTTTAGGCGAAGCTTTTCTGAATGTTGGAACGATTACCTACGACGAATCTGTCCTTTACGAAGCCCAGAAAGCAAAAGCGATGATATTTAAGCAAAGTCCCGATCCGGCAGAAATATTTGAAGTAGCCCACGGAACGGCAATTGACCTCTGGCTAACGATCGATCCGACCAAGTTGCAGGCCAAGCAGGAAGAAGAGAAACCTGAAAATTCATTTTTCTAAATGATTGACGATAACGATTTCATCGACGATTTTGACGATCTGGATGAGCCGGAAGAAGGCGCCCTGTTTGAACATTATAATTTGATTGTCGACCCGGGACAGACACCGATGCGGATTGACAAATTCCTGTCGAACCGTCTGAATAATGCCACCCGGAGCCGCTTGCAGGCTGCAGCTGATGATGGGAAAGTGATGGTAAATAAGGTTTCGGTCAAATCGAGCTACAAGGTGAAGCCCGGCGACGAAATTGCCATCATGATGGATTATCCCCGCCGCGAACTGAAAATCATCCCCGAAAATATCCCTTTAAATATTGTTTATGAAGATGACCACCTGATTGTCATCAATAAACCCGCCGGATTAGTCGTTCATCCCGGTCACGGAAACTATTCGGGAACGCTGGTGAATGCGCTGGCCTATCATTTTAAGGAACTTCCGCTGTTCAACTCCGACGATCCCCGTCCGGGGCTGATTCACCGGATCGATAAAAACACATCAGGACTTTTGGTTATTGCCAAAACGATGGAGGCCAAAGTGAATTTATCGCTTCAGTTTTTCGAAAAAACAACCAAACGGCGATATGTTGCGCTAGTGTGGGGCGATTTGGAAAATAAGGAAGGAACCATAACCGGGAATATTGGTCGCAGCCCCAAAAACAGACAGGTCTTCACAGTCTTCCCCGATGGGGAACACGGTAAACATGCTGTTACACATTACAAGGTAATTGAGCGACTTGGCTATGTCAACCTGGTTGAATGCAGGTTGGAAACCGGACGGACCCACCAGATCAGGGTACACATGAAATACATTGGTCACCCGCTGTTTAACGACGATAATTACGGAGGCGACCAGATTTTACGCGGCACAACATTTACAAAATACAAACAATTTGTGGCCAACTGTTTCCAGATGATTCCGCGTCAGGCATTACATGCGCAGATGTTGGGATTTGTGCATCCGGCAACGGGCAAAGAAATGATATTCGAATCGGAACTGCCCGATGATCTGGCCAACGTAATTGTGAAATGGAGAAATTACCTTTCGAGCCGAATCAATGAAAAATGAAAGCCCCCTTCTGATTCCCCCGAAGGGGGAAAGCTTTGGGCATGACAGAATATTGGCTGTAGCTATAAATGAAATTTTGAATTCGCTCTTTTAAAGCCTCACCCTTCGGGGGAGGTTTGGTGGGGGCTTAAAATCACCAAAATGAAAAAAAATATTGCAGTTGTTTATGGAGGCGACTCATCCGAATTTGTGGTATCGGTGGCAAGCAGTAAAAATGTATTTCAATCCATCGACCCAAAACGCTATAATGTCTGGAAAGTACAACTCCGGGGAATGGACTGGAACGTGCTGGAAAACGACCAGCTAATTGCTCCCATTGATAAAAGCGATTTTTCGTTCACAAAAAACGGTAAAAAAATAAAGTTCGATTTTGCTTACATCACCATTCACGGAACCCCGGGTGAGGACGGAAAACTTCAGGGATACCTCGATCTGGTAAAAGTCCCGTACTCAACCTGTGGCGTTTATTCTTCGGCGCTCACTTTCAACAAATATTTTTGCAGCAATTACCTGCGCAACTTCAATGTTCCCATGGCCAAGTCTGTCCGGCTGTTTAAAGGCGATCATGTTGATGCCGATCAGTTGATTGAATCACTCGGCTTGCCCCTGTTTGTGAAACCCAATGCAGGAGGCTCAAGCTTCGGCGTAACCAAAGTGAAAGAAAAAAGCCAGCTTACAACCGCCCTTGAAATGGCCATGAAAGAAAGTTCCGATATTCTGGTTGAAGAATTTATTGATGGCAAGGAATTTACCTGCGGTCTGGTTAAACTTTCCGATCAGGAGATTATTTTCCCGGTTACTGAAGTCATTCCGCAAAACGAATTCTTCGATTTCGAAGCCAAATATACCAAGGGCAAAACCGACGAAATCACTCCGGCCCGTATTTCTCCGGAACTAACCAGCAAGATTCAGCAACTGTCATCACGCATCTATGACTTGTGCGATTGTTCCGGAATTGTGCGAATGGACTACATCCTGAAAGACGGCGAATTCTATTTTCTGGAAGTGAATACCACCCCCGGCATGACTGCCACCAGCTTTGTCCCCCAGCAAATTGCGGCGATGGATAGGAAATTGGGCGATGTATTGGGGCTGATCATCGAGGATAAACTGAAGTAAAAAGCCCATCCCTTCCCCAAAACAAGGAAGGGAGCAGATTGCAAAGTTCCCCGACATTGAGCAATTCTCAGACATTTAATTGTGGCGAATTTTGTACTTTTGTTTGGGGACATTTAAAAATCAGAATATGGAAACAGTTATGCTACAAGGCAATTCAAAAACAGAGTTAAAATTGCTTACTGATTTGGCGAAAAAGATCGGGATTAAAGTAAAATATCTTTCAGAAGAAGAAAAGGAAGACCTCGGATTGTTGCAGGCAGTTAAAGAAGGCCGGACCGGAAAATATGCCGACACGGACTCCTATCTCCAAAAACTCAAAAAATGAAGGTTTTGATTGACCAGTCTTTCGAAAAAGATACGGACAAATTAAGAAACCAAAAGCTGCTTCATTCAATTGCTGATTGCATTGAAGAAATTCAGAAAGCTGATAAACTTTCTGATATTTCAAATTGTAAAAAGCTGAAAGGAAGTAAAAACACTTATCGTATCCGGATTGGAGATTACCGTATCGGTTTTATATTTGAGAAACAATGCGTCGAATTAGTTCGTTTTTTACATCGTAATGTGATTTACAATTACTTTCCCAAATAACGAATGTCAAATCTTTCATCAAAAATCAAGGACAACCTGAAGTAATTTTGTTCACAACTTAATATTCGATGGAGGCCAAAAGGTCTCCTTTTTTCTTTGTTTCCCTCAAATTGAGGGGAATTGCCTCAAAAAGCAGCAATATTCCTTCTTTTTGATCCTCGATTGCCTCGTTTCGAAGAAACATTGCCTCATTTCGATAGAAATTTGCCTCTAAACGAGGGAAACTTCCCTCTCTGGGATAGCCCCGACCATCCAAACGAGGGAATATTGGAGGTTTTGAGGGGAATCGATCGTATATTTTTAAAAGTCTTCCCTCAATATATTTTGTTCTGAAACAATAATACCCTAATTTGCTTCAGTTTTGATAAATACCTGATAAACCCAAAATCAAATGGCTCCATTATCTCATTCAAAAGGGAGAATAACTTTCATCGAAGAAATCAAGCAGCTCAAAAAATACATCTACAGCGACAGTAACGAGGACGCCAAACGCCCTTTGCTGTACCCGTTTTTCAAGAAACTGAATCCTGATAAATTCAAGATAGAATCGGACGCCTGTAATGCTGACGCGTACATCGAAGGACAAATTATTGTGGAGGCCAAAACCGATTACGCCGACTGGCTCGAAGGCTTTTACCAGGCGTTGCACTACCACAAAAAACATGGTTTAATGTACTCCATTGTTGTGGTTATTGCGCACAAATTTGTAGGTATCTGGCGTGTGAACAAGCTGCCAGAATTTGCTGTGATCATGGCGCACACGTCTGATGCGCAAAAGGCACCCAATGTTATAGGGAAGGAAAACGCCCGGAAAACCACCCAGCAAAGCAAAAAGGAAATCAGGGATACAGCCATTTACTGGCTCGAACCCAAAGATTTGGCTGGCGACTATTTTGCCGGTGAAGCCAAAAGCATCGACTACGAAGTGTTCGAAATCCTGAATATACTTCGGAACACCGGCGTTGAGCGCCTGCAAATGAATACCCGCAACTTTATTGAGCATATTGAGCTGCTGAAAAAATACTTCGATCACCCCATCGACGCCGTCCACGCGTTTTACACGATGGTGGCTTATTGGGACATCACCTCAACCATTTCGTACAACGAATCTTCCGAGAAAGTTTGTCTGGTTGGGTTCAAGGGGCAAAAATTCAGCGACGCTGTCCCGGTTAAAATGAATCGCTTTAAAGAGTTCAAAAAGTTTGTCGAACAGCGATTCATCTTTACCAACGAGGGTTCTGGCCTCACGGTTGATTATTATTTCAGCCGGTTCGACGAGGTGATTTCGCGCATCGACCCCGGGTACGTGAAACAGCACGGCATTTTCTTTACCGACATTAACCTGAGCAAGTTTGCCCTGTGGTATGCCAAAAAGGCGCTGAACGAAGAACTGAACGAACAATACATTTTTTTCGACCCTGCCGGAGGTTCGGGCAACCTCATTTCGAGCTGGCGCGGACGGCTGAAACACAAAATAATCTCCGAATTGCAGCCCGATTTGTTGCGCATCATCGAACGCCGTATGAAGGTTGATCCCTGGCACATCGAAACCGGGTTTACCATTATCCCGAAAACATCGGACAACGAAGGACTGAATTTCCTCGACGGCGATGCCGAAACCTACCTGAAAAGGCTGGAGAAAGAACTGAAGCTGAAAAACCAGGCGATTGATAAACCGTTGGCCTTTTTGCTGAACCCGCCTTATAAAAATACCGACGAGCACGAGTCGGCCCGCGAGGAAGCCAATGCCAATTACGAAATTCATCCCTCCATTTTGGAACTCACCGGAAGCGACGCCGGAAAAGAACGCTACCTGGCTTTCCTGGGACAAATATTGAACATTGCCAAAGTGAAAGCGCAAAAAGATGAAACTGCTCCTTCGCTGGTATTGATTTTTACGCCCACCTCGTGGCTCATTCCGCGCCCCACCTACGTGGGTTTTAGGCGCGAGTGGGACAAGCATTTCGAGTACCTCGACGGCTTTATTGTAACCAGCAACGAGTTTTTTAAACTGCAAGGCAAATGGCCGCTGGCCTTCACCATCTGGAAATACAATTTTGACGAAAACCGCTTTAATGTAGTTGAAGTGGCCGATTACACCCATTTAAAGAAAGACGACCTGAAAGTAAACTGGAACCTCGCTGACGACGAACTGGAGTTTCAGTTGGGAAAAAAATTGTTCGAAACCACCAAAATACGGTTTGACAACCGGAGGGTGGATATTCGCGAAAGCCTGCCTTTGATTGAAACAAACGGGAAAGCAAAAAGGCAAACCCGTTTCGATTTTAGCAGAGCAAAAAAGAAAGATGAATTCAATAAAGTAGTCAGTGGTTTTCCTCTAAAAGACGAAGACCGGCATTTCAAACTAAGCAGAACCTGCGGAACGCCCAACGGTGCGTTTGTTGGATTTATGGATGATAATACGCCTGTTAGAGTAAATCAGGAATCATTAGGTCGGTTTTCAAATAATCCAGACCGAGTTTGGTTTTACTTGGATAACAGGATCATCACGATAAACTTACTGAAATGTTTTGGTTCTGCTCCAGATAAATATGGGTATTGTGCCTATGATTTGTCATCCGCAAAAAATTTAATGACTTGGTTCTCTGTTGGCAAAACAATCGTTGGAAAATATCCAACTTGGGTAAATCAGTTAAGTCTTTGGCAGCCAGAAATAACAGAGGAACTCGCCAGTTATTGGTATGCCTTGTGCTTTGCCTTTGTGCTGGCCGAAAACCGTTGCGTGGTCACTACCTTCGAGGCCAACAACCCTGTGGCAGGCGCACCCGAGGTTTTTGTCGATAACCCGCTTTGCCCAGCCAATGCAAGCTCGTTCTGGTCAATAACGCTCGATAGTCAGGTTACTGCCGAGCACGCTGTGGCCTGGCAGTTGGTGAAAAAAATCAAAGAATTGTACCGCACCTGGAACCTCAACTACTGCAAAGGCCAGTACTTGTATAATGTTGGTTTGAAAGACGAGCCGTATTTCCGCTATTTCGATTACGACGATTACCTCACGCCGCATTCAGGCATCATCCAGATTAAAAAATATGCCGAGCGCGAAGGTTTGGCCGATATCCAAACCCTGTTTGCCGAAGTTCAGGCCTTAACCAAACAAGTACGCGAAGAATTGTACCGCCTGCTGGTTGTCGAGTTCCGGTATTTCGAGTAGAAAATCCCTATGTCCGACCGCAATCCCAATTTCCACAACCGCCGGTCTATCCGTTTAAAAGGATACGATTATTCGCAGTCCGGATTGTATTTTATTACCCTATGCGTTCAAAATCGCGAACGATTATTTGGCGAAATACGACCTGTTGGGGCGGCCCTCGTGGGCGCCCTAAATCCCAACCCCGCCAATTCACAATTTATGATATTAAACGATGCGGGTAAAATGATCGGATCGGAATGGTTGGCGTTGAAAAACCGTTTTCCCAATATTGAATTGCACGAATACGTGGTGATGCCCAACCATTTTCACGGTATTTTGGAAATTGTTGATGAAAGGGAATGGGCAACCACAAGGATTGCCCCGACGGTTGCCCAAAAGAGAAAAACCGTTGGCGATATGATGGATGCATTCAAATCGATTACGACAGTTGAATATATCCGTGGCGTAAAAAATCACGGATGGAAACGGTTCGATGGTAAATTGTGGCAACGCGATTATTGGGAACACATTATTCGCGACGAGGCAGAATATTTCAGGATAGCGAATTACATTGTCCACAATCCGGAGAAATGGGTGACCGATCGGCTTCACAACTGCGAATAAATGGATAGCGAAAACGTATTTCAGGAGAGGTGATTTTGTTCAAAACTTAATATCCGCAGGAGGCCCGAAGGTCTCCTTTTTTTTTACCTTTGAATCCCTGCGAAACGTTTACGCTGCAGACTAAACCAAATTCCTGATTGAATGAAACCCTGAAACATGGCCGGAGAAAAAAAGAATTACCAACAACAGAATAAGATGAGCATTGACCAAATCAATGCCCAGTATGGCAAAATTCCACCACAGGCACTCGAAGTGGAAGAAGCTGTTTTAGGAGCGTTGATGCTCGAACGCGATGCCTATATCACCGTGGCCGACATTATTGACACAAAGAGTTTCTACAAGGAAGAACATCAGAAAATATTTGATGTGATCAAATACCTTTCGACCCACGAAAAACCAGTCGATTTGCTGATGGTGACCCAGGAACTGAAAAACCGGAATCTGCTCGAAGAAGTGGGTGGGCCACTGATGATCACTCAATTAACTTCGCGGGTAGCTTCGGCTGCACACATTGAATTTCACTCGCGCATCATTGCACAAAAATTCATGCAGCGCGAAATGATCCGGGTTTCGACCGAAATTCAGACCAAAGCTTACGACGATACGATTGATGTGGACGACCTGATCGACTTTTCGGAAACTGCGCTTTTCCAGGTTGCCGAAGGAAACATCAAAAAAGAAACCGTACCCATCAAACCGCTTTTGCGTGAAGCAGCTATCCTGATCGAAGAAGCCTCCAGACGCGACGATGGATTGAGCGGTGTTCCCAGCGGATTTACAGCGCTCGACCGAATCACCTCCGGCTGGCAGAAAACCGATCTTATTATTGTGGCCGCCCGTCCTTCGATGGGTAAAACGGCCTTTGTATTATCCATGGCCCGAAATATGGCAGTTGAACACAACATTCCGGTCGGGGTTTTCTCGCTCGAAATGTCTTCGTTACAGCTGGTTAACCGTTTGATTGCTTCGGAAACAGAACTGGGTTCAGAAAAAATCAAAACCGGTCGGCTTCAGGGATGGGAATGGGACCATTTGCACCGCAAACTGGCTGTACTTGACGATGCTCCCTTGTTTATCGACGATACTCCTGCCCTTTCGGTATTTGAATTCCGTGCCAAATGCCGCCGCCTGAAAATGCAACACAACATTGGTGCCGTTATCGTCGATTACCTTCAGTTGATGACTGCCGGAACCGATAACAGGGGAAGCCGTGAGCAGGAAGTAAGTATGATTTCACGTTCGCTAAAAGCGATCGCCAAAGAGTTGGACATTCCGGTAATTGCACTCTCCCAGTTGAACCGCTCGGTTGAATCGCGCGAAGGCAAACGGCCTCAGCTTTCCGACCTTCGTGAATCGGGCGCTATTGAGCAGGATGCCGACATCGTGTTGTTCATTCACCGTCCGGAATACTACGGAATCACCGAAGACGAAGATGGCAACTCACTTATTGGTGTGGCCGAAATCATCATTGCCAAACACCGTAATGGTGCGGTTGGCGATGTCAGACTGTCGTTTAAAAAGAACCTGGCCAAATTTGCCGATATGGAAAATATCATTCCGGAAGATATTGGTGGTGGGCACTTCGGACAAAAAATGCAATCCAAGATGAATGAGGATAACGGAAATCCTTTCCGAAACAAACCCGGGGCTATTCCTGTTAATTCATCATTCGACAACGATAAATTCAGCCACTATGAGAATTCGGGAGGCGAACACATTCCGTTCTAAAAGAGAGATCAAATGGGTGCTTGCCATTTTACTGCTTTTGATTTTCGAAACAGTCCGCGCAGCTTTTATCCTGATCCCGATGGACGAAAAACAAACCAATCACCTGAAAGCTTACGGGATTACTTATTGGACTCTTGAACAGGGGGTTGAAGTAAAATGGCTGCTCAACTATCGTGGCGGAAGTTTCCTGATTCAGAATCAACAGGCCATTGCCAGCGAATGCCTAATACGCGGGGTGAGTTACGAAACCCTGGCCGACGGACAAGCCAATAACCTGCTTGCCGACATTGCGCGCGAAGATCAGAATATGGATGCCGTCAGCATGCAAAAGGCTCCCAAAATTGCCGTGTATTCTCCCCCAAACAAACAACCTTGGGACGATGCGGTAACATTGGTCCTGACTTATGCCGAAATCAAATTCGATGTCATTTACGACGAGGAAATTCTGAATGGCAAACTAAAAGATTACGACTGGTTGCACCTTCACCATGAAGACTTTACCGGACAGTTTGGTAAATTTTTTCAGGCCTACCAGC
Organism: Prolixibacteraceae bacterium; assembly: GCA_963676535.2. Lineage (GTDB taxonomy): Bacteria > Bacteroidota > Bacteroidia > Bacteroidales > Prolixibacteraceae > Aquipluma. Next base: position 269,845 of record CAXXKQ010000024.1, on the reverse strand, counting down.
ATGTTCCCTGGTACCAGGAAGAAGTCCGGACAAACAAAGAGCTGGCCCAAAAGATGGGGTTCATGAAGGTATCGGAAATGAAAAAAGTAATTACCCGCGAGATCCATAAATACATCGAGAATGGAGGATTTTTGTTTGCCATGTGTGCCGCAACCGACACCTACGACATCACGCAGGCAGCCCAGGGAATAGACATTTGTGAGGCCATGTACGACGGAGACCCTGCTGATCCGGCAATGAATGAAAAGCTTGATTTTGGAAACACCCTTGCTTTTCAGAATTTTCAGGTTAACCGGAATCCTTACGAATACAAATTCTCCAACATCGATGTTTCAACAACCCGGAAGGTTCTCCGCGAACAGGATTATTTCACGCTGTTTCAGTTCTCAGCCAAGTGGGACCCCGTTCCAACCATGCTCTGCCAGAACCATGCCAACATGATTAAAGGATTCATGGGACAAACGACCGCCTTTGATCGCAAACTGGTTAAACCCAATGTTCTGGTAATGGGCGAAAACAAGGCGGCCGGCGAAGCACGCTATATTCATGGTGAAATTGGAAAAGGGTTCTGGACTTTTTACGGGGGGCACGATCCGGAAGATTACCAGCATTTTGTAGGCGACCCTGCCACTGACCTGAACTTACATCCCAATTCGCCCGGATACCGGCTTATCCTGAATAATGTACTGTTTCCGGCAGCCAAAAAGAAAAAGCAAAAAACCTAATAGCCACCAAAATTCATTTTCCAGGTCATGCTGAACTTCCTGCCCGGATGGTCAGACGGGGTTTCAATATCACTAAAAGCTGAATCCGTAGTCCCGAAATTATTTCAGGATTACGGATTCAGTGTATGTCCGGGGATAATTCTTTGGGACGTTTTATTCGTCTCCAAACGAAACGCCCATCATCCGTCCCTTTAATACCAAAGGATGATCCGGTTCAACCAAACGAAGTTTTCCTCCAACTTCTTCAAGCGGAACAGTGGTCAGCTCGTTCCTAATTATCGACACCATTTTCCCAAAATTTCCTTCGGCAATACATTGCGTGGCATAAGCGCCATAGCGGGTAGCCAGAATACGGTCCATCGGCGATGGGCTTCCACCCCGCTGCGTGTATCCCAAAACTGTTTCGCGGGCTTCGGCATCAACCCGACCCTGAATAGCTTCAGACAAATACCGGGCTGCCGACATTGTCTTCGGATGTTCGATACCTTCGGCAACTACAATAATTGAATACGGTTTATTGTTACGATAACGCTCTTCCACTTTGGCACAAACCTGATCAATCGAGTGCTCGATTTCCGGGATCAGGATGATATCGCCCCCCCCCGCAATTCCGGCATACAGGGCAATCCAGCCGGCATTATGCCCCATCACCTCAATGATCATCACCCTTCCGTGCGAGTTGGCCGTGCTGTGCAGGCGGTCAATAGCTTCAGTCGCAATATTCACCGCCGAATCGAACCCGAACGTCACATCAGTTCCCCAAACATCGTTGTCAATGGTCTTCGGGATGCCAATCACGTTCAGCCCGATCTCCGATAACAAATGTGCCGTTTTCATGGTGCCGTTTCCTCCGATACACACCAGCGCATCCAGTCCCAGATCATGGTAGTTCTGCTTGATCAAAGCGGGCTTGTCATTATCTTCTTCGGTTACAATTTTAAACGGTTTTTCACGCGAGGTCCCAAGTATTGTGCCTCCCACCGTCAAAATACCTGACAGGTCTTTTTCTTTGAGTTCAACGTATTGTTTATGAATCAAACCAGTATACCCCGATGAAAACCCGATCATCTCCATCCCGTATTCTACAATAGCTGTTTTCCCAACTCCTCTGATTGCGGCATTTAGTCCGGGGCAATCACCACCGGCAGTTAAAATACCAATTCGTTTAATTTTCCCCTGGCTCATAATTTCCTGATTTTAATTTTCGAAATTACTCAAATGAAAACACATCTAAATTACAAAAACTGTAAACATTCGGTTTAACTGCCGGATTTTTTGCAGAAGATTTTTTTTAACTTTGTCGACTACAACTGAAAACCATATTAAATTTTCAATAAACTAAAATTATTTCTCATGAGAAAAATTTATTCACTTTTGTTGGCTGGTACCTTTGTTTTCGGGGTATCATGCCAAAGTGGGCAGAAAAAAGCCGGTGAAAAATCGGCTAAAGTAGCGGCCGCAGTTGAAACCCCGGAACTTAACAAATTAACTACAGAAGAAGCTAATGCAGGTTGGAAGTTATTGTTCGACGGAACTACCTCGACCGGCTGGAGAGGATACAACAAAACCGAATTTCCCAAAGGCTGGGAAATTGTTGACGGAACCATGCATTGCATTGGTTCAGGAACCGGAGAAGCCGGCGCAGCAAACGGTGGCGACATCCTTTACGACAAAAAATTCAAAAACTTCGATTTGAAAGTTGAATGGAAAATTTCAAAAGGAGGAAATTCCGGCATTTTCTACCTCGGACAGGAAGTTCCCGAATGGCCAATCTACAAAACTGCTCCTGAATATCAGGTTTTGGACAATGTCAATCACATCGATGCCACCTTAGGTAAAGATGGAAACCGCCAGTCGGCCTCATTGTATGATCTCATTCCAGCCAAACCACAAAATTCGAAACCATTTGGCGAATGGAACACTGCTGAAATTATCGTATATCAAGGAACTGTTGTGCACAAACAAAACGGCGAAACAGTGCTTGAATATCACTTGTGGACTGACGACTGGAAAAAACTGGTTAAAGACAGCAAATTTCCGAACCTGAATGAAAAATGGGCTGATGTTGCAACTGAAGGGTACATTGCATTCCAGGATCACGGCGGCGATGTTTGGTATCGCAACGTAAAAATTAAAGAACTGGAATAAGCAATCCTTGTAAAATACCGAAAGCCTCCTGAAAAGGGGGCTTTTTTGTTTGGAATAGGTTGAGCAAATTCTTCATCCGACAACTCACAAAGAACAATGATTTCCCGAAGTTTATCAAAAACCATCAACAACAATACCAGACAGTAACAAAAGACAACTTGATATTTGGAACCTCCTAGGGTTGGTAGCCCGATTGATTCAAGATAGATTGAAAATCATTGTTATTCATCAAATCTGAAAGTTTGGTCTCCGAATGTTCTTTCATGTAAGATCGAACAATCTGCCACCCCAGCCAAACCCCGGTCCGGGCAGGCGACTCTTCTGAAAAAGATGCCGTATATGGCCCGTCATCCATAAACCGTTTAATGCTCATCCGGTCGGTCGAAAAAAGGAGCTTATGCTCGGCCAGAAAAGTCCACATCTTAGCCTCATTATTCACGCAAAAGTCAAGCTGTTTACGGGTAAAACCAATCTTCAGCGTATCGTGTATGTCAGGTAGCATAGCCTCTGCGAAATACATCATTTTCCCTTCATACACCATCTGGCTTAACAGGTTATCGGCATCATCAGTTTTAGGCCATTCGGTAACTGCCCAGGCATACATCACGTCGGGAACCAGTTTGTCCGGGTGCATGTTGCGGCGCTTGTAAGCCGGAAGTGCTAATCGGTCATAATACGGACTATCAGCGCCCAGGTATTTATCCAGGCTGATCCCGATCAGTTTTTCAGAAGTAACCACCGACTGATTAAAACCCGAAATGCAGGTGTAAATCGTCGGAATTTCTTTCTCCGGGAAGTAATATTTGTAATGTTTGAATGCCGTTTCCAATTTCGCCCGAATCTGAAGTGTATCGATTTTATCAGGCACTATGGATTCCAGCTTCCGGATAAGCGTATCCGAGACAAACGAATAAAGTAACTCATTAAAATTCGCCTGTTCTGTGCCTCCAATGGCAATCATCCGGTAGGTAAAAATGTCGAAGAACTCGCCATAAGCTTGTTTTAAACCGGGTATTGATGCCGGAAGCTGTTCCTTCGTTTTTTTCAGCAAATCAACATCCAGATGCTTCATCTTTAGCAATCAACAGAAATATCTGGATACATTTATTTTCAGCGGATTACGACTACACGAAGCCAAAAAGCCGATCAGTACTCAAAAAGTAAACAGCCTCGTTTCATTGGTAATATTTTATGACATCTACGCTACCATGATGCTTTTTTATTGTCATTTTAACGATAAAATTTCGAGATTTGTAGCAGACAAAACTAAGCGATTCTGGCGTTCTAAGTACACTCAGTAAGCAAAACAAAAAACGATGAAACGAATTCTTTTATCATTTCTTTTAATCACCTTGGTAATCACAGGATTTAGCCAAAAACACATCCGGCTTTCGTTTTCCGGCAGCCCATCAGTAAACTGGATGAGTACCGATAATTCACTGGCCGAACGTGAAAAATTGGTAATAGGTTATGACTTTGGACTGAATGGCGATCTCTACTTCTCGGAAGATGAACGTTACTCCCTGTTAACCGGGATTCAGATTACAAACACTGGCGGCGAAATTTCTTATCGTACCTCGTCTTCTTTCCCCTTTGCAGGAACCAGTTTGCCATCGTCAAGCAAAATAAAATACAGGCTCCGCTATGTCGAAATACCATTGGCAGTCAAACTTAGAACCAACCAGTTTCACCGTACCAGATATTGGGGGCAGCTTGGATTATCAACAATGCTTAACATTGAATCCAAAGGCGACAGCAATGATGGAAGCCTGAGGAAAACCAATATCAACGACGAGATTAACATGTTTAATCTGGCCATGAATGTTGGAATTGGCTTTGATTTTGATTTGGGAGGCAACAATGCGGTCTCAACCGGACTGATCTTTCAGAACGGATTGGTTGATGTAACCACCAATAATGCGTTCACCGATAAAACCATTATCAACTCGTTGAAACTGAAAATTGGCCTGATCTTTTAACGATTAACGCTATGAAAATTGCACTTGCACAACTCAATTATCACATTGGGAATTTCGAACAAAATACTTCAAAAATTATCGACACCCTGAACCGGGCGAAAGCCGACGGTGCTGATCTGGTGGTTTTTTCCGAATTATCGGTCACCGGATATTATCCCCACGATTTGCTCGAACGGAAGGAATTCATCAGGCAATCGGATGAAGCTATTAACCGGATTGCAGCCCATTGTATCGGAATTGCAGCCCTTGTTGGCGGTCCAAGTATCAATCCCGAACCCCGCGGCAAGAAACTATTCAATTCGGTTTTCTTCATGTACGATGGAGCCGTTCAGCATGTGGTCAACAAATCGCTTCTGCCCACCTATGATATTTTCGACGAATACCGCCATTTTGAACCCAACAAGCAGTTTTCAGTTTATGATTTTGGCGGTAAAAAACTGGCCATCACCATCTGCGAAGATTTGTGGGATGAGCAGGAAACCCAAAACGAGTTTGGCCGCGAAAAACTTTACCAGCTTTCGCCGTTAAAAGAATTGTCGGCCCTGAAACCTGACCTGGTTATCAACCTTTCGGCATCACCCTTTTCGTACAATCAGGAAAACTGGCGAAAAAATATCCTGATTAAAAATGCCCGGAAATACGGGTTACCTATTATTTACGTAAACCAGGTGGGTGCGCAAACCGAATTGGTTTTCGACGGTGGTTCGTTTTACCTGAATCAACAAGGTGAAATTCAGGAAGAACTAACCTATTTTGAAGAAGATTTCCGGATCATTGACACTGAAGTTTCCACCAGGAATCTTCAACCCAAAACCGAATACATTGAAAAAATTCACGATGCACTCGTCCTGGGCATTCGTGATTATTTTGTAAAAATGGGATTCAAAAAAGCGGTACTGGGTTTGTCGGGAGGAATTGATTCGGCACTGGTACTGGTGCTGGCTGCTGAAGCACTCGGTGAGGAAAATGTACGGGTCTTGCTGATGCCATCGCGATATTCGTCGGACCACAGCGTAGACGATGCCCTGCAACTAGTCCAAAACCTGGGCATTCAGCACGAAATTATTCCGATTCAGCCGATGGTCGACAGCTTTGAGAAAAGCCTCTCAGATGTTTTTGCAGGCAGGAATAGCGATATCACCGAAGAAAACATTCAGGCCCGGACACGCGGAATACTTTTGATGGCTATCTCGAACAAATTTGGTCATATTCTATTGAATACCACCAACAAAAGTGAATGTGCCGTGGGCTACGGAACGTTATACGGCGACATGAATGGGGGGCTTTCTGTACTTGGAGATGTTTACAAAACTGATATTTTCAAAATGGCCCGGTGGATCAACCGTGATCAGGAAATCATCCCGGTCAACACCATTCTGAAACCACCATCCGCAGAACTTCGTCCCGACCAGAAAGATTCCGATTCGTTACCTGACTACAATGTGCTCGACCAGATTCTATTCGATTACATTGAACTTAACCTTTCTCCGGAAGAAATTATTGCCAGGGGTTTTGACACAACAACCGTATTGCGAACTATCAGGTTGGTAAATACCAATGAGTACAAACGATTTCAGGCGCCACCCATTTTGCGCATCAGCTCAAAAGCCTTTGGGTTTGGTCGCCGAATGCCTTTGGTAGCGCGATATTCATGATTTTTTCAGCGTTGATTTCATATCTGCTGCAACCTTAAAATAAAAGCTCTAAATTTTCTTATCTGACAAATTTACTTAACTTTGATGCTCCAGAACATGAAAATTTATTTCTATGGTGAGTCATGAAATGGGGATCAAAGATGTTTTTGAAAATCCAAAATCAATTTTCAGTACACTTACCCCTGAAGAAAAAAAGGATTTACAAAACCACATCACTCTGGCTTATTACAAAAAGAATGAATTCATTTTCAAGGAGGGAGAAAAGCCTAACGGATTTTTGTTCCTGTTGGATGGGAAAGTGATCATTTATAAAGAAGGAGTTGGTGGACGTGAGCAAATCATCCGCATGACCAAACCTCTTGGATTAATTGGCTACCGAGCCCTCCTAGCTGAAGAAATGCATATAGGCTCGGCGATCACCCTCGAAGATTCCACTATTGGGGTTATCTCTGCCGAATATCTCCACAATAAATTACTTAAAAATTCAGGGTTTTCGCTGAAACTGATGCAGAAACTGGCCCGTGAGCTTGGCTTTTCCAACGCCCGTACGGTAACCCTCACCCAGAAACATATTCGTGGCCGCCTGGCCGAATCGCTGTTGTTGCTGAAAGAAAAATACGGTTGGGAAAATGACGGCGCAACGCTGAAGGTTTACCTGTCGCGTGAAGACATTGCCAATCTTTCGAACATGACCACTTCCAATGCCATCCGTACCCTTTCAACCTTTGCCGGTGAGAAAGTGATTGCCATTGATGGCCGCAAAATCCGGATTCTCGACATTCATCGTCTCGAAAAAATCAGCAAACTGGGATAACGAATTTCAAGTCTCAAATTTGATAAACTCCTTTCGATACGCTTCACTGCCCGGAGAGCCCTCCGGTCTTCGGTCTGCTGCCTTCGAACCCTGAAAGGAAGTTCTTAAATAGTTCAAATTACGGATTTATACCACTATCCTCCGGATTTGACACTCATGACATAAAAACGGGGGCATTTCTGAAAAAGGAAAAATAATCAGATTTTTATTTGTTGGAAATAACCTTCTTTAGAAACACAAAAAAGTGTGTGCAAAATATTCTTTGACTTTTGCATACACTTTTTTGAAGTCGGGAAACAGATTGAACTTTTATCCACTCAACTATGCGACCAATTTATGCTCAAACGTAGTTATGCGTTTACAATTGTATCGTTTCACATGCCCTTTTGATTCGCCTGATCGCTTCGGTTTTACCAACCAATTCAAGAATCTCGAACAGGTCGGGACCCGAGCTGCTGCCGACCAGGGCAAGGCGGATGGGCACCATCACGGCACCAAATCCCCACTCTTTCTCGGTCATATAAGCCGAGAATTTCTCTTTGATAGTTTCAGCCTTCCAATCTTTGATAGTTTCAAGGAAGCCGGCAATAATCAAAAGTTTCTCGCTGGTATCAGGATTCCATTTCTTCTGAATAATTTTTTCGTCATAGCGTTCAGGAGCAACAAAAAAATAGTGCCCTTGCTCCCACAAATCGTTCACAAATTCACAGCGGTCCTTGATTTTGCTGATAATGATTTCCAGTTTCGCCGATTCAATTTCGATACCTTTCCCGTTCAGCACTGGCCTGAATAATTCAGCCAGTTCGGCAGGCGACTTTTGCTGCAAATAATGGCGGTTAAACCACCTGGCCTTTCCCGGATCGAACCGGGCACCCGATTTCACTACACGGGAGAGGTCGAAGCTTTCCACGAGTTCATCAATGGAGAAGAATTCCTGCTCGGTGCCGGGACTCCAACCCAGCAAAGCCAGCATATTCACAAAAGCTTCAGGGAAATAACCATCTTCGCGGTATCCGCGCGAATATTCACCGGTTTCAGGGTCTTTCCACAAGAGCGGAAAAACGGGGAATCCCATTTTATCTCCGTCGCGCTTGCTCAGTTTTCCTTTTCCTTCGGGTTTCAAAATAAGCGGAAGATGCGAAAACCGAGGACGGGTTTCGGCAATGCCCAGCGACTCGTACAACAGAATATGCAACGGCATGGAAGGCAGCCACTCTTCTCCGCGGATCACATGGGTAATCTGCATCAAATGGTCGTCGACTACATTGGCCAAATGGTAGGTGGGCATACCGTCGGACTTAAACAACACTTTATCGTCGAGTTGATTGGTATTAAACGACACACACCCGCGAATCAAATCTTCCTCCACAATTTCGCGGTTTTCAGGCATTTTAAACCGAATGACGTAATGTTCGCCGCGGTCCAGTCTTGCCTGAACCTCATCGGCAGGCAGGGTCAGTGAATTTTTCAGACCGTTGCGGGTATGCAAATCGTATGAGAAAACTTCTTTCCGGGCTTCGGCTTCTTTCCGGAGTTCGTCAAGCTCTTCGGCGGTATCGAAAGCATAATAGGCAAACTTGTTTTCAATCAGGGAATCAGCATATTTTTTATACATGGCTTTGCGTTCGCTTTGCCGGTATGGGCCAAAGTCGCCTCCAAAACCTACGCCTTCGTCAGGTACCAGTCCGCACCACTTCAGCGATTCGATGATGTATTCTTCAGCCCCGGGGACAAACCGGTTCTGATCGGTATCTTCGATGCGCAATAGAAAATCGCCTCCATGTTTCCTGGCAAACAAATAGTTGAACAAAGCCGTACGCACACCGCCCATGTGCAACGGGCCTGTGGGACTGGGTGCAAACCGGACTCTCACTTTTCTTTCCATGTTTTATGCTGATTAAAATTTCGCCACAAAGATAATATTTCTGAAGGTTATGTCTCCGGTTTTCCGTTCAGCAATTCGATTTCTGAATTGTTGGTTGACACCAAATTGTCATTAACTGAATTTAACAAGATTTTTGTCAGGCTTCATGGAAAATCATTTGCAGATAAGCATATATCCATATCTTTGCCCTTTAATTTTTCGAATACAATTACTTTTTAAATTATTAGATGAAACGATTACTTGCAATTGTTGCATTCATTCAGGTTATGATGCCTGGAGTAGTGAAAGCTGACGAAGGAATGTGGTTACCAGCTTTGATTGAAAAGCTGAACATTAACCAAATGAAGGAGAAGGGATGTTTGCTGAATGCCGAAGATATTTACAGCATAAACCATTCGAGTCTGAAAGATGCCGTTGTGGCGCTTGATCACGGATCGTGCACTGCTGAACTGGTTTCGGATGAAGGATTATTGCTGACTAATCACCACTGCGGATTCGACGAAATTCAGGAACACAGCACCGTTGAGCACGACTACCTGAAAGATGGTTTCTGGGCTCACAGCAAAGAAGAGGAATTGCCTAATCCCGGGAAATCAGCTACTTTCCTGATCCGTTTCGAAGATGTTTCAGAAAAAATATTACCCGAGCTCAACGACCAAATGACCGGTAACGAGCGCAGTGCAAAAGTTCGCGAACTGGCATCAAAAATCGAAAAGGAAGCCATTGGCGATACTCAATACGAAGCCCGCATTCAGCCCTTATTTAACGAAAACAAATATTACCTGTTTGTTTACGAAACTTTCCGCGATATCCGTCTGGTTGGCGCTCCGCCACAATCGATGGGAAAATTTGGAGGCGACACCGACAACTGGATGTGGCCCCGCCATACCGCCGACTTCAGCATGTTCCGTATTTACTGCGGAAAAGACGGTAAACCGGCAACTTATTCCAAAGATAATGTTCCTTTCAAACCGAAACACCATTTACCCATTTCACTGAAAGGCTATCAAATGAACGATTTTGCAATGGTGATGGGTTACCCCGGAAGTACCAATCGCTATAAAACTTCATTCGGAATTGAATACACAATGAAAGTTACCAATCCGATCCGGATAAAAGTACGAGATGAAAAACAGCGAATCATGCAGGAATTCATGGGCACCTCACGCAAATCACGGATCATGTATGCCGCTAAATATGCACGCAGTTCAAATTATTACAAATACAGCATCGGACAAAACGAAGGATTAGCTCACCTGAAGGTTTTGGAGAAAAAACGCCAGCTTGAAGACCAGTTTACACAATGGGCCAATGCCGATCCGCAACGTAAAGCAAAATACGGAGAAGCGCTCAACCTGATTGCCGGTGCATACAAAGATATTGAAGATGAAACAGCGCTCGAGTATATGGCTGAGTCGATGGTACGCGGCCCCGAGATTTTCTACTTTGCCTACCGCACCCGCCCACTCTACGATGCGCTGAAATCAGACAAAAATTCGGAAAACATTAATCTGGCCAGTCAACGGGTAAAAAACGGACTCGATGAATTCTTTAAAGATTACGATTCAACAACCGATCAAAAAATTGCGGCATCCCTGTTCCGCATTTACCAGGAAAACGTTGCGCCGCAATATCAACCGCCATTTTTTAAAGTGATAAAATCCAAATACGGAAACGATTTCGAGAAATATACCAAAGAATTATATGCCAAATCGATCTTCGGAAGCCAAGAACGCCTGGTCAAATTTTTCGAAGCGCCAAAAGCCAAAGTACTTGAGAAAGATCCGATCTTTCAGGTTTCGCTCGAAATTTTCCGGATGATGAGCCTGATCAGTGACGAAACGGGCAAGACCGCCGAAGCACTTGCCAAAGGAAACCGCCTGTTTGTGGGTGGATTGATGGAAATGGAATCGGATAAGACCCTTTACCCGGATGCCAATTCAACGATGAGACTGACATACGGAACAGTGGGCGACTACATCCCGCGTGATGGCGTCAGATACAACTATTTCACTACATTAAAGGGATACATTGAAAAAGAAATTCCGGGCGATGATGAGTTTGACGTTCCGGCTAAACTGAAAGAACTCTATTATTCCAAAGATTTTGGCCGCTATGCCGACGCCGACGGGAATCTGCATACCTGCTTCACCACCAATAACGACATCACAGGAGGAAACTCCGGAAGCCCGGTGATTAATGGGAAAGGCGAGCTTATTGGTATCGCCTTCGATGGGAACTGGGAAGCTATGAGTGGCGATCTGGCATTTGAAAACGACATTCAGAAATGTATCAACGTCGACATTCGTTTTGTACTCTGGACCATCGATAAAATGGCCGGGGCGCAAAACCTGATCGATGAAATGACCATTATAAATTAATTATACATTATAAATATTCAGGAAAGACCCGTATTTTAGCGGGTCTTTCTGTTTGTGCTTAAAAAGTTTGTAGTTTATTAATTGGCAATAGCTTCGCGTTGTGTTACAATCACTGACTATTGACTGAACACAACTGACGATAAAATGAAGTATCAAGCTGGAATTTGGAACTTTAACCTTTAGACTTTGAACATTATCATATATACAGACGGTGCGGCACGCGGAAACCCCGGTCCCGGAGGGTATGGAGTGGTTTTGCTGGCCGGACAGTTCCGCAAAGAATTGTCGGAAGGCTACGAACTGACCACCAATAACCGGATGGAACTGCTGGCCGTTATTGCCGGATTGGAAGCCCTGAAGTTGGAGAATTCGCAGGTAACGATCTATTCCGATTCGAAATATGTGGTCGATGCCGTTGAAAAAGGCTGGATTTGGAACTGGGTAAAGATTCGGTTCAAAGGCAAAAAAAACGAAGATCTTTGGATACAATTCCTAAAAATCTATCCCAAACATCAGGTTAAATTTGTTTGGGTGAAAGGCCATGCCAGCATCCCGGAAAACGAACGCTGCGATCAGCTTGCCGTCGAAGCTTCCATGCGGCCCAGTTTAAAAAAGGACAGCGGATATCTTGCGAGCCTATGATCTGTTCAACTAGTTCGAAGCAAAAACATTACTTTTACGATCCAAAATAAAACCGGATGAATGCTTTTTACCGTCTTTCAATTGCCCTGTTCTCACTACTGATTCGACTTGCTTCACCGTTCAACCTCAAAGCCCGGCAGATTCATGCCGGACGCCGCCGGGTATTCCCCGAATTGAAAACAAAAATCAAACACGACCGGCCCATCATCTGGATTCACTGTGCTTCGCTGGGCGAATTTGAACAAGGGCGGCCGGTTATCGAGGCCATCAAGAGACAGCATCCGGAATATCAAATTTTCCTGACTTTCTTTTCTCCTTCCGGATACGAAATCCGCAAAAACTACGAACTGGCTGATTACATTTTTTACTTGCCAGCCGATACCCGGCAAAATGCCAGAAAACTGATTGAACTGGTCCGCCCCGAGCTGGTTTTCTTTGTCAAGTACGAATTCTGGTTCCATTACATCAGCGAATTAAAACAGAGAAATATCCCGCTCTATCTCGTTTCGGCTATTTTTCGCGAAAACCAGTTGTTTTTCAAAAAATCGCCTTGGGGAAAATGGTACAGACAAATGCTATTCGGATTCAGACATTTCTTCGTTCAGGATGAACAATCGGTTCAGTTGCTCCGGCAAATCGGCATCGGTCAGGTAACCCGTGCCGGCGATACCCGATTCGATCGCGTGGCCGAAATCGCCCGCAATGGGAAACTGCTTCCGCTGGTCGAAAAATTCAAAGGAAGCAGCCAACTGGTCGTTGCCGGCAGCACCTGGAAGCCAGACGAAGAGTTACTGGCTGAATACATCCATACTTATCCTGAAGTAAAATTTATCATTGCACCACACGAAACCAAACGGTCAAATGTCGATCGGTTGATAAACCTGTTGAAAACCCCGGTTATTTGTTATACAGAAGCTACCGAAGATTCAGTTATGAACAAACAGGTACTGATTGTTGATACCATCGGATTGCTGTCGACCATTTATCGGTATGCCGATCTGGCCTACATAGGCGGTGGTTTCGGCGTAGGAATACACAACACCCTCGAAGCAGCCATTTTTGGGATGCCCATTCTGTTTGGCCCCAACTACCTGAAGTTCCGCGAAGCCACCAACATGGCCAAACTGGGCGTGGCCTTCCCCATCAGCGATTATTCTTCGCTCAAATCCTCACTCAACGACCTGCTTCCTGACACTGAAAAAAGAGAATTAATCTCAAAAAAGTGTATCGAATTCACCAGACAAAACCTTGGAGCTACCCAAATTATTTTCAACAAAGTTTTTAACAATATCTGAACCCGGGTTCGGTAAAATTCAACCATCCGGTTGTTCTTCTCAATCTGCTTTTACTCAATGCTTTTTTGGAAAAAAAGATTCCGCCGGGTTGAAACCTGATTATCTTTTTTGTAAACTTTTTGCGATGCATAAAATTACAAATAAATGATTATCAGAATACTAACATTTGAAAGTTGATAACTTTTATTTATTTTATCAAAATCAGTATTCGTTTTTTTAAACTTAGGTCTTATATTGCATACAGCAAAAATAACAGAACGTGAATGTAAACTTCATCACGTTTCCAATCGATTATCAAGTATTAAAAAATTAAAATTTTTGGTGTATGGCATTCAAGAATGTGGCAATCGAGCCTCCAACGGCTAAAAAAACTTATTCCCAGGACGAAGCTTTTCAGGCATCGCTGAAATACTTCAAGGGTGACGACCTTGCGGCAAGGGTCTGGGTAAACAAGTATGCACTGAAGGATTCGTTCGGCAACCTTTACGAACTCACTCCCGACGATATGCACCGACGCCTCGCATCGGAAATTGCACGAATTGAACGAAACTACGAAAATCCGCTGACCGAAAATGGGATTTTCGAGTTAATGAAAGATTTTAAGTACATCGTACCTCAGGGAGGCCCGATGACCGGAATTGGCAACGATTTCCAGATTGCATCACTATCCAACTGTTTCGTGATCGGGAACGAAGGTCATTCCGATTCGTATGGTGGTATCATGAAAATCGACCAGGAACAGGTACAGTTGATGAAACGGCGCGGTGGCGTTGGCCACGACTTATCGCACATCCGCCCAAAAGGTTCACCCGTTTTAAATTCTGCACTAACCTCAACAGGAATTGTTCCTTTCATGGAACGGTATTCCAATTCAACCCGTGAAGTTGCCCAGGACGGACGCCGTGGCGCGTTAATGCTATCAGTCTCCATCAAACATCCGGATGCAGAAGAGTTCATCGATGCCAAACTCGAACAAGGTAAAGTAACCGGGGCAAATGTTTCGGTTAAGATTCACGATGATTTTATGAGGGCAGTTGAATCGGGTGAAAAATACCAGACCCAGTATCCGATTGATTCGAACAATCCGAAATACACACGCGAAATTGATGCCGCAGGCCTTTGGAAAAAAATTGTATATAATGCCTGGAAATCAGCCGAACCTGGCATTCTGTTCTGGGACACCATCATCAAAGAATCGGTTCCGGATTGCTATGCCGATCTGGGTTACAAAACCGTATCGACCAATCCCTGCGGTGAAATTCCGCTTTGTCCCTACGACAGCTGCCGTCTGATTGCAGTAAATTTGTATGCTTACGTCGAAAACCCATTTACCCCGAAAGCAAAATTCAATTTCGATTTATTCAAAAAGCACGTCGGGTTTGCCCAACGCATAATGGACGACATCATTGACCTCGAACTGGAAAAAATTGACGGTATTATCGCAAAAATTGATGCTGATCCCGAAAACGAGGACATCAAACATATTGAACGGTCGATGTGGGCTAAAATACAGACCAAAGCCAAAGAAGGACGCCGCACCGGAGTCGGAATCACCGCCGAAGGCGACATGCTTGCCGCACTGGGCTTACGCTACGGATCGGACGATGCCACCGATTTCAGCGAAGAAATCCACAAAACCGTTGCCCTCGAAGCTTACCGCTCGTCGGTAAATATGGCCAAAGAACGAGGCGCATTTACCATTTATAGCGCCGAGCGCGAAAAAACAACCCGATGATCAAACGTCTGCGGGCCGAAGACGAGCAACTTTACCAGAACATGGTTAAATACGGCCGCCGGAACATTGCCCTGCTCACCATTGCACCAACCGGCACCACCAGTTTGATGACCCAGACGACTTCAGGAATTGAACCGGTTTTCATGCCGGTATACAAACGCCGCCGCAAAGTGAACCCGAACGACAAACACGTGAAAATAGATTTCGTGGACGAAGTGGGCGACTCATGGGAAGAGTATGTGGTTTTCCATCACAAATTCAAAGACTGGATGGGAATCAATGGATTGCACCTGAAGAAAAACATTTCGCAGGAAGATTTAGATGCGCTGGTAGCCAAATCGCCATACTACAAAGCCACTTCAAACGATGTAGACTGGATGAGTAAAGTGCGGATGCAGGGACGTATCCAGAAATGGGTAGACCATTCAATCAGTGTCACCATTAACCTACCTTCGGATGTGGACGAAGAATTGGTGGGAAAACTGTATTTCGAAGCCTGGAAAAGCGGCTGCAAAGGTGTGACTGTTTATCGCGACGGATCACGCTCCGGTGTGCTCATCTCCAACAAGAAGGAAGATGTAGAAGAAAAGAAAGACAGCATTTTCCCAACCAAACGCCCCATCATCCTCGACGCCGATGTGGTCCGTTTCCAGAATACCAAAGACAAATGGGTTGCCTTTATCGGCACCATTGAAGGACGCCCGTACGAAATTTTCACCGGGTTATCGGATGACGAAGACGGAATTTTGCTGCCACGAACCATTACCAGTGGAAAAATTATTAAAAGCACCGAACCCGACGGCACCAAACGGTACGATTTCCAGTACATTAATAAGCGTGGGTATAAAACCACCATAGAAGGATTGTCATACAAATTCAATCCCGTATTCTGGAACTATGCCAAGCTGATTTCAGGAATATTGCGCCACGGAATGCCGATCCATAAAGTAGTTGATACAGTGACCAGCCTTCAGCTCGACAACGATACCATCAACAGCTGGAAAGCCGGTGTTGCCCGCGCCCTGAAAAAATACATCCCCGACGGAACTGTTGCCGAAGGTGCGATATGCGGCGAATGCGGCTCGCACAATGTGATTTACCAGGAAGGGTGTTTAACCTGTCCCGACTGCGGCTCGTCGAAATGCGGATGATTGTAGCCAACCTGATTTACCCTTTGCCAAAAATCAAAATTATCGAAGGCTGTCTGAATAAGGCAGCCTTCGGTTTTTTAAAAACATCCTGAAAGAACAGTATTCCAGCCCTTGTTCACCGGATTCACCGGCAGTTATTCAAATCCTTTTCACGATTCGTGCCGACAATTTTCATCTGTTTATAATTTGTTTTTTAATTGTCAGATGCCCGCCTGTCCGGCAGGCAGGGAACTCGCCATGGATAATCTTGCTCCGGTGTCCCGATTAATCGGGATGGCTCGTTTCATAGATTTAACGTTCACGTTGCAGGCCTGCCTCAGCAGGTCGATCTGGTAGATTTTCCCATTTGATCTACGAATTATCACCTATAACAATTGCTGTTCAACCGTTTCGCCGTTCCTTCAGAACGAAAGCAGAATGTCATTTTATTTGCTAACAATCAGCCGATTAAAGTAAATGTGCTTTGTCAATATCTTTCCTGAAATTTTCCACATTTTTTACGCCCCATTGCATAAATTAGCCGAAAGATTTTGATGCAATGATCTCAGAAAGCAGCCTTGAAAAACTGAAGATTTTAGCTGGAGCAGCCAAATACGATGTATCGTGCGCTTCGAGCGGAACCAAACGGAGCAATACCAATCTGGGTATCGGAAATGCTTCGGCCTGGGGTATTTGCCATAGCTTTACCGAGGACGGCCGTTGCGTTTCGCTCCTGAAAATCATGCTAAGTAACTATTGCATCTACGACTGTGCCTACTGCATCAACCGAAAAAGTAACGACATTGAGCGGACTTCGTTCACCCCCGATGAAATTGCTAATTTGACCATCGAATTCTACCGCCGCAATTACATCGAAGGGCTATTTCTCAGTTCCGGGGTGTTGCGTAATCCGGATTATACCATGGAACAAATGGTTGGTGTAGCCAAAAAACTGCGAACTGAACATCGGTATAACGGGTACATTCACCTGAAAACCATTCCGGGAGCCAGTCAGCAATTGATTGCCGATGCCGGCCGCTGGGCCGACCGGTTGAGTGTGAACATTGAAATTCCAAGCGAGAATAACCTGAAGCTGCTTGCCCCGGATAAAGATTTCAAAAGCGTATTGGAACCGATGAAGATCATCTCGACCAACATTCTGGAATCGAAAGAAGAACGAAAAAACCACCGCAACGCTCCGCTTTTCAGTCCTGCCGGACAAAGTACCCAGCTTATCATCGGAGCAACCAACGATACGGATCAGACTATTCTGAAACTGGCTTCAGCCTTGTACACCCGCCGCGACCTCAAACGGGTTTATTATTCGGGTTACATTCCGGTAAATACTTACGACAACCGTCTTCCGGCACTGAACTCTCCCCCACTCCGCCGTGAACATCGGCTGTATCAGGCTGACTGGCTGATGCGGTTTTATGGATTCCGCAATGATGAAATTGTGAATATTGAAAATCCGAACCTGGATTTGGAACTCGACCCCAAAGTGAGCTGGGCTTTACGCAACCCACATCTGTTCCCGATCGACATCAACACGGCCGATCCACTGATGCTGTTTCGGATTCCCGGAATCGGCACTCACTCGGTTCAACTGATCGTGATGGCACGCAAACACCAGCGATTGAATTCGTCGCACCTGCAAAAAATGGGCGTGGTAATGAAACGTGCCCGGTACTTTATCACCTGCAACGAACTTCGCTCGCAGAACGTTCAGGATTTAAAACCCGAAATCGTCCGTCAGTTGCTGCTCGAAAAAAAACCAGCCGGAAGCGATGCCGCGGTGCAACTTAAACTCTTTCATCCGGTAATGCCGGCATTAAAATAACGATCAGAGATCAGTCACAGCCCGACTGTAAATTTCAGTAATCCAATCCCTCAGTAATTCAATTTCATGAATATTTTCTCGTTCGACAACACCTTCGAAGGACTGCTAACTCTGGTTTTTGAAAGTTACCGGTTGAAGCTATTTCCTGATGAAATCCTTTCCGGAGAAGGAAGTCAGAATATTTTGTTTGGCTCCACAGTTACCATTGGTACCGACGAACGAAAAGCTGAACGGGTTTGGAAGGGAATCATTGCACACTCCTCGGAAGAGAATGCCCACCGCATTTACCGGGCTTTTCTGTCAGGATTGCCCGACACACCGCTGCTGCTCGTGAAATACATCCGGCTGATTGTTGACTCGGCCAAAAATGAAGAAACCAATTTCTCCGAATCGGTAGTTGTCGAGGTTAACAAACTGCACCACAAGGTCTGCCGCGAGGCACAACGAATGCACATGTTTACGCGATTTCAGAAAACCATCGAGGGAAGTTACTACGCATCATTTGCTCCTATTTACGATGTGCTCCCCTTGTGCATTCCACATTTTAAAGACCGTTTTGCTGATCAAACCTGGATAATTTATGACCTGAAACGAAACTACGGATTTTGGTATGATCTGAAAGATGTGTCGCGGGTAGTGTTCGATGAATTAAAGGTAAATCCGCAAAACGGACAACTTCATCAGTCTCTGTTGGCTGAAGACGAAAAGCTTTTCCAGCAACTGTGGAAGCAGTACTACCAAAGTATTTGTATTTGGGAGCGAAAAAACCCGAAAGTTCATCGTCAACTTCTGCCAAAACGATTTTGGAAATATCTTCCGGAGAAAGGGGTATTGTGAAAATATCCTGATTTTCCCCAACTGGAAAGGATTGTTATGCCGTTTTCCGGTATCTCCAAACAGCCAGACTGAGGAAAGTTACGCCCAGAATGCAAAGTGCAACGAACTCATGAATCAAGTCGCCAAATCCGGAACCTTTGAGCACCACCATACGCATGATCCGCATAAAATGATAGATCGGATTGGCCTGATCAATTAACTGTGCCCATTTGGGCATACTTTCAACCGGGGTGAAAATTCCGCTCATCAAAATAAAAACCATCATAAAAAAGAAGGTGACGAACATAACCTGTTGCTGCGTGTCGGCAAGGGTCGAAACAAATAGCCCCAATCCGAGGATTCCCAAAAGATAAAGAACGCCGAATCCAAAAACCAGTCCCAGGTTGCCAACAATTGGCAGATGAAATACAACCCGGGCAATCAGAAGCCCAAAAGCTAAGTCGAAAAGCGCAATGACCACAAATGGAATCAGTTTTCCAACCAGAAAATGGATTTTACGAATGGGCGTAACATTCAACTGTTCGATCGTTCCCTGTTCTTTTTCTTTTACCAGACTCATTCCGGAAAGAAACAAACCAATGAGCGTAACCAGCAGTGAAAGGACCCCGGGAGCCATGTACCATTTGTATTCGAGTTCGGAATTATACCAAAACCGCGAAACGGCATTAATCTGATAAGGCGCTTTAAATTCGGGCAGGCCTTTCCAATCGGCAATAATATTTTTGTTGAAATCGCGGATGACCGATGCAGCATAGGAATAGCCCAGTTGGGCCGCCGAGCCGTCAATGGCATTCACCAATAACTGCAAACTGGCTTTGTCTTCACGGATCAAATCGCGCTCAAATCCGGGAGGAATAACCAGAACCATGTCGTCGGCATTTCGCAAAAGCTCATTCTCTCCATCTTCCGGGTTAAACGAAGCATTATTAATCGTGAAAAATGGTGATGCTTCGAGCTTGGAAGCCAATTTTCTCGATGTAGATGACATGTCGTTATCAACCAGAAAAATATTGACGTTTTTTAAGTCGTAGGTGGCGGCAAAAACCAATACAAGCATTTGCACGATGGGTATCATTACAATCATCCGCAGCATAACTTTGTTGCGTTTGACCTGAATGAACTCTTTTTGTATGACGTAAAATATTGTTTTCATCCTCTCGCATTTACTATTTTAAAATTTACCATTTACTATTTACCCAGCTTTGGATCATTTAAATCGTAAATAGTCAATTGTCTAATCTTCAATTCTAATTATTCGAGTCGTATCTTGAAATTCTTAATGCTCAACGCGATGAACAAAAAGGTCATAAACATCAAAATCAAGGTCTCTTTCCAGACATACAGAATCCCGGTTCCTTTGAGCATGATGTTCCGGATGATAACAATAAACCATCGCGGAGGCATGGCATGGCTTAGAATCTGTAAAGGCCACGGCATATTTTTAATCGGGAAAATAAAGCCTGAAAGTAAAATGGTTGGCAACATCAGCGCCAGAACCGAAATGAACATGGCTACCATTTGATTGGGAGCAACTGTCGAAATCAGGATACCCAGACTTAACGCCATCAGGATAAACAGAAAACTTTCGGCCATCAGAAAAATGAAACTGCCTTTGATCGGAACTCCAAAAACAAATACACCAAGAAGTATAATCGTCAGCGTGTTGATGAACGACAACAACAGATATGGTGTTACCTTCCCAAGTATAATCTGAATCGGCTTAAGCGGCGAAGCCAGTAACACTTCCATCGTCCCCAGTTCTTTTTCACGGCTGATCGAAATAGAAGTCATCATGGCCGAAATCAGCATCAGGATCATGGCCATGATTCCCGGCACAAACATATAAACGCTTTTAAGTCCTTCGTTATAAAGCATCCTGACTTCGGTATTGATTTGGTTCGGGAGCTGAATATTCTGAAGTTTTTCTTTTTTCACGTAGTCGTTGATGATTCCTGAAGCGTAGCTGGTTAGTATTCTCGCCGTGTTCGGGTCGGAAGCATCGGCCAGCAGTTGTACATCAGCCTGGCCATCGCGTTCCAGGCTTTTTTCAAACTCTGGTCCGAAAGTGACTATCATTTTTACTTTACCTTTCCGAAACACATCTTCCACATCGTCGCCGGAGAGCAATTCTTCGCCCAGCAGGAAATAGCCTGACGACAATAGCTTCGACGTAATTTCACGGGTTGTATTGTCTTTCGACTGATCAAGAATCCCAATTTTTGAATCCTGAAGATCATTATTGATTACTTTTCCAAACAGCAAAAGCTGCACAATGGGCAAAAGGAATATAATAACCATTGTTCGCGGATCACGAAAAATGTGCAAAAATTCTTTCTTAAGAAATCCTATAAATTGTTTCATAAAAAAGCCCCCTAAATCCCCCGAAGGGGGAGTTTTTGTTGGTGCATATTTAAAATTTGTGTACTCATTTTTGCAAAACTTTAGAGTTGCATTTTTTAAGCCCTCCCTTTTGGGGAGGGTTTGGGTGGGGCTTCCACATTCCGTGCAATTTTCAGGAATACCTCGTCCATATTTTTGGCCCCGTATTGTTTTTTCAAATTTTCAGGCGTATCCAGTGCCTCAATCCGACCTTCATTCATGATCGAAACACGATGGCAATATTCGGCTTCGTCCATGTAATGCGTGGTTACAAAAACGGTGATTCCGCGGTCGGCTGCTTCGTAAATCAGGTCCCAGAATTTTCGCCGGGTAATCGGATCAACGCCTCCGGTTGGCTCGTCGAGAAAAACGATTTTCGGATCATGGAAAATAGCCACTGAAAAAGCTAGCTTTTGCTTCCATCCCAGTGGCAACGAGCCAATCAGCGCATCTTTTGACGATTCAACACCCAGGTCCTTTAGCAATATCTCCTGTTTCGTCTTACGATCGCCGGGCGAAATGCCATAGATTCCGGAGAAAAACCGGATATTCTCGGCAATGGTCATATCTTCGTACAGCGAAAACTTCTGGCTCATGTAGCCAATGTTCCGCTTTATCTTTTCGGTTTCCTTGTAAATGTCAAAGCCAGCAACTTTTA
Source organism: Prolixibacteraceae bacterium (assembly GCA_963676535.2). Taxonomy (GTDB): domain Bacteria; phylum Bacteroidota; class Bacteroidia; order Bacteroidales; family Prolixibacteraceae; genus Aquipluma. The sequence continues at coordinate 247,742 of CAXXKQ010000024.1, read as the reverse complement.
CTTCCCCTGAAGTGGGGGAAGAAAGGCCGCAAAGAATCCTCATTGCGGTGGTTTTGCCAGCCCCGTTGGCTCCAAGGAATCCAAATATTTCTCCTTTGTAAACGTCAAAATTCAAATGATCGTTTGCTACGAACGAACCGAATTTCTTAACCAGATTGCGTACCTCAATGACTTTTTCTTTCATCTGTTTCTAATTTTAAAGCCCCACGCAAACCCTCCCCAAAAGGGAGGGCTTAAAAAAGCCTCATCCCCAGCCCTTCTCCAAAGGAGAAGGGAGTTTGTCAGTGAAAGTCCTGAATATTTGTACATTTAACTATGATACAAATTCAAAAAATAAATCGCCGCATCCCGGTTCTTTTCGCCCCTCCTTCGGAGGGGTTGGGAGAGGCTTAGTGGTTTACTCCTTCATCATATTCATAAATACATCCTCTATGGTTGGCGGTATATCGAATACCTGCAAATCTTCGTGATTTTTTTTCAGCAAATAGTTTTCAAATTCAGTGGCTTCCACCTCGTCATCTTTTCCGGTAACATGCAAATACTGTCCAAAAGCGAATGTCGAATCTGTTCGTTCGTACAAACGCAGGTCCTGTATCAACCGGTGCATGTCTTTCGACCGGATTGCATACAACTTCCGGGTATAATTCTCAACCAGCTTTTGAGGAGTATCAATATCCAGAATTTTTCCTTTCTGCATCAAAGCCACCCGGTTACAGAGCGTGGCTTCATCCATGTAAGGGGTCGAAACCAAAATGGTAATTCCCTTTTCCTGAAGTTTTTTCAACATTTCCCAGAATTCCTTGCGCGAAACTGCATCAACACCGGTGGTCGGTTCATCCAAAACGAGAATTTCAGGTTTATGAATCAGGGCACACGATAAAGCCAGTTTTTGCTTCATCCCGCCTGAAAGTTTCCCGGCCAACCGGTTTTTAAAAGGTTCAATTTGGATATAAATATCCCGGATGAGATCATAGTTTTCGGCAACCGTGGTTTGAAAAACGGTAGCAAAAAAATTCAGATTTTCTTCCACCGTCAGGTCCTGGTACAACGAAAACCGTCCGGGCATGTATCCAACCATTTTCCTGATTTTTTTGTAATCCCTGATAACATCAAAACCGCCCATCGTTGCCACACCTTCATCCGGAATGAGTAAGGTCATCAGGATGCGCATCAGGGTGGTTTTACCCGCACCATCCGGACCAATCAGGCCAAATAACTCGCCTTTCTGCACTTCCAGCGAAATGTCGCGAACGGCCTGAACGTCGTTGTATGATTTGCTTATGTTTTGGATGCTGATCATCTGAAGCCTCCCCCAACCCCTCCGAAGGAGGGGAGTTTTGACCTGCTCCTCGAAGTATCTTTTGTTATTTGAATCATACTCTGTAATTTACTGCTTGTTTTTTAAGCCCTCACCTTGGGGGAGGGTTTGGGAGGGGCTGAACACAACTTCTCCAGGCATCCCGATTTTCAGGGAACCATCGTTAGGAACAACGATTTTTACCGCATACATCAGTTTTACCCGTTCTTCTTTGGTCTGGATAATTTTTGGTGTGAATTCTGATTCCGACGAAATCCAACTGATTTTTCCGGTGATTGCATTCATCTCTTTGGCTCCGGAGTCGATCAGAACTTTGACCTCATTTCCTAGCTTTACGTTTGACAATTGAGCGCCTGAAACATAAACTTTCAGTTCAAGATTCGAGAGATCAGCCATTTTCAGAACCGGTTTGCCTGGCGATGCCAGTTCGCCTGTTTCGAGGTAAGTTTCAAGCACAGTACCTTTAATCGGGCTGTTGATGCGGCATTTGGTTAATTGTTCGTTCAAAAGATCCAGCTGCCGGTTGACAAGTTCCATTTCGCTGTCGATCAACTGAAACTGAGTATTTGTGGCCGATATCTGCTTGTCGAGTACATTTAACTGTCCGTTAATATCGTCCATTTGTTGCTGGGTGGCAGCTTTGTCGGCAAACATTTTTGAAACCCGTTGCTGAATGATTTGCGCGTTTTTTTTCTGCTCTTTCAGCACATTGATCTGTGCCGTCACATTCTGTTTTTTGGTTTCACTTGCCGCCAACTGAGCTTGTGTTTGCAGCTTCTTCAAAACCAACTCGGTGGTGTCGATCAATGCAATTTGTTTCCCGGGTTCGAGCTGATCGCCTTGTTTAACTTCCATCAAAAGTAGTTCTCCGGCCACTTCAGAAGAAACGATGGTTTCAACAGCCTCAAAATTCCCATAGGCATCCGATTTTTTTTCTCCGTTTCTGCAGGCTCCGAAGGCCAGCAACACCAATGCTATCAGTTGTAATTTTTTTGTCATGATATTGTTGTTTGTGTTGTTATCGATTGTTTTGAATTACTGGATTCCCCGGATGTTTGCCAACTTAATCCGTGCCTCTTTTAATTGAATTTTATGTGTTTCAAGTGTCAGTTTGGCGGTGATTTCCGCATTCAAATCCTGGATGTAATCGGCCATGGTAATCGTGCCGTTTTCGAGTTTCGATGCCGAAGTTTTGGTGATACGTTCCCGCACCTGTATCAAATCCTTATCACTTTTCAGTAATTCGGTGATCTGACTGATTTGTTTGGTCTGCTGATCGGTCGCCAGATCAATATTCTGCACAAATGATTCCTGTTTGGTTTGAATAATATCCTGTTGAAGTTTCAATATCTGGCGCTGCCTGGAGGTAGTTTTCCAATCCAGCACATTCCAGTTAAAACCTAATCCAACCAGATAATAAGTGTCGAATTTATTGTTGAGCATGTTCAATCCTGGTTTACCGTAACCAGCCTGGCCAAAACCAAAAAGTTTGGGATTACGCTGTTTTTTCAGTATTTCCGAGTTGGCCTCCAAAAGCTCATTTTGTTTGCTGAAGAGGTCCAGTTCGGGACGCATTAAAGGTTTATCCAGTAACATCGGCTCTTCGGTCAATGCCAAATTCCTGACCTGGTCGGTGTTCTTTCCCGTCAGGATAGCCAAGGCCAACAGAACTGTTTCCTGATTATTTTTCAGTTCGAGTACCAGTTGGTCTGTTTTGATAAGTTCGGCCAGCAACTGATCCAGCTCGGAAGAAAGAACCATCCCGTTTTTAACTGCCGATTCCAGAATCTTCTGCCGCTCGGTCAGTGTTTCGTTTTTCTTCTCCAGAATTTTGAGGTTTTTCTGAATCAAAAAAGAGGTGAAATAGAATTGATTGACTTTTTCTTTCACCTGGTACAATTCAACTTCAATCTGAGACTGATTGCCTGCATTTTCGGTTTCGTTGATCAATTCTTTTGCCTTGCTCAATCCGCCATCCCAGATCGTTTGCTTCAGGTCGAGATAAAATTTATACTGGTCTTTATCAACTGTTGGAATATTTATTCCCGGCATTGACAGTGCGATTTTGGTCACATCCGATTGATAGGTAGCCTGGCCGTTCAAGGTGACCTGGGGCAAAAAAACAGCCGTGTTGTTTTCGTTTTTCAGGTCAAGAATCTGCTGGTAAAAACCTGATTGTTTCAATACCGGATGGTTTTCGCGGGCCCATTGCTGACATTGTTCCAAGGTTACCGTTTCTTGAGCCATCACCAAATGGACAGGAAGAAGCAACCCAAGGAACAGTAGTTTAATTGTTTTCATGTGCGAATAATTTGTTTTTTAATTGTCACATAGAATAACCATGATTGAAACTTTATTCTCATTTTCGGTTGGTGCTTGCCAAATCATGGTTATTTCATGTATACTGAATTTTAATTTTTAATCACTATGGCATCGATCACGAACTTTTTAATTACCTCTGCCCGTTCAGCATAAAATGCTTCGAGTGCAGTCTGATCGTCTTTAAAGAGTACAAAACTGACCAATGGGCGTGCAGCGAATGGAAATATACACATCGAAATGATGTTGGCTGCCAGATGCCGGGGCGGCATTTGAATTATTTCTCCACGATCCATTGCTAATTGAATGTGATCAAAAACAGCTTGTGGATTTAAGCCAAATTTGACGACAATTTTGAATAGTCCGGATGGATCGCGGTTTAGTTCTTTCATTACAAAACCGGGAATAAAGGGATGTTTAATCAGCAATTCGATATAGGCATCAATGACCTGTTCAATTTTAGTTACGATTGGGTCTTCGGATTGCACAATCCGGGTGATTTTTGGAAAAGCAAATTTGATGATTTCAGCAAAAATGGCTTCGAACAATCGCTCCTTCGATCTGAAATAGTAGTGCAATAAAGCTTTATTAATTCCGGCTTTGTCAGCAATCTCCTGCATGCGTGCACCTTCCATTCCTTTGGTAACAAACACATTCTTTGCTGCTTCCAGAATTTTATCTTCGGTACTGTCTTTTTTTGTATCCATTTTACTTTTGAGTTTAACTATTTGGTTAAATCATACGGTCAAAAGTAAAATTCAGAAATTGATTTACCAAATGTTTTAACTAAAAAATTTAACCGGATGGTTAAAAATGTCTTAAATAATTGACATTTAGTAATTTGGAATTGTAAAGTTGTCTTGAGAAACAGGATAAAAATAAAGATGTGATGTACGTCCAAAGGACAAACTGGAGAAAAATTGATTTTTTTGATTATTTATTGGCCCAAAGTTGTTTTTTTGCGAAAAATAGTAATTTTGATTAATTGTTTATGAATGACGAATTTAAATTGCATAATCAATCAATCGAGTTCAGAACCAGATTAATAACCTTTAAAATTATTTGTTATGGGCAAAAGTTTAGATGCAAAAAAAGAAGCAAAAAAGGAACCAACTAAAACTTTAAAGGAAAAAAGATTAGAGAAAAAAGCAAAAAAAGACAAGAAATAAAGTCTGTTTTGCTTCGTATTTTCTTTTTTAATTTCAACAAAGAGCCGGATTTCAGTCCAGCTCTTTGTTTTTTTAAATAACTATTCCCACTTTATAGTTTTCGAATCAAGTGTGAGGAATTGAATATTGTTGACTTTATCGTTTGCGACACCGGTTTCAATTCTTACGCCAAGCAATTCTACCACATAATTGGTGTTTACAACGGGAGATTCTCCGTTGCCCCATCCCGAAGTAGTTGCACCGAATGCGTATTCAACTTTATCTGACGCAAGAAGATCACTTGAGAATAAAAGTTTCGACTTATCCGCCGAATAGAGTTTTACAACGTAAGCATCAGTACTCTCAATTTTATCCCAGGTAGTTTTTAGTAAATGGCTGTTCATGGTTGCTGTTTTAATTGCAATCGCAGCAAGTTTTTCGTCGCCAACGGCATCTTTCCCGGTAATCGTTTCACTGCTCGTGGAAGTAATTTCAAACAGGTAGTCTCCTTTTACCGGTAATTCACTGGCATAGTCATCCGTTTGCGGAAAATAAACGAATTGTTGTTTGTTTGAGGTAGCGGTAAGCTGGTAAACTTTGCCTCCAGTTCCGGGAGCTGTTACTTTTGCCGATTTAATCTCATAATTGGCAGTCGCATAAACAACAATACCGTATTTCACCCCGGCATCGGTTTTAGTATCCTGAATAAAAACATCCACCACGGCATTCAGTGGTGTTGGCGCATCATCGTTTTCACACGACATCAAGGTAAAAACTCCAATCGTCAGGGAAAAAATCCCTACAAATACTTTTTTAAACTTCTTCATTTTTAATTACTTTTGTGTTGTTATTTTAAAAATTACCGGACTATTCCGGCTGTTTTAACAAGAACCGCCCCCCAAGGACGGTTCTCTTGTTTATCTAAAAGATGAGGCCTGATTTATAAAGGTTGCGTACCTTTTGAAATTATTAGCTACCTTGCTACACCTTAATTTCTTACATTTTATAAACTGATTAACCAATTTTGTATGAGCAACCAATCATCAAAACTTGCTTTTTTTGTGCTTCTGTTAACCATGAGTATTGCATGCACTTCAGTAAAGCAAAAATCTGAAGGCTGGATTCAGTTATTCAACGGAAAAGACCTGAACGACTGGAACATCAAAATCACTGGTTTTCCGCTGAATGAAAACTATGGAAAAACGTTTCGGGTAGAAGACAGTTTACTGAAAGTGAGGTATGACCAATATGAAAAATTTGACGGGCATTTTGGACATATCTTTTACAAGCATCCTTACTCACATTATAAAATCCGTGTTGAATACCGTTTCGTGGGTGACCAGTGTCCTAGTGGCGCAGGCTGGGCTTTTCGTAACAGTGGAATTATGATTCACGGGCAAAGTGCCGAAAGCATGGAAGTGAACCAGGACTTTCCGGTTTCGATTGAAGTACAGTTGCTGGGAGGAAACGGGAAAGATGAGCGATCAACACTGAATTTATGCACTCCCGGAACCAATGTAGTGATGAACGATTCGCTCTGGACACAGCATTGTACCAATTCCAAATCAAAAACTTATCACGGCGACCAATGGGTGACTGTTGAAGTGGAAGTTCAGGGCGATTCAATTATCAAACACATTATTGATGGTCAGACTGTCCTGGAATATACCAAGCCACAGTTGGACCCGCGTGATCCAAACTTCCAAAAATTATTGCCTCCTGATAAAAACATTCTTCTGAAAAAAGGGTCAATTTCTTTGCAGGCAGAAAGTCATCCGGTTGATTTCCGAAAAGTTGAATTGCTGAACCTGGGAGACGACTGCGATTAACACAGTTTTGGCAAGGCTGTATTTTTTCGTAACTTGCAAGGGCTTTTAAATGAAAAAAGTTATGGAACGGTACATCTGGTCGAAAGGACTTTTGAAGAACCAACTTGAAATTACCCACGGGAGTGACCTGATCGGATCGATCGTATGGGAAAGCCTGGTCGGATCGAAAGCTCATGGTCGGATCAAAGGACGCCGTTTCATCCTGAACCGTGAATTTTTTCTATCCAAACTTGAAATATACGACGCAAACAATCAGGCCTTGCTGGGAACAATCCTGGTCAACCTGTTTAACCCGAAAAGCGACATTATCATTAACGGGAAACGATTTGAGCTGGAAGTGAAAAATTTCTGGCAATCGCGCTGGTCATGGAAATTTAACGGCGACGAACTGATTACCTATCAAAGCAATGAATTCCTGACCAAAGACAAAGGCATCATCGAAGTGTATACCGCCTGTACCGAAGAAATCGAAATACTATTGTTACTTGGTTTGTTCGTCCGCAATCAGTTTATTCTGTTCATGCTGATGATCCTGATTCTATTTTTGCTTGTTATATTTTAGCTGCCGATACTTTTCTTTTCCCGTCAGGAAAACATGAATTCTTCAACTCCGTTTAAATAGTTTAAATAATCGATTAAATTTGCGCAACCAAAATCGAAAGATCAGATTACATTTATACACAAATACTTCATCGAGGAGAAATACAAATGAAACGAGATAAAATAATCATAGGCATATCGCAGGGCGATATCAACGGAATTGGCTACGAAGTGATCATGAAAACGCTGATGGAACCGCGCATTCTGGAAATGTGTACGCCTATTGTGTACGGTTCGCCCAAAGTTGCTGCTTATCACAAAAAAGCGCTGAACATCGAAACCTTCAATTTCAATCATATCCGCGTAGCCAGTGAAGCCGACCCACGCAAAGCAAACATCATCAACTGTATCGACGATAACATCCGGGTAGAACTGGGCAAATCGAGCGAAATGGCAGGCGAAGCTTCGTACATGGCGCTTGAAAAAGCAGTGGACGATCTGAAAAAAGGCGAAATCGATGTGCTGATCACAGCTCCTATCAATAAAGATAATATCCAGTCGGAAAAATTCAATTTTCCGGGGCACACCGAGTACCTGGCCGAACAGTTCAAAACCCGCGACTATGTGATGCTGATGGTCAGCGAATCGATGAAAGTGGGCGTTGTTGTCGGGCATGTACCAATGTCGGAAGTGCCGGCAAAAATTACCAAGGGAGCCATCCTGAATAAATTACGCATCATCAACCAATCGCTTGAGCGCGACTTCTTTGTGAAACGTCCGCGCATTGCCGTACTTGGGCTAAATCCTCATGCGGGAGACAACGGTTTGTTAGGCAAAGAAGAAATTGATATCATTATTCCGGCTATTCAGCGGGCTAAAGAAGAGGGCATTATTGCCGTTGGTCCATATCCGGCCGATGGTTTTTTTGGATCGGGCGATTTCGTGAAATTCGATGCCATATTGGCTATGTACCACGATCAGGGACTGATCCCATTCAAAATGGCTTCGTTCGACCGTGGCGTTAATTACACCGCCGGATTACCGATCATCCGCACCTCGCCGGCACACGGAACGGCTTTCGATATTGCCGGTGAAGACAAGGCTATTCCTGATTCGTTCCGCGAAGCCTTGTACCTGGCCATCGACATTCACAAAAACCGGGCGTTGTACAAAGAAATTACTCAAAATCCGCTAAAAAAATACGAGATCAATCAAGGTCAAATTGATGAATCGATTGATTTTGAAGCTATCGACGAAGGAATTTAATACCTTTTCAGTATATGTTTGAATACATCAAGGGTACTATTGCCCGGCTGAAACCTTCCCATGTTATTCTGGAAGCCAATTCGGTGGGTTATTTCATCACCATTTCGCTCAATACCTACACACAACTGAACGGAAAAGAACACGTGAAGTTGTTTGTGCACCAGACCATTCGCGAAGATGCCCACCAGCTTTACGGATTTGCTGACGAAAGTGAACGTGAACTGTTCCGGATGCTTATTTCAGTCAATGGTATTGGTTCCAATACCGCCATCATGATGTTTTCGTCACTTTCGCCCGATGAAATCAGCAATGCTATTCTCAACGAAAATGTAAATTTACTGAAAAGCATTAAGGGTATCGGCATCAAAACAGCCCAGCGGGTTATCATTGATTTAAAGGACAAAGTCGGAAAGTCGCCAGCCAGCGAACAAATTGTGGCATCGGCAGACAATACATTGCGAAATGAAGCGTTATCTGCATTGATAATGCTGGGATTTGCGAAAAAGCCAGCCGAGAAGGAATTGGATAAAATTCTGGCGGCGCAACCAAATCTTTCAGTCGAACAGGTGATCAAACTAGCGCTGAAAAGCCTTTAAACAAAAAGTTTTTGGAATTGAAAAAGTACGGCAGAAACATACTTCTACTTCTTATTGTATCTATTGTTTACTGCTCTTGGCGGAAGCCCCTCCGAATCAAGAACAACTCTCCGGAATTATCAGTTGCTGACCATTCTGTCAGCCCCGGAAGATACCGTTAAAATTGATACGACCGGCGTATTACCCTTCAAGTTTAAGGATGAGCCGGCTTTTGCCTATCCTGATAAAAAAGACAGCTCCGGCCTTTTTCTGAAACGTCCGTCAAATGTCCGCACCGAAATTGAATACGATCCGGTGACCGGTGAATACAACTTTGTGGAAAAAGTGGGCGATCTGAATTTCAGGTTACCCAAAACCATGACGAAAAAGGAATTCCAGAAATATGATTTTGAGCAATCTATTCAGAATTACTGGCGCAGTCAGACCAAAATCAAAGGTCTGGAAGACAAAGGCGGCCTGATTCCCCGGCTCACCGTAGGAGGCGAAACCTTCAATAAAATATTCGGCAGCAATACCATCGATATCCGTCCGCAGGGATACGTCGAAGTGAGTTTCGGGTACCAGATGAATGCCACCGAAAACCCATCTATTCCGGAACGTTTGCGTAAAGTCCCCACTTTCGATTTCGATCAGAAAATACAAATGAACGTGATGGGTAAAATCGGCGACCGGATGGAAATGCGCGTCAACTACAACACCGAAGCCACGTTCGACTATGAAAATAAGATGAACCTGGGGTACACCGGCGACGAAGACCAGATTGTTAAAAAGATTGAAGCCGGTAATGTTTCACTTCCCCTCAATGGATCACTCATCACAGGAGGGTCAAATCTTTTCGGGGTAAAAACCGAATTACAGTTCGGAAAGCTGAACCTGACCACGATTTTCTCGCAACACAAAGGTGAAACACAGGTGGTTGAAGCAGAAGGCGGAGCACAGAAAAAGACCTTTGAAATTCCGGCATCAGAATACGATGCCAACCGCCATTTTTTCCTGGCACAATATTTCCGCGATCATTACAACGAGGCGCTCGAAAACCTACCGATTGTACGTTCGTCGATCACCATCAACAAAATTGAAGTTTGGGTTACCAACAAGTCGAGCAATTTCAAGGAAGCACGTAATATACTGGCTTTCATGGACCTTGGGGAGCACGATCCCAACATTTATAACAAGGTCGGCGCTTTTCAGGAAAATTCTGGCTTCCAGTATCCCGAAACTATTTTCCCGTTTAACGATGCGAACGGTCTGTACGGGCAAATCAAAACTACTTATTCGGGAATCAGGCAATCCGACATCATCAATAAAACCCTTTCGCCTCTGGCAGCCAACAAATTTGTAGGCGGGCAGGATTTTGAAAAGATTGAACAGGCTCGTTTATTAAGCGAATCCGAATACACCATCAACCCCAATCTGGGCTTCATTTCGTTGCGCTCGGCATTGAACTCCGACGAAATTCTGGCTGTGGCTTTTAATTACACCGCCGACGGAAAAACTTACCAAGTTGGTGAATTTTCAACCGACGGGATCAATGCTCCGGAAACGCTTGTTCTGAAACTGTTGAAAGGAACCAACCTTTCGCCGCGTATCCCGACCTGGAAGCTGATGATGAAAAATGTTTATGATCTGAATGCCTATCAGCTTACCAAAGACGAGTTTGTGCTTGATGTCATGTACCAGAATGACGAATCCGGGACTTACCTCAACTATTTGCCGCAAGGTCGTCTGGATGGCCATATTTTGTTGAGTGTGTTGAATCTCGACAAGCTGAACTCGCAGCACGACCTGATGCGCGACGGAGTATTCGACTATGTGGAAGGAATTACGGTAAATTCATCAGCCGGAAAAATTATCTTTCCGGTACTCGAACCATTCGGGAAAAACCTGGCCGATTCGATCATCGATCCGGCCCTGATCAATAAATATGTTTATTTTACACTTTACGACTCGACCCGGACGATCGCTGAACAGGATGCCGAACACAATAAATTCAAACTGAAAGGTTCGTACAAAGGGGCTTCGAGTTCCGAATACATGGTAGGCTCGCAAAACCTGGCGCAGGGCTCGGTGAAAGTGACTACCGGAGGGCGCACCCTTACCGAAAACGTCGACTATACGGTCGACTACACGTCAGGAATTGTAAAAATTATAAATTCGGGATTGCTCGAATCCGGCACCCCGATACAGATTTCGACCGAAAGTCAGGACCTGTTTAGTATGCAGCGAAAAACGCTGGTCGGGGCACATGCCAATTATGCGTTCAGCGACAGGTTCAACCTGGGAGCAACTGTTCTGCACATGCAGGAGAGGCCGCTGACGCAGAAAGTGAATTATGGCGACGATCCAATTTCGAACACCATGCTCGGGCTTGATGCTTCGTTCTCCAATCAATCGATGTTCCTGACCAAACTGATTGACAAGCTTCCGTTTTATTCGACCAAAGAGCAGTCGTCGATAGCGTTTGACGGCGAATTTGCGCAATTACTTCCGGGCCATTCCAAAGTCATTAACAAAAGCGGAACTGCTTATATCGATGATTTTGAAGCGACCAAAACCTCAATTAGCCTGAAAGAGCGTTCGGCCTGGACACTGGCCAGTACGCCCCAAAAGCAAAATCTGTTTCCGGAGGCCGAAACCAACGACGACCTCGCTTATGGCTATAACCGCGCCAAACTGGCCTGGTACATCATCGACCCGCTGTTCCTACGGAATAGCCCGACAACTCCGGATTATATTAAAAACGACAGTGAAAAGGATTTACAATCGAATAATCTGACCCGCGAAGTGTTCCAGAGTGAACTATTCCCAAGCAAGGAAATACAATCCGGAATGCCAACGAATATTCCGGTGTTCGACTTGGCTTTTTACCCACAGGAAAAGGGACCCTATAATTTCGACACCCAGCCATCCATTTTTTCTAAAGGAGTCAATGCCGACGGAACCCTGCGTAACCCGGAATCGCGCTGGGGTGGTATCATGCGACAGCTTTCTACCAGCGATTTTGAAGCCGCAAATATCGAATTCATTGAGGTTCTGGATGATGGACCCGTTCATTAACGATACGCTGGAAACCAATGAAGGGGGCGATCTGTATTTTAACCTCGGCGACATTTCGGAAGATGTGCTGAAAGACTCGCGTAAATCGTTCGAAAACGGTTTGCCAACCACGGCTGAACTCAACCATGTCGACACCACTCTGTGGGGCCGCGTTTCCACCCAGCAGTCGCTGGTCAGGGAATTTGACAACAACGTTGAAAGCCGCCGTTACCCAGGACCTTGGTTTTGACGGGATGAACGATCAAGATGAGGATAAATTTCACCAGAGCTATATCGAATCGCTGAAGAGTATCTTGAACCAGGATGCCCTGACCAACGTAATCAAGGACCCGTCAGGCGATGATTACCATTATTATCGGGGAACCGACTATGACCAGCAAAGACTTGGCATTCTGGCACGCTATAAAAATTTTAACGGGCCCGAAGGCAACTCTACAACGGCTGAGATGTCGCCCGAATCGTACCCGACATCGGCTTCCACTGCGCCCGACATGGAAGATCTGAATGGCGATAATACCCTGAACGAATACGAGCGCTATTACCAGTATAAGGTTAGCATCCGCCGTCAGGATATGGTTATCGGTAAAAACTCGATTGCCGACATCAGGGAAATAAAGGATTTTAAACTGAAAAACGGAAACCTTGCAGATGTCAAATGGTATCAGTTTAAAGTTCCGGTAAAAAGTCCAAACGAAGTTTTTGGCTCGATCAGCGATTTCAAGTCGATCCGGTTCCTGCGCTTGTTTATGAAGGGGTTTTCACAACCTACCATCCTTCGTATGGCCACGCTTGACCTGGTACGGTCCGATTGGCGTAAGTATACCAAGGATGTTGACGGAAAGCTGGGAGTCACTTCACCCAGTACTCGGTTCGATATTTCGGCAGTCAATATCGAAGAAAATGCCAACCGGAAAACCGATTAATTATGTGCTTCCTCCGGGTATCGAACGGGTAATTGATCCGGCTAATCCGCAATTGCTCCAACTGAACGAACAGTCATTGGTTTTGCGGGCTGTCGATCTGGAAGAAACAACTGCCCGTGCTGCCTATAAGAACCTGAACATGGATTTCCGCAACTACAAACGGCTTCAAATGGAAGTACATGCTGAAGCTCTGGCCGGGAATCCGCTTAAAGACGATGATTTGTCGTTATTTATCCGACTGGGATCCGACTACAATTATAACTATTACGAATACGAAATTCCGTTGTCACTCACCAAACCAGGCGTTTACAGTAGCGACCATGAAAGCGACAGGTTATTGGTATGGCCCGAAGCCAACCAGCTTAATCTCTCCCTGGAAGCATTTACTGATCTGAAATTGAAGCGAAACGATGAAATGCGTCAGGCCAACTCAACAGTCAGTCTGACCCAGGAATACCCGATGCCGGACGGAAACAGGACGATCAAAATCAAAGGGAATCCCAACCTTGGCAATGTAGAGGTGATGATGGTCGGTATTCGCTACAACAAAAAAGATCAGAATAACTACGGCCCGCGTTCGGTCGAAGTTTGGTTGAATGAACTTCGTCTCTTTCTGACTTTTGAAGAAGGTGGCGGATGGGCTGCCCAGGGCAGGGTTACAGCCCGTTTGGCCGATCTGGGATCGGTTATTTTTGCCGGACGGACGCGTACTGCCGGGTTCGGAAGCATTGATAAAAAAGTGAATGAGCGGGCCATGGACGATTTGACAGAAGTAGATGTTTCGGCCAACCTCGAACTGGGAAAATTCTTTCCGGAAAAAGCACAGGTACGAATTCCGCTTTACGTGGGATATTCGCAAAGCAAAAGCAACCCAAAATACAATCCGCTCGATCCGGATATTAAAATGAAAGATGCGCTGAACATGGCCGGCAGTAAGGCAGAGCGCGACTCGATTAAGCAGATTGCGCAGGATTTGGTTACCCGAAAGAGTATCAACTTCACAAACGTTAAAGTTGATCGGAGCAGTAAATCGGGGAAACCAAAAATTTACGATCCGACCAACTTCTCGGTCACCTACTCCTACAACGAGATGACCAAACGGAGCATCAACATTGCAGAGAGCCTGGATAAAAACTACCGCGGATTGTTTAGCTATAATTTCAACGGACGGCCCGAAGTGTATGAACCATTCAAAAACTCGAAGGTGTTAAATAATAACATATTAAGGCTGATCCGCGATTTCAACATTTCTCCGCTACCTTCGCAGTTCTCTTTCCGAACCGATATCTGGCGGCATTACAACGAAGTTCAGCTCCGGAATATTTCCAACCCCAACATGATTATTCCGCGCACATACAATAAAGATTTCATTTGGAACCGTTATGTTGATTTGCGTTACAACCTGACCCGCAGTCTCGAAATGGATTTCTCATCAGAAAATACAGCCCGAATTGATGAGCCCGAAGGCCGGATAAACCGCCACGACGATGATTATGCTATAAAAAAGGATTCCATCCTCGAGAATTTATTTAATCTGGGACGGCCTACCTTGTATCACCACATGTTTAGTGTCAACTACATGGTTCCGATCAATAAAATGCCTTTACTCGACTGGACTATGCTTACGGCCCGTTACCAGGGGATGTACGACTGGCAGGCCGGACCAGTCACCAATAAATCGGTTGTGCTTGGAAATGTGATTGAAAACTCGCGTCAAGTTCAGTTAACCGGAATGCTGAACATGGTAACTTTATACAACAAGATTGGCTTTTTGAAAGACATCAACCAAAAATACGGCACAAGCTCACGCCAGATGCAGCGGATGCAACGTTCGCAGCAAACACAACAGGGACAACAAACGCCCCAGCGTCAGACTACCGCTCCCGAAAAGGGAAAAGACTGCTCCGAAGATCAAAGAAGTACAATACACCACCGAGAATGTCAGGTTAAAGGCCAATACACCCAAGTCTATTTTTCACAAGTTGAATACCCAGAATGTTGAGGTGATTGCTGTTGCCAAAGACGGAACCAAAATTGACGGACAGGTGGCCATAATTAATGACGACCGGATCAGTTTTACATCAGACAAAAGTCTCTCCGGAGTGAAATTCATTGTCAAAGGAAAAGTTGAGGTTAACCGCGATCTCGGTCAAAAGCTGATTCAGTACACGGCACGTGCTCTGATGAGTGTACGCAACATTTCGCTCATCCATTCAGGTACCGATGGTACCGTATTACCAGGTTTTATGCCCGAACCACAAATTTTTGGTTCAGGAAGATATACCCCGAATAAAAACATGTTCAGCAATATGGCCGGACAGACTACCGCCCCCGGATTACTCTTCCTGTTGGGTTGGCAGGATAAAGATTTTGCTGAACGTGCAGCCGGGAAAGGTTGGATCACCCGCGACTCAACGCTTAATTCGCCATTCGTGATGTCGCACAGCGAAAATTGGAATTTCAGGGCAGATATTGAGCCATTCCCCGATTTGCGCATTGATGTGAATGCCAACCGTACCTATTCGGAGCGCACCACCGAATTCTACAATTACAATAACAGTACGGGCCGTTTCGATCCGTTCAACCGGTCCGTCCGTGGTAATTTCACCATGTCTATCAACACGATGAATACGGCATTCAGCAAAATGGGCAATAAAGAAGAGGCCCCTCCTTCGAAAGCATTCGAAAACATGAAAAGCTACAGAGAGATTATCGCTAAACGTCTTTCCAGTCAACGCATAGCAAATGATCGGGTTGTGGAAGTGCCAGGAGGCTACAAACCCAATGTTCCCGATCCTGCAACTGGATTTCCGATTGGATACGGGCCAACTTCGCCCCAGGTGATGGTTCCGGCCTTTATTGCAGCCTATACGGGACAATCTCCGGATAAAGTAGCTTTGAGTCCGTTCCCCGTCGCTCAAATACATGCGCCCCAACTGGAGGATCACTTACGAAGGTATGGTTTCGCAGATCGAGTCACTGAAAAAGTACGTGAAGACGTTGAGTTTTAGCCACGCCTACCGGTCGAGTTACAACGTGGGCTCATTTATTTCCAATCTCGATTATGACGAAGGCTTGTATGGCGACGGGTTCAGTTATGTGCGTAATGCGTTGGGCGATTTTACCGGACCTTACGATGTCGGTTCGGTGAGTATTTCTGAACAGTTCAGCCCGTTGATTAGCCTTGACATCACCTGGATCAACGACTTCGAAACCCGCGCAGAACTGAAATCATCGCGTAATCTGGCTTTAAGTTTTGCCAACAACCAGATTATGGAAGTATTGAGCAACGAAATGTCGTTTGGCTTAGGTTACCGTTTTACCCGGATGGATTTGATCGTGAAAACCAAAAAATCGCAAAAGGCTTATTCGAACGATTTGAACCTGAGGGCAGACCTTTCGTTCCGGAAAAATATGACCATTCTTCGAAGAATTGTGGAAGAAAGCGATCAGCTGACAGCCGGACAAAACAACATAACAATCAAAACTACAGCTGATTACATGTTGAGCGACCGGTTCCAGCTCCGTCTGTATTTTGATAAAATTCTGAATCATCCGCTGATTGGCTCGTTTGATACTTCAAACACCAATTTTGGCGTCAGCTTCCGGTTTACTTTAGCGCAATAGGGAAATTGACCGAAACGCACAGCTTAATTTTAGTTTGCACGGATTGTGTGAATACCTAATTTTAATCTGATTATAATTTGTTTTTTTATGAACAGATGGAATTCGCCACAATAATCATCCTGATAGCTCATGGCTCGTTTCATTTTGAATTGAAGAAGGATTTGTGTTATATTCACAGTCAAAAGAATTCGGATCATGAAATATATTTACCTGATTGCAGCATTTAACGCATTCTTTTTCGTGATCCTGTTGCTTCAGAAAAAAAACAGGGCCTTACACGATAACATCCTGATCTTTTGGTTAATTTATTTGGGGCTGTATACGGGAGTCTATGCGTTTTATTCTCATAATCTTTTTGAACATTTTCCGCTCTTGTCAAGCAGTTTTATTTCACTTTTTATGTTGCATGGACCGTTGCTGTATCTATACACCTCTTCGCTTGCTTTAAAGAAAAATGCGCTCGCAACAAGAGACTTCATCCATTTTGTGCCATTTCTTCTGTTCAATTTTTACCTGTTCCCAGCCATCTTTTCATCAGCTATCTCGCAGGGCATCAGCCTTGATCATTCGCCAAAAAATATTGAACCACCGCTTTTGTTCCTTGCTTTTCTGCTTCTGACCGTCTTGTCGGGCCCGGTCTATTTCTTGCTTTCCATCAAACTTTTTCGGAAACTTGACGTGAGTATCTCAAACAATTTTTCCTACTCTGAAGACATTGATCTGGATTGGTTGCGCAAATTGGTATTTATATTCGGAGTTATATGGTCAGCATTAATGATCATTGCTTCCATATACCATGTTCTTCATTTATTCTCAATGACCTTTTGCACCGATGGCCTTTTTCTGTCATTATCTGTATTTATCATTCTTGTCGGGTATTTTGGGCTGAAACAAAAGGAAATTTTCATCCATTATTCAATGGAAAATCAGGATTACATAACTGATACTCCAAAAAAATATGCCGGGTCAGATTTAAAAGAAGCTGATGCCAAAGAATATGCAGAGAAACTAAAACGTTACATGGAAACAGATAAGCCTTACCTGAATCCCAGTATTACTCTTCCACAGTTGGCAAATAACGTTAAAATTCCTTCGTATCACCTGTCTCAGGTAATAAATGAAATCTTTGAGCAGAACTTTTTCGACTTCATTAACCAATACAGAGTCGACGAAGTTAAAATCAAAATTTTAGATAAAAAGTATAGCAATTATTCATTACTGGGAGTTGCCTATGAATGTGGATTCAATTCAAAATCAGCATTCAACCGGATATTCAAAAAGGTTACCGGACAAACACCAACTCAATACAAAGAATCAAACTCAAATTAATTCGTTGCAATCATTTTGGTTTAATAGTTTTTAAAGGTATCACTTTATGAGGTGAGCCCACTTTACCCAATCAAACAGGTGCCAACTTAACAAGTAGGTCGATAGATCCTTTTTCGCGAATTACTTTTGCTCCGTAATCAATTTTAAAACATTTAATTATGAAAACAATTATTAGTAATGAAAAAAGGGAAAGCAGTGCCAAAGCAAAAAGATCATCAAAAGGACTTGTAACTATTCTTTTGATAGTAATGGCATTATTTACAGGTTCAACCGCTTTCGCACATTGCGATTCGTACGATGGACCAACGGTAAAAGATGCTATCAAAGCGCTCGAAACGAATAACGTTAATCTGGTCCTGAAATGGATCAGTAAAGAGCAGGAACCAGAAATAATTGCCCTGTTCAACAAAACCTACAGCCTGAGGAACGGAGATAAGGAAGTCGCAGCAATTGTCGAAAAACATTTTTTGGAAACGCTGGTTCGTTTACACAGAGAAACAGAAGGTGCTCCATTCACAGGATTAAAACCAGCTGGCAGCACAAACCCAATTATAAAAATGAGCGATCGGGCGATAGAAGCAGGAAGTGCCGATGATTTAATTAGCATGTTGAATAAGCATATCGGGGAAGTCATAAAAGAAAAATATTTAAAAATTGCTAACCTGAACAAAGTCAAAAACAGTTCTCCGGAAAAGGGAAGAGAATATGTACAGGCCTATATTGACTACACCCATACCGTGGAAGCTATTCATGGCATTCTTGAAAAAGGAGAAACAGAAAATACAGTGCACAAGCACTAATGGGGTACAGTCGGAATACCTGACAAATAGAAGTATTTGTTCATTCCTGAAAACTTTTTCTCCTGAACACTTGTTATTGTGGCATTAATTTTATTTTTTTGTCCGAAGAAAATTCAATTCATGACTAAAAATACAAATACAGTATGGCACCTGTGGTGGGGTCTTCTTGATGAATCGAGGAGTTAAAAGCCATATTTGTATTTTTTAAGATATGGGCCTGCTCTTCAAAAAGCAGGCTTTTTGTTTATAAAAAGAAATCAAAATGAATCAGATGATGTTAACAAATTGGTGGTGGCGCAGTAACTTTTCACAATCCCGTGGAAGGAAGTAGCGACTTATGCCCGTTTGGGAACTGAGAAGCGGCTTATCGGAACACGGTAAGCCGCTTTTTTTGTGGCTCAAAGCCCCCTCTAAATCTCCCCGAGGGGAAAACTTGAGTGCCCCCTGATGAAAAAAGGGCTAAATATCAATAGCCTGGGGCAGCGCCCCGGGGAGAAAAGAAAAAAGAAAAACCGGCTACGAGAAAATGTTGGGAAAAGAGAAATTCAACTTTCAGCCGGAATAGAGACAACGAATAACAAAAAGAAAAACACAATATGGAAAAGATTAAAGTTAAAGTCAATGTAAAGAAAATCCTGGGTGATATTCTCACTCCGGTAAGCGTTTACATGAAATTTCGGGAGTTATTTCCAAAAACAATTCTGTTGGAAAGCTCCGACTATCATGGAAATGAGAATGCTTATTCGTTCGTATGCATCAAGCCTTTGGCTTGTTTTACGGTTGATGAAGGAC
The DNA here is from genome assembly GCA_963676535.2 of Prolixibacteraceae bacterium. GTDB lineage: Bacteria > Bacteroidota > Bacteroidia > Bacteroidales > Prolixibacteraceae > Aquipluma. Next base: position 228,198 of record CAXXKQ010000024.1, on the reverse strand, counting down.
TAATATCGATTGATTGCAATGGCCGGAAAACTGAAAAATTAGCAGTAAGCAAAACCTGCACCGTCGATCAGCAACTCGATCAGTTCTTTAAGGCGTTTCAACCGGAAGGAAATATAGCAGAAGCTCCCGCAAATGGATTGTTTGGTTACCTGAGTTACGATGGTATCCGCTATTTTGAGAAGATTAACATCAATACAGCAAAGAAAGCGGAATATGCCATTCCCGAAGTCAGGTATTGTTTTTACAAGTACATTGTGGCCGTTGATCATCACAAAAACCTCATTTACCTGATCGAAAACCTGATGGAAGGCGAACAGGCCGAAATGGATCAGATTGAATCACTGCTTCGCAACCTGACCTTCCCGGCAACCACATTTGCCCCGCTGGATGACGAGGTCTCGAACATCACCGACGAACAATACAAATACATGGTTGCCAAAGGGAAAGAGCACTGTTTTAGGGGCGATGTGTTCCAGATTGTGTTGTCGCGGCAGTTTTCACAGTCGTTTGCCGGTGATGATTTTCACCTCTACCGGGCATTGCGTACGGTAAATCCCTCGCCTTACCTGTTCTTCTTCGATTACGGCGACTACCGCATTTTCGGTTCAAGCCCTGAAGCTTCGTTACGCATCAAGAAAGGCCGGGCCATTATTAATCCCATCGCCGGAACTTTCCGCCGTACCGGAAATGATGACGAAGACCGAAAACTGGCCGAGAAACTGTGTGCCGATCCGAAGGAAAATGCAGAACACGTGATGCTGGTTGATCTGGCCCGCAACGACCTCAGCCGTAATGCCAGCGATGTGGTAGTCGACCGCTTCCGCGAAGTGCAGTACTTTTCGCATGTTATTCATTTGGTTTCCGAAGTATCCGGAAAATTGCCCGAAGACGCCAACATGGTTACGGTGTTGGGTAATTCGTTCCCAGCCGGAACCTTATCCGGAGCGCCTAAACACCGCGCCATGCAACTGATCGACACCTACGAAAATCAGCGCAGAAGCTATTATGGCGGGGCCATTGGATACCTCGGATTCAACAAAACACTGAACCATGCCATCATGATCCGGTCGTTCCTGAGCAAAAATCATAAGTTGTTTTACCAGGCTGGCGCCGGAATCGTGGCTTCATCAAACGAAGAAAGTGAGCTTCAGGAAGTGAATAATAAGCTGGCCGCTCTGAAGAAAGCCATCGAAATTGCAAAAGAAATCAGGTAACAGCCCCTCCCAAACCCTCCCCGAAAGGGAGGGCTTAAAAAGGCTCAATGAAATTGGTAGTTATTAAAATATTTGTAAAATGAGAGAACGACAAAATACATACAATCAGAAATCCCCCTCCAATGGAGGGGTCAGGGGAGGCTCTATCGTAGTCATAGATAATTACGATTCGTTTACCTACAACCTGGTACACGCCATCAAAAAGATATCCGGGAAGTCTGTGGATGTGTTTCGCAACGATGAGTTGGAACTGTCCGATCTGGAAAAATACGACAAAATTGTGCTGTCTCCCGGCCCCGGAATTCCGGAGGAAGCCGGTTTGCTGCTCGATATTATCCGCGAGTATGCTCCAAAGAAAAGTATGCTGGGAGTTTGTCTCGGGCATCAGGCCATTGGTGAAGCTTTTGGCGGAACACTGACCAACATGAACAACGTGCTGCATGGAATTGCAACTCCTGTTATTCAAACAAAAGTTGAAACCGTGCTGTTTAGCGGGTTACCCGAAACCTTTATGGCAGGCCGCTACCATTCATGGATCGTAAATCAGACAGGTCTTCCGGCCTGCCTTCAGGTGACCAGTTACGACGACAAAGGCCAGATTATGTCGATGAAGCACACCGAATATGATGTGGAAGGTGTACAGTTTCATCCGGAATCGGTCCTGACTCCGCTGGGCGAACAAATCATTGCCAACTGGTTGAAAAAGTAATCAGTCGCAGTTTTCAGTCACAATAAAGAAACTTCGAACTTCAAACTTATAACTTCGAACTGTTTTATGAAAGATACTTTAAATTACTTATTCTCAGGGAATACGCTTACCAAAGAGGAAGCCCGCATCATGCTAACCCGGATTGGAGAAGGCCAGTTTTCGGAATCCGAAATTGCTTCGTTCCTGACCGTTTTCAGAATGCGAAAAATGAAAGCCGAAGAATTAGCCGGGTTTCGCCAGGCCATGCTCGATTTGTGCATTGCCGTCGATCTGTCGGAATACAATTCCATTGATGTGGTTGGAACCGGCGGCGATGGAAAAAACACTTTCAATATATCCACGCTTAGCTGTTTTGTGTTGGCTGGCGCAGGATACAAGGTGACCAAGCATGGGAACTATGGTTTGTCCTCAGTGAGTGGTGCATCCAATATGTTTGAATATTTCGGTTATCAGTTCAGCAACCATGCCAACAAACTGCGGCGAGAGCTTGAAGAAACAGGAATTTGTTTCCTTCACGCACCATTGTTTCATCCGGCCATGAAAAATGTCGGATCAGTGCGCAAAGCATTGAAGGTGAAAACCCTGTTCAACATGATGGGGCCAATCATTAACCCGTCGTTCCCCAAAAACCAGTTAGTTGGTGTTTCCGATCTCGAAATTATGGATCTTTACCACCAGGTTTTTGCCCAAAGCGACCAAAATTACACGATCGTGCATAGCCTGGATGGCTACGACGAAATCTCGCTGACCGGCGATGCCCGTTATGTATCGAACCAAACGAAAGACAGCCTTACTGCTGCTGATTTTGGGTTTGCAACGGTTAAAACCGAAGAACTTTCCGGAGGAAATTCGGTTGTAGATGCGGCCAAAATTTTCCAAAATGTGCTGGAAGGAAACGGAACCCAGGCACAGCAGAATGTGGTAATTGCCAACGCTGCGCTCGGAATTAAATGTATTTCTCCTGAAAGATTACTGACCGATTGTGTTGCCGAAGCTACCGAATCACTGAAAGGCAAAAAAGCGCTGACAGTCTTCAATAAATTGTTGGAATTAAACAAATAAAAATGTTACGAGTTTCAAGTTTCGGGTTCAAGGTTAACCCGAAACCCAAAACTCACAACCCGAAACTCAAATATGACCATACTTGATCAAATAAACGAAACGAAAAGGCAGGAGATTGCCAGGGCAAAACAGACTTTTCCGCTGGAAGGGTTGATGGTTTCGCCTTATTTCAATCGAAAATGTAACTCGCTGAAAGCCGCTTTGCTGGCTGATGGAGCCAGTGGGGTAATCGCCGAATTCAAACCGAAATCACCATCCAAAGGAATGATCAATGCTGAAGCCGAAGTCTCAAAAGTGACAAAAGGATATGCGACAGCCGGTGCAAGTGGACTTTCAGTACTAACCGACGAAGAGTATTTTGGCGGTTCTATGGAGAATCTGGCAAAAGCACGTTTTGCCAATCCGAATACTCCCATTTTGCGAAAAGATTTCATGCTCGACGTCTATCAGGTTTACGAAGCCAAAGCGCATGGTGCCGACTTGATTCTGCTGATTGCCGAGAGCCTGAACAAGGAGTTGTTACTTGAACTCACATCGAAAGCCAAAGAGCTGGGAATGGAAGTACTGGTCGAAGTTCATAATGAGGAAGAACTGGCGAAACTCAATTCGCAGGTGGACATTGTTGGCGTGAATAACCGCGATTTGCGTACCTTCACCGTTGATGTGGAAACATCGGTCCGACTGAGCAAACTCATTCCGAATCAGTTCGTTAAGATTTCGGAAAGCGGAATTTCCAATTCTGAAAGTATTGGCAAATTGCGGGACGCCGGGTTTAAAGGATTTCTGATCGGAGAAACCTTTATGAAAACCGACGATCCGGCAAAAGCATGCAAAGAGTTTATTCAAAGTCTGAAATAGTAATGCTTGTATTCCGGGTGCGACTTAAAGTTGCGCCCGGAATAAATACAAATTAAATGAATAGCCTAAAAATCAAAGTCTGCGGAATGCGTGATCCTGAAAATATTTCAGGAGTGATTAACGCTGTGCCTGATTTTCTCGGGTTCATTTTTTACCCCAAAAGTAAACGTTTTGTCGGGTTGAATCCGATTCCCGGGATTTTGAACGCTGTACCCGCAACGATCCGAAAAGTTGGAGTGTTTGTCAATGAAACTCCGGAAACTATCTGGCAAGTCAGTCAAAACTGGAAGCTAGATGTCATTCAGTTGCACGGGCACGAAACTCCGGAATATTGCGGATTCATTAAACAAAGCGGAATAACTGTTTTTAAAGCTTTTTCGGTGGACGAAATGTTTGATTTTGATTCGCTAAAACTGTACCGGGAAACCTGTGATTATTTTCTGTTCGATACCAAAGGAAATTTACCGGGTGGAACCGGACAAAAATTCAACTGGCGACTGCTCGAAAATTACCAATTAGAGGTGCCGTTTTTTCTGAGCGGGGGAATTGGACCCGATGATGTGGAAGCGATTCTCAATTTTCAGCATCCGCAATGGTATGGAATCGACATAAACAGTGGATTCGAGCTATCTCCAGCTTTAAAAAATATAGAGCGTGTACAACTTTTTATTTCTGAAATCAGAAAAATAAATCATAAATAATCAATCAACAATTATAAATCATGAGCTATCAAGTTAATGAAAAAGGCTACTATGGCGAATTTGGCGGAGCCTATATTCCGGAGATGATGCACCCCAATATTGAGGAGCTCAAAAATAATTATCTGCGGATCATCAATTCGTACAATTTTCGTCAGGATTTTATTGGATTGCTAAAAAATTATGTGGGTCGTCCGTCGCCTTTGTATTACGCCAAACGGATGTCGGAACATTACCAGTCGCATATTTACCTGAAACGCGAGGATGTAAACCACACCGGTTCGCATAAAATCAACAATACCATCGGGCAAATACTAGTGGCCAAAGAGTTGGGTAAAACACGTATCATCGCCGAGACAGGTGCTGGTCAGCACGGTTTAGCCACAGCAACCGTTTGTGCACTGATGGATATGAACTGCATTGTTTACATGGGTGCAGTCGATGTGGAACGTCAGGCGCCAAACGTGAAAAAGATGCGGATGCTGGGCGCCGAAGTTATTCCCGTCCACTCCGGAAACAAAACCCTGAAAGATGCTACAAACGAAGCCATGCGCGACTGGATCAACAATCCAGTTGACACGCATTATATCATAGGCTCGGTAGTTGGACCTCACCCCTACCCCGATATGGTTGCCCGTTTCCAGTCGGTGATTTCCGAAGAAATCCGCTGGCAGTTGGATGAGCAAACCGGCCGCGAAAAACCAACCCGCGTGATGGCTTGTGTGGGTGGTGGAAGCAATGCTGCCGGTGCATTCTATCATTTTCTCGACGATGAGGATGTGGAATTAATCGGAGTTGAAGCAGCTGGTAAAGGCGTTGATACCCACGAAACAGCGGCAACTTTAGCATTGGGAACTCCTGGCGTATTACACAGCTCGCGTTCGTACCTTATGCAGAATGAAGACGGACAAATCACCGAACCATACTCCATTTCGGCCGGATTGGATTACCCAGGCATTGGCCCGATGCATGCCAACCTGTTTAAAACCGGTCGTGCCAAATACATTTGGGCGACTGACGAAGAAGTGTTAAAAGCTGCACTGTTGCTTACCCGCAAAGAAGGCATCATCCCCGCTCTTGAATCGGCACACGCTTTGGCCGGACTGGAAAAAATCAGTCTGAAACCTGAAGATGTTACCGTGGTGAATATTTCGGGCCGTGGCGACAAAGACATGGAAACGTATTTAAATTATTTTGGATACTAAAAACCCCTCCCAAATCCTCCCCAAAAGGGAGGGCTTAAAACTACTATGAATCAGTAAACAAAACTTAAAACATGCCATCACCAAGTCCCCTGCCGGGGGATTTAGGAGGCTCAAAATGATCATGAACAATCGAATAAATAAACTCTTTCAGGAGAAAAAAGAACGGATACTGTCGGTGTATTTCACAGCTGGTTATCCGGAATTAAACGATACCAGGGCAATTATTCAGGAACTGGTAAAAAAGGGCGTTGACCTGATTGAAATCGGAATGCCGTTTTCCGATCCGGTGGCCGACGGACCGGTGATTCAGCATAGCAGTCTGGTTTCGCTGAACAACGGCATGAGTGTGCGTAAATTGTTTGAGCAATTGCAAGATATCCGGCAATCGGTGAATATTCCGCTCATTTTGATGGGCTACCTGAATCCGGTATTGCAATATGGTGTGGAGGCATTTTGTGCCAAATGCAGGGAAATTGGGATTGACGGATTGATTTTGCCTGACCTTCCCCTATCGGTTTTTAAGGAAGATTATAAAACCATTTTTGAAGCCAACGACCTGCATAACATTTTCCTGATTACGCCGCAAACTTCGGAGGAACGGATTCACCAAATCGACAATTTGTCGTCAGGATTTATTTACATGGTTTCGAGCAATGCCACCACTGGCGCCAAAACGAGTGTTTCTGAATTTCAGCGCGAATATTTTGAACGGATCAACAAACTTAAGTTGCAGAATCCAAAGCTCATTGGATTTGGAATTTCGAATGCCGAAACATTTAATAATGCCTGCCAATATGCAAACGGAGCCATCATTGGAAGCGCGTTTGTCAAGGCACTTGAAGGAAATAAAACGCTTGAACAAAAAGTCACGGGGTTTATCCAGTCAATCAAATCGTAATCTGAAAATTGTTTTTTGTTGCAAAATAGTATGTCGCGGATGATGTTTTGAAACAGGATTCGGGAAAAAGGATTTATACGTCTGTATTTCAATTGTTTCATCAGGCTTTGCCTGAACCTCCATGTTAACTTGTGTTAAATCCTGTTTTGGGACATGTTCACTCACAAAAAGTTTGGCTAAATTCAAACAACATTTAAAACAATTAAAACAGAAGACGAATGATCGAGTACGCAAAAGTAATTTTACCGAAAGTAAGTTTTAGCCGTGAACTGTTTCGGAAAGAATTGGCCAAGTGTATTAATTGGGTCGGAAAATCAGAACTTAATCATCTGAAAGAATGGTGCTTCGAGAATTTCATGGAGATGTATCCTGATATTCTGACCGAAGCTTTTACTCCAAAAGCGGCAAGATAAAAACAGTGAATAACATCTTAAAAAAATGAAAAGGCTCTCTGAACGGGAGCCTTTTTTATTGTCCGAGGTACCAACTGTGCGCTTTGGTTCCAATATTCTTATCTCATAGGCTCAGAAAGTGAATGGCGTTGGTATTCAGGTTTTTTGATTTCCTGATCGCAAATCCTGTGTTGGTTGATTTATTCTTATTGACTTCATGTTTTGAAATAAATTTACTTCAGCTAAATGAAACATTAACAAAAAACAAAAAACATGAAAACAAAACTTAGAATTCTAACATTGTGTTTGCTCCTGGCCGGATTATTTGGTACAGCAAATGCAAAAACAACTTCGCTTCTCAGCGGCCAGTCATTAACAGAACTTGGTCAATACCGCATTAGTCCTTCGAATAAAGCACTGAAAATTGGAGATGAAACTTTAAAAACTTACCAGTTGAGTTATGCAAACAGCGATTCTCCCGTTTTAATTGGCGTGAAAAAAACCAAAAAATGCATGAACTTTATTGTCCGTACTGACAATTTTGAAGTGGAATACATTTGCAATAATCATGTTTTTGGAGTTAAACGGATTAGCAAAGAATACCAGACCGTTTCCGCCGCCATGATTAATAAGATGATGGATAATACTGATTTTTACTCGCAGCGGGTTATCTCACAAAATCCCAAAACGGAAGAAGAATTACTGGGATTGATTGCCTGCTATTTTCCATCACTGATAAAAGACGACCAGCTGGCCGAACTGTAAGTAACTGGGAATGAAATTGATTTTTTCAAAGTAAACAGCAAGCAATAACACGGAATTTTTCATTCCTTCGAACTAAAGTTTCCGGGCCCCTGGTTCCGGAAACTTTTTTTTGGGACACAGGCAATCGTACTCAAACGGTCGCTTCAAAAATAAAATTCACCAAATTTATCGTCGCGCGGGGCTAAATACAGTGATTAGCGGGCCAATTACACACATCTCCGTATCAACGACTTTTGACTTACAGAGCTGTTCGTTGGCCATTTTCATGCTGCTGTTCATTCTCGATTTAGTTTTTCAACCGTGTATTTATCTAAATTCAGCTGATAATTAATTGTTCCGGCTAAAATGTTTGTCAGGTTGCCGTAGCAGTTAAAAAAACGCAGAAAGGTGAATAAATTTTTATTTCATACCGACCTGAAGTACCGTCTGTCCCGGCATATCACTTTTTTTGTGGTCATCGTACTCGTTTTTACCTTGGTCTTATTTAGCCGAAGCAATGGCCGGCATTTTGGACAATTGCTTTTTCTGACCGTCGTTAATGCCATCTTTTTTCTGGGCTACGGATACCTTATGATCTTTGTTGTAATTCCGCTTTTTCTGCCTGCGAAAAAATATTTTCTTCTCGGAATTCTTTTTCTCGGAATTGGCATTTTGCTTTCGGTGATAAAGTTGAGCATTTCCGATTTCATTTTTTATTCATCCATTTCTCCAGAATTTACCGGATCAAAAAGTATGTTGAATGTTCGGTCAGTGCTGGTAAATACCAAAGATATGTCGTTTATAGTGGCTTTATTTGTCGTTGCGAAATTTACCAAAGACTGGTTGATAGCCGAATCTCAGAAGAAAGGACTTGAAAGAAAATATGCCGAATTAAAACTTCGCCTGCTGCAAGGGCATTTCGAACCTCATTTCTTATTTAACACCCTCAATAACCTTTATTCATTATCACTTAATAATCCGGGAAAAACGATTGATTTTATCCGGAAATTCAGAAGAGTACTTCAGTTTTCAATTACCGAGGCACAAAAGGAAAAAGTTCAGGTAACAGAGGAAATGAGCATGATTGAAGATTTTGTTATGATCGAACAAGCCCGGTATGGCGACCGGCTTCGGGTTGAAAGCAGCGTTTCGGGTAGCTGCGCCGGCTCAATGATAGCACCCTTTATACTTTTTCCACTGGTCGAAAATTGTTTCAGGCATGGCAGCAGCACCGATGCCGGCAGTCCATGGATCAGCCTGTCGCTTGCCTGTAATGAAAACCGGATTTGTTTCGAGACGAAAAACAGTGTTCCTCCGAAATCCAGACTTTTAAAAAGAGATCAGGAAAACGGATTGTCAAAATTACGACAAAGGCTCGAAATGCTTTATCCAAAGAAATATATGCTGGTACAGAATGAAAGCTCCAGCACATTTACAGCCCGGCTCGAACTGGAATTGAATTGACAAGGCATGAAAACATACCTGAAACATATTAACCGAAAACGCATTCTGTGGCATATCCTGTTTTGGTGCATTTGGGTAGGCGGGTTTACCATAATTCAAAGTTTCGGATATAGTATCGGAGTTTTTTGGGCCTGGCTGGTATATTACCTTATAACACTCCCGCTTTTCGTAGCACATGCTTATGTCATTGCGTACTGGCTGGTGCCCAAATATTTTTTCAAAAGCCGGTACCTGATATTCTCATACTGGATTTTAATCCTTCTGATTCTCTCCTCCATTGGCGAATTATGGCTTGGCAATGAGTTAATATGGAAAATGGTGAAGCCAGAATACATACAACAAGGCAACTATTTCAACTGGCAAAATGTGTTGATTAACGGATTAGGCAACGAATACATTGTAATTGTTTTTCTTTCGGTAAAAGTTATCCGGCTTTGGAATTCGAAAATACTGGAAAAGACCGAATTGCTAAATCAGAAATTAGCCACCGAAATAGAACTGATTCAATACCAATCGTACCCACGTTTTGTTATAAATGTGATCGACAGGCTTGAACAGCTTGCCATCAGCGGATCGTCGCAAACTTCTGAAATGATTATCCGTCTATCGAACCTCATGAATAGCATGGTCACTTTTCGAAAAGCTGACAAAATACTGTTGTACAAAGAAATTGAAATAATCAGAAGCTACATCGATATTCAGCAACTGAACTTCCAGAAAGGATTAATTTTGAATTTCAATGTTAGCGGCGAACCGGCCGATATTAGCATCCCGCCCTTCCTGTTTTTCCGGCTAATCGAAGAAGGTTTTTCGTTACTCGAAACCAACCAGTCAAATTCAGAATACATTATTTTAATGAAACCCGAACCCAATTACCTACTGTTTTCGATGACTTTATGGAACCCTGATGTGTTTGAAAAAACCTATAGTCAGGCAGTACTCGACAACTGCATAAAATATTTGAGCTATTTTTATCCTGAAAACCATAAGGTTAACTCGAATTTTGAAACTAACTTTGTAGAAATAACCATCGAAATCTACCATTAGCCAATGCCAATAAAATCAATCCTCCGCTTTCTGAATAAAAGACCTGTATTGCACCTTGCCTTCTGGATACTTTTTATTCTCATCGGGTCGTTTATTTTCAGTTATCAGCAAAATTATCCATATTTCTTTTTCCTGTTGAATTTTCTGATTTTACTACCTGTTTACGTTTTATTCAGCTATGGAATAGTTTATCTGATGGTGCCAAAGTTGCTTTTAAGACAAAAGTACTGGCAGTTCTTTACTGCTTTGGTTTTATCAATCAGTGCGGCTACCTTTCTCCGAATAGCCATTGGCAGGTACATCTATTTTGCACTTTTCATTCCTGAGGTTCTCCATCCTAAAGAATGGATCAACGCCGGCATTTTTTTCCTGAATGTAGTTTGGATAAGCGGCACGGCTATTACTTTTGGCATGTTCAAATACTACAAAAACTGGATAACCAGCCAGGCACTCGCCAACGAAGCCGAACGGAAACATCTGACCTCTGAACTACAGGTACTTAAAGCCCAGTTAAATCCGCATTTTCTGTTCAATACGTTCAACAACCTTTACCTGCTTTCGCTTCAGAAAAGCGACAAAACACCTGTTGCTATCTCAAAAATGTCCGATCTGTTTCATTATATACTTTACGAATGTAATTCGACTGAAGTGCCTGTTTCAAAAGAAGTAAAGCTTATCGAAGATTATATCCAGCTCGAAGAACTGAGATATTCCGACCGGCTTTCAATCAGCTTCGAGAAAGATATTGAAAACCCCGAATTTATGATTCCTCCCATGTTGCTCTATACTTTTATAGAAAATTGTTTTAAACATGGTTGCAGCAACGACCCCGGAACATCCTGGATCAGGCTGCGAATAAAAGTCCGCACAAACTGGTTCATTTTCGAGGCTACAAACAGCATCCCCCAGGCCGAACTCCACCCCCGAAAACCTGATGGCGGAGTTGGGCTCTCGAACGTGAAACGCAGGCTCGAGTTAATTTATCCTGAAAATCACCAGCTCGAAATCAGAAAAGAGCTCCGTGAATTTTACATACGCCTTGAAATCAGAAAAAAATGACCCAAATACCCGAATCGGATGCGTAATTCTTTATTTCTATGGATAATGCTGCTATTTCTGACAGGCTGTTTCGACCAGAAGAAACAGGCTGAATCAATTTTGCGCCACTATATCGACCGTAAAGTTGAACTTATCAGAAACTACAGGATGGAAACCGAAGTGGCTTTATGGAATGCAACGGTATCGGGCAACGAATCAGATTATCAGAAACTGATCGACATTGAACTGAATTTCAATAAAGCCAACCAGGATGCAACCAACCAGTTCTCACCCGATCATTTTTTTTCTATAACACAAAACGTCTTTGCCAATCAACAGGATTTCGAACTTCTAAGAAAGTTGAAATTTTCAGGTTTAATTACCGACACCCTGCTTGGCAGGCAACTGAACGTTCTTTATCAGGCTTTTATGGGACCCCAGATCGAACTGGAGAGGTATAAAAAAATAATGATGTCGGAAATGAAAATCTGGCAAACCTTTTCAGGTTCAAAAGTCAGAATTGACGGAAAAATCGTTCTTCCAGCAAAGCTTGATTCAATCCGTCGTCACAGCACCGACAATTTATTGCTGCAAAAGATTTCATCATCAATCCAGGAAACCGGACAGCTGATTGCACCCGATATTGTGCGTATGGTAAATGACCGGAACGAAATTGCGCGAATGTTTGGCTACGCTGATTTTTACCATTTATCGCTCGATGAAAAAGACCAGAACCCGGAAAAAATAAAAGCATTACTCCACGAAATAGAAAGAAAAACCCGTGATCAGTTTTTTGAAGCTAAAAGGGTTATCGATAAAAGTCTCGCAAAAAAATTTCATGTCACTGCAGGCGAGCTACGCACCTGGCACTATAACGACGAACGCACCAGTTACTTACCAACAAGTTTTACGACGACACTCGATTCACTTCTGGCCGGTCATTACCCGATACAGCGAACTGCCCAATTTTTTGAGGGAATTGGTTTACCCATACAAGATGTTATTGACAACAGCCAGCTTAAAGCTACTCCCGAAACAGCAAATCTAACTGCAATGGTCAATGTTGATTTTAAAAACGATATACGCCTCATTGCCGGGATTACCAATACTTACGATGGCCTTATCAGGATGATGCACCTGGGAGGACATGCTTCGCATTACAAATCGATATCGGACCAAATTCCATATCTTCTGAAAACTCCCAACATAATGATTGGTGAGGGCGTTGCCCGGTATTTTGAAAACATGGCATCTGATTATATTTGGTTGCGAAATGAAATGAAGGGAGGAGCAGATGACCAAAAGAAGGTAACGATGGTTTGTCATCACATGCGTGAAGTTGACCGCTTGTTCAGATGCAGAAAATTAATGCTCCTGGCTGAATTCGAAAGAGAAATATACAGCAACCCCGGACAAGATCTCGACTTGCTTTGGCACAAACTGAACCTGAATTACCTTGGGCAATATTATTCACCCAAAAAAGGCAGTTGTTATTGGGCTGCCAATAAGTTCACAACCAGCCTTTCGTGTACAATCCACAATTTCGTAGTGGCCGATATTTTTGCAGCACAACTGCAACAAACGATCAAAAAGAGAGTCTTAAATAAAACGAACGGCATTCTTCAGGGCAATAAAGCCATCGGTAATTACCTGATCAATAACCTTTACGTTTACGGAAACGTATTGCCTTGGGAAACGCTGGTCGAAAAAGCTACCGGAGAGACGCTAAATCCGGAATATTTTGTGAAGCAATTAATTGGAGATGAAAAGGAAGAAGAATGACAGTCCGGTAAACCTATGGTCATGTAATGACATTTGCATTATAGATACCAATTGAACTAGAAAACAGAAACAGAAAAACTTGCAGAAAAATGAAAACAAAATGCCTCATTGTTGATGATGAACCATTGGCCAGGGATCTCATCCGCCGTCATGTTGAAAAGCTCGAAAATTTTGAAATTGTTGCCGAATGCAGCGACGCCATGAAGGCGTTGAATATATTGCGCGAAAAACAGGTCAACTTGATTTTTATGGATATCCAGATGCCCCAGATTACGGGTATCGAATTTCTGAAAACGCTGAAATACCCGCCCAAAGTAATTATCACCACCGCCTATCGTGAATACGCACTGGAGGGCTTTGAACTCGATGTGGTAGATTATTTGCTCAAACCCATCACGTTCGAGCGTTTTCTGAAAGCCGTCAACAAGTATTACCAAACCATTCAGGACGATGTTCAGGTGGGCATCGGGCCTAACACCGAAAGATTGGCCGAAGAGGCATATATTTATGTGAAAGAAAATAAAAAAGTAGTCAAGGTTTATCTTTCCGAAATCAAGTACATCGAAGGACTGAGCGAATATGTCCAGATATTTACCGACAAGCGCAAAATAATTACCAAAACCAGCATGGCTCAAATGGAAGAGAAATTGCCCAGCGAGAGTTTCCTCCGTATCCATAAGTCGTACATTGTTGCTATTGGTAAAATTGAAGCATTTACTGCCAGCACCATCGAAATTCAGGGAAAAGAACTCCCAATTGGCCGAAGCTATAAAAATGCAGCACTAAGCGCCCTGAACTTTACCGGGTCGCTGGCCGGAGCATAATTCTTTAGCCGCGTCACAATTCTTATCAAAACGTATTCAACGCGCCGGTTGCTGTAAGTAACCGGCGCGTTTTGCATAACAAACAACATGTATTTAATGCTTAACCGCTTTTCTTTCCTGTTTCAATCGTTTACCCTTTGCTACATTCCAGACATTGATAAAAAACAACCTGCCTCTTTTTTTTAAATAGGTTTGAACAGTTCTGCTTTGGCAGAGGCAGGGAAAGCCTTGCGTTTGTGGAAATTAGGGACTCGGGACATGTATTTTTGAAAGTCAGAAACCTGGCGTTCGCTGATCAAACCGGGTTATTCGCCCTTCGCATTTTCTCCTGCTTTTTATAAAACGAAATCCACCGCATCACTTGATCAGGAAACTATCTGGTGAGCATCTGTATTTAACCTTTAATTTATTAGTCTATGAAAACAGGATTTTTACTTGTATTTATTCTTGCATTGAGCCTCTTATCGGGAATGGCTCAAACGAGATTACTTACCGGGACAGTGAGTTCTTCGGAAGACGGATTGCCTATTCCAGGCGTATCGGTTTCGGTAAAAGGGACCACTGCTGGTACCATCACCGACATGAATGGAATTTATACCATCTCGGTACCCGAATCAGCCCGAACTTTGGTATTCTCTTTTGTAGGGATGCAGGCGCAGGATGTTTCTATTTCGTCTGCATCCAAAATTGATGTTGTACTCAAACCTGATGTGATTGGAGTTGAAGAGGTTGTTGTAACCGCCATGGGCATCCGTCGCGAAAAGAAAAGCCTCGGCTATACCGTTCAGGAGGTAAAGGGCGACGACCTTTCAAGAGCTGGCAACCCCAATTTATCAAATGCCCTTCAGGGAAAAGTAGCAGGAGTCCAGGTGAAACAGGCTTCTGGAATGCCAGGAGCATCGTCTATGGTAACGGTTCGCGGAGCATCGTCCTTAACCGGAAATAATCAGCCACTCTACGTTATTGATGGTATGCCGGTTGAAAACACGTCTATGTTTAACGTGGATGTAGCCTCTGCCGACCGCACCAATCGGGCCGTTGATATCAACCCCAATGACATTGAGTCGATTAATGTACTGAAAGGCGCTGCAGCTTCAGCCCTGTATGGTTTGCGTGCATCGAACGGTGTAGTAGTCATTACCACCAAAAGTGGAATGGGATTGGGGCAAGAGTATAAAAAATACCACGTATCGCTCAATTCATCCTGGACATTCGACGAGCCAACTGTTTTGCCTGATTTGCAGTCAACCTATGCACAGGGCGACCGTGGCATTTTCAACCCGAACTCTTCAATGTCGTGGGGACCAAAAATCAGTCAGCTGGGCGAATATACGAACCAGCAGGGACAGAAAGAAACTGCCAGAGTTTACGATAATGTCAGCCCGCTTTTTGTCACCGGAATTAATGCCAATAATGCGGTCGATTTATCCTATGCTTCCGATATTGGCAGTTTCAATTCGGGAATCGCTTACACCGACCAGTCGGGTATCATTAAGCCATCGGCCATGGATCGCTGGAATGCCAAATTCAACGGAATATTCAAGGTTGGCAGTGATTTGAAAGTGGGCGCTTCGGCCAATTATTCGCAGACCCATGTAGTGAAAATTCCTGCCGGCAGTAACCTTTCCAATCCATTGTTTACCACTTATTTTGCTCCTCGAACCTATGATCTTTGGGGCAAACCATATAAAACGGCTGACGACCCGTACAAACAATATCATTACCGGTCGAACATGGACAACCCGCGCTGGTCGGCCGAGTATAATGATTTGCAGGAAGAAACCAAGCGTGTCTTCGGTAATATGTTTTTCGATTATTCGCCAGTCAAATGGATGAATCTGACCTATCGGCTTGGAATCGATAATTTTGTGACCGACGGTAAAGACAAATACGAGTTGGGTAGCGGCGATACAGGTGGACGGTCAACTGTTATTCCTTCCGGCGGGCGTATCGAAGATTTCATGTACCGTCAGAACCAGTGGAATTCGAACTTAAGCCTAACATTCAACAAGGAAATTACTCCCGATCTAAAAGCCAGTCTTGCGCTTGGCAACGAAATTTACGATATCAGGAGCCGACACCTTCAGGTAACCGGCTCGGGAATAACCATTGGCGGGTTCAGTAACATGTCGAATACCGTCTCGCAGGCAGTTCTTGAAGAAGTTTTCAAGGAACGGGTATTTGGAACATATTATAACCTGAATCTCTCTTACAAGGACATGTTATTCCTGAATACGACCGGCCGAAATGATGTTGTTTCGAATATGCCAAGCAATAATCGTTCTTTCTTTTATCCTTCGGTGTCGGCAGGTTTCATTTTTACTGAATTGGGTGCTTTGAAGGAGAATAAAATCCTTCCGTATGGAAAGTTGCGGGTATCATTTGCCCAGGTTGGGCAAGCTGGGCCAAAGTATGCAACCAAAACGGTTTACATCAAGGGTGGTTCAGCTAATTCCGGTGGGTTTCTCGATGATGGAATTGAATTCCCGTTTGGTGGTTATCCGGCTTTTACCCTCGATGACGACCTGAAAAGCTCGAACCTGAAACCACAAAATACCATGACCTACGAAATTGGTGCCGACCTGAAATTTGTCCAGAACCGAATCGGGTTCGACTATACCTTTTATTATATTGATGCCACCGATCAGATATTTTTTGTGCCAATGGCTAAATCAACCGGGTTCGACCGTGAACTGAAAAATGCCGGTGAAGTAACCACCCGTGGACATGAGTTTGTTCTAACCCTAAAACCAATTAAGACAAAAGATTTTGACTGGACGCTTACAACCAACTTCTCGAAATACAAAAACGAGGTAGTTAGCTTAGTCGAAGGCGCCGACCGGATCCAGGCGGGGTATCAAAACTTCGAAGCTGTTGGGGCTTTTGCCTACGTGGGTTCGGCATTCCCGGTAATCTGGGGTTCAAAATTCCTGCGTGACGAAGGTACGGGGAAAATCGTGGTCGACAGCGACTCAGACTCGCCAACCTACGGTATGCCGCTTACCGCTCCTGAAACGGGTCCAATTGCGGATGTGAATCCCGATTTTGAGGTTGGCTTCCTTAACTCGTTCAGGTATAAAAATTTTATACTGAGCGCCAACATCGACTGGCGTCAGGGTGGTCACATGTATTCCGGATTAAACTATCTGGGAAAACTCTATGGAATGCTGAAAGAGACGGAAGACCGCGAAAGCAATCATATTTTGGATGCGATGAAAGGACACCTGGATGATGACGGGAATGTAGTGATTGACGGGGTAAACGATATACAGATTCAGAAAGGACGGACTTACTGGAATAACGTAATTGCTAATATTACAGAGGCCAATACTTATGAAACCACCTTTATTCGGTTGCGTGAGGTCACGTTAAACTGGGACTTGCCCAAAGCATGGCTTAAACCGGTGAACATTGCGAATCTGTCGCTCTATGCCATGGGACGCAACCTATTGATGATTACTGATTATCCCAACTTCGATCCGGAATCGAGCACTTCCACCGGCAACGGAACCGGAGCTTTTGAATATGTCGCGCTTCCGAATACCAAATCGGTTGGATTCGGTGTGAAAATTACTTTTTAACGAATAATACTATTCATCATGAAAAAACTGATATATCTGTTTGCTGTAATACTTTTTACTGCCTGCAGCGACAAAATAATGGACGAAATTGACACCAATCCCAATGAGCCGGAAGAAGTATCGATCAAATTACTGATGCCACAGGTTACCACCAACGCAGCTTTTACCATAAATTCAAATTCAATGTCGTGGTACACCTCTGTATTTGTTGAACATACCTGCGGAGTGCATGGACAACTGATGGAAGCCGACCAGCGGATCAATATTAATTCCCAGACTTTTAATAACGACTGGGGCTATATTTACCTCGATCAGTTGATGGACCTTTCTCAGATCATTAAAAAAGGTTCGGAAGGTGGAACCGAAACCGGTAATTGGAAAGCCGTAGGTATTGCCAAAATACTTTTTGCCCATACCTATTCGGTGGCAACCGATTGTTTCGGACAGATACCTTTCACGCAGGCTTTAAAACCCAACGAATATTCCCGCCCGGTTTTCGACAATCAGCAGGCGATTTATACTTCACTTCAAACCATGCTCGACGAAGCCATTGCCGATTTGGGAAAAACTTCGGTTGGTGCAATTGGCGGGGCCGATCTGATTTATGAAGGCAATGCCGCAAAATGGATAAAAGCGGCCTGGGCTCTGAAAGCACGGTTATACAACCATTTAAGTAAACGTGATCCTCAAGGTAGTGCAACTTCGGCTTTGGATGCCGTATCCAAAGCATTTCAGTCAAGCACCGATGAGTTAAAACTTGACAAATTTACCGAAATCGCTACCCAGCAAAACCCATGGTTTCAGGAAGAGGCCGACCGCGGACACCATTCGCTTAGCAAAACCATGTACGATTTGCTGGTTGCCAACAATGACCCGCGTCTGGCACACTGGTTTACCAAAATCAACGGACAGTATGCGCCGGCTAAAAATGGAGAAAATCAACAAGACCAGTCGGGAACTCTTTATTCGAAGTTTACGTCTGAACTGTTAAGCGCAACAACTGCCGTTCCGATTATTTCGTATCGCGAACTAAAATTTATCGAAGCCGAAGCCTGGTTCAGAAAAGGTGATAAGCTAAAAGCGAACGAGGCTTATCAGGCTGCAGTTACCGTTGCACTCACCGACAATAATATTTCGTCCGCCGACCGAAATGCATTTTTGGCACAGCCAAGTGTTTCTCCTGGTAAGGATGCCCTCACACTCGAATTAATTATGAAACAGAAATACATTGCCATGTTCATGTTCCAAAGCATCGAGGCCTGGACCGATTGGCGGCGGACAGGAATACCCCAATTACAAAATCCGTATGGAAATGTTCCACGTCGTCTGCCATATCCTGATGATGAAATCACGACTAACGGCGCCAACATTCCGGCGAATATTACCACCGCAAAAGGCGTTTGGTGGGATGATGGTACTGAAGATTAATTGAATACATTGAATTAAGAGGCTGTCGCAAAAGTTACACTATCCGGTCTATTGACTTTCGCTGGTAAAATTCATTTCCTGTCAGCGTTTGAAAAACCGGCAATGCTATATAAAACGATTTTTGAGACAGCCTCTTTTTTTATCCTTTATGCTCTCGCTTCAGCAAATTCCCCAAATCTTTCCCAATTTTTTGCACCCGTTCAAATCCCTGATTGAGTGGTTCAGGATTGATGTCGCCGTATTCACTGAATTTACTGTCGATGTGATGCGCCCGTGGATAAATGATAATCTTGCTGTTTTTCGGGAACTGCTTTTCGAGGCGCTCCTGGATGTTTTCCATACAGTTATCGTACGAAACGGAGGTTCTTCTCGCTGCAATATAAAAGAGCATAGACTCTGGAGTCACATATTTCTGTAGTAATTGAAGATCGGACAAATTATATCGGTCAGAAAAATTAAACCCGCATTTTTGTTTCCGATGCCTAAAATGATCATGAATGGCTTCTCTGGTTGTTGAGTTGCAATAACAAAAGATATCTAAACTCAGCTCTTTGGATAGAGTATTGACTTTAGCCAGCCAAATTTCGAAGCCGGGTTCCAGTTCAGCCAGCGGAGGATTGACCACCACAATTTTAGTGTGCCCGACCAACGGATATTCAAAATGACATATATAAACAGCCTTACTGGTCCGCGAAATGATAGAGGCCGTTTTGGTTTCAATGAAACGCTCAATCAGTCCGGTTTTGCGGGGCCAGCCAATCATGATAGTGTCGGTCATTTCTTCACGCGACGCCCTGACAATTCCCCCGGCAATATTGTGATCAATCGTGGCAATGATTTTTACTTTAGTTTCATTGGACAAAGCCATTTTGACCAACGATTGCAGATTCATTCTGGCCCTGATCAGGTTTTTCTCAGCCTCTTCGTCATTCGGGACAACCGATAAAATGGTAATCGGGTTGGTCGATTTCTTATTTTTCACGAAAACGGCAAATTCAAGTAAAGTTTCCATGTTGTCCAGGTTGGCAATCGGAATCATGATATGTTCGCTATCTCGCACCGGATATTCGATGACCGGCTCCTCTCTTTCCGACGTCAGTATTTTCCGCGATGCATTTTCGGTGACCACCGTTGCGATCAAACAAGTTACCAGAATAAGTAAAATGGTGCCATTCAGCGCATTTTCATCAATAATTCCGGTTTGAAACCCAACCAGAATTACTGCCAGAGTAGCCGCCGCATGTGAACTGCTCAACCCAAAAATGAGTTTTCGCTGGTCTGTTGAATACCTGAAAATGGAACCTGTTGCATTAGCCGCTAGCCATTTGCCAATAAGAGCAACCACCGAAAGTGTAACGGCAATGATCACTGCTGTTGGCCCGTTTAGCAGAACCGACACATCGACCAGCATACCCACACTGATCAGGAAAATGGGAATAAAAATAGACTGTCCGGTAAACTCAATCCTGTTCATCAGGGTCGATGAATAAGGAATCAGTTTGTTGAGCGAAAGTCCGGCAACAAAAGCTCCGATGATGGGTTCAACACCAGCCAGCTCGGCCAGAAATGCAGCAAAAAATACCACCGAAAGGACAAAGATGTAATGCGATGTTTTCTCACTTTCCAGCTTCTGGAAAAACCATCCGGTAACTTTCGGAATAACCCAGAACATGATGCCTGAAAAGACAGCCAGAGATGCTACCAGCCGCACCCAAAATGCCAGACTTAATCCCCCGCTGTTCGAACTCAAAATGACAGCTAGTAAAATCAGTACAGCCGTATCGGTCAGGATAGTACCGCCTACTGTAATGGCAACGGCCTCGTTTTTGGCAATCCCAAATTTGCTCACAATCGGGTACGAAACCATGGTATGGGTCGAAAACATGCTCGAAATCAAAAGACTGGCAGTAAAATCATAGTTCAGCAGATAATAACAAACCGGAAACCCAAAAACCAAAGGGATGGTAAACGTGAGAAATCCAAAGACAAAACTTTTATTTTTGTTTCGCTGAAATTCTTTCAGGTCGAGTTCCAGACCGGCAATGAACATGATGTAAAGAAGGCCGATGGTGGAGAAAAGCTTAACCGCCGAATTTTGTTCGAGCAAGTTTATGCCGTGCGGTCCGATAATTACTCCGGAAATAATCAGCCCGATGATTCCGGGAATCTTCAGTTTACGCAGGAGGATCGGCGAAAGAAGAATGATAAACAAAATGACCGAAAAAACCAGCACCGGGTTTTGAAATGGCCGGTCAAATTCCTGGGTAATCTGTTCAAAAAAGCTGGTTCCCATTCCTAGTTCAGTTACAAATCCTTCGCAAGATAATTGATTAAACCAAAAAGTGTAATTCAAAAGGTAATGTTTTTGATTGGTAGCGACAATTCCTTAATTGTCCATTTTTCTTTTTGGACAAATCATTTCTACATTAAAGCAAATAAAGGTGATGCGATAATTCAAATTCTGAAAAGGCATAATAATTGTTAGGGATCATCCAATTTTCTATTTTCGTAAAAAAGTCCGGATTGAAACCTTTATTCATTATTCTGCTTTCTTTTTGTTTTCAACTTACACATGCTCAGTTGATTTTCGTTTGCGATTCGAAAACCAGCAAACCAGTTGAAGGAGTGTTGGTGTATGCCGATCAGCTTTCAGTTCATACCAATAAGGATGGGAAAGCTGATATCACCTCATTTAAGAATGCCGATCGGATAACATTCAGGCATTCATCTTACGTGGAATTACGCACTAATTATCAAAATCTGTGGTCAACCAATTTTGTAGTCCGTTTGCTCGAAGACCCTGTCCGCATCGATGAGATTGTGGTTTCGGCCAGCCGGCGCGAACAATCGAGACTGGAAATTCCAAATAATATCATCACCATCAGCCGGAAAGACATCGATTTTCAGAACCCGCAAACGGCTGCCGATCTACTTGAATACAAAAGCGGAGTGTTTGTTCAGAAGAGCCAGATGGGTGGCGGAAGTCCCATGATCCGTGGCTTTTCAGCCAACCGATTGCTGCTTGTGGTCGATGGAATCCGCATGAACAACGCCATTTACCGCAACGGAAATTTGCAGAATGTGATTTCGCTCGACGCTGGGAGTATTGAAAGCACCGAAGTAATTTTTGGACCAGGCTCGGTAATTTACGGCAGCGATGCTCTGGGCGGCGTAATGAGCTACCAAACGCTGAAACCCCGCTTATCGAGCTCGGAAGGATACGATCGGCGTGGAACTGTTTTCAGCCGCTATTCGAGCGCCAATTTTGAAAAAACACTGCACGGCGATGCAAATTTTGGAACCAAAAAATGGGCTGGTCTGGTTAGCCTGACCTATACCGATTTTGACGACCTTAAAATGGGTACCAATGGCCCGGCAGAATACCTTCGCCCGCAATATGTGGTTCAAAATTCATTTATTAATTCCGGAAGCGATGAGATTGTTAATAATCCGGATCCCCGTACGCAGGTTTATACCGGTTATTCACAATTCAATTCGATGCTGAAACTTCGGTATCGCCCCAGCGAAAAGCTGGATTTTAATTACGCCTTTCATTATTCCCGAACATCGGACATTCCGCGATACGACCGACTGATTCAATATTCAGGAACCAAGTTGAAATACGGTGATTGGTTTTACGGACCTCAAATTTGGGGTTTACATTCGTTGCAAACGATTTATTCTGAAAAACACAGCTTATTCGACCGGATAAATTTGCTGGCAGGATGGCAAAACTACGAGGAAAGCCGATGTGACCGCCGACTGAACAAAAAGGAGCTCAATGTGCGCACCGAAAATGTGGACGTGTTTACTTTGAATATTGATCTGGATAAAACCATCGACAAACGTAATGTCATTTATTACGGATTGGAAGGGAACCTCAATTTAGTCGGATCGGAAGGTGTTTCCCGCAACCTGATATCAGGGGAGAATAAAAATATCGACACCCGCTATCCCGATGGCTCAAAAACCAGTAATCTGGCGGCTTACCTGAGCTACAAATGGCAGATCAGCTCCAGATTTACTTTTCATGCCGGAGGACGCTACACGTTGACTAATCTCAAAGGAAAATTCTCCAACGAGTTTTATGATTTCCCGTTTACTGATTTCAGCAATACGCACGGGGCAGCCACCGGAACTCTCGGGCTGGTTTATCACCCTACCGACAACTGGCAACTGAACGTCAGCGCATCAACCGGATTTCGTTCACCCAACATCGACGATCTGGCCAAAGTGTTTGAATCAACGCCCGGAAATGTAATGGTTCCCAACCCGGATTTGAAGCCCGAATATGCCCGAAATGTGGAGATTGGTGTCATTCGCCGCTTTCAGAAACTGGCCAAATTCGAACTCGATGCCTTTTACACTTATCTCGACAATGCCATGGTTCGGAGTGATTTTAGCTTTAACGGGAAAGACTCCATCCTTTACGATGGCTCGCTGAGCAAGGTGGAAGCCCTCGTTAACGCCGATTATGCAAATTTATATGGCGGCAGTTTTTCGATGGAATTGTTTTTCTCGTCTCAAATTTCACTTAAAAATTCGCTTAGTTACACCTGGGGCGAAGACAGCTTTGGCGATCCGGTGCGCCACGCCGCTCCGCTTTTTGGGAGCTCACATCTTAGCTATGCAGGCGAAAAATACAAAGTGGTTCTGTATGCCCGGTTCAACGGCGAAATATCGAATGCAAACCTGGCGCCCAGCGAAAAAGAAAAGCCCGAAATTTATGCGCTTGATGCCAATGGAAATCCTTATTCACCAGCTTGGTGGACACTGAACTTGAAAACTTCGTTTCAATTATTCCGGAATTTTAGCCTGAATGCAGGCCTCGAAAACTTGCTGAACCAGCGCTACCGTCCATATTCCTCCGGAATTGTTTCTGCCGGAAGAAATTTGATTGTATCGGTCAGATATAGCTTCTAGCATCATAACTGCCCGGTATTCAAAATGGTTGACGACAACTTTCCTTTTCCCCAATTCCGTTGACTGTGCATGGATTCCAAAGCAAAAGCTATATGCGGCGATCAGAAGCAAATAATTTTTAGTTTTCATTCACGTTCTCTCTTAGTAATTGGGGATGATTTTTAGTTTTTATACTTTTGGCACTCAAATCTAAATCAACGATGACAAAACAAAAAGTTCTGATTATATTTCTGTTACTGACATTCCTGTCAGTAAATTCCCTTACTGCTCAAAATACAAGGAATGCTGAAACTGCGGCTCCGCGTTTGGTGGTGGTACTTTCGGTCGACCAGATGCGTACGGATTACCTCTCCCGGTACTGGAACAAATTTCAGGCAGGCGGATTCAAAAGGCTCATGACTGAAGGAGCAGTTTGCTCCAATGCCCAGCTCGACCTGCACATTCAGAAAATCTCAACCGGAACGGCCACCCTGTTTACCGGTGTTTTCCCGGCAGCACATGGTATTGTGAACGACACCTGGTTCGACCGTCTCAAAAAAAAGGAAATCAATTGCATCAATGATGATTATTTTATCACGGTTGGGAGTGACTCGAAAGAAGGTGAGCGCTCGGCCGCCAGGTTGCTCTCTCCCACCATTGGCGATCTCATCAAAATCAATACCCGCAACCGCTCCAAAGTTTTCAGCGTGGCCATGAACGATGTGAGCGCCGTGCTCTCGGCCGGACATGCTGCCGATGGCGCCTACTGGTTCGACAACCAGAACGGCAACATGATTTCGAGCTCCTATTATGTCGATGTTTTTCCAGAATGGGTTCGCCAGTTCAACGAAAAACAAATGGCAAAAACCTATACACAGCGCGACTGGACAACGCTTTTACCCATCAAAAGTTACGAAGAAAGCCAGCCCGACGATTATGTGCTCGAAAAAGGATACTACGACAAGTGGAACACTTTCCCATACAACCTGAAAAAAATAAAGGACAGTGCCGGAAGCTATAAATTTCTGAAAACCACTCCGTACGGAAATAATATCGTCAAAGACTTCGCAGTAAATCTGATTCATGCCGAAAAACTGGGCGCTGACGAATACCCCGATTTCCTGGCTGTCACCTTTACCTCGATGGACTATGAGAACAATTCGTTTGGTCCCGCGTCAATCGAAATGGAAGATACTTACCTGCGGCTCGATCAGGATATTGCTTTGCTACTCGATTTTATCGATAAAACCATAGGAAAAGAGAATTCACTGGTTGTGCTTACGTCAACCTGTTCGTCAGTTTATCCGGTCGATTACCTGAAAGAAGAGTTCAACATGCCTGTGGGTAACTTCTCGCCTGAAAGCGCCATTGCTTTGCTCAAATCATTTCTGAATATCACCTACGGACAAGGCGACTGGATTGAAGTGGTCAGCGACCAGCAACTCTATTTTAACCACGAACTACTCGAAAAGAAAAACATTTCGCTGGAAGATATTCAGACCAAAACCGCCAATTTCATCAACCAGTTTGAAGGTGTAAAAATTGCGCTTCCTTCTGCTTCATTCGCCCAAGGCGATTACACCAAAGGACAATTGGCAGTGATTGCCAACTCATATAACTTCAAACGTTCGGGCGATGTGCTTTACCAGCTCGAAGATGGCTGGCAGCCGATATACAAATTTCAGCGAACCATTTACAACGATAATTCGAACATTCCGTTCATCCTTTACGGGAATTCAGTCAAACACAGACAAATCAGAAGTAAAATTAATGGCGAAGATATGGTGCCCACCATCATGGAGGTTTTGCACATGTCCATTCCCGATCACTGCGCCGGAACTATTCTTGAAGAAGTTTTGAGGTAAATACAATCCACTGACACAAACTGTTCAATCTTTCTGTAAACTGATTTTATTTTTGCCAAAGCGTTCAATTTAGATGCTTTTAAAAAATAATTAGCACCAAAAACTGCTATATTTGACCGCAAATTTCTAAAAAATGGCCAACGACTGGAAAGACAGGCTGGGACTGGTTTACTCGACCAACCCCGATTTTCAATTCGAAACCAACGCCAATAATGAATCTGAAACATTGGCTCCTCAAAAGCAGGACCTGCGTGTTCAGTTGGATAAAAAGCAGCGAAACGGGAAAAAAGCAACGCTTATCACCGGTTTTGTAGGAACTGATGATGATTTAAAAGCTCTGGCCAAAACCCTGAAAACCAAATGCGGGGTTGGTGGTTCGGCTAAAGATGGAGAAATTCTGATTCAGGGAGATTTTTGCAATAAAGTAATTGAGATCCTGAAAACCGAGAACTACAGGGTTAAACGCACCGGTGGATAAAAAGCCCGGGCTTGAAAAACGGGAGAAGACAGAAAAGAAACAAACAAGAGTTAACCAGTTCATTGACGATCTAACAAAACCTTTTCACGTATGCTCAAACATTTAAAAACTATTGGAATGATTGGGGGAATTGCCCCTGCCTCAACAGTTGACTATTACCAACGAATCATTTCCCGCTTTCAGGAACGTACCGGACAACGTGATTATCCGTCGGTTATCATCAACAGTATTAATCTGAACCATTTGATGGACCTGATTAGTAACGATCAGTTGGACGAATTAGTCGATTACTTGTCTGAAGAAATTTTTGTATTGGAAAAGGCTGGCGCCAAAGTGATTTTTTTGGCATCGAATACGCCGCATCTGGTTTACGAACCGCTTGTTCAGCGAGTAAAAACCAAAATGGTCAGCATAGTTGATTCAACCATTGCCTATGCCCAATCGAAAGGCTATACCCGATTGGGATTATTGGGTACCATCACCACCATGGAAAACGATTTTTACCAGGAAGGATTTGAAGCTGCCGGAATGGAAATTATCACCCCCATGCCCGACGAGCGAAAATACATTCACAAAATTTATATGGACGAACTGGTTCGGGGCCGGTTTCTCCCCGAAACGAAAAGCCGTCTGCTTTCAATCGCCAACCGGATGTACCAGGAAGGGCAAATTGAAGGCTTGATCCTCGGAGGAACTGAATTGCCGCTGATCCTGAAAAGTGGTGACATGGAAGATATTGAATTACTCAATACAACCAAAATTCATGTGGAACGCATTTTGGACGCCGCTATCGGATAAAAACACAAAAACTGATCTTTACAGAAACCCCTGCCTGTTGAAATTCATCAAGCAGGGGTTTCTTTTTATATTTCTCGCTGAATCCGCTGTAATAAACCTTCACAGGCATCCTCTAAAATATCGAGCACTAATTCGAAACCGGCAGCTCCGCCATAGTATGGATCCGGAACCGAATCGTATTTGCTATTCACGCAGAAATCAGTCATCAGGAAAATTTTCTTCCGGTCGCTTTCATTTCGGGCCATCGCTTTCAAATCACGCACGTTCTGGCGGTCCATTCCGATGATGTACTCGAACCGGTCAAAATCAAGTTTAGGATTCACCGGTCTCGAAATACTGGTCAACCGGTAGCCCCGCTTTTGCGCAAACTGTCTCATCCGGTAATCCGCCGGTTCACCTTCATGGTAGGCTGCTATTCCAGCTGAATCGCAGCTGACCTCCTTTTCCAAACCATTTTTCCCGATCGAAGCATTGAAAACAGCCTCGGCGCTGGGGCTTCGGCAAATATTTCCAAGGCAAACAAAGAGTACCTGTTTCATTGTATTTGTTTTGTATAGATGGCAAAAATAGTTATTCAGTCCTCAATGTCACAGACCTGATTTTGATTTCAAAAATTTATTCGTGAGTTTTGCAATTCTATCCGGAATAGATGAAAGACTTCACTGTAGGCAAAGAGGCGAAATTGATTCTGCAATTTTCCGTTCCATTGGTGCTTGGAAATATCTTTCAGAACCTCTACAATGTGGCTGACAGCGTCATTGTGGGCCGTTTTTTGGGGAAAGAAGCACTTGGCGCCGTGGGAGCTTCATTCCCCATTATTTTTGCTTTGATTTCAATGGTAATTGGAGTTGGATCGGGGGCTTCGGCAGTCATTTCGCAATATTTCGGGGCACGTAAAGTTGAGGAAGTAAAACAGACTATTGACACTCTTTTTATTTTTTTTCTTGCCTCATCCATTATAATTACGATTTTCGGAATCACGTTCAGCACTGAAATCTTTAAGCTATTGGGACTACCTGCCGATATTTTACCTGAAGCAGTCAGGTATCTGAATATTTACTTACTGGGAACATTCTTTTCCTTCGGGTTCAGCGGAATAAGCAGTATCCTGAGAGGATTGGGCGATGCCAAAACTCCTCTTTATTTCATGATTATTTCGACGATCAGTAATATTATATTTGACTTGCTTTTCGTGGTTGTTTTCAAGTGGGGCATTGAAGGTGTGGCATTTGCCACTGTGCTTTCGCAGGCAGGAGCATTTTTTATGGCTATTCACTACCTGAATAAAAGGCATCCAATTATCAATTTATCACGTCGCAGCTATCATTTCGACCGGACTATTTTCCGAAGTTGCATGAAGATCGGCCTTCCAACCGGGTTTCAACAATCGTTCATTGCCTTTGGTATGATGGCCATTATGAGTATCGTAAATGGTTTCGGAACCGATGCAGTTGCAGCCTATTCAGCCGCCATGCGGGTTGATTCATTTGTAAAAATGCCCGCCATCACTTTTTCATCGGCCCTTTCAACATTCGTGGGCCAAAACCTGGGCGCTTTTGAAGTGCAACGTGCGAAAGCCGGACTCCGGGCAACTCTCATTTTTTCGACTATTTACTGCATCTTCATATCACTGCTTATTATTTTCTTCGGACGACACATCATGGCTTTGTTCACCGACGATCAGGCTGTAATTAAAATTGGTCAGGATTACTTGGTCATTGTTTCGTCATTCTACCTGCTTTTTTCAATCATGTTTAGTATTACCGGATTTCTGAGGGGCGCTGGTGCTACCTTGGTGCCGATGATCTCGACGTTTACTGCATTATACCTCATCCGAATTCCTGTAGCCAAGTTTCTATCCGGAATAATTGGCGTTAATGGCATCTGGTGGGGCGAACCCATGGGAACTTTTATTGGACTGATTATTTTGCTGATTTATTTCCAAAGCGGAAAATGGAAAGGGAAAGTTGTGGTAAAAAAGAAGAATCTGCAGGAATCCGGGTAACAAACCGGCCACCCAATATTTATTTTTCCACCAATGCTTTGGTTGACAACAGGCCACAGGCCGCATAGATATCCTGGCCTCGACTGGCCCGGACCGTTGTCAGTATACCTTTGTCGTTGAGGTGATCTTTAAATTTCTGAAGCGTTTGTTCATCAGTTCCTTCCAGCGGAGTGCCCGGTATCGGGTGAAAGCGGATCAGATTAATACGGCATTTGATGCCATTAAGTAAACGGACCAGTTCAGCAACATGCCGGGGCGAGTCGTTCAACCCTTTGAATACAATATATTCGAATGAAACCCGGCGCTGACGGCCAAAATCCCAGCTTTTAATTTCGCGAATAACTTCGGCCAGCGGATAGGCCATCTGTACCGGCATCAGCTTTTGGCGTTCATCATCAAACGGAGTATGCAGACTCACTGCCAGATGAGCTTCCGACTGATTCAGAAAAGTGAGCATTCCGGGGATGATGCCAATGGTAGAAACGGTAATCCGGCGCGGACTCATGGCAAACCCCCATTCTGAAGTCAGAATTTCGAGGCTTTTCAGCACCTCTTCCAGATTATCGAAAGGTTCGCCCATTCCCATGTAAACAATGTTGGTAACCTCATGCCGTTCGGGAATGTTACGAATCTGGTTCACAATTTCTCCGGCAGTTAATTGCCCCTGAAACCCTTGCTTGGCAGTCATGCAGAACAAACATCCCATTTTACAACCCACCTGCGACGATACACAAACCGTTTTGCGGTCATCATCCGGAATCATGGCTGTTTCAATAAATTTTCCCTTTGCTGTTGGAAAAAGATACTTTTTAGTTCCGTCAATGCTTTCCTGAACTTTAGTTGAATTGATTAGTCCAAATTCATATTTGCTGCTTAACACCTCGCGGTTTTTCTTCGAAAGATTGGTCATTTCGTCAATCGATGTAATATCTTTCTGATACAACCATTCAGCCAGTTGTTTTCCGGTAAATTTGAGCAACCCGATTTCAATTGCCAGAGCGGTTAGTTCATTAAGTGTTTTTCCGAAAAGCGCTTCCATGATTATCAAGCAAAATGTAGTACTAGAAATAAACTTCAGCCAAGATGTTTCCGTACGGAACGCCTTTTGAAATCAGCAGATCACGAACTTCAACCACCATCAAAGCTTTGCCGCAAAGATAATAGTTAATATCGGTTGGCAGCTCTTTTAATTCTTCCAGATAATGAGTTATCCGTCCCGGAAAAACATTGCATGAGCGTTCATGCGAACAGCACCGGATGTAATTTTTGCCCAATGCCCATTCCAGCTCATCTTCAAAATAAAACTGATTTAGGTGTCTGACCCCATGAATTAAAGTCTTATTTTCAATGATTCCGGATCGAAACATACTGTAAAACGGGGCAATACCGGTCCCTGTGGCAATCCACCAGGCTGGTTCTCGGTTATCTCTGAAACTCCCATAAGGTGAAGTAGCCCAGACTTTCATTCCCGGAATCAATCCTGCAAGGCGAGGGGTCAAAACCCCATCCTCTTTAATATTAAAAAGAACCCTTATTTCGGTATCAGTATTTCCGCTACATACGCTGTAAATCCGTGGTGTAACAGACGGATCAAGCGTGATTTTGACCACTTGTCCCGGAGAAAATTCTTGCATTCGTTTCCACGAAATCAGGTGCACTCCGGGCGATATATCCCGATTGTCAGTAATAACAACTTCTTTTAACTCAACCGGAAGATTTTTATATTCTTCAGCTTTAGGCATATATACAATTTGTTCCACTAGAACAAGTTCATCAACAATTGGTTTAACTATATTTTAAGTTCGAAATTTAAACTTTTCAATCAATTAAGAGTAAGATAAGATTTAACTTAGAGACGGGAAAATTGAAAAGTCTATTTTTGTGGTTCGCTATGAATAACCTCCGAAATACTGAAAATGAAAACGTTAAATGAAGATGCCCAGTCGGCAGGTAGTATTTTACTTGAAATTGGAGCCCTGCTTATGAGTTCCGGGGCGAGTACGCACCGAACCCGCCTTACGTTGGAACGTTTGGCCCGGGGATTAGGCTATGGCATTGAGCTACTTATAACTCAAAGAGCCTTGATGCTTACCATCATCGAAAAAGATCAGCAGCATTTCTTCAGCCGGCTGAAACGAACTTCACCGCACGGAGTAAATTTCAGGATTGTGAGTGGAATCAGCCACCTGAGCTGGAATGTTTTGGAACAAAACTGGACGCTTACCCAGATTTCAGAAGAAGTAAAACGACTGAAATCATTACCCTACTACCCACGACTAGTGGTTTTGGGATTGGTCGGACTGGCCGGAGCTGCATTCTGCCGCATTTTTGGCGGCGGATACGTTGAAATGACCGTTGCTTTTGTGGCAACTGTTGCCGGTTTATTCACCCGGCAGGAGGCTCACCGGCTAAAATTTAATCCTTACCTGTGTGTATTTTTTGCTGCTTTCGTCGCCTCGTTCATTGCCGGACTGGCAGAGTATTTCAATATCGGTACCGAGCCGGATAAAGCATTTGCGACTTCTGTACTTTTTCTGGTTCCCGGCGTGCCGCTGATCAATTCGGTGACCGACCTGATGGATGGGAATATTCAAAACGGATTAGTACGGGCTATGAACGGATTGATGATTGCCTTTTCGATTGCAATGGGTCTATTTGCAGTAAAAATGATTTTAAATTTTTAAGATGGAACTCACTGAAATTCTTATAAAAAGTTTTTGGTCAGGAATTGCAGCTATTGGTTTTGCAATCCTGTTTAATGTTCCGCAGCGTACCCTTTTGGCCATTTGGTCGATGAGCGCAGTAGGCGGACTGATTAAATTTTCGGCCATGCATTTTGAGACAGGAATTGTTTTTGCGTCGTTTTTGGGTGCAACGGCCATTGGGATTATCAGTATTCAAATGGCCCACATGCGGAATAGTCCGCCGCTGGTTTTCTCAATTCCGTCGGTTATTCCAATGGTCCCCGGATTTTTTGCCTACAAAATGATGCTTGGTTTAATTGCGCTGACCACCATTGAAAATACAGATGTATATCTGCAAACGCTTATTGAAACGGTAAACAATGGCGCAAAAATGATGTTTGTACTGATTTCGTTGGGAACCGGTGTAGCTATTCCCATGCTGTTGTTGCGAAAGGAATCAGTTAAAAAACTAAAATTCAATAGGAATAAGAAGGTTTCTGTATAGGTCTAAATGAAATTCCAATCTCTATTTTCTTCGGGTATTATTTATAATCAATGAAATAACTAAAACCATTACACTAATTTTTCCATTCATTATTTTTCGCTATTAAAATATTTTTGCAATTCTCCTTTTCTGATTAATTCATTTATGGCGGCGGTATCGGCAATAGAAAAACTTAAAGATTCCTTCTCCCTGTAATATTCAATAAAAGGTTTTTTGTCAAGGATATATTTATATACTGAATCGTTAGGAAAATCACCATATTTATCTGCTTTTCTCATGTATTCTTTAAAAGTTAAGCTCAGAAATACATCATACTCGTTACTTGATTCTGTATCCAAAACATATCCATTTATTAATCTTGCCCGGTTTTTATATATCGTGTCGCCATTGATGTAATTGAATTTACTAGCTGTTGATGCATAACCTGATCTGAAAATTCTGTTTCCTTTCATTCCGACCGTTACTAGGTCATAATAGTCGCCTTTGGTTTTATAAATCGATATTCCGGGATAGTCTGCAGCTGGTTCACATCCTGCACCCATTAAGGAGAAAAGCAGGACGAACGCAGTAATTTTAAAGATTGTTATTTTCATTGATTTCATAGTTTTTATGATTTAGTAGTTTAAAAGTCATAATTCTTTTTTTTAAAATTGGATTTGGGGTGGTGGTCGTTGCATATTTTGATTTTAAGGTGGATAAAAACTCAAATAAATTTATAACTTTTATTCTGGTAAATAATAAAAATTTACCCCCCTCACTATATGTCATGCATCATAACAATTAATAAGATTCGACATATTTCCCTATAAATAACTAACAGATGAACTATCTGCAAAATGCGCCTTGCGGCAACGGCTGATTTACCTTCCAAAAAAAATTGGCGATTATTCTATGTCTTTGGGTTTGATGAACATATCTACAAGATTGAAAAAACAACGAAAAGGTTGCTTATGTCCGGGGAAAACTATATAGAAACAGAAATCTATTTTGAGAGTTGCAATTATGATTTGACCGGAAATCGCTTAAACAAAGTTCCGGCCGCGACTTAAAGTCGCATGAAGAATTTTTACGAAGGACACCAATTGCAAATTTGCGCCAGTGCAGGCCAGCGACGATTTCTGCAGCACAAAAGTAAAAGAGCTGCCCCGGTTTCGGAGCAACTCTTTGCTGATATGCTGGTTTCTGTTTTTCAAATCTAAAAGCTTAATTCCATAAGCTTTCATTTAACATCCAGGACTCGATTTCGAGTGAATCTTCCGATTCCGGAACATTTACCTTAGTTTCCGAAGTCCAGTAACTTTCATCGGTCATCCAGGATTCAACTTTGAGCGCTTCTTCCAGCTCCGGTGCTTTACTAGTAGTTGCGTCCAGTGTCCAGTAACTTTCATCAATCATCCAGGATTCGATGGCCAAACTTTTTTCATTCTCAATAACAACCTCAGCATTGGCAGTTCTCTTGTTGTCAGCAGTTGCATGAATGTTGGTAAAACCTATCACTCCTAAAGCAACGATTCCGATAATTGTTCTAACTTTTGTGTTCATAGTTTTCATCTTTTAATTGTTCCCGGCGCGTTCGTCGGCGCTGTCTGTTTTCTTGTTTTCTTTTGTTTTCACTATTAAGACTCCGTAAAAAGCCAAAAGTTACACGTTAAACAGTTAATTAAAAGACAAACTTATCTTAAAGAAATCTTAAGGAATTTAGAATTGTTGGCTGAAAGTTAAATAATCAGGAGGAAACAGGTATTTCCGGTCAGTTGGTAGCTCACGGAAAAGACCAAATACACACGATCCGCTACCCGACATGGAGGCATAAACCGCACCCAACTCATACAACCGGCGATGGAGTTCGCGAATAGTCGGATACTGCTGAAATACAGACGATTCAAATTGATTAATCACTTGGTTCCGCCATTTCTCAACAGGAAGCCGGAGCAAATCGGGCAATGAAACTTCCGGCTTTTGCGGAAGCACAAACTGAAAAGCTTTTGCTGTAGAAACTTCAACCGGTGGCTTAACCAGCAATATGAACATATCGTTAAGCCGAACCACAACAGGGTTCATAATCTCGCCTCTTCCGGTAGCATGCACCGGTTCATTCCGGATAAAAAACGGGCAATCGCTCCCCAAAATAGCTGCGTACTCCGTTAATTTTTGCGAATCAAGGTTCAGATCGAAAGTCTGATTGAGCAAACGCAACATGAATGCCGCATCCGAAGAACCTCCTCCCAAACCCGCCCCAAACGGAATTTGCTTATGCAAATGAATTTTTAAAGAAGGTAAGTTAAAATCTTTTTTCAAAAGTTGGTAAGCTTTCATAACCAGATTCGATTCCGGAAGACCGTCAACCGGTATTCCACTGGACGTGAAACAAAGCTCATCAGCTTCAGCAAATTCAAGTACATCGCTCCATTTTATAGGCAAAAAGACAGTTTCAAGGTTATGAAATCCATCCTGACGTTTCTCAGTGATGTGTAACCCGAGATTTATTTTGGCGTTTGGAAATGCAATCATAAAGCAAAAGTAGAAAAATCGCCGATTAGATTGACCGATCCGGCCATGTGATGTTTTTATTAAGTCTGATCACACCTGATTTTTCACATGAATTGCTACGGCAAAAGGGAGTTTTTTTGTAGCTCTGTTTAAAATCCGTATTTTGTATGACACTAAATCTGCAAAAAATGGCACTGGCACAAAAAACCAAAATTCAATTAGTCATTAAAGACTACACCATCATGCTGGTTGGACTGGGACTTTATACCCTTTCATGGACACTTTTTCTGGTGCCTGCAAAAATCACGGGAGGCGGAATCAGCGGTCTGTCAGCTGTCATTTATTACAGTACCAAAATCCCGATTGGATTGACCTTTTTTGCTTTTAACGTGGTTTTGGTGGCTATTGCCATACGAGTGCTGGGCGCAAGTTTTGGGATAAAAACTGTTTTCAGCATGATTGTTCTTTCGCTTTTTTTCGCAATTCCCCAGGAATATTTCCCGGGAGCCATCATCGAAGATAACTTTCTCTCAGCAGTTTTAGGCGGAATGATGGGTGGCGTTGGCATCGGATTGGTTTTCTCGCGGGGAGGAAGCACCGGCGGAACCGACATCATAGCCATGATCATTAACAAATACCGAAATATCAGTCCGGGCCGAATCATTATGTATTGCGACGTAATCATCATCGGATCATCCTATTTTCTGGTCCATTCTCTTGATAAAATGGTGTATGGATTTGTTTCAATGGCCGTAGTTTCATACACGCTCGATGCTTTCCTGAGTGGGTCGAATGCTTCGGCACAGATTTTTATTTTTTCGCCGAAATATGAAGAAATCGCAGATTTCATCAATAACGAGTCGAAGCGCGGGGTTACCGTTCTGAACGGTACCGGCTGGTACACCCAGCAGGATGTCAAAGTACTGGTTACCATTGTCCGAAAAAAAGAAACCAGCATGTTGTTCCGAAAAGTTAAGGAAATCGATCCCGAGGCTTTTATTTCGATGGCTAGCGTAATGGGTGTTTACGGGCAGGGATTTGATAAAATAAAAGGCTGACTGAAATCGTTTCTGATTCATTAACAAATTTCAATTGAATATTTCTACGCTGCTAAGTCAGGCGAAATTAAAGAGATACAGCCCCTGACGACTGAATTAGGCATTTCTGAAGTTTTGATTGGGTGGATTGGGGATAAAAAAGCTTACGAAAAATAGTATTTTTGAAAAAACAGAAACCAACTGAGAACATGCTTCCAAACAAGAGAAAAAGCATCTTCCCGGTTTGTTTTATAACGAGACCTCAAAAATGAAAATTAAAATTCCACAGAAATTTCAAAGACTGAAAAAGATACTGATTTGGACAGTTGTTTTTATCGCAGTGTTGCAGGTTGCCTATTTCATTATCGATTATTATCAAACACAACAGATAATGAAAGAATTGGCCAAGGAAAAAGAAGTTGTGAAACCCGCTCCCGTTCTACTGTTCAATCTTCCTGTCGACTCTTTTACTGTCGTTTCAGGTCAGGTCAGGTCAGGTCAAAATCTCTCCGACATTCTGGTTAGCAAAGGCATCTCAATGACCCGGATTGATGAAATCTCAAAAAAATCGGTGCTTACTTTTGATGTTCGAAAGATGAAGGTGAAAAACCCGTATTATTTTTTCATGAATAAAAAGAATGCCTCGAAAGTGGAATATTTTATCTATGAAATTAATCCGGTTGACTATGTGGTTTACCAATTGAGCGACAGTCTGCAGATTCATCGGGACAAGAAACCAATCATCACCCAGATCAAAACTGCAAGCGGGGTGATCACTTCTTCGCTTTGGAACACGATGGAAGCTCAGGCCCTTGACCCGGATATAGCCTTGTCGTTGTCTGAAATTTATGCCTGGAGCATCGACTTCTATGGATTGCAGAAAGGCGACAAATTCAGGGTAATTTACGAGGAAAATTTCGTCTATGGAAAATCGATTGGGATAGGGCAAATTTTTGCTGCCCAGTTTGTTCATGCCAAAGAAGATTTTTATGCTTTCAGCTTTACACAGAATAATGAGGACAGCTATTTCGACGATAAAGGTAAAAGCTTAAAAAAAGCATTCCTGAAGGCCCCGTTGAAATTCAGCCGCATCAGTTCGCAATTCTCAAATTCACGTTTTCACCCGGTACTGAAAATTTACCGTCCACATCATGGTGTCGATTATGCTGCACCAACAGGGACGCCAGTCATGTCGATTGGCGATGGTACTGTGATTGCCAAAGCCTATCAGCCGGCCGGCGGCGGAAATTATCTGAAAATTAAACACAACTCGGCCTATACAACCAGCTACATGCACCTAAGTAAATTTGGAGATGGAATAGCCACCGGAGTCAGAGTACATCAGGGACAAGTAATTGGTTATGTTGGTGCAACAGGTTTAGCATCGGGTCCGCATCTTGACTTCCGGGTTTTCCTGAACGGAACGCCGGTTAATCCGCTTACAATTAAATCTCCGCCAACGGAACCGATTTCCGAAAAGAACTTGCAAGCCTACAATACTCACCGCGATTCGATGATGGTTAAGCTTCAAAACATTAAGGATTTCTAAATCAGCTAATCAATATAAAACAGGTAAAAGGCAGAAATGAAAACTGAAATTTTCGCTTCTGCCTTTTACCTGTTTTTTCGCCCGCTATTTTGTGATATTCTCAAATAAAGGTAAAAACTTAAGAAAAGGGATGAATCACGAGTTGGAGGGTCGTCGCTTTTTGCTTTAAAATAGATTGATCTTGAGTTTTCCTGCAATTTTAATGCTTAAAAATCGGTCTTCTTAATTCCAACCACTGATATACGCAAAAAATGTTGGGATCCAACAGGAGTAAATGTACCCGCACCATCAGGTGGGTTGAAAGCAAAATATGGCATTTTGAAGTTTTTGACAACCACCCCTACTAGCTCCAGCTTTATGGGTGACCCAGTTTATATGCGTGCCGGCGAAATGTACCTGATTGAAGCAGAAGCAAAAGCAAAGTATAACGATGCAACCGCTCAGGATGTGCTTTTCACATTGGTTAGCAACTGCGATCCCGGATATGTGAAGTCAACTAAAACCGGTCAGGCGCTTGTTGATGAAATAATTCTTCAGCGTCGCATGGAACTTTGGGGGAAGGGTTCCGTTTCTTTGATCTGAAGAGGTTGAATCTGGCTCTGAATCGCAATTGTGCAAATTATTCTTCATCTGTTGGTTTGATTGCAACCGTTGCTGCAAGAGACAATCAATGGCAGTGGCTGATCCCCAAAGATGAATTTAATGCGAATCCAAATATCGGAGATCAAAATCCATAATAACATGTTGCTCTATTAACCAGAAGGTCGTCCTGATTTGATCGGGATGGCCTTCTGTCATTTATGAGTTAAAATGATTACGTTTTGAAGTTGAAAAAACATCTATTTCGAAAAAATCATTTTAGCAGCTATGAACAACAGTAATGCACCGAAAAGTTTTTTCAGCACTTTTTCCGGAATACTTACCGAAATTACCGACCCAATATAAGCTCCTATAAAAAACATAACCGCCAGAATCAAAGCATATTTCCAATTCACATAACCCTGTTTCGAGTAATTAATTACAGCCAGCAGGGTAACCGGGGGAATCATAAAGGCTAGCGAAGTTCCCTGTGCCTGGTGCTGGGAAAGTCCCAAAAAGAAAATCAGGGAAGGAATAACAATGATTGCTCCGCCAACCCCGAGCGAACCGCTGAAAAGACCAGCAATCAGCCCGATCATGATCAAGATGAGTACTTGGGATACGGTCATAAATTGCGACTAAGTTTTAGTTATCGATGCATTAAAACGGAACCCAATTCCGTGGAGGTTCAGAATCTTGATGCTTTCGTCACTGCCCAGGTATTTGCGTAACCTGGAAATAAAAACGTCGAGACTGCGTCCCAGGTAGTAGTCGTCAGAACCCCAAACCTGTTTCAAAATATCGGAGCGGCTTAAAACTTTGTTCGGGTTATCGCAAAAATACCGAAGCAATTCAGCCTCTTTGTAAGTCAATGTTTTTCGTTCGCCGTTACCATCCAGAATTAAACTGTCGAAATAAAAATTGAAATGCCCGACTTTGTAATAGTTCTGATCCGTTGAAGCATCATTGGCCGAGAGGCTTCGTTTCAGGAAAATCCGGATTTTCAGCAGCAATTCCTCCATGCTGAACGGTTTGGTAAGATAATCGTCGCCTCCAATGGTCAGACCAGTAATCCGGTCTTCGGTCATCGATCGGGCTGTCAGAAAAATAATCGGGACATGGTCGTCCATAGCCCTGATTTCTTTGGCAAGGGTAAAACCATCCTTTTTGGGAAGCATCACATCAAGCAGGCACAAACTAAATTTTCCTGATTTGAAAGTTTTTATAGCAGATTCTCCATCTTCAGCAGAAGTTACCAGATAACCATTTTGCTCCAGGTTATCTTTAATAATGAAGTTGAGCGTTTGATCATCTTCAACCAACAAAATTTTTTCGCCTTGAAAGTTCATGACATGGGTTTCTTAATTTTCAGGATAAATGTACTTCCTTTCCGCGAATTTTCGATCACATTAATTTGCCAACCATGTCGCAGAACAATTTTTTGCACATAATCCAAGCCAAGGCCAAAACCTTTAACATCGTGGACATTTCCAGTGGGGACGCGATAAAACCGGGTAAAGATTTTTTTTCGGTAATCTTTGGGAATTCCGATCCCGTTGTCGTCGAACGAAACCAGGTAGTGGTTTCCTGAAGTTTCAAGTTTAATGTTGATTTCTGGTTCAACAGAACAATATTTGATTGCATTATCAAGAATATTAAAGATCAGGTTCGAGAAATGAAGTTTATCGGCGCTGATCACCGCATTTTCGGTAACCGATTCAACGTTTATCGTATAAACACGTCCGTTCTGGCTATTTCTGAATTCCTTAACTGATTCGTTGATAAACGAATGAAGTTCAACTTGTTCAAGATTCAGCTGAAGCCTGGTCTTTTCAATGGTGGCCATTTGCAGCAGTTTCTCCACATGGGCCGATAACCGCTTGTTTTGCTGACCAATTATCCTGACATATTCAGCCAGACGGTCGGGTTGGGTAACAATCTTTGGATCGGCAAGGACTTTCGTCGCGAGTTCGATTGAGGCAATCGGTGTTTTAAATTCGTGTGTCAGGTTATTAATAAAGTTCTTTTGTATCTCGCTTAATTGTTTTTGCTTGATAATAATATAGAGTGCATATCCAAAAAAGATCACGACAAAAAACAACACCCCGGTCAGAAAATACCAGACCATAAGCCTTGAATTATAAAACTCAGACCGATCGGGGAAGTGGACCCCAAAATAGTACGTGTACTTCTCGCAGGTGGGTAAATTGCAAACCTTTTTCTTTTTACTGACAGGCTGGTTTAACTTCTTGTAATGCTTGTCGTACATGATTTCTTCAGCGCTGCACCTGGTCGAATCCATACCTTTGTTAACCTTTGGATAAGTCGACAGGGAATCGGCATTGAGCATGTTCCCATGGATCATTTTCTTCGAATCGCAATCATAAATGGCATATTCGAAGGGAACATTCAAATTTCGCTTTTTAAACTCGACGGCAAGGAAATGTTCCAGCAAGCCGGGGTCAATCACATCATTTACATTGACCACGTAATAATTATTTGAGATCTGCTCAACCTGACACATATCGGCAGATTTTGACGGACGACCATACACCTTGCTGTTATATTCATTAATCTGGCTGGCTACGCTTCGCAAAGCACTGGTGGTCAGCTGATGAAATTGTTTTTCATTCAGATCATACGAATATTTCAGGAAGAAAAACTGAATCAGCAGAATACCCACTACCGAAATAGTCGCCATGATGATTACAAAGCCAATCGAATTTCGTTTCATTGAAACTTTCTCCTCATATTTTCATCACGAAACTACTCAAAAAATAAATCTGATTTGTTCATTAACAACTCATTAACAAAAGTTTATTGGAATTAACAGCAATTCAAAAAAAGGTTTTTTAGTTTTGTATTTATCGTATAGCAGTATTAGCTATTTTTGAACCTCAAATTAAATTCAGCGTTAACGTTTCTAATAAAAATACGAATATGAAAAAAAAATTTCTGCTTTTACTGGCAATCATCATTTGCCTTCCATTGGTAAACAAGGCACAAACTGCCCCTCAATCAAAAATTACCTTTGAAAAACTGCAGCACAATTTTGGAGCATTTAGCGAAGATCTTGGTGTGCAAACTGTTGCGTTCAATTTCAAAAATGAAGGAAAAGTTCCGCTAATCCTCAACAATGTGCAGGCATCATGCGGATGTACAACTCCCGAATGGACCAGAGAGCCTGTAGCTCCGGGTGCAAAAGGGTTGATTAAAGTAAGCTATGATCCCCGCAACCGTCCTGGCGTTTTCAACAAAACCATTCGGGTAAGCTCAAATGCCGAAAATCCGGATGTGGTTTTGACCATTCTTGGTGAAGTTACTCCACGCGCCCGCACCATTGAAGAAGATTATCCCAATCTGATTGGCCCGCTTCGCGCAAAAACCAACCACATTGCCTACCCTTCAATCAAAGAAAATGAAGTTAAAAAAGATAGTACTGAAGTAGTCAACGTTTCTGACCAACCGGTTCAATTGAGTTTTAAAACTCCTCCCCCCCACCTGAGCGCTGTAATCAGACCGGCAAAACTGGCTCCCAAGCAGAAAGGATACATTGTGGTAACTTTTGATGCTACAAAAATTAAAGCTTATGGTTTTATGTCGTATCGCCTTTACCTCAACATCGACGGCCAGGACGACTATCGCAACTCGATTGCTGTTAGCACCACGCTCGAAGAAGATTTCTCGAAACTGTCGGCAGCCGATGTTGCCAATGCTCCGGTAGTTGCTTACGATTCGGATGCATTCGACTTTGGAGATATCAAACCCAATTCGAAAGTGGAGCACACCTTTATGCTGAAAAATGCAGGGAAACGTGACCTGATTATCCGCGACGTGAAAAGCTCATGCGGATGTACCGCTGTTTCTCCGTCAAAAAATATGGTTGCAGCTAACGAAAGCGTTCCGCTGAAAGTGGTATTCGACGCCACCGGCAAAAGCGGCCGCCAGAATAAAACCATTACCGTTATTACCAACGACCCGAAAAACCCAACCACCATGTTGCGTATTTCGAGCAATATCCTGGCTCAATAGTTAATTTACAATTCAATATGAAGGAAGCCGGCTCCATTTAGGGCCGGCTTCTTTTATGTCCTGGCGGAAAGATGCACACCGAAAACCACTACGGCCGCACTTACCGGGTAGTTGATATTTTAGCCTGTGACTTATTTATCAAGAATTTAGGCAGTGATGTTTGGGCGTTGAACTGGCTTATTCCTTTTATTGCCAGTCTTATTTGAAGTTTTTTTACTTTGTCTAAAGAATTCGCTAAGTGCTTTTTCTTCGGCGTCAGTTAAGGATCCTTGTCCTCCGATGTAGTCTACATCTAAATCTATTTTTTTCGTTTTCATCTTATTTACTTTGAAAATATCTGTTAATGAGTTTAAGGGCAGCATGTGTTTCAATAATCATTACTCTGCCTCCAAAATGAAATGCTCCAAGTGTTTTAATATAATGGTCAACAAGCTGTGTCTTTGAAAGAAAAGAAACATTGCCTTCGTGTCCCCGTTGGAATGATAGTTTGCATGCAAAAGCCACCAGATTGCCAGGAACGCCTGAATACATTTTTGTCTTCCCTTTATTAAAAGGAGCGCTCTCAACCAAGTGAATATAAACGTGATCGGATTTTACTTCTAAACTTATCAGACCTTGAATAATTGTCGGATTATTTACAATGGTGAGTTTAAAAATGTCTCTGGCAGGTTCTTTAAACTCGTCTTTCCAGTTAAAAAGCCAACCGTTTTTTATCGTTGCTGTTTTGAGGTCATTGGCTGTCAATATAGAAATTTCGGTTGCGAAACTATCTCCGGTCACCACGTTTTCAATACTGTTGGTCAACTTATCAATTATGAAATCAAGTCCTATTTCTTTGTCTTTTCCCATACAGCTAATTTACGAAAAATTGTTGTCAGTATCCATTATTATGGATGCTGATTGCGAGCGACTGGTATTGGCTACAACCTAAAAGCTAAAGGACGGGTAGCTGAAGTTAGCGGTTAGGCATTTCTTGTTATTTAGTTGTATTTTTACTTATATGATCTCATTAACAGACGGATTTTTTGAGAGGGATTATAAGTCAAGAAATACTTAACAATGACTTTACCACTTTCTACAATTCCAACCAATACCACACCAATGTCAATGTTACATCAATAGGATATTGTCCAGAACCTATTAACTCTGTTTTACTGGTGTTTTCTAATCCATACA
Source organism: Prolixibacteraceae bacterium (assembly GCA_963676535.2). Lineage (GTDB taxonomy): Bacteria > Bacteroidota > Bacteroidia > Bacteroidales > Prolixibacteraceae > Aquipluma. The sequence continues at coordinate 185,154 of CAXXKQ010000024.1, read as the reverse complement.
AAGAAAACTGCATAGAGTTTCCGGCAGTGGATTTTGGAATAAATGCGTTAATAGGAAGATTAATGATGGCACTATCACGTATTTGTATATTTTTCAAACTAAGGGGCATGATGGTTTGTCCGTTGTATTTTAAATACATATCAACATCGGCTGTACCTGAGCCAAAATGATTATCCAAGGCTTCTTGTGGAAATTTAAATTCAAGATGAACGTACCCGTTCAGCATTATTTTTCGGTTTCCTTTCCAGTTAACATTAGTTGGTGACAGATTTATCCAATTGTTGCCTTTTATGTTGCCAGCCCAATGGTAGTTCAGCAAATAGCCTCCGTCTGCATTCATTTCAACATTTTTAGCCAAAAGGGCATTATTAGCATAAAGGGTATAGGGCACACTTAGCAATTCGCTTGTTCCTGAAATAGTATAATTATTTCCACCTGTTGGGTCTGTTTCGGTTTTAATAAAATACGGTCCGTTTGACCAGTCAATAGTGCTAAATCCACCACTAACCTGTGTTCCATTGCCAATCTCAATGCTTAATAAACCGTTGGCATTAGTGGTTGGCATTTGTGTTTCTGCGTAAACTACTGTTCCTGTTACAGAGCTTTTTAGTATGCTTATTTTCATGCCCACATTTTTGTTAGTTACCAAGGAATTGCTACTATTGCGGATTACTGCCTGATAACTCATTTTTTGAGGTGCCTGAGCATACACACATATAGTCAATATTATTGCTGCTATTATTGCAAATACTTTTCTCATGACTTCTTATTTTTTAATGATTTTAAATGTTTTTAGGACTTTAATGTTGGCGATTACCTTCAGAAAATAGCTTGAAGGAACTAGATTTCTCACAACAATAGTTGTTTGGATATCGGTAATTTTTTTGCTTTGTAAGAGTTTTCCGTTCAAATCAAACAGTTGAAAATATAACGTATAAAGTTGAATGTCTTTCACTTCCAATATTAGATAGTCGGTTGTCGGATTTGGGTAAGTTGAAACCACAAGGTTTATACCTTTGGCTTCTTCAATGCCTGTTGCTACCGAAATTTCGTAGGGTTGCTGTACTCCTTGGGCTGCTGAACCGTTTGTTCCGGATTGGGCTTGATAAACAATCTGACCAATGGAATAACTCGCCGATCCACCGCTACCCGAAGCGTTTCCGCCTGTGGTGTGAACGGTTTCTTGTGCTTGTAGTACTGTTAGTCCGAGTGAGAACAAAAGTACTGCACTTAATCTTAATCTTTTATGTCGCATTTTACCTCCCTCTTTAATTGATTAATCTAAGTACATGACAAAAAATTAAAAATATCGATATCATCTTGAAAGAAAGCGTTTAAAAGAACAGATGCAATATAAATTAGCCCATTTTTGAATAGACTTTTCGCTTTGTTTCCATGCTTCTTGATCGGGATTGGTTTGATGTATCTGTGCAAATAATCACCAACCAGATATGCCCATGTAAAAGCTACTATCACCACTGCAAACAGTTTTTCAATTCTTTCAATTTCAGTCAAGTGTGTATCTTCAATATTAAAACCACTTGTTTTTAATGCCCTAAAAGCAGTTTCAATCTGCCCTCGTTCTTTGTAAATATTGAGTGCATCTTCTGGCTTGCTAAATGAGATAACAATCTGCAATTCAGGCTTTCCATCTTTGTTCTTTACTTTTGAAGCTGACAGATAACACAGTTGATCGTTCAGATAAACAATCCGGTGGTTCACCCGGCAAGCATTTAGCGGCAAATCGGCAAACAGCCAACTGGCTTTAACTCGTTTGCCATTATGAGGTTGAAGTACCCAGAAGTTTTCGCGGATGCGGATATAGTAACGAATCCGGTTCTCATTCAGATACTTGATCCATCGTTCTCCAACAAACTCCCGATCTGCGGTCAAACAATCCAACGAAGCAGATCCAAAAAGACGGATAAACCGTTCAAACAATTCAATGCGTTCATCGGTGTTTGAATTACCAAACTTGGGCAACAACTTAAACAACAGCGGAAAAGCAACTCCATGATAAACAACTGCAATTACCAATACATTGATATTCTGCTGTCCAAACTTCCAATTGGTCCTATCCATAGCCAAACGGAAAGGTGGCTTGTGTGGTAATAGCCTGAATATCAATTTGGCGATCAAATCTGTATCAAGTAGATATTCAGCCATAAACCGCTGGATTCTCCTCAGAGAGGAACTGGTACTGGCATTACTGTCAAAAGCTGTAGCCAACTTCTCAAAACCAACTGTTTGCACCTTACATAGTGCACTGATCATGAAAACAAAGAACTTTACTCGTGCCAGATTCCAACCTGATTGCTTATGGAAAATGGAAACAAATTCACTACTTTTAGCATCTACCCTGGGTGTCATATTTCCTACTAAGTGATGTGGTAATCTCTTGTAAGGTAATGATATTAAGGGTTTTAAACAAATATTTCAATACTTATTTTGCTGATAATCAGCTATTTGTATTTTTGTCATGTACTAAGTTGATTAATATTTATTTTAATTATTTTATCCAATATAGCACTTATGCTTACCGCTAACGTTGGTGGTATGGCCAGTAAGGGATTGCGGAGCGACGTTCCTATCAACCGAGACGAAAGATTGATGCGGGTGATGAACTTCGCATACCACTGAAACCCTTATTGGCTATACCACGTGTTGGTGGCTGCCTTTTTTTTATTCAAAATGGTAAATCATCAATTGTTTCATTTTTATTCTCTTCTGATAAGGTTGCATCAATCACATAGTCCAAAGTCATAGTCCCATTGCAAAAAGAACATTCCCTAAAATTTAGCCTTTCTAATATTTTACCATCAAATGATAAATCTGGATTATACTTAATTCGATAGTATTCAATTAGTAACTCTTTTAAAGGCTTTTTAAATTTCGAATCATATTCACGAAGGAAATCTTTTAATTCTGAATCGCTTAAATGAGTATCATTATTTTCAATGGCATCTTTCTTATATGCCAGAAAAGTCAGTTTTTGAAATCGCCTTATTATGCTTTGTTTGTCTGGATTCGAAGTAAAAAATCTACCTGCTTCGTGAATTATTTTATCAATCTCTTTTTCAAAATCTGCTAAATCATAATTGTCAAAATTTTCTATTCCAGAATTTTCCTTGTCTATCTCATTCAATTTCCTTTGAACATTCCAATCAATATCTAATCGTTTTAGGAATTTGTCAGGTTCATTTTGAAATAAATCAAAATGATTCTTAAACCAATCTCTAAATTTTTGAACTTGCATTTTCTCAAGCTCTTCATCTCCACCTTTTTCGCGAATGCGAGCTTTTATCTCAAATGGAACTTCGAAATTTTTAAATTTAGAATGTAATCTTTCACAATCCTTATTTGTATGATAAGACGGAGGTTGTTCACTCTCATATACATATTGGTATGTATCTTTGTTTACAACAGGCTGATAAACTTCAATTGCAAATTTTTCAGGTTCTTTTAAAAGCGATTGCATTAATAACAAATACTTAGTCTCCCATTTACTTAAAAAATAAATAGGCATTTTATATACATCACCTTCAATGTCACCAATCGAACTAAGATTGATTTTTTTAAGGATTCGTTTTGAATTAGCTTTCGTTATGTATGCCATTGTCTTTTTTTAAGGTTGCCACCAACGTAGGAAGCTAAAGGACGGGTAGCTGATGTTATGCAACGTTATTATTTCTGCCAAAATAATTTTTTCTGATATGTAAATATTAGACCCGCTTGAATTTGGTTTGTTTGTGTTGTATATTCATATCGCAAATCGAATTTCAGACGATCAAATATTCTAATTTCAGTCCCAATGAGACCCCCATAACCAAAATCATAAATGTAATTTAATGAAGGACCTAAATATACCTTAACCCAATACGGCGTTTGGTTGTAAAACAACTGATGAACAAAGTTGAAATGCATACCCCACCGGTCATTTTCCTCCGTGTATGAATAGCCGTCACCATAATTGTTTTCAAATGCTGATTTGAAATAACTTCCACCGTATTCTAATGCTGAATGTTTGAAAGTTTTTCGAAATCCAAAAACCCATCCAGGACTATTTGTCGCTTGGGAAATTCCCGAACGATTGTCATTGTAGTTGCCTTTATAAAAAGAATAAGTAGGATAGATATAAATATCATTTGATAAAACTGCTGCACTTGCAATGACGACCGCCAGCGCAATGTAGGCCAAAGCTTCTGAATTATCATCTCCTCCACCCGAACCACCATAATATGGATTGTCATCCTTGCAACGCCCTGTTACATTACTCCAACATCTACAACATGGTACTCTTCCTAAATTATTAACAGCAAAATTTTCATCTGCATATTTGATCTCTCCTTTACAATTATTTAAACCCGGACAATCAGATCTACTGTGGTAGGCATATGCATAGGAACCAGTGCATATATAAACTGTCTGGGAATTTGAAACGTTTGATAAATTTTCCTTTTTTTCACAATTATCTGTATTCGTTGAATTTCCAATATGATCATGATTCTCTGCATTTGCATTAAATGTCAACGTAAATAGAAAAAAGATTAAATAAAGCAGTCTTACTTGTCTCATGTTTTAGTTTTATAATGTTGCATAACTTTTTAATATACGCAATACTCCTTCAAATTTATGAATATTATTAAACAACCAAATTATTGATTAGTATGTTTTTTAAATGTTTGATTTTTAGCTGAGTGTCTCTTTTAAACTTACGAATTTAATCTTTCGCATTTCGTATTGTCAGCCTCAAACATAGCGCTGAAATATTCAAAAAAACAATACAAAATGCGAAGTCTATAGGTTGTCAGGCGGACTTCTAATTTTCCCCTTGCTGGCGCAGATTTATAATCTGTGCCCCTATGGAAATATACATACACAGAGACGCCCAATTTGACCTTCGCTGGCGCGCGTTTATAACTCGTGCCTCCGAGGCTTAAATCCTGACAGGTTTTAAAAACCTGTCAGGATTAGCCATAGCCATTGTTTACACTTTGGCCAGTTGTACATCCACCACTGTTAGTTCGCCATTGTTCACGTAAACTGTTAGGGTTTGTTCGGCGTATCCTGCCTTCTGAAGCGTTACGCGATACGTCCCGGCAGGCATCGACGATATCTTAAACCCGCCTTTTTCGGCAGTCTTTTTCACCAGCGAGGCATCGCCCGTTGCGGCAGTTTTCATCCCATCGCCATCGGGCCAAAACGAAATCACCACCCCGCGCACCGGCTCGTTGGTCAGGGCATCGGTAACTGTACCCATCACCGCCAGTTTCCCGTTACCCGATTCAATCACTTTTCGGGCCGATTTATACCCCACATAAAAATTGGGTTGCGAGATGCGTACAATCTCAACCACCGCGTCCATGTTCGCGAGGGCTTCGTCGCCTGCCGCGAACAATTCGGCCAGTTGTTTGGTGGCCTGCACCTGGCTCACCTTCTCAACCCGCGGCGAGGCCAGCGCCTGCGTATAATCGGTAATGGACTGAAGCAAAGCAGCCTGTGTTTCGTCGGTAACCAGGTATTCGGCCAGCGAAGCCAGGTAAGTCTGGGCGCGGTCGTATATCAGTTTGGCAGTGTCGCACAAAATGGTGTCGGGCAACCGCCTCAAATCCGTTTCAGTGAAGCTGGCTTCCTTCAGTAACTTCTGGTTCTTGCTCAGTCTGGCAAAAGCCATCAGTTTGCGGGCCGTGTCAGCCGCCCGTATAACCAGGTTTTCTTTTAAAACATTTTTGTCGTCAGTTGTTCCGCTGATATCGGCGGCCAGTTCTTCCGAAATCAGGTGAATCTTAGTACAGGTAGTTTTCAGTTTGGTCTGGTTAATACTGAAATTGGGGAGAGGGGCGGTGATGACGGTGTTCAAGTCACAGAAATCAACGGCAGCAAGGTACATGCTGAAATGGTTTTCTTGTTTTTTGTTCATTTTGGGTCGAATTTTTGGTTTCTAAATCAGAAATAATACAAATTATGAAAGCAAGTTACAACAATAAAATAGATAAGTCAAGCCGATATCTCACTTTTTTTCAGGAACATCCGGCTTTTTTGCCTCCTGAATGGGTCATTCATTTGGTCCTGCTCAACGGTCTTCCGGCTATGCTTGCCTGTCTCCCTGAAATGTTTAATGGTCTCCCTGCAATGCTTACTCCTCTTCGGCCAATGTTTACCCGTCTCCGCCTCATGCTTGCTCCTCTCCGGCCAATGTTTGCCTGTCTCCGGCCAATGTTTACCCGTCTCCGCCTCATGCTTGCTCCTCTCCGGGCATTGCTTGAGTTTCTCCTTGTTATGCTTGCTCCTCTCCGGGCATTGCTCAATGATCATCTTAAAATTCTTTTCCCCCACCGCGAAATTTAAACCGTCATTTAAAATCTCCATTATTTCAGTCACCCATGCCTAAAATTGTCCGGTGTTCGTTACATTCGCATAAAATTTTGAGTAACCATGATTGGCGATCAGCACCACCACCATATCGAAAACGATCCCGAATACGCGGGATTGAATGTCAACCAGGGCGTTGAGCCGCTTCCTTCGGTCAGCGAAGACTCGGTTAAACGCTTCCTGAAGCACAAGAAAAAGCGCAGTTTATCGGTGCAGCAATACGTTGATGGCATCCTGAACGGCGACATCACCATCCTGAGTCAGGCCGTCACGCTGGTCGAAAGTTCGAAGCCCGAACACCAGGAAATTGCCCAGGAAATCATTGTCAAGTGCCTCCCTTTCTCCGGAAATTCGGTTCGCATTGGCATCACCGGTGTTCCGGGTGTGGGCAAGAGCACGTTTATTGAAGCGATGGGCAAACACATCACGGCGCGCGGACAAAAACTCGCCGTACTGGCCATCGACCCCAGCAGCGAACGCACCAAAGGCAGCATATTGGGCGACAAAACCCGCATGGAAGATCTCTCGACCGATCCGCTGGCCTACATCCGCCCTTCTCCGTCAGCAGGTTCGCTGGGCGGTGTGGCCCGTAAAACCCGCGAAACCATTGTGCTGTGCGAAGCAGCCGGGTTTAGCCATATTTTTATCGAAACTGTTGGCGTGGGGCAAAGCGAAACCGCCGTGCATTCCATGGTCGATTTCTTTCTGCTGCTCATGCTGGCTGGTGCCGGCGACGAATTGCAGGGCATCAAGCGCGGCATCATGGAAATGGCCGATGCCATCACCATCAACAAAGCCGACGGCAACAACATCGAGAAAGCCGGACTGGCTCGCATTCAGTATATGAACGCCTTGCACCTGTTTCCCGCCACCGAATCGGGCTGGAAACCCAAAGTGCTCACCTGCTCGGCCTATCTGAAAACCGGTATCAGCGAAATTTGGGACACCATTGACGAATATCTTGCGTTCACAAAAAACAGCGGATACTTTCAGCATAAACGAAATGAGCAATCTAAATTCTGGATGTACGAAACGATTAACGAACACCTCCGGAACAATTTCTATCAGAACGAACAAATCAAAGCAATGATGAACGAATCGGAGCAGAAAGTTCTGAAAGAAGAAATTTCGTCGTTTGTGGCAGCCAAAAAATTACTCGATTTTTACAATCAAATCCGGAAATAATTAATCACCATAAAAATAAAATGAATGAGAAATGTTTTAGCAATTCTGGTACTTGCCCTGGCGGTTGTTTCCTGCCAAACGGCAAAAGATAAGTTTACAATTAAGGGTTCGATCACCGGAGCAGAAACCGGTAAGGTTTACCTGCTGAAATTAGTCGACGGGCAACCTGTAAATGTTGATACGACCGACCTCGTTGGCGGAAAATTCACTTTCGAAGGCAAAATGGAAATGCCCGACTTCCGCATTCTTCGCCTGAACGATCAGGATTATTTTGCACAGTTTTTCCTCGAAAATGCCAGTATTTCCGTCAAGGCAAAAAAAGACAGCCTTCGGAATACCAAAGTTAGCGGGTCTGCCAGTCAGGATGTCTTCCAGATTTATATCAACGAAATGGAACGCCTGAATAAAGAAGTAATGGCCCTTCAGGAAAAGTACCAGGGCGCCATGGCCAGCGGCAACACCAGCGATGCCGAAAAGGTAAAAATCGACTATCAGGCCATGATCGACAACAACAAAGTCTACACGAAAAACTTTGTCAAAGAACATCCGAGTTCGGTTGTCTCGGCATTTGTAACTCTGAGCCAATTGGCCGGTCAGCTTGAAGATGAAGAGCTTGAAAGCTTAACCAACTCGCTTGCCCCTGAAATTGAAAAGTCGGAATATGTTGTCAAGCTGAAAGAGATGATCGCCGAAAAGAAAAAGACAGCAGTTGGCGTCGAAGCTCCCGATTTTACCCTGAATGATCCGGATGGAAAACCGATCCAATTGTCGTCGCTCCGCGGAAAAGTAGTGTTGATTGATTTCTGGGCATCCTGGTGCGGTCCATGCCGGCAGGAAAATCCCAACGTAGTTAAACTTTATCAGCAATATCATCCAAAAGGATTCGAAATTCTGGGCGTTTCACTCGACCGCGGCAAAGAAGAATGGGTAAAGGCCATCAAAGACGACCAGCTTGCCTGGTTGCATGTTTCCGACCTTCTGTACTGGCAGAGCGCCCCGGCCCGCTTATACGGAGTCAATGCAATTCCCCAAACTTTTCTTCTCGATAAAGACGGAAAAATTATTGGCAAAGGCTTGAGAGGCGAAAAGCTTGAAGCAAAACTGAAAGAGCTCTTCCCGAATTAATTCGCCGAAAGATATGAAAGCCGCATAAAGCGGCTTTTTTTAATGTCCGTTTGTTACATCAGGAAATGTTTGGGATGCGACTGGCCTGGGCCGGTGAGCCGAAAAACAAGTGAAGACGGCGTTAAAAAATCTTTTCTGTTTGAGCCGAAGGCGAGTTTAAAAGATTTTAGTCGTCAAGCGCTGGTTTTTCGTGCGAAGCGGGCTAAGCCTTGACCTTTTTTGAATCCTTTTTTGTGTCAAGACAAAAAAGGATTTGGGGTTTGGGGCAAAGCCCCAATGCCTGAACCGGTATGGTATTCTATCGAATATTCTTTTTATATCCCTCTTTTATGCCGCCATTTTCGAGAACTTTTCTTTCGTAGGAATGTTAATTATGCTGTTTGTTTTAAACCCAAAAGAAACTTTACGATATGAGTTATGATGTTTTAGTAGTAGGCAGTGGTCCGGGCGGATATGTCGCTGCCATCAGGGCTGCCCAGTTGGGCTTGAATATTGGGGTGGTTGAAAAAGAAAACCTCGGCGGAATCTGCCTGAATTGGGGATGTATCCCAACTAAATCGCTCCTGAAAAGTGCACAGGCGCTCGAATATGCCAAACATGCTGCTGATTACGGCGTTTCGATCACCGGCGAAGTTAAACCCGATTTTGAAGCCATGGTTAAACGGAGCAGAGGTGTTGCCGAAGGAATGAGCAAAGGCATCCAGTTCTTGTTCACCAAAAATAAAATTGAAGTGATACACGGTTATGGCCGCCTGATCGACAAAAATTCTGTGGAAGTGACCGACGAAACCGGGAAGCGTACCCTGCATTCGGCTAAAAATATCATCGTGGCTACCGGAGCCCGCTCACGCGAATTACCCAACCTCGAACAGGATGGCGAAAAAATTATCGGTTACCGCGAAGCCATGACCCTGCCCAAACAACCTAAATCGATGGTTGTAGTTGGCTCAGGCGCCATTGGGAGCGAATTTGCCTATTTCTACCAAAGCATCGGGACTGATGTGACTCTGGTTGAATACATGCCCAACGTGGTTCCAAACGAAGACGATGAAGTATCTAAAACGCTGGAGCGCTCGTTCAAAAAAATGAAAATGAAAGTATTGACCAGTGCTTCAGTCGAATCGGTTGACACGTCCGGAGAATTGTGTAAAGTCACTGTAAAAACGAAAAAAGGAGAAGAAACGCTGGAGGCTGAAATCGTCTTATCAGCAGTTGGTATCGCTCCCAATATTGAAAACATTGGATTGGAAGATTTGGGCATCATCATCGAAAAAGGCAAGGTAAAAGTTAACGAATTCTATCAGACCAATGTTGAATCGGTGTTTGCCATAGGCGACATTATCGCCGGGCCAGCCCTCGCCCATGTCGCATCAGCTGAGGGAATAGTTTGTGTGGAAAAGATTGCCGGATTAAACCCTCATCCAATCGACTACTCCACCATTCCGGGATGTACCTATACCAATCCCGAAGTTTCATCGGTAGGAATGACCGAACAAAAAGCACGGGAAGCCGGCTATGAAATTAAAGTAGGTAAATTCCCGTTTTCGGCCAGCGGAAAAGCCAGCGCTGCGGGGCAAAAGGATGGATTTGTCAAACTGATTTTTGATGCCAGATATGGAGAACTGCTCGGCGCTCACATGATTGGCGGAAATGTAACGGAAATGATCGCCGAGCTGGTCGTGGCCAAGAAACTCGAAATTACCGGTCACGAGTTGATTAAATCCATTCACCCCCATCCCACCATGAGCGAAGCCATTATGGAAGCAGCAGCAGCAGCCTACGGCGAAGTGATTCACCTGTAACATCAAAATATATTTACTGGGAAAGCCCGACTCCGAAAGAGCCGGGCTTTGTTTTGTTCGAACAATAAAGTTCTTCGTTTGAATGTTCTCAATTCACTGATTTTCAAGTGGATTATTTCCGTTCGTCACAAATATTTATATTTTTGTTACCGACAAATCTTAAAAAACCAAACATGAAGAAAATTGCTGTTCTAATATCCGGAGTATTTTTGTTTATGAATATGGCCTACGCTGGCGGTATTTTAACAAATTCCAATCAAAGCGCCCAATTTGTACGTATGCTGTCGCGCAATGCCTCGACCGACCTGGATGCCGTTTATTTTAATCCGGCTGGTTTGACTCAGTTAAAAGATGGGTTCTATTTTGGATTGCAAAACCAAACGATCTGGCAGACCCGCACCATTACCAGTGAATTTCCCAAACTAAACAACAAGGAATATAAAGGAGATGTGTTTGCTCCTGTATTTCCGGATGCTTATGCGGTTTATAAGATGAACAAATGGGCATTTTCTGCCGGTTTTGGACCCAATGGAGGTGGCGGAAGCGCAAAATTTAAAACCGGGCTTCCAAGTTTCGAAAAATTAATTTCGACTATTCCTGCATCGCTTTCAGCAAGCAACATTTCAACTACAGCTTATTCAGTTGATATGTTGTTTGAAGCATCCAGCGTTTTTTACGGTTCTCAGTTAAACGCCAGTTATGCAATCAACGAACATATTTCGGTTTCAGCGGGTGTTCGGATGACCAACGCAATCAACATTTATAGCGGTTATTTGAAAGATGTGAAGGTTAATCCGACCTACCCAGCTTTTGGAACATCCTATACCGGGGGAATGGTATCGGCAACTAAATTTTTTGCCGACGGAAATACCTTTTTGAAAGGACTTGCCACCAATTCAACAGCTGTATCTACTGGCCTGACCAGTGCAATCAGTGGAGGAACCCCGGCTACAACACCTTTATCAGCAATGCCTCCTGCAACACAAGCTGCTGTTAATCAATTGCTGGGTGCCGCAGGTATCAGCACCACTGGGATGAACATTGGGACTGCTGCTGCAACACTTAATGCCGCCGCTCTCGGATTTACCGCAAACGCAGCTAAAATGGGTGCAAATTCTACTGCTACTGCTGACAAAAACGTTGATACCAAACAAACCGGAACTGGTTTTACTCCGATGATTGGCGTCGATCTTCATTTCGACAAACTGAATATCGGTTTAAAATACGAGCATCGAACAACCCTGAAACTTACCAATACCCCATCTGAAGAAGATACATACCCAACGCTTTTCCCAGAAGAGTTAAGCAGTGATATTCCGGCCATCCTTGCCGCTGGTGCAGATTACAAGGTAACTGACGCATTGAAAATTTCAGGCTCATACACCTTGTATTTTGATAAGAATGTAAACTGGGGGAATAATGTATATGGACAAGAACGTACTATTGACAAAAATTACGTGGAATTAGCCCTGGGTGCAGAATACCATTTAACCGACAACTTTGCCCTGAGTGCTGGTTATATGAACTCGAACACCGGAGTCAGCAAACAATATCAGAGCGATTTCAGCTACAGCAACGATTCGTACACGGTTGGCCTGGGTTTTCAGTGGAACATGAACAAACGCCTGGTGCTCGATGCCGGGATGATGCTGACCACCTACAAGGATGATACAAAATCATTCACTGATGCCACTTTCGGAACTTACAACGAAACTTACGGAAAAGACACTTTCGGCGTTGGTATCGGAATTGGATACAAAATATTCTAATAATTGATTTTCTCCATTCAAAGGGTGCTCAAAGTTGATGTGGGCACCCTTTTGTTTTTATAAAACTGCGCGCAAAAGGATTGATCAGTCTGCCGGATTGAGTTATCTTTGTTCTGCATGAAAACTTAAAATGATTTTCAATGGAGTTCAAAAATTACACCTACCTGATTATTCTGCTCATTACAATGGCAGCGCCACTTGTTTTGAGTTTCGACAAAAAAATGCAATTTTATAAAAACCTGAAATACATTCTGCCGGCTATTATAATTACCGGAGCTGTTTTCCTGATGTGGGATATCAGCTTCACCCGGTTGAGAATTTGGGGATACAATCCGGAGTATCTGATTGGCAAAGACCTGGTCGGACTACCCGTTGAGCAGTGGTTTTTCTTTCTGGCAGTTCCCTATTCAGCTATTTTTGTTTATGAAGCGCTGAAATTTTATCTGAGAAAATACGAATATGCCAATCCCTTTCTGGCATTCAGCCTGTTGCTGATTGTCGGGTTTGCCCTGATGAGCTACTTTTTCAGGTATCAGGGATATACATTTATCACATTCCTGTTTTCGGGCGTTTACCTGACCTACACTGTTTTCAGGAATAAGTTTAAGCAACATCTCACCAAATTTTACCTGGCTTATTTCGTTTTGCTAGTCCCTTTTCTCATTGTCAACGGAATTCTGACCTCACTTCCGGTAGTAGAATACAACAACACCTATACTTTAAACATTCGTCTGATCCACATCCCGATTGAAAATTTTTCATATTTCTTCCTTTTGCTCCTGATGGCAACTACTGTATATGAATTTCTGAAGGAGAGCAAATACTATTAGCAGGCGCTGATAAATGCGAGAATTATATGAATTTTAAGCGATGGGAAAGCAAAAATTCATTTGTTCGCTAAACAAAATGCTGCAAATGCAGATATTCTATTAGATGAAGAAAGTAAAGATTGAAATACAGGTTATCCTTTTAACCATCTGCATCGCAATTGCAGTAATTGTTTCCGGGTATCTGGCTTATCAAAGTCTTTCTGAAATTGTAGATACCATCCACAAAGAAGCACGTCCTGATCTCAAATTACTTCTGATTAAAGATATCGCTTCTGATTTAAACGAGGTTGAAAATACAATCAGGCTTTACAGCCTGACCGGCGACACCTCATTTCTAAAGCCTTACCAGTATTTGGGAAAAGCCATCCAGCAAAAATTGAATACATTAACCGGATATGCAATTCCCGGTTCGCAAGAAATCATTCACATCGATTCAATTTCACTGTTTGCCAACCGGAAGCTGCTGATCTGGGATGAAATCAGGACACTCCATCGTTCAAAAACCGATGCTCATAACTCATTTTCCAAGCTCTATTCCAAGATTGACACCGCCATTATCCAACCTGATACTATCCGTTTTAAACCGGAAGAAAAGAAAGGATTCTTCAAAAGGGTATTTGGTAAAAAAGATACAACGACCCAACGAACTTTAATCATTGATAAAACCAGGGAAAAGGAAATTATAAAAAAGGAAATTGCCGGAATCGAACAACAAATTACCAGTCAGGCTAAAAGATTACAAAAAAAAGAAATGGCTCTGCTGGAACAGAACATCCGGTTAACCCAAACGCTAAACCGGCACATTGCCAGCATTGAGAACAACGAACAGGAACGACTGCAAACAAAAACGCAGGAAGCCGATTCAATGGCAGCTCAAACTTTCCGGCGGATGGCAATTTTCACTGTTGCTGCGGTGACTCTGCTGATCATTATTTTGATCCTTTTCTTCCGAAACCTTCAGAAAAACAAAACCTATCAGCAAGTTCTGAAAAAAGCTAAAGCTGAAGCCGAAAGCCTGGCCAAAGCCAAAGAGATGTTTGTGGCAACAGTCAGCCATGAAATGCGAACACCGGTAAACGCCATCTACGGACTGGCCGAACAAATGCTTCAAAAAGCGAATTCGGCTGAAATGACTTCCGATTTGAAAGTGGTTCATAAATCAGCCGAACATTTAATTGCATTGGTGAACGACACCCTCGATTTCTCGAAAATCGAGTCCCGCAAATTAAAAATTGAGCAAATTGATTTTTTACCCGACGAAGTTCTGAAAGAGGTTCATTCGCTTCACAAAGATTCGGCGCAGAAAAAAGGCATTGAATTGGTTATCAACAATGATATTTATAAAAATCTGGTGATTCAGGGCGATCCGATCCGGCTAAAACAAATCCTGATTAATCTGATTACCAACGCAATTAAATTTACCAACCAGGGACAAGTTTCACTGACTATTTCCGGTGAAGAAATCACGGAACAAAACTGCTTGCTGCACATCGAAGTTGCGGATACAGGCGTTGGCATATCTAAAGAAAACCTGTCGCGGATTTTTGACGAATTTGTTCAACTGGATACCGATCTCACCCAAAAGCAACGCGGCGCCGGACTGGGACTAGCCATTGTGAAAAAGCTGATCCTTCTCCAAAACGGAGAAATTGAAGTAGAAAGCGAGCCAGGAAAAGGAACACGATTTAAACTGAGAATACCATATCAGAAAGGTAACCCTCAAAATATCGAAAAACATTCGGTTGTGCAGCTGCAAGTTCCCCCCTGGTTTCAAAAGCTTCATTTTCTTATCGTCGACGATGAAGAGTTCAACCTGTATCTGATTAAAAATATCCTGCAGAAATGGGAGGTGTCGTTTACCGAAGCCCATAACGGACAGGAAGCAGTAGAGCTTGCTAATAAAACCGCTTATGATTTGATTCTTATGGATATTCGCATGCCAGTGATGGATGGATACGAAGCGGCAAAATTGATTTTACAGTATCGTCCATCGACAAAAATTATAGCATTGACTGCAACTACCCGACCTGCAGATATACAAAAGATAAAATTGGCAGGAATGCACACCTACTTGTTGAAACCATTTGCTGAGTCTGTCTTTCTCAAAACCATCATGGAACTACTTCCTGAGAAAACAGTGGAACTGCGTCATGAAGCAATTGTGAAAAACACAACACTCGATTTGGATGAACTGGTACGAATTTCAGGAGGCGATGCTGTTTTTCTCAAAGAGATGTTGCGAATTTTTATCCGCTCGAGTGAAGAAGCAGTTTCAAAATTTCAGCAGCATTCACAAAGTCCCGACCGAAGTATTCTGGCTGAAACGGCACATAAACTTGCGGCTCCAGCCAAACATTTGCAAGCAACCTCACTTTATAACCACTTAAAACAACTTGAAAACACTGCTGAAAACAGCAGTTCCGAACATATAAACGAACTGATCGGAACAATCAGCGACGAAATCAGCCACATCAATTCAATCCTGAAACTAAAGCTCGGGGGAGAATAGCCTAAATCACACGAAATTATCCGTACCTCTTTTTTTCAAAAGTTAAATATTTTCTCAAAATGAGAATTTGATCGTTCGTTTCAGCTAAAAACTTATTAACTTGCCGGTAAAGAATTACCAATCGTTATATAAATGCCCGAAAAAGCTTTCAAAATATTTGTCGTTGAGGATGATGAATGGTACAACCGATTGCTGGTTCATACCCTCTCGCTCAATCCCGATTACGAAATACAATCCTTTACCACAGGGAAAGACTGTCTGGCTAATCTATATCAGGAGCCGGACGTTATCACCCTCGATTACCGGCTTCCCGACATGAAAGGTCTGGAAGTTCTCAAACAAATCAAGGAAATTAACGAAGACATCCAAATCATCCTTATTTCTGAACAGGACGACATTGAAGTGGTGGTTACTTTATTGCAGAACGGAGCATTCGACTACATTGTTAAGTCGAAAGATATCCGGGAACGATTGCTGAATACAGTCAGTAACATCCGGCAAGGCAGTAACCTGAGGAAGGAAATTGTAAATTTAAGGCAGGAGGTCAAAAAGAAATATACCGACCAAAACACCATCATTGGCAACAGTGCCGCTACCCGTAAGGTATATGAACTGATTGAAAAAGCAACCCGGACGAACATTACGGTAACCATAACCGGGGAGACTGGAACGGGAAAGGAATTGGTTGCTAAAGCTATACATTACAATTCCAACCGTTCAAAGCAACCGTTCATCCCGGTCAATGTTGCTGCAATTCCGAGAGAGCTGATTGAAAGTGAACTTTTTGGACACGAAAAAGGATCTTTTACCGGCGCTGCTTTTCGGCGAATTGGTAAATTCGAAGAAGCTAATGGCGGCACTTTATTCCTCGACGAAATGGCCGAAATGGATATTTCACTGCAGGCCAAATTACTACGTGCACTTCAGGAAAAAGAAATTATGCGGATAGGTAGCAATGCTCCTGTTAAAACGGACTGCCGTATCATTGTTGCAACCAATAAGAACCTGCTCGAAGAAATCAAAAAAGGAAATTTCAGGCAGGACCTCTATTACCGGCTTTACGGGCTTCCCATTGAATTACCACCTTTGCGCGAGCGCGAAAATGATGTGATTATTCTGGCCAGGCATTTTATTAATCTGTTTTGCAAAGAAAACAATATGGCCCCGAAGACTTTAACCACAGAGGCATCAAGTCGGTTGCTCTCCTATTCATTTCCCGGAAATATCCGTGAATTAAAATCAGTGATCGAACTGGCAGTCACGCTGGCCGATCAGAATGAAATTACCGCCGATCACATTGTTTTAGGCAGAGGACAGGATTTACTCAATAACATAATCCACGAAGAACTCAGCCTGCGCGAATACGACATTCGGATTGTAAAAAAGTTTCTGGACAAATACGAAAACAACATCAAGCTGGTGGCCGAAAAATTGGACCTTGGCGTGGCAACTATCTACCGTATGTTAAAGGAAAGTAACAAAGAATAAAGCATCATCTATTTCCGGCCTTATCAATTCAGGATTTAATTTGATCAATTTGAGAAAACAGAATCCTGATCACACTTACACAATATCTTAATAAACAATGTCTTATAATAGCATCATACTGTTGGCACGGGCATTGCCATGCCTTGTTCCAAAGTCAAACTGCATAAAAGTGCATTAGACAAATTAGTGCAAACAAATCCCTGTTTGATCTTTTAAACAATTTATTTACTTAATACAAATTTGCTATGGAAATGACAAAAAAAACACAGTTAGCGACAATCATTATTACAAGTTGTATTTTGGTTGCCGGCATCATTGGCGGAGCGTATGTTTTTACACAAAAAGACGCTAAAATCAAAGCATTGATGATGGAAAAAAACGATCTGAGCCAGATGATACAACAGAAAGATTCAATCACGAATGACTTGGAAAATACCTTTAATGAAATTGAAAGCAATCTGAAATTCATTAAAGAAAAGAGAAGTCAAATCTCTATGGTTCAGGCAGAAGGTGGTAAAAACAGGAAACAGCTAATGGTAGAAGACATTAAACTGATGGACAATATGCTGGAAGAAAGCGAGAAAAAAATTGCTGACCTGGAAGCGAAATTAAAAAAATCAGGCTTGAATTTAAAATCGTATGAAAAGAGACTTCAGGCTTTAACTGAAACTGTCGAAAGCCAGAACACAGAAATTGCCGAACTGAAGAAAATGATTGAAGACAAAAACATTAGTCTGGCTGAACTCAACACCAGAGTTCAAAATATGGATCAAGACTTGCAAAGACAAGCTGATACGATCAACTACAAGCAAAATCAGATTATAGACAAGACGAATAAACTGAATACCGCTCATGTCGCTCTTGGAACCTACAAGGAGCTGAAAGAAGAAGGCATTCTGGACCGTGAAGGTGGAATCCTGGGAATCGGCACCAGCAAAGCTATTCAGGAAAACTTTGATCCAAAATATTTTACTGAACTGGATATTCGCACAACAAAAACGATTCCTCTGAATGCAAAGAAGGCCCGTGTGATTTCAGAACATCCACTCAATTCTTATTCATTGGTTGAAGAAAACGGACAAGTTGCTTACCTGCAAATCGAAAACCCGGAAGAATTCTGGAGAATTTCGAAATATGCCGTCATCCAGGTAAAATAAATTAAAATCTCTTCAATTTTCTGTCGGGTCCTAATGTAAGATTTCGATAGAAAGAAGAAGGGTTCTGTTTCAAAACGTCTCAAAACCATAGAGAAAACGGAACAACTTGCCTGGGACTGTGTTTCCGGAGAATTAAACGGATCACATTCAGGACTGCCTTATCAAAAAAACATCATTAACGCAAAAAAGAAAACAATGAAACCATTCAGCTCCTTACTATTAATTGGAATTACCGCAGGAATATTGCTGGTATCGTGTGAAAAACAACAAACAGATACAACCTCAGAATTACAGGTAAAAATACAGGTTTCCAACAAAAGTTATCCTGTTCTTAAATCAGCATCTTCATCAGCAGCAGTAGTCACTCCTGCCTTTAGCTGGGATGTTTGCACCATGAATGTATCTAAAATTGAATTTGAAGCCGAAGGGAGTGAAAGTGAAAATGCTCAGAACACGCACCATGTCAGTTATGAATGGAGAGGATCAAAAACAGTCGATCTTTTTAGTTCAGCATCAGTAATTGGGAGTATCACTCTCGACCCGGGAATATACAAAGAAGTGGAGTTACACATTAAAGCGTCAAAATCCCAGGACGGCAATGCTCCGGCATTTTATCTGTCGGGCAGTTATACCAATGTACTCGGAGTTAAAATACCGGTAGAGATTGTTATTAACGAAGAACTGGAATTTGGAGTGGAACAGGAAGGCGCAAAACTCGACGGAATTAATGATTATTCAGCATTGATTGATCTTAATTTGACTTTGCTAATGAATACAATTTTACAATCAGAGCTTGATCTTGCGCAGCTAATTGATGGTAAAATTGTAATCAGCAACACATCAAACAGCTCACTCTACCTAAAAATAAAGAGCAATTTTTCGTCATTCGGAGAGGTTGAATATGATCATCGCTACGATGACGATGATGATTAACAAACGGATCACTTAAATATTGGCGGGATGAACGAATTCCGGCAATCTTCGGGGTAACAACCCAAAGGATTGTACTATATATAAAAGGCTGTCAGGAGAAATATCTGACAGCCTTTCACTATTTAATAAATCCGCCCGGATTAAATTACACTTAACGATTTTCCCACTTTAATAAATGCGTCAACAGCTTGATCAATCAGTGATTCAGTATCGCTAAAAAAATAGAGTACTATAAATCATTTACACTTATGGATTGACAAATACCCCGCATTACAAAAGAAATAAAGTTCAAATATTAGTTCAAAAAGAATGTCTAATTATCGATAATTCAAAATTATTGTATTATATTGCTTGCAAATTAAAAGCCTATTTACCAATTAACTCATCTTATTATGAAACAAATCATTCTAAAGTTATTCAGTGTCTTTTTAGCTGTGCTAATGTTCAGCATTCAAACTTTTGCTTTTACGTCAAAGACATCTACTTCAATCACGAAAAGCGAAATTCAGTCTGTAACTGAGTTTGACGAATCAGAAATCTATGATGCATTCACTGAAGTTTCTGATCTGGACCAATACCTGGCGCAGAATAATGACAAAACTTACACTGAAATAAGTCAGGAAAATGCCACATTGCTTAATGGTATTTCTTCAACTACAACTCTGCCTTTCAGTGCTTCTTCTGATGAACTTGTACTCGGAATACCTTCTTTTTTATGGGGTTGTGTGTTCGGTTGGGTAGGCCTTTTAGTTGTTTATTTAGTGCTCGAAAATAAGGCTCAAACCAAAAAAGCCCTTACTGGTTGCGTTGTTAGCACAATTGTTGGTATAGTATTTTATGCAGTGGTTATTGCTGCTGCGGCATCATCAGGAGATCTTGCATATTAATAAATTTTTCTAAATTATAATTTAATCAATTAGTCAGTAGTGTTAAAGTGCTACTGACTAATTATTTTTTAGGCGTATTATGACCAGGAAAATCTTTCTGTTTTGTATTTTCTATTTGACGATTATCGGCTTATATTCTCAAAGTTCATATCGGATTAAAGCTGATATTACCATAAAAATTAAAAACCAGGACAGTACTTTCCAATATACAAAAGGAACTGTCCGATATGATCGAAATATTAAGAAAGTACTGTACAACATCTCATTTCCACAAAAGGAAACGTATGTTTCAGTCGACACATTGGTTTATAGATTTCAAAATGGAAAGCTGATTTCAACACAGGGAAGTCCTTTAAAACCTGAGTTTTCAATTTTTCATTTTATGCTGAACAATGACATCTCAGACTTTGGATTGAAAAACTCGAGTTACAGGGCAACAAACATTGAAAAGTCGGGCGACTTAATCATTACCAAATGGACCGCTCCGGCTTTGCCCGATTTTCCTTTGGGGAATATCCTTGTCTCAAGTAAAAACAAGAGATTGCAGTCTGTGATTATTGAAGGCAAAAAAGGGGAAATTATAAGCCGTCAAATCTTTAAAAAGTTTACTTTTATAAACAGCGTTGAAATACCAACTGAAATACTTGCTGTTAATTATTTTTCCGGAAGAAAAACATACCAGATCATTCAATTTGATAACGTTCAGATCAACGAATCCGGACATGATTCGGATTATAACTATCAGCCAGGAAAGAATTAAGATATGAGGAATTTTTTGATCTTTTCATTGTTCTTTATCTTTGTTTTCGGGACAGCCAGTGATTGTTCCGCACAACTGTCGATGTACATCCATCGCACCGATTCTCTGTTCCAGCCTTCCGAAAAAATCAATTATTCTGTATTGGCTAAAGGAAGCAAAAATGAGATTGAAGGTACATTTTCAACCCTATTTATCTTCTACAAGAATTTCATCTCGTCGCAAGACATTGACGCCTGCGTTTTTTACCCCTCATGTTCTGTTTATGCCATTGAATGTATTCACCACGAGAAAAGTAAATTCATTGCATTCCTGAAAATATCAGACCGCCTGATGCGTTGCCATCCATTGGTAACTAAGGGCTCATACTTAACAGACCCCAAAACCGGAAAATATTTTGACCCCATTGAAAACTAATTTTCTACTCTTGTTCTTCCTTATTTCCATTGATCTTTTTGCTCAGGACTTTTATGATCATCGGAACTCGCTTAAGTTTGGAGAATATTTATACAATTCAAATCAATACGATTTGGCTGTGCGCGAATTTGAGCGGTGTGTCTTTTTAAAGCCTGATGACCGGGAGTCATTTTTGTACCTCTTCAAAATACGCCGGAAAGAAAATAATTTTGGTAAAGCCATTGATTGCTATAAAAGATATTCAGGTAACCTCAATTTTAGTGAAATGGATACCACTTTTGGGTCGGAATATTTTAAACTCCTGATACAGAATGACAAATATCTGGATGCGGCTTCTTTCCTTGACAGTAACCCATTGTTTACAGCAGATCATAATTTAAAACTCTCGACCATTTTGATGAGAAAAGAATGGAAAGAAGCAGACCAATTTGCCAGTAAGATGAATGGCGGTATCAATAAATCGTTGGCAGAGATCACCATCCAGGGATTAGCCCTAAAAAAGAAAAATCCATCTCTGGCAGGCCTGTTTTCGGCAGTTTTACCTGGTTCCGGCAAAGCCTATTCCGGAAGATGGAAAGACGGTGTAATTTCATTCTTAATGACATCAACTGCTGCTTTTGTTGCAGTAAGGGGATTTAATAAAAACCCCAACAGCTTTTACCCTTGGGCAATGGGGACACTCTCCGCAGTTTATTATTCAGGAAATATTTATGGAAGTGTACAGGCTGCAAAAAAATACAATAAAAACAAGGAAGATGAATTGGTTAACAAAACCCGCAGTTATATTCTCACTGATAATTAATTTGTTCATTATTCAATCCTCATTTTGCCAAAACACCGATAAGATTGTAATTTTTTCGGATCAGCAATATGCGAAAGGGAATTTTGAACTGGCTGCCAACGAATACAACCGGGCGCTCTTCTTTGGTTACACAGAATCCGATAAGTTATGTTTAAAGATTGCTAATTGCTATCTTAACCTGAATAAAACCGACATGAGCGCCCTGTTCTTCGACCGGGCTTATTTCTCAGGCACAACTGACAGCATAAAAACAGAGGCAATATTAGGAAAATCATTCTCCCTTATTCTGGATAAACAATTCATGTTAGCCCTGTCTGAACTGATGAATCTTGATTCGGCAAAGATCGCTGAACAAGACATAAAGCTGAACTTCCTTAAAGGAATTGCTTACTTTGGATTAAAACAGGATGAACTTGCTGAAACTGCATTTAAAAAGAGTACCGGCAAATTTTCAGAAAAAAACAGCATTTCGGGCATTAAAAAAGAATTTCAGAAAATAAGGAAATCAGAAAAACGGTATAATCCGCATACAGCATGGCTGTTAAGTCTTATAGTACCTGGAACCGGGCAGGCATATACCGGGAATTATAAAGAGTCCGTAAATTCAACCGTTTTGTTGGGCGGAATAATTTACCTGGCCGCAACATTTGCTGCAAAATATTCTGCTCTGGAAGCCATTGCCGTTATTTTGCCATGGTTTCAGCGATATTACATGGGAGGGGCAAACAAAGCAGAACGTCTGGCATTGGAAAAGCAAGAAAGCAAACGAAACGAGTCTTACCAATCAATCCTCAAATACATTGAAGCCGGGGGCAAAAATCAATAAACTAATCTGAAATGGCCAGGAAAGTTCAATTCAGGTTAAAACTCACCTTTCTAACCTTTCTCTCGCTCATTTTTTTTCAACTCAGGAGTCAGCCTGCCATGGAAGCTGATGAGATAGTTCATAAAATATACAATCAGGACTTCAAAGGTATTCCTGAAAAGATTGAGCATCTAAAAAAAACATCGCCGCCAATTGCCCAATATATAATGATCGACTATTTGTGGTGGCGGATGATTTCAAATTTAAATACTGAAACCGAAGCGGAATTTCTGAATGGGCTTAATTCTGTAAATGGATCGGATTCCGGGAATCGGGATTTTAACAAACTGGCTTATTTCATCTATCAGATACGTTATGAGAATCTCAGAAATAAAAGCTTCTCCAAATACCTGACTATACTGAAATTTCATCTTTATGTCGAAAATATTTCCTCAGAAAAAACTGAGGGATTTGATTCGTTTGAAAAGAGTATTTTGCAAATGACAACAGAGCTTGATTCATATATGAAATACAACTTTCTCGAGGACTATGGATTTCAGGCCAAAAAAAACAGGGAAAATGGACAATCTTGTTTGGACAAAATCGAAAATCTGCGGAATGCTGATTTTAAATCGTTCGACATTATAAAAACCTATTTTCTGGGTAAAATATATCTTGAAATTGAAAAAGATAATCAGCAGGCGATCTCGAAGTTTGAAAAACTTTCAGGCCTGTTCCCTGAAAATGTGATATTCCGAAGAACCTTATCCGATTGCAAATTACAACAGTCACTTAATCCTGCAAGGTAATACGCTTCAATACACCTAAAACGAATCACGGAGTAACTTCAAGTCACCCCGTGATTCGTTAATATGGAATGAGAATTCTTTGTTTAGATAATTCCCAGCGATTTTCCCACTTTAATAAATGCATCAACAGCCTGATCAATCTGTGCTTTGGTATGCGCTGCCGACAGTTGAACCCGAATTCTTGCTTTTCCTTTCGGCACCACCGGAAATACGAAGCCTATCACATAAATACCTTCCTTCAGTAATTCATCAGCAAATTTCACGGCCAGCGGAGCATCGTAGATCATGACCGGGACAATCGCAGTTGTTCCTTTAACCAAATCAAATCCGGCAGCTTCCATTTTTCCACGGAAATAAGTTGCATTTGTCATTGTCCGGGCCGGAAGTTCCGTCGATTTGGTTAGCAAATCAAGTACTTTCAGCGTGGCGCCAACAGTTGCCGGAGCCAACGTATTCGAGAACAAATAGGGGCGCGACCGCTGACGCAGCATTTCAATAATTTCTTTCCGCCCCGAAGTACAGCCGCCATTTCCACCACCAAGCGCTTTACCGAAAGTGGTGGTGATGAGGTCGATCTTCCCCAAAAGTCCAAAATGTTCGGTAGTTCCCCGCCCGGTTTTCCCAATATAACCCGAAGCGTGCGAATCGTCCACCATGATCAGGGCATCATATTTTTCACACAGGGCTACAATCTCCGGAAGCTTGGCCAGGTCCCCGTCCATCGAAAAAACGCCGTCGGTAACCACCATCCGGTATTTAGCCGACTGAGCTTCTTTCAGGCAATTTTCGAGTTCTGACATGTCAGCGTGTTTGTAACGGGGCCGCTGGGCTTTACAAAGTCTCACTCCATCGATGATCGAAGCGTGGTTTAACTCGTCTGAAATGATGATGCTATCCTCTCCCAGTAACGGTTCGAATACCCCGCCATTGGCATCAAAAGCGGCACAATACAAAATGGTGTCTTCCGTACCCAGAAATTCCGACACTTTCTGCTCCAATTCTTTATGTATCTGCTGAGTTCCGCATATAAAACGGACCGAAGAAAGTCCGAAGCCCCAGGTATTCATGGTTTCCTGGGCAGCTTTTATCACTTCCGGATGATTGGCCAGACCGAGGTAGTTGTTGGCACAAAAATTCAGCACCGGCTGATTGCCCGAAACTGTAATCTGTGAGCTTTGCGACGAAGTAATAATCCGTTCATTTTTATACAAACCCTGTTCCTTCAGCTCCTGAAGTGTTTGTGTCAAATCTTGTTTAATTTTTCCGTACATGTTCCGAAGGTTTAATTCCTCGACAAAGTAAGAAATTCAGGAACTGAAAAAATGTGATAAATCGCAGAACAACCAGATAAACACTTCGTCCGGAATAATCTTCTTTTCTGCAAAAAATAATTCCCTTTCATCACCATTATCACCCGATTTTTTCATTATTTGGCAGTCAGTTAATTGAACTCGTAAATAGTCGGTTATGAAAACATTCGTTTTAACCGGAATCCGGAAAATTGAAATGACCGAGACACCAAAACCGGCCCTGAAGCATGCGGATGATGTATTGATTCGGATCAAATCAGTTGGCGTTTGCGGATCGGATATCCATTATTTTACCGAAGGGAAAATCGGAACGCAAGTTGTTGAGTTCCCGTTTGCAGTTGGACACGAATGTTCGGGAATCATTGAAGAGGTAGGAAGTTCGGTTACCCATGTCAAACCGGGCGATTTGGTAGCTATTGACCCTAGTGTGCACTGTGGTCAATGTGACCAGTGTCTGGCCGGGCGCCCGCATACCTGTCGGAAAAATCTGTTTCTGGGCTGTCCGGGACAACTGGACGGTTGCCTGACCGAATATCTGGTTATGCCATCGTTTACCTGTTTCCCTGTAAACGGAATATTAAACCCAACCTCTGCTGCCCTGATTGAACCTTTAACCATCGGAACTTATAGCGTTGAACTGGCGCAAATTGATTTCCGGGGAAAAGCAGCGGGTATTTTTGGCGCAGGCCCCATCGGACTGAGCGTTTTGATGGTGCTCCGAACCCTCAATACCGGAAACATCTATTCGTTTGAACCCTTGGAATACCGGCGGAATAAGGCTAAAAAACTGGGCGCAACCAATGCAAGTAATCCTTTTGAAACCGATCCGCTAAAAATTATACAAGAGGCCGAACCCCTGTTGCTCGACGTAGTTTTCGACTGCAGCGGCGAACAAAAAGCAGTTGACGATGCCACTCAGATTTTGAAGCCTGGAGGCAAACTGATCCTGGTTGGGATTCCTCCCGAAGGGAAATACACCATTAACATGGACATGCTCCGGCGAAAAGAAATCTCGATCCACAATGTTCGCAGGCAAAACCATTGTGTAGAGAAGTCGATTGAATTAGTCAGAAATGGGTTGCCGGTGCAACAGATGGTTACACACCGGTTTTCTCCGGAAGAAACGCAGCAGGCTTTCGAGATGGTTTCCGATTATAAAGACGGAATTATCAAGGCAATGATTGATTTTTCATGAACCCAAATAAAAATTTCAGTATAAAAGTGAAAAATGTTGCATGAAAAATAGATTTTCATTTATTTTCGGCACAGGAAGTATTATTAATTTTTTTCATATAATTGCACTAAAAATATCTATCAATGAATCCAAATAAACCCAGAGTAATTAAGGATTACGATAAACTTGATCCGGAAATTCAGGAAAGAATCAAACTTGAATACCCCAGTGGATACAGTGAGAATCTAATCTACTTCACCAACAAAGATGGTAAACGGGTAAGCGCTTTGCCATTCGAAACCGATGACAAGTATTACCTGGTCAGGATGACGGTCTATGAAGCCGAACGGATTGTCGAGGACGATGACGATTTCGACAGCACCGGCTCGCTCAAGGACAGCGCCAAGGAAGCGTATGAAGGTAAATACGGCGATGACGACATCCTTGCGGACAGCACCGATGTGGATGAAGCTGATGATGTGGCCGATGACGACGATAATTACGAGGATGACGAGGATTTTGACGACGACGAAGATGCCGGTGATGACGAAGATTAATTGATTTGACTGTCGGCTTGTCGGTTTGTTGATTATAAAATGATTCAATTAAGAGAATCAGGAAGGTGAAGAAATTCTATTTCTTTATCTTCCTGATTCTTTTTTATGCTCTTATTTCAGAAATCAAGCCTCAACTGGTCCCCCTGTCCGGCAAACGATTTACGGTGATAAGGAGAAATTCCAATCTCCCGAACAGTTGTCCGGTGGTGCAGGGTTGGGTAACCTTTGTTTTTCAGCCAATCGTACCGGGGAAACTGCGGATGAATGGAATCCATAAAATCGTCGCGGTAGGTTTTGGCCAAAACCGAAGCTGCTGCTATAGATAAATATTTGCCATCGCCTTTCACAATACAGGTATGCGGAATGCCCGGATAAGTTTTGAACCGGTTACCGTCAATCAGCAAATGATCAGGCAGAATTTTCAGTTGACCAATGGCGCGGTGCATGGCCAGGAATGAAGCATTCAGAATGTTGATCTGATCGATCTCCAGGTTATCAACTATTCCCACCGCAAAAGCAAGCGCTTCTTTTTCAATGACCGGACGCAGGGCATACCGCTGTTTTTCTGTCATCTTTTTCGAATCGTTCAGCAAATCATTTTCAAAATCAGCCGGAAGGATAACTGCCGCAGCAAATACCGGTCCGGCCAGACATCCGCGGCCAGCCTCGTCGCACCCGGCCTCCAGCCGTCCTTCCTTCAGATGAAGTTGTAATTTATTCTTCCCCACTTTTTACTTTTGCCTTTTTACTTGAATTCAGGTGTTCGCACAAATCTGGATGCTGCCCCAAAGCAATTCAGCAGTTTTGTCCCAACTGAACTTTTCTTTTTGTATGAAACCCTTTTCAATCAATGATTTCCGGAGTTCCTGCTCCTGGCAAATCCTGATCATGGCATCTTTAATCTGGCTCATGGCAAACGGATCGACGTACAGTACCGCATGTCCCCCGACTTCAGGAAGAGATGTGGTATTGGAGCAAATGACCGGAACACCGGCGCTCATCGCTTCGATAACCGGAATGCCAAACCCTTCAAAAAACGGAACGAAAGTAAGCGCCAATGCAGCACCCAAAACCTGGTGAAGCTCTTCGGTTGATAGCCTTCCGGTAAAAACGACTCCGTTTTTATGCCGCATCCCCTCGTAGGTTAGCTCAATATCACTGGTTTTGAACATACTTTCGCCCACAATCAGCAGTTTGGTATCACTGTCAACCGACGTGCGGAAAGCATCGAACGCCCGCAACAAACCGCAGATGTTCTTCCGGGGATGCAACGATCCGACAAACAAAAAGTAATTACCTCCACCAGCGTATTTATTCCGTATTTCCAGTTTCTCGGGTTCCGAAGTGGGGGTATACATTGTATTTACTCCGTTGTAAACCACATCAATTTTGTCGTTGTCAATTTTATAGGTCCGGTTAATGTCTTCCTTCGAGAAAAACGAAACGGTCACAATACGCTTGGCCTTTCGGGCAAACCGGGGGAAAAAATGATTGTAGTATTTGGCTTTCAGCCAGGGTAGATCTTTGGGACGGTGGGCAAAGTTGATGTCGTGAATGGCCGCCAATTGGTTGATTCGCGTGTTGAGCGACAGGTAACCGTCGGGCGAAAAAAACAGGTCGGCCTTGTACTTCTTCAAAATCCGCGGAATCTGCAACTCGAACCAGATGTACCAAAGAAACGGATGCCTGGTTGGTGGTGAAAGCACAATGGGAGTAACATTTCCGGAGAAAATAAACTCGTCGGCAAAGGGTCGGTCGAAAATAAACAGGAACTGATGTTCCGGATGATCGCGTGTAATGCGCGACAAAGTTTCGCGGGTAAACCAGCCAATTCCTTCGAGTTTTCCCTGGATAAGTAAACGTGTATTTACGGCTATAATCATAGGTTTGGATACAATTCGAAATCCAACCAAATGTACAAAGTCTGTACAAAAAATGTTACTTTTGAAACACTTTAATCAAAACAGAAAAAGACACTCGCTTGAAACGGAAGTTTATCACAAATCTATTACTGCTCCTTTTTCTGAATGTTTTAATCAAACCCTTCTGGATATTCGGAATCGATCTCACCGTTCAAAATGCGGTGGGCGACGAAAGTTACGGATTGTATTTCTCCCTGCTGAATTTTTCGATGATCCTGAATATTTTGCTCGACCTCGGGATAACCAGTTACAACAATAAAAACATTGCCCAACACCGCCAGCTGCTGCGAAAACACATCAGCAACATTGTAGGTCTGAAATTTTTGCTGGCAGGGGTTTATGCCGTAGTTTGTCTGGGTGCAGCCCTGATTATCGGTTATCGCGAAGTTCAGCTGCACCTGCTAATCTTTTTAATCCTGAATCAGTTTTTGATCTCGTTCACCCTGTATTTACGGTCGAACATCAGTGGATTGCACCTGTTTAAAACCGACAGTTTGCTCTCGGTACTCGACCGTACAATCATGATCATCATCTGCTCGGTATTGCTATTTACCAATGTAACCGGGCACAAATTCAGAATTGAATGGTTTGTTTATGCCCAATCAGCAGCCTATCTGATCGCCAGCATGGTGACTTTTGGCGTCGTCTTGGCTTATACCGGTAAACTTCGTTTTCATTTCGATCGCCGGTTTTTTGTGGCATTTCTAAAAAAAAGTTATCCCTACGCTTTATTAATCCTGCTGATGTCGTTCTACAACCGGATCGATTCGGTTATGCTGGAACGGTTGCTGCCCAACGGAAAAGAACAGGCTGGTATTTATGCCCATGCTTTTCGTCTGCTCGATGCCGTTTCGATGTTTGGGGTGCTGTTTGCCGGGCTGTTGCTTCCCATATTTGCCCGGATGATCAAACAAAAGGAGGACATTGGCCCGATGGTACAATTCTCCTTTTTGCTGCTTTTTGTTCCGGCCATTATCATCAGCCTTTCATCGGGTTTTTACGATCACGAAATCATGGTTTTACTCAATTACAGCCATACCGAATTGTCAGCGTCCATTCTTCGCCTGCTGATGGTTAGTTTTCTGGGTATTGCCACCACCTATATTTTTGGCACACTGCTTACTGCCAATGGCAGTATCCGCCAGCTCAACTGGATGGCAGTAACCGGAATGGGTTTAAACATCGTGTTAAACCTCATTCTTATTCCCCGGATAGAGTCGTTGGGATCGGCTTGGGCAAGCCTTGCCACACAAATTTTTACCGGGTTGGTCCAAACGTTTCTAGCCGTTTCACTTCTGAAACTGAAGGTCAATTTCCATTTGATAGGCAAATTAGCTTTGTTCGTCGGTTTTGTATTTGTCTCCGGATACCTGAGCAGGCAACTTACTAATTGGTATGTCGGATACGGAATGATGATTGTTGCCAGCGCACTGTTTGCATTTTCAATCCGGCTAATTAACCTGAAAGCCCTCTCCGAAATTATCAGAAACGATTAAGATGAGCCCCAAATTAACTCCTAAAGATTTGCAAAACAGCAATGAATTTGAATTGCTGGCCGAAGTTTCGCACCAAAAGCTTCGTGAATTTGTGGTTAAACAAATCAGGGAGGAGAAGCACATCATCCGTATTTATTCGATTTATCAGGTCATCATGATGCTGATCTTTGTATATTTTCTGACACGAGGCATTGTTTTGGCAATCAAGGGACATCCGGAGCTTATCAGCACAATTGGACTTGCAATTCTTTTTTCTTTTTCAGTGCTGATTGTTTTCCATGAACTGCTTCATGCCCTGGCCTATTTACTGACTGGCGCACGGAAAATTTCATTTGGGGTAATCCTGAAAAAATTCATTTTTTATGCCTTGGCCGACCGTGAAGTCATTTCCAAACGGGCCTTTCACGTGGTGGCACTGGCCCCGTTGGTACTGGTCAAACTGATTTGTCTGGCTGGAATGTTGCAATTCTGGAACAGTCAGTTGATGTATTTTTTCCTGAGCGTGATGTGCCTGCATTCGCTGTTCTGTGCCGGAGATGTGGCCATGCTCGCCTTTTATAACCTGCACCGCGGAAAGGAAATCTACAATTTTGATAACCGTAGTGAAGGAAAAACCTATTTTTACAGCCGAAGAAACTAAGTAAAAAGACAAAAGCAAAAAGTAAAAAAACGACATACTCTCTAATTAACAGTTATGACACTATTCGAAGCCACCGTTATTGCCATTGTAGAAGGAATCACCGAATTTCTGCCCATTTCCTCTACCGGACACATGATTATTACCGAAGCCTTGCTGGGCATAAATATCGACGAGTTTACCAAAGCGTTTACCGTGAATATCCAGTTTGGGGCCATTCTTTCGGTGGTGGTGCTTTACTGGCGACGATTTTTGCAAAGCTGGACCTTCTACCAAAAGTTGTTTGTCGCTTTTTTGCCTGCAGCTGTCATTGGATTCCTGGCAGGCGATTTTATCGACAGCCTGCTCGAAAATGTAATGGTGGTAGCCATCATGCTTTTAATTGGCGGAGTGCTTTTGCTTTTTGTCGATAAGTGGTTCAACAAAGGAACAGAGCAACAGGAAGTGACTTATCCCAAAGCGCTCAAAATCGGCTTTTGGCAATGTGTAGCCATGATCCCGGGGGTATCGCGCTCGGCAGCCACCATTATTGGCGGGATGCAGCAGAAACTAACCCGAACCAATGCGGCAGAGTTTTCATTTTTTCTGGCCGTACCCACCATGGCAGCCGCTTCGGTCTACAAGCTGCTCAAAGACTACAAACATTTCAACTCGGATAATATTGGAATCCTGATCATCGGGAACATCATTGCCTTTGTGGTAGCCATGATTGCCATTAAAACCTTTATTACCTTTTTGCAGAAACACGGATTTAAAGTATTTGGCTGGTACCGTATCGTCGTCGGGCTAATCCTGATTACCCTTTTGCTGATGGGTATTGATTTGAAGGTGGTGTAACAGCCATTTGCCGCGCGATATCTTCTACTACCCGTTTGGTTGATCAGCACCGAACTCTTTTGGGATCAACCACAGGTTTGATTGGGATAAAGGATTCCTCTTTTTCAAAACCATGAGAGATTTTCTGACTATTCAGAGCGCGACTTCAAGTCGCACCCTGAGTATCCAGCCTTCGTTGCGTGTGAAAAACCCGGTTCAGAGTGCTGCGGTTTCAGCTATCGATGATTTATGTCTGGCGAAGTGTGCTGCGGAACCGGCTACCTGTGCTAAATAGGCTGCTACCTGTGGTGAATGAATAGCTACCTTTCGAGTCGTTGGTGATTACAGTAATGGATTTATTCCGGCGTCCACTTTTGCCATTAGCATCGAATCCACGCCAGCGGGGGCAATAAAAAATAGACCCACGGCAAATGTAAAATTACTTATTACGAACAACCTGTCAGTGGTCTGATTGTGTGATAAAAACTATCAAAAGAGGGTCATTTGCAAAGAATGTCAAAAATTAGGAAAAGCGATGAATCAAGATATCTTGATTCATCGCTTTTTACTTTTGGCGAGGCTGGACTTAAAGATTGAGGTTCGAAATTGAGGTAATGCTTCAAATAAAAATTAATAATCAACATCTTCCCTCGTTTTTAGGAACAACTGGTTGCTTTCAAAAAAAAGCATTAACAGTTTCCTGCCAATGCTTTTTAAAACATTATTAAATAGTACTACTTCTTCGATTATCAGTTTAGTATTCGATTGTAAGTTTAAAAGTAGACCATCCACCTTGATCAACAGAAGGGGTCAAGGTTAAAGTAATTTTATTTAAACAAGCATCAATTTCACCTTTACCAACAATTGCAGCATTGGTGTAGGTAGCCATACCCCAAGCTGCCAGGTTCGCTGCATAAACTTGTCTTGGAACTGTAATAAGGCGGGTTGAAGGATCAATCGTCATAGTGAAGTCACCACCAAGTTCTGCAAAGTTTTTAAATTTCAAATGGGTTGCATCTACTTTCTCAATGGTGGTTGTGTAGACGCCTCCATACCAGTAGTCGTCACTAATGGTAGCCGTTCCTACAAAAGTATCAAGATTCAATGCACAAACTGCAGGTAGCTTAATTGTTGGAGAAGATCCTGGAAGGTTGCTTGAACCGGAACCATACCCTACCCCCTTAGGATTGAACGCCGGGTACCATTTGCCATCTGCCATCTGCATATCAAGTCCTATCTCGAAATAATCGCCTATTATAATAGCTGTTAAACCAAATAATGTTTTCAGCTCAGTGTCCGTAATGGTATATGTTGTAGGGAAAGTCGTAACACTGGTTTTAAAGGTCTTCAATGCTGTATAGTTGCCATTCATGGCAATTACAACTTTTGCATCTACGGGAAGATCTTTATAGTATGTGTCAACAACAAACTTTCCGCTATACGGCACTCCATCTTGTATCAGTTTCTCGGATGTAGCATCAAAAGTAATCTTTGGTAATGCTGCTAATGATACCTCAGGCATTCTTAAGTCTGATTCGCATGAAACCAGAAACAAGATGACCATGAAGAATATTGATTTTAAAATATTTGTTCTCATCTTATATAAATTAATTGATTAATATCATTTATCCCAGAAAACTTTGAAAGTAGACGGATCAGTTTTTTGTGCTGGAGCACTTGGATTCTTATTGATCTCTTCGTTTGGCCAAGGCAAACTTAAAGGATATTTTAATGAACAACTAACTTTAACTTTAGGAAGCGTACGGTCAGGATCACCGCCGGCAGGTGGTGTTACATATCCTCCGGGAGCCATAGTTGTATTGTTCGGATCAAACATCACAGGATAACCAGTTCTTCGGTAGTCAGTATACTGGTCAATGTAACTTCCAAAACTTGAAATCCATTTCTGCGTCATAATAATTTCCATTTTTTTATTGGCATCACCAGCGTCGTACAAAGCTAAAATCTTAGTAATGTAAGCTGTCGTTGTTGTAGCACCTTTAAGAACAGGTACAGTCTGCGCTCCTTTTGCTTTGGATACTACATAGTCAACCTGATTGAATGCTTCGGTCATTGCAGCATTTAGCTTTGCTCTTGCATCACCGGTAATAACACCGGTTGCCATTAACTCAGCTTCGATGAACAAGCGGTCTGCGTATGTGAGGAAACGGTAGGGGGCTGCACCTGTTCCGCTCTCTGCGCCAATTTGCTTTGCGTCACCTTCGTCATAACGTCCTCCACAAGGATATATTCCATAAACTGAGATTGATTTATCCTGAGAGCGGTCTCTGTCTGGGCCATTTGATCCAAAATAAATAGTGGTAAAACCTCCGTAACGATATTCGAATGTATTACCGTCTCTTCCGGTTTGAGTAGAATTTAATTGATTATAAAAATAATAAGGGATACGTGGATCAGTTATGCCGCTGAACAAAGGATTAAATCCTTTTAGAATTTCAAAGAACCAGGGGCTCATATGAGTCGACTTCTGAGTTGCTTCGTAGGTTTCAGCGTAAGCTGGATTTCGTTCGTCGGGAGTTCTCTTAGTGGTGTAAGGAAACATGAAGCCTTGAGCAGTTGTACCGATTAATTCAGCACTGTTGGCCAATAATGCAGTAATCTTTGTACCAACAGAATTGTCAACTAAGCGTATTTGATTGTACAATTTTAACTTAATTGTGTTAGCTGTCTTAATCCAACTAGTGGCACTACCTCCAAAAATGAGGTCATCGGTTCCGGGATAGATACCACCTTTGGGTTTTTTCAAATCTGCAATACCGTCATCCAACAGCTTGATTAGTTCAGGATAAATTACATCTCCTTTCTCAAACTTTGGATAGAGAATCCCATTATCTTTCTTGTTCGCTTCTGAAAAAGGAATATCGGCGAAGACATCCACAAATTGAGAGAACATATAGGCTTTAATAATCTTGGCAATTCCTGAATAGTAAGGTGCTTGTTCTGCTTCTGCTTTAATAAGCACTTTTTCGAGGTTTTGCAAAGTAGTGTTATACATTGTGGACCATCCTCCATCAATATAATATTCATTGCCATCGGCGCCGTAAATATTTGCTTCTTCGCGGGTCGACAATTGGTGAGTATAAACTCCCAAATCCTGACCGAGTCCTGTCGCTGCGGACAAAGATGCTGCCGCATTCTTTTCGATCGTCGGTAATAACATCGACATCGGAACATCTACCGGATTGCTCTGGTCTATATTAACGTCGAGCCAATCGTTGCATCCGGCTAAAGAAACAGAAAGAACTAATAATAATATAATTTTTTTCATTTTAAATCAATTTAGAGATTAAAACTTAGAAGGACAATTTCAGATTGAAACCAAAACGCCTTGATGAAGGTGCAGCACTTAACTCGATACCTTGTACTGATGTTGAACCAAAGCTGTTCACTTCCGGGTCAAAGTTGGTATATTTTGGTACATTGGGTGCGAAGTACCATAGGTTATAACCAGAGAAGCTTAAAGATGCACTTCCAAATGGAGTACGTTTCAATAGCTTTTGCGGAAGAGTATAACCAAAAGTAAATTCTCGGAAGCGGTAAACCGTTGCATCATAAATACTGAAATCTGTTGTTGCATTAATAGCAAATGAGTTACCAAAGTATAAATCATTTGTGGCTACCGGTATAGTATTGGGAATCTTGTTTCCGGAGTTATCAAGAAGAGGTGCTCCGGTGTTTGCATCACCATAAAATCCAGGGATCACCCAAGTATGCTCACGATCTTCAGTATCTCTTGTTACGCCACGGCCTAACAATGAGTTGATGGTAACCGAATAGAAATCTCCTCCTTGCCTCCAGTCGAATTGACCGGTGAGGAAGAAGTTTTTATAGGTGAACGTTGTATTTAATCCCATTTTGAATTTAGGGTTAGGATCACCTACCATTGTTTCTGTTGGATCTGGAATAAGCAAACCTGTTTTTGGATCGATTAACAAATTTCCCTGATCATCGCGATAGTTAGTTGTACCTCTTAAATAACCAAAAGGCATTCCTTTTTCCAAATAAGGAGATATACCTGTGAGTACGCCACTCAGTTGAATTCTATCAACACCTTCTATTAATTCAAGAACGGTATTTTTATTCTGGGTAAAGGTCAGATGAGTAGTCCACGAAAAGTCTTTACTTTGAATAATTTTTCCGGATAAATCAACCTCAATCCCCTTATTTTGTATTTTTCCAAAATTAGTGTAATAACTTTGATAGCCACTGGAGTAGGGTAATCCTACTGCAGCAATCTGATTCGTCGAGAGTTTATTATACCAAGTGAAATCTAATGCAAGTCTTCTGTTAAAGAACTCTAATTGCGTACCTAATTCAAATTCTTCTGTAAACTCTGGCTTCAAATTAGCATTATTACTTGTTGTGGGGACTCCGGCTCTAGCCTGGTTATTGAAAGGATCATAAAGATCATACGTATCTAACAAAGCATAGGGGCTTGCATCACGTCCTACTTTTGCCCAGCCAGCACGTAATTTACCATAGCTAAAAAATTCATTTTTCAGGTCAAAGGCATCTGAGAAAATAAATGTACCTGAGGCAGCTGGATAGAAATAGCTCCTGTTATTCACCGGAAGAGTTGAAGACCAGTCATTACGACCAGTAATATTAATAAACGCATAATTATTGTACCCTAACGTTAAGTCGCCAAAAACCCCCACTAATCTCCGTTTTGTGGTATAATCAGCATTGGTAACTTGTGTTTTTGTATTTGCGAGTGTGTAAATATTGGGAACACCAAATTCTGATCCAGTCATAGATGTACGGGAGGTGTATCTTTGATTCAGGTTATGACCTACAGAGAACTTTACGGAGAATTTCTCTTCCATAAAGCTTTTTTGTGCTGTAAGTAAAAGATTTGATTCCAACTCTGCACTTCTATAGTGGTCTGTTATTAATTGACCTTTTCCACCTAATGCACGCGAACCGATATCTGTAATCTCACGACGGTTTAATGAGTAGATATTGGTACCTAATTGGTATGAAGCTGAGAGCCAGGGAAAAATTTTGTAATCAGCTCCAACGTTGGACATTGAGCGATCAACTTTTGTAGTAACGGTGTTGTGTTTCCAGGCCCACAAAGGATTATCATACTGCGAATTATTAGTTGAAATCGGAAGTCCGGTTGTTGTTTCGAATGGACGACCAGCTATGTCCCAGTTACGAGCCAAAAATAAGGTCCTCGCAAATGATGAAGAAGCACCTTCAACCTGATTTTCACCGAAGACGCTACCAAGTTGATTAGTACTGGTATAACTGACACTACCTCTGACATTCAATCCGTTTAGAAGAGCAGATGATCCACCTACACTTACGCTTGAACGTTCGTAATTTGAATATGGAACATATCCATCGTGATTCATGTGGGATAAGGTGGCATTGTAAGCTGTTTTTCCATCTCCACCTGAAATATTCAAGGAATTATCGGCAACTAAACCAGTTCTAAATAAGTCTTTAACGTTGTTTGGATAAGCTTGATAAGGTACGTTCTTTGATGAAGGAAATAATTTAGGGTAAAAGCTTGTCCATGTACTATTCTGAATTGGAATGGAATCCACACCAGCTGTTCCGAATGCAGGCCCCCATGAACCATTTGAGTTCGAATACGCAAAATTAGCACCTGCACCATATTTATTTTGATAATCGGGTAAATGGGCTACGTTTTCTATTGAATAGGATGAGCTTAAAGTGATTTCCATTTTCTTTTTGGCATCGCTAACACTACCCGATTTGGTTTTAATCAGAATCACACCATTCGAGGCGCGCGATCCATATAGTGCAGCAGCAGCCGATCCTTTAAGCACATTTAATGAGGCGATATCGTTAGGGTCAAGTGAAGAGAACCCGTCCGAATAGGCGCCACCACCTGAAACTTGAGAAGAAGTAGACACCTGGTCATTACTTAACGGAACTCCATCAACAACAATAAGCGGTTGATTGGAGCCATAGAATGACGAATTACCACGAATATTGATGCGAGTAGCAGCTCCTGGAGTACCTTGCGAGGAACGAACATCAATACCAGCCAGTTTACCTTGCATGGTTTTCAAGAAATCTGGATTAGACTTCATCAAACCTTCGTTGGGATCCATCTTTGCTGTCGAATATCCTAAAGACTTCTCCGAGCGCGTTATTCCGAAAGCAGTAACAACAACCTCATCAACAGCAATATTTTCGGAAGCCAATTTGACATTAATAATCGATTGGTTTCCAATTGCTACTTCCTGTGTAGTCATACCCACGAAGCTAAAAACTAATGTTTTAGCGTCTACGGGCACTTTAAGTACATATTTCCCATCCGTATCGGTAATGGTTCCTAGTGAAGTCCCTTTTACCGAAATAGAAACACCCGGCATGCTACCTCCATCATCAGCGGAGGTTACCTTGCCTGTGATCTCCTTGGTTTGAGCCAGGACGGCGTTCAATCCAATTGCAAAAAATGCAAGCAATAACACGATTTTTTTCATAGAGAATTATTTTAAATTAAACAGCGTTTTTTATTTGATTTCATTATTCAATCTTAATCCATCTCCAGACAATTAAAAAGTGAAGGATTGAAGGATGAAATTTTATCTAAAAAATTTAAAACACAATTAGCCCATAAATGTAAAAAAATGTTAAATCAATTTGAATATAAAAATCAAGTATTTGAAAGAAAAATAAAAAAAATAGTTTAGATTAAGGAGCAGCTTGGATCTGCAATCCAATCGCAAAGAATGCGAACAGTAGCGCGATTTTTTTTTCATGTAAAATAAATTTAAATTCAACAGCATCAATTTCTAATGAAAACAAGGCAGATGAATTCCCCAATACATTCAAGAATAACGAAAATTTAATTCCCCCAAATCAAATTTTTCCGAATCTATATTAGAATTCTTAGAACCCCCATTAAAAAATCAATAGCCGGGTAGTAGCCGGATAGTTAATTTTGAATCACAAATTTAGAAAAATGTGAATAGGGTGATTAATTCAGAAAGATAAATATTGACATATTTCGACACTGTTAACAAATATTAAATTTACGGAAGATTTTTGACGATTCTATTTCAATTTTATAAAATATTGATACATTTTATTTTATGCTTATTTATTTTTTGATATGCCATTGATTATTAAGAATCAATATAAATTATAAAATTACCGGTAAATCAAAAATTTCATTGATAAACCATGTTTTTGTATGGTGGTTCAGCTGTAAAAAAGAAGAATTTTCAGTCGAAAGCTTCGTTCTTACATACTCTGGTATAAAATGACTACCATTATTTGTAAACATGACCTGATCTATACCAAACGAAAGAGCGCCTTCAATATCAGTTTCCCACGAGTCTCCAATCATCAAGCTTTTTTTCTTTGGAGCATTCACTGATTTAAGTGCATGTTCAAAGATTTGCCGGTGAGGTTTGGTAGTTTGAATCTCTTCTGAGATAAATACGTTAGAAAAAAACCCGGCGAGTCCGCAATTGCTGAGTTTGGTACGCTGAACTTCCTTGAACCCGTTGGTAATAATGCACATGTTATACCCTTTCTCCTTCAGGATAGTCAGCGTTTCAAGGGTTCCTGTAAACAGGCCGGTTTGCAAAGCCATATTTTCAAGGTATTTTCGATTTAGCTCTTCCCAGTTTAAATCAGCGATACCGAATTTTTGCAACGAACGCGAAAACCGCTCAACAATAAGGGTTTGCTTGCTTATTTTCCTGACGTGGTAATCGTTCCAGAGCGAATGATTGATTTCTTCATACACGTCAAAAAACGAATCGAACGAAGAGAGCCGGGTTAGGAGATCAAAGTCTTCGAGGGTTTGTTTCATGGCCAGGCCCGAATTGGCGGTGAAATCCCAAAGCGTATTGTCCAGATCGAAAAACAGATGATCGTATTTTCTCATCCTTCATCCTCCGTTTGCCCGGTTTTGAACCCTTCGACCACCACTACAATTTCACCCTTCACCGCTTTCGAACCAAAATATTCAATGAGTTCGGCCAAAGTACCCCGGCGGTTTTCTTCGAATAATTTTGACAGTTCGCGGGAGACGCAGGCTTTGCGTTCGGACCCCATGAATTCGGCCAGTTGTTCGAGGCATTTGACTAACCGGTAAGGTGATTCATAAAAAATCATGGTCCGGGTTTCGGTGCCCAGCTCTTTAATTTTTTTTTGACGGCCCTTTTTTTGAGGCAGGAAACCCTCGAACGTAAAACGATCGGTCGGAAATCCGGAATTGACAAGGGCTGGTATCAGCGCAGTCGCACCTGGCAAACATTCAATTTCAATGTCTTTTTCGAGGCAGGTTCGCACCAGCAGAAAGCCCGGATCGCTTATCCCCGGTGTTCCGGCGTCGGAGATAAGCGCCACATTTTTCCCATTCTCAATTTGCCTGGCAATCATCTCAACGGTTTTGTGCTCGTTGAATTTGTGGTGCGAAAACAACTTGTTGCTGATTTCAAAATGATCGAGCAACCGGGCAGAAGTACGAGTATCTTCGGCCAGAATGACATCCACTTCTTTCAAAATTCGGATGCCTCGCAGGGTCATGTCTTCCAGGTTCCCGATCGGTGTCGGGACTAAAAATAATTTGCCCATTTATTTGGAGAATCGACGTTTCAACAGATCAACAAACTTCATGCTTGTTTCATTCTTTTGAAGCGTTAAGTTCGCTTTGAGATATTCAACGGCTTCCTGAATGGTTTCCAGTTTATCGAGGTGATCAATGATAGTATTGTATTTATCAGAGTTGTTGTTAAAAATCTCCCGGATAAACAGGAAGCGGTCATTCAGGCCAATAGCAGCACGAAGGCTGGCAATAGAGCCATTGGTCAGGGTTGTTTCGTCCTGCTTGTTGTCACCGATCACGTCATTCAGTGAACGTTCTTTTTGGAATGATTCGCCAACTACCACCTTTTCATGAACAGGACGTTCCGGTTTGGAAATTTCGTGCATTGCCGGGCGTTCGCCGGTGACGGACTGAGTCGAAAATTTCACCGATTCGATGTCATCATCATCCATATCTTCGATTTGAATTTCACGAATTTCAGGTTGAAATTCGTTTTTCAATTCTGTATATTGGATATTTGTTGCAGGTTGCGTTTCATTGTCCTCCTCTTCTTCTTCCTCTTTGACATCCTCCTCTTCTTCTGTCAGATCATCACCTTCCTCGGCGTTTTGATTGTCTTCGTCATTGCTTTCTGCTTCCTCTATATTCAGATTTTCCTCCTCATTTTCTTCAGCTATTCCTTCCTCCTCATCGTTCTCCGGTTCTCCTTCAGAATACTCATCCTCATTTTCTTCTATTTGTTCATCCTGATTCTCGATGGTTTCTTCTTCCGGGAACTCGCGTTCTTCAAAATTTATAATTTCAAGCTCAGGATCAGCCACGCTAACATCGGAAACTTCATTTTCTTCTTCATCGACCAGATCGCTTTCTTCATCTTCGGTCAGAGAGTCGGATGAACCGGATAATTCGCGTAACAACTCAATTTCCTGACACAAAAGTCTGGCTTTACTCACGGCCAGGTCAGCAATTAAAGTTGCACTGTCCTGGGCCAGAACAACTTCTTCAGATAACATCTTGAGTTCTTCCAGATCTTTTACAATAATCCGGACTAGTTTACTTTTATTCATGGGTATTTAATTTTAATCGGAAATTCAAGCTGGTTTTTATGCGTAAAGATTTAAATTTACCTTTGCGTTCAAGCTGGCGGAGGCGAATAAATTCGGCAACAGCGCGGCAGTTTGAAGCATCGTAAAAGTACAAAAATCTTTAGCATATCACCTAAAATGTTTATTGAAAGAGGAATCGACAGACAAAAAAAGACCGGTATCATTGAGGTTATCGCAGGTTCAATGTTTTCCGGGAAAACCGAAGAGTTAATCCGGCGGTTGAAACGGGCAAAAATTGCAAAACTGAAGGTTGAAATTTTTAAACCGGCCATCGATACCCGATATTCGGTGGGAGAAGTAGTTTCGCACGACGAGAATTCGATTATGAGTACGCCGGTCGAAAACTCCGGAAATATTATGCTGTTGACCGGCGATGTGGATGTAATCGGCATTGATGAAGCCCAGTTTTTTGATAATGGACTGATTGACGTTAGTGTGGCGCTGGCCAACATGGGCATCCGGGTGATTATTGCCGGTCTTGATATGGATTTTAAGGGAAAACCTTTTGGACCGATTCCAGGTTTGATGGCTGTGGCCGACCACATTACCAAAGTACACGCGATATGTATGAGCTGTGGCGATGTCGCCCAGTTTTCACACCGGTTGTCGAAAACCGATAAACTGGTTTTATTGGGCGAAAAAGATGAATATGAACCACTTTGTCGTTCCTGTTTCACCAAAGCCACACGATAATGCCAGCAATTTCCATTCGCCAGGTTTCTATTATTATACACGGGAAGTTATGTTCTCTAGGTACTAATCCAGATCTTACTGTTTCTTCGGTTTCGATCGATAGCCGGACTATTTTTGATCCTGAGTTGAGCCTGTTTTTTGCATTAAAAACTGGGAGAAACGACGGGCATCGGTACATTGCCGATCTGGTTCATGCCGGCGTACGGGCTTTTGTGGTTTCCGACTATCCGGAAGAACTCCACGAATACACTCAATGTTGCTTCATTGTGGTGTCCGATACCCTGAAAGCATTGCAGCAACTGGCTGCCTGGCACCGATCTCAATTTGATATTCCGGTGGTTGGGATTACCGGCAGCAACGGAAAAACCATCGTCAAAGAATGGCTGTTCGAAGTTTTGCGAAACCGGGCAGTTGTTCGTAGTCCCAAAAGTTACAATTCGCAGGTGGGTGTGCCGCTGTCAGTCTGGAACCTGAGCGCCGGTTATGAACTGGCCATTTTTGAGGCCGGAATTTCGAAACCCGGCGAAATGCAAAACCTGGCTGAAATTATTCATCCAACGGTTGGAATTTTGACTAATATCGGCGAGGCCCATCAGGAAAATTTCAGCTCTCATCAGGAAAAACTGGATGAAAAACTGAAGCTCTTTGATTCGAGTCAAACGCTGATTTATTGCAAGGATCAATCGCTGGTTCACCGTGCAATTCAAAAAAAATATTCCGAAACGAAAGTCAAACTCGTTGACTGGTCATTTACCGATGATACATCAAACTTGTTTTTCAGAAAAGAAGAACTGGAATCTGGCGTTGCAATCATGATAAATTTTGAAGGGAAAAACTATCACATCGAGTTGCCGTTTCAGGACGATGCCAGTTTAGAAAACGCCGGCCATTGCCTGGCTTTTGTCGTTTCGCAACATTATGCCGATGCGAAAGTGCTGGCATCGTTTGCCAACCTTCAACCGGTTGCCATGAGACTGGAAATGAAGGAAGGTGTGAATAATTGTCTGCTGATCAACGACTATTACAATTCAGACATCAACTCGTTGCAAATTGCCCTTGGATTTTTGAGCAACCATGCCCGGCAACCTTACCTGCGCAAAACAGTTGTACTTTCGGATATTCAGCAGGCAGGTATCCCCGGCGAACAGTTGTATCACGAAGTTGCACACTTACTTCAGCTTCATAAAATTGACCACCTGATTGGGATCGGAATACAGATCCGGAAATATGCCGGATTGTTTCAACTGTCGGCAGCATTCTACGAAACAACCAGTCAGTTTCTCGAATCGGTTCAACCCGATCAGTTCAGACAGGAATGTTTACTGCTGAAAGGCGCCCGCGATTTCCATTTCGAACGTATTTCGGCTGTTCTTCAGAAGAAATACCATCAAACGGTGCTGGAAATCGATTTGAATGCGTTGGTTGGCAACCTTAATTTTTTCAGGTCGCTGATCCGACCCGAAACCCGCATCATGGTGATGGTGAAAGCGTTTTCGTATGGAAGCGGAATGGCTGAAATTGCGCGCATCCTTCAGTTTCATAAGGTCGATTACCTGGCAGTAGCAGTTGCCGACGAAGGAATTGAGCTTCGTCAGGCTGGCATTGATGTTCCGATTGTGGTGATGAATCCCGAGGAACACAGTTTCGAAAGTATGATTGAGTTCAGGCTCGAGCCAAATATTTATTCCGAAGATATTTTTGAGTCGTTTCGAAAGGTTTTGCAGCAACATGCCGTGGTCCGCTATCCGGTTCACCTGAAACTCGACACCGGGATGCACCGGTTGGGCTTCGATTCGGCAGAAAAAGTGGAATTACTTGCCAACAAATTAATGAATCAGGAACAAATGGTGGTCCGGTCGGTATTTTCGCATTTGGCCGGATCGGATGAAGCCATTCACGATGAGTTTACCCGGCAACAGATTCAAAAATTCAGTGATTTGAGCGCCATGATCACGAAAAAACTACCCTATAAAATACTGCGTCATATCCTGAATTCGGCCGGAATAGAGCGGTTTGCCGAATCTCAGTTTGAAATGGTGAGGTTGGGAATTGGACTTTACGGCGTCAGTTCGGTCGAAAATGAACAGATCAGGAGTATCAGCCGGTTAAAAACCTGTATCTCGCAGATTCGACAGATTCGGGCGAGGGAAACAGTGGGTTACGGACGAAAGGGCTTGGCAACCCGGAACATGCAGATTGCTGTTTTGCCCATTGGATATGCCGATGGTTACGACCGCCGATTAAGCAATGGCGTGGGAAAGGTGTTCCTGAAAGATTGTATCGTTCCTGTAATTGGA
Source organism: Prolixibacteraceae bacterium (assembly GCA_963676535.2). GTDB lineage: Bacteria > Bacteroidota > Bacteroidia > Bacteroidales > Prolixibacteraceae > Aquipluma. The sequence goes on along the minus strand of CAXXKQ010000024.1, from coordinate 140,936 downwards.
AATATTTGCATGGACATGTGCATGATTGACGTGACCGGATTACAGATTTCGGTGGGCGACGAGGTTGAACTGATGGGCGAACATGTCCTGGTGAGTGATATCGCCGAAAGTATCGGTACGATTCCCTATGAAATACTCACCGGGATTTCGCAACGTGTGAAACGGGTTTATCTTCAGGAGTGAAAATAGTAATCGGTCACATTCTGGAGCGTAGTTTATAAACCAAATCCCACAACACAATTCCAGCGCTGACCGAGATATTGAACGAATGTTTGGTACCGTACTGCGGAATTTCAATGGCTCCGTCGCACATGTAAACAACTGATTGTTGAACCCCTTTCACTTCGTTTCCGAAAACCAAAGCGAACTTTCGTCCTTTCTCCGGAGTAAAATCCGGCAGCATAATGCTATTCTCAACTTGCTCAACAGCAAATATCCGGTAACCATTTTCCTTTAGTTTGGTAACCGCTGTTTCGGTTTCTTCAAAATATTCCCACGGAACCGATTTTTCGGCATCCAAGGCTGTTTTGTGAATTTCAGTATTGGGCGGAGTAGCCGTAATGCCGCACAAAATCACTTTTTCGATCAACAATGCATCGGATGTTCTGAAAACTGAACCGATGTTGTTACAGCTTCGGATATTGTCGAGAACAACTGTGATCGGCGTTTTCTCTATCGCTTTATATTCTTCAACCGACAGGCGATCGAGTTCACTGTTTTTTAATTTGCGCATAAATAAGTGACTAGAGTATTTAGAGTGCCTAGAGTTATCTGCCTTAAACTTTAGGCACACCGAATTCCAGGCACTTCGAACTTTTTTAAACTTTTTTTCTGCGGATGGGCATCGACATGCAGCGAGCACCTCCTCCACCTCGGGCCAACTCCGAACCTGGAATAGTAACAACACATTTCCCTTCCGGAATATCACACCGTCCCTCCAGTAAATCTTTCGACTGAATAACCTGGAAGCCTTTCCGGTCAAGCTGCTCAATGGTATGCACGTTCCGCTCGTAACCGATCACTTTGCCAGGGGCAAAAGCCAAAAAATTAGCGCCGCTGTGCCATTGTTCGCGTTCCTGCGTCCAGCTGTCGATCCCGCCGCCACACGGAACCGGTTCCATTTCCATTCCCAGTTTCTTCAGCGCTTTGGGTAAATTCTGCTCTTCCCGAATTTGTACAACTTTCCCGTTCTCAGCCTGAATGTGAATGGTGTGAAAGCGGTTGGTTCCCATGATCAGCGGCTCATAAACCATGCAGGTATCCACGTCCATAAAGGTAAAAACCATATCGAGATGAATGAATGACTCGGGTGTATCGGGTAGTTCCTGAACCAAAATATGTTGCAGACCTGTCCGTTTGGTTTTGATGTGTTCGAGAATGTAGTCAATGCCCTGGGTACTGGTGCGGATTCCGGTCCCGATGACCAAAACATTATCGCGTCCCACCTGAAAATCGCCGCCTTCGATCGAAATTCCCGGGAAACTGCGAAGAACGTCAGACGTATTTGGGTTGATTGTTGTAGTTTCGATTAGCGGATGACGGGTGAAAATGGCATTCATGATCACCGCTTCACGATCGCGCACTTTGCTGGCCATTTTGCCTATCAGCACCTCGCTTCCAAACGACATGGAAGCATCGCGTGTGAACAGAAAATTGTGCAAAGGGCGGAGACTGAAACGTTCCTGGCTCAGGTAACGCGTCAGACTATTCCTTTCGAGAAAGACACCCTGAATAAGCTGACGGGCAAGTTCGGCGGCTGGCTGTTCCATCAATCCGGACAAAATATCCATTGCCCCTTCGTTCCGGCAGATTTCTTTGAGCAATACCGCTTTAACTTCATCTATTTCCAAAATATCCGACAGCAAATCCCTGACTTCAAAGGTCCGGGTAACTTTGTTCAGTACTGATTTGAAAGATTGGTATTCATTTGCGGCAACCGAAAGGTTCAGAATGTCGCTGTACAAGGCACGTTCGGCATTTTCCGGAGTCATTTCTTCCACTTCCTGTCCGGGAGTGTGAATGATAACGCCTTCCAGTTCGCCAAACTCTGAGCGAACATCAATCTGTATTTTTTGATTGGCTTGCATAAACTTTAGTTTTGCCAAAGATACAAACAATGAACTTCAGGAAACCGTAAACTGTTTGTTTATCGTTCCGGTTTTATAACATGTAAAAGGCAAGGTAAAAGTTAAAAGACTGCTACCGGTTTTACTTGTGACGGGACAATGACTATCTTCGCAGAAGAATTCAGCGTGTATGAAACGGCTACTTACATTGATTCTGATTGGTATTTCAATCTCATTTGCGGCACTGGCGCAAAAGCCACCGGTTCCCCAGTATGTTCCCGGAATACTGATTGACCAGGATACGCTGCCTCATCTGGATTTGCCCGTTATTGACATTTTTTCCAAAAGTCATTTCCGAAATAAAAACGACGAACAGCAATACTGGAGAATGGTGATGCGCGTAAAAAAAGTATGGCCTTATGCTAAAGAAGCAGCCAAACTTCTGCAAAAATATGAAGCGGAAGTTCCTCCGGAAGCCAAGGCCAGAGATCACCGGATATATGTCAGACACGCCGAAGATGAACTGATGAAAAAATACGGGCCGACATTGAAAAAGATGTCGATCGGCGACGGTCGGGTACTCATTAAACTAATCGATCGCGAAACACACAAAATATCATACGATCTGATTCACGATCTGAAAGGTGGTGTTTCGGCAGTATTCTGGCAGGGAGTGGCCCGTATTTTCGGCAATAATCTGAAATCGAAATACGATCCTTACGGAGAAGACCGACAGATCGAACAAATCATACAATGTATTGAAATGGGAATTATTTGAAAAGTAAAAAGTTCTTCGTCAACAGAAAAATATACAGGCCAATGGCGATTGACACTTCCTCAATTTTCATCGTCTATTTTCCTCTTCCTCTGAAACACTCCATAATGGTGTAGATCAGAATTTTGAAATCGACATACAGCGAAATATTTTTGAGGTAAACCATGTCGTACTGTAAGCGTTCGACCATTTCATCCACATTCGACGCATACCCGTATTTGACTTGTCCCCAGGAAGTAATTCCTGGGCGTAACTTTTGAAGGTGAGTCACATAAGGAGCCCTTTGAGCAATCTGGTCGATGTAAAATTTACGCTCCGGACGGGGGCCGACCAAGGACATTTCGCCCAGAATCACATTAAAAAACTGTGGAATTTCGTCGAGATGCGTACGCCGCATAAACTGGCCAATGGGAGTAATGCGGCTGTCATTGGTGCTCGAAAGCAGCGGACCATTGGTTTCAGCATCTTTTACCATGGTACGCAATTTATAAATCATAAACGGCTTGCCGAATTTGCCAATGCGCTCCTGCTTATATAAAATCGGACCTTTAGAACCCAGTTTTATTGCGATTGCCAGAACGATAAAAAAGGGAGAAAGAATAATGATAGCCAGAATTGAACCCACCACATCAAGTAGCCGTTTCACATTTTCCTGCCAGGCAGGCATCAGTCCGTTAGATATTTTGATGAGCGGACTGCCAAATATCGCGTTCGTCTTGGTCTGATTGGAAAGAATATCGAACAGATCGGGAATTCCCCAAACCGTATGCGTTCGATTTTCGAGCAAGGTAAGTATTTCGCTCAACAAACTGTGTTCCGACGATTCGAGGGCAATGATGATTTCCTCCACCTCATTTTCGTTGATTACTTTTTGTAAGTTTTTGTAGGTTCCGAAATTGTGAGCATATTCTTCCAACGGATAAGAATCTCGTTGATCAACCGTCAAAAATCCGATTATCTTATTTCCGGCTGGCCTGCTTTGAGTCATCATCTCTTTCACCAACCGCACAGCTTTTTCGTTGGCGCCAACCACCAGCGTATTGAAACCGATAATACGTTTGTGAATACGGTGAATGGTGCGGGTTGTAAGTATCAGCCTGAACAGATAGGTAAATCCAAAATGCAGTCCAAAAAGTGTGAAATAAAGATTATAATATTTCCGGTAATCAGGTATCCAGTCGTTGAGCAACAGAAGGAAGAAAATGATCGTAACTCCCCCAACCGAAGTCATGAAGGTTTTCCACAGTTCAAGTAAACGCGATTTCCGGTAGATGTTGGTGTATTGTCCGGTGATGTAGTAAATAGTAATCCAGAAAACGGGTATAAAAATCAATGCTAGGTAAAATTTACTGTCGAATTCAACCGGAATCTCGTAGCCAAATTTTATCGGTTCTATGTAAATCTTCCGGTAAATGTAGAACAGCGTCCAACTTATCAGGGCAGCAATAACATCGAAAACAAGGTATCTGGCTACTTGTAGATTTTTATGCATAGAAATAATTTGGTCCGGATTACATACGATCATCGAACGCTTTGATTCGAAAAATATTGCGGCAAAAGTAGACTTTTAGTTTAAAAATCGATTTCATTAAAACGCAGATGTTCGTGTATTTCATGCACAATCTGAACTCCATTCAGGAGATTATCAAATGAACTTACATTTTTCTCCTGGGTGCCAATGAGCCGGATGAAATTACCAATGGCCGTATACTCGTGGTTCAGATGGGGATAAAGGATAAACAAGGGAGTCTGAAACTCAAATCTGGTCCTTCCGCCCTGTTCAAAAATTTCGCAATAGCCCGGTAATTTTTCCTGCGAAAGGGTCAGGTCAATCACGCTTCCATTGTTATATTCAACGCGGAGATTTACCATCAGCGGACTTCCGGATTTGCTGCTGCCAAACACGTCAATTTTTTTGTAATTACTCTGAGTCAACCGGTTTAGAGCCGTTACCAAAAGCAACATCTCGTGTGAGGGTTTTAGAACGGTGGCATCGAAACAAGTTCGTAAATTAATCAGAAGAGGTTTTTCGTATTTGGTGCTGAATGGATCGAAATAAGGAATGTAGCTGAATGGATTGTAGATAAAATTAACGATCCCTGCTTCTTTTTCCAAGTCGATCAGTTCCTTGATTTCATGAATATTCAGGTTCGGAATCGTTTTCAGATAGATATGCTTGCTTTTCCGCAGAAATAACTTGATCAAATCGCTGCTGACACTTTTATCGCTCAGTATTAAAATGGCGTCCGAAATATCCATCAATCCAGTCGGGCTTGACACCTCCGTAAACCCATGCGGAACAGTAGCATTTCCGGAGAAAAATACTCCGGCAACCTCAGCTTCAGGCATTGTTTTCAATTGTTGCAGAAGCTCAGCATTAGTAGTATGATCGCCAAAAATTCCGAGTTTTAACATACATGCAAAATAGGAATAAATTAAAAATGCGAAGATTCCATCCCGAAATACTTTTCAACGTCGATTGTTAATATTGTTTGCTTTTATCAATCGATTTGAGGCTATATTTGGCTAATTTTGAAAAAAGGATTTTCTATGGAGTTACAGGATACATTACGACATCAGGGTTTGAGAAAAAGATTGGTGGAAGGTATTCGTATCAAAGGTATCAAGGACGAAAAAGTACTCGCAGCCATTGGTAAAGTGCCGCGACACCTTTTTATGGACAGCAGCTTTATTCAATTTGCATACAAAGATCAGGCATTCCCGATTGGGGCCGGGCAAACAATAAGTCAGCCCTTCACGGTAGCCATACAAACGCAGCTTTTAGAGGTTGAACGGTTCGATAAAGTTCTGGAAGTCGGAACCGGATCGGGTTATCAGGCGGCCGTGTTGCTCGAAATGGGGGCTACGGTTTATACCATCGAACGACAACGTGAGTTGTATTTGAAATCGCAGGCACTACTTCCTCAAATTGGTTATCATCCAAAGTTTTTTTATGGCGATGGGTACAAAGGATTACCCACTTACGGGCCGTTCGATAAAATCATTATTACAGCCGGAGCCCCCGCTATTCCTGAAGAATTAATCGCACAACTAAAGGTCGGCGGACGGATGGTCATCCCGATGGGCCCACGTGAAAAGCAAACCATGTACCTGGTTGTAAAAACCAGCGAAACCGAATATTACAAAGAATCGCACGGAACTTTTGTATTTGTTCCGATGCTAAAAGGCACAGATAAATAGTTTGAAGTGAGCTAGAGTTCGGAGTGCCTAAAGTTAAGGGTTCTTCAAACTTTAGTCACTTCGAACTCCGAACTTTAGACACTTATTTTATGCAAATAAAAAAATTCACTTTCAATCCGATACAGGAAAATACCTTAGTGGTTTACGACGAAACTGGCGAATGCGTTATTATTGATGCCGGCTGCTATTTCGACTACGAAGAACAGCAACTAGATCAGTTTATTGCCGAAAAGCAGTTGAAGCCAGTGAGGCTCATCAACACACACTGCCATTTCGACCATATCATGGGAGTTACGCATTGCCGCACCAAATATAAACTTCAGTTTGAAGCCCATAAGGGTGAAACCATTCTGGTTGAACATGCCGTTGATTCAGGTGATCGTTTCGGCATTCCCATGGAACCAATTGATGCGCCCGATTCATTTTTCAAAGAAGGCGATCGTCTGACTTTCGGCAACTCGTACCTCGAAGTAATTGAAGCTCCCGGCCATTCACCCGGCGGTGTCGTTTTTTACAATCCGGAACAAAAAATACTGATTGCCGGCGATGTACTTTTCTACGGAAGCATTGGTCGCACCGATTTACCAGGCGGAAGTTTTGAGAAACTGGTTGGAAACATTCAAACCAAGCTTTTAACTTTACCTGAAGAAACCGTGGTTTATTGCGGTCACGGACCGGAAACCACCATCGGTTTTGAAAAGAAAAATAACCCTTTTTTGACGTAAAAGTACGAGTTAACACCCTACAGGGAAATATGTTCTTGTAATTTACCTTTACTATTGATTTTTATCTCCTACGGAGAATATAATGCTGTTTTCTATAGAACCAATTAAACAACAAAAATCATCATATTTTATTCCCGAAACCCGTAATATTGCACGCTCAAAACAAAAACAAAATAAAAGAACGATATGGCAAGCGATAAATTTGTAATGCGCCACATTGGTCCACGCGACCACGAAATTCAGGAAATGCTGAATACGCTTGGCGTTTCAACGCTCGACGAACTCATCGACCAAACAGTTCCGAAAAACATCCGGCTCGAAAAACCGCTCAACCTCGAAGATGGTCTGACCGAACGGCAGTATTTCCGCAAGATTCTGGCTCTGGCCGCCAAAAACAAAGTGTTCAACACCTACATCGGGATGGGTTTTTACGACACCATCACCCCGGCAGTAATTCTCCGGAATGTGCTGGAAAACCCGGTTTGGTACACCAGCTATACACCTTATCAGGCTGAGATTTCGCAAGGCCGCTTGGAAGCTTTGCTGAATTACCAGACGATGGTTTGCGAGCTGACCGGTATGGAATTGTCGAACGCTGCCTTGCTCGACGAAGCTACTGCCGCCGCCGAAGCTATGATCATGATGCACAATTCGCGCTCACGAGCAAAAGCAAAAGCTGATGCCAACGTAGTTTGGGTTGACGAAAAAATATGGCCACAAACATTGGATGTGCTCATTACACGCGCCAATCCGCTTGGCATCGAACTGAAAGTTACCAACTGGCAAAACTTCGAATTCGATGAAAAATCGTTTGGAGCCATTGTTCAGTATCCTAATTCTGATGGCGAAATCGTCGATTATTCGTCGTTGGTGAAAGCCGCCCACGAAAAAGAAGTGATGGTTTCGGTTGCTGCCGATTTGCTAAGTTTGGCCATTCTGACTCCTCCCGGAGAATGGGATGCCGACATTGTTTTCGGTAGCGCGCAACGTTTTGGTGTGCCAATGGGCTACGGTGGTCCGCACGCCGGATTTTTTGCTACCAAGGATGCTTTCAAACGCACCATGCCGGGCCGCATTATCGGCATCACCAAAGATGCCAACGGACACCGTGCCTTGCGTATGGCACTGCAAACCCGCGAACAGCACATCAAACGCGAAAAAGCAACCTCGAATATTTGTACTTCGCAGGCGCTGTTGGCTAACATGGCCGGTTTCTATGCCGTTTACCACGGACCGGAAGGCATCAAGGAAATTGCGACCCGCATCCATTGCATTGCCGCGTTGCTCGAAAAGGAAATTACCGCTTTGGGCTACACCCAACTTAATAAAAACTACTTCGACACCATCCGCTTTGCGCTGCCACGCCACGTGAAACGCGAAGACATTGAATGGTTGTCGCTCGAACTGGAAATGAACTTCCGCTATTTCGAAAATGGCGAAGTGGGACTAAGTATCGACGAAACCACTAACCTCGACGACATCAACTGGATTATAGAAGTGTTTGCCAAAGCAGCCAACAAACCATTTGAATTAACTACTGAATACCCGACCAACTGCACCATTCAGGCTGAATATCTCCGGAAATCGGCTTACATGCAGCAGGAAGTGTTCAATAAATACCGCTCCGAAACCGAGATGGTTCGCTACATCAAAAAGCTGGAACACAAAGACATTTCGCTAACGCACTCGATGATTCCGCTCGGCTCGTGTACCATGAAACTGAATGCGGCTACCGAAATGCTGCCGTTGAGCTGGATTGAATTTGGCGGCATTCACCCGTTTGTGCCAAAAAATCAGGCGCGTGGCTACCACGAAATGATGGAAGAGTTACGCCGCGATTTGGCCGAAATCACCGGTTTTGCCGATGTGAGCTTGCAGCCTAATTCAGGAGCAGCAGGCGAATACGCCGGGTTGATGGTAATTCGCCAATACCACATCAGTCGTGGCGAAGGTCACCGCAACGTGGCGCTGATTCCATCATCGGCTCACGGAACCAATCCTGCGAGTGCCGTAATGGCCGGTATGCAGGTGGTGGTTACCCCTTGCGACGAACGCGGCAACATCGACGTGGATGCGCTGCGCCAGAAAGCTGAAGAATACAAAGACACGCTGTCGTGTTTCATGGTGACTTACCCATCGACCCACGGGGTTTACGAATCGTCGATCACTCAGTTGTGCGAGATCATTCACGCCCGTGGCGGACAGGTTTACATGGATGGTGCCAACATGAACGCCCAGGTGGGTTTGACAAATCCGAGCCGCATCGGCGCCGACGTCTGTCACCTCAACCTGCATAAAACATTTGCCATTCCTCATGGAGGTGGTGGTCCGGGTGTTGGTCCGATTTGCGTGGCCAAACATTTGGTTGAGTTCCTGCCTTCGCACCCTGTTATGAACAACGGACATGTGGGAATTACTGCCGTTGCAGCCGGTCCCTGGGGAAGCGCTTCGGTGCTGCCAATTACTTACGGATACATTAAAATGCTGGGTGCCGATGGACTGAAACGTGCTTCGGAAATGGCTATCCTGAATGCCAACTACATTGCCGATGCGTTGAAAGATACCTACGGAATTCTGTACACCGGCGAGAATGGCCGTTGTGCGCACGAGATGATTCTGGAATGCCGCCACCTGAAAGCTTCTTCAGGAATTACCGAAGGCGACATTGCCAAACGTTTGATGGATTACGGCTTCCACGCGCCAACCCTGTCGTTCCCGGTTCACGGAACACTGATGGTAGAGCCTACCGAAAGCGAATCGAAACAGGAGTTGGATCGTTTCATCGAAGCGCTGAGCACCATTTACAACGAAATTCAGGCTGTGGCTTCAGGCGCAATGGACAAGGAAGACAATCCGCTGAAAAATGCGCCACACACTTCGGATGTGGTAACCGCCGACGAGTGGAACCATGCTTACAGCCGCCAGACTGCTGTATTCCCGCTGGCCTGGCTGAAAGAAAACAAATACTGGCCGCCGGTAGCCCGTGTTGACGATGCCTACGGCGACCGCAATCTGGTTTGTACCTGCGAACCGATTGAGAGCTATAAATAAGAACGATTGTTTTTGAAATAGTTACCCCTGTCAGGATTCGAAATCCTGACAGGGGTTTTGCTTTCTATAGGTCTGGAAATAATGTGTTTTATTTTATGTATTTTTAAAAATAAAAAAGAAAAGGATGGGAAATAAAAAAATACAGATACCTGACTTGCAGAACGAGAACAAATTTTTGGGTGAAAAATACGGAGCCGTTTTTCTTAATGAACCCATTTCCCATGACTTAGTATTTACAAATTGTGAAATTCAACTTCTTGAAATTCACGATAAGCAATCTTATAAGGAAAGAAGCTTTGATTTCATAAATTGTAGGATTCTTGAAATTAAGATTCATGGCAGTATTTTTCAATTGTCTTTCGAAGATTGCGAAATAGAAACATTTTGGCAGAGTTCAAAGAGTTATATTGAATTACTTTTCTTTAATGCGAATTCTATAGATTATAAAATAAAGAATCTATTCTTCTCTGAAGGGAAAACCATTAATTGTGTTATCGAAGGATATTCCGTTGAGCTTTTCAGTACTTCTAATCATTTTTTTACAAATGTCGAGATTCAAGACACTGCGAATTTGAATCATCTTCACTCTTATGCCTCCAGATTTTCTTCATTCTATATCTATCAGATAAAAGAAGCTGATTTTCAATTTCTAGAAAATTCCGAAATAAAGTTTTATGAAGCATTTGCAGATAAAATATCATTTAAGGACACATTTATTAATTCAAGTGTGACTTTGTATTTCACTCAGGTTAATGAGCTTAACTTTGAAAGATTAAAGAGTAATAATTCTTCCTTTTTTCTTGAAAATGTTGCGATTAAAAATAACTTCAAGTTGGTCTATTCCGACTTAGGACAGTCTCAATTAATTGACTGCGACCTGACAAACTGCAATATTTTAATAAAAGCTTCCATGCTCAGTCAAATAAATTCAATTCGAGTTAATTGGCCTAAAGGAGTAATTATTAGCGATCCAGACAAAAAACTTACTATAGAAAGACGGGTTTTGGAAGAAATGGAATTCTGGCGACAGTTGAAAATTAATGCAATAACACAAAGAAATCAATTTAATGCGCTTCTATTCTACACAAGAGAGATGGATGTGAAGTATCTTTCTTGCAAAAGTGTTCCTCAAAAAGGGAGAAAACGCAAGGCTGAAAAAATTGCGTTTTGGTTGATAAATCCAATCATTGACTTTTTTGATATTATATACTCATGTATTAGAAAAAGGAATGCAGAAGGAATTATGCTTTGGTGGCACAGGTACACCAGTAATTTTGGTATTGAATGGTTTAGACCAACAGTAATATATTTTGCACTATCTTATTTTTTGTTCTTCATAATCAACGATTACAGTATTATTTTGAGCTTTAAGCTCGGTATTTTAAAGGATCCCAAATTTTATTCTTTTCTTATTCCTGTTAAAAATTTTGATGGGGAAACTTATATGAAAGCTTCTATCTCTCTGGTAGCTTCGATTCTCCAAGGGTTATTAATTTATCAGATAATTCAGGGCTTTCGAAAATATTCGTTTAAATCATAAATTATTCAACCCATATCGGGTTGTTATTTCGCAAATGTTTTCTTTGCCCCCAGTTTCGCTGGGGGTGATCAATAGTAGACTCCTTCGGATATAAAAAATCCGGAGAACCCTCCCCGGACTTTTCAGGCTATCTTCTTTTGTTCTTTTTACCCTTCCCTTTATTGGGCTTGTTTTGTCCCGGCGCATATTCTTTGGCGCTTTTGGCTCCGGTAGCTTTTTTCATTTGTCCGGGCGGAATCTTTCCGCTGGGATTGGTGCTAATGATTACAGTTCTGGAAGGATGATGATAATGTGGACGAAATACCCGGCAACTGGTGGAAGAAACCAGGAATACCGCAATCAGAACGATGATAAATAATGATTTTCTTGCTTTCATTTTCTTTGGATTCAAGGTTATTGCTATCAAAATAACGGATTTGTTTTGAATATCGAAACTTGTAGGATTCTATTTTTTGTTTCCAAAGTGCAAAAATGAACAACATGCTTAGTGCGATTCTGTGTTGACTTTCTCATTTACCTAATTGCTATTTCCGCCGTCTGGAACGCTGGTAACTTATCAGGCCTGAGATTCCTCCCCTTGTCCGGAGTCCTGGTTTTTAGTGGAGTTAGAGAACAATCCTCAGAATATTCTGCCTTCGAAAGCATGGTTTCTTGCTTATTTAGTCATTTGAATTAGTCTAAAACTTCGTTGAAAGTGGTTTTTCAAACGAATAACTATTTCCGGATTACATAAAGATAATATTCTAAATCAACTGATTGGCTGCGCTTTAAATTCGTGTTTTAACTTTTATTAAATAAATCGTTGAGTTATTAAGATTTTATTAAGATAAGTTTGGTTTTTAATTAACTGTTACTCTTGTAACTTTTCTACGTCTCAGGAGTCTTAATAGTGAAACAACAAGAAACGAAACAAGAAAACAAACAATTAAAAGAAAGTGTTATGAAAACAAAAACTGGAACAATCATTGCAATTGCCGTTTGTGCAATTTTTGGAATGTCGAGTATGAATAGTTTTGCCGCCGAAAAGAAGGTAATCAATTCAGATCAGAAAATGGAAACCGTCAGCGAACAATCAGATTTGGCTGGCGAGTGTGCTCTTAATGTTCTGGAGAATATAACTACACAGGAAGCTGATGCCTTTGTAGAGCGATACGCAGCTAAGCAGATTTCGCTGGTTCAGGCAGCCAAAGAAGCCGATTTCCTGAAATCTGCCGAACAAATTACTGCGGCTGGCGCTGATACAGAGATTGAAAAATATGCAGGCATGCAGCTTTTAGTCTTAAAAGCAAAGACCACTAAATAAGTTATGAGGTAAGAAATGCAGGCTACTGATGCCTGGCGTTTATTCATTGAGAAAAAAAACAGGGGTTGCTAAAATTTTGCAACCCCTGTTTTTTTATGCTTTCAATTGTAGATTGGTCATCCATACCAACTAAACCACCACGTTCACAATCTTATTCGGAACAACAATGATCTTCTTCGGCGTTTTGCCTTCCAGCCATTTTTGAGAAGTTTCGTTAGCCAGAACTGCTGATTCAATTTCGGCATTCGGAGTAGCAACGGCAAATGCGAGTTTGAAACGCACTTTCCCGTTGAACGAAATCGGGTACTCAAATTCATCTTCGGTCAGCATTGCCGGATCAACAGCAGGCCACGGCGCATAAGCCAGGGTGTTGGTGTTGCCATACAATTGCCACAATTCCTCGGCAAGGTGAGGAGCATAAGGAGCCAGTAATTTCACGAATGTTTCAGCAGTTTGTTTACTGACTTTCCCTTTTTTCAAGGCCAGGTTATTGAAAATCATCAACGCCGAAATGCCGGTATTGAATTTCATGTTTTCGATGTCGAAAGCCACTTTGCTAATGGTCTGGTGCAATAGTTTCAGCGTTTCCTTGTCGTCGGCTTCATCTACAATGTTTTCAGGTGTTCCAAAGAAACGGGCGGCACGGTTCAGAAATCCGAAAACTCCCTTCACTCCATTTTCTGCCCATGGTTTGGTATCGTCGAGTGGTCCCATGAACATTTCATACAAACGAAGCGAATCGGCACCAAATTTACTTACCACGTCGTCGGGATTCACCACGTTTTTCAGCGATTTCGACATCTTGGCCACAATCTGGGTCAACTCTTCGCCGGTTTCGGTGTGGAAATATTTGCCGTCTTTTTCTTCCACCAGGTCGCTGGTTACTTTGGCGCCTGTTGCGGTTTGGTAGGCAAATGCCAAGATCATTCCCTGATTAAACAGTTTCTGGAAAGGTTCGCTGGTTGAAACAATACCCAAATCGAATAATACTTTGTGCCAGAAGCGTGAATACAACAAGTGCAGCACGGCATGTTCGGCGCCACCTACGTAAAGGTCAACCGGCATCCAGTAGTTTTCGAGTTTTTTATCAAAAATACTTTCGTCATTTTTCGGGTCGATGTAGCGCAAATAGTACCAGCACGAACCCGCCCATTGCGGCATGGTGTTGGTTTCGCGGCGGCCTTTGCGTCCGTTTTTATCGGTCACATACAACCAATCGGTTGCGTTGGCCAATGGCGATTCGCCACCTTCGCCCGGTTCGTATTTTTCCATCGCCGGAAGTTCAACCGGCAGATTTTCTTCAACCAGCGTAATTTCGCCGTCTTCCCAGTGAATCACCGGAAATGGCTCGCCCCAGTAGCGCTGACGGCTGAATAACCAGTCGCGCAGTTTGAAGTTGGTAGTCGCTTCGCCAATTCCTTTTTCGCCTAACCATTCCACGACTTTAGCGATGCCCTGTTTTTTATTCAGGCCATTCAAATCGAGACCAATGGCAGGGTTTGCAGAGTTGATGTACGCGCCGTCTTCGGTCCAGCAGGCTTCGCCAGCCAGCACGTTGGCGCGGGTTTCGTCGTCGGCACTCTTTGGATCAAGAATGCAGATGACTGGGATATTGAATTTCTGAGCGAATTCGAAGTCACGGGTGTCGTGCGCAGGAACAGCCATGATGGCACCGGTTCCGTAGCCCATCAACACGTAATCAGCAACCCAAACCGGAATTGGCTGACCGGTGATTGGATTGATTGCGTTTCTTCCGGTAAATACACCGGTTTTATCTTTAGCCAATTCAGTGCGGTCCAAATCCGATTTCAACGAAGCAGCCTGAATATATTTATCTACTTGATCAGTATTTTCAGGAGTAACCAAACTGTTCAGCATCGGATGTTCAGGAGAAACAACCATATAAGTTGCTCCGAACAAAGTATCTGGACGTGTAGTGTACACACGCAGTTTTTCAGCCAATCCTTCAACAGTGAAATCTACTTCGGCTCCCGACGATTTGCCGATCCAGTTTTTCTGCATGTCTTTCACGCCTTCCGGCCAGTCAAGGCTGTCCAGACCGTCTAACAAACGTTCAGCATAATGAGGAATCCGAAGCAACCATTGTTTCAGGTTTTTGCGGGTCACCTGATTGCCACATTTCTCGTGCGAGCCATCGGTCAAAACCTCTTCGTTGGCACAAACAGTTTTGCACGATTGGCACCACCAAACCTGGGCATTGTCGTAATAGGCCAAACGCTTTTCGCTGATGTATTGGTTGATGGCAGCCTGTCCCTGTGCCTGAATATCGGCCGGAATAGGCAGTTCGCTGATTGGGCGACCTTTGCCAGCTTCAGCATCGAACCAGGTGTTGTATAAGTTGGTGAAAATCCACTGTGTCCAGCGGAAATATTTTGGGTCGGTGGTGTTGATTTCGCGGTCCCAGTCGTAGCTCAAACCCAGCGATTTGATCTGGCGGCGGAAATTATCGCAGTTTTTATTCGTGGTAATGGCCGGGTGCGTTCCGGTTTGAATGGCGTACTGTTCGGCAGGCAAACCAAATGCATCCCATCCCATCGGGTGCAGCACGTTGAAGCCCTTCATGCGTTTGTAGCGGCATACAATGTCGGTAGCCGTATAGCCTTCGGGGTGCCCCACATGCAATCCCGCTCCCGAAGGATACGGGAACATGTCGAGTACATAATATTTCGGTTTTGAGAAGTCGTTTTCTGTTTTGAAGGTTTTGTGATCCTCCCAGTATTGCTGCCATTTCGGCTCAATTTCCCAGAATTTGTATTCCATTTTTATGTGATTGATAAAGGTTCCTGACAATGAGCCGCAAAGATAGAAAGAAACTCGCAAGTTGAAAGGCGGAGGTTGTGGAAATATGGCTGTTTACTGATATGATGACTTCGATTAACGAATCAGTTGCAACAAAATGAACTTTTCGTTCCGATTCAATGTTCCACAATCAAAACAATTAAAAACAGAAGGAATGAAATTCATTGTAACAGGTTCATTGGGAAATATCAGCAAACCACTTGCTGAAAAATTAGTTGCTGCCGGACACAGCGTAACTGTTGTGAGCAGCAAAGCTGACAAAAAAGCGCAAATCGAAGCACTGGGCGCCAAGGCAGCCATTGGCTCAGTTGAAGATGTTGCTTTCCTGACTAAAACTTTTAGCGGCGCAGATGCCGTTTACACGATGGTGCCGCCTAATTTTGGTGCTGCCAACTGGAAAAAATACATTGCCGGTATTGGAGAAAACTATGCAGAAGCAATTCATGGTGCCGGGGTGAAAAATGTAGTTAATCTGAGTAGTATGGGCGCTCACATGGTCGATGGTTGTGGCCCGGTTAGTGGCTTATTCTTTGTTGAAAAGGCGCTGAATGCTCTGGATAGTGTTAATGTGAAACACCTTCGTCCCGGATTTTTCTATCCAAACTTCTTGGCCAATGTCGGAATGGTAAAACATGGAGGAATTATGGGCGGAAATTATGGCGAAAATGCCAAACTGGTTTTGGTCCATCCGGACGATATTGCTGAAGTTGCTGCCGAAGAATTACAGAAATTATCTTTTAGCGGCAAAAGTTACAAGTATATTGTGAGCGATGAGAAAACCACGAATGAAGTAGCTGCTATTTTAGGCAAAGCCATCGGAAAACCTGAACTCCCTTGGGTAAATTTTAAAGATGAGGAAACATTGGGTGGCATGTTGCAAGCTGGAGTTCCCGAAGAAATTGCCCGGAATTATGCAGAAATGGGTTCTGCGATGCGCAGTGGCGAAATGGATTCGGATTATCAGAAGAACAAGCCGGCCACCTTCGGAAAAACTAAGCTTGAAACATGGGCTCCGGTGTTTGCTGCGATCTATGCCCAATCATAGTAAATTATTGAGGGTCCGACGCTAAATCGGACTCTCAATAAAACTACTGTTTTCCTACCGAAAAGCTGGTTGTTCCAAAACAGATTTTGCCGTTTTTACTGATCCCTTCGATAAAAACATCGTACCTGGCCAGTTCATCCGAAGTAAAAAAATCAAGATTCGCCTTACCATCAGTTAGTCTGATATCCGGATTCCAGTATAAAGTAGGTCTGAAATCAGGCTGAGCAGAGTTGATGTTTTCAGGTGTATATTTGGGCGAATAGAATTTACCAACTCGCTGATAGCCATTGATTCGTTCCGTAATTCGTCCCCACACATAGTGATCTTTATTTTCGGTATAATCACCGGTTTTGCGGTAAATGGCAATTACCCCGTCAGCCCCTTTTGATCCGAATGCCGCCAGATTTCCTCCGCTTTTGAGAATTTCAATCTTATCGATTTCATTCATCCGCAAGGCCCTGATTTCTTTCATCAGATTACCCGATCCCGGAGGAAAGTCGGAAATCTCAATGCCATCAATTATAAAAAGCGGAGTGCCGCCACCCCGTATAGAAATCTGCTCTCCGGTAACAGTCATTCCGGCGATTCTCCCTTCCAGATATTCAAAAATATTGTTGTACTGATAATCGTTTGGCATGATTTTGAGCGATTTGTCCGGATTCTGATAAATCTTGAATTGAGTAGCCTCCTTCGGAATCCGGTCTTCAATTATTTCAACCTCCGATAAAAGAATACTCCCTTTGGCCGGATTATAGCCCATTTCTTTCATTCTTCGGTAATAGTTATCCATTGCAAACTTTTGGTGAGGCTCAACATCAAATGTTGCCCGATTTATTGGATCAACAGCGATGATGGAATCTTTTTTAAATGGCGGATCGAGTATGATCCGGGTATTCCGGCCACCACTTTTGGTTCTGGCGTTAATCATCACATTCGTTGAATCGCGCAAATAGATCTGTTTAAATTCGAAACGCCCGTTTTCGTCAGCGGTCGTTTCTACTGTCAAAAAATTTCCACCCGATGGTCCCAAAATTACCTTTGCCTCCGGAACAGGGTTATCCCAAAGTAGTTTCTGAACAACACCGTTAATGTCAATCCCGGCATCGTTCCATTCGGTAAGAGGTGGAGTTTGAGCCCGTTCAACATCGTCCCAGAAATACGATTTCCACCCGTGAACCATCATGAGTAAATCGAGCTTTTCTGCAGATGAAAGTACTTCATCGTCGACAAAATAAGCGGCTGGCGATTCGATAGCCCCTTTCAATTCAGAATCGAGCAACAAATAGCTTTTTATATTTTGGTTGTTTCCTGAAGTACCGAAATAATTCCGGTTCACCACAGCCATTGAAAGGGTTGTTTTTAAAGAATCAGTTGGCAATAACAGGGCTTCAACGTCAATCTTAACTTCCTCCCGGGATTTGAAATCTTTTTTGTTGAGCTGTAACTTGAGCAGATCGCCTTTGCCGTCATCTACAAAAATCAGGCGTTCGGCAAATGGATTCAGGAGCGAATCGAGCAATGATATTTTTGATATTCCTTTGGGGAACAAACTCTTACTCAGCTTGAAAGACTGTGTGAATTCGTTCATTTCCATCTTTTTATAGAACAGAACCACTCCTTTGTGCGAAGCCACAAAATAAAATCCGGGATGTTTGCCGAGTTTCATATTCGCTGACATTCCGAACAGAAGCGACTCTCCATTTTCCTTATAATTCAGAGCTATGCCGTTTGGATTTGCGGCTTCGAGCTGAACCTTCATTCCGGGAAACTGATCGATCGTGGCATAATAGTTCTCACCTTCTTCGGGCATCATAATCAATTTACCCATTCCCAAAAAGCTTGTCCTGAATGACGAAATGGTGTCTCCCCTGCTGTTCAGAATTTTACCGTTTACATAAATTCCTTTTCCTTTGGAATCAATGGCCTTAAATGCTACTGTATTTACAGCATTAAGTACCAGATTTCCGCTCTCGGGCAAGAAAGCGATGTCAATTTTCGAGTAGTCAGTCTTGTCATTTTCTTTCAGATCGACCGAACTGAGTGATTTGGTAATCCATATCTTCTTGTGAAAACAAGCCTCCTCCCCAAAGTTTTCAAGATATTTGGTGTAAGCCCTGATGGTGTACATTCCGCTTTCCAGGTTTCTGGTTTCGATTTCACCTTTTGCCTGACCATTTATCGAAAATAAAACGTGCTCCGTAACGACTTTCCCATTCTCGGAAACTAACTGAACAAATACATTTCGGAAATTTGAATTTAGTTTATGCGTGATTCCATTTACTTGATAAACTTTGAGCCAGATATTATCTCCCGGTGCATACAATTCCCTGTCGACATGTATATAAATTTTTTCGAAAAGAAGGGGTTTTTTAGAGTCAACCCAGCTCTCAATATTCTGTGCCGAAAGATTAATTAACAGGAATAAGCTAAACAGGAAAAGTGTGGTTAGTTTCTTCATAGGTATAGCAATTATCAAATTGCAATTTGACTACTATAAATATATTGAAAACTAAGCAACAAACGCCCCTCCGAAGGAGCGTTTGTTCTATAATTGATATGATTGAATGTTATTTTTTATCCTTTGTATGCCACGGTACCAGTTTCGAAGGATAATAACTGATGTTCATGGCTTTCATCCGATCGCCATGATCTGCCAGCCTGATTTTGTAATTGTCCCAGTTCCGAAGTTCAGCCGGAGTCCAGCCAATTTCGGCATATCCCAGAAGACGCGGAAAAATCAGGTATTCGGCTTCCTGCCGGTTCGAAACAGTTTCCGACCAAAGCGGTGCTTCAATCCCGATGATGTTCTCTTTTTTGATTTCAGGAACCAACTTGGCCGGGTCCCAATTGTAACCTTTATCCACTTCGATATAAGCAGCCCAATGCAATCCGTAGGTACTGGCAGAATCGTACTGCATATCGAGATAAGCATTCTTGGCAGGCGACATCAACACTTTTGCCCCCTGGGCCACTCCTTTGGTCGCATTTGCGGCTTTAGCCCAATATTGAACAACCGTATTTGGCTTTAAAGTAGCCAATGCAATTTCATCCCAGGCCAAAACTTTTTTACCATGAGCCATGACCATATCCTGAACCCGGTTCATAAACGGAATGTAATCCTCGATTTTAGTTGCGTGTGATTCATCGCCGCCAATGTGCAAATATTCACCCGGAGTCAGCGCGGCCAATTCGCGGATCACATCGTCGATGAACTTGTAGGTAGTTTCTTTACTCGTACAAAGTGTGCTGAATCCTACTTTAATTCCGGTGTACAATTCAGTCATTTTTCCATCACAATTCAGCATGGCAACTGATGACAATGCTGCGTTCGTATGACCGGGCATGTCGATTTCGGGAATAATGGTGATGTAACGATCCTGTGCGTATTTCACGATATCCGAATATTGCTCCTGGGTATAAAATCCGCCTTCGCCACCACCGACTTCGGTTTTACTTCCATGAGCAGTCAGGTTGGGCCACGATCTGATTTCAATACGCCAGCCCTGATCGTCGGACAAATGCAGGTGCAGCACATTCATTTTGTAATAGACAAGCTGATCAATGTAGTTTTTCACATCTTCAACACCAAAGAAATGACGGGCCACATCAAGCATTGCACCACGATAACCGTACGATGGATAATCGCGGATGGTTCCGGTTGCTAGTTTCCACGGGCCTTTTTGTTTTTCGGTCAGTTCAATTTTAGTTGGAAGAAGCTGTCGAATGGTTTGAATGCCATGAAATAATCCGGCTGCTTTATTAGCTTTCAGACTCACCAGTTTTTCAGTAATAGTCAGCTCATAACCTTCGTCACCCAATTCGGTATCGTCGCCGGAAAGCGACAGGAAGATATTTCCCGGCGCCGGAGTTTCTGCGGTAGTTTTTACTTCAATTCCCAGGCCGGTTGAAGGATTCAGCTTGTCGGCCAGAAACTGGCCAACCTGTTTCAGTTCGGCTGATTCGCCCTGAACGTAGATGTTTGTCTGATCTGTCAAATCGAATGAACTTCCGGTTGAAACTGCTGAAACCGGTTTTGGAATCAGGCTCTCTCTTGCCAGATCGGTCGGTTTACAAGCCGTTTGACTTAAAATCACAACTAAAAGGAAGCTTGCCAGCGTTAAGTTTTTGATTGTTTTTGGTGTCATGATCGGTATAGTATTGGTTTATATTTTGTTTTATTCAACCATTTTTAGAATTCGTGTTTTCTTCCCAATCCTGAAATTGATGATGACCAGCGCAAAACATGAGCTTACGATCACAAAGGCGCCTGTCATTTCGGTGGGAGTAAATTGTTCATGAAAAATCAGCCAGCCCGAAAGCAGGTTAAAAACCGGTACCAAAGATTGAAGCAATGATCCGGTAGCTACATTTACATAACGGTAACCTTCGGTCATAAACAGTTGTCCGATGGTAGCCACAACACCGACCAAAACGAGTAATAATAACTCGGTGAGATTGCCTTTGGCCTGTGTAGCCCCTGAAGGTATCAGAAACATCCAGAACCCGACAATGCACTGTGAGAAGAAAATGGCATACGAATTATCACTGTCGTGCAGCTTCTTTACAAACACCACTGCCAATCCGGTTGTTACCGATCCGGCAATAGCAATCAACTCATAAATACCCATTCCGGTCAGTGAATGAATTCCATCTCCCACAGACAGCAAGATCAAACCGGCAAACGAAATAAAAATGAACACAAATTTGAGCGGTTCTACCTTTTCTTTTAGGATTACCATACTAAACAACGTAGCAAAAATGGGATACGAATAAATATAGACAGAACCTTTGCCCACTCCCAGTTTCAGAATGGCCAGATAAAACAGGTAAACGGCAACTCCACCAACCAGTCCGCGCCAGAACAATCCTTTCCGGTCATTAAATTTCAGGTGAATAATCCTGAACAGCGACAAAATTCCGATGATTCCAAGTCCGATGGCGAAACGGAAAAAGGTGGTTTGGTAGCTCGAAACATTTGGGATTGCCTTAACCAAAACTGCCATCAATGCAAAAAATACTACCGAACCAAGTGTAAGTAAAACACCTTTTGAATTTTCAGACATATCCCAAATTTTGAATTCAAACGCAATATTACCGATATTATCCTGAACATGAACTGATAAAAATGACCAATTGCCGGAATTTATTCAGATTGGCTACCTGGAAATGAACAGTTCTGAAATAACCTTACTCAGAAAGTAATGCTGTTTCAGAACCTGGTTATAAAAAGGAACCCCCGCTTTAGGCGAGGGTTCTGATAATCTATTCTTCAACGATAACAATCTTTTCAATCAAATCGCCCTGGCGGATGGCATCGATCACTTCGAGACCTTCGTAAACTTTACCAAAGCAGGTATGTTTGCGGTCGAGGTGCGATGTATTGCGACGACTGTGGCAAATGAAGAACTGAGAACCACCGGTATTTCGTCCGGCATGAGCCATCGACAAAACGCCGCGGTCGTGATATTGGTTTTCACCATCCAATTCACATTTGATGGTATAACCGGGGCCACCTGATCCTGTTCCGTTGGGGCAACCACCCTGAATCACAAAATCAGGAATAACCCGGTGGAAAGTCAATCCATTGTAAAAACCACTTTTGGATAACTTGATAAAGTTTTCAACTGTTCCCGGTGCATCCTGATCGTAAAAATTCACTTTCATAACACCTTTACTGGTATGAATTTCTGCTTTACTCATTTTAGTAATATTAAAGATTGCCGCAAAAATACAATATTTCACCACGAAAACATGAATTGCTAAACTCGTTTCCTTTAAATAGCTGACCGATTGACCTAAGGAAAATATTTTGCAAGCATTTAGCAGCTCTCCAAGTTTTTTTTATTTAATTTGAGCAGCATAGTGCAGGATAGCCAAAAGCTTTGTGATTTATATTCTTGTCATGAAAAATCACTGAACGTTTGGGCTGAGAAAAATGTAACAAAAATGTTTCGGAACATTTTTCGATTGCACAAGGCTTTGCAAAGCATTTACTACCTAATCCCGTTTGGCAAATCGGATTAGTTTTTTGATTTTTGAAGTGCATTTTAGGCCTGTGAACCAACAACCAATGAAATTTAAACAAATGTCGAAAAATCAATAATTATTCTTGAACCAATGAAAAAAACTAAAAAAGGTCTTTTTACCACTGAAGACGGAAAAAATCATGTCTTCATTTTCTTTCTGGTTGCTCTTTTGTTTACGTTGTGGGCTGTTGGTAACAGCTTGATAGATACTATGGATAAACATTTTCAGGATTATTACCACCTGACAAAAGCCGACTCGGCCAATGTTCAGTTCTCGCATTACCTGGGTTATTTTTTTATGGCATTACCTGCCGGATGGTTTATTCATAAACTTGGTTATAAATGGGGGATTATTTTAGGTTTGAGTTTAGCTGCACTGGGCTGTCTGTGGTTTTATCCGGCCACTAAAATTGATGGGTTCTGGGCCGTTCTCCTGGGCGTTTGCCTGGTCGCCATGGGTTTTTCATTCCTCGAAACGGTTGCCAATCCTTATACTACTGTTTTAGGAAATCCAAAATATGCGGCTTCCCGTATTAATCTGGCACAATCGTTCAATGCCATTGGCTGGCCCATTGCTCCATATATTGGCGGGTTATATTTTTACCATTCCGATGATGCACTTAACGCTCAACAGAATGCTGAAATTGCGCATAAAACCATGTGGATACCCTATGTAGCGCTTGCTGTTATTATCGGCATTCTTATTATTGCTTTTATTAAAAGTAAGATGCCTGATATTACTGAAGATGAGAATAATAGTCCAGAAAACGAAACAGCCAAAGTTGATGTATTTGGCCAACAGAGCTTGCTGTCAACAATACTCTTATATGTTGTTGCCATTCTTTTCAGTTTTGCATTGGGTATGATCGTCCGCTTCTTTGTTCAGGTATTTTATATGGACAGGGCGACGCTTGCCAATCCTGAGGCTATGGTCGCTTTAAACCACACACTAACCTGGGTATTTAATATTGTTACCGGAATTGCAGGTGTAGCTTCAATTGTTTTTATCACACTTAAGCGTGGGACGCTGATTCATAAAAACAGTATATGGTCAGCTCCACATTTTACAGGTGCAACAATTTCGCAGTTTCTTTATGTGGCAGCACAAGCGGGCATATTCAGCTTCTTTATCAACTATATGGTTGAAGAGGTCCCGGCTATAAGCGAAAGCCTGAAATCGAGCTGGTTTATTGGTGGCGAAAATGGATCAATTTTAAGGGATGGATCTTATTTTCTTACCGAAAAAGGAGCAACTTCACTCATGTCGTGGATGGCATTCCCGTTATTCCTTTTAGGTCGCTTTACCGGTTCATTTATTTTACGGGTTACCAAAGCTCATAACATGCTTGGACTGTATTCATTTATAAATGTAATGCTGATGTTTGTAATTGTTGCCAATTTGGGTTGGCTTTCTGTTGCAGCCGTATTCTTCAGCTTTTTCTTCATGTCTATCATGTTCCCAACCATTTTCTCGCTTGGTATTTTTGGATTGGGAGAAAAATCAAAGATGGCTTCTTCTTTCATTGTAATGGCCATTATGGGTGGAGCTGTACTGCCTAAGGTGATGGGAGCAATAGGTGACAAAGAAGGCATGTCAGCTGGATACATTGTTCCGGCCGTTTGCTTTATGGTTATTGCGCTATATGGATTTTTCTGGACTAAACTGAGTGGTTCGGAAGGATTAAACGGCGTGAAATTTGGATCTGGTCATTGATATTGTTTTTAAGCTGTAATCTGATTAAATAAAATCAGATTTCCGAATAGCATTCATTTGCCTTGAAATACTGAAAATCCCGGATTACAATCATTTCCGGGATTTTTTATCAAACCAAACATCGAAAATCTAAACCATGCAATATGAAACGAAGAGACCTTCTGAAAACTGCTGCAGCTTTTGCTGCCACTCCTTTTTTGTCTTCCTGGGCAAGTGCAGTCAATCGTTCAGAGAAATCTGTTTCTGAAATTCCGGAGGAAAAACCGTCTGGAATCGCCTGTTTCGGCGATGGACGCGACTGGTTTTTCGAAAAGCGATACGGCATGTTTGTGCATTGGGGGCTGTATTCCATTCCCGGATGGCATGAGCAGCATCAATGGCGTGGTCGGGTACCCCGCAATGAATATATGAAACTGGCCAAACAATGGAATCCAGTCAAATTTAATCCCGAACGGTGGCTTGATCTGATGGAAGAAGCCGGCATGAAATACATCACCATTACCACCAAACACCACGATGGATTTTGTTTGTGGGACACCAAACAAACCGCATTCAATACTATGAATACACCATACCAGAAAGACGCCATTGGGTTGTTGGCAGAGGCTTGTCACAAACGGAAAGTTCCGCTGTGCCTGTATTATTCCATAGCCGACTGGAACCAGCCAAACTACCCCAATCAGGGCCGTCATCACGAATTACCACCACAACCACAAGATTCGCCTGACTGGAATAAATACATGGATTTTCTGAAAGCTCAGGTTCGGGAATTGTGTTCAAATTACGGAGAAATTCATGGTTTTTGGTGGGATATGAATGTACCTCAGTTTAAAGATCCCTCAATAAATACAATGATTCGTCAACTTCAGCCCAAAGCGGTGATTAATAACCGTGGCTTTGACGAAGGCGATTTTGGTACTCCTGAACGTGATTATGACAATGCTACTGCCGAAGCCAAAGGATTCGACCGGATGACCGAAGCCTGCCAGTCGGTTGGAATGGAAAGCTGGGGTTACAAAAAAGATGAAGATTATTACACCGACCGTCACCTGATTTCCAGCATCGACCGCTATCTCTCCCGTGATGCCAATTATTTATTGAATGTTGGGCCAACCGGTGAAGGCATTATCCCGGCAGAAGCTGTGGCTATACTGCGCCGGATTGGCGCATGGAAAAAATTAGTTGATGAATCGTTCCATCTGGTCAAATCCGATTCCGGCATTTTAAATGTTCCGGGAACTTTGGTTACCAAACGCGATCAAACGCTTTATGTCCATCTGAACAAGGCTCCGGTTGGTTCAGGTATTAAACTGAAACCTGTTACAGTACTTCCAATAAAAGCTACCTTATTAAATACAAATAAACCTGTTGATTGCGCACTGAATTTATGTCCCAGTGACCACGCTTCGCAACAACCCTACCTGCGTTTACGAAACTTACCTGTAGATGACATGGCGGATACTGTTTTGATAGCCAAACTTGAATTCGATCAGTCGCTCGATGAAATCAGTATAACTACCATTCAGGAGACTAATATCGAACTAACGAAATAACACCGAAAACGAAAGTTTCGTTAAAAACTAGAACTTAATCAGGGCAAATCAGGATATTCTAATTCAGGAATCCCCATTTTGCCTTAAATTATTAAAATACAGTCATTTATTTCACAAAAAAGAACCAAATCTC
Source organism: Prolixibacteraceae bacterium (assembly GCA_963676535.2). Classification (GTDB taxonomy): domain Bacteria; phylum Bacteroidota; class Bacteroidia; order Bacteroidales; family Prolixibacteraceae; genus Aquipluma. Next base: position 114,984 of record CAXXKQ010000024.1, on the reverse strand, counting down.
AGGTTTTTGCCAAATTCTGATGTCCAAAAAACTGACGAAAGTCAACCCGTGTTGTTAAACATCTGCTGACACTCCTTTTAGTCTTTCATTATCTGCACATTACAACTATTTTGGTTTTTTTGAATTTGGGGAAACCAATATCCGAAAGTCATAACTTTGGCTAGTATTAAAAATTCAAAACGAGATGAAAGCAGACATCAATGAATTTATGGAAGCCCTGAAAGCCCGTACCCCGGGCGAACGCGAGTTTCATCAGGCAGTACAGGAAGTCGTAGAATCAATATGGGATGTTTATCAGAAAAACCCCCGATACCAGAAAGCCAAAATTCTGGAACGCATTGTTGAACCCGAACGAACAATTATTTTCCGTGTGCCGTGGATCGATGATCGCGGAGAGGTACAAGTGAACCGTGGTTACCGTGTTGAATTCAACTCGGCCATTGGTCCATACAAAGGAGGCTTGCGCTTTCACCCAACTGTAACGTTGAGTGTACTGAAATTTTTAGGATTTGAGCAAACTTTCAAAAACAGTCTCACTACACTTCCAATGGGTGGTGGTAAAGGGGGATCAGATTTCAGCCCAAAAGGAAAATCAGACAATGAGATTATGCATTTTTGCCAGTCGTTCATGACTGAACTGGCTCGCCATATTGGACCAAACACCGATGTTCCGGCAGGAGATATTGGTGTTGGTGGCCGTGAGATTGGTTTTTTGTTTGGTCAGTACAAACGGCTCCGGAATGAATTTACCGGCGTACTAACCGGCAAGGGAATTGGCTGGGGAGGTAGTTTAATTCGTCCGGAAGCAACCGGGTTTGGAGCTGTTTACTTCGTTCAGCACATGCTTAGTAATCTTGAAAAAGAAATTAAGGGAAGAACATTCAGCGTTTCGGGTTTTGGAAACGTAGCCTGGGGAGCTATCACCAAAATCAATGAACTGGGCGGAAAAGTTGTGACCGTTTCCGGTCCGGATGGATATATTTATGATGCTGAAGGAATTACCGGAGAAAAGGTGGATTATCTGCTTGAACTTCGGGCGTCGAACAATGACGTAGTGCAACCGTATGCGGTCGAATTCGGAGCAAAATTCATTGCAGGTAAAAAGCCATGGGAATGCCCGGTTGACATAGCCATGCCATGCGCCTGCGAAAATGAAGTTAACCTGGACGATGCCCAGACGTTGATTAAAAACGGATGTTTCCTTGTTGCTGAAACCTCGAACATGGGCTGTACCGCCGAAGCCGCAGAATACCTGACTGAACACATCAACTATGCCCCAGGAAAGGCAGTAAATGCAGGAGGTGTTGCGGTCTCAGGCTTGGAAATGTCGCAAAACTCCATCCGTATGAACTGGCCAAAAGAAGAGGTCGACATGTACCTGCACCGCATCATGAAGGACATTCATGAAACTTGCGTGCGATACGGAAAATCAGGGAATAAAGTGAACTATGTAGTTGGCGCCAACGTGGGTGGCTTTGTAAAAGTGGCCGATGCCATGTTAGCCCAGGGAATTGTCTGATCATTTTATCTATATTTTAAGGAAGTCCCGAAAGCCTGTTCCCCGAACAACTTTCGGGACTTTTGTTTTTGAAAAAGTATTTGCCCTTTTTTAATGTAGACGCAAAAACAATCAGTTTTGCAAGTGATTTCCCAATAAAATAATATTAGCTTCATATTTGACTGCTTAATTTTTCCTTATTTTGGCCAAATTTTGCGGAAAATGTTGATTGATACCCATTCTCATATTTATTCAACCGATTTCATTCACGATCTGGATGAAGTGGTCCAGCGGGCGTATTCGAACGATGTCAGGAAAATTGTACTTCCCAACATCGACAGTTCCTCAGTTAAAAATCTGCTCAACCTGGTCGACACCTATCCGCACATCTGCATACCGCTCATGGGGCTACATCCCACTTCGGTCAATCGCGATTACCAGGAAGAATTGCAGGTGGTTGAATATTGGTTGAAAAAACGCAAATTTTATGGTATTGGGGAGATTGGGATTGACTTGTATTGGGATAAATCGTTTCTGGAAGAACAAACTCAGGCTTTTCGCTTCCAACTCGAGTTGGCCCGACAGTATCAATTGCCTGTAGTCATTCATGTCCGCGATTCGTTTGACGAAGTCTTCCATGTGCTTCAGGAGGTTTCCGATGGGAAGTTAACTGGTGTTTTTCATAGTTTCACCGGGACCATCGAACAAGCCAGACTGGTAATTAACATGGGATTCAAAATCGGTGTTAATGGAATTGTAACTTTCAAAAAGAGTGGGTTAGACCAGGTAATCAAGCAAATAGACCCATCTCATCTCATCCTCGAAACTGACTCCCCTTATTTAACTCCCACTCCTTTCAGGGGAAAAAGAAACGAAAGTTCATACCTTGTTTATATTGCGCAAAAAATTGCCGATCTTCACCAGCTAACAGTTGGTGATGTCGCTAAAATTACCACTGAGAACGCCCGGAAGCTATTCGGGATCTGAGTATTCAACGCAAAACTCTTAAACAAATGGAACCTAAGCCGTCGATCCTCATTATTTATACCGGTGGCACCATTGGAATGGTTCAAAAGTCAGCTAACGGCATTTTGGTTCCTGTCAAGTTTGACCAGATTCAGGAAGAAGTTCCCGAGTTGGACCGCTTAGGGTACAACCTCCAGGTGGTTACGTTTACCCCTCCTATCGATTCATCCAATATGACTCCATCCATTTGGGTCAAAATAGCTAACACCATCGAAAAAAATTACAACAAATATGATGGGTTCGTTATTTTGCACGGAACTGATACAATGGCCTACACCGCCTCTGCGCTTAGTTACATGTTCGAAAATCTCGACAAACCTATTGTGCTGACCGGATCGCAGTTGCCGATCGGGATTCTTCGTACCGACGGAAAAGAAAACCTGATTACCTCCATCCAGATTGCTGCTGCAAAAAAAAACGGACAGGCTATTGTTCCTGAAGTTTGCGTGTATTTCAATTCCAAATTGTTCCGGGGCAACCGCATTTCCAAACGTCATGCCGACGATTTCAGCGCATTTTCTTCGGTCAATTATCCAGCTCTGGCTAACGCAGGAGTTGAAATCAAATACTTTAAGGAGAACATTCACCGTTCGGTTAATAAGGGAATTCTAAAAGTCCGTACCCATTTTGATGAAAATGTGGTCATCCTGAAAATCTTTCCTGGCATCGGACGAATGGTTTTCGAAAACATACTGAATATTCCTGGACTGAAAGGTGTAGTTCTCGAATCATTTGGGTCGGGCAATATTCCAACGTCACGCTGGATGATTAGTCAGATCAAAAATGCAATTAAACGTAAGATTATTTTCCTGAATGTGACTCAATGCCAGGGAGGTGCGGTCAAGATGGGCCAGTACGAAACCAGTGCTGAGTTACTTCATGCAGGTGTTGTCAGCGGAAAAGATATGACCACTGAAGCCGCAATAACCAAGCTAATGTTCCTGCTTGGACAGGGATTGGAACATGAAGAAATCAAGCTACATTTGAATAAAAGTTTGATCGGGGAAATTAGTGAATAGCTTTTTTTTTTGTTTTATTTTTTTTAGTAATTTGCAGACCTGAAAAAAGAGTGCCAGTCATGGTATTATGGAGAGATGCAGGAGTGGCTGAACTGGCACGCCTGGAAAGCGTGTGTACCTCAAAAGGGTACCGAGGGTTCGAATCCCTCTCTCTCCGCTTTCTAAACTAAGTTCTTGCGAAATATTGGACCTGCTAAAAAAGAAATTTTGAGACCATCATATCATCAGCAATCCTGCTGACATCCATTGATCCGGAAGTAGAAGAAAATAAAAAACAAACAAATAAAACAACTTTAAAAATTTAGGAGATTTACTAATTAAAATTTAAAACCAAAATGAAAAAACTATTTGCGTTAATAGCAGTTCTCGGTGTGTTGTACATTGCAACACCAAACACGGTAGTTGCCCAGGCAACTCCTGCATCGACAGAGGTAAAAACGTCTACTCCTGCCGCCAAATCAACAGCAGTTGCTGATCCGGAAGAAAAAGCCGCAGCTCAGGCTGAACAAGGTCAATCATTTCACAGTGCCTTGAAACAAAAATTCATCGAAGGAGGTCCTGGCTTCATGACTTCAATTCTTGTTTGTTTGATATTAGGTCTTGCCATTGCCATTGAAAGAGTTATTTACCTGAACCTGGCTAGTACAAACAACAAAAAACTTCTTGAAAAAATTGAAGAAGCTCTTAATACAGGTGGAATCGAAGCAGCCAAAGAAGTTTGCCGCAACACACGTGGTCCGGTTGCCAGTATATTTTATCAGGGTTTAGATCGTGAACACGAAGGTTTGGATGTAGTCGAAAAAACTGTCGTTTCTTATGGCGGTGTTCAGGCTGGATTATTGGAAAAAGGTCTAACCTGGATTGCATTGTTTATTGCTTTAGGCCCAATGCTCGGTTTCTTGGGAACAGTTATCGGTATGGTTCAGGCTTTCGACGCTATTGAAGTTGCTGGAGATATCAGTCCCTCATTGGTTGCCGGTGGTATTAAAGTTGCTTTGATCACAACCATTGGTGGTTTGATCGTTGCTATGATCCTTCAGGTTTTCTACAACTACAGCGTTTCAAAAATTGATAGTATTGTAAACAGCATGGAAGATGCATCAATCTCTTTGATTGACATTCTTGTTAAATACAATCTTAAAAAATAATTGCCTTTATGAAATTCACTAAAATAACAACGATAACGTTATGGGTAATTATGGGTATTTCAATATTCATGATTATTTCGCTATTGTCTAATCTCGGAGAAGGCGCTGATCCGAATATGGATACTTGGCTAAACGTTAATCTTTCATGGTCATACGTATTACTCTGCATTGCCGGTGCAGCTGCACTAGTAATGGAATTCCTGAATATGCTTGCTGACAGAAAAGCATTGAAAAGTGCATTGGTCGGTATCGGATTATTGGCAGCTGTTTTGCTTATATCTTATATGTTTTCAGACAGCTCAATACCAAAATTTTACGGTGCTGAGAAATTTGTTGAAGACGGAATTCTGAACAATACTGTTTCGCTTTGGATTGACACTGGTCTTATTGCAACATACATTTTAAGCGCAGTTGCATTTGTTACAATTATTTGGTCATCCGTTTCTGGTTTTTTTAAATAACCTTGTCGGTTAGAAAAACGAAGAAAATTATACTTATATGAAAAAGACACCAGAAATACCTTCTGCATCAATGGCTGACATTGCTTTCATGCTACTTATCTTCTTCATTACTGCAACGTCAATGGACACAGATAGTGGTTTGGAACGTGTTTTGCCACAAATGCCTCCTGAAAATCAGGAGAAGGATGATACTCCGCCAATTAAGGAACGAAATGTATTTACCGTTTTATTAGATCAATACAATCGTTTGATGGTTGAAGGTGAAATCATGCGAGTTGAAGATTTGAAGGAAAAGGCAAAAGACTTTATCTTGAACACTAATGATGCTGAAAATTTACCGGAAAAGAAACCAACGGAAATCCCTCTACTCGGTGAATATCCGGTTACAAAGGGGGTTATTTCGCTTCGAAACGACCACGGAACTCAATACGGAATGTACCTCAAAGTACAGAACGAATTGGTTGCTGCTGTCAATGAAGTAAGAGATGAGCTTTCCACACAAAAATTCGGTAAAAAATACGCAGATCTCTCCAGTGAGCAGAAAGAAGCAATACGCGAAGCTATTCCTTCCAGAATTTCAGAAGCTGAACCTAAAACAATAGGAGGAAAAAAATAATGTCAAAGTTTAAAGAAAGCGGCAGCAAAGAAACACCTGCCATCTCAACAGCTTCATTACCCGACATCGTTTTCATGCTCCTTTTCTTTTTCATGGTAACAACGACCATCAGAGACGTCAGCTTATTGGTAAAAGTAAAGACACCATCGGTAACTGAACTGACTAAGCTGGAAAAGAAATCGTTGGTAAGCTACATTTATGTGGGCCCTCCTATTCCTAAATTTGTCAAAACTTTTGGTAGCGAGCCCCGCATTCAGTTAAATGACCAGTTTGCTAAAGTAAGCGATATTCCAGATTTTATTATTGCTGAACGCGCAGCTAGAGATGAAGCAGAAATTCCATTCATGGTAACTTCATTAAAGGTTGACGAATTCACAAAAATGCAAATCGTTGGTGAAATTAAACAGGAACTGCGTAAAGCTGCAGCTCTGCACATTAATTACTCATCAAAAAAACCTGCTCCAACAGAATAATATATTATTCATATCTATGTCAGGGAAGTCAAAATTTGACTTCCCTTTTTTATTTTCTACTGAATTAATTTTCTGCTCATGAAATTTGACGATTACCGAATTTCGACCGATATCAAAAAAAACCTGTCAAGCTTAGGATTCCGGCGTCCGACTGATATTCAGTTCAAAGCTATCCCCCCCATTCTGAAAGGCGACGATGTTTTGGCCATTGCCCAAACCGGAACAGGAAAAACTGCTGCCTTTGCTATTCCAGTGATCGATTTGATCCATCAGCAAAAAAGCAGTTCAAGAAGCGATTCCATCAGTTGTCTGGTTATGGCCCCCACCCGCGAACTGGCACTGCAAATCACCGAAGTTTTTCAGACTATTAGCCTACATACCCGGGTGAAAATAGCATGTGTATTTGGCGGAGTTGATCAGGATCCTCAAATATCAAAACTCAAAAGCGGAATTGATGTCCTGGTGGCTACCCCTGGGCGAATGTTTGACCTGGTTAGCCAAGGCCATCTTCTGCTGGATAAAATCAAAATATTAGTTCTTGATGAGGCCGACCACATGTTGGCTCTTGGATTCATCAAAGACATCAGACAATTGATCCATCATTTACCAAAAAAAAGACAAACACTTTTCTTTTCGGCCACCATCAATTCAGAGATCAAAGAATTAGCCTACTCATTGGTGGTTAATCCTATCCGGATTGAAATCTCTCCCAAAAATCCGGTAGCAAAAAATGTGACTCACTCCGTTGCTTTTATTCCGATGGATGACAAACGATTTTTTCTGGAGAGGCTTGTCAAAGAAAATCCGGAATCGAAGATTCTGGTTTTCGTGCGTACCAAAGTCCGGGCCGAACGGGTATTCAAGGCAATGGAAAGGGTTGCCATAAAAAGTTTAACTATTCATAGTGATAAAGGGCAGAAAGACCGGTTGGAAGTATTAAACCTGTTTAAAACCGGCGAGGCCCTGGTTTTAATCGCTACCGATATAAGTGCCCGCGGAATTGACATCCCTGACGTTGACTTCGTGATCAATTACGATTTACCCGACGTATCTGAAAACTACGTGCACCGCGTCGGACGGACCGGCCGGGGAGTAAAAAAAGGACGAGCTGTTTCATTCTGTAGTCCGGAAGAAAAACCCACACTGACTGAAATTGAAACTTTTCTTGGTCAAAAAATCAATGTTCTGAAAATTAATCAGGAAGAATATTCCACTACAATTGATTTTTCGGACGATAACCCCAACGACTGGCGCACCCTGCTTCGGGAAGAAGCCTTGAATGAAAAACCCAGGAAAAAGAAAAAATAAGCATCACGTTTCCCCGATAAGCAAGCATCCTTCTCCGAATTAGATTTCAGGGAAGGATGTTTGTTTTCAATATGAACAAAAATGAAATTTACAAAGCTATTATTTCTTAATTTCAATCTTTGGGGGTATGTTTTTTAGTCCAATAAAGAAATTATTACTGCTATTTTTTTTAGAAAAGGTGATTTCTGCGGGAACCTATACGTAAATAAAACCAGAATTTCACTAGAATGCGCTTATACCAAATTATTTATAAAAGCTCACCATCTCCATTTCAGGCATTTTTACAAAATTGATATGTTTTTTTATTTATTAACCCCAATATTTTTCATCATTACTTTGAAATAATTGTAAATTTTAAAGCAAATACCTATTTTTTTATATACTAATTTCGTTTTTTATATATTTTTGCCATGGAATTATTAAAAACACGCAACACAAATACAAAAACATAAACATTAATTTTTTCAGTTATGGCACAATTCAGATTTAAAGCTCTTGAAGAGGTTCTCAAAAGAAAACCTCTTGAGGTTAAACGTGAAGAAAACCTGGTTTCCGATTTTTATGGTATGCGGGTATTTGATCGCCCGAAAATGAAAAAATACCTTTCGAAAGAAGCCTATAAAGCAGTATGTGATGCTATCGACAATGGAACTGCTATTGACCGCAAAATGGCCGATCAGGTAGCCCAGGGTATGAAATCATGGGCACTTGAAAACGGAGCAACGCATATCACCCACTGGTTTCACCCATTAACTGATGGTACAGCTGAAAAACATGATGCTTTTGTGGTTCATGGTGAAAATGGTGGTGTTGTTGAATCTTTATCAGGTTCAATGTTAGCCCAGCAGGAACCGGATGCTTCGTCATTTCCAAGCGGTGGGATCCGCCAAACTTTCGAAGCTCGCGGTTATACCGCATGGGATCCTTCTTCTCCGGCTTTTATCGTTGACAACACCTTAACTATCCCAACAATTTTCATCTCCTATACCGGCGAAGCGCTCGACTATAAAACACCTTTGTTAAGAGCAATCGCTGCTGTTGACAAAGCTGCAACCGAAGTTTGCCAATTATTCGATAAAAATGTAACCAAGGTTAATGCTAACCTTGGTTGGGAACAGGAATATTTCCTGGTTGACGAAGCTCTTTTCCTGGCTCGTCCCGACCTGATGTTGACCGGACGCACTCTAATGGGACACTCTGCTTCGAAAGACCAACAGTTAGACGACCACTACTTTAGTTCAATCCCAACACGTGTATTCCGTTTCATGGAAGACCTCGAAAATGAAGCTTTCAAACTTGGCATTCCGGTAAAGACCCGTCACAACGAGGTTGCCCCTAACCAGTTTGAGCTTGCTCCTATTTATGAAGAACTGAATCTTGCCAATGATCACAACCAGATGATCATGGACCTGATGAAGAAAATTGCCCGTCGCCATAATTTTGCTGTTCTTTTCCACGAAAAACCATTCGCCGGAATCAACGGATCAGGAAAACACAACAACTGGTCACTCTCAACCGATACTGGCGTAAATCTGTATTCTCCGGGTAAAAATCCAAAATCAAACTTACAGTTTTTAACGTTTGTAATCAATACATTGAAAGCCCTGTATGTAAATCAGGATATGTTACGTGCCAGCATTTTGACTGCACCAAATACTCACCGTTTGGGAGCAAACGAAGCTCCGCCCGCAATCATTTCAGCATTCCTTGGCTCAGAAGTAAGCAAAATGTTGGATATGATGGAAGAAGCAGTTGTTGACCGCAAAATGACTCCCGATGAAAAAACAGCTTTGAAACTAAATATCGGACGTATTCCTGAAATCATTTTGGACAACACCGACCGCAACCGTACATCACCATTTGCCTTTACTGGTAACCGTTTTGAGTTCCGCGCTGTTGGTTCATCGGCTAACTGTGCTTCGGCTATGATTGCACTGAATACTGTAGTAGCCGATCAGCTCGTGAAATTCAAAGTTGAAGTTGATGCCTTGATTGAAGCAGGTGTTAAAAAAGACGAAGCCATCTTCCAGGTATTGAAAAAACTGATCATTGAATCAAAACCAATTCGTTTTGACGGCAACGGGTATAGCGACGAATGGAAACAGGAAGCTGCCCGCCGCGGGTTGACCAATATCAACAGCGTTCCGACAGCTCTGGAAGCGTTGCACGATAAACGTGTAATTGAAATGTATGGCAAAGCCGGCGTATTGAGCGAAAGAGAGATTGAAGGACGTATTGAAGTTGAACTGGAAAAATATACAAAAAAAATCCAGATCGAATCACGCGTTCTGGGCGATTTGGCCATTAACCACATTGTCCCCACCGCCATCGAATACCAAACCACTTTGCTCGAGAATGTAAAAAACCTGAAACTGGTTTTCAGCGAAGAAGAATATCTTTCACTTGCCGAAGGCCGTATTGAACTAATCCGGGAAATTGGCGGAAATGTTTCAGCAATTAAAGCCAAAGTAAAAGAAATGATAGAAGCCCGCAAGGTGGCCAACGAGATCGAATCAGAAAAGGAAAAAGCTTATGCTTACGAAAGCAGCGTAAGACCATACCTGGACGACATCCGCTACCATATCGATAAATTGGAAATGATTGTTGACAATGAATTGTGGCCTCTGCCCAAATACAGAGAAATACTTTTCACCCGATAATCATTCCATTTTGAATCATATCCAGAGCTTCCGGTTAACTCCGGGAGCTTTTTTTGTTTTTTTACACTTCTTCCCGGTCTATGTAGTTGGCATAATTTGTTATCGCATTTTTATTATACTCCCCCCGGAGTCCGATAAATCGGTCTTCCTTCTCTCTTCCCAAAGCCATTCTTTATACATAAGTTTCGGCCTGAAGGGCCAGGTAAAATCAGCCCTGAGCTAGAGTAGGTTGGCCTTCCAGTCCGGAACAATATATTATTTCAAATAAATATTCCTGACAGGCATACTTTTAATTAAGCTTTTCCGTTTTTTCATGCGGAAATGGGTTGCTTTTTATGGACAAATGAAACTAACAGGTGAATTTTCATCTGTTTATATTTTGTTTTTTAATTGCCAGATGGAACTCCCAAATAGTCATTCTCCTGTGTGAGAAAGGTTTTCTCATGGTCGTTTCATCTGCGTTTGTGCTCGGAACAAACTTGCCCGTTTCAGAATGGATTTTATTTGGTTATTTTTACCGCCAAAGGTTACATTGAAGATGAAGAATCTGGTTATTCCCAAAATAGTTGTCCTTTTCCTGATTATCGTACTCAGTTCGTGTTCGGCCCGCAAATACATGAACGCTGCAGGAGTGTCCTACGAAATCGGAGAATATTTCCACGCCATTGAAAAATACCGAAAAGCATACCGTAGTCAAAACCTCAAAACCGAAAAAGCGAAATGGCATTCCGGATTGGCGAATGTTACTATCAGTTGAGCGACTTTGCCAAAGCGGTGGTATGGTATAAAAATGCCATCAAGCGAAATTATTCTGAACCTCCCTGCATGCTCCATTATGCCCATTGCCTCCGGTCTATCCAGAAATATGAAGAGGCGATTACCTGGTACCAGACCTATCTGGGCGTGAAACCCGACGACGAACTGGCAAAGAACGGGGTGAAATCGTGCAAAATTGCCCAGGAATGGCTGGATAAACCCAACCGCTATATTGTCAATCCGATTAAAGAACTGAATTCGAGAGATAACGACTATTGTCCGGTGTTTGTGAGCGGACGCGACAACGAAATCATTTTCACTTCGACCCGCGAAATCGTAACAGGTAAACGGAAAAGCAACATCACCGGAGTGCACTTTGCCGACTTGCTGACCAGCAAATTTGAAGTTCAGAAACAAAAATGGGGACCGCCTAAACTACTCGAAGAAAACGAACTGGTTAATACCACCAGCGAGGAAGGCGCTGCAACACTTTCAGATCAGGGCGACCTCATGATTTTTACCCGCTGCCTTTATGACAAAACCAAAGATATGGGCGCCCAGTTGTTTTCGGCAAACCAATCACGCGGCGAATGGTCGGACCCAACACTGATCGATCTGGTTGGCGACAGCGTAACGGCTGCTCAACCATCGCTCAGTGCCGATGGAATAACACTTTACTTTGTTTCCGACCGCCCTGGAGGATACGGCGGAAAAGACATCTGGATGACCGTTGATAAAGGAGGAAAATTTGATAAACCAGTCAATCTGGGTCCCGAAATAAATACTCCCGGCAATGAAATGTTCCCCTTCATCCGCGAAAACGGCGAGCTTTATTTTTCGTCTGATTACCTTCCCGGAATCGGTGGACTTGACATTTTCAAGGCCGTGAAAGACGAAAAAGGCAAATGGAAAGTTCAGAATATGAGAGCGCCCGTCAATTCGCCCGGCGACGATTTCGGGATGGCTTTCATCAAGGGCGAAGTGGAAAAAGGCCTATTCTCGTCGAACCGCAAGGGTTCCAAAAGCGACGATATCTATTCTTTCTATTTGCCGCCAAAAGTATTCAATGCTTCAGGCGAAGTATTCAATAAAGAAACCAATCAGAAAATTGACGGGGCGCTGATCCGAATCATCGGCACGGATGGCACTAACCTGAAAATGCGCGCCGACGGCGGACGTTTTCAAATTAAATTAAAACCTGAAACTGATTATGTTTTTGCCGCGTTCAAAGATGGATACCTGAACGACAAAGTCCGCACGTCGACGATGGGACTGGAAGACAGCAAAGATTTCAGGTTCGTGTTTAAACTGGCGCCAACCGACGCGCCGATCAAGGTCAACAACATTAATTATGCCTTCGGAAGTTACCAGATTACCGAAGAATCAAAAGTTGCTCTCGATTCGGTGGCACAGTTGCTCGTTCTCAATCCGACCATCACCATCGAGTTGATGGCCCATACCGACCACATTGGCAGCGACCAGTTTAACTCGGAACTTTCGCAAAAAAGGGCTCAATCGGTAGTTGATTACCTGATCTCAAAAGGTATCACTCCCGCCCGGCTGGTAGCCAAAGGCTATGGCGAAACCTGGCCAAAGAAAGTAACCAAAGAGATTGCCAAACAATACGACTGGCTCAAACGTGGCGATGAACTGACCGAAGAATTTATCCTGAAACTAACGCCAGAGCAGCAGGAGATTGCCAAAGCACTCAACCGGCGAACTGAATTCAGGGTGTTAAGCAACGATTTCCACGAGTAGAAATATTCTATCTGTATGCCCTGACAGTTTTCAAACCCCATCGCTAAACAAAACCACTTCCAATTTATTTCCTCAAAAATATTACCTTTGCCGCACTATAATTGATAAGGTAATTCAGAGTATATGTCAGCAGATAACCGATATATGGCGCGTGGAGTGTCGGCTTCGAAAGAAGACGTGCACAATGCCATTCAAAATATCGACAAAGGCTTGTATCCAAAGGCTTTTTGTAAAATTATTCCCGATATTTTGGGCGGCGATCCCGAATGGTGCAACATTATGCACGCCGACGGCGCCGGAACCAAATCGTCGCTGGCCTACATGTATTGGAAAGAAACAGGCGATATTTCGGTTTGGAAAGGCATTGCACAGGATGCGCTGATTATGAACATCGACGACCTGCTTTGCGTGGGTGCAACTGATAACATTTTGTTATCATCGACTATTGGCCGCAACAAAAACCGGATTCCGGGCGAAGTGATTGCCGCCATCATCAACGGAACCGACGAACTTTGCGCCGAACTGCGCAGCATGGGCGTAAATGTTTACCCAACCGGCGGCGAAACAGCCGACGTGGGCGACGTGGTGCGCACCATCATTGTCGATTCAACCGTTACCTGCCGCATGAAACGCGCTGATGTAATTTCGGCTGATAACATTAAGGCTGGCGATGTCATTGTTGGCCTGGCTTCTTTCGGACAAGCTACCTACGAAAAAGAATACAATGCGGCATGGGCAGCAATGGTCTGACCTCGGCCCGCCACGACGTTTTTGCCAATTACCTGGCTCAAAAATATCCTGAAAGTTTCGATCCGGAAGTTCCAGCCGATTTGGTGTATTCAGGAACAAAAAAACTAACCGAGGCCATTGAAGGCATTGGACTGGATGCCGGGAAACTGGTGCTCTCTCCTACCCGCACCTATGCGCCTTTTGTGAAAGAATTGCTGGCTCAATTATACCCGCAGATTCACGGAATGATCCACTGCTCGGGCGGTGCGCAAACCAAAGTGATGCACTTTGTCGATCAGGTTCATGTCATCAAAGACAATCTTTTCCCGGTTCCACCGCTGTTTAAAATGATTCAGGAAGAATCGGGCACCGACTGGAAAGAAATGTACAAGGTTTTCAACATGGGGCACCGCTACGAAGTTTACCTGGCTCCTGAATTTGCAGAAAAGGTCATTGCAATTGCCAAAAGTTTCAACATCGCCGCCCAAATTGTCGGCCGCGTTGAAGCTTTCGAAGGCAAAAAACTTACCATCCAGTCGCAATTTGGCGAATTCGAATATTAGCTACGCTCAATATTTTCAGGCAAACTTCGCCTGTGTGCTCCATTCATCAATCATAAATAATAAATCATCATTATAATGGCAGATTATTCATTACTGGAAAAATACGAATCGATCCGATACCGGTTCGAAGAAGTTGGCTCACAAATTACCGACCCGTCGGTGATGAGCGACATGAAACGCTACGTCAAACTCAATCAGGAATACAAACGATTGGAGTTACTGACAACTGCATTCAAAGATTACAAAGCGACTATCGAAAATATCGAATCAGGAAAACAAATTCTGGCCGAAGAAACCGACGAAGATTTGCGTGAAATGGCCCGTGAAGAAATTGAAAGTTCGGAAGCTTTAATTCCTGAGAAAGAACAAAATATCAAATTACTGCTCATCCCGGCTGATCCGGAAGACGGCAAAAATGCGATTCTTGAAATCCGTGCAGGAACCGGAGGCGACGAAGCCAGTATTTTTGCAGGCGATTTGTTCCGCATGTATTCCAAATTCTGCGAGCGCCGCGGTTGGCGAATTGAAATTACCAACACCAGCGAAGGAACTTCCGGAGGCTTTAAAGAAATTGTAGCCACCATTACCGGCGAGGGTGTTTACGGAATTATGAAATATGAATCGGGCGTTCACCGCGTTCAGCGCGTTCCGCAAACCGAAACACAGGGACGTGTACATACTTCAGCTGCGACAGTTGCCGTACTTCCTGAAGCTGAAGAATTCGACATCGACGTGAAAGACAGCGACATTCGGAAAGACACCTACTGTTCTTCGGGACCAGGCGGGCAGTCGGTCAACACCACTTATTCGGCGATTCGTTTGACGCACATTCCGACCGGAATTGTAGTAACCTGTCAGGACCAGAAATCGCAAATCAAGAACCTGGCGAAAGCAATGATCGAGTTACGTACCCGTATTTACAACCAAGAGCACCAGAAATACCTCGATGCTATTGCATCGAAACGTAAAACGATGGTTTCAACCGGCGACCGTTCAGCCAAAATCCGCACGTACAACTGGCCACAGGGACGTATCACCGATCACCGCATCAATCTGACCATTTACAATCTTCAGGCAGTAATTGGCGGCGATCTGGATGAAATCATCGACAAACTTCAGGTGGAAGAAAACGCAGAACGACTGAAAGAAGCAGAGATTTAGAAGCCCCACCCAGACCCTCCCCGGAGGGGAGGGCTTAAATACCGACAACTATTGAGACTATTGACATAAAAATCGATAAACAAAATAAGAACCATTAAAATCTTCCCCCTTTGGGGGAATTAAAGGGGGCTTTATGAACAAAGAACAACTTTTTGAACAGATCAAACAGAAACGCAGTTTCCTGTGCGTTGGGTTAGATACCGATATTCTGAAAATTCCACGTTTTCTGAACGAAACCAGCGATCCGATTTTTGCTTTCAATAAAGAAATTATTGATGCCACACAAGATTTGTGTGTTGCTTATAAACCAAACCTTGCTTTTTACGAAAGTCAGGGCGTGGCTGGCTGGATCAGCTTGGAGAAAACAGTGAGATACATCCGCGAGAAATATCCGGAGCAATTCATTATTGCCGACGCCAAGCGCGGCGATATTGGCAACACATCCAATCTGTATGCCCGCGCTTTCTTCGATCATCTGGATTTTGATGCAGTAACCGTTGCGCCATACATGGGCGAAGATTCGGTAAAACCTTTCATGACTTACCTCGACCGCTGGGTGATTTTGCTGGCGTTGACATCGAACAAAGGAGCAGCCGATTTTCAATACCTGAAAAATACCGAAACTGGCGATCAGTTATTCGAATCGGTGCTAAAAACCTCGCAAACCTGGGGAACCACTGACAACATGATGTATGTGGTTGGCGCCACCAAAGCCGAAAAGCTGGAAGAAATCCGCGAACTGGTTCCCGATCATTTTCTGTTGGTTCCGGGAGTTGGCGCACAAGGTGGAAGCCTCGAAGAAGTAGCCAAATACGGAATGAACGATATGTGCGGATTGCTGGTCAACTCGTCGCGCCAGATTATTTATGCTTCAGATAGTGAAGACTTTGCCGAAAAAGCCCGCAACGAAGCCATGAACGTTCAGGTGGACATGGAAGAATTGTTGCTGGAGGCTGAGTTGTTGTAAGATATTTTAGTCTGCTAAAAAAGCAGCGTCAGCAACAAATACCGAAGTGCAATTCCGGTGAGGCTGTAAAAAATAACTTCTTTCACCCGGTATTTCAGCATCCCGGCAGCCAATGATATGACTGGCGATGAAAGTGGTAATACATTGGATACCAACAGTGCCCAGTTACCATATTTTCGGATTTCGTCTTCGGCTTTTTCATAGCGTTTTCGCCCGATCAACCGGTCAATAATTCCGGCGCTAAAGAAATAGCCAATCAGGTAGTCAATGGCTTCGGAGGCAAATGCAGTAGCAATAGCTACCGCATTAAGGATGATCGGATCGTATTCTGAACGGAGATAAAAAATAAAAGCCAGTTCAACAGGCATAAACAGGAAGAAAAACAGATAGCCACAAAGATTAATGATTGCAAAAGAAAGGATGCTTTCTTGATCCGATTCGTAAATATCTTTTCCAATGGTAAGTGAAGCAATCACCGTTGTCAGAATGATCAGCAAAACCACAACGGTCAAACGCCTGTAATCGACCCGTCTTCTTATCATTTCCATTATATTGAAAATAGTTCGCTATCCAAATTTAGGGAATCCTTCCGAGGAAACCATCACCCTGTTGAACCAATATCCGCATAGAAAATGATCAATTTGCTATTTTAGCAGTACACTTCTTGCACGAGAGATAATCTTCATTGGAACTGTCTTTTTCTCGTCGGGTTTAGGATTTTCAATAAATACGTTAATGGTGATAAGCTGATCCATTACAGAGGACAATCGCATCCCGGAGGCCGGATCAATCAGTAACTCTCCATTCTGAGAGCCCGATTCTTCAATCTTGTATTTTCCGCTGGCCGTAGACTGCTCCGCAGGAACCATCTCGAATTCCGATTCCAAACCGAGTTTTTAAACTTTTGGCTGATGTTTCTTTCAATGAATAGTTGACATCGTACTTCAGGTCCATCAAATCGGGAAGTACAGCCTGCGCTTTCCATGTTTCGTTCAACTGAACAGGTTGAGCCGGAACGTAATTATACATTTCGGTGATGAAACGTTCGGACCCGAATGAACGAAGCAGACTGGCAACTTTGCCATCCTCCTGGGTATATTTTTTCATATTTTCAAACCCTTTCAGGTTTCGAACCACTCCTTCCGGCGAAACTTCATAACTAAATTTCAGCGTGGTCAAAAACTTGAGTTGCTTGTAAAACGGGTTCATCACATCAATCGTGTCGGAATGGTAAGTCGATACCTTTTTATTGGTTTTTATATTCAGGCTAAAACTTTTATACGTGGCTTCAACCAGATAATTCCCATTGTTTAACCGGTCAATTACATGATGGTCGATTGTCAAGGTCATGATTTGCTCCACATTTCCTTCCGGATTATCCTTCTGATCCAGTTTATTTTCGAAGGTGGTTGCATAGACATAATGAGTTCCCCTGTTCAAAACTAATTTGATCGCCTCCTTTTTAGCTCCCGATATCGATGAAAAACACAGGGAAAACACTGTAATCAACCATGCCGAAACCCAGATAACTTTCATAACTTATAAATTAAAACAGGTCTCCAAATTACTGATATATTCGAATTTCTTGCGGTGATGAACCAATAATTATAACTTTGAAGCAGGAAAAATTCTCCGGTTAAAGTTTAAAAGAACAGTTTATGAAATTCAGCCGAATCCTTCCGTTTGTCCTCCTGATCGTGGTGGCCTGTCAGTCTAAAAAGAGTGACTATGTAAAAATATCTGGGTTCGCTCAGGGAACAACTTACAGCATTACCTACGAAAATTCAAAAGGTGAGGACTATTCCTCCGAGATCGACTCCATTCTGAAAGCTTTCGATAAATCGCTCTCGATTTACGATTCAACCTCCATCATTTCAAGGATTAATAATGACGATCCAACCGTTGAAGCCGATGACTGGTTTGTCGATGTGTTCAAAAAATCAGCCGAAGTAAATGTTGTTTCGGGAGGAGCATTCGACATTACGGTAGGACCCGTTGTGAAAGCCTGGGGATTTGCCAACGGACCAGTTGCCAAACACGATACCGCTCATATCGACAGCTTGCTTCAATTTGTGGGCATGGACAAAGTAAAGCTAGACGGGCGTAAGGTGATTAAAAATCGTCCGGGGTAAAAATTGACGTCAATGCCATTGCACAAGGCTATTCGGTTGATGTGGTCTGTCATTTTTCGACAAAAAAGGAATCAGAAATTACTTGGTCGAAATTGGGGGCGAAGTACGTGGAAAAGGCACCAATGCCAAAAACAACTTCTGGAGAATTGGCATCGATAAACCTTCGGATGGCAATATGGATCCAGGGTAAAGATTTTGAAGCCATTATCGAAATTGACAATAAAGCGCATGGCTACTTCTGGAAATTATCGCAAATTTTTCGTTGAGGACGGCATAAAATATTCGCATACCATCGATCCGAAAACCGGATTTTCCGCCCGGAATACGCTTTTGAGTGCCACTGTGGTTTGCAACGATTGCATCACAGCCGATGCTTATGCTACCGCGTTTATGGTGGTAGGTATCGATAAAAGTAAAGAGTTCCTGAAA
The DNA here is from genome assembly GCA_963676535.2 of Prolixibacteraceae bacterium. Taxonomy (GTDB): domain Bacteria; phylum Bacteroidota; class Bacteroidia; order Bacteroidales; family Prolixibacteraceae; genus Aquipluma. Next base: position 96,280 of record CAXXKQ010000024.1, on the reverse strand, counting down.
AAATTACCCGGACTTGAAGTCTATTTTGTCTACAGTAATTCACAGGGAGGATATGAAATTTTCTATTCGGAAGGCATGAAAAAGATGATTTTCGAGCAGAAATAAAAGACAACCGAAAAAATTGGATGCGGTTGAAGGCAGTAAATGCTGTGTTCAACCGTATCTTTTTTACTACAGACTGTTTCGGATCAGATCGGGCCGGTTTGTGGTAATTCCGGTAACTCCAAGTTTGAACCAGCCGCTTCACTTCTTCCGGATCGTCGATGGTCCACGAAAGAACTTCCAACCCTTGCCTGTTGGTCTTTCTGACCAATTCGCGGTCAACAATTTTATTATTGAGGTTGATTCCATCCAGACCTTTTTTTGCAGCATCTTTCATTTTCTCCTGCACGTCGGTTGCCGAACTACTGAGCCAGTAACAGGCATTATCCGGGAATAATTGCTTGGTTGCCAAAATGGTTTCCCAGCCAAAGGAGATAAAAACCAACTGATCCTTTTTGCCGCAGCTGTTTACTATTGGTTTCAGGAATGGTAAGACTTCGGGGCCGCATTTGATTTCGATCACCAACTTCTTCCCGGCAGGAACTGTTGCAATCATTTCTTCCAAAAAAGGGATTTTCTCATCTGTATACTTGGCGTCTTTCCACGATCCGGCATCCAGTTTCCGAAGTATATCCGAATTTGTCTCAGCAATTTTGTACGATTGTCCTGCTGTGCGTTTAGTATTGCCATCGTGCATCACCATTACGCGGTTATCTTTAGTCAGATAAATGTCAAGTTCGACGGCATCTGCATTTTGCTCCCAGGCCAGTTTTGCAGAAGCAACTGTGTTTTCAGGAGCTGTAAATGACGAGCCCCGGTGAGCAATAATCGTTGGTTGAGCCTGAACAGTCATATTGATAATTGTCAAAACCAGAAAGTAAAAAGATTTCTTCATTCGAAAAGGTATTGGTTATAAAATGGATATTCGTTTTAATTTTCGTTATTCATGCAGGAAACGTTTGATATCTTTCATTTCGCCGGCAAGAACCAACGTGTCGCCTTCTTTAAATTCCATGCCAATTTCATCATTCTCTCCTGCCATTGCCGACGAGTAAATAATACGATGGTTACGTTTCAAAGCAACTATCTTTAAATGGGTCAGCTTACGAAAATTAACGACCGAGTACTTTTCGCCAACAAAAGATAATGGCATGGGCATATCAATAATTTTGAGCGAATCGGTTATCGAGAACAGGTTATGAATTCCGTGAAGGGGAAGTTTCTGCGCCATTACTTTTGCCGATTCGTATTCTGGATTAATTGTTTCCTTGATTCCGATGGCATTCAGAACCGTAAGATGAATGGATGAACTCTCCCGACAAATTATACGTTCAACTCCCAGTTTTTTCAATAGAGCAGCAATTTTAACTGAAATACCAAAATCATCGCCAATACAAATCACAAACACATCGGCTTCCTTAATGGGTAAAAGTCTGAGCGCATGAGGGTCGGTTGCATCCAGACAAATGGTGTTAGCCACTGAGTCTTTAAAATATTCCACTCTGGCAAGGTCATTGTCAACGCCCAATACGTCGTGACCCAATGAAGTCAGGATTTTTGCCAGCGAGGCGCCAAAAGTTCCTAATCCGATTGCAACAATGTTCATCTCAAATAATTTTTAGTTCATGTTGATAGGCCCGGCCATTATACGGAAACAGTCATTATTGGTGAGGCCGATGCTAAGTTATAATTAGATTCTCTTTCGGATAACGGTAAAGCGACGGACTACCGTAAGCTTTTGCCAGCGACAAAAGCAGCGTAATACTTCCCATTCGGCCAACATACATCAGCAAAATCAGAATGTACTTGGATGGATCAGAAAGTTTAGGTGTAAGATTAAGCGACAGACCGACTGTTCCGTAAGCAGAAAAGCACTCGAAAATGATCTTCATCATACCCAGGTGTCCATCAAAAATAAAAATGCCGAATGCCCCCAAAACAATGGTGAAGATAGAGAGGGTAATTATGGCAAATGCTTTATTAACCGAATATTCATGAATTTCGTAACGGTGTACCTCGATGTGGTTCTTCCCTTTTATAATTCGGAATGCGTTCAGGATGGCCAGTGCAAAGGTGCTGGTTTTAATACCTCCTCCGGTTGAAACCGGTGAGGCACCAATCCACATCAAAAAGATAGTTATCAATATGGCAGGTGTAGATAACATTGACATTGCACAATTATTGAATCCCGCTGTCCGGGGTGTAATGCTCTGAAAATATGACATGGCTAGTCTGGCCTTCAAATCCATTCCTTGCTGAGTGTGCTCCCTTTCAAAATAGAGGAAAACTAATGTGCCAAAAACAATCAGTAAAAAAGTGGCAAATATTACAATTTTTGAGTTCAGCGTAATCATATTCACCCGGTGAACATAGGATTTCCGGGTTCTGAAATACTCGCCAAGCCATTTAACCTGACTTTTACCGTATTGATACAGATTAAGCAGTACCGGAAATCCGATACCTCCCAACACAATCAGGTTGGCAATCCAGAAATGAACGCTGTAATTCGTGCGTATCCTAACGTCATACAAGTTATCGGTAAGTGTAGAGAATCCGGCGTTGCAAAAGGCCGAAACCGAATGGAAAATGGCAAACTTCAGGTTGTCGCTTTCAGAGCCAAGCGCATTTTTTTCGAGCGATAAATAAACAAATACGGCCCCAACAAATTCAATCAAAAGAGTAATGAGCACCACTTTCATCAATGATTTCAGAATAGCATCAAAACTATCTTCGCTCAGATAATCGCGCAGCATCGACTGTTCTCGTAGAGAAGATTTTTCTTTAAAGAAAATGCCAAAAAAGCTGGTAATGGTCATTACACCAATCCCGCCAATCTGGATTAATGCCAAAATGATAAATTTCCCCAGAAAAGTATATCGGGTCGCAGTATCAACCACTGTCAGGCCCGTAACACAAACAGCGCTGGTGGAAGTAAACAATGCGTCGGTCAGCGAAACAGGAACAGTAGTCGACATGGGCATCATCAATAACATTGCCCCTGCAAAAATGATAAAGGCAAAACTGGTCATAAACAGCTGGGCCGGATTTAACACCTTGACAAGCAAATTGATTTCCATTCTGGACAATTCCAGAAAAAACAGGAAAAAAGCAAGCATTTGTATTCCGGACGTCTGGTAAAGGTAAAATTCGAACGTTTCGCCGTAGCTGAATATAAAAATCGGGACAAAGAACACAACCAGAAAAATCCCAATCACTAGCTGAGTAATAAACACTTTACGGTTGCCAGTACTCCCTTTGAAAAAGATGGCACGAACCAGGTACAATACACCGATCAGAGAGTAACAAATTCTGAAGTAAAGATTATGGATCTGGAAACGCGGGGATTGCCCGAAAGTTGGGAATCCGATGTCATAAATGGCCATAACGAACAGCCCAAGAGTGAACAAAAACAAAACCCAATTGATAATGCTCCTCAAGTTGAGCAAGTCATTCTTCCAGTTGAATTTTTTAAGAGAAAGTTTTGTCCAATGCATAGTTTCGTAAAAGAGCATCCCAAAATTAGTTCAGAAATACGAATATTTTAACACAATTCATTTTTTATTTCTAAATGACTATTTTTGCCGCGGTTAAGCATCAAAGAAATTAGAAATCTTCATTCTGAAACAGCTACTCAATGTTTACATATATCTCCCGCTTCATTCTCAAACACAGAACTTTCCTGATTGTTGTACTTACCCTGATGACCGTTTTCATGGCCTACCGTGGCAAGGATGTGCGGTTATCTTACGAAAACAATTCACTCCTGCCTGATAAAGACAGTACCCGCATTGAATACCTTGAGTTTAAAAAACTCTTTGGCGAAGATGGCAATGTGATTGTAATCGGGACTAAAAATCCGGATATTTTTACGCTCAGTCAGTTTAATGCCTGGGCTGATCTGGGAAACCATATTCGCGAGATAGATGGAGTTCAGGAAGTTGTTAGCATTTCAAGAGCCATAAACCTGGTTAAAAACGAAGAAACCCACCAGTTTAATATTCAGCCGGTCGTCAACCGGAAACCCACCACACAAGCCGAAGTTGACAGCCTGAAAAACCTAATTCTGGGGCTGAAGTTCTACGAGGGAATGCTTTTCAATCCGAAGACCCAGGCCACGCTGATGACCATCACGCTCGACAAGCAAAAACTAAACGATATTAGCCGCATTGTCCTGATCGATCAAATTGTTAAAAAGGTTGATGCTTACCGCGCCATCAGCAAAACCGAAGTTCATTGTTCTGGAATGCCTTATATCCGGACAGTGACCATGCAGAAAGTCAAACAGGAGCTTTTCCTGTTCATCATTATCAGCATTGCCGTTGCCACCTTTATCATGTTCCTGTTTTTCCGATCTTTCAGGGTGGTTTTCAGCTCGCTGCTTATTGTCGGCGTAAGTATCATTTGGGTACTCGGCACACTGGCCTTATTCAACTACAAAATCACCATTCTGACCGGAGTTATTCCTTCACTAATTGTCATCATCGTAATCGAAAACTGTATTTATATTCTGAATAAATACCACTGGGAATACCGTAGCCACGGAAATAAAATGAGGGCCTTATCGCAGGTAATACACCGTATCGGGTTTGCCTCGCTGATGACCAACGCCGCAACGGCTCTCGGGTTCGCAGCATTCATCATGGTTCCGAACCAGATGTTGCGCGAATTTGGAGTGGTAACCTCCATCAACATCATGGCGCTCTATGTCCTCACCATTGTAATGCTTCCCATCATTTTAAGCCTGTTGGCTCCACCCTTGCCCAAGCACATCAAACACCTCGACAATAATTTCTTTGGGGCTGTGCTCGAAAAAGTAATTTACCTTATTAGCAACCGCCGAAACCTGATTTACAGCATTGCCGGAGGATTGGTTGTTATCGGTTTTGTTGGACTGAGCATGATGAAAACTTCAGGTAAAATTGTAGACGACTTCCGAAGTGACGATCCGACTTACATTGATCTGAAATTTTTTGAATCCAACTTCGGCGGTGTAATGCCCTTCGAAATTTCCGTTGACACTAAAAAGCCGAATGGAATCCTGACCTATTCAACCATCCAGAAAATCAACCGGCTTCAGGACTCTATCTGTGCCTATCCTGAATTTTCGAAACCACTTTCGCTGATCGAAGTTTTCAAGTTTGCCCGACAGGCTTATTATGGCGGCGACTCTTCCAAATATTCGTTGCCAAGTTCGATGGAAAAAAACTTCATCTTCAGCTATATTCCTCAAAAAGTACAGGGAAGCGGAACCGGTACTGGTCTGCTCAACTCGTTTATCGATACAACCAAACAAATTACACGGATCAGTTTCCAGATGGCCGACGTGGGAACCAAGCACATGGACTCGCTGATGGCTAAAATCCATCCGCAGGTCGACAGCATTTTCGACCCCGCCAAATACAACGTAAAAGTAACCGGTAATAGCGTGGTTTATGCCAAAGGCACCAATTTCCTGATCCGGAACCTGTTTGAAAGCGTGCTGATTGCCATTGTGCTGATTTCGCTATTGATGGCATTCCTGTTCGTTTCATTCCGGATGATTCTGGTGTCGATGGTTCCCAACATTATTCCATTGGTGATTACCGCAGCCATCATGGGTTTTACGGGCATTCCCATTAAACCGTCGACCATCATTGTATTTAGCATCGCACTCGGCATTTCGGTCGACAATGCCATTCAGTATTTGTCGCGTTACCGGCACGAGTTTAAAGCAACCGGTGGCGCCATCAAACAATCGGCTATCAGCGCTCTGCATGAAGCGGGTTTCAGCATGATTTATACCAGCATTGTACTGGTTCTCGGATTTAGCGTATTCATCGTTTCCGAATTTGGCGGAACACAGGCTTTGGGAATTCTCATCTCCACGACCCTATTGATCGCTATGTTTTTCAATGTGCTGGTACTCCCATCGCTTCTGCTCACCCTCGACAAACGACTGGTAAGCAAGGCATTTACTGAGCCAATAGTTGAAATATACGAAGAAAACGAAGCCGAAGACAAAGAACTGGCCGAAGAATTCCCGGAAGAAAAAGAAAGTTAAAACGTTTAAATTCCTCATCTCATATCCTGTTAAAATAGGCTAAAACTTTTTGGATACTTGTTTTTAGTGTTTGGATTGTTGTATTTTTACTATTGCTAAAAACCTAAACACAATCTGAAATGAAAACCTGCTTCCGTTACCTGTTCCTTGGCATTTTCCTGTTTAGTTTGGTTTGTAACGTCTATGCTCAAACATTTAGTTTGAAGCAAAACCACGAGAACGGCGTTTACAAAAAAGATGAGAAAATTCGCGTAACTCTGACTTCCGATCAGACAGGTTCTGATTCACTTTTCATTAAAGTCCTGAAGAATAATAATCAGCTTCTGCTCAAAAAAGCTGTACTTCCAATCGCCGGTCCAATGACGGTTTTTGAAAGTGCCTTTAAAGAACCTTGTTCCATTATACTTGAAGCCAGACAGAAAGGCAACAAACAGCTTCTGGGAATGATTGTTTCTCCCAACAAACTGAAGTCGGGAAGCCCTGCTCCTGAAGACTTTGACGCATATTGGGCAAACGAGAAACAAAGCCTGAAAGCGCTTCGCATGGAGGTAAAAACAAAAAAAATGGATGTTAGCGATGCTGGCTATGAATGTCAGGATGTTGAAATTAACTGTACCGGACCAAAGCCTGCACGCGGCTATTTTGCCAAACCAACCCATGCCGGAGTCCGATCGCTCCCAATTGTATTGATGGTTCATGCTGCCGGAGTGAAAGGAAATTGGTGCCGCTCTGAAGTTGCCAATGCACTGAATTATGCAAAAAAAGGGAAAGGCGCTCTTTGCTTCGACCTGAATGCACATGGCATGCTCAACGGACAACCCGAAGAATATTACAGCAATCTGGAAACCGGCGAACTGAAAGATTATTATGTCAGGGGGATGGAGAACCGGGAAGAATTCTATTTTAGGGGAATGTATCTGCGCCTGATCCGTACCATCGAATTTTTGACCCGCCAACCCGAATGGGATGGGAAACGCATCATCGTGATTGGCGAAAGCCAGGGAGGAGGTCAGGCACTGGCCGCTGCAGGACTAGATCACCGGGTTTCGGCTGTGGTGGCTACCGTTCCGGCTATGTGCGACTTTGGCGGTACTTTGGTTGGCCGCAAAGGTGGTTGGCCGCAACCTTTTGATCATCCTGGCGATCAGGGAAAAATGAAAAATACGCTCCCATATTTCGACACAGCCCATCTTTTGAAAAACTCGAAAGCCACCATTGTGGTCGAAATCGGATTGGTTGACCAAACTTGTCCCTCAACTTCGGTTTACTCAGCGATCAATCAGGCTAAAGGTAAAAAGATCATTTACCCGGTTCCTTATCGCGAACATAGCTGGCCCACAGCCGAACAGCGTAAAAACTGGGATCCGATGGTTTTCAATCCGAAGAATGCTTTTGTGGAAAATTACCTGAAATAAAAAATCTTCTGATTTTTTTAAGGTTAATCCAGCCTCATTACTTCAAACCATCTTGAAATAGAACAGAATATTTTTCATGACAATCGTTAAATTATTTTCAAGGGTTCGATCTGGTCGTGCCACATTGAAATGAGAAGATTAGTTCCTTAAATTCAATGATTTTCACATTCTATTCGTTGGATTAGTTGGCAATCTTTCCGGTAATTCTTAACTTTATTTGTTTTTGCACATAAGTCAACTAATTCATTAAAACCATCTGTTATGAAAAATCTGTTTTTTATACCGGTGTGCCTGATTTTCAGTCTGGTGATTATTGGTTTTAACCCAGCCTCAGCTCAAAACTCTTCGGGCTGGAGAGGAAGTAACGGCGACGGAACCGTCGATGGATTTAAAGCTCCTGCCCAATGGCCCGATCAACTTAAAAAAGTATGGCAACTGAATGTTGGAGAAAGTGATGCCACGCCAATTTTAGTGAAAGGTAAAATCTACCTTCATTCCAAAACAGATACGACAGAAACAGTACTTTGCATTAATCCGGTTAACGGAACCGAAATCTGGCGAACCGTACTCAATCCCGCGCCTGCCATTACGGGGCCAGCTTCGGGTCACCCTGGGCCAAGAAGTACTCCCACATTAGAGAATGATAAACTTTTTACCTTGGGAGCAAGCGGAATTTTGACGTGTATTGACACTAGATCAGGAAATATTTTATGGAAAAATACAGCTTATACCGCCGAAGTTCCCCGGTTTTTCACCGGAAGTTCACCCCTGATTCTGGAGGGGAAATGTATTGTCCAGCTTGGCGGGCACGAGAAAGGCATTGTTGCCGCATTTGATGTAAACTCAGGCAAGGAGCTTTGGAAGCTTGAAAGCGTTCCCTGTACTTATTCGTCGCCAATAATGATGAAAACGATCAAAAACATGATCCTGCTCTATTCCGAAACTGATTTGCTTGGAATTTCCCCCGACGGACAGCTCTTGTGGAAGATTACGGCTCCCGCCCAACGAATGTTTTACAACCAGTCTACTCCGCTGTATGATGGAACCCTCGTGATCATGACCGGACAAGGTTCAGGAACGAAAGCTTTTAGTCTGGAGAAAAAAGACGGAAATTGGGAACCTAAAGAAGTATGGACCAATGCAGAGCTTGGCGTTTCATTCAATACACCGGTAATAAAAGATGGCTTTTTATATGGAAATGAAGCCAAATCGGGAAGTTTATACTGCCTCAATCTGAAAACGGGAGAAAAAAGCTGGGCTAATTCAACTTCACTGAACCGATTTGCTACAATACTTGATCTGGGTAAAGTTTTATTTTCTCTTTCGGCTAACCGGCAATTGACCTTTTTTGAACCAAATGGGAAAGAATATGTCGAACTTGCCAAATATAATTTAGGTGATACCGATGTGTATGCCGCCCCGATTATTTCAGGGAATAAAGTTTTCATCAAGGACCGAGATTTACTTACGTGCTGGTCAATTGAATGAGGGAATAAGCCGGAGTAAATTAGGACCAATTTTCAATATAATGCCTTTGCAGAAAACTTAACATTTGATAAAAATTTGACTCCGCCATTGATATAGCCCATTTTTTTCAACAAATTTGGTCTCCGATTCGAACAAACTCACCAGAAAAGCAGAAAACAAGATTGTTTGAATCGACAATTGGAAACAGTGAAGACAAATATGTTCAGAAAACTCAATTCGGCTGGATTCTACTTTTTCTGTAGAATTTATCTGCTTGGAATCATTCTATTAATTGGAGGAAAGGGATTTTCTCAGTCCATACAAGTGAACGGTAAAGTCATCGATCAGGAAACCGGCCATCCTATTCCTTATGTCAGCGTTGTTTTAAAAAATACACAGATAGGTGCCTTAACCGATACGCTTGGGGTTTTCAAGTTAAGCGCCAAAGAAAAAATTGATTCGCTAAGTTTCTCTGCGGTGGGTTACTTTAGCAAAACAATCAATCTGAAACAGGTTGACGTAAACAATCTGACAGTAAGCCTGAAGCCTGAATTGATTAAACTTTCAACCGTCGATGTTTCGCCTGACGATGGGCCGGTTCGCCGGATTCTGAAGGAAATGATCATCCGGAAAAGACAAAACAATCCGGCCAAATACGAACGATATTCCTACCGCAAATACACTAAATGGGAATATCATCTGCAAAATGTCGGGCAAAAATTTATTCAGTCCAAGGCTTTCCGGAACGATCAGTCGGTATTTAAATCGGACAGTGACAGCACCAAGTTTCTGCCTATCTATTTTTCGGAACAGTTGGTCTACAACGAAATGCAACGAAATCCGCTGAAACAGAAATCAACCGTTCTGGCCGACAAAACTTCGGGCGTAGGTGTTCTCGACGATTATGAAATTTCGGGTTACACCAGTGCTCTCGACATCGAGATGAATTTCTACGACAATTTCATCAATCTCTTTTCACAGAACTTTGTGAGCCCGCTGGCTGATAATGGATGGTTTTACTACAAGTATTTCCTGGCCGATAGCACCATGCACGACGGCATAAAGCATTACCGGATCGAGTTTGTTCCTCGACGTGTTGGCGACAAAGTTTTTAAAGGCTACCTCACAACCGAAACAAAGAATTATTCGTTACTCGAAATTGACGGAACCCTGGCCAGCACCAGCTACCTCAATTTCTTGAAATCAATGCGTTTGAAAAGTAATTATCAGCTAGTTAGCGACAGTATTCCTTTTTATCGCCGGAACCAGATTGATGCCATTTTCAATTATGTGCCATTGAAAAACAATCCGTCTAAAAAACCGATTAGCTTGTTCTTTACCCAGACGGCGGTTATCGACAGTGTTTCGGTCAACCAGGCTGATGAGGTAAAACTAAGCACTAACAGCGGGCGCTACGAAACGGTAAAACTACCCGGCGCCAAAGAGCGCGATAAAAATTACTGGGATAATCACCGGCTGGAAGAACTCAATCTTCGAGAGTTACAAATCAGCGCTACCATCGATTCAGTCAGCAACATCAAAGCCATCAGGTTTGCCGACAATCTCACCCGAATGACCATGACCGGTTATTACGATCTGGGGAAATGGGAATTCGGTCCTTACACCAATGTGATCAATACCAACAAGGTAGAAGGAGTACATATATTTGCCGGTGCCCGCACCAGCAGCGAAATCAGCACCCGCTATATGCTTTGGGGCGGATTGGGATACGGTTTCCGAAATAAAAAGATCAACGGAATTGCAGGCTTTGGTTATAAGTTTCCAACCATCCACCGGCAACTGGTCAAAGTTTCGTACGACGATAAAATTGTCCGGTCAGGCGAAAACGAAAAAATTCTGTTTCTGTACGAAAACGCTCTCTCGCCTACCGAGAATAACCTCATTTCCCAGATTTTCAAACGCGACGAACTCGACGAACTTTTCAGGGAGCAGAAACTGGCAACTTCTTACGAATACGAATGGTATCCCGGCCTGATAAATAAACTGAGCGCCAATTATACCCGTCATTTTTCTCCCGAATTTTACCCTTACCGGCGAAACGGAAATCCGGTTGAGTTTGTCTCGGCTGCCGAAATCAGTCTGGATACACGCTTTTCGTGGCAGGAAAAGGTGATCGACGATAAATTCCTGCGTATTTACATGGCTACCGATTACCCAATTATTCACTTCGCTGTTGGCGGAGGAAAAGTATTTTATTCCGGACAGGAAAGCTACTACGGAAGAATTTTCAGCACCATAGAACAGTATCACATGTTTGGGCAAACTGCTTTAAATTATGCCATAGAAGGTGGAATTTATTTTGGCAAGCTGCCATATACCATGCTTGATATACCTCGGGGAAATGAGACTTTTGGCTATTATTCCTACGACTTCAACATGTTGAATTTCATGGAATACATTCACGACAAATACCTGCATACTTACCTCGAATACCACCTCAACGGCTTCATTTTTAACCGTCTTCCTTTGCTCAAACGGATTGGACTACGCGAAGTCTTTTCGGCTAAGACTATGATCGGCTCATTGAGCGATAAGCATCAGCAAATCGTTGAATTTCCTGTGAACATCACCAAAATGGACAATCCTTACATTGAACTGGGCGCCGGGGTCGAGAATATTTTCCGCCTGTTCAGGGTCGAAGCAGTCTGGCGGGTAAGCCCTAAATCAGTTCAGGGTGCGCCCTCGTTTGGTTTGCGGGCCAAGTTTGAAATTAAACTATAGAAGATTTCCCGACGACCAAATCTCATCCCTTTCCCTATTAAATCGCACAAACACCCGAAAAAATATACATTTGTATCCAGTGTTTCAAATCCTGAATTCCTATGCGTAATTTTCACCTGACTATCCTCGGAGTCCTCTGCTCGCTCCTAACCTTTTCACAACCGCTGACCGTAGCCGAAAGCTCTAATTTTGAATCTACTTCCACCGAAAACGATGTCAATCAATTTATCCGACAAATCGGCCGGAAATCAGCTATCGTAAAGGTTGAAACTCTGGCTGTCTCAACCGAAGGACGATCAATTCCGCTCATGATCATTGCCGATCCGATGGTCAAATCGCCGCAGAAACTGGCTGGCGACCCCCGCGTGGTTTTGTACATTCAGGCCAACATCCACGCCGGCGAGGTGGAGGGCAAGGAAGCGTCGCTCATGTTTGCCCGCGATTTAATTTCAGGAACGAAAAAAGATATTCTGAAAAACGTAATTATCCTGATTTGTCCTAATTTCAATCCCGACGGAAATGAAGCCATCAGCACAAAAAACCGTACTCACCAGAATGGGCCGAAAAACGGCGTTGGACTGCGCTACAACGGACAAATGCTCGACATCAACCGCGATGCCATCAAGCTGGAAACACCGGAAATGAAAGGACTTTTGAAAAATGTTTTACTGAAATGGGATCCGCTGGTTACAGTTGACTGCCACACAACCAATGGTTCATACCATGAAGAACCGGTCACTTTTAGCTGGATGATGAACCCTGCCGGCGATCGTTCACTCACCGAATATATGGAAAAACAAATGATGCCATCAGTTTCAGCAACTTTACGAAACAAGTATCAGGTTGAAAACTGTTTTTACGGCGAATTCCTCGATATGAAAACACCTGAGAAAGGTTGGGAAGAATATGCCTCTGAGCCGCGATACCTCACCAATTATATCGGAGTGCGCAACCGGCTGGCCATTCTGAACGAAAATTACGTTTATGCCGACTATCAATCGCGCGTGCTGGGCTGTTACAAATTGCTGCAATCTATTGCTGATTATACAGCAGAACATGCCAGAGAAATCAAGCAACTGATCAGCGAAACCGATCGGAAGACCATTGCACGGGGATTGAATCCGGCTCTGACTGATTCGTTTCCGATCAGGTACATCGGAAAACCAATCCCGGAGAAAGTAACAATTAAAACCTACGAAGTAGATGTGGTTAAAGGCGCTGATGGAAGTGAACGCTACATCAAAACCGACCGGAAACGAACAGTCCATGTTCCGTATATTGCCCGTTATGAAGCTACGGAGAGCGTCATTTTCCCATTCGCCTACCTGATTACTTTATTTGATCCAATGGTCGTTAACCTGATGCAGCGACATGGAATTCAGGTAAGCAAACTTTCCAAAGCCCAAACATTCGAAACAGAATCATTTCAGATTACCGGACTGACAGCAGAAAAACAACTTAACCAGGGGCATTATCTTCATTCTGCAACAGGCTCATGGAAACCGGTAAAAGCAGAATTCAAAGCAGGAACTTATGTCATCCGGACAGCCCAACCGTTGGCTAATGTTGCCGCTTCGCTGCTCGAACCCCAAAGTAACGACGGACTGCTAACCTGGAATTTTCTGGACCGTTATCTGTATCCTCAATGGGGCCCGGGTTTTAACGCTTATCCTGTTTATAAAATCATTACCCCTGTTAAAATTGAAGATACTGTATTACCTTCGTTGTAAATTTATTTGATCCGCATGGAACTGATTGTACTGACATTTCTGATTGTGCTGAACGGCTTTTTTGCCCTGTCGGAAGCCGCTTTGATCTCGAGCAAGAAAGCCCGGTTGGAACAATATAAGGTCAAGGGTAAAACCGGCGCCCGCATCGCCTTGACTTTGCTCGAAAATTCAGAAAATTTCCTCTCAGCCATTCAGGTTGGAATCACGTTAATCGGTATTGTAACCGGGGTGTACGGCGGGGTCAACATTGCCGATGGCCTCACTCCTTTTTTTGAAAAGTATGAATCAATCCGGCCCTACGCTCATGAAATCGCGCTTTCGTTGACGGTTCTGGTCATTACTTTTGTTTCTATCGTGATTGGCGAACTGGTCCCCAAAACTATTGCCCTGAGTAATCCCGAAAAAATTGCAGTCCGCGTCTCACCCGTCATTTTCGGGTTTAGCAAGGCATTTTACCCGTTTGTCAGGTTACTGGCCTTGTCAACCAACCTGATCAATAAGGTTTTGGGTATCCGTCGGTCGGAAGGACAAATGACCGAAGAAGAATTACGTCATATCCTGAAATTTGCTTCGAACGAGGGCGTCATCGAGGAAGAACAAAACCGGATGCACGAAAAGGTGTTCTATTTTTCAGATAAAAAAGCCAAGCACATCATGACTCACCGGAAAGATGTGGAATGGCTGGATATTGAGCAAACCCAAGAAGAATTTCATGCCGAAATTCTGGGGCTGAAACACAGCAAAATCATTGTTGGGAAGCATAGCATCGACGAATTTGCAGGAGTGCTGAATGTAAAAGAATACCTGATCAATTTTTATTCACCGGAGCCGAAGCCGCTGGACTCATTATTCATAGAGCCAATCGTTATTCCGGAAAATGCCGATGCCCAGAAAGTCCTCGATTTGTTCCGCGAAAAGCAAAATTACCTGGCAATCGTTGTTGACGAGTATGGAAGTTTTGAAGGAATCATTACCCTGCACGACATCATCGAAAACATCATCGGTCATGTTCCTGAAGAAGGTGAACAGCCCGAGCCTGAAGTGTACGTGAGAGACGATCAGTCTGTGTTGGTCAGCGGCGACGCCCCCATCGAAACACTGGTTGACCTGATTGAAGACTTCTATATTGATTTCGACGAGATTGATTATTCAACCGTGGCTGGATATGTTTTCAACCAGATCAACAAAATTCCGGAGTTGGGCGATAAAGTTGTGTTATCCGACTGTACGATCGAAGTTGTCGACATCGACAACAACAAGATTGACAAGGTACTGATCACAAAAAAGAAATGATCCGGTGAAAATCACCAACTATTTTTCAGTACATTACCCTATTTTGAAAAATAAGAATTCAGGACAGCCTTAAAACTGAAGCGAATCATTTATTACTGATTCAATTCTGATGAACTATGAAATCCGGAAGCGATAACTGTGCTTTCGATATTGTTCTTATTGACCACCGTGGCATCAATCAGGACGGATTTAACCAATGCTTTCCCATTGCTTTCGGTAGTAAATTTCATTTTCAGTGGTTTCTCGATAGCCAGAGATACTGCAAGTTCAGCGGTGATTCGGGCCATTTCCTTCAGCGGTTTTAAAATTGTGCAGGTCTGGGTCCCTTTCATGATGGCTTTTAAATTACTCAACTGGGCATCCTGCCCGGCAATCATGATTTTACCATCCAACCCGCGCTCTTTCAGCGTAGCCATAACACCAGTGGCCAGTGCATCATTCCCGGCAATAATGGCATCAACGCCATCAGTTGACTGATCAAGAATCCGGCTGGCATGCAATGAGCCTTCTGCTGGTGTCCAGTTCTCGGTAAATTCGCTGTAAACAACCTGGATGTCGCCTTTCTCCATGTAGGGTTGCAACACATTCATCTGCCCGATAAAAAGTCTCATGGCATTGTTGTCATACTTCGAACCGCAAATCAGTGCATATTTTCCTTTAGGACGCAATGAGGTCAGGTATTCGGCCTGAAGTTCACCAATTTTGGTGCTGTTGGCAGTAATGTAATAGTCGAGTTTGCAGCCGTTGATCAAACGATCGTAGGCGATGACTTTAACACCAGCATCGTGCGCCATTTCAACAATTATAGCTGATGCGTCCTGATTAATCGGAACGACAATTAACACCTGTGCTCCCTTTTTGATCATTTCACCGGCCTGCGCAATCTGTTTGTTCTGGTCGTTATTGGCCACCTCAAGCATGACTTCAGCTCCCAGTTTAGTCAGGTTTTCCACGAGATAGTCACGATCTTTGGTCCAGCGTTCGTTTTCGTAGTCGTGCATCAGAATTCCGACCTTGGGTTTTTGAGGTTTGCAACCCGTGTTCAAAATCAGACTTCCGGCAAATAACAAGACAAACAGATAGGTGAAAGTTCTCATGATCAGGTATAATGAAAATTAGGTCCTCAAAATACAGTTAATTCACCAGAATTCAACAGATTGATTGACCTATTTTAAAGCACCCTGCAATTTATGGGAAAGCTAAAAATCTTTGAGGTGCTCGTACAGGCTTTGAACCGGCAGCCCCATCACGTTAAAAAACGAACCTTCGATATGATAAATGCCAATATAGCCAATCCATTCCTGGATTCCATAAGCCCCGGCTTTATCGTACGGCTGAAATTTTTCGAGGTAATAGTGAATTTCTTCGTCACTCAATTGTTTGAACCAAACATCGGTTGACGCATAAAAAGAGACTTTCTTCTGGGACGAAAGCAAACAAACTCCGGTCAAAACCTGATGTTTCTTCCCTGACAAATCTTTCAACATCCTAAATCCATCAGCATAATCCGTTGGTTTGTTCATCACCTGACCATCCAGCCAAACAATGGTATCGGCAGTAATTACCAACTGATTGTCCTTCAGAAAAGGACGAAACGCCTCCGCTTTCAGCTCTGCCAAAAAAACAGGTATTTCAGTCATTCCAAGTCCTTCCGGAAAATCTTCCGGAGTATCCATCGACTGAATCCGGAACTTCAGTCCCAGGTCGCGCAGTAATTCCTGCCGACGGGGTGATTTGGATGCAAGTATGATTTCGTAGGGGAAAGCCTCCCCCAACCCCTCCGAAGGAGGGGAGAAAGAAGCCAAATACGAAAGTTTATCTTTGGTCATTTAAATCTGTTTTTAAGAAATCAATTTTAAGAATTTTGTCGTCTAATTTCCGTCTCCTTTGGAGAAGGGCCGGGGATGAGGCTTTGTCTTTAAGTCTCCCCTTGGGGGAGATTTAGAGGGGCTATTAATCTGCTTTAATCCCTTTAATTTCCTGACCAAACCATTTTTGCTGCGCACGCATCACCTGTTCAATTACATCACGAACACAGCCCTTCCCTCCTTTTTTATCGGAGATATACAGCGAAATAGATTTAATTTCTGGAACAGCATCGATGGGACAAGTTGGAATCCCAACTTCTTTCATGATCGAAAAATCAACCAGATCATCGCCCATGTAAAGAATCTCGTCCTTTTGTAAACCTGTTTTTAAAAGAAAATCATCGAGACATTCGGTTTTATTGAACGAATTGAGGTAAATATGTTCGACCCCGAGTTTTTTATACCGAAGTTTTACCTGGTGGGTATTGGCTCCGGTAATAATGGCAAATTGAAATCCGTTCTGAAGAGCATACCGGATGGCAAATCCATCTTTGATGTTGGCTGTCCTGACCGGATCGCCGTTGTCGTCAAGCGGAGAAGTGTCCAGCGAAAGAACTCCGTCAACGTCGAAAATGAATCCCCTGATACTTTTTAAACGATCTTTAAAAAAGGTCATGCTATTGTTTTTGGTGTAACTGAAAGATACTTTCGGTCACAAAGCTATAGATTTTCTGAAACCCGGGCTTGGTGTGAAGCATTTTTAATTGTGCATTAATAATAGCCTGATCATTTCGTTTAGCGGGTCCGGTCTGAGCGTCAGCAGGAGGCAACGTTTCTATTTTGGCAGCCGTTTCACGAATGAGTGGTCTCAATAAATCAAAGTCGAGTTTTTGATCATGAAGAATTTCGGCCCCGATGGCATAAAAATGATTGACAAAATTATTGACAAAAACAGCCGCGAGATGAAGCGACTTCCGTTCGTCGGAATTAATTTGGTGAACGGAAGATGAAAGCCTTTTACCGAGTTTTTCCAATTTCAGCAAACCGGAAGGATGGTTGGCCTCAATACAAATCGGGATGTCTGCAAAATCGACTTTTCGGCTTTTTGAAAAAGTCTGGAGTGGATAAAACACACCATAGCTGTTGGAAAAACCTTCCAGAATGCTCATCGGAACGCTTCCTGCCGTGTGCACAATCAGACAGCTTTCGTCCAGATTAAGATTCTCCAACACTTCCTGAATGGCTGAATCTTTTACGGCAATCACATACAAATCGGCATCGGATTGAAGTTCGGTCAGTTTATTGGTAAAACCGGCATTCACTTTTTCAGCTAGTTCCCGGGCTGATTCAGCTTTGCGGCTATAAATCTGTTTAATCAGGATTCCTTTTTCGGATAAGGCGAAAGCTAATTGGGTTGCCAGATTTCCGGCGCCGATCAGTACTGCATTCTCAATCATAGCTTCTTCATTTGATTTTCGAAAGGTATAAAAAACTACGGAAGAACTGGGCTAAAAAGCCAGAGAGCGGTTGACCTCGAAGTCACCCGCTCTCTAAAATACCTCAATTCAGGTTATCTGTTTTCAAATCGTTTATTCACGACATTCCAGTTCAACACGTTCCATAAATTATCCACATATTCCGGACGGCGGTTTTGGTAGTGCAGGTAGTAGGCATGTTCCCAAACATCAATACACAAAAGCGGTGTGCCTTTCTTTTCAGCCACATCCATCAATGGATTATCCTGGTTGGGAGTGGAACTTACGAACAATTTGCCGTCACTTCCCGCAACCAGCCATGCCCATCCACTTCCAAACTGTTTCTTGGCAGCATTGGCAAACTCTTCCTTAAATTTATCGAATGACCCGAAGTTCTTTTCAATAGCGGCTTTTAAACCTGAAGAAGGTTCAGTTTTGGTTGGACTCATGTTTTCCCAGAAAAGCGTATGATTGTAATAGCCACCACCATTATTTCTGATTGCCGGTGCCTGCTTGCTGATTCCAGCAAACAAACTTTTCAGATCGAGATTGGCAGCCGGAGTGTCTTTAAGCGCGGCAAGAAAATTGGTATGATACGCTTTGTGATGCTTGCTGTAATGGATTTCCATGGTTTTGGCATCAATAACAGGCTCCAGGGCATTGTAGGCATAAGGCAATTCGGGGAACACACTGTCAATGGCTTTGGGTGCCGGCATTTGACTGGCATATACGTTGGACCACACGGGTGCTGCTACAAGTGAAGTCCCCATCAGGGTAATAAAATTTCTCCGTTTCATGATTTCTGAATTAAAAAGATATAACTGTTTACTTACATGTTTATTGCAGGTAGATAAACAGTTGAAATTTCCTTTTTGTTTAGAACTCAGAAATCAAAAAGAAAAGACTTGAGGCAACTATAAATCACGGATTTTCAATAATCCATTGAATAGCCTCCTGTTTTGAGGTGAACCCTTTTACAAATGGCTCATTTCGCTCGATATCTTTATACAGCTCGTGATATGCAGCTGCCTTCACCAAACAAATAAATTTTTGAACCCCCTCGCCAATCAGCGGAGCAAAAATATTTTTTTTGGTGAACTGATATAATTCCTTCCCCACTTCAAAATCTGTTTCGAGTTTATTGACAAGGATATATCTGGGACGGACAGTCAGTGCATATTCAAGCAGAACCGAGATGGAAGTAACGTAGATTTTCATGTCCGAAAAGTTCTGGTCGTCGATCAGAATTTCGAAATATTGATATCCGGAATGAAATTTAAAATACAGGTTCTTGTAGGTAATGTCTTTCTCTTCAGGCATTGCACTTCGATTGGTTGCTGCTTCGGTTTTGGAAGCCTTAAAATACAATCAAATCCTGAAATTTGAAATAGAAAGTAAATAATTTATGAAAAATTAAAAATTATGTTTTTATGTCTGAAAATCAATCAATCATAAATCTCCTGCCTCAGTCGCCCAACTCAAACATGCTGGCCATGTCTCTTTTCGAGAGTGTTTTAAAGGCAACCATCGACTCGGTTTTGATAATTCCTTCGACTTTGATCACTTCTTCGGTCATCAGTTCGGCTAAATCGTCGGCGTTTGGAAGACGAATAATAGCCACCAGATCGAACCTTCCGCTAACTGAATAAACTTCCGTAACTCCCGTTAGGCTGACCAGTTGTTCGGCTACGGAGTTAATTTTTGTCCGCTCGGCGTTGATAAGTATAATTGCATTAATCATGGCTATTTTTTTTACTATTTGCTGATACCAAAATACGATAAAACCGGCAGTAAAAGAATAATAAATCTCAGATTTTTAGTGGCTATCAATTCCTTCAAGCATGTATAACGAATGCTCAATAGTTGGCAAAATTTCGTTACAATATTCGATGACCGCCTTTACGCTACCCGGCAAACAGTAAACCAGGGTTTTACCGATAACACCGGCAATCGAACGGCTCAACAGTGCGGCGGGTTTTTCCATGCCATATTTTACCCGGATCAGTTCCATAATTCCGGGTATCTCTTTTTCGAGCAGCGGACGGACTGTTTCCGGGGTAATGTCTCGTGTTCCGATACCGGTACCACCTGTCGTGAAAATCACATCAGCGTTTTCTGAAATGCTTCTTTTTATCAGTTTGGAAAGTTGTTCCGGATCATCGGGAATCAAATGATTGGTGATTGCAGTATGACGCTTTATCCCGCCAAAGAAAGTTTCAGCTAATAGTTTGATTTGTGGTCCGCTTTTATCAGCATATTCGCCAGCACTGGCCCGGTCACTCAACGTAATGACCTGAATATTGACGATTTTGGGAAGGTATGCCAGTTCATCCCCAGCTTTTAGTTCACCATTCCGGATAACACGCGCAAAGATTCCTTCTTTGGGCATCACACAATTGCCAACTTCGCGAAAAATAGAGCAATTATCGCCGTGGCATTTCTTGCCAATCTGGGTGACCTCCAACTCAACCCACTCATTTCTGAAACGGTCGAGCGGACGGCATTCATGCAGCAAAAGTCCTTCGGTGGTAATGTTTTCGGCAAACTCACCAAATTTGATCGTTCGTCCCGCTTCAGCCGAAAATTTATGGATACTTTCAGCAGCCAGCAAACTAACCTGCCGGTGCCATTTGCCGGAATGGGCATCACCCGCCACTCCGATTTCTGTCAGTTGAATGGACTCAACCGGTTTTTTTATCGTTCCTTTTTTTTCTGAAACGTTAACAGACAGAATTTTGATCTTCATTTTTTAGTTATTTCTTAATTGCGCCGACAAATTGATTTCCTCTTCCTGGATAATTTCCTCACGGCGCATAATCTTTTTATTCTTTTTACCCCCGGCTTGAAAGCCGGGGCTACCAATATTTCACTCCTAACGGAGTTCAATGCAAACCGTTATCCGAAGCTTTCCCCCATCGGGGGAACGGAAAGGGGGCCTTTGGTTTTTCTGATTAATCGTACTTTTTCAATCACCATTTCCTTATCGACAGCTTTACACATGTCGTAAACGGTGAGCAAGGCCACATTGACTCCGGTAAGCGCCTCCATTTCGACCCCTGTTTTGCCAAAACAAAGGGTGGTACACTCGGCCTGCACACCATTCTCCTGAAGAGTACATTTGACATCAATCTTCCAAAGTTGTAACGGATGGCACAACGGAATCAATTCTCCGGTGCGCTTGGCGCCCTGAATGCCAGCAATTTCGGCAACCGTCAAAACATCGCCCTTTTTCATCTGATTTTGGCGAATCAATTCAATGGTCTCAGGCTGAAGCCGGATAAAACCTTTAGCTACGGCTTCCCGCTCCTGGTCGGGTTTTTGGCTGACATCAACCATCTTCGCCTTTCCTTTTTCGTCAGTATGCGATAGTTTTTTCATAAAATTAGAAGCCCCACCCTACCTCCCCAAAGGGGAGGAGTAAAGGAAGTTTTTAGATGAATATTTTGTTTTAGATTATTTTCATTTTTCTTAAAAACACGCACTTTAAACTTGGAACTTTAAACCTGAAACTGACTTTATCCTCCAATATTGTAAAACTCGCCTGACCGGTTGTAAGTTCCGCTTCGGGGTTTGTTCCCAACAGCCCGGTCCAGTGCTTCCTCATGTCCTAATTTCCTGATGTTGTAAGCCAGATCGCTGAACAGGCAAGGTTTAATATCTCCATTGGCCAACAAGCGTACCCGGTTGCATTGGTTACAGTTTCCACCGTCTCCGCCTTCAACAGTCGAAAACTCCCCGGTTTTCAGGTTCATCTGGTGGATAAACCGAAGTTTGAGCCCCCTTTCTTCGCAAAACTGTTTTAACTTTCGGGAATCATCATCGGGTTGTCCCAACAAAACACAATTTATTTTAACGGGACCTAAGCCAACCTTCTGAGCTACCTTAATTCCTTCCAGAACCTTTGCCAATTCACCATTCCGGGTTATCTGACAGTAACTTTCAGGATTCACAGTGTCCAGACTGATGTTAACCCGGTTAAGCCCGGCATGTTTTAGATCCGCAGCATATTGAGCCAGTAAAATACCATTGGTGGTCATGGTCATATCTTCCAATCCATCAATTTTAGCAAGCATTTCAACCAATTCAACTATTCCTTTCCGAACCAGCGGCTCCCCACCCGTCAAACGCACTTTGGTAATTCCCCGGGAAACAGCCATCCGGGTAAAATCAGCGATTTCTTCAAAACTCAGAATATCCGAATGATCGATCAACCGGATGCCTTCTTCGGGCATACAATAAGTACAGCGCAGGTTACAGCGATCGGTAACCGAAATACGCAGGTAATTGATCGGTCGGTTATAGCGGTCGAACATACACCAGTTCTCCTTTTTTTATTTCGGTTTGTCCGGCCGGAACGACTATAAAACCAAATGCCTGATGATAGGCATGAATATGAGCAGAGCCATGATAATCAACCATTCGAACCTCATTCTGACCGGTCAGCTGTACCGGCAGGCACTCGTCACGATCAGATTTCTTACGGGTAAAGTCGTGATTCATGGGCAGAGGAAGACGAGTTTCAGACTCTGTATAGCTCATCAGTTTCCGGAGAAAAGGCAATACAAATACCTCAAACTGCATAAACGATGAAACCGGATTTCCCGGTAATCCAACGATATATTTGTTCCCTTTTGATGCAAAAGTAGTGTGCTGGCCTGGCTTGATGCTGACTTTACTAAAATGGATTTCAAAACCCAATTCCCGGATAACTTCGGGAACAAAATCAAAATCGCCTACCGAAACTCCTCCTGAAAGAATAGTAACCTGATTTTCTTCAACCGATTTTTGAATGATTTGATAAGTTTGCTGTTTGTCGTCGGGAACAATTCCGTAGTAATTTGCCGGAAACCCGTATTTTACGGCCTGAGCATAAAGTTGCGGCCCATTCGAATTTCGGATTTGCGACCGGGTAGGTTGCTCTTCGGCGTTAACCAGTTCGGAACCCGTTGAAATAATGCCAACTACCGGTTTTTTGTAAACGAGCGGCGCAATACAACCAACCGATGCCAACATAGCAACATGTTGCGGTTTCAGCATTGTTCCCGACGAAATAACAAGGTCGCCCTCTTTCAAATCCTCTCCTTTCCGGCAAATATTGGAATTGGTCTTTTCTCCTGTAAAACGAACTTTCGCCGGAGTAATTTCTTCGGAATATTCCACCATGAACACGGTGTCGGCGCCTTCAGGAACCTGCGCACCGGTCATGATTTTGCTGCATTGACCGGAACCAATGACCTGCATTGGCATCTTTCCTGCCTGAATCAGTTCAACCACAGAAAGCTCTTTCCCCAAATCTTCACGCCGACAGGCATAGCCATCCATGGCCGATTTGTTGAAGGGCGGCATATCGGAATCGGCAAAAACATTCTGCGCCAGAATGCGTCCGGAAGAATGTATAAAATTAATTGTTTCAGTCTCCAGCGACTGGGCTTTCGAAAAAGCAATGCCGATGGCTTGTTCAAGCGTTATCATTGACTTCCCAGATTTTATTAAACGTGATGGATTCCGGATTCCGGTTAAATTGTACCCCGTCAGAAAATACAAGGCAATCAGCGAGTTTTCGCATTTCCAAAGCTGACGGTTTCACCTCTTGGTCCTCTTTTTGAATGAAAAGGTAAAGTCCCGGTTCGATGAATTTTCGCAAAGCAGCCGATTCGATTACAATTGGCTGATCGGGCAACAGTTGCGGCACAAGCAGTGAAAATGCTTCTTCCAGATAAATATCAGTAGCCTGAACGTAAAAAACTTTCCATGCGCCGGCCTCTAAAAACAACGAACTGTCTTTTCCCGATGTCCTGTTTGTTTCCTGAAAAATACGGTAGTTTGGCGTATCCGAAATGGACAACAGTCCTGAAGTAGGCTCATGAAAATGTGGCGTGATTTTAACAGCAACAGGCTTTTGTGAAGCGTTACACTCAATTACCTTCCGGATAAAACTGGTTTTCCCAATTTTCCGCCCGGAGCCTGAAATCAACAAAATATTTTTCGAAATTTCATTCATTCAAATGCCTTTGAAAATTTACGGGAAGGATACATTTGATGGCCCGTCAACCGACAGGGAAGTCCTTTTCTCCTTTCCAAAGTCATTCCGTCGCTGTACGGAAATCGGGAGGCTGAAGCGTTTCCGCCTTCAACCCAACGGTTTCGGAGACTTATGCAATACACTTAGCCGTCGAAACTCGGAGTTTTAATACGCATGCAAATATAGAAATATCTGGATAAACAGCAAGGAATCTTGAGTTTTGAGTCTGCATTTGGGTTTCATTCGCCATTAAAGATTCAGGATTCAAACTACTTTTTGTAAAAGTTCATTTGTTGCAGATAGTCCCAGCTGCGATATGGAATAAAATGACGAACATCCTTACCTGCTTTTATGGAATCGCGGATAAAAGTGGAAGAAATCTCCATCATTGGAGCATTGGCAATCTGCACGCGTGGAAATTTACTCGCCGTTTCAGGATTAAAGCCCGGACGAGGATACACAATAATGTCGTAATTAGCCAATAATATGTCGGCATTTTTCCACTTGTTGATACTTTCCAGATTATCGGAACCCATGAGGATGAAAAACTGATGGGTCGGATATTTCTCGCTCAGATAGGTAAGCGTGTCAATGGTGTATGAAGGTTTCGGCAGATTAAATTCTACTTTTGAAGCACGAAAACGAAGATCGTCGCCAATGGCACGGTTGACAAGCTCCAGCCTTTGGTAATCGTCGAGCAGGGTTTTCTTGTTTTTTAGCGGATTCTGCGGACTCACCACAAACCAAAGCTGATCGATTTCGGTGTATTCGACCATGTAATTGGCAATGGCCATGTGCCCGATATGAATCGGGTTGAAAGAGCCAAAGTAAAGTCCGGTTTTAATCATTACACCTTGTTTTATTCAGTCACCCTGAACTTGTTCCAGGGCCTCTATTTAGTTGTCATGCTGAAACAAATTCAGCATGACAAGTTATCTATTTTGTAGCAATAAACTTTCGGATACAATCTTCTGCCTCAATGAAAGCTTTTTCAAGATTCTCATTCACCACAATTACATCAAACTGATCGGCAAACGTCAGCTCATATTCGGCTTTTTGCACCCTTTTTTCAATTACTTCCGGGGCATCGGTTGAGCGCGAAATCAAGCGATTGCGCAGTTCTTCAACCGAAGGTGGCTGCACAAAAACGGCCAGTGCTTCATTTCCATAGTACTTTTTGATATTGCATCCGCCCACCACGTCAACGTCAAAAATAACATGTTTGCCGTTGTTGCGGATACGTTCAACTTCAGATTTTAGTGTCCCGTAAAATGTTCCGATGTAAACCTCTTCCCATTCCAGAAATTCATCGTTATCAATTTTTGCTTTGAATTCATTGACGCTCAAAAAGTAATAATCTTTTCCATCAGTTTCGGTGTGTCGCATGGCGCGACTGGTGGCCGAAATGGAAAATTCGAGGTTTAAATTTTTATCGAGCAGGTGACGAACAATTGTGGTTTTGCCTGCACCTGATGGCGCTGAAAATATAATGAGTTTTCCTTGCATAAAGAGAGTTCAAAGTTCCAGGTTCAAAGTTCCAAATAATTTCTCCTCGAAATGATGCTTTTCAGATTGGATTCGGCTTTGTTCCTTGTTTCCTATTTCGATATTGGTTATTGGAAATTCAATATTGAATATTTTGCCTTAAAGCACATTCAGCACTTGTTCCTTCACTTTTTCCAGGTTATCCTTCATTTGGACCACGATTTTTTGAAGGTTACTTTCGTTAGCTTTTGAACCGAGTGTATTGATTTCTCGACCAATTTCCTGGGCAATAAATCCGAGCTTACGTCCTGAAGGTTCTACTTCGGCCATTGTCTCGGTAAAGTAGCTGCAATGGTTGGCCAAACGGACTTTTTCTTCATTAATATCGAGCTTCTCCATGTAATAAATCAGCTCTTGCTCAAAACGGTTCTTATCCAGATTGCCATTAAGCTGAAGCGCTTCAAGGCTGTCCATGATCCGTGATTTTACATTGTCCATTCGCTGGTTTTCGTGCGGATCAACCTGTTTTAGCAAATCAAGAATATTTTGAATGTTATTTTCAATGTCGGTCTGTAGAGCCAACCCTTCCTGATCGCGAAATCGATTGAGATCTTCAAGCGTTTTGACCAGGTTTTCGCGGACAACCAGCCATTCGGTTTCGTCGAGTTCTTCGTAGGTCATTTTAACTGTATCAGGCAGCCGCATAATGGTCTGCATGATCGATTCATTGACTTCCAATCCTAATTCCTTTTGAACTTCTGAAAGTTGCCGGAAGTAATCTTTAACAATGGCGGCATTGATCTTAGAGGTACTTTCCGTCCCCAGATTGTCGAGATAAAGTGCAAAATCTACTTTGCCCCGGATGAGCATTTCCGAAATTAACCGGCGGATTTCAATGTCTTTTTCGCGGTAAAGCGCAGGGACACGGGTGTTTATATCGAGTTGTTTGCTGTTGAGCGACTTAATTTCGAGCGTAATTTTTTTGTTTCCCACTTCGAATTCGGTTTTTCCGAACCCTGTCATTGATCTGATCATAAATTATGGTTTTAGCCTCTAAAGATAAGGTAAAAATACAAAGGCAAAAGTATAAAGTAAGAAGGCAAAAGAAAAACCAGAGAATGATATTGCGCAGCAAAGGTTTTTGCCTTTAACCTTTTTACTTTTGCCTTGAATTACGAGATCACCCCCGACCCCACCAGCTCATCACCTTCGTACCAGGCTGCAAACTGGCCGGCAGTAATTCCGCGCTGTTCTTCATCGAAAATAATGTACATCCCTTCTTCGCGTTGGTAGATGATGGCTTTTTCGAGCGGTTGGCGGTAACGGATTCGCAGGTCGTATCTACGGCTCTCACCGGAATTCATAACCAAATCAGGCCGAATCCAGTGAATTTCATCCTGCTTGATGAAAAGCCCCGGACGGTATAATCCGGGATGTTCGGTGCCTTCGCCAACATAAATGATGTTACGGGTAACATTGGTTCCCAGCACAAATAGCGGTTCCTCATGACCGCCAATATTCAGTCCTTTGCGCTGGCCAACCGTATAAAAATGAGCCCCGCGATGTTCGCCAATTACTTTTCCGTTCCATGGTTTGTATGGAAATGCGGAACAAAGCTTTCTGAAGTTCTCTTCGGTCTTTTCAATATCCTTTTTCTTCGAAATAAATTCAGCCGGAATTTCAATCACATTGCCGGTTTTAGGTTCAAGCTGTTGCTGAAGAAAGGTGGGCAAATCAACTTTTCCGACAAAACAAATGCCCTGTGAATCCTTTCGTTCTGCCGTTGGCAGGTTTTGCTGACGGGCAATCTCGCGCACTTCAGGTTTTTCCAGATGACCAATAGGGAACATGGCTTTCGACAGCTGATACTGGTTCAACTGGCACAGAAAATAACTCTGATCCTTATTGTTGTCAGTTCCTGCAAGAAGCTGATGAATGATTTGACCGTCTTTTTCAAACTCCGATTTCCGGCAGTAATGACCGGTTGCCACAAAGTCGGCCTCGTATTTCAGGCATTCGTCCAGGAAGATATCAAACTTGATTTCGCGGTTACACAGCACATCCGGGTTAGGCGTGCGTCCTTTGCTGTATTCGGCAAACATGTAATCGACCACCCGCCTTTTGTAATCTTTGCTGAGGTCGACAATATGAAACGGGATGTCAAGCTTTTTAGCAACCATCTCAGCAATCATGGCATCGTCTTCCCAAGTGCAGCGCGAGGTAATAGTCCCGGTGCGGTCGTGCCAGTTCACCATGAACAACGCCACCACATCATGCCCCTGCTGCTTCAGCAAATACGCGGCAACACTTGAATCAACACCTCCCGACAATCCTATAACAACACGACTCATTCTGATAGTTCCAAGTTTAAAATTCCAAGTTCCAAATTAAGCTTCGATCTTTAATAATCGTAAGCCCCAATTGGTCTGCAAAAGTATGGAAAGAAGCGTTGTTTTCCAAGGTCTAGATGAGTTCGTCAGGATTGATATCGGAAACGTCGATAATCTTTTTCAGGATGGCATACATGGTTAGTCCCGAAGCCGATTTAATGCCCGTTTTTTCCGAAATATTTTTCCGGTGCGAGATCACGGTGTGTGTGCTGACAAACAACTGATCGGCAATTTCTTTATTCGAATAGCCTTTGGTAAGGAGTTGCAAAACTTCAATTTCGCGCCGGGTCAGTTCGGTGTCGGCTTCTTTGACCTGAATACTGGTAAAAGAATTGAAAACTTCATTGACCTTATAACAGATCAGCACCGGAGAATCGAAAAGATTCACCGAAGGACCGGAATGTGCAGAATTAATTTCCATAGAAAGAATCATAAACTGAACGCTCCCGTTGTCCGAAAGGATTTGCCTGAGGAATTCGCGGCTTTTTTCGAGTTCATCGGCGGAGGAAATTACGAGAATATTTCCTGCTATTTCAGAATAGTCGATAACCTCATCGCTCCGGTGAAGCTGAATAATTTCTCCGGCCAGACTTCCTTTTAAAATTTCGGCCAGCCCTGCCAGAATTATATCTGAGGGACTGATCAGGACGATGGCTTTGTTCGGTTGACTAATCATGGCCTGTCAAAGCCTTTAGAAGTTGTTTGACTTTCGGAAGCAGAATATGATCTTCAATCCGCGAATGGTTTTTCAAATCTTTTTCAAACAGGAATAAATTTGAAAGAAGAGCATTCCCGATATTTTGGTCATAGTTAGGTGAAAGATATTTGATGATGATATTTTCCAGATCGAACATTTTATCATCAATATTAACGTGGTCCTCTTCAAAATTCCGGACCATAAAGTCGCCGTGCTTTTTCAGAAAATGTTGTGTACCATCTCTGTCCTCAACAATTTCATTCAGTTCAAGAATATATGGAAACTCTTCATCTTCTTCTATTTGAAAGTGAGTAATGCACTCAGTCCGAAATTTGTCGTAAAAATTCCGGATCATCTCGGTTTCTGTAGATTTTTCTTCGCAACTGTTCAGAAATAACTGGAGAAGCCTGTCAATTTCAGGAATCAGGTATTGACGATAATATTGATGTGTTTTAATCAGGTAATCAACTACATGCGAAACAGACAGATTTAGCAGCTTCTGCTCGGGAAAGTAAGCCTCGTAATGAAAAACATTGATGATCTCCACAAAAAAATTCGGATCGATTCCCTCTTTTTTGCAGATTTCATGAATGGTCATGTCACCAAATCCAAGTTTGACTCCCAGTCGGTTAATAACCGGTAACAGAGAATGATCCTTATGGATGACTGAGACGAGTTTATTATTTTCGTTGAACAATTCCATGGTTCGTGCAAGCAATTTAATGACTCAAAGATGACAATATTTCTGAGAAAAAGTTCATGCCTATAAAAAAGGAAAACCTCACTTGCGATGAGGTTTTCGATATAAATTCATGATTTATGGCCTTCTGCTCCAAAAAGTCCTTTTGGGTTTCGGTTCAGTTTGTGCCGAAGGGTGATTGTTTGGCCGGGCCTCTCTGTTGCTTACGGTCTCCCTTACGGCCTGTCCGTTGTGCTCGCGGCGAATGGGTTTCCGGGTTACTTTGGCGGGGGCTTTGACCGGCGTAAAATCGGTCAGCGGATACGGATGATCTTCAACAACCGGAATGGTCTGCGAGATTAGCCGCTGAATGTCGCGCAAAAAAGTAATTTCAGTGTTGTCACAAAACGAAAGGGCAATGCCGCTTTGTCCGGCGCGTCCGGTTCGTCCAATCCTGTGAATGTAGGTTTCCGGAATATTTGGGATTTCGTAATTGATCACGTGCGATAAATCGTCCACATCAATTCCGCGGGCAGCAATATCGGTCGCTACCAACACACGGATTCTTCCACCTTTAAAGTCCGAAAGTGCTTTTTGTCGGGCATTCTGCGATTTATTACCATGAATGGCCTGTGCCTGATGCCCGTTTTTCTGCAAAAACTGAACGACTTTGTCTGCACCATGCTTGGTCCGGGTAAAAACCAGGGCCGAAACAATTTCCTGATTTCTCAACAAATGAAGAAGCAAGCTTCGTTTATCGGCGTAATTCACCATATACATTTGCTGCTCAACCTTTTCGGCAGTAGTTATTTGGGGAGTAACTTCTACCTTGATTGGATTTTTCAGAATCGTTTGCGAGAGTTTGACGATATCGGCAGGCATGGTGGCCGAAAAGAACAGCGACTGGCGCTCTTTGGGCAATTCGGCAATGATGCGTTTCACATCATGAATAAAACCCATGTCGAGCATACGATCCGCTTCGTCGAGCACAAATAGTCCGAGATTCTGCAAATGAACGTAGCCCTGATTCATCAGGTCGAGCAAACGACCCGGAGTTGCAATCAGAATATCAATTCCCTGACGTAAAGCATCAGTTTGCGGACGTTCACCTACTCCGCCAAAAATGACGGTATGTTTCAATCCGGCATATCGCCCGTAAGCGCCAAAACTTTCACCGATCTGGATAGCCAGTTCGCGTGTTGGAGTCACAATCAATGCCTTAATCTGGCGTTTACCTTTGGCAGGATTGTGGGTGTCGTGTAGGATTTGGATGATCGGAATCGCAAAAGCTGCTGTTTTTCCGGTTCCTGTCTGTGCGCAACCTAATAAATCTTTTCGCTGAAGTATGATGGGTATTGCTTGTTCCTGAATTGGGGTTGGTTTTTCGTAACCTTCTGTTTTTAAAGCCTTCAGGATGGGCTCAATCAAATCTAAATTTTCAAATAACATTTTAATAATTTGGGAAGGCCTCTTAAATCAAATGTCTTCCGTTGGCCTTCGTGTTAACGCCGCGAATTTAGTCATTAATACGACAAACCATCCGAAATGCCTGTTAAATCAGGTTTTTGACTGAAAAAGAATATGTTACGGTAATATTGAAACAAAAATCGGTTGATTGCCGGTAACTGGCAATCAACCGATTTTCAATTGATAAGGAACAAATTAATCAATTAATCTTCAATCGCCCCATACATCAGAGCAGCCAGCCGGTCCCAAAGTTCGCCATGACGAGCGCCCAAAATCTGGGTCATCCCGACAAAAATCAGGTCCTCCTTCGGGTCGATAAAAAATTTTGTATTGAAATAGCCGCCCCATTCATAAGTCCCGGGCGATTTGCAGCTGATACCTTTTCCCTGATCGGTGATAAGCGAAAAGCCCAGACAGAAGGTCTCTCCCGGACGTTTGCTATAGCCTTTCCCTTCCTGGTTAAGGCGGATCATCTGGTCCGAAGTCATCATTTCAATCGTTTTCCAACTCAAAATTCGTTTGCCATTGTATTCGCCATTATTCATTAATGTCTGAATAAAAATGGCATAATCTATGGCTGTTGAAGACAGTCCGCCGCCACCGGCATAGTGGTTGTTGTCAGCCTGAAGCGGATAATTCATACCGGAAGAAATACCACCCGTGTTTGCTGCCATTTCAAGCGTTCCATCTTCGCGCTGCACATAAATCGGGACCAGTTTGGCTTGTTTTTCTTTGGGAAGATAGAAGAAAGTACTTTTCATGCCCAGCGGTTCAAAAATATTTTTCCGAAAATAATCGCTCAGTTTATTGCCCGATACGACTTCAATCACACGTCCTAACACGTCCATATTCAGACCATAGTTAAATCGTTCGCCAGGTTGAAAAGCCAATGGCACTTCTGCCAGCCGGTTAATAAATTCTTCAGTTGTCATGGTTGGATGCGAAAGTCCTACTTCCATCAACCGTTTTTTCGTATAAATTGCCCGCAAAGCGCCTTGCGAAAAAGCACCATAGACTATTCCCGAAGTATGTGTCAGCAACTGGCGAATGGTGATGGGAGATTTTGCTGGAACGGTGGTATAGCTTGAATCCTTTTCATTGAACTGATCGAGCACCTTCGAATTTTTGAAGGCCGGAATATAGTTCTGAACCGGATCGTCAAGTCCCAGCTTACCTTGTTCGTACAATTGCATGATGGCAACTGAAGTCACAGCTTTGGTCATCGAAGCGATGCGAAAAATATCGTCTTTCTGATAAGAAGCTTTTTTATCAGCACTTCTAAATCCAAAACTTTTATAATAAACGATCTGGTTGTCACGGGCAATCAAAAATACACCACCTGGAATGTAGCCTTTATTCACATAATCCTGAATAAACTGATCAATTAGCATCAGCTTTTTGTCTGACATTCCAACCAATCCGGCCGAACCTTCAGTCAGAACTGTTGATGAACGTTGGGCAACCAACGGAAACTGAAACAGGATCAGCAGAATAAACAACAGAAATCTTGTTTTCATGAGAAAATAATGATGTTAATAAATTGAATATCTGTGCGTTCTCATGGAACTCCATGCCAGGAGATTTCCGCTTTGAACTTTATTTTCATTCATTTTTGTGCTGCCACCTTGAAAATTAATTCCGCGGCATGTTCGTTTCATACGAAATGGTTTTGTTTGGAAATAAATTGAAACTGAACCTGAAAATTAGAGAATTAATTTGAATTCAAACAACGAGATAATGCAACCTTTCGAACAAAAGTGAGAAAAAAGGAGAAGGTGAGAAAAAACACACTATCTACTTATGCTGATTGCAGCAACAGCAATGAATCGGATGGTAGCTGATCACTGTGCCGTATTTATCGAATTCATAATGGCAGCAGTTCATGAGCAGATCGCTCAGTTTGTGGCGGGCTCGTGCCACGCGTGTTTTGGCGGCAGTGTAAGTAAGTCCAGCCTTTTCGGCATACTCTTTAATACTTTTCCCTTCAAATTCGACTTGGCACAGGGCCTGGCAATCCTTCTCCGGAAGGTCTTCCATGAAAAGAACCATGTCGCGGATGGTCTCGGTCATCGCCTCATCCGATTCGGGTTCTGTATCAATTGTTTCAGGCACTTCCTCAACCGATACAGGATTATTTTTCCGGTAATGATCGTTAATAATGTTTCTGGCAATCTGGAAAACCCACGACTGCACTTTGGCTTCGTCGCGCAGGTTATCGATTTTCGAATGTATCCGGATAAATGTTTCCTGAAGCAGGTCGTCAGCCAAGGCTTCATCTCTCACTTTGTTCACGATAAAGCGGCGCAGTCCGTCGCTAAACCGGTACCACAATTCGGTTGTTTTTTGTTCCATCAGTCAGTTATTCGGTTGTTTTGTAAACCTCTAATGCTGCCGGAAACGGTTGTAATGCCCGCTCAAAAATACCCAACGAGTAGGCAATCGTTAACCCATAGTTGGTTAGCGGAACGCCAGCCATCCGGGCTTTCATCATTCGTGAAAGCATTTCGCGACGGTTCCACATGCAAGCCCCGCAATGAATAATCAACTTAAACTCCGATAAATTCTCCGGGAAATCGTGGCCTCGGTGGTGCACAAATTCCAACTTTCCACCAACATATTGCGTGAGCCAGCGCGGGATCTTCACTGTTCCGATATCTTCTCCAATCGGGTGATGCGAGCAGGCTTCGGCAATCAGCACTTTATCGCCGGCTTTCAGTTTATCGATAACCATTGCTCCTTTCACCATTTCCGGAAGGTCGCCCTGAAATCGTGCGAACAGAATAGAAAAACTTGTTATTGGTATTTCCATGGGTGTGTCGGCTGCCACTTTCAGAAAAGCCTGACTGTCGGTTACCACCAGTTTGGGTGGCTTATTCAATCGATTGAAAGCTTCGCGGAGTTCGCGTTCTTTCACCACCATGCAAAATGAATCGTTGTCGAGTAAATCGCGGATGGTTTGAACCTGCGGAAGGATTAGCCTGCCTTTGGGCGCTTCCTTATCGATTGGAACAACCAAAATGGTCATCTCACCAGGTCCAACCAAGTCGGCCACAATCCCCGGGCGGTTAATAAAATCTTCAGGAGCATGATTCAGTATCGCCTGCCGTAAATCCAGAATTCCGGCGCCGGTTGTGGCAGAAGTTTCAACAACCGGAATTTTTTCTCCGGAAAAGCTTTTCTCCAAACACTTACCAGTCTGAACCAGGTCTGATTTATTGAAAACCACAATCATCGGGATACCGCGATCATTCAGTTCTTTCAGAATCATTTCCTCAAAATCGCCCCATTCATTGTAGTTGGAAACAATCAATCCCAAATCGGTGCGATCAAAAACTCCCATCGTTTTTTGAATGCGTTTTTCGCCCAAAGATCCGGAATCGTCAATTCCGGCCGTATCGATAAAAAGCACCGGGCCGAGCGGAAGCAGTTCCATCGGTTTTTCTACCGGATCGGTGGTTGTTCCCGCAATCTCTGATACGATCGATACTTCCTGGCTGGTCAGGGCATTCAGGATGGATGATTTGCCGGCATTACGCCGGCCGAAGATGCCAATATGGAGACGGAATGATTTGGGTGCACGCATGATCGGATGTAAAATATCAAATCCAAAAATACAGAATCCGTTTCCGATATGCCAGAGCCGATAAAAATAAAAGTGCCCCCAAGATCGGGAGCACTTTTAGCAAACATCCACACAATTTACCCTTTCACGCTTATTTAGCTTTCTTTTCCGGAGTTGCCGGAGTTGCTTTTTCTGCACCTTTTTTGGCAGCAGCCTTTTTGTCTTTCTTTGCTTCGGCTGGTTTTGCCGATTTTGCGTCAGCTGGCTTTGCCTGTTTTGTTTCGGCAGGTTTTGCCGGAGCCTGAGCTGTTTTTTCAGTTTGTTTTTTTGCGGCAGGAGCTTGTGTTGCAGCAGTCCCGGCAAATGCCAAACCCATGGCCAATGCGATTACTAAAATGCTCTTTTTCATGATAATTTTTTTTAATGTTAATTTTTCAAATCTGTTTTCCTGAAATTATTCCGGATTCAGATTCAGTTTATTTATCTGGTATCTCTAAAGCGGGCTGAAAATCAATTTAAAAGTCAGGATTATTTATTATTTCGATTTTTTCGTGCCCGATTTTGAAGTCTTTTTCTTCGGATGATGATGTTTCTTAGCCTTTACTGATTTCGTTTTTGATGCGTTTTCGGTTTTCGACACAACTGCCACCGTGTTTCCGGTTTGAGTTCTTAAAGCCGATGACTTTGGAGCTGCATTGCCTGCCAGAACAAAAGTCAGGGCGAAAGCTGAAACTAAAAGAATTGTTTTCATTGTCTTCTTGTTTTAAATTGTTTAACGATTCAAATGTAGTTTGGGAAAAATTTAACGCGAGTTATCGACTTGTTAATGCGTTGTTAAAAGTTTTTTCCTTTGCATTTTTATTAGGTACTTTTATTGAAATTTGAAATGAAATTCCCGGGAATATGAAAATCAGACTTCGTTTCGATAAAAAAGTCCGTCGTTTTTTGCTGACAGTTATCGCCATAGCTTCCATGATCGGCTTGTTAGCCATCCAGGTTAACTGGCTGATGGAATCTATCCGGATGCAGGAAGCTATTTTTACAAAAGGCGTAAACATGGCCCTAAGCAAAACAGCCCAGAGTATGGCTGATGATGAGGAATTGAGTTCGGCCATGCAAAGCAGCATGGAAAAAGATAGCCTGATTAATTCGCAGGAAGTTTTTACCCAAAATATCATTTCCCGCCTCGATTCAACAGTTCAGAAAGAGCTCGAATTTTACCACATCAACCTCGATTTTCGATTTATTCTGATTAATGGAGAGGATACACTGAGTTTACAACCAAACGCAAAAGTGAAGAATAGTGAGCTCTTTCACCAATCCTTAAAATCACCTTACCCGGATGCCGGAATTGATCTTGCCATTCACTTTCCGGATAGAAGTTCATTTATTGCCCGACGCATCGGAACCATGTTTGCTACTTCTGTTTTGCTGATTCTCTTTAACCTGATTTGTGTAATTCTTATTCTGAGGTATTACCTGAGAGAGCGTTCGTTCGCAGAACACGTGAAAGATATGATTGCAAACCTGACCCATGAATTTATGACCCCAATTTCTTCGATTTCGCTGGCCGGAAATATGATTCTGACCCGCAGTCAAAAATCGGGCGACCACACTACCAGCCAGTTTGCAACGGCCATCAAGGAAGAGAACAGGAAACTTCAGCGTCAGGTCGACATGCTTCTTCAGCTTGCGGCTGTTGAAAACAGCGGGTTCGACTTCAACAAATCTCCCGTTAATATTCACGACCTGATCAATGAAGCAGTTACTTCCATGTCGTTTCAGCTCACGCAGCATGAGGGCGAAATTAAATGCTTGTTTCAGGCATCCAAAAGCATGATAATGGCCGACAGTATGCACTTGGTTAATGTCTTCATGAACCTGATTTCAAACAGCCTTAAATATTCAACGGGAATTCCGGTTATCCGCATCGAAACAAGAAACACAGATCATAAAATTGTCGTGTCGGTTATCGATAACGGGATTGGCATACCAAGTAAGGAATACAAGCGGATCTTTGAAAAATATTACCGGATATCAACCGGGAATCTTCACAACGTGAAAGGATTTGGAATTGGATTATATTACGTCAGAACGGTAATAAAAGCCCATCAGGGTAACGTTTCTGTTCAAAGTGAACCAGGAAACGGAAGCAATTTCAGCCTTATTCTTCCGCTAATTGAATAATTTTAAACCCTGCAAAACATGATGAACCGGATTATAAATATACTACTGGTTGAAGACGACCTTAATCTCGGATTTTTACTGGCTGAGTTTTTGGAGTCGAAGGGTTTATCGGTTAAGCTGTACCGTGATGGCACAACTGCCCTGACCGGATTTCAAAACGGTAGCTTTGATTTTTGTATTCTGGATGTGATGCTGCCTAAAATGGATGGCTTCTCGCTGGCCCGAAAAATCAAGATACTGAATGCTCAGGTTCCGATCATGTTTCTGACTGCCCGGGCGCTTAAAGAAGATAAAATGAAAGGCTATGACTTGGGAGTCGACGATTATGTAACCAAACCCTTTGATGAGGACGAACTGTATTGCAAGATCATAGCTATTCTGAACCGAAGCCAGGTTACACGAAGCCCCGCCGATGATGTATTTCAGGTAGGCCGGTTTCGGTTCGATTATCCAAACCAGGTCATTGAATATGAAGGAGAACAACGCCGGTTGACTGAGCGCGAAAGTTCCATCCTGAAGATATTATGCCTGTCGAAAAATAAGATTATTCGCCGGGAGCAGATTTTGACTGCTGTTTGGGGGGAAAACGACTATTTTGCCGGACGTAGTCTGGACGTTTTTATTTCAAAATTGCGCAAATATTTCAGTTCCGATCCCTCGATCCGGATTGAAAATGTACCAAAAGTTGGATTTATCCTGAATGATTAGGGGGGTATATTTTAGTTTAACTGTATTATAGCTACAAACCATTCTATTGTTTAACTGTTATTACTTTATATATTCACCACTATTTAAAATTTTTACACCATGAAAAAATTAATGTTTATATTATTAATCGCCTTATTGGCAGCTGCCGGGGCAAATGCACAAGATTACAATACCGGAATTGGCCTTCGGGGAGGGGCTTGGAATGGTTTAACCGTGAAGCATTTTATGAACGGAAAGGCTGCTATTGAGGGACTTTTCGATTCGCGTTGGCATGGTTTTAACTTAACCGGATTATATGAAATCCATAATCAGGCTTTCAACACTGAACGGCTCAAGTGGTACTATGGTGCCGGAGCTCACATTGGATTTTATGATGCCGACAATAAAAAATGGGGCAATAATACCGGAAGCTATTCAATTGTTGGAATTGATGGTATTCTTGGGCTGGA
This sequence comes from Prolixibacteraceae bacterium, assembly GCA_963676535.2. Taxonomy (GTDB): domain Bacteria; phylum Bacteroidota; class Bacteroidia; order Bacteroidales; family Prolixibacteraceae; genus Aquipluma. The sequence continues at coordinate 58,622 of CAXXKQ010000024.1, read as the reverse complement.
GTACAGTTTTAAAGAAATTCCGATCAATCTCAGTCTTGATTGGAAACCAACATTTAACCTGATAGGTTATTCAGGTTTTTGGGGAGATGGCGGCGCCATTTCAATCCGGTACATATTCTGAAAAGACAGATTTTAAAAATCTTATAAAACAAAACAGCGCGATAGAAATATCGTGCTGTTTTGTTTCCGGAAGATTCACCTTTACTGGTAAGGCATTGTATTTTTGTTAACGCCTTCTTCTGCTCTTAAAACTTCAATCACTACATAATTGCTATTTCCCCGCCAAGGAAGTTTGTGCAGGTATTCTTTGTACCTGAGTTCAACTACCTTGCCGCTGTTGCGTTCGAGGATGGCGGCAATGCTGTCGCTGGTTACGCTAAATTCAAACTCGTTGCTCTGAAGCGCACCTGGAGCCATGGACTTGAACCCATCCTGAATTAACCTTCCTTCATAAGTTTTGAAAACATAGCCTTTTTTGACAAAAAAATTGAGGTTTCCGGCTTTTACACCTTCACCGAAAACAAAATAGTACCGCCACCAAAATACAACAACAAGGAGGAGTACAACAACCAAAAGGCCGATTCGTAATATTTTTTTCATAGTTTTCGAATGTTAGTTCAACTATTTCAATTTATGGCTTTTCCCTTCAATATAGGTCATAAACTTTTCGCCGTCCTGTGACATTTCAAACTTAGTGTTTACAATTTCATTCTCAAGTAAAGTATAAGTGAGCCGGAAAACAGGAATGTTTGAGATCTTATCACTGGTGAGAGCTATGGATTGACCAGAGTATGTGATGGAATAATTGATCGTATGTCCTTCGTTGTCGAAGTAGATCGCCTTTACGGGGCTTCCCGAATAATCAGGGTAAATAACCATCAAATCATCATGAATGATTTTCGGTTTATTTGCTGTTGCCGGATATTCAGAATGACTTTTCCTGACCAAAATTTTTTGGTCAAGATCGGTTTTGAACGAAAAAGTTCCGCCACCCTGTCCGGGCTGGCCGCTGCCTTCTCCAACCCATTCGCCGATTAACCAACTCCATTTTTCCCATGTTGAATTTGTTTGTGCAAAGCAGGTTGTTATAAACCCAACGAAAACCATTGTTAAAATTAGCTTTTGATTCATCTTTTAGTTTGTTTTTGATGTCTTTTGATCATGAGTACAGCAATACTTAAAAGGTAAATATAGGTGATCAGAATGAATAACCGTTGCCATAAACCTTTATAAACAGAGAAAAAATTGGTTTCGTTGGCTGAGTACCTAAACAAAAAAAGAAGGATTAAAATAACTCCTGAAATAAACACAAACATGGATAAGGCATGGAATGCCGGATTTTCCTTTCCAGGAATAACTTTTCGCATAATCAGTGGAAGAAATAAGATGGAAATGATGCCTAAACCACCCAGTATTTCATGAAAAACACCAGTCATTGTCAGCCCTGTAGCTATCCGGTCGGCCTTAAAAACACCCGATCCTACTCCCTCACCAAAACCATAAAGGATGATCATCCAGGATGCAATCCGGGCTGACCGGCCTTTCTCCGAAAACTCCCTGTAAAATCCGATGCCAAAAAATATCAGCAGAACTCCCACAATAATCCATATTGCTGATATTTGAGCAGAGACCGGACTGACAGACGATCCTAACGAACTGACCGTATCTTTGAGCGAATTATAGTCCAGGCTACAAACGCCGAACATAACCATTGAAACAAGATCGGTCAGACTTGCCAGAATACCTGCCAAGGCAGAAAAAAAGGTATAATCATGCGGCTTTCTCAATGAGAAGGTTATTTAGTATTCAGAAAATCTTTAATAATGATATCAGCAACGGCATTAAAATTATTGTCGTAATGGTGATTACCGGGCAGAATTTCAATTCGTATTCCTGGCAATGAGAATTCTTTTTGCAGATCTTTATTTTCCTCATCGCCAAAAATGCAAATCGGATTCAGAGGCAATATTTGTTTCATCTCGGCCGGCACGTCATATTTATCTTTGGTTTTTAAATGTAACATGTCATAAATATGAACTTCAAAATCGCCAGTCACATCGGGAGAATAGCAATACACGCCCTTGAGTGTTTCTTTGACCGGATCACTAAATTTACCGGCAATAAACGGAGCGACACAGGCGCCAAACGAATAACCAAGCAAAACAAAAGAGTTTCTGTTCCAAAGCTGCATGTAGTGTTTTAGAACAACTGTTATTTCATCAGCAGTTAATGCCGGCGTTTTTTCATCCCAAAAATATTTTTGCGCATCAAGTCCAACAACAGGAATTCCTTTTTCTGCAAGTTTTTCACACACAGTCTGGTCAAAGCTTGTCCAGCCGCCATCGCCTGAAATGAAAAATGCCAAAGGAAGGTTTTCATTGATGGCTGCAGGAATCAGAGTTAATGGCATATCGCTTTTCAGGAGAGAAAGAGATTGCGATTGCAATAACTTATTTTGTTTCGATTTCTGTTCTGCATAACCCGGAGCTTTCAGCACTTTCTGATAGGCCGCAACAAATTGCGGCGTCCAGTTTCTGATAACAGAAAAACCATGTCCTACATTAGGAAGGGTGATTAATTCGCCGGTATTCACCGATTCCATGTATTTTTTGGTGTCGGCATATTGGCAAACCTGATCAATCGTTCCGTTGAGCGCAATAAATGGTGCAGTAAGTTCCAGGCTGGGTTCCAGGTAATACGCCTGACCTTCTTTCAATACATGCGAATTCAGACCCGAGCCATTGCAAAGTGGCCGGTCGATTTCAATATCAGGACAAAAACCAAGAGAAATTGCACCTTTAAACGTGTTTGCCGGAGCTTGCGCCAACAATCCGTAGGCTAGTGTTGCACCCGACGAATAACCAATCAATATAGGCTTCAGGTATTGGTTGAATTTGTATTTTTTCTGAATGGTCAGACTGACTTCTTCGAAATCGCCTGCCGGATAGTAGCATTTCGACTTTAATGCCTTAATGCTTTTGTAGTAATGCCTGATATCTATTCCGGCAACCATGGCCCCCTGATCAACAATATTACCAACCATGGCGACAACACCTGAATTCAAACCGCCATCGCCTGAAATGAAAAGCACAAATGCTTCAGGAATATGGGCCGGATGATAGATCGCTACTTTTCCGAATGCACTATAAAACAAGGTGTCCACCTTATTTGCTTCCGATTTTAATCCGAAGATCAGGAAAATTGCCGCAATTAAAATCAGGCGTTTCATTGTATCAGGGTTTTATTACATTGGATAAAGCTGTTGGTACCTGCAGCAAATCGTAATCGTGCTGATAAATCAGGTATTTGTTATGCCATTCCGGATCGAATTTCTCCTTGTACTCGCGCAATCCCTTGTAATGCGCAAACGACCTGATTTTTTCGTATGCAAATTTCATCGACTTTTCAGGAAATGTATGAGCGTCGTTCATTCCGCTCATGGGGGCAAATCCTAAATTGACGTAGGTTATATTCTTTGATTTAAGATAATTGAAAAGCTCGACCAGAATAAAATCCATCACACCGTTCGGTGCATCTTTTGTCTTCCGGATTAAATCGTAAGTTGCCTCGTCTTTGGCAAAGTCGGGAATGATATTCAGGAAGGCAACAATCTTTTCCTCAGGATTTTCAACAGTAATGATGGTCTGGTTCTTCAGTTCATCCCAAACGAACATGCCCTGCGAGAAAATGATTTCCGTTCGTCCCATATCCTGCAACCATTCGTCGCTCACCGATTTAATTTTCTGAAGAACGCCATCTTTTACCGGAGCCTCATGTATGGTGGCTTTAAAGCCACGGTCAATAACTTTATTGATGGCATTGCGCATCGGTTTTTTGGTGCCTCCCGCCAGACTAAAAGTTGAAATGTTTACAACCCCTTCCTGTCCTAAAAATAAATCTTTCTTGCGAAGCTGGTGATAGATTTCCAGACTTTCTTCGGGAACACGGTAATAAATGCTTTTCATCCCGCTCCGATAGCAATACAAATCAAACTCGGCAATGCACTTTTTTAGTTCTTCGTTGTTTTCAGCCACAGGATTCTCGAGCGCTACCGCAAAATTTCCGGAAATTCCGTAAGCAATAAAAGCCTTTTTACTTTCCGAAAAGAAAATCATTTTGTCAGGAGAAGTTTTAAAATAATCCAACGATGAATTTCCGTACGATTTCAAAAGATCAGTAGCCAAAACCAGTTCTTCGTCAGTAACATTTTTCTGAGGAACATAGGAGCGAACAAACGTGTAAATCAGGAATGCAATGGAAAAGAACCCGCTGATATTAATTGACTGCAGAAATTTACCGGCAAACTTGCTGGCCGGAACCAATTCGCTGCTTCCAATCAGAAAGTAATTATGAATGGTATAACTTACCGATTGCCAGATATTAAAATCGATATTAAAATGCTCTTTATCCAAGAAATAAAAACCCACAATCCCGTAAATCAAAGTTGCGGCTGCGGTAAGTAACGAGGTTTGTAAACCCACATTCCGCATCTTCGGATTTGTTTTGATGTAATATTCCTTGCGGGTTCCAATCAGAACAACAATTGCCAGTAACGCAATAATTGCTTCTTCAAAATCAATAGCTTTTGTGATATGACCCACCAACGAGATTAAACTTAAAACTACAGCAAACCACCAGGCTGTTTTCAAACCTTTCAGCAGAAATGCCGCCGTTACCAGCAACATCAAACCGGCAGTAAAAACCAGGTAGTTGGAAGCATGGATAGCCTGAATCGGTAAAAAATCTTTCAAAGTGGCCAGTCGTTCAGAAATAGCCGGCGTTAAAACCGAGATAATGTTTATGACCCCCAGCAGCAACAGGAAAAACGCCGGAAAAACGCGCATCAGCAACTTATTGAGCTTCGACAGGAAGACCACAACTCCGGTAAACAGCGGCATCCAGAATTCAAAAAAGCGATAGAGAAAGGTAATGGCAATGGCATCAACATTGCCGAACCCAAACCGGATGAGAATATAGGTCATTGAAACCTCAATGGCGCCAAGTCCGCGCAAAAAAGGTGAAACAATCAGGAAAATGACAGAAATGATATAGCCTAAAACCGCAGCCAGCAGAGAAGGCTGAAAATGAAGCGCCATCATCGCGACATACAGATGGGCAATCCCGATAAACTCGATGACTACCGACACCAGAACGGTATAAATGAATTGCCTTTTATCAATTTTGTTATTCTGCAAATCGTTCATAAAAACCTCTGTGGTCGGAACCAGTTTTATCAGAAAAGAGTAAAAAACACCCTTTTTCATGATAGACCGATAGATCGCAAGCAAAGCAAATTTCAAAAGGATCACAGCCGCCAGCGCGTACCATTCTCCTGAGCCAATGGTTCCCTCCACAAGGGCATACATGAATGCGGGTACGGCAACAATTATAACAGAAAGGATTCCAACAAATCCGTAGATTGATGAAGCAAAATGAATTTGTGAATCCTTAATTCCTTTCTTTTCGATGGCTCCGGTGAAAAAGGCCAGCGAAGAAACGCCCCCGGCCGGCAAAAAAACACTAATCAGATTTCGCTTAATAAAAAGAACCGTTGAATCAAGCAACGAAACTTTATGCCGGATAGAAGCAAAAGCGAAAACATACATTAGTCCCTGAAGAAGAATATAAATGGCAGTCAGCGATAGCCCAACGAAAACCCAGCCCCAACTGGCAGTACTCAATACATCTTTTACCTGGACTAATTCGGAACGTTCATGCTGAATAAACCAGATGCCTATGGCAATAAAGAACAGCGTAAAGATAGACTGAATGATTATCTTCTTGTTTTCACGAAGAAACGGATTGGCATGTTCTTTTAAAAGGTTTGACAATGAACCAATGGAAACTTCTCTGTTCATATTGAATCCAATAACAATAGTTTAAATGATACATTCAACGTTCATCGTTTGGCACCAAAAATCAAGTTATCGCAAAAATAGTTTAATACTAAGTTAAGCAATATCCTTTATAAAATTTTAACTTTTCTTTTTGCCGATAAAACGATGTGGATTCAAAACAACCCAAATATCCATAAAACTAACCGATTGTCTGAAATTCGGCATCGCCGGGAATAGTGAAATAAAATGTTGAGCCAACGCCCTCTTCGCTTTCAACCCAGATTTTGCCTTTATGTTTCTCAATAAATTCTTTGCAAAGCATCAGGCCCAGCCCTGTACTGGGTTCACCCTCGGTGCCTTTGCGGCTCGTTTGAACATCAAGTCTGAAGAGATTGCTGACCAGGGCAGGATTCATCCCAATACCCGAATCCTTAACTGATATTTCAATGTAATTGTCATCAGTGATTTTAGCCGCAAGAATGATCTTCCCTCCCCGGGGTGTAAATTTTACGGCATTTGAAGTGAGATTCCGAATTACAGCCTGGAGTATGTTATTATCGGCATAAACCGTTAAATTATCCGGAATGTTGCAAGCCATATCAATCCCTTTATTTCTAGCGGGTTCCTGTATCGCGGCAATACTTTCATCAACTAATTGAAATAATCCGATTTTTTTCGGGTTGAAAGGAATTGAACCTTGTTGCATCTGAGCCCATTGCAACAAGTTTTCGAGTAACTGATGAAGATTAGTCGCCGAATTTTTCATACTCACGGCAATCTCCTGTACCTGAGCCATGGTCAGATTGGGCAATTCTTCGGCCATGACTTGGGTCAATCCCAAAAAGCTACTGAAGGGACTTCGCAGGTCATGTGCAATGATCGAAAAGAATTTATCTTTCTCCGCATGAGCATGAATCAGCTCCTCATTTTTAAGTGTTATTTCTGACTCTGCCCGTTTGCGGTCGGTGATGTCGTGAACCAATACGTGGCGGGCCTTTCTACCCTGATAAAATACCGTATGTGCCGATATTTCAACAAATATGACCTCACCGTTTTTCTTTGAGTGTTTGTATTCGCCAATAGGACAAGCAGAATTGTCTGTCCGAAAAGTTTTGTTCTGAAAGTAGGAGCGGTCTTCAACAGCCCGGAGATCTTTCAGTGTCATCTGCATGAATTCCTCTTTGGAATAACCGTAATGATCTGTTGCGGCCTTGTTTACTTCCAGAAAACCAAGGGTCTCAAGATCGAAAATCCACATGGGCTGCGGATTATTTGCAAACAAATAACGATAATTTTCTTCACTTTCCCGCAAGGCCTCTTCTGCCCGTTTACGAACAGTTATATCGTGACCGATGCCTAACACTCCTACAAATATCCCTTGGGAGTCATACATTGGGGTCTTGATTACATCCACCAAAACGCGACGTCCGTCGTCTTTAAAAGTAAGCCATTCTTCATTTTTAGTTGATTTCCCATTAATCATGGCTTTACGATCGTTTTCCCTGAAAAATTCAGCGTCTTCCTTTTCAAAAAGATCATAATCAGTTTTTCCGGTAATTTCAGTTTGATGTGCCCCGACAAGGCGTTCAAACTGGACATTGCACGAAAGGTACACCCCATCTTTATCTTTCAGCCAAATCAGGTCGGGAATGGTTTGCACCAGTGTATGCAAATGTGCTTCGCTGTTTCGCAAAGCTTCCTCTGCTTGTTTTCGTTCAGCATTTAAAATTGTCAATGGTCGAATTACCAAAAAATAGACTGCCGGTAAAGTCAGAACTAAAAGAAGTAACGAATCAAAGGAAGCTTCGAACCAGCCCGTTTGCAGACGAAAACTCTGAACTACCATCATAATCAGAAACTCGCCAATAAAGATTGAAGCCAATAATACAAAGGCCATGCGCCTTCCCAAATTAAATTTCTGTTTCTGATGAAATTCCGGCAGCGGGATTTCTTCGCATTTATCTTTTTGGGGCATAATCCTGAAATTAAATAAAAATGAATTTCAAAATGGTTCTTACCACGGAAAATTTTCGCAAAAGTACATTCAGGTGGAAAGTATTTGCTGATATTAATCAGTTCCAAAAGTATTATTTATTTTGGAATTTCGTCTTATTATCAACCTCTTCGATGAATTAACGAGGCTGTTCGGAAAGCTTCAACTGACCTGATTTTATTTCTTAAGGATTCTGGAGGCCAAAAAAGCAAAAAGACCTAGAACCAAACCTGAAGCAATACCAATTACTGGCCCGGTTATCAGCATCATCAACCTTGGAGAATCGGGCAGTGGCATTTTAGTAATCATTGCTGTTTCCTCTGCGTGATTGGCAATGTAGGATTCGAATAAAAGCAGGTGGGCGGCTGTCACCCATACAGCGTTTGCCAGACTCACCAAAAAGCCATTCCAGAAATACTTTTCGGAACATCGTTTGGCAATAAGGTAAGCACAAACAATAAAGATTATTAACCAAAAAACAGGTTCTGCATTGGATGAAATCCAATAAACCGTGGCAATTGCCATGGCAAGCCCAAAAAATGACAGTTGTATAATAAGCCTTTTGTTCATCTCATTTCATTTTGCACTGTTCTTAAACTTATTTTGACCAGAAAGGTATGTAATTATTATAGCCTGATCAAAAAAAGCAGCTAACTTTTTATCAGCTATTTCCACATCTTATCTGTCTCCAGATGGAGGATTTAATTCCTTCTTTTTCAGTTTTCTGACATAGTAGGTTGAAATAACCAGCGATATCACTGCAAAAGCCAGAAAAGCCAGTATCCTGAAAATAAGATCAATCTTTGCCAGGTCGGCTAAAAACAGATGAAATGCCGAAACCAGCAGGTTGCCCATTGCCATCCAGCGATACTTGAAACTTTTCACGAGGATGCTCAATCCGAAATAGATTCCTGCAATTCCAAGCCATGAAACGGTAATGTACTGTCCGGGTAAAAATTTGTAGGTGGCATACAGCAAGGTAAAAAAAGAGTGAGCAGATAAGTATTCCGGATAAAATCGGTTTTAATGTTCAATCGCTCTTTCTGCCAGTTGATGGTCCGCGCCGATAGGGAAGCAACAAGCGGAATCGAAAAATTAACCGTATGAATTGTTCCCGACAGGCTATAATAAGTGATCATCAGGATGACCAGTAAAAAGGTATTCATCAGTGCAATAATGTGCGACCGGTACCAAAGCGAGAGCGCCAGTACCAATACACTTTGCCAGGTCAGCAATAAAAACGAATCGGGGAAATGATACACTCCGCAAATCCAAACGCTTATGGCCACAAATCCAAACAAGGCATCTTGGCATTTTATTTTCTTGCTTTGGCAAAAGCGAAACTCACGATGGCAAATCTGATTCTTCCAAAAGCAAAAACCCCCTTCCGGCGAACCGAAAGAGGGTTTTAAATATATTTATTTTGAAGGGTATGCCCGGTCGATTACATCATGCCGCCCATGCCGCCACCCATTCCACCGCCCATAGGTGGCATAGCTGGTTTGTCTTCTTTTTCTTCAACCAATACGCATTCGGTAGTCAGGAACATACCGGCAATTGAAGCGGCATTTTCCAGCGCGATGCGGGTTACTTTAGCAGGGTCAATAACACCGGCTCCGTAAAGGTTTTCGTAAACATCAGTGCGGGCATTGTATCCAAAATCGCCTTTGCCTTCCAGCACTTTCTGAACAACAACAGCGCCTTCTTTCCCTGAATTGAAAACAATCTGGCGTAATGGTTCCTGAATGGCACGTTTTACAATTTCGATACCGGTTGTTTCGTCTTCATTGTCGCCTTTCAGTCCTTCCAAAACTGCAATGCTGCGGATGTAAGCAACACCACCACCGGGAACGATACCTTCTTCAACAGCAGCACGGGTAGCATGTAAAGCATCGTCGACGCGGTCTTTTTTCTCTTTCATTTCAACTTCAGAAGAAGCGCCAACATAAAGTACAGCAACACCACCGGCCAGTTTAGCCAAACGTTCCTGAAGTTTTTCGCGGTCGTAATCAGAAGTAGTCGTATCGATCTGTTTTTTGATCTGGTTCACGCGTGTTTTGATGGCATCAGCATCACCGGCACCAGCAACAACCGTTGTTTTTTCTTTGTCGATGGTAATTTTTTCAGCCTGGCCAAGCATATCCAACGTGGCATCTTCCAGTTTCATACCTTTTTCTTCGGTAATCACTACACCGCCAGTCAATACGGCAAGGTCTTCCAGCATTTCTTTACGGCGGTCACCAAATCCGGGAGCTTTCACAGCGCAAACTTTTAATGATCCACGCAGGCGGTTTACAACTAAAGTAGCCAATGCTTCACCGTCAACATCTTCAGCAATAATTAAAAGCGGGCGGCCAGTCTGAGCCGATTGTTCCAGTATAGGAAGCAAGTCTTTCATGGTGCTTACTTTTTTGTCGTGGATCAGGATGTATGGGTGATCCAGGTCAGCAGCCATTTTTTCACCATCGGTGATGAAATATGGAGAAATGTAGCCACGATCGAACTGCATACCTTCAACCACGTCAACATAAGTTTCGGTTCCTTTGGCAGCTTCTACCGTAATTACACCTTCTTTATTTACTTTTTCCATGGCTTCGGCAATCAAAGAGCCGATGGCGCTGTCGTTGTTGGCAGCAATTTTGGCAACCTGTTCAATTTTGCTGAAGTCGTCGCCTACGTTTTGTGACTGAGCTTTAATACTTTCAACAACTTTCAAAACAGCTTTGTCGATACCGCGTTTCAGGTCCATTGGGTTGGCGCCGGCAGCAACGTTTTTCAAACCTACAGAAATCAGTGATTGAGCCAATACTGTTGCAGTTGTAGTTCCGTCACCTGCATCGTCGCCGGTTTTGCTGGCAACTTCTTTCACCATCTGGGCGCCAATGTTTTCATAAGCGTTCGAAAATTCAATTTCTTTGGCTACCGTCACACCGTCCTTGGTGATTTGTGGTGCACCAAATTTCTTTTCGATAACCACGTTGCGGCCTTTTGGTCCGAGGGTTACTTTTACGGCATCAGCCAACTTGTCAACTCCTTTTTTCAGGAGGTCACGGGCTTCAATCTCGAATTTAATTTCTTTTGCCATTTTCTATTTCTTTTAAATGTTGTTAATCAATTATTCAGCAATAAATAAAACGTCGGTCTGTGACATCAGTAAATAATCAGTTCCGTCAATGTTCAATTCGGTTCCTGAATATTTTCCGTAGAAAACCATATCACCAACCTGAATTTCCATCGGTTCGTCTTTTTTAGGAGAACCTACCAGAACTACTTTACCAACCTGTGGTTTTTCTTTTGCTGAATCAGGAATAATAATTCCACTAGCTGTTTTCTTTTCTGCTTCTTTCGGCTGTACCAAAATTTTACCAGCCAGGATTTTTCCTTTTAAATCTGCCATTTTTTGAGTTATTTATTGGTTAGACATACTTCTTTTGTGTGACCTGCTTTTGCAGATACTATGCCAAAACGAAACCGACCTGAATCGGGCTACTGAGTTTGTCATTTTTGCATACGAATTTGAAACAAATTAGTCAGTTTATTTCTAAAATTCTGAATAAAAGCTGATTGTGCAATACAATTCCGGCTGACAATTTGCGTGTCAGACTGTCATACTAGAAGATTTCCACATTCGAAATGACCGGACAAGCCTTGGCATCCTCAAAAACGATCCGTACTTTTTTCGTTTCAACCTGCGGAATGCGGAGAATGCGTTTGTATCCGATGGTCGTTTCCCCGACCACTTTCTGCCAGTTACCATCTTTCTGCACCTCAACAGAAAAGCTTTTTACCCGCTGTCCAAGTTTGATGTATTCCTGAACCAACACATAACTGATTGTTTTCGGTTCGCCCAGGTCGATTTCAATACTGCCGGTTTTTTCCTCATCGTTGGTTGCCCAATAGGTTTCTTTATTTCCATCGGTTACCAGTGAAGCTTCGTAACCCGGTGAGTTTCCGCGTACGGCAGAGGCTTTGACCGGTTTATTCAGAGCCAGATTCGTTTTAAAACGTTCGTCAATCAGCTTTTTCCAGCCTTGCAGGGCAGCTACATCAATCTCGTTAATCAGTCCACGCCGGTCAGGAGGAATATTCAGGATCAGGTTGGCGCCCCGACCTACCGAACTCAGGTAAATGTCGAACAACTGTTCCGGAGTTTTGACGAGCGAATCTTCTTTGGCATGGTAAAACCATCCAGGACGAATGGAAACATCCACTTCAGCAGAAATCCAGCTTGTGCCATTTTCCTCGCCGGTATTCAATAGTTTTTGAATGCCTCCTTTACCGGCATACAAAGTATCAGGAGTAATTGTATTCCAGTTGGTCTCATTCACAAAGCCGCGTTCGTTGCCGCACCAGCGGATGTCGGGGCCGGCATCACTGAAGAAAATAACGTTGGGTTCCATGTCACGAACCATCTTCAAGGTTGTGGGCCAGTCGTAATATGTTTTTCCGTCTATTTTACGTTTTTCTTTTGCTCCGCCGTAATAGCCGTCGCCACCATTGGCTCCGTCGAACCACATTTCGAATACCGGTTTGTGCGCCTCGAAAAGCTCTTTCAACTGATTACGGTAATATTCAATGTATGAAGGTGTGCCATAATCGGCGCGATTACGGTCCCACGGCGAAAGATACACGCCAAACTTCAATCCTTCGGCGCGACAAGCTTTCTCTACTTCGTCAACCACGTTACCTTTGCCATTTTTATACGGGCTGTTTTTGACCGAATGCTCGGTATACTGGCTGGGCCATAAACAAAACCCATCGTGGTGCTTGCAAGTCAAAACCACCCCTTTCAGTCCGGCAGCCTTGAACGTTTTGGCCCACTGAGTCACATCCATGGCGGTTGGATTAAAAACCGCTTCGCTTTCGTCGCCGAATCCCCATTCCTTGTCGGTGAAGGTGTTGGTGGTGAAATGGGCAAACGCATATTGTTCCATTTCGTGCCAGGCCAGCTGGCGATCGGTCGGAACAGGCAGTACTGGTTCAGGTGCTGTTACCGGCTTCTGACAGGCTGTCAGCCCGAAAAAAGCGCTTAGCAAAATGGGACCAAATCCAGAGAAAAGATGATTCATAAGTCAGTAGTTTTGATTTGGACAGTAACTAATCGAAAAAAAAAGTCTTCAATGGGTTGCATTGAAGACTTTCGTTATAGCTTATTCAGATTTCAGCCTGAAAGAGGTTTTCTTAATTGGTCGGAGTAGCAGTAGTTGCAGCAGGAGCAGCAGTTTTTGCATCGGAAGGTGCCGGGAAACTTGGAACCTGATTGGGATCAACAGCATTTTCTACCTGATCTTTGATGGCCGACTGTCCGCCAGCTTTATTTTCTCTTGGAATGAATGCACTACCCATAATTGATAAGAACAATAACGAACCGGCTAAAACCCAGGTTGCTTTTTCAAGAAAATCGGCTGTTTTACGAACGCCCATAATCTGAGTCGAAGCCTGAAAATTACTTGCCAAACCGCCACCCTTTGAGTTCTGAACCAATACGATCAAAACCAACAGAATACAGACGATAAATAATAAAACGGTGATCAATGAATACATGATAATATAAATTAATTGTTCATTAAATTTTTAATTTTTTCAATCTGACCGGCAAAGTAAGTACTTTTTTCCGGATATTTCAAACTTAATTTTTCAAATATCTGAATGGCTTTTCGGTAGTACCCCTGCCGGGCATAAATCATCGCCAGTGTTTCGGTTACCAGATCGTCGTTCAACTCTACCTTTGGCTTCTGACTTTCCATCGGCGACTGGTTTTCTTCTTCTTTCACCGGTGACATTCTGGGTTGAACTTCAAGGAATTTTTCAATCAAACGGTACTGTTTCTCTGTTTTTTCGGGCAACAATTGGCTGTTCTCAGCTTCTGGCTTTCCTTCCGGGTCGAGCCTGTAGTCAGTCGGAAAAATCATGTTGTACAGTTCAGTTTCCCCGGCTACTGATCCTACCGGCAAATCCGGTGCAGAGATTGTTCCCGGAATCTTTTCATTCAGAAAAAGATAGAGTTTCCTCCGGTCCTGAATGCGAATTGCCCCGTTCAGCAATTCCTGTCCAAACGAAGAATCGTTCAGGTTTTTCAGGTTTTTCAGGTAAAGTATCCAGCCGGCTTCAAATGCAGGATGGCGTTCTGTCAGCTCTTTCAGGAACGGCAGCGTTTCCCGGTTTAACTTTTCAGGAGCCTGCATAAATTGGATAAATTGATCGGCTGTCATAGTCTACCAGTTTGCAATGGAAGCATTAAAAATATCGTCGGTCAGTTTTTTAATAATTTCAGGAACGAGGCTGTCTTCGACCGAACTAAGCGCACTGTTACTGTCAAAATCTTCATACGCAGTAAATGTTTTTTCCCAGTCCTGCTCATGATCCTTGTTGTTGGTAAATTTAACCTTGACGGTGATGGTCAGTCGGTTTTGGGCGGCCATGTCGCCTTGAGAAATGTTCATCGGTTTCACATCGTAATCCGTTATTTGTCCGGAGAATTCGAGATCGCCACCATCGGTAATCTGGTTCAGTGAGGTCTGTTTGACCAGTTTGTCCTGAAGCCCTTCAGTAAAAAGCTGACTCAGATTGGGATTTACCAGCCTTGCCCGGTTCGGAAAGAAATCGACCATAAATGTTTTTACATTGGGTGCAATAGATGCTCCTGTAAATGAGTAGCTGACCTTACAGGCAGTAAAAACAACCGCCGTGAGCAGGACTGAAAACAGGATGAGTATTAAACTTCGAATCTTCATAATCAATCATTAATTGATGTCATATTCTTTGATTTTTCGGTAAAGTGTCCGTTCCGAAATTCCCAATTCGCGGGCTGCATTTTTTCGTTTCCCTTTGTGCTTTTCCAGCGCTTTCTGGATCATTTCAATTTCTTTATCTTCGAGCGACAGGGATTCTTCCACAAATTCTTCGGTATCCTGAATGTTTTCGTGAACTACCGGGTTGATGGTTACCCGCCCGGGGACAGGCTGATCGGGGACATAGTTACCATTGTCGGAATGATAGAGCTTCCTGATCAGTTGAGCATTGTCATCCCGAATATCGGCAACAGTGGCTTCATTCTGCAAAATATCGTGAACCAGCTTTTTCAGGTCGTTCATGTCTTTTTTCATATCGAACAGAATCTGATACAGGATTTCCCGCTCGGAAGCAAATGTTTTTTCGTCAATTCCCTGCCCGTGATACAAAGCCGGAAGTTTATTCTCTGAATGAACCGGAATGTAACGTTCAAGCGTCAAAGCATCAATAATCCGGTCCTTCTCGATGATCGAAATCTGTTCGGTAATGTTCTTTAGTTGTCTGACGTTTCCCGGCCAGTGGTAGTTAAGCAAAACCGGAACGGCATCATTGTCGAGCCGAATGGCAGGCATCCTGTATTTCTCAGCAAAATCGGACGCGAATTTCCGAAAAAGCAGGTGAACATCTTCCTTTCGGTCGCGCAATGGAAGCACCCGGATTGGCACCGTATTTAAACGGTAATATAAATCTTCGCGAAACCTTCCTTTATCAATGGCTTCAGAAACATTCACATTGGTTGCCGCAACCACACGGACATTTGTTTTCAGGACCTTCGACGAACCAACCTTCATAAATTCGCCGGCTTCGAGTACCCGAAGTAACCTGACTTGTGTTGATAACGGTAATTCGCCGATTTCGTCCAGAAAGATAGTCCCTCCGTCGGCTTCTTCAAAATAACCTTTACGGTCGGCTAATGCTCCGGTAAATGAGCCTTTCTCGTGACCAAAAAGTTCGGAATCGATGGTTCCTTCGGGAATAGCGCCGCAGTTGACGGCAATGTATTTTCCGTGTTTGCGGGCCGAAAACTGGTGAATAATCTGCGGGAATGATTCTTTCCCGGTTCCGCTTTCGCCGGTAATCAGTACCGAAAGGTCAGTTGGCGCCACCTGAACGGCAATCTCAATCACCCGCAACAGCCCCGGCGAGTTGCCGATAATTCCAAATCGTTGTTTTATTTCCTGAACATCCATTTTAAGGACAATATGTTTAGCTTTGCAAAATTACAATTTTAACCTTACAAGAAGGGTTCAAAAATAAATTAACTTTGGTTTCAGTGCGTTAAGTACGCCCTGTTTTAATCTTTTTTAATAAGCGAGTAAACAGGAGCGTTTTAAACGACAACTGTAAAAATAGAATTTTATGAATTTTATTGGAATCATACCTGCCCGTTACCAGTCTACCCGTTTCCCCGGGAAACCGCTAGCTCTGCTTGGTGAAAAGCCCGTCATTCAATGGGTTTACGAAAATGCCAGCATGGCACTTGACCATGTTTATGTGGCAACCGACGACGAGCGGATTTTCCGGACCGTTGAATCCTTTGGAGGAAAGGTAGTTTACACTTCACCCAACCACCAAAGCGGAACTGACCGGTGTGCCGAAGCTGCCGAAAAAATTGCTCAAATGATGCCGGTCGATGTGGTAATCAATATTCAGGGCGACGAACCATTTATCCGGCCCCAACAGATTGAAAGTCTCAAGGCATGTTTTGACACGAAAGAAACCGAGATCGCCACCCTGATCAAACCTATCAGCCAGGCTGATGAGATTACCAACATCAATCGTCCCAAAGTAGTGATTAATAAAAATAATGAAGCCATGTATTTCAGCCGGTCGCCCATTCCGTTTGTGCGCGACAGCAAACCGGAAGACTGGTTAAGCCGGAATACGTTTTTCAGTCATATCGGTATGTACGCCTATCGGTTCGACATTCTGCAGGCCCTGACCCAATTGCCAACCGGAATCCTTGAAAAGGCAGAATCGCTCGAACAGCTGCGCTGGCTCGAAAACGGATACCGGATTAAAACAGCGCAAACAACCTTCGAAAATATTGGCATCGACACTCCGGAAGACCTGGAAAATGCAAAAAAGTTCCTGAGTACCTGAGAAACAGTGTTTCTGAGAGTTTATCTTTTTATTATCGAAAATCAGATCACCTCAATCCCTTTTTGAGTGAGCAACCGGAGGCTCATGTCACGAAGTTTATATTTCTGGATTTTTCCGCTGGCAGTCATCGGAAATTCGCTCACAAAAAATATGTACTGCGGAATTTTGTACCGGGCGATTTTACCGCGGCAAAACTCCTGGACATCTTCTTCTGTCAACTGATTTCCTGCTTTTAGCTTGATGAATGCACCAACCTGTTCGCCATATTTTTTACTGGGAACGCCAACGACTTCAACCGCTTCAACTTCGGACATGTTATAAATAAAATTCTCAATTTCGCGCGGATAAATGTTCTCCCCACCCCGAATAATCATGTCTTTGATGCGTCCGGTAATCCGGTAAAATCCATCCGGAGTTTTTACGGCCAGGTCGCCTGAATGTAAAAAGCCATCCTGATCGATGATTTTGGCCGTTGCTTCCGGATTTTTATAATAGCCTTTCATCAGGTTGTATCCCCGGCAGCAAATTTCCCCCTGTTCACCTGCCGGACATTCTTCTCCGGTTTCCGGATTTACAATTTTCACTTCTACATTTGGAAATTCGAAGCCGACCGTAGTCGCTCTCACTTCGGGCGAATTGTGGGTTCGTGTAGCGGTCATCCCGGGAGAAGTTTCTGTCAGCCCATAAACGATGATTACATCTTTCATGTGCATTTTTTCCATCACCTGATTCATGGTTTCAATCGGACACAACGATCCGGCCATAATTCCGGTCCGCAGTGAACTCAGATCAAACAAGTTGAACATCGGATGATTCAATTCTGCAATAAACATGGTTGGAACGCCGTGTAATGCAGTGCATTTTTCTTTTTCCACTGAAGCGAGAACCATCAGCGGATCAAAATTTTCGACCATTACCATAGTGGCTCCATGAGTGATGACGGCACAAAGCGCCAAAACGCAGCCGAAACAATGAAAGAGAGGTACACAAACCAACAGCCTTTCTTTATGTGTGAACCGCATACATTCGCCTGCCGCATAACCACTGTTCAGAATATTATGATGGGTCAGCATTACTCCTTTGGGAAATCCGGTTGTTCCGGAAGTATATTGCATGTTCACCACATCGTGACAGGTGATATTTTCCTTGATTTGTTCCAGCTCGAAGTCGTCGATATGACTGCCCAACAGAATCAGTTCGGAAGTATTGTACATTCCACGGTGCTTCTGGGGCCCGATGAAAACAACATTTTTTAATTCCGGAAATTTCTCACTTTTAAGGTTTCCCCGCTGACTGGTTTTCAACTCCGGAACCAAATCGAATATCATGCTGACGTAATCGCTGTCACGAAATCCGTCAATCAGGCAAAGGGTATGAATGTCGGCATTTTGAAGCAGGTATTCCAGTTCAGACAATTTATAGCTGGTATTAATCGTAACCAGAATGGCGCCAATTTTTGCCGTAGCAAACATGAAGGTGAGCCAATCGGGAACATTGGTCGCCCATATTCCGACTTTATCCTCCGGACGAACTCCGATGTACAAAAGTCCTTTCGCCAGTTGATCAACCCGTTCGTTAAACTGCGAGTAGGTGAACCTCAAATTACGGTCAGGATAAACCATAAATTCACGATCGGGAGCTTCAATGGCGTACTTTTCCAGTAATTCGCCAAACGTATAATCGAGTAGTTGCATGAAATCAGAATTTCAGGTGGAATTGAAAATTAAAACGGCGCATAAACTACGGCCAGAATCCGGGCTGACTGGTTGTTTCCGGCATGTACATTGTGAAGTACAATCGAATCGAGATAAATGCTATCGCCCTTGCTCAGTTTGTAAACTTCTTTCCCGTAGTTGATTTCAACTTCGCCTTCGAGGACGTAAATGAACTCCTCGCCTTCGTGTGAAGAAAGCATATAGTCTGATTGAAGTCCGGGTTCGATGTCAACAATGAAAGGTTCCATGCTCCGGCCTGCCTTATCGTAAGCCAGCGAGAAAAAATTCAGGTGTTCGCGGGTTTCGCTCGACTGTGAAGTAAAACGGACTCCTTTATGATATTCGCCTGCACGGACAACCACCGGGCCATACGAATCGCTGTCGTCGAGAAAAGTCCCCAACCTGACGCCCAGAGCACGGGCAATTTTAATCAGGGGGGCAAGCGAAGGAACATTCTTTTCCTGCTCAATTTTCTCAACCAAAGTAATTTCCATTCCGCTGCGTTCGGCCAGCTCTTCCAGGCTGACTTTCTTCATTTCACGGATTTGTTTAATTTTCTGTCCAACGGTTTTTTCAGCTGTCATAATCAGGGAGCTTTTTTTGAGAGTGAAGCACAAAATTAGACTTATTTTGAAATCAACAATCAAGCTGAATTGAATTTTTAGGATACCAAAATTCGGAAGGTGACTGAAAAATCAGGCTTCCGCCTCCTGAAGTTTTGCTGAACGTTTCCGGGCTAGGTATTCAACACGAAGCATCAGTAACAATAACAATACGATACATACTATTGCCCGGACCGAATAAATGGTAGCCAGCAGTCCTTTACTCGACAAAAGCGATAGCGCCGGCGCCAGCAACATACCCATCCAAACCACAAACGACTCGGTATTTTCGCGGGTTTTCCACAGGCGGCTGATAACCGGGAAATAAGCAATAACAAGAATTCCCTGCGTCAGCGCATGAGTAATCACATGGTTTTTCGTGATGAACCAAAACACCAAAATAATTAGTACGGCAATCAGACAACCTTTGTCGAACCGGCTAAACCGGGTCGTATGATCGCCAAACAGGTAAATGGCTACCGAAACAATGGCCGCCAAAGCCAGGTCGGTTGTATTCAGAATATTATCCCACAAACTAAAATGATCCGATTCGAGATAGGTTGCCAGGCTGATGGCAACAGCAATAGTAAAAAAAATCCACATGGCCAGCGCCGGTTTTATTTTCTGTTTATAAGTCAGCCAGCAATACCAGCAGGTTATGGCCAGATTCAGTATTGAAACACTTGCAATAGAGATTTGTCTGATCAATGATTCGTTCATGTTTATTGAATATGGAAATGACCGGATTTGATTGCAAGTATATCACAATATTTTATGATTTGAGCGAATCTTTATTCTTGAAACCCGATATTTTATCATACATTTTTGAACAAGGTGTTGTACCTTTGGATTAGCATAAGAGAGTCACCGGGCAAACCTAAGTTATCAGAGAAAAGCGAGTCAAACAGGGGCTTTCAAAAGTAAAATTCAAAACATCATGTCTACAAAAAAACCAACTTTTATCAACGAAGAAGAAATCGCCCGGATTCTCGGACAAAATCAAAAACCCGATTCACACAGGGTTGCACAGGTATTCGCCAAAGCCAAAGAAATGAAAGGACTTGATCTGGAAGACGTTGCCGTACTTACCAACATCAACGATCCGATGCAGTTGTTTGAACTGTTTGAAACAGCCAACCATGTCAAGGAAAAAATTTACGGTAAACGGCTGGTTATTTTCGCCCCGCTGTATATTTCCAACATGTGTGCCAACGAGTGTACCTACTGTGCGTTCAGGGCAAAAAACAAAGCACTTGTACGCCGGGCGCTTTCCCAGGACGAAATTAAACATGAAACTGAAATCCTGATCAGACAGGGGCACAAGCGTATTTTGCTGGTTGCAGGCGAATCATACCCAAAGCAAGGTTTTCAGTATATAATTGATTCTATTGCTTCAGTATACGATGCTAAAGTGGATAATGGGGAAATCCGCCGCGTTAACGTCAACATAGCGCCACTGGATATTGAAGAATTTAAACTTTTGAAGACCGCCAAAATAGGAACCTTTCAGCTTTTTCAGGAAACATACCATCATGAAACATACAGAAATGTTCATTTAGGCGGGAAGAAAAGAGATTACGATTATCGTGTTACGGCACTTCACCGGGCGATGGAAGCTGGCATTGACGACGTGGGTATTGGCGTTCTTTTTGGCCTGTTCAACTTTCGGTTCGAATTATTAGCCCTGATGCAGCACATCCGCGAGCTGGAAGCGGTCTTCGGAGTTGGGCCACACACCATCAGCGTACCCCGGCTCGAACCGGCTACCGGCTCCGATATTGCTTCGCACCCACCATTTGCCGTTGCCGATCTCGATTTCCGGAAAATTGTCGCTATTCTACGACTGGCTGTTCCATACACCGGCATCATCATGTCGACCCGCGAAACAGCTCAGATGCGACGCGAAACCTTTGCCCTGGGAGTTTCCCAGATTTCAGCCGGAAGCCGCACCAATCCAGGCGGGTATACCGATTCACTGCACGAAGACGACAGCAGCCAGTTCTGTCTGGGCGACCACCGTCCGCTCGATGAAGTGATCCGCGACGTGGCAGAGATGGGCTATATTCCATCATTTTGTACCGGCTGTTACCGATTGGGCCGAACTGGTCAGGATTTTATGGACCGGGCGAAACCGGGCGATATCAAGAACCACTGTAATCCAAACGCTATTTCCACTTTTAAGGAATACCTGATGGACTATGCCTCCTACGAAACCAGGCTGATAGGTGAAGATTTAATCGACGATACGATCAATTCGATGGAAGGGATTGCCCGTGAACGCGCCATTTCCCTACTCGAAAAGGTTAAAAAAGGAAATCACGACATGTATTGCTGATCCTGAAACTATGCCAAATTTCCGAACTGAAACTGATTTGCTAGGTAGTCGTGAAATTCCTGCTGAAGCTTTGTGGGGAATTCATACGCTGCGAGCCATCGAAAACTTCACGGTTTCAGGGAAGCCTGTTCATTCCGAATTGATCAAAGCATACGGGGCAGTAAAGCTGGCCTGCTTTCAAACCAACAAAACTTTGGGATTTTTCACTGAAGGACAAAAATCGAAAGCTATTGAGCAGGCTTGTTCCGAAATGGCGGAAGGACTTTTAAATGAACACGTTTTGGTTGATGCGTTGCAGGGAGGTGCAGGCACTTCGACCAACATGAACGTGAATGAAATACTTGCCAACCGGGCGCTCGAAATAGCAGGAAAAGCGAAAGGCGATTATGAATTTATTTCTCCGCTGGGAGACATCAACCTGCACCAATCAACCAACGACACCTACCCCACCGCACTCAAACTAGCTGCCATCCGGATGATCCGGGAACTGGAACAAGCTGTGTTGGGCCTTCAGGAAGCTTTTCAGTCCAAAGAAAAAGAATTTGCTCACCTAGTAAAAATCGGTCGAACACAATTACAGGATGCCGTACTGACTACTCTGGGGCGTGAAATGGGCGCCTATGCCGAAGCTTTTAACCGCGACAGGTGGCGCTTCTCGAAATGTGAAGAACGGCTGCGGGTGGTCAACCTCGGCGGAACGGCCATTGGAACCGGGTTGGGTGCACCCCGTCAATTTATTTTTAGAGTAGTTGATAAGTTGCGCGAAAATACCGGGATCGGATTGGCCCGGGCCGAGAACCTGATCGATAATACCCAAAATGCGGATGTTTTTGTGGAAGTATCGGGCATGTTAAAGGCCTGTGCCATTTCGTTACTGAAAATAAGCAATGATTTGCGGTTGATGGCCAGTGGCCCCGATGCCGGACTGGCTGAAATCATACTCCCGCCCAAACAGGCGGGTTCGTCCATCATGCCGGGGAAAGTGAACCCGGTGATTCCGGAAGCTTCGGCTCAGGCCGCCATTCTGGTAATGGGACTCGATGGGGTGATTTCCCAGGCCGCCTCTGCCGGGAACCTCGAGTTAAACCAGTTCATGCCATTAATAGCCAACTCGCTCCTCGAAAGTATTGGTCTGTTAAGCCGGGCCTGCATTCTGATTCGAACACATGCAGTTCAGGATTTGAAGGCCAATGAAGAACAATGTCGCAAAAATGTATTGAACTCGACCGCATTAATTACCGCCCTTATTCCGGCGATTGGTTATGAAAAAGCGAGTGAAATTGTTAAGAAAGCTAAAGAAGAAAAGTTGACAGTCTTTGAAGCAGCTTTAAACTCAGGAATAATCAACAGTCAGGAATTGAATGAATTAATTAGTCCGGAGACTGTTTGTCAGCTAGGGTTCAGGTAATCTACAGAATTGCTATTTATATTTATTCTAAATAATTGTTAACAAATTTTGTATTGTGAAGAAATCTTGTTAGTTTGGCCAAAGAAATTAATAGTAACTACTTAAAATTTGACATCATGAAAAGATTAGCAATGGTACTGGCAGTAGCTTTCACTATGGGATTAGCTGCTTCAACGGTAAGCGCATCAACTAAAGACGACAGCAAAAAAGCAAAAACTGAATGCACTTCAACTGACAAGAAAGCTTGCTGCTCAACAGACAAGAAAGCTTGCTGCTCAAAGGACAAAAAAGCTGAAACTTCAGCAACTGAGAAAAAAGCTGAAAAGAAATAATTTTTCACTTTATTATACAAAAAAAGACCAGCAAATGCCGGTCTTTTTTTGTTTTATTGGAGCATCAAATCTTCATCTATTTTTTCAGATCAGGCTTTTTCACCGCCGACGTGCCGTCTTTTTCCTTTCCAGCCGGCTTACGGAAGTCCCAGGGAATATTGTAGTAAACCGAATAAGTAAAATCGAGATTAAACCCTTTGGCTTTTCCAAATCCCGGAATAAAATAAACGGGCGGCATGTTCAGGTCTTTGTGGTTCAGTTTTACCTTGCCGCGAATGGTCCATCCCATGTAAAAGTTGTGTAAGATTTCGCCTTTGATCCCGAGCAGGAATTCGCCCCAATGTGCAAAATAATTTTGATTACCAAAACCTCCTGTAACTGGCCCCCAGTAAGAGTCGATGGCATACTGATTAACCTGTTGACGGGCTAAAACAAATCCATATCGGAGTCCTCCGTAAAAGATATCTTTATCATTTTTGTGTTCTGCCACCAGAAAATTGTAATCGATACCAATGCGCGAATAGCTACCGCTGCTGGTGTAATCGATGTAGTTGGTTTTCACTTTCATCACATCATAGCCCGATTCAAACGTCGGGAACCAATTGGGCCAAAGCTCCAGGTCGGCTGAAAACTCAGTGCCGTAACGGTTTCCCTTGGTCCACAAATCCTGAAACGGACGAGTAACATCCATTCCCAACCGAAGTCCTCTCATCCGGATGAAATTATCGGTTCGTTTAGGCTTGATTTTCTTTTGCGCCTCGGGTTGTCCGTAGTTAATTGCTGCCAGCAGACAAAGGATGAAGGTAAAGCTTAATATTTTCATGCCATTTTTTAGTTATCAGGCTATCCGTAATCTGAATGGTGTCGATCCGGTTATTCGAGTACTTAATCGAGCGCAATTTGTATTCGTAATAAAAACCCGTTTCCATCGAAGCATATTTCAGGGTGGTTCCGTGAATAAACATGATGGTATCGGTGAACGAATCGAGCGAAACCAGGTAAATCGTTGTATCGGCAGGCGACAGCGGAAATATCATTCCCTGAAGAACCGAATCTTTAACTAAAAATTGTTCGGTTCCAACCCCCCAGGCTGTGACCTTTGAACTCATTTTACTTTCGGTAGACGAATTGACAAACGAAGCCTGAAGCATGGCTTGCGGAGGTACATCATAAACCTCTTTGCAGGCTCCGGCAATAATCAGAATAACGATCAGATAGTAGAACCGGCTCATTCCGTTTTCATTTTTTTTTTGAATGGTGTAAATGTAGATATATTCAGTCTGAATCGGAAAATGCAGCCATTTTTTTTGTTCAGGACAATACAGCGAGTATGATTTGAACTCAGGCCCGGGCGAAGGTTGCCGACAACTTCACCGATTGCCATTCACAAAATTTGAATATCTTTGCGCCAAATCCGACCGGAGTAATTAATTAATAAGGTTTTTAGAACGTTTAGGAATGAGGCACATACGTAATTTTTGTATCATTGCGCACATCGATCACGGGAAAAGTACACTGGCCGACAGGCTCCTCGAATACACGAAAACAGTTGATGGCCGGGCCATGCGTGCCCAGATTCTCGACAGCATGGATCTTGAACAGGAACGGGGTATCACGATAAAAAGCCATGCTATCCAGATGCAATGTACAACTTTAAAGGAGAAGATTACATTTTAAACCTGATTGATACTCCCGGACACGTCGACTTTTCGTATGAGGTTTCACGGTCCATTGCTGCCTGCGAAGGCGCCCTGCTCATCATCGATTCCACTCAGGGTATTCAGGCCCAAACCATTTCAAACCTTTACCTGGCACTCGAACACGATCTGGAAATTATCCCGATCCTGAATAAAATGGATTTGCCCAACGCCATGCCTGAAGTAGTCGAAGACCAGATTACCGGACTGATTGGCTGCAAACGGACTGATATTATCCGGGCCAGCGGAAAAACAGGAATGGGAATTGAAGAAATTCTGGAGCGGATTGTTACAGTTATTCCTGAACCACAGGGAAAGGAAGATGCCCCCCTTCAGGCCTTGATTTTTGACTCTGTTTTTAATCAATTCCGGGGAGTGATTGCTTATTTCAAAGTAGTTAACGGCGTAATCCGGAAGGGAGATCAGGTAAAATTTGTCAATGCCTCTAAAGAATATATTGCTGATGAAATCGGCGTGCTGAAGCTGGGAATGTTCGAACGACAAGAGCTTCGAACGGGCAACGTGGGTTACATGATTTGCAACATTAAAACTGCCCGGGAAGTAAAAGTCGGCGATACCATCACCCATGTGAAAGCACCATGCGACAAGGCAATTGAAGGTTTTGAAGAAGTAAAACCCATGGTGTTTGCCGGTGTTTACCCGATCGATTCCGAAGATTACGAAGATCTGCGCGCTTCGATGGAAAAATTGCAGTTGAACGATGCTTCACTCACTTACGAACCTGAATCATCAGCCGCACTTGGATTCGGATTCCGCTGCGGATTCCTGGGCTTGTTGCACATGGAAATCATTCAGGAGCGCCTCGACCGGGAATACGATATGAACGTGATCACCACTGTTCCCAACGTGTTGTACCACGTACACACCACTAAAGGCGAAACCATCAACGTATATAATCCGTCAGGGCTGCCGGCTACAACAACAATCGACGATATAGACGAACCGTTTATCCGGGCCAACATCATTACTGCGGTTGATTATATCGGACCAATCATGACCTTATGCCTCGACAAACGCGGAACGCTTCTGAAGCAGGATTACCTGACTACCGACCGTGTTGAATTGGTATTTGACCTTCCATTGGGCGAGATTGTGTTCGACTTTTACGATAAACTGAAAAGTATTTCAAAAGGATACGCTTCGTTTTGATTACCATATGCTCGATTTCCGTCCGGCGAAACTTGTTCGGCTGGATATTCTGCTGAACGGCGAAATGGTGGATGCCCTGTCAACGCTGATTCACTTCAACAATGCCTATAATTTTGGGCGACGGATGTGCGAAAAGCTGAAAGAACTGATTCCGCGCCAGCAATTCGATATTGCCATTCAGGCCGCAATTGGCGCTAAGATTATTGCCCGAGAAACGGTTAAGGCTGTTCGTAAAGATGTTACAGCCAAGTGTTACGGAGGCGACATTACCCGCAAACGCAAATTGCTCGAAAAACAGAAAAAAGGGAAAAAGCGTATGAAACAGGTAGGAAATGTGGAAGTTCCGCAAAATGCGTTTTTGGCGGTACTGAAATTGGATTAATTTTCATTGCTAACTGTGCGACTTTGAGTCATCCCGTTAATCAATAAATACGATATTTTATGAAAGGGTTTTTCTGGCAACAGAAAAGCCTTTTATTATAATGCATCCAAAATTCAAAATGAACACCTTGTCGTACTGTTCCGTTTTTAACGTCATGACACGATCGTGAGAAAACCTTTCTCACACAGCGCAATGATTATTTGGAAATTCCATCTCGCCAAAAATATAACATTAACAAAATGAGATTGATACGCAAATTTCAAAACCTCGATTGAAAAACAGACAGATGAAAAAAATAATTTATCCCGGATTAATTTTACTGGCACTACTGGCCTGCAATCGTCCATCTTCGCAAAAACAAAATAAGCCGGAAGCCGCCGGAACGATGACTGCAGATACTTCCAGTTCGTGCTGTTCCAGTTTGCCGACCCGGTTTTCCGCCGGAAGTGGTCCCAATATTGATTCGACCCATACAGCCAAATCCGACCTTTCGGAAATGGTTCTGATTAAAGGAGGCCGGTTTTGGATGGGAGGCGATAGTATTTGGGGACGTCCGGATGAATTTCCACGACATAAGGTTGAAGTTTCTTCGTTTTATATGGATAAGCATGAAGTGACCAACCGGCAGTTTAAAGCTTTTGTGGAGGCAACCGGCTATGTGACTACCGCCGAAAAGAAGCCTGACTGGGAAGAGATTAAAAAACAGGTTCCGCCCGGAACACCCAAGCCATCTGATGACGTGTTAGTAGCCGCTTCGCTGGTTTTTACTCCTCCCAATCATCCGGTACCACTCGAAAATGCAACGATTTGGTGGTCTTGGGTTCCCGGGTCTAACTGGAGACATCCGGAAGGCCCGGACAGTAATCTGGATGGCAGGGATGATTTTCCGGTTGTCCAGGTTTCATGGGAAGATGCGATGGCATATTGCCGTTGGGCAGGAAAGAGGTTGGCAACCGAAGCCGAGTGGGAATTTGCAGCACGGGGAGGCCAGACTGGAGCAATTTATCCGTGGGGAAACGAATTGATCACAACAGGAAAAAAGAAAGCCAATGCGTGGGATGGACATTTCCCCGATAAAAATACCGGTCAGGATGGTTATGTGGGAGCTGCGCCGGTCGGGCAATTTGCCCCAAACCCATACGGATTATACGACATGGCCGGAAATGTTTGGGAATGGGTTTCAGACTGGTACAGACCTGATTATTATAGCACCTGTAAACAAAAGGGATTGGTTACAAATCCAACAGGTCCTTCCGACTCGTTTGATCCGGATGAACCTTATGCCCAGAAGAAAGTAACCCGAGGGGGCTCATTCCTTTGCAGCGACCAGTATTGTTCAGGATTTCGAATTGGCGCACGACAGAAAACCAGTTGGGATACCGGGTTGAATCATACCGGATTCCGTTGTGCTTTATCTGCAAAATAAAAAATCCCGCCAATTCAGCAGGATTCTTTGTTCTCAGACCTTATGTCTTACATAATCAATTTATAGCCTTTCCCGTGCACGTTAATGATTTCTACTTTCGGATCATCTTTCAGATGTTTCCGGAGTTTGGTAATGTAAACGTCCATGCTTCGGGCATTGAAATAATTGTCGTCGATCCAGATTGTTTTCAGGGCAAAGTTCCGCTCCAGTACCTTATTGGCATTGTTGCACAGGAGGCGTAACAGTTCAGCTTCCTTGGTAGTCAGCTTTACTTCTTCTTCGCCTCCGGTCAGTATTTGCTTCCGGGTATCGAACGTATAAATTCCAAGTTTGTAAACAGCATCATCAGGAGAGTTTGTGTCTTGCATCACCCTGCGCATGATGGCTTCAATACGGAAGATTAATTCTTCCATGCTGAATGGCTTGGTGATGTAATCGTCGGCCCCTATTTTGAAGCCTTCCAACACATCTTCCTTCATGTTTTTAGCAGTCAGGAAAATAATCGGAATTTCCATATTGAGCAGCCGGATATCTTTGGCCAGTGAAATTCCATCTTTTTTTGGCATCATGATATCCAAGATACAAAGGTTGTAGGTGTTGTTCCTGAACCCTTTGTAGGCCGCTTCTCCGTCGGGGTATAAATCGGTTTCATACCCTTTGGCAATCAGATATTCTTTAAGCAACAGACCAAGATTTTCGTCATCCTCGGCCAAGAGCAATTTTACTTTTTTTTCCATGTTCGTTTGCATTTATCGGAAAATATATCATGAATTTAGTTCCTTTATGTGGTGCACTTTCAACTTTGATCTTTCCCTGATGGGCGTCAACTATTTTTTTTACATAGCTTAGTCCCAGGCCAAAACCTTTTACATCGTGGACGTTGCCGGTCGGAACGCGATAGAACCGCTCAAAAATCTGGCCAAGGTGCTCTTTCGATATGCCAATACCTTGATCTTTGACCGAAATAATCACACTCCCGTCTTTAAATTCACTGGCAATGGTAATTTTCGGTTCATCTCTGCTGTATTTGACAGCATTATCAAGCAAGTTAAACAAAACATTCGTAATATGTACATCGTCTCCTTTAATAACTGATGGTTCTGCCTTTAAGTCAGATATCAATTCTCCGTTTTTGGCTTTTACCCGAAGCTCAAAGTTTAAAACTACCGATTGAATTAAGGCATTCAGGTTAACTTCTTTAAACTTGAGTTTGAGCTTTCCTTCGTTGAATACAGCCATTTGCAGTACTTTTTCAACTTGGGTGGTCAGCCGTTTGCTTTCCTGAAAAATAATTCCGGAGATATGTTCGATAGTTTTAGGTGTATTAGTCACTGTATTGTCACGCAACATCTGGCTGGCCAGCGAAATGGTTGATATAGGCGTCTTCAGCTCATGGGTCATGTTGTTAATGAAGTCGTTCTTGATGTTCGACAGTTTTTTCTGTCTCAGGATAATCAGAATCGTGAAAATGAATATTCCAATCAGCATGGCAGTCAGCACAAACGTCGGGATCACGAGGATTCCGGTTTCTTTGAGCAAAAAAGTGTTTCGCCTGGGAAAGTAGACAAACAAGTAGTTTGGTTTGATCAACTCTTCCAGATCGTTTTGAAAAAGCAAGGTACTATAATCTTTTTGCTGTTTGGGATTGTAATTTTTGTCGCCGAAAACAAACCGCTCTTCACCGCGCTGGAATGTCTTAATAGCTAACTGAAAATCCATATTGATGCCTTGCTTTTTAAGCTCAGTCTTAATGGCTCGGCCAAGTGAACTCAAATCGATCCGGTCTTCGATGGGCAAACTTGATAATACAACGGCAAACGAAGAAAGTTCCAGCATCCGGGCACGCTGGTTCATACGATCTTCATACTGCTGTCGTACATAGCCATCCTGTTCACTGATAATATCAAAAGCATTCGGAAAATCTCCGGGACGATCTCGCTGAGTTGACTTAGCCGGTTTGTTACGACCGTATTCAATAGTCAATTCTTCTTTGTAGGCGCCCCCTGTTGAATGCTGCGAATATTGCAAGGATAATAAAGTGCTTTGTTGGTTATAAATTCCAGGCAAGGGGCGACTATTATTGCCCAGATAAATGTTTCTTCCCTGTGATGCGAGCTGTGAATTTCCCCTTTCGGCCAAAAGACTGGCCTCGTCTCTTTCCAATTGATACGAAACATTAGTCAATGCACTATTTACAGCCGTATTAAACTGTTCTTCCTTGATTTCGAGCGCTTTCAAAATCGAATTGGTCTGAACCAGAATCAGGCTGGTCATCACCAGGGCCATCAGAATAATTAATATCAGTATGACTCTTCTGCTCATTCCACAAATATAATCCTAAAAAAATCGGCGGATAAGAACTTAACAATATTTAACACAGGTTTTTAAGTCAGTTTGACAGAAGATTACAAGTAAAATCCGAAATATTATCCTTTCGAAGTCGGAAGTGAAAATGAATATTGAATATGAATTCTTTTCAGCCAAAAGCTATTCTTCAGCAGGGGAGTTGTCCTCAAGCACCTTGATTTTGTCGAGCGCCACTTTCGAGGCATTTTGCTGGGCTTCTTTTTTGGAGGTTCCGGAGCCCTTTCCCAGCAATTCGTTGTCAACTTCGATGGTTGCAATAAACCAGGGTTGTTTGCCATCGTTTTTACTTTCATCAACCGTATCGAATGACACCGCTTTTTTATTTTTCTGTGACCACTCAATCAGCTGACTTTTGTAATTGGTATTGGTATTCTGAACTTCAACCAGATTGACGTAGTTGTTGAGCAGTTTTCGGGTAATAAATCTTTTAGCTTCCGAATAGCCCTTATCAAGGTAAATGGCTCCGATTAATGCTTCCAGTGTATCGCCATAAATGTGACTCGACTCAATGGTTGAAGTGGTGTTCGACTGGATAAAATGATTCAGACCGATTTGGTAGGTCAACTGAGTCAGAAAACTGCGGTTGACCAGTTTCGACCTCATTTGGGTAAGGTAACCTTCGTCCTGACTGGGGAACCGGTTGTACAAAAAATCAGCAATGGCAGCGCCCAGAATAGCATCTCCCAAGTATTCGAGCCGTTCGTTATTCACGTAATTCCCCTGAGAATCAACTTTAGATGCTGATTTGTGAATAACGGCAATGTCGTAAATCCGTAGATTAGTTGGATAAAAACCCAGCAGCGATTTCAAAAACAAATAAAACTCTTTTCTAGGAGAAGAAAAGAGTTTTATTCTTTGAACGATGGTTCGTATCACTTGTATTAAATTTTCTTGAAAATAACAGAAGCGTTATGCCCACCAAAACCAAATGTGTTACTTAAAGCAGTTTTGATTTTGCGTTCTTTAGTGACATTGAAAGTGAAATCAAGTTTTGGGTCAATTTCAGGATCATCGGTAAAGTGATTAATTGTAGGCGGTATGATACCATCTTGAATTGCGAGGATACATGCAATTGCTTCAACAGCTCCTGTAGCTCCCAGCAAGTGACCAGTCATTGATTTGGTTGAGCTGATGCTTAAGTTGTAAGCATGTTGACCAAAACATTTCTGGATAGCTTGCGGTTCAGCAACATCTCCAAGACCGGTTGAAGTGCCATGAACATTGATGTAATCGATGTCTTCCGGATTCAATCCTGCATCTTCCAAAGCCCATTTCATGACTAATGTCGCTCCACCGGACTCAGGATCAGGGGCAGTCATGTGGTAAGCATCAGCTGACATGCCTCCGCCAACCATTTCTGCATAAATTTTTGCACCGCGTTTAACGGCGTGCTCATATTCTTCCAGAATGAGTGCTCCGGAACCTTCTCCCATCACAAATCCATCCCGGTCCAGGTCAAACGGTCTGGATGCCGTTAATGGATCGCTGTTTCGGGTGGAGAGGGCACGCATAGAATTAAATCCAGCCACTCCAGCAGGATTGATGGCTGCTTCTGAACCACCGGAGATAAATACATCGACCTTCCCCAAGCGGATGTAGTTCATCGCTTCGATGAGTGCGTGGGAAGAAGATGCACATGCTGTTACCGTCGTGAAATTAGGACCTCTGAATCCGTAACGGATTGATAGTAGTCCACTCGCAATGTTGGCAATCATTTTCGGAATGAAGAAAGGCGAATAACGAGGCATCTCGTTTTTATAATTCAACGTTTCTTCAAAGAAGGTTTGCAATCCACCGATGCCTGCACCCCAAATAACCCCTGCCCTGTCTTTGTCTATTTTGTCAAGATCAAGACCCGAATCTTCAATAGCTTGAGCTGCAGTAGCATAAGCATACAAGGTGAAAGGGTCATGTTTCCTGATTTCTTTTTGCTCGACATAGAGAGCCGGATTAAAATTTTTCAGCTCGCAGGCAAATGTGGTTTTGTGAGTTGAAGCATCAAAATGAGTAATGGGGCCTGCGCCACTTTTCCCATTTTTTAAGCCTTCCCAGAATTCCTCAATAGAATTACCAAGCGGGTTTACAGTTCCAAGGCCGGTAACAACTACCCGTTTAAATTCCATAAATGTAGTTTTGTTATTATTACTTCAAATTTGCTTCGATGTGCTTGATAGCTTCACCTACTGTTGAGATTTTTTCAGCCTGATCATCCGGAATAGCGAGATCAAATTCTTTTTCGAATTCCATGATCAGTTCAACTGTATCAAGTGAATCAGCACCAAGATCATTGGTGAATGATGCTTCGTTGGTTACTTCACTTTCGTCAACTCCTAATTTGTCAACAATAATTGCTTTTACTTTAGCTGCAACGTCAGACATAACTCTAATTTTTGGTTAATGATTAAAATTGTTTCAAAAAATTCGATGCAAAGTAATAAATTTACGCCTGATATTTCAAAACAAAATTGACTTAAATGGACGAATAACGATTGAATAAAGTCTCCGGCAGACCTATATTTGAACTGTTTATTCCAAAATTCCATTGAGCATAAAACTAAAACTAGATATAGTAATGAAACGAATTGCCATCTTCGCCTCGGGTTCAGGGACGAACGCCCAAAGGATAATTGAGTATTTCTCAAGCAGTAAGGAAATCTTTGTGGACTCGCTCTGGTCGAACAATGAAAATGCCTATGCGTTGATCCGGGCAGAAAAACTCGGGATCGAAACATTTACCTTCGATAGTGATGAATTGTACCGGAGCAACGACATTCTGGATAAACTCTATGATCACCGTATTGACATCATTGTTTTGGCCGGATTCCTTTGGCTGGTTCCCCGCAGTCTGACCGAATTATTCACCGTCATTAATATACATCCTGCCCTTTTACCCAAATACGGAGGGAAAGGCATGTATGGAATGAATGTACACAAAGCGGTCCTTGCTTCAAAGGATAAAGAGTCGGGAATAACGATTCACCGGGTAAATCACGACTACGACAAAGGCAAGATCATTTTTCAGGCTACTTGTCCAATCATGCCGGGTGACACGCCTGAAAAGCTGGCCGCTCGTGTTCATGAACTGGAATATCAGCATTACCCGAGAATTATTGAGGAGGTGCTGATGGACGAAGATGAAGATGAATAACCTGTCGGATCGCATTTTTATATTTTCTTGCAGAAAACACATCGACTACCTGCTCTAACGGCATGACAAAAAGAAACGGCTCTGATAATCAATCGTTATCGGAGCCGTTTCTTTTTCAGGTCAGCACATTTGATCAGCAGGCCATTTCTCCCGCATTTTTCTTAGCCGAAAGCAAATTATAAGCACCTCTTATTACAATTTTACTCGTTTGGATATCGAATCCTTCAGGCAGCAGCACTTCAGTATTTCCTCCATCGGTAACACCCCTGTGCACTTCAATCATACGATATTCCGTAAAAGGGTTCCCGTCTTCTTCTTTATCTTTCTCGAAGATGAAGATGTAATCCTTATCGTCGAAACTGACAATGGCCCCCGAAGGCAATGAAGCAACTTTGTTGCCCGAAGTTTCGATAATAGCATTGACATACATGCCGGGCAAAACGTTTTTGCATGAAGCGGAAACTGTTGCATATACTTTGTAAGTCCGGTCGGAACTGATGGATTTTCCCGTCTGATAAATTACGGCTTCATGTTGTTCGGTCTCGTTATTAATAAAGAACCGGATTTTCTGACCCGCAGCTACCTTGTCTGCATCTTTCTCGAAAAGAGTAAGTTCAAGCAAAAGCTTGTTGCTGTTGACAATTTCAAAAAGTATATCGGAAGGAGAGACAAATTTCCCAATATTAACATTAACTGCTTTTACATAACCTTCAATCGGTGAAACGACCGAAACCGTTCGCGAAATATCATCCTCATGAAGTTTTTCAGGATTGATTCCGATTAAGGATAGCTTTTGTTCCAACGCCTTCACCTGAGCTTTCAGATTTTTATAGTTGGACGTAACTTCCTGTAAATTCTGTTTGGAATACACATCGTCTTTGAAAAGTTCGCTGTGGCGTTTATACTCGGCCTCGGCAAATTCAAGTTTGTTTTTGGCTTCCAGATAATTTTGCTGAATGTCAATAAAATCCTGATTTTCGATAATCGCCAATGTTTGCCCCTTGCTAACCGCATTGTCTGGAACAAGCAATATGCTTTTTACAAATCCGCCCAGCGGCATACAAACGGTTGCCAGATTTTGAGGAGAGACAGTAACTGTGCCATTCACCTTCAGTGTGCCGCTGAGCGAACGTAACTCAACAGAGCCCATTTCGATGTTGGCAAGTTTCTTCTGGTCAGCCCGCATTTCTACGATATCTTCAGGAAGAACTTCAGCTTCTTTTTCTTCGTTGCCTGTTTTCTTTCCTCCCTGACACGAAATCAGCGTGATAAAGATGGCCGAAACGATTAGTCTTGATAAGTAACTATATTTTGACATGATATTTACATTTAAAGTGTTTTACCTGTAATGAACTCAATGTTTATGATGGTCTGATTGAAGCCGTTTAAAGCATCCAGATAATTCTGTTTGATGCTTAAAGCCCGGTTAAGGCTGAGCACATAATCGAGGTAATCCAGCGCACCGGCTTTATAACTAAGTGTTGCCTGCCTGATGATCAGGTCTGACTCAGGAACTGCTTGTTTTTCGTAATATTCAACGCTGTTGCTGAATTTTGAATATTCACCCATCAGTTCACGGTAACTGCCCATGGCTGATTTTGAATAATATTCGGCATTGGTTTCAGCAACTTTCACTCTGATGCCGGCAGCTTTTGCCTTTGAACTATATGGTGCGAACCAGAGTGGAATCGCGATTCCGGCCTGAATGCCTGTAAACCGATCGCCCGGGTCAAAATTCCGGGTAATACCATTTACATCCTGCTCGCCCTGCATGGTCTGGCTAAAATAACCAAGATTAAAATCGGGCAATATACGGTTGCGTTCAATCTTTTTCTCCAATCTTGAAACTTCAACCTGTTGCTGCATAAAGCCTACCGTAGGATTAGCGGAAATTGCAGAACTATCTGTAATCGAAGTAAATGAAATTCGGCGCAAAACGGTATCCGCAGGACTAAAAGCGATTGTCGTATTCAAAAGCGTTTGAAGTTTCTGTTTGAAAATATCCAGTTCGTCGGTTGTTTGTCGCAATTGGTTTTTTATTTCCAGACTTTGCGAACGGGCTGTAATCATTTCAAGCCGGTTGGTTTCTCCTGCTTTTGCCCGAAGTTCGGCAGCTCTTAAAAAACCAGAATACAAACTATCCTGAAAAGTCACCAACTTTTGTTTTGAATACAGGTAGGTCAATTGCCAGTAAACCTGTTTAACCTGGGTGGCAATTTCGAGTTGAGTACTTTTCATCTGCCATTCGCTGCTTTTTACATTGGCATTTGCCAGCTTGCTCTGATTAATGTAAACCGTAGGAAACGCAAATGACTGCGAAAGTGTAAAACTATTGTCTTTTGTATACGAGTTAAACTGCCCGAATTGTCCGTCGATTGATGTTTTAGGCAAATCCAGCGATGCGCCTTTCAACGCTTTTTGAACATCGATGGAGTAACCCGAAGAAAGAACAGCAAGGTTGCTGTCCAATGCCAGCTGAATAGCCTGTTTTAAATCAATTTTTTTTGCATGTTGTGCTTTGGCTGTATTAACAACTGAAAGTCCTGTCACAAACAATACAATCAGAACTATACTTTCAGGAACTTTTCGCTTAAATAGTTTTCTGAAAGAATGTGTTGAAAAGATAATGTAAAACACTGGTAAAATCACCAGCGTAAGGAATGTTGCAGAAATAAGTCCGCCAATAACCACTGTTGCCAACGGTTTCTGAACTTCAGCCCCGGCCGAGGTAGATAATGCCATAGGCAGAAAACCCAGCGAAGCTACCGCCGCAGTCATAATTACCGGGCGTAACCGGGTATGCAGTCCTTTGAGTACTCTTTCGGTTATATCTGAAATTCCTTCTGCCTCCAAACGATTAAATTCAGCAATTAAAACAATACCATTAAGTACAGCCACCCCAAATAAGGCTATAAAGCCAACACCAGCCGAAATGGAGAAATTCATATCACGGATCCAAAGCGCGAAAATACCTCCGATAGCTGCCAGCGGCACAGCCGTGTAAATAAGCATGGTTTGTTTTATCGAATGGAAGGTAAAATACAGCAACACGAAAATGAGCAAAAGCGCCACAGGCACAGCAATTGCCAGTCGGTCCTTCGCTGCTTCGAGGTTTTGAAATTGTCCGCCATAATCAATGTAATATCCGGTCGGAAGATCAACCTGACGATCTATTTTAGAGGAGACCTCTGAGATAACTGTTTGCACATCACGATTACGCACATTAAATCCGACAGTGATACGCCGTTTGGTATTTTCGCGGGAAACCTGGGCCGGTCCTGACTTTATTTCAATGTTTGCCAGTTGTTCAAAGGGTATCTGTCCTCCGTTAGGCAAGGCAACCGACAAGTTTTTCACATCATCGAGGCTTTGCCTGTAATTTTTATCGAGGCGCACGACTAAACTAAAGCGTTTTTCTTCGTCAAACACAACCCCAGCCTGACTTCCGGCAAAAGCTGCACGCAACACCTTATTTACGTCATCAACGGAAAGTCCGTACTGGGCAAGACGGTCGCGGTTAAACTCAACCTGAACCTGTCCCAAACCGGTAACCTTTTCCACATTGATGTCTTCAACGCCTTCTACCCGTTGAATAACTTTTTCAATTTCGGCTGCTTTTTCGGCCAAAGTATTCAAATCATCACCAAAAAGCTTGATGGCTACATCCTGTTTTGAACCAGTCATTAATTCGTTAAAACGCATTTGTATGGGCTGCTGAAATTCAAATTTGACCCCGGCAAGCGCAACCAGCTTTTCTTCCATCAAGGCTACCAGTTCTTCCCGGTTTTTCGCCGATGTCCATTCGCTTTTTGGCTTCAGGGTAATAATGTAATCGCCGGTTTCCATTGGCGTTGGATCTGTGGGAATTTCCGCAGCACCAATTTTACATACAGCATGCTTTATTTCAGGAAAGTTGCTGAGCAATATTTTGTTGGCCTTTTCGACCTGTTCGATGGTGTTTGATAATGAACCTCCCTGTAAAGTCATTACTCCGGCCGCTAAATCGCCTTCTTCGAGTTGCGGAATAAATTCCCCACCCAAACGTGTAAATAAGAACAGGCTAAACAGGAACAAAGAAACAGCAGAAACAGAAACCAGCATTTTGCGTTTCAGTGCAAAGCCAATGATTGGATTGAAAGCCCTGTGAAACCAATCGATGAGCCTGTCTGAAATATTTCTTTTATGCTCAGTTTTTTTACTTAAGAACAGGGCCGAAGCCATTGGTACATAGGTAAGTGAAAGTATAACGGCTCCCAGCAATGCAAAAGCAACAACCTCAGCCATTGGCCTGAACATTTTTCCTTCGATACCTATTAAAGCCATAATGGGCAGGTAAACAATCAGGATTATGATTTGTCCAAACGTGGCAGAACTCATCATGTGCTTGGCTGATTCAAGAATGTTTTCATCCATCTGCTGCTGCGATAGCTTTGATATGCCCTGATGGTGATGTTTGCTCTTCGTGATGCGGTGAACAGCGCTTTCGACAATGATTACAGCGCCATCTACAATCAATCCAAAATCAATGGCTCCGAGGCTCATCAGGTTTCCTGAAACGCCAAAGAGGTTCATCAACGAGATTGCAAACAGCATGGCCAGCGGAATGACCGAGGCAACAATTAGTCCGGCGCGAAGGTTGCCAAGCAACAATACCAACACAAAAATGACAATTAAGGCACCCAGAATCAGGTTTTCAGAAACCGTTCCGATTGATCGGCCAACCAAATCGGACCGGTTCAAAAATGGCTCGATGGTTATCCCGTCAGGTAATGACTTTTGGATGGACTGTATCCGTGTCTCAACGTTTTCAATGACCTCGTGCGCATTTGCGCCTTTGAGCATCATGACCACTCCTCCCACAGCTTCGGTGGTATCAACTACAAAAGCACCATACCGGGTGGCGCTTCCGAACTGTACAGTCGCCACATCGCGCACCAGTATTGGAATTCCGGATGGATTGGTCTTCACAACAATTTTTTCAATGTCGTCGAGCGTTTTTACCAATCCAATGCTACGGATAAAATAAGCGGTTGGTTTTTTGTCGATGTAGGCGCTGCCGGTGTTTTCATTATTAAGTGAAAGTGCGTTAAAAATATCAGTTAACGTGAGGTTCATTCCCCTCAACCTTTCCGGATTGACGGCTATTTCGTATTGTTTGACAAATCCGCCGTAACTATTAATATCCGCCACGCCGGGCGTACCAAGCATTTCGCGACGTACAACCCAATCCTGAATGGTACGCAGTTCCATGGGCGAATATTTATTTTCCAGCCCATTGCCGACGGCAAGCCGGTACTGGAAAATCTCACCCAAGCCAGTTGAAATCGGAGCGAGTTCTATCTTGGCAAGTCCGGCGGGGATTGCTTCTTCGGCTTCTTTTAACCGTTCGTTTAATTGCTGACGTGCCCAGTAAACATCAACACCATCTTTAAAAACAACGGTAACCACTGACAAACCCAATCTTGAGATTGAACGAAGCTCAACAATATCAGGAATATTGGCAACTGCGACCTCAATTGGTGCAGTAATAAAGCTTTCGACTTCCTGAACAGCCAGTGAAGGCGCCAGCGAAATAACCTGCACCTGATTATTGGTTATGTCGGGAATTGCATCAATGGGCAAGTGAGTCAGGGAATAGGTTCCCCAGCTAATTAATGCGGCAACAAACAAGCCAACAATGAATTTATTTTTTATTGAAAATTGTATAATATGTTCTATCATTTGAAACGCGAATTATTATTTATCTCTATCACAGAAATTCCCATATTCTGGTGAAAATGCACGACCAATTGGCGATTTTATCCATGTGCTAATTCACTAACACAATGGTTAACCAAGCCTGATGATTAATTTGAAGATTTGGGCAGGATTTGACATAGGTAAAGACTCTCCCCGTCCAGAAAAAACGAAAGAAAAGCATTGTCCGCTTATCCAATTAGACATATTTATCCCAATGGTGGCGCCCGAAGCGACCGGACTTCATAAAAATTTGAAGGAATAATTGATTCGGAGTTCTGAGAAAATATCGTGACAGGCTGAGTAGCCCTTTCCTGAAATGTAAAGGTTTTAATTAGAACGGCAAGTAACGTAATCGAAGTTTGTCTTGAATCGTCAACATTCAAATTACAAACATGAGCATAAGAATGACCGCTATGTTGCAGGTCGGCACAAAAATTTGTTTCCGAATTAAAACTAAAATAACTTTTGCATGAATGACCGCCAGAAAAAAGCTGCTCCGCTTCAAGGTTGCATTGCTCGGTTTCAGAATCGTGATGATGATGGGGGATGAAACCATGCAGCAGCAAGGCCAGCATAGCTACCGACGAAAAGAAAACTGCTATTTTTTGTTTAATGTTCATCACGGTCACAAATATAGTAAATCAACAAAAGAATAGCACATTTAATCCATATATGACAGAAAAGAAGTGTATTCTCTGTTGGCTAAAGGCTTTTTACTAAATTTAAAACTCAAACTACCAACTA
This sequence comes from Prolixibacteraceae bacterium, assembly GCA_963676535.2. Classification (GTDB taxonomy): domain Bacteria; phylum Bacteroidota; class Bacteroidia; order Bacteroidales; family Prolixibacteraceae; genus Aquipluma. Next base: position 18,832 of record CAXXKQ010000024.1, on the reverse strand, counting down.
AACTGACTTTGACTAACTAAACTGAAATAAAATGAAAAGCAAACTTCCATTCTGGAGAAACGATTTGCATGGGGTGAGCATATTTTTATTCATTCTTCTAAATACAAATATGCTCTTCGGACAGGTCAAGCTTTCGGAGCAAAGCTGGGTCCTTCCAACTTACCAGGTCATGCCGCCCGATAAAAACCCGATGTTTTTTAAAGGAGAATCCTATCAGGGCGCATCGAAGGTGATATACCCATACGCCCTTAACGATATGATCTCGAACGAAAAAGACGATCACACATGGAAAGCGCTCATTCTCGAAAACGAATATATCAAGCTGTGTGTAACTCCTGAAATTGGTGGCAAGCTTTACTACGGAACCGACAAAACCAACGGGAACAACTTCATCTATAAAAATAATGTCGTCAAACCATCCAACATCGGCATGACCGGCGCCTGGGTTTCCGGAGGAATTGAATGGTGTGTCATCCATCATCACCGGGCATCAACCATGCTCCCGGTCGACTATGACCTTGCCGAAAATAAAGACGGCAGTAAAACCATCTGGATTGGCGAGACTGAACCACGTCACCGGATGCGCTGGACCATTGGAATTACCATGTTCCCCGGCAAATCGTATTACCAGACCGAGGTAAAAATTCACAATCCGACACCTTATGCCAATACTTTTTTGTATTGGGCAAACGTGGCAGCCCATACCAATAAAGATTATCAGGTGATTTTTCCACCCAGTGTGAATATGGTCACCTACCATGCCAAAAACAGTTTCGCCCATTGGCCGGTTGCCAGGGAAGTTTACAACGGTGAGGATTTCACCCGAGGAGTGGATATCAGCTGGTGGAAGAATTCGGTGAACCAGAATTCGTACTTCGCTTACGACCTGAAAGAAGATTTCATGGGCGCTTACGACCATGGGAAAGAAGCCGGGACCGTACATATTGGCGATCACAATATTGTGAAAGGCGCCAAGTTGTGGGAATGGGGTTCGGGTCCTCAAGGTCAGGCGACCGAAGGCTTGCTCACTGAAAAAGACGGTCCTTATGTTGAGATTATGGTAGGAGCATTTTCCGATAATCAGCCCGATTACAGTTGGATCAGACCTTATGAAGTGAAGACTTTCAAACAATACTGGTATCCGGTAAAAGACATTCAGGGTTTCAAAAACGCGAACCTCAACGGCGCGGTGAACCTCGAAAAACGAGAAGATAACAAGGTTTTTCTGGGTTACTATTCGACTCAAAAAGTAAGCAAGGCAAAGATCATCCTGAAACGAAAAGATGCGGTAGTCTTTGAGAAAACGGTGGAGATTTCGCCGGAAACTGCTTTCACCGGATCGGTTAAAATTGACGGGGCATTCGATCTGACCGACTTTTACACCGAAATGATCAATCTGGAAAACAACGAAGTGTTGGTTTCCTATCAGCCGGTTAAACGGGAGGAGGGAGGAAAGTTGCCCGAAGAAGTCAAAAAACCGGCTCTTCCGAAAGATATGCAGACGATCGAGGAATTGTATTTGGCTGGCAGCCGGATTTTGCAATTCTATAATCCGACCCTGAATGCCATGGATTATTTTGAGGAAGCCCTGAAACGCGATCCGTCGGATATCCGCACCAACATTGCGGTAGGAAATATTCACCTCAAAAATGGGGAGTACAACACTGCTCGTAAATATTTCGGCGCTGCAATAAAACGGCTGACCAAAGATTTCACCCGTCCGTCAAACTGCGAAGCGCTTTATCTGCAAGGTTTAACTCTGAAGGCGCTTGAGCTTTATGATGGAGCCATCGACACGCTTTACCGGGCAACCTGGGATTACGCCTTCCATTCGGCCGCATACCTCGAACTGGCACGAATTTCCTGCATGAAAGGTGATTTTGCAAAAGCCTTGGGGCAAATCAACGAATCACTTTCGACCAACGCCAATAACAACAGCGCCATTACGCTGAAAGCTTCCATCCAGCGAAAACTGGGTGATTTTGAAGGTGCAAAAGCAACAATGGCCGGTATTTCTGAAAACGATCCGCTTGATTTCAGGGCAGCCAATGAAAATTATCTTCTTTCAAAAAATGCAGGAAATAATCAGGATCACGAAAAAATACTATCCGATCTTACCCGGAAAATGAGGGATTTTGATCAAAACTATCTTGAACTTGCAGTCGGGTACCTGAACGACGGACTTTATGCTGAATCGGAAGATGTCCTGCTCCGTTTCAATGGGAAAAACCAGATGGTCAGTTATTATTTGGGATATCTTCAGGATAAAAAAGGGAATAAAACTGAAGCTGAAAAGTACTTCAGGGAAGCATCCGGTTTGTCTGTTGATTATGGATTCCCGTTTCGGCTGGAAGATGAAAAGATCCTGAGCCTGGCATCCAAATATCATCCGGAAGACGCGAAACCATATTATTATCTGGGAAATTTACTTTACGACAAGCAGCCTCAGCGCGCTATTGAAAACTGGAAAATGGCCGTAAAACTCGATCCGTCGCTGGCCATTGCCTGGCGAAACCTGGGATGGGGCTATTACCAGCACAATCAGGATATTCAGAGGGCAATCAGCGCTTACGAGAAAGCATTTGCGCTTAAAAAAGATGAACCCATTTACTACGCCGAACTGGATCCGCTCTATGAATTAAGCAACGCGCCAATCGGAAAACGTGCAAAACTTTTTGAAAGCAGCAACGAAATTGTGAAGCAACGCGACGACGCTTTTGTGCGCGAAATCATGGTTCTGAACCTGGCCGGAGAATCTGAAAAAGCGGTGGAATATCTGAGTAAAAGTACTTTTCATTTTCGTGAAGGAAGCTCGCGGGTAAGGGATATTACCGTGGATGCGCATTTGTTGCTGGGCAAAAAATACTTTGAACAGAAAAAGTACCAACTTGCGCTGGAGCAATTCCTGGCATCCATCGAAACTCCTGAAACTTCAAAAGCCAAAAGCGGTGACGAACGGAGTCCACAGATCAATTATTTCATCGGACTGGCTTACGAAGCGCTTGGGAATAAAGCCAAAGCCAAAACCTACTTGGCGGCGTCGGCGGATCAGCCTGTCAAAGAGTCTGATTACATTGGTTATTATCAGGGATTAAGTTATCTGAAACTTGGCAACAAAGCAAAAGCTGCTGAACGTTTCAATGCCTTGATTGAAGCCGGTAATAAGCGGATAAACAAAGGCTCGGAGGTTGATTTCTTTGCCAAGTTCGGAGAGAAAGAAGCCGCAAATGTACAGCTTTCAAACGCGTATCTACTGAAAGGCCTTGGCTCCCGCGGTCTGAATGATGAAAAAGCCGCAACTGAATTTCTCCGGAAGTCAGTTGAACTTTCAGCCAGTAATCTGTGGGCAAACATTGAATTGCAAAATCAGTAAAATATTGAAAATGAAGACAATCACATTAATTGCTTTTTTATTTTCTAATTGTAGCATTTGGGCACAAATAAGCACCTGGCAGCCACCCGAAGGTTTTGCTTCAGCCAGATATTATCAGGTCAAAGTGAACGGAACGCCGGTGCCGGTTTTCGATACACCCGTTGCGTCGTACGCCCTTTTCGACTTTTCCGGAGAAGTAAACGTCGAAGTCAGCACCATATACGATGTTCGTTGGGTTGATATCCGGCCTTTGCGGACAGGCTTAAAACCCAACTACACCGGCGATAATTCGTTCAGTTTTAAACTGAAACAGCCTGAAAACCTTAGTCTGGAATTAAACGGACGTATCCGCCAACAGCCTTTGTTTATTTTTGCCGGAAAGCCGGAAACCAACCAGCCCTCAAAAACGGATAAGAATGTAATCCTATTCGAAAGCGGAAAACTTTACAAAGATGTAAAACTGGAATTGCAGGACAACCAGACGGTTTATATTGAAGGTGGCGCTGTGGTTCAGGGATACCTGTTTGCCAAAGGAAAAAAGAACATCAAAATCTGCGGAAGGGGAATTCTGGATGGTTCACTGAATAAAACCGATCCAACCTGCAACAACCGGTTTATCAACTTGCGCGACTGCGAAAATGTGTCCATTGAAGGAATCACCCTGCATAACGGAACCACCTGGCAGGTGGCGCTTTTTCATTGCAACAATTCGAACATCAAAGGCATCCGCATTGTCAGCGAAAGTGGCAGCGACGACGGAATGGACATCGTGCGCTGCACCAATGTAGTCATTGACGATGTTTTTGCCCATACCAAAGACGACTGCATTGCAATCAAATCGTTCGGCGAATATCCGGACACCGAGCCAACCGACAATATCCTGATCAAAAATTGTGTTTTCTGGAATTCGATTTGGGGAAATGCGATTGAAATTGGGTTTGAATTGAATTCGGACGAGGTAAAAAATATCCGTTTCGAAAATATAGATGTTATTCATGTGGAAGATGGCGCCACGATAAGCATCCACAATGCAGGAAAGGCGCATGTTAGCGGTGTGACATTTGAAAATATCAGGGTGGAAGACAGCCGTCAGAAATTGTTCGATCTGGCCATTTTCTCTTCGCAATATAGCCCTGACGGAAACCGCAATCCGGAATACAATACAAAATATTACCTGAACGGCGCCTGGGATGGCGTTCAGAAGATTCCCTCCGGAACAGAAACCTGGCACAGTAAGTTCCGGGGAACCATCAGCGAAATCATTTTTAAGGATATTCAGGTGGTGGGCGGTTTGCTGCCATTCTCTGTTTTTTATGGATTTGATGCTTCGAAAAACGTTTCCGGGGTGCGCATCGAAAACCTGACCTACCTCGGGAAACGACTGACTGACGTGGAAACCGCCAAAATCAGACAAAGTAATACGGTTGATCTGAAGATGAAATAATCCTAACCTAAACCATAACCTATGATTTTAAGATTGTTTTTGCTGCTGATAGCTTTTGTTTTAGCATTTTCAGCCTGTACTTCCCGCGTAAAAGAACCCGAACAGAATCAGGATACACTCCAGAAAAACATTCTCAAGGGATGGAATACCTGGAACAACCCAAACCTGTTATCGTTTGTAAAGATGCCCGAAGGTTTGTCGCTCAGGGTGACTTTCCGGAAAAAAGGCGGCGGTCCGTACTGGGTTGATCAGGCTTACATTGTAGGCCCAAATGTCAATTTCAAAGAGAAAATTACTCCCGTGGCTCACGCTTATGATGGCAGTTATATCGAGATGAAACTGGAATGGGCCGGGATGAAGTCAACGATCAAAGCGGCACACGATGGCGATGATTTGCTGATTTTGGTCCAGCCTGACAGTTTGCCGGCAAAACCACATGTTCTGGTTCTGGAGGCTGGAATCCTTTGGAATCAATCTGAGGCCAGAATCACCAAACAAAAGGATCATATTGATGCCGAACTTGCAAGTGAAAAGATGATCATTCGCAGCACTAATAAACCGGTTGACATGAGTTTTCCATTGCCAGCAGCCCACCTATCCCTTGAATCAGAAAGCGAAAACGCGTTTTACACCGGAAAAGAACGAAACCTGGAAGAAATCAAAGCAATTGTGGAACGCGAGAAACACAAATTTGAATCGGGCAAGGATAAATACAATGAACTGGCTGAAGCTTATGAAGCGATGCAGGCCGTTTTATCGTGGAACCTGTTTTACGATGCGCAAAGTAAACGGGCCATTACCTCGGTGAGCCGGGTCTGGAACGAAGCCTGGGGCGGTTACATCATTTTCGATTGGGACACCTATTTCGCCGCGCTTATGCTGTCGCTGGACCAAAAGGAACTGGGCTATTCCAATGCCATTTCAATCACCAACAGCATTACCGAAAGGGGTTTTGTTCCCAATGTTGACGCTTCGTTCGGGGTAAAATCCTTTGATCGCTCACAACCTCCGGTTGGAAGTATGGTCTGTAAACTCATTTACGATAAATACCAGGAAAAATGGTTTCTCCGTGAAGTGTACGACAAGCTGTTGACCTGGAACCGTTGGTGGGACAAGAACCGGAATAACCAGGGATTTCTTTCCTGGGGTTCCGATCCTCATCCAAAAGGAATGGATAATCCAAACAGAAAGGGTGCCGCCATGCTGGAATCGGGTCTCGACAACTCACCTTTATTCGATGACGCGACCTTCAATCCTGAAAAGCACGTGCTTGAACTGGCCGATGCCGGTTTAATGGGACTTTACGTGGCCGACTGCAACTATTTGTCGGAGATAGCCACCGTTCTTGGGAAAACTGAGGATGCAGTGGAATTGAAAGGAAGATCGGCGCAATACGGGAAGAAACTCATGGAATTGTGGGACGATAAAACCGGAATTTTCCGCGACAAATACACCGACCGGAACGAATTCAGTACGCATTTGGCGCCCACGAATTTTTATCCGTTAATCGCAGGAGTTGCCTCCCAGGAACAGGCCGAACGGATGATCCAGAAACATTTTATGAATACGGATGAGTTTTACGGGAAATACATGATTCCGTCCATTGCACGGAACGACCCCGGGTTTCCGGATAATTCCTACTGGCGTGGAAGGATTTGGGCTCCGATGAATTTTCTGGTTTACATGGGCCTCCGGAATTATAAGCTACCTGAAGCCCAAAAAGTGCTGGTTGATAAATCGCTGGATCTTATCCTGAGCGAATGGCGGAAAAACAGGCATGTGTATGAAAACTATAATTCGGTAAAAGGGGGAGGAGGAGATGTTCCCAACAGCGATGCATTTTATTCCTGGGGCGGCTTGCTGGGATTCATTTCATTAATGGATAGGGGATATTATCTAAAAAATAAAACTAATACATGCAAAAATTAATTGACGAAATTAAAAAAACGAGTGGCGACATGGCTCGCCGGGGATGGGCCGAATCGAACGGAGGAAACATCAGCCTACGGCTTAACCCGGAGAATTTTGAGTATTTCAACGAATTTCAGCCCAAATCAGATTGGGTAAAGCTGCCTATGACCATGCCCGAAATTGCCGGTGAACGTTTTCTGGTTTCCGGAACCGGGCGGTTTTTACGCAACATTGAGGTTTTTCCTGAAAAAAATATTGGGGTGATCGAACTGAATGAAAAAGGCGAAGCCTACCAGTTGCTTTGGGGCTACGAACCGGTTGGAGCCCCCACTTCAGAACTTCCTTCGCATTTGTTGTCGCATTGCCGCATCAAGGAGAAAACCAATAACCAATCGTTTGCTTTCATTCATACGCATCCTAACAGTGTGATCGCCCTGACTTATGCAGTGGGCAACCTGAATACCAAAAGCCTGAGTAAATTGCTTTGGCAAAGTCATGCTGAATGTGTGGTTGTTTTTCCACAAGGAGTAGAATTTATTCCCTGGATTATGGCCGGAAGTATGGATTTGGGCCGGGCAACAGCGGATGCCATTTCACGGCGGAACCTGGCTGTATGGCAATTTCATGGTATTTGTGGCTGTGGCCGTAACCTCGACGAAGCTTTTGGCCGAATTGACGTAGCTGAAAAAGCTTCCGAAATTTGTTTGCGGGTCATGGCTGCCGGTGGTGTCAAACAAACCCTGAGCGATGCACAACTACGGGCCATTGCGGCCAACTTCAATTGTTCGTTGGACGAGTCGCTGTTTGAATAATTTAAAACCAAACTTTCAATGAAAATATTAAACATCAATCTGATAATCTGCCTGATTTCCCTGACGTTTTCTGCCGGTGCAAAAGAATATTTTGTTGGCCTGACCGGAAACGACCAGCAGCCAGGCACCAGAAATCAATCCTTCAAAACTATTTTCAAAGCGTCGGAAACCGCCATGCCCGGCGATACCATCACCATTCAGGGCGGCGAATACACTTTGCCACATCAGTTTCGCCCTGCGCGCTCTGGCCAACCGGATAAATGGATTCTTTACCGCGCAGCGCCCGGACAATCAGTTGTTTTCGATGGAAGCCGGATAAAAAAAGTGTTGCAAAACAAGGATTCCGTCCAATTCAGCCGGCAAACTGCCGGGTTGTTTCAGATTGAAAAAGTGAACTACCTGCGCTTCGAAAACATTGAAGTCCGGAATTCGGATGCTGCCGGATTTATTGTTCGCGGCCCCGACTGTAAAAAAATTGAACTGGTTGGTTGCAAATCGAATCACTCACACAATTCGGGAATAGGGCTGTGGTATTGCGATTCAGTTCGGGTAACCAATTGCGAAATCACCGGAGCCAACGACAATGCCGATCAATATTATTTGCCGGGTCAGCAAAAAGGAGGTGAAGCGCCTCACGAAGCGCTTTCGATATGCGGAGCGCAGTTTTTCGAAGTCGCAAATAACCATTTACATCATTGCTACAAAGAAGGCATTGATTGCAAAGAAGTCAGCAAACACGGGATTATTCACCACAACCTGGTAAATGATTTGCCCAGGCAGGCTTATTATACTGATGCCTGGTTCGGACTTTTGGAAGATGTCGAATTCCATTCGAACACCGCCTATAATTGTATGTGGGGTTTTGCAATCAGCGTTGAAGGAAAGGATTCTGAACTTCGCAACGTCCGTTTTCACCACAACCTCATTTACAACATGACTGGCTCCGGCGTTCTCTTCGGCATGTGGGGCAACAACCTGTTGCGATCTGACATCCACATCTACAACAACACGTTTTACCACTGCGGATCTCCACAGGTATTCAGCGGCGGCGTGGGCAGCATTGATATTTTGTCGAAGAATTTCCTTGATGTGTACATCTACCGCAACATCTGCGACAAAGGCTGGGATTATGAAATGGGCTTTACCTTCACCTCGGAAGAGGTGAAAAAAGCATTGTCCGACCGGAATTTTGTGGCTGCCGAAAACCTGTTTGAAGGTCCAAAAAATCGCCCCAGCCGAAAAGGCCAGTTTGATGTGATGGTTTCAGAATACCTGCCCCCCGATAACCAGATTGGCGCACCCTTGTACCGAAACGAACTGAGATTTGATTTTGTCCCTGAGAAAATTCCCGAAGTAAAATCGGCTGGCAGAAAATGGAAATACCAGCCATCGCCCTGGTTTGGCGCATTTGAACCAGTCAAATAATGAAAGAGTAAAATGTTGGATAAGAACAAAAATGCCGAAGGCATGACATGATTCTGTCACCACTTTGTGGTTTAGGTACATTTTTAGACATTTTCTATAATCTTTACAACCCTTCGGGTTTATTTCTTAAAAGTTTGAGGTGTATGAAGTTGCGAATAGTAAATATGAATCTCGATATTATGAAAAAAACAGCAATCGCACTTTTAATTGGCTTAATGGTAGCCTCTTCCATTTTTGCTGAAGACGTAAAATGGACGGCGCAGTGGATCATGCACCCTACCGTTCAGCCGCAGTCCGCTGCAATGATTCTGTTCCGGAAAAGTTTTGACCTTCCGTCGAAACCAGCCAGTTTTGTTGTTCATGTTTCAGCCGACAACCATTACCGGCTGTTTGTGAATGGCAAATATGTTACCCGTGGCCCGGCCCGCGGCGATTTGTCGCACTGGTTCTTCGAAACACTTGACCTGTCGCCCTACCTTCAGGCAGGAAAAAACACAATTGCTGCTGAAGTGGTCAACTGGGGGCCAAAACGTTCGTTTACCTATTTCTCACAAATGACTTCCTTCATTATGCAGGGAAATTCGGATGCCGAAAAAGTGGTCAACACTTCCGGCGGAAGCTGGAAATGTTTGCAGAATCAGGCCTTCAATCCAAAGATGGTAAACTGGATGACCGACCGCAACACCATCGATTTTGGCCTGTATGTGGGCAATCCAACCGACAGCATCGTGGGAGCGAAATATCCGTGGGGCTGGGAAACTTCAGACTTTAATGATGCAACCTGGCTTCCGGCTAAATGGTGCGACATTGCCGGAGGACGCAACCAGCAGTTTGCCGGCGGAATTTTATATGGCGGCGGAAAATTGCTTATTCCGCGCCGAACCGGATTACTGAAAGAAACCAAAGTCCAGTTTTCAGGAGTGCGCCGTTCGAGCGGTATGGAGGTAAACGATCAATTTCTGAAAGGAACCGGTACACTGACCATTCCTGCCAATAAAAAAATAACCATTCTGATTGATCAGGGGCGAAGAAACGATGGGCTATCCTGAAATGCTTGTTTCCGGAGGAAAAGATACCCGCATACAGGTGATGTATGCCGAAAATATGATCGTAAAAAATCATTCACCCAAAGGAAACCGAAGTCAGATTGAAGGAAAATTCATGGTTGGGCTGAAAGATGTTTTCATTCCCGACGGGGGCAAAAACCGGCTGTTCAAGCCAACATATCTCCGGGCTTTCCGTTACATTCAGCTCAATATCGAAACAAAAAGTGCCCCTCTGACAATCGACGGTTATTACCAGATGGCTTGTAACGCCCCCATCGAACGGAAAGCCAGCTTTGAAGCCGACCATCCGCTGCCAACCTGGATAATGGACGCCGGATGGCGTACCATGAGCATCTGTGCCCAGGACATGCTGATGTCGGATGCTGCCTACGAGCAAATGCAATATACCGGCGATTCGCGCGTGCACAACCTCTCGCTGCTTACCTTGTCGGGTGATGACCGCCTCACCCGCAATGCGCTGATTCAGTTCGACCAGTCGCGTATTCCCGAAGGACTAACCTACGCCTGCTATCCCAATCCTTTTCACCTGATCATTCCTTCCTACTCACTCATCTGGATCGACCAGGTGCATGATTACATGATGTGGAAAGACGACAAAGAATTTATTAGTCAGTTCGAATTAGGTATTAAAAGTGTGCTGAGCTGGTTCGAACAAAAAATGCAACCCAGCGGACTGATGGGCAAAATGGACTGGTGGGGAGCGCTGGCCTGGCCACGACATTATAATAATGGCGAACCGCCTACCATCTACGAAGGCAACTGCACGTTATACACCCTGCACTACGCCTATACCTTGCGCCACGCTGCCGATATTTTTGAATTTTTAGGTAAATCTGCACAAGCTACCGAATACCGGAGCCGAGCCAACCAGATTTGTCTGGATGTAAACCGAAGCTGTAAAAATGCGGACGGATTTTACACTGAATCAGCCACCAATAAGGAAGTCAGCCAAATAACTAACTTGTTGGCCATTCTTGCCGAAGCAGTTACCGGTGATGAAGCCCGGCAACTAATGGGAAAACTACTCGAACCAAAAGACTGGTTTGGTCAGGTGGATTTATTCCTGCACCTGTATCTTTTCGAGGCCATGAACAAAACCGGGTTTCAGGACAAATTTATGCCTGAACTTTCGGAATGGCAACTGATGATGGACCGCAATATGACCACCTTTGCCGAAGTTCCGCTCGAATGGGGCGAAGAAAATCAGCGGTCGGAGTGTCACCCATGGAGTTCTGCTCCAAACATATTTCTGTTTAAAACTGTATGCGGAATCAGACCAACTTCAGCCGGGCACAAAAAAGTTGAAATTGCTCCGTCGTTTGGCGAATTGACCAGCATTAAAGCCGTTTACCCACACCCGCTGGGCAACATTGAACTTGATCTGCGCAAAGTGGATTCGAGGGTTGAAGGGACGATTGTCACACCCAAAGAGATGCAGTGTACGTTCGTATGGGGCAGTCAAACACTGAACCTGCGCGGTGGAAAACAAAATATCAGGATAGAAAAATAATCTTTATGAAAATCAAACAACTATTCTGGCTGTTTCTGGCCATTGTTATATCTGAAACAATTCAGGCTGCCGATTACAATATCCTGAATTACGGCACTGCATCCGGGCAACTTTCGACAGTAGCCATCCAAAAAGCGGTTGATGAATGTGCCGTTGCCGGTGGAGGCCGTGTGGTGATTCCTGCCGGAACATTCATTACCGGAACCGTTTTCCTGAAAAGCAATGTAAACCTTTACCTGGAAAACGGTTCCGTTCTTCAGGGAAGCAAAGATTTAAAAGATTACTCGCGCAACGGACGTTCTCCTGGCATGGTTTACTGCGAGGATGCCATAAACGTTGGTATTTCAGGAGCCGGAACTATCGACGGTAGCGGAGACAGCTTTTATGATTTCAAAAAGAACCATCTGTATGATGAATTTGAAAAAAGCCGCACCCGTCAAAAAGAAAATTACATGCCCGAAGGTACATTCTTTACTGATGGTCCAATGGAGCGCACCAAAGCGCCGGGAATGACGATCGTGTTTTTTCATTGTACCAATGTTTTTGTTACTGGCATCACCATTAAAGACACGCCAATTTGGGCCACTCGCTTTGGTTTTTGCGATGGAGTATTGATTGACGGTATCACAATTAAAAATAATCCGGTAGTACCCAACAGCGACGGTATTCACTGCACCATTTCACGCAACATCCGTATTTCGAATTGCAACATTGTGGCGGGCGACGATTGTATCGTGCTGACCGGATTTCCGAAAGACGAAGAAACACCCGGACTAAATACCACCGAGCAGAAACTTCCCAAATATGGAAACAAAACCATTTACGGCGAAAACATGACCGTAACCAACTGCGTGCTGAAATCGAGTTCGGCCGGAATCCGCATTGGTTATGGGCAACACCCGATACGCCGCTGCATCTTTTCAAATATTGTAATTCAGGACTCCCACCGGGGTATCGGAATTTTTGCGCACGACGCCAGTAACATTGAAGACCTGATCTTTTCGAATATCATCATCGAAACCCGTTTGCTGAATGGTCAGTGGTGGGGCCACGGCGAACCGATTCACCTTTCGTGCATTTCGCGGTTTCCGGGGTTGATAGCCGGTCAGATTAAAAACGTACAGTTCAATAATATCAACGCCATGGGCGAACAGGGCATTCTGGCTTTCGGGCAAAAAGAAAGCCCGATGGAAAATATTCAGTTCAACAATGTGCAACTCCGGATGCGCAAAGGCAAGGAAACGATGGGCTATGCCGGAAACTTCGATTTACGTCCGGCAACACCCAAAGCCATGCAAATCTTTGAGCATGACATCCCGGGTTTGTATGCCCAGCATGTAAATGGACTGACCATCCGCGATTTTCGACTGAGCTGGGGGCCCGATCTTCCGGCATTTTTCACACATGGAATCGAATGCCAGAATGTGCAAAATTTATTAATCGAAAATTTTGTTGGTTCAGGAAATCCAAACGCATCAGGAAGTCAAAAAGTTAAGCTTGAAAATACGACGGATCAAAATCCTGTAAAGTGATTGTTATTCTATATTTTCCTCAATAGTTTCAGCTATATTAGTGGCTTTGTATTTTGTACAGTAACTATAACCTAATTCAATACCTGACATGAAAAACTTGGTACTTTCTTTTCTGACTTTGTGCTTTCTGATTTCAGGAAGTCTCTTTGCCCAATCTGGCGGCAAAGTGTCCGATAACCTGTCGATGACCAGCAAAATACTGAAAATGGACCGGAAGTATGCCATTTATCTTCCAGATGATTATGAAACTTCGCAACGCAGCTACCCGGTTTTGTATTTGTTGCATGGCGCCGGAGACGACCAGTCGGGCTGGGTGCAGTTTGGCGAAGTGAAACGCATTGCCGACAAAGCCATTGCTGAAGGTAAATGCACAGCCATGATCATCGTGATGCCCGACGGCAACACAGGCCAGCGAGGCTATTTCAACAGCCCCAAAGGCGACTGGAACTACGAAGATTTTTTCTTTCAGGAATTTATGCCATACATCGAAAAGACATACCGAATCCGGGCAGAAAAGCGCTACCGGGCAATTTCTGGTTTGTCGATGGGCGGCGGCGGAACATTTATGTACGCGCTGCATCATCCCGAATTGTTTTCATCAGCTTGCCCTCTAAGCGCTTCGTGCGGCCCCATTTCCATGGAAGAAGCTTCGGCACGCTGGGACAAACAATATCCGGGTATTTCGAAAGACGAACTGACCAAATATTTTAGCCGGCACAGTGTACTGGAATTGGTGAATGCCATGCCCGACGATCAGAAAAAAGCGGTTCGCTGGTATATCGACTGCGGTGACGATGATTTTCTGTTTGAAGGAAATAGCCTGGTGCACATTGCCATGCGCAAAAAAGAAATTCCACATGAATTCAGAACTCGAGATGGAGGTCATACCTGGACCTACTGGCGCGAAGCATTGCCAACGGTTCTGGATTTTGTTTCCCAGGCATTCCATCAGTTCTAATATTGAAAAATTAACTACAAACCATACAAAAACAACAAACTATGAAAACATCACGTCGGACATTTATTCAAAACAGCGCAGTGCTGCTTGCAGGAACAGTCTTTTTGTCGAAAACAGCATGGGGCGCCTCCAAATCCTCTGAAATTATTGGAATACAGCTCTACTCGGTTCGCGATGATATGAAGAAAGATCCAGTCGGAACATTAACTCAACTGGCCAAAATGGGATATAAATATGTAGAGCATGCCAACTACATAGACCGCAAATTTTATGGGTTCACGGCCAAAGAATTTAAGAAAGTACTCGACGACCTTGGTCTGAAAATGCCAAGCGGACATACCGTCATGGGGAAAAATCACTGGAACGCTACGAAAAAAGACTTTACCGATGCCTGGAAATACACTGTTGAAGATGCTGCCTTCATGGGACAGAAATATGTAATCAGTCCGTGGATGGACGAAAGTATGCGCAAAACTTATGATGATCTGATGGTTTATCTTGATGTCTTTGCCAAATGTGGCGATTTGTGTCAAAAATCTGGAATGAAATTCGGCTACCACAACCACTGGGCCGAATTCACTGAAGAATTAAATGGCATGAAACTTTTCGACATCATGATGAAAACACTGGATGTCAACAAAGTAGTTATGCAGCTTGATATTGGCAACATGTACATTGGCGGCGCCAAAGCGTTAGATGTGATCAGCAGATATCCCGGAAAATTTGAACTGATCCATGTGAAGGATGAAATTGCCGTGAATACAGCAGAAAAATACGAAAGTGCTCTTCTGGGCAAGGGCATTATCCCGGTAAAAGAGGTTCTGGATATTTGCCGCAAGACCGGTGGAACCAAAGTTTACATCATTGAACAGGAATCCTATCAGGGCAAAGCGCCAATAGCTTGCATGAAGGAAGATTTCGACATCATGAAAAAATGGGGTTATCAATAATCCGTCGGGAATATTGAATAAACCCAACAGAACTCTCTCTTTGAGGTTGTCTCAAAAGTCATTGACACAGTCATCCTGAACTTCCTGCCCGGATGATCAGACGGGGTTTCAGGATCTCAACACATTGTATATCAGATCCCGAAATAAAATCGGGATGACCAGATACTCAAGAATTTTGACTTTTGAGACAGCCTCAAAGCATTCGATTTATCGGATTGCAGGGTGAATTGCATTTTTATATTTGATCAAACATAACTATTCTATTTTCAAAACTGAAGCAACTAATGTTGATTCAATCTAACCAACTAGACCTTTTATGAAAAAACTTTTGATTTTGGGAGTGATACTCCTGTCATTGCAGGTGTTTGCCCAAACTCCGCCAACGATTTATTCCTGGGAAACCCAACAGGCCAAAGTCTTACCCAACGGCGATCTGGAATGGGCGCCCCTACCCTTTCAATTGGTGAAAGGAACATCTGTCAGGTACATCGACTATGAAGGTGGCAACGATAGCAACGACGGAATGACTCCTGCAACGGCATGGAAACACCATCCATGGGATGTGGCGGCCACAGGAAAAGCATTGACCACTTCAGGAATTCAAACTTATATTTTTAAACGCGGCGTAATTTATCGCGGGTCAATGACTGCCAAAGAATCAGGAGCTGCCGGAGATCCCATCCGCCTGACTTCCGACCCCGACTGGGGAACCGGCGAAGCAGGAATCTACGGGTCGGTAGTGGCAACCGGAGGCTGGACTAAAGCAAACGCAACAATAGCACCCAATATTCCCAATCCGGATTTGGTTTGGTACAAGGACTTTTCCGGAATTACGAATCCAACTAAAGTGGTAGGCGAAGTCACTTCCACCGGAATAAAACGGGTTTATCTGGCCCGAACGCCCAATTACGTGGATACCCCGGCCGAACCGATGCAAAAGTGGTGGTCGTTTACCGCCAAAACGAAATCAGGTTCGGTTTTGACGCTGACCGACACCAAAAATTTTGTCTGGACTGATGTCAATGTCCTGAAGGGTGGTGATGTTTGGGCTATCGAAGATGCAATTGTTATGTGTACGCTCTGGAAACAAAAAATTTCAGATTATAATCCGGCAACCAAAACCATTACTGTTCCCGATCAGAATTTTGGGGGAAAAGACTCCAAATATTATGTGGAAAATACGCCATTCATGCTCGATGCCGCAGGAGAATATTACTACGACAAATCGACCGGCAGAATGTTTATCCGGCTGGAAGGCGACAAAGATCCGAATACTGCAACCGTTGAAGTGGCTTCCAAATCGACCCTGATTACCATCTCGGGAAAAAGCAACATCGAAATCAGTGGACTGACCCTCGGATTCACTACTTACGACAATGTTCGCTATGGCACAAGCGACGGCGTTCCAACGATCAAAGTTGACAACAGTTCAACCATCACCATCAAAAACTGCAAATTTCAATACCTGAATGCCGGAGTGATGGCTAACGGAACAGGAAAAACCTGGTATTTACCGACAATGAGATGAATTACATGGACGATTTCTCAGTCCTGCTGAATGGACCCGATGAAGTTTCCATTCTCCGGAATAAAATTTTGAAAACGGTACGCGCCATCTCGGACGCTGGTACAGTTCCATTCCTGCCATTGCCGGAAACCTGACGGTTGGCGAAATTGCCGGAAACATCATTGACCATACCTGGGGAAATGGCCTCAATTTCTTTTGGGGTAAAGCAGACCGGGCTACAAATACAGTTCCGTTTGTTCGCGGACTGGTTCATCACAATAAGGTATCGCATTCGCTGCAAGGGGTGAACGACTACGGCGGTATCGAAAGTTGGCAGGGTGGCCCGGTTTACACTTACAACAACATTTCGGAAGATGCACAGGGCTGGCACTACAACTGGGGAACACAGGTGGTATCGCTGGGCTATCCGTTTTATTTCGACGGAGCATTCAAACAATACGTTTTCAACAACATAGTAAAAGGAACAGGCTGGAACAAAAATGCGGATGCCTATTTTCAAACCTATGGTTATTATAATATGTTTGTGCATAATGTGGCCTATAATACCGCATCACTTACCGGCTCTGGCGATAATGGCGGTGGTCCTGACGGACAAAACTATTATTTGGGCAACGTGGGCGACAGTACCCAATTACAAATTAATCATACGACTGATGTAGCCGGTATTCCTTTTGAATCAATAGGCAACAACTTTTTTAGCGGAAATTTATTTCAGGGAACCTTCGTGACCAACAGCCCGAATACAAAGTTTAAATTCACGTTTAGCCAGTTTGTCGATAAACTTAATTCTTATACTCCTGATTTGGGACAGGTTGGCTATGAAACCTCAAAGCGTGTATTTACCAAACCTAAATCGGGTGACTTCAGGCCAACAGCCACCAGCGAACTCATTGATCAGGGAGTGAAATTTTTTGCCCCTTTCCCGTTAAGCAGTGTGGTGGGCGAATGGAATTTCCTGAAACACCGGGCCGATTCGAGCCTCATCAAAGGTGAAAACTTTTATTTTACCAGTGAGTTTGTCAATCGTGAAGATTATAACAGCTTTCCGAAGAACCATCTAAAAGCTTATGGATTAGCTGCCGGAAGCTTTGTAAAAGGTAATCTGGAAGATTTTTCAGAAGGCGCTTTGATTTTCGACGGAAAGCAAACCTATTGCAGCCTGAAAAACGACGTGACCAGCCAAACCATCTGCAATAATGTGGACATGACTATCAACAGCTTCATTCTCGAAAGCTATTTCAAAACAACCCCTCAACATACAGGCGGTGTGATGATTTCGAAATCCGGAACTTCCGGATATGGTTACCAGCTGGATATTGACGGCTCAGGAAAAGCCCGTTTCAGCATTCTAAATAATGGGAATGTGGAGTTTCGTCAATCTGGATCGGTCGTCAACGATGGCAACTGGCATCACTTGCTGGCCGAAGTAAACCGCTCAACCGCTTCAGTAAAAGTTTTTGTTGACGGAGTTTTAGTAAACAGTGCAAGCAACGGAACCATGCCTTCTATTGGTATTTCATTGACCAATATTGTCGATTTCATGATTGGAAAAGACAGTAACGGAAATTTCTTTTCAGGAACCATTGATTTTATGCGGGTTTCGAAGGGAACTTTGGCCGATGCCAAGACCACTATTGACGAGTTGTACAAATGGGAATTCAGCGGACCTTTCCTACATGACATGGCAGGAAATGATCCAATTGGCAAACGCGATGCCGGAGCTTTGGAAATAGGAACCAAACTGTGCAACTTGACAACTTCGTCGAATACACTTAATTTCGGACTCGGTGGCGGAACAAAAGCATTTACAATTGATGCCGAAAAAGGTTTTGAACTGGTGAAA
Source organism: Prolixibacteraceae bacterium (assembly GCA_963676535.2). Taxonomy (GTDB): domain Bacteria; phylum Bacteroidota; class Bacteroidia; order Bacteroidales; family Prolixibacteraceae; genus Aquipluma. The sequence continues at coordinate 479 of CAXXKQ010000024.1, read as the reverse complement.
AAGATCGGAACTTTTTACACTACAACGGTTACCGGAAACACCGTAAATGTGACTGTCCCGGCTTTAACATCCGGAACACGATCGGGCGGAATTTACATTTACGGCTGCAACGAAACACAGCAAGTGAAAATTGTACAGCAGCAGATAACCGCTGCCAGCCTGATCCGACAACCTGATATTAATGTGATGCCCAATCCGGTTTCGGGTCGGCCACTGACTATTTCCGTGCCCGAAGATTTAAAAATCGGTCGCGCTGTTTTTTCTGATTTGAACGGAAGAATTATTTTGACCTGCAGGCTTTCTGCCGGATCAAATTCGGTTAACGTTGATTTCCTGCGTGGCCTTTATCTGTTGAACATTTCAGGTGAAGAAGTGAATTATACGACCAAGATTGTGGTGAACTAGAACTTTTTTCGGAACTTTAAGAAGAGACAAATCTCTTCGAAGATGTATGAGAAAAATAAAGGTTTTCATAAGTA
>CAXXKQ010000023.1:0-11203 GCA_963676535.2 Prolixibacteraceae bacterium | reverse complement strand
ACAATGAGTTCAAAATTTTTATACAAAAGAAATTTTCATGTAATAAAAGCCAATGGCAATAAAAAGAATTGCAATTACCCGACGAAACCATAGTTCAAAGCTCTTTAGCTTGTTGTAAAAATTTCCGAGTGAGCCAGTGAAAAAGCAATAACCCATGCAAAAATAATGACCGGAATTCCTGTTGCCAATGCAAAAAACGATGGGTAGGTAAAGACCTGATGCGCTGGCGACTGTCAATGGAACAAGCATTCCAAAATAAAGTACACCGCTGTACGGGCAAAAAGCCAGAGCGAAAATCATGCCCAGCAAAATGGCATCGAAGTATCCCCATTTGGTTTTGGTTTCCATTTTCGAGGTCAGTGCACTTACACCCGGAAAGTTTATTTTAATCAGATCGAGCATAAATAAGCCGATGAGAATGAGTAACGGCCCAATGATTTTTTCGCCGTAGCGTTGGAAGAACCCCGAAAATTTAAACTGGTCGGCTCCCAGAAAAATAATCAGCGCGATGGCTGTATACGAAATTGCTCGCCCAAGCGTATAGAGCAAGCCATTAACAAAAACTCGGTTGCGGTTTTCAATGTCCTTGCTGATAAAACCAACTGCTGTGATGTTTGTCGCCAGCGGACAAGGGCTGATGGCCGTCATTAAACCCAGCACCAGGGCCGAAAGCCAGGGCATAGTGCTGTTTTTCGAGCAGGTTGGTTAATAATTCCATGGATTACAGCCCGATAAGTTTGTCCACTTTTTGTTTGATAATTGCTTTTAGTTTTTGCAGGATTTTGCATGGCATACAAAAAGCCTTCGTTGGTCAGGTTAATTTTCTGGTCACCTTTCACAATCAATAAGGTTTGTCCCGAAATCTTGAGTTTCTCAGCAATCGCCTTGCTGGAGGCATCGTCCAGATTTATAGACTGAAAGCTGACCTGTCCGCCGTAAAGATTTTGAATATCCGCTTTTGCCTCGGCTTCAACCGTTCGGCAAGTTTCACAACGAGATGTAAAATGAAAATAGTAGGCTTCAACTTCCGATGGTTTTGTTCCCGATTGAGCATTTACAGCAGAAATTCCGGAGATTAACAGAGCGAGGATAAATAAAAACTTCTTCATGATTTTGGTTTTTTTGTCTAATGTCAAGAGCATTAAATCTATTTAGTCTGAAGGACATCTATAAGCAGTTGTCTGATTTCAGCAACTGAAGGAACCCGTCCCTTGACCAGAATTTTCCCATCAACAACCAGCGCGGGCGTAGTCATCACACCCAGTTTCATGATTTCGATAAAGTCTTCTACTTTGGTAACAGTAGCATCAATTCCAGCTTCATTGACAGCTTCGATGGTTGCCTTTTCGAGCGATTTACATTTGGCGCAACCTGTTCCTAATACTTTGATTTCCATTTTATCTGAATTTAAGTTGACTGTTTTTCGTTCGTAAAACGACGAACATTGAAAACAAATTTTTTACATTTTCAAGATTCGTTTAAATCCTTCCTGAGCTTCTGCCCAGTTTTCTTTGTTGATGCAATATTTAATTCGGGGAGCTTCAATTTCGCCCTGAATCAGTCCTGCATCTTTCAGTTCTTTCAGGTGTTGTGAAAGAGTCGATTTGACAATCGGCAGATCTTCCGTCAGGTCGCCACTGTAACAGCACGATTGTTTCGACAGCAAATCCAGAATGTAAATCCGGATGGGGTGTCCCATCGCTTTGGCATAGCGGGCAAGCTTTTTTTGTTCTTCTGAAATAAGATCTTTTTGTTTCATTTCTGTTCGGTAATTTACGAACAAAGGAAAACTATTTTTTTGTGAATTGCAATGAAATCTAATCAGTTTCTGGCTATTTTTGGACTTCTGGCTTATAAAAATCTAATTGACAATGAACACCAAATGATTATGAAATCCATTTTATCTGTATCAATTTTGTTATTTCTGGCAGTTGCCGGATTTTCCCAAAAGGGAATTGTTAAAGAAAGTTTGAAATACGACAGCAAATTACTGGGATATCCGGTTGAATATTCCATCTATCTGCCTGCTGATTATCAAACGTCGAACCGGAGTTATCCGGTGGTGTATATGCTGCACGGTTATTCTGACGACGAAACAGGCTGGGTGCAGTTTGGAGAAGTGGCTCAGATTGCCGACAAGGGTATTGAAAATGGCGACTTTCCGCCTGCGATCATCGTGATGCCTGATGGAAAAGTCACCTGGTACTGCAACGACTATAAAAAGGCTAATCCGTGGGAAGATATGTTTGTGAAAGAATTTATGCCATATATCGAAAGCACTTACCGCATTCGGGCAAAGAAGGAATTCAGAGCTATATCAGGCTTATCGATGGGCGGATATGGCTCGCTGATGTTGTCGATGCGTTACCCGGATTTGTTTTCAAGTTGCGTGGCTTTTAGCTCCGGAACATTCACTGACGAAGAGATTGTTGCTATGCCAGGCGATAATTACAACCGTTTTTTTGGAGAAATCTTTGGAAAAGGACTGGTTGGGGAATCGCGAATTTCGGAGAACTGGAAAGCACACAGTCCGCTGCACCTGATTTATGATATTCCGAAAGAAAAACTAAAATCGATCCGTTTTTACATCGATTGTGGCGACGACGATTTCCTGTATCTGGGGAATTCGCAATTGCACATTCAGATGCGAAAACTTGAAATTCCTCACGAATACCGTACCCGTCAGGGTGGGCACGAATGGCCGTACTGGCGCACCGGGCTGGTTGAAGGGTTAAAATTTATGGGCCAGAGTTTTCACCGGTAGTTTAATTTATTTCGGCTGCCTGAAAAGGAAATCGAAAATGCAGAATTAATCCTTGAAGTTTTTAAAAACTTCAAGGATTAATTATTTTACACAATTCCCCGCTGCTTCTTAATGGTCTCCCAGGCTTCGTTTACTTTCTGGAATTTTTCGTGAGCAGCTTTTTGAATGTCTTCGCCAAGGTAATGAACCTTGTCAGGATGATATTTAATAGCCATTTTACGGTAGGCTTTTTTCAATTCTTCGTCGGTGGCAGTCGGTTCAACTTCCAGGATTTTATAGGCTGCGTCGGTATTGGGTACAAACATCGATTCAATGGATTCATAGTCTTTCTGACTGATCCCCATTTGTTCAGCAATGTGTTTGATCAGCTTGTGTTCGGTTTCGTGGATATGTCCATCGGCGTCGGCAATTCCGAAGAGAAAGTGTACCAACTGCAAGCGCGACGGATGATCCATGTTTTTACGGATCTGGTGGCAAACTTCGGTAACCGGGATATTTTGCTGCAGTAAATCACGCAGCATTTTAATGGCCTCACTGGCAGCAGCCGGACCAAACGATCCGACAAAAAACCGTTTGGTATAATCCAGCTCCGATTTCAATACTTTGCCATCGGCTTTCATTACGGCTGCTACCAAAACCAGCAGGCTCATGATGTAGCCTCCCTGGGTAGTTGGCTGCGGTCGATATTCATTGCCTCCATACATCGGCTGATCTTTATCGATCAGCGATCCGACTACAAAACCTAAAATTCCTCCGATTGGTCCGAAAAAGGCCCACCCCAGACCGCCGGTAATCCATTTTCCAAATTTAGCCATCTGCTCTTATTTTTTTGTCAATATCTATAATTTGCGGAACGATTAGTTCATCGTCGTTGTTGCGGATAATATAATCAGCTAACTTGATTCTTTCCACATCGGTCCACTGATTCTTTATTCGTTCTTTCACTGCTTCCAGTGTAATGTTGTTACGTTTCATAACACGCTGTATGCGTTGTGCTTCGTCAGTAACTACGGTAATTGTTTTATCCATCATTTTATAAAAGCCACTTTCAAACAAAATGGCAGCTTCATGTATAATGTAAGGTGAATCCTGTTTTTCGTACCATTCATAAAAGGCCTTTTTCACCGCCGGATGTACAATACCAGTTAGTTGTTCCAGTAAAAGTGGGCTTTTGAAAACAATCGATGCGAGGTGTTTTCGGTCAATAGTCTGATCGGGCAGGTAAACGTCCGGTCCAAACAAGTTAATGATTTCTTGCCTGACTCCGGGATCGTTATTCTGGAGTTGCCTAGCCACCTGATCGGCTTCAAAAACCGGAATGCCCATTGTTCTGAAGACCTTGCAAACCGTGCTTTTGCCGCTCCCTATTCCGCCTGTGATTCCTACTTTGATCATCGTTTTATTTTCTATCAAAAACAATAGCATTGCCAATCTGGAGTTTGTTAATGCGAGATACCCGATTCAATCAGGTATTCAAGTTCTTCGGGCCTGATTTTCAGGGCATACAGGTAGGCAGGCGACGACTCGCAGTTAATGGTCAGTCGTTGTTTCCCGGCCTGAATGTCGGAATACGAAACAGTCAGCTTAAAATCTTCGGCTTGGGTTTCAGAAAAACGGCTCAGGCTAACCTGAAATGATACGTTCACTTTGGCCGGAAAAAGTTTGATGTTCACTCCGGAAGGCAGGCCAGTGGCCGTAACCGGAACCGAAAGCTGGGCCTCAGTATATTCTTCAACCGGTATTTTTAGCTTTACTTTTCCCGGATCATAAAATACTTCTTTTATTTTTTGCAATGGAATTTCAGTCTGAACCGACTGATCGACAGCACTCAGTCGGGGCGATTCAGTGTAGATGTATTTCAGGGTATCTAATAATGCCTGAGGTCCGATTACCACTGTCGAATCGGGGATGGTTACAATGTCCCCTGAAATCTGGTATTGTTTTTTGAGGTCTGGTTTGACAACGGGCTTCACTTTTACCTGTTTTTGCCCCATTCGATCGAAGCTGAAAAACAAGGTGTCGGGATTCATACTCAGGATTTCCATATCGTTCGACAATTGATAAGACAATTCGGTCAGAAGCTGGCGTGTCGGAAAAGCAAAGTTGCTTTTTTTACTTTCCTTCATCCGGTTACCGGTCATGTCGTTCACGTTGAATTCGAATGGCATGAACCAGAGGCTGAACCGGTGTCGCAGAATAGTGAAGCCGTGCGCTTTCACTTTCAGGTCGAACTGATCGGGCGGCTTGCTTGACAAGGTTTTGTTGTCAGGAAAATTAACATAGCTGACCGGAACAACTAAGTCGACCGTGTATGTTTTGCTGAGGGCATTCAGAAACCAGAACCCGGTGGCAATAACCACACAAACCAAATAGGCGGCAACTCGCCTATCGTTGCGGAAATAAACCTTTTTCAGGAATTTTACGGCTTTATATACCCAGTTTGTTTTCACGGTTTCAAAGATAAAAAAAAAGGGCCGACAATGAGCCGGCCCTTAGTATTATGAAAATTTCAATTATTTCTGATTCTGGACATCGCTCATGTCTTTCACAATCGCAGCTTTGTCGACACGGATTTTGACATTGTCGTCGACCTGGAGTAAAACGGTGTTGTCTTTGATTTCAAGGACTTTTCCATAAATACCACCGGTTGTCACCACTTTATCTCCTTTTTCGAGGCTGTTGCGAAAAGTGGCTAGTTCTTTCTGCCGTTTCATTTGCGGACGGATCATGAAAAAGTAGAATACTACAATAATCAAAATCAACGGGAGAAAAGTCATGATTGGGTTCGGCTGGGCACCTTGTGCCGGTTGTGCCATCAATAAATAGTTCATTCAGAAAAAGTATTAATTTTTAACTGTATAATTCAATAACTTCATTGGTTACGCTTGCCCGGATGTAAATGTGCTTTTCGGCGGGTTCAGCGTTGGAGAACAGGGTAATGGTTTTTAACTGTTTCCCGACTTCGCCTGCCGAGTTGTAAATTACTTCAATCTGCCCTTCCTGTCCCGGTTCGATGGTTTTGTCCGGAATTTTAACTTCCGTACATCCGCATCCCGAATTAATCCCGGTAATGCTTAGAGTTTTGGTTCCTTCATTCCTGAAAATAAAAGTGAACGAGACAATTTCTCCGGCCTTAAGCGAACCAAAATTATGGATTTCTTCGGAAAAGACAAATTTAGCCGTTCCTGATTCGTTCGACTGTGTTGCAGGGACTGCCTGTTTTGTTCCTGAATTACAAGACAATGACAGGACTGTCATAAATAAAAGTATTCCGGCTGTTAATTTGAAGCCTGAAACTTGAAACTTGGAACTCGCTTTCATTCGTTGTCGTCTTCGCCAATTAAACCCCGGCCAACCTTGAGGATTTTATTCGCTTTCTTCAAATCCTTCAGGGCTTTGTCGAGAATGCCGTTGATGAAATTACGGCTTTTTTCGGTGCTGTAATACTTCGAAAGTTCGATGTATTCGTTCATAGTTACTTTGGTCGGTATTGATGGGAAGTAGAGGAACTCAGTCAGCGCCAGTTCGAGGATCAGGTTGTCTATAAAGGCAATGCGTTCAATGTCCCAATTGACGGTGTGCTGTTTGATCATAACCATGCTATCTTCATGGTTGACAACCACTTTTCGGTACAAATCTTTGGCAAATTGTCGGTCCTCGTCATCTTTGTACATAGGTAGCAGTGGTTGACCTTCGTCACTGTATTCCTTAAATTTCTTAAAGGTTTTCAGGATCATGCTGACCACAAAATCCATATCGTCGTTCCAGTAAATGCTTTGTTCTTCAAGCAACATTTCAATGTCGTCGTTGCCCAAAATCAAGTATTTGAAAATATCTTCCACCAGGTCGCGATCCTCGGAATATGAGTTGGTGGTCGATTCCATGTAGGCTTTATAGAAGTCCTGATCGATCATGGCCATGTATAGTTTGCGGACCAGCTCCTGATCGTTACTCCAGCTTAATTTGGATGACTCCAGGTATTTATTCAATGAAATGTTTTGTTTCAACTGATAAATCAACCTGTTGTTGACAAAGCGGATATTCGGGGAAAGATCGGCGCTTGTCGGGCGGTGTTTTTTTAGGCCGAGATCGATGCGCTCCTGTGCAAACTTCTCGATTTCAAGAACAAGGCCCATCAGGTAATGATACAGGTCGTAAGTTTTCTGCAAACTGAAAAGCAGCTCTTTTTCGGTGTTGTTGATGGATGCTTCAGGGGAAGTAAAGAACGCGTATAAAATCTGCAATACTTTGATTCGGATTATTCTTCTGCTAATCATCGCCTTAGAACCTGTTTATATATGGGTTGGCAAAGTTAGAATTTTTTCTCATATCCGCGGAGCGAAGTAAAAAATTATCCATTTTGACTGGTTTATGATTATCCGGATACAGGCCAGACGGACTAAAAATAGCTGAATAGGATGCTGGAAGTCAATTGATGTGTTCTATACGGTCCAAATCTTCAGGAAGTTCTTCGCTTGTTATTTCTGTGTTAAGTTCTTCCTCGACCGGTTCATCTTCTTCCGGTTCATTTTCCCAACTTGCCATCGGACGGACCGGTCCCTGGCGGCGATAGTACCAGGCCAGAACCAATCCACTGGCGGTGCCCCACAGGTGACTTTCCCATGAAATCTCGGGTTTAAGCGGGAAAATTCCCCAGAACATGCTTCCGTAAAGAAAGACCACAATAATGCTGATGGTGAGCAGGTTCATGTCGCGCCGGAATATGCCGCTGAAAAACAGGAAAGAAGCCAGCCCATAAACCAGACCGCTTGCCCCGATGTGCCACGATTCGCGACCACCCAGCCAGACGCAAATGCCCGAAAGAAAGTAAATCAGGAAAAAAATGCGATAGGCCAGGCTCCGGTAAAAATAAAGCAGGGTAAACGAAAGGATCAGAAATGGAACTGAATTGGATATTAAATGCTCGTAGCTACCGTGGATAAAAGGAGAAAATAATATTCCCGGTAATCCTTCGGCATGTAAAGGTAAAATTCCCCATTCAGCTAAATCGAGACTGTAAAGGTTTTCAACTATTTTAACCAGCCAGAACAAGCACAGGATTGCAATCGGAAATATCAGACTGTACTTAAAAATTTTCTTGTCTGTATCCGGATCGGTTTGTCCTGTTTGTCTGGGGTAATAGTTGAAAAGTGGCATTTCAAACCAGCGATTTGATCAAATTGGTGAAGTTAATAATATCTTCTTCCTGCGTATCAAACGAAGTCATCCAGCGTACTTCGGAACGGTTTTCGTCCCATACATAAAAGAAATATTTTTCCTGAAGCTGCGGAATGATTTCCGACGGAACGATAGCAAAGATACCGTTGGCTTCAACTTCCTGGGTCAGTTGGATAGCCTGAATTTCCTGTACTTTTTGTTCCAGCAGTTTGGCCATCCGGTTCGAATGGGTTGCATTGCGTTTCCAAAGTTCGTTGTTGAAATAGGCCAGAAACTGGGCGCTTACAAATCGCATTTTGGAGTACAGTTGCATATTCTGTTTGCGGATGTATTTTGTTTTTTTTGATAATTCAGAATTGAAAAACAGGACCGCTTCGCCCAGCATCATGCCATTTTTGGTGCCTCCAAACGATAAAACATCGACGCCTGCCTCAACAGTAAAAGCGCGGAAAGGCAATCCGAGTGATACAGCTGCATTGGCCAACCGGGCTCCATCCATGTGGACATACAATCCATATTGATGAGCCAGTGAGGTGATCGCTTTAATTTCTTCGAGTGAATAAACGGTTCCCATTTCAGTTACCTGCGAAATGGAAATTATTCCGGGTTGGGAGTGATGTTCAAAATCGAATCCATGCAGGTATTTCGAGATTTCTTCCGGACTTATTTTACCTTTCACGGTTTTGACAGCTAATAATTTGGACCCGGTCAGCTTTTCAGGAGCTCCGCATTCGTCAGTATGGATGTGTGCGGTATCGGCACAAATCACCGAATGAAATGAGCGGGTGAGGGTCGATAGTCCCAGTACATTGGCGCCCGTGCCGTTGAAAACAAAATAAACATCGGTGTTTTCTCCAAATTCCTGTTTGAACCGGTTAACAGCCTGTTGAGTGAGTTGGTCGCCTCCATACCCTACTACATGACCGGCATTAGCTGCCGAAATAGCCTCTAAAATTTCAGGATGAATTCCTGAGTTATTATCGCTTGCGAAACCTCGTTTCATATAAAATGGTTTGTTGTTAATGATTATTTTAAATAGTTATGATCCCGGATATTATTCTTAATTTTCGATTGTGTTTGCCAAATCATGGCTGTTTCATCAGATGAAACGGGTACGCCCGTTAAACACAAATACGGATGAATATTTTACCTGCAAGTTCTATCCGGCAATTAAAAAACAAGTTATTATACGGATGATTTGTTTATTTTTACTTGGGTGTAAATGAACTGAAAAAAATCAAATCAAACAAAATGGATAGGTCATTAAAATTGAGCGAAAAGTTGTTTTGTTTGGCTGTCAATCCTAAGAATGGCGGTATCTTACTCAGTGCTTCATCGGTTGTGGGCATGACACTTACCGGTTCAGTTTTTGTTGAGCTGATGAAAAAACAATTGATTTCGATTGAAAACAAACTTGTTCATCTGTCCAATCCAATGGCACAGCAAGATGAAATTCATGAGTTTTTTCTGAACAGAATCCGGCTTCGGGGAAAAGACCGGAAATTGCGGAACTGGATTTCGTATTTTAATATCCGGGGCCGGAAAATTCAGCGACTGTTTATTCGCAGCCTGGTTCATAAAAATGTACTTCGGACCGAGGAAAAACGAATCCTGTTTATTCCTTATGAGAAGGTTTACCTGATGGACCGGGAACTGGTGGAAACCATACGGAAAGAAGTGGAACAAGCTTCGCTTGGACTGTATGATTCGTCGGAAGATTCACTGACTTTGGCCGTAATGGTGGCCAAAACCAATTTGCTGTCCCGGATTTTTCCTGACCGGGCCCGGCGAAAAACAGCAGCCCGTTACCTTAAGAATTTACCGGAAACAGATATTTCAAAGGCTGTGCAGGATGCTATCCAGATGATGCATGCCGCTGTTTATGCAGCAATATCCTGATTTGAAGTAAAATACTATGGCGTTTTAAAGTACGATCTGAATGGAAAATGTAAACATCTTCTGGTTTCGCCGCGATTTACGGATCGATGACAATCACGGTTTGTACCTGGCCCTGTCGGCCGGATTGCCGGTTGTTCCGATTTTCATTTTTGATCCGGCTATTCTGTCTCAATTTCCCGATCCTGATGACCCACGATTGACATTCATTCACCAATGTCTGACGGAACTCGATCGCGAATTCCGGAAATTCAATAGCAGTTTGCAGGTTTATTTTTCGTCGCCCGAAGTGGTTTTCGGCCAATTGACCGGAAAATATTCCATTCAACGTGTTTTTGCCAATGCCGATTATGAACCGTCTGCTGTTCTTCGTGATCAGAAGGTGGCTCAATTACTCCATAATAAAGGAAGCGAATTCCATAGTTTTAAAGATCAGGTTGTTTTTTCATCAGAATGAGGTGGTTAAACCGGATGGATCGCCTTACACGGTTTTTACACCTTACAGCAGGAAATGGAAGGAAAAATTGGAACATCAGGACATTCGTTTTTATGAAAGTGAAAAGTTTTTGTTTAAACTGAAGCATTTGTCGTCGGACTACTTTCCCCAATTGAACGAGATTGGATACCGGGTTCAGCAAAAAGTATTTCCATCGAAAAATATTGATCAGCCGATCCTCGAAAATTATGCCCGACTGCGTGATTTTCCTGCTGAAAACGGAACCAGCCGACTGAGTATTCATCTGCGGTTCGGGACCATCTCCATTCGAAAACTGACCCGTTTGGCCCGGCTTCATTCCGAAGTTTTTCTGAATGAACTGATCTGGCGGAATTTTTATATGGATATTATATGGCATTTTCCTCACGCTGCAGAAAAGGCCTTTAAACCGGTATATGATTTTATTTTCTGGCGAAACGAGGAACAGGAATTTGAACGGTGGTGCAACGGTCAAACCGGATATCCGCTGGTTGATGCCGGAATGCGTGAGCTGAACGAAACAGGCTATATGCACAACCGGGTGAGGATGGTAGTGGCCAGTTTCCTGACAAAACACCTGTTGATCGACTGGCGTTGGGGCGAAGCGTATTTTGCATCAAAACTGCTCGATTTTGAGTTGGCATCGAACAACGGAGGCTGGCAGTGGGCGAGTGGTTCGGGCTGCGATGCTGCCCCATATTTCCGGATTTTTAGTCCCGATTTACAGACTAAAAAATTTGATCCACATCACGAATACATTCGAAAATGGGTTCCTGAATATGGAACTGAAGCGTATCCCAAACCCATAGTTGACCATGCTTTCGCACGGACCCGGGCGGTTGAAACATATCGAAAAGCGCTAAAGTAGTTTCGGCTACAGCTTCTATGAT
>CAXXKQ010000022.1:0-537261 GCA_963676535.2 Prolixibacteraceae bacterium | reverse complement strand
ATATTGTCAATGAAGATTACAGGCTTGTTCTTTTTAATGCTTCAGGCAAAAAACTGATGCCGGTTAAAAAGGTTGATGATTTAAATGTAGCCAGGAAAGAACTGGATAATATTTGTGAACAGTTGAAAATATGCAAAATGGAAATTTAATAAACCGGAACATGAAATCACTCAAATCTTCATTTTTTTTAATCAAACTTGGTCTGGCAATTCTTCTTTGGACAATCCTTCCGGCTTTCAGTATGGCGCTGGTTTCGTGTCATTCGTTGACTGACCAGGAAGCTGAACTGAAAAAGCGGCAACAAATTGAAGCTTCATTGACTTTACTGGAGAACAAGAACAACCTGATTCCGCTTGGCCGGCTCGACACCTTGAAAATTGCTGCGCTTTCGGTGGGCGAATCCAAGCCGACTGAATTTCAGCAAATGCTGGCCAATTACATGAAGGTTGATTTTTTCAATCTTCCGGCGAATTTTACATCTCAGGAATTTGCGGAAATTAAACTAAAACTGAAGGATTCAATCTGGTTATTGTTGGTATTCATCTGAATAACAATTCAGAAGAGTTGCTGAACTATTTGAATCATGAAAAAATTTCTGTTATCACGTATTTCTGTAACCCAGAAATAATGGAAGGTTCAGGTAAACCATCAGGTTTGGTCATGGCTTTTCAAAACGATAGCCTCACCCAATCGCTTGCCGCCAACTGATTTTTGGAGGAATTGGCACTTCAGGAAAATTGTCTGAAAATATGGGAGATTCCTACCCAAAAGGCGCTGGAATCAACATCGAAAAGCCAGTTCGACTGAAATACACCATTCCGGAAGAGGTTGGAATAAAATCGGCTAAATTGAATTTGAAATTGATTCGATCGTGAATAATGCGCTCGATAAAAGGCTTTTCCCGGTGCAATGTGCTGGTGGCGAAAGATGGAAAAATTATTTTCAGGAAAGCGTACGGCTATCAGACGTTCGAAAAACTGGTTCCGGCAAAGCTTGACGATTTGTACGATCTGGCTTCGGTGACCAAAGTGAGCGGTGGCGCGCCTGCTATTCTGAAATTGTACGATGAAGGAAAAATTGATCTGGACAAACCTGTTTCCACTTATTTCCCGGATTGGAAAAACGGCTGTTCCACAAGTCTGATAAGGCCGATGTGACTGTCCGCGAATTGTATGCCCATCAATCGGGACTGGTTCCCTTTATCGGTTTTTATAAACAAACCATGGAAAACGGAAAACCTTCGCCCAAATGGTACACCGCTACGCCCGACAAAAAGCACACACTTTGTGTGGCTCCGGGGATGTATCTGGATAAAAAATTCCTGAAAATTGTGAATCGGATATTCGAAGAACACCGTTAAAAACCCGTGGCAAATACGTGTACAGCGATTTACCACTGGTAATTACCCCACAAATAGTGGAACACATCTCCGGAATTGATTTTAAAAAGTTTGTGAAGATGAGTTTTATAAACCCCTTGGCGCTTATGCCCTGACTTACAATCCGCTCGATCGTTTTTCGCGCGATAGGATCGCTCCAACCGAACTTGATAATTATTACCGCTTTCAGCTAATCCAGGGAACGGTTCACGATGAATCGTCGGCAGTGTTGGGTGGAATTTCGGGCAACGCCGGATTGTTGCTTCGGCCAACGATCTGGCCAAACTGATGCAAATGTACCTGCAAATGGGAACTTACGGCGGGAAGCAATACGTGAGTGAAGCAACGATGAAAGAATTTACCCGCGTTCAGTTTTCGCAGAACAACAACCGTCGCGGAGTGATTTTCGATAAGCCTTCGCTCGATAATCAATCGCTGAAACCGGCCGATGCTTATCCTTGTCAGGAAGTGAGTCCCGAAAGTTTCGGCCATTCCGGATTTACCGGTACCTTCGTATGGATGGATCCAAAAACCCGGCTAACCTATGTTTTTCTGTCAAACCGGGTATATCCAACGCGCAACAACAACCTGATCAGTGCCTTGATGTGCGGACTGAAATTTTATCGGTTATTTATAAAAATATGAAGGATTGAAAAAGTTAATGCCAAGGGCATGTTAGGATTGTAGCTAAATAGGAAGTTATGGATTAGAAATGCCGAAGGTATGGCAGGATTATATCACCACTTCGTGGTTCAGGGGACTTCATAGCCCATTTTCTGTAATCTTTTCAACCCTTCGGGTTTATTAAGCCAACAATCGAATCGCATTCATGTGAAACTGATTTTGAATGGAAGAATGAAAATATTAAGACAAAATATAACCCGTATGAAAACTAAAAACCTTACTAATTACCTTGTTGTCACTCCTGATTATTAATGCCTTTGGCGCTTCCAAAGTAAAAACCGGAATTGAAGTGTTGCGCGATAACAATTTTAAGATTCTTCAGGGCAAACGGGTGGATTAATCACCAACCGACGGGTGTCGATTCGCAGCTGAAGTCCACTGTCGATATTTGAGCGAAGCTCCCGGAGTGAAACTGGTTGCACTTTACGGTCCAGAACATGGCGTTCGCGGTGATGAATATGCCGGCGATAAAGTGGAAACGACTCTCGATAAACAAACTGGTATTCCGGTGTATTCGCTCTATGGTAAAACCCGTAAAGCCAATGCCGAAATGCTGAAAGGTGTCGATGTTTTGGTGTACGATATTCAGGATATTGGCTGCCGTTCATATACTTACATCAGCACTATGGGACTGGCAATGGAAGCGGCTGCCGAAAACAATATTGAAATGGTGGTACTAGACGGCCCAAATCCAGTCGGCGGATTAAAAGTGGAAGGCAATCTGGCTGAGGATAAGTTTATTTCGTTTGTCAGCCAGTTTAAAATCCCTTATTTGTACGGCCTTACCTGTGGCGAATTGGCCAAATTGCTAAATGGCGAAAAGATGTTGAAGAAGCAATGCAAATTAACGGTGGTGCCCATGAAAGGGTGGAAACGAAGCATGGCATTCGATCAGACCGGACTGCCCTGGGTGCTTACTTCGCCTCATGTTCCACACACTACTTCGGCTTATTATTATGCTGCTTCCGGCATTTTGGGCGAATTTAGTTTTATGTCGATTGGAGTGGGTACACCCTTCCATTCCAGCTGTTTGCCAAAGACTCGATTGATGCTTCTGCTTTAACTAAACGATTGAATGCCCTGCAGTTACCCGGAGTTTTGTTTCGTCCATTTACCTGAAACCGTTTTATGCCGTTGGACAGGGAAAGAACTATTCCGGAGTCCCAGTTTTATCTGACGGATTACAAGAAAGTCAGGCTGACTGAAATTCAGTTTTACGTGATGCAGGAAATGGCTGCTTCGTATCCCAATAAAAAATGTTTTGGTCCTGAAACTGAAAAACGCTATGATATGTTTGACAAGGTGTGCGGATCAGATCAGATTCGGTTGCTGATGTCAAAAAATATGAAAGTGGACGATATGTTGACCTACTGGCGCAAAGATGAGGCGGTTTTTCAAAAGTTGTCGAAGAAATACTATTTGTATAAATAAGTAATAATTGTCCTGAAAGGACAAGATATTCTAGCCCAGGGCAAACGACGAAGGAGCGTCGCCCTGGGTTGGAGAACAGGCAAAAAATCGTCCGCACGATGACGTTTTGCAAAGGTTTATCGTTATTTCGGACGAAAAGGCATGAATTCAATTCCGTCCGAAAGAAGTTTTTCGCCTTGATTATCATGTTTTCGCGGACGGTTTCATCGGTGTTCCCTTTACCCGGGGCGGTGCCCCGGGCTAATGTAAACAGGCCTTTCATGCCTGAAAAGCAGATTTATAGGTGCAAATAAAAAAGATAGAACCAAGAAAATATCCTGCCGACTTTCACCAACTGGAGAAAGTGCTTTGCCGTCAGAAACCTGACCGGCCGGTGCTTTTCGAGTATTTTGTGAACGGCGATTTGATTTCGTATGTGAACGACGAAACATTTGCTTCGCTTAACAATCGGGCTGATCAAATCAAGTCAATTATCCGTTTTTTTTACAAAACCGGATATGATTATGCCACGATTCCTTCTCGTTATTTTGACGCTTTCTCTTTCGAAAACACCGATCACGAAAAGAAAGCCACTGTTTCGCTTAATGAGGGTTCTGCAATAACCGATCGAAAATCTTTCGAGTCGTATAATTGGCCTGATCCGGAACAAGGTTATTTTGAATTACTGAATCGTTTAGCCGGTGACTTGGTTGATGGAATGAAATTTATCATTTCAGCTCCAGGAGGTGTCCTCGAAAATGTGATTGACCTGGTTGGTTTTGAACGACTGTGCTTCATGATTTATGAAGATGAGAAATTGACGCAGACAATTTTCAGTGAGGTGGGTTCACGACTGTTGCGGTTTTATGAAATATGCAGTTCGCTGGAACCAGTTGGCGCATTGATCGTAAACGACGACTGGGGTTTCAAAACTCAGACCATGCTTTCACCAGATATGCTTCGTCAATTTATTTTTCCGTGGCACAAAAAGATTGTGGAAGCCATCCACCGAAACGGGAAGTTCGCCATCCTTCATTCCTGCGGAAACCTTGCCGAGGTGATCGATGATATTGTTGACGATATGAAATACGATGCCAAACATTCCTTCGAGGACATCATTTTACCTGTCGAGCAAGCCTGGCAAAACTGGCATGACCGAATTGCGATCATTGGCGGTATTGATATGGATTTTTTAGTCCGGAGTAAGCCTGATACTATCAGGGAACGATGCCGGAACATACTGGATATAACCGGGTCAAAAGCTTATGCATTGGGATCTGGAAACAGCATACCAACTTATGTGCCCATTGAAAATTATCTGACTATGGTTGGAACTATCAATGATTTAAAATACTAAAACTTTATATATGAGAATAATACGTGAAGCAATCTGGATTTGTGTACTGGTCTTTGCAGTTATCATTTCTTCAGCCCAGAACCGAATCAAAACCGGTGCAGAGCAAACCGAAAAATATCTCCCTTTATTGAAAGGAAAACGGGTTGCATTGGTTGCCAATCCAACTTCGGTGATCGGAAAAACAACACTGATTGATAGTTTGATGGCGGTGGGCGTGAAAATTGTGAAGGTTTTTGGACCCGAACATGGCTTTCGCGGAACAGCAAGCGCCGGTGCCGTTGTTGCAGATAGTATTGATGCCAAAACCGGGATACCCGAAATTTCGCTTTACGGTAAAAAAAACAAACCGTCAAAAGAAGATCTTGCCGATGTTGATCTGATGATTTATGACATTCAGGATGTTGGTGCCAGGTTTTATACTTACATCAACCTGTTGGCCAGGGTAATGGAGGCCTGTGCAGAAAACAACACGGGATTGCTCATTTTAGACCGCCCAAATCCAAACGGATTCACTGTTGACGGGCCTATTCTGGATATGAAGCTGAAATCAGGAATTGGTATGTTTCCCATTCCGGTTACGCATGGAATGACTATTGGCGAACTGGCCCGGATGTATAACGGAGAAGGTTGGTTGCCTAATCAGCTAAAATGTTCGGTAACTATTATTCCGGTGGCAAACTACACCCATGCTATGGAATATGTATTACCAGTTGCTCCATCACCCAATCTGAACACCGCTCAGTCGATTCTTTTATATCCATCGCTTTGTTTGTTCGAAGGAACAATTATCAGTCAGGGGCGTGGTACCAATTTCCCGTTTACAGTTCTGGGAAATCCTGACCTGAAAGGGAAATATGAGTTTTCATTCACTCCGGTAAGTATTAAAGGAATGAGTGAAACTCCGCTCCATCAGAACGAAATTTGCTATGGGCTTGACCTCCGTAAATATAATACCAATGAATTTAGACAGACTGGTCAGATTAACCTCAAATGGCTGATAGAGATGTATCAGGCCTATCCATACAAGGAGAAATTTTTCGATTACAAACAGAGTAAACAGATGGGAAATTTCGACAAACTTGCCGGAACTACTCTGCTGAAAGAACAAATTATTGCCGGAAAATCAGAAAAAGAGATTCGGGAATCGTGGGAACCCGGCTTGACTAATTTCAAAAAACTGCAAAAAAAGTATGTATTGTATCCTTAAACATTCCCGAATTACCTTTCAGGATATGTTATAAAAAATAGTATCACGATAAGGGTTTGTAATTCATTGATATTCAATTGTTAAAAAAATATAAAATTTCATAAAAAATAAATTGGTATTACATGTTACAAAAACACATGTTTTTTGGAAATAATTTTTTACATTAGTCCCATATTTAAGTGTTAATCATTTGGTCTTCGTTGAATTTGTGAAGTTGCCCCGGCCTTTTTTTCAACACTTTACTTTATTTCTTTCTGTACGACAACTAGCTAATGCAATTTGAACAAAGAAACTAATCATACATGTAGTCTATTTCAAAATGTAAATTTAACCTGTTTGTTATGAAAAAAACGGTAGCATTAATCTTCATTTTGTGCCTGATTGTCCAGTTGACAATGGCTCAAAAGCGGTCGGTTTCCGGAGTTGTCCGGGAAAAAGCGACCAATGAATCACTTCCGGGCGTTTCGGTTATTGAAAAAGGAACCAAAAACGGAATCATAACCAATACTGACGGCCGGTATGAACTTTCGGTTTCCGAAGGGGCAACTCTGGTTGTTAGTTATATTGGTATGAAGTCGCAGGAAGTAAAAGTGGAAAATTCATCCACAATCAATGTAACATTAGAGTCTTCGGTTGAAGATATCGATGAAGTAGTAGTTGTAGGTTACGGTACTCAAAAGAAAGCAAACCTGACGGGAGCTGTTTCTACTGTCAATGTTGAGAAAACTTTGGAATCAAGGCCAATCACTGACGTTGGTCGAGGTTTGAAAGGAACCGTCCCTGGCTTGATCATTACCACTAATACTGGTGATTTGGGTGTTACTCCTTCTATCCGTCTTCGAGGGCTGACTGGTTCGCTCAATACGGCGGCAAAACCATTGATTTTGCTTGATAATGTTGAAATTACTGATATCATGCTGATAAACCCTGATGATATCGAAAGTATTTCAGTATTAAAAGATGCTGCCTCCTCTTCCATTTATGGAGCACGCGCTGCTTGGGGAGTTGTATTGATTACAACTAAGAAAGGGAAAAAAGGAGAAGCAAAAATTACATATTCAAATAATTTTTCATGGAATACTCCAACTGATATGCCTAAGTTGGCCTCAAATGTTGATTATTCAACTATGGCAATGTTGATTCATAAAAGGGTAGATCCAAGCAAAACCAGTCTTACATCTTTAGGCATGAGTATCGATGATACAGCCATACAAAAAATGAAGGATTGGAATGCACAATATGGCGGACAAAATTTGGGACCTGAAATGGAATTGGGCAGGGACTTTGAAGTTCGTGGAGGATTACTTTTCTTCTATCGTCCTTGGGATGCGATTGATCTGTTCGTAGATAAATGGACTCCACAACAGACACACAACATTGGTGTAAGCGGGGGTAATGATAAAACTACCTACAATATCAGCGGTGCCTATTTGGACCAGAGCGGCGCAATTAAAGTCAATCGCGACAAATATTCAAGGGCTAATACAACAATAAATATAACGTCGCAAATAAAAGATTGGCTGCAAGTTCGTGCGATTGGCATGATGTCTAAGACCAGTAACAAAACACCATATTCTTATACCGGAACAACATACGATGCATGGTATTATTTGTTGAGATGGCCACCGTACTATCCATACGGAACGTATCAAGGTAAACCATGGAGAAGTTCCATTACAGAGTATCAGCAAGCAAGCTCTCTGGAAGTATCTTCGATTCTGAATCGAATTACGTTTGGTACAACCTTGAACCTTACAAAAGGATTGACTGTTGATGCTGATTATACTTATGCAAGCATTAACCACCATATTTATACTCCTGGCGGATATGCTGAAGCTTGGGATTTCTGGTCAGGTGGTGGTACTTTTGCTTATTCGAAATATTCGAGTGCTTCATACAATATGGTTCAATACAACTCTTTATGGAATAATACAAATACTTTCAAGGCTTATGCAACTTATGTCAATAAATTCAAAGAGCATAGTTTTAAATTGATTGTTGGCTCTGATTTAGAGTCTTATGAAAACTGGTCTAATTTGTCCAAAAGAAACACTTTGATTGACCGGTATCAACCGGAAATTTCTCTGGCAACGGGCGATATGACTGTTAGTGGAGCACACGGACAATGGGCCACGCTTGGTTACTTTGGTCGTATCAATTATGATTATAAAGACAAAATTCTTTTAGAATTTAATGGCCGTTATGATGGTTCTTCCCGTTTTCCAACGAACGATCAATGGGCTTTCTTTCCATCAGCTTCTGCAGGCTATCGAATTACAGAAGAGCCTTGGATGTCTCCTTTAAAACCATATCTTTCTAACATGAAACTCCGCGCTTCCTGGGGATCAATAGGAAATCAGGATGTTGGCACTGGTGCATTTATTCCAACTATGGCAACTACGAATTCTGACTGGTTACTAACCACCAATACAGTAACCATTGGGTCGCCGAAAGTAGTTGCACCCACATTGACTTGGGAAACCGTCAACTCGCTTGATTTTGGTTTAGATGCCCGTTTTTTCGATGATAAATTAGGATTGACCTTCGATTGGTACAAAAGAAATGTTTCTGATATGCTAAGCGCAGGGGTTACATTGCCAACTACCTTTGGCGCCTCGGCTCCCCAAAGGAATTTTGGAGAGATGCAAACCAAAGGATGGGAATTAGCTATCGACTTTTCTCATGAATTCAAAAATGGGTTGACAATCAATGCAACGGCTTCCCTCTTTGATTTTCAGGATAAAATTACCAAGTACGCCAATACTACGATGAATGTATATGGAAACTATGAAGGAAAGATATTAGGTGAAATATGGGGTTATGAAACGGACCGGTACTTTCAGAATAGCGACTTTGTTACAGATGCTTCTGGAAATCTTGTATTAACTGGAGGAAAACCAACAATGTTATCAACTACACCTTCACAATCGAAGTTTGAGTCGGGTTGGTTTTATTATGGTCCTGGTGATGTCAAATATAAAGACCTTAAAGTCGATGGCGTTATTGATTATGGAACTAATACTGTTGATGATCATGGTGATTTAAAAGTTATTGGTAATGAAACGCCAAGATATCAGTATAGTTTTCGTTTAGGTGCAAATTGGAAAGGTGTTGATGTAGATGTATTCTTTCAGGGAGTTGGAAAGCGCGATTATTGGGCTGATGGGCCAGTTTTTATCCCTGGATGGGAATATGCAAATATGTTATACGATCATCAGTTAGATTATTGGACTCCTGAAAGACCAGACGCATTTTACCCAAGACCAACCTATTCGATACAATCAAATAATGCCAAAAACTTTCTGCGACAAACTAAATATTTGTTGGATATGTCCTATCTAAGATGTAAAAATATCACAGTAGGATATACAATTCCGGCGAAATACACTAAAAAAGTGAAGGTTGAGCGATTCCGGATTTATTTTAGTGGAGAGAACCTGTTTGAATTTGATAACCTCTATCTTCCAATTGATCCGGAAACTGGTAACAATCCGAATTACTCTGCTGTTGGCTATGGCAGATCTTACCCTTACAACAGATCTCTTGCTTTTGGATTGCAGTTAACTTTTTAATACTAAAAACTAGATTCTATGAAATTCAAAATACTTTTTGCAATCGGGTTTCTTTCTATAATCTTCTCTGGCTGTGAAGATATTCTGGACAAACCCCCACTTGATCAGATGACCCAAGGCACCTACTTTACCAATGAAGAAAATATGCGAACTTTTTCTTATGGATTCTACTCGCGACATTTTGTTGGATATGGTGTTGGATATAGTTATGGCAGCTATTTTTCCTTTCAATCATTGAATGATGATTTTGCTCCAACTACTCCAACCGCTTTTCTGAAAAATGTTCCAACTACTCCTTCTGGGACTAATTGGAATTTCACTTACGTGAGAAGAGCAAATCTTTTCATTGAGAACATCAAGAGTGCTCCCATTCCTGCTGAAGCCAAAAGCCACTGGACAGGTGTGGCCAGATTTTTCAGGGCTCTGGAATATGCCAGATTAGTTAATACTTATGGAGATGTTCCATGGATTAACAAAGTTCCACTTGAAACAGAAAATGAGACCCTTTACCGTCCCCGTGATCCCCGGGCATTGGTTGTTGACAGCATATTGGCAGACTTCGATTATGCTGCCGCAAATGTTCGGGCAGTTGATGGAACCAAGGGACTATCTGTTAATAAATATGTGGTTTTAGCTTTTATGTCGAGAATCATGTTGTTTGAAGGTACTTGGTTCAAATATCACCTGGGAGATGCTACAAAATCTGCAGCTTATTTAGCAAAATCAAAATGGGCTGCCAATGAGGTAATTACCAAAGGGGGTTACACCTTACATTCGGACTACCGAGCTTGCTTCAACTCTAACGATCTAGCCACAAATAAGGAAATGATTCTTTACAGGAAATACGAAACGGCTTTGTTGACACATTCATTAAACAGCTATAATAACAAAGAAGCACAATCGGGCATGTCTAAAAATTTGGTTGATTCTTATCTATGTGATGATGGATTACCAATTTTGGTCTCTCCTAAATACTTGGGAGATAAGGCTGTTAATAATACAATGACGAACCGCGATCCTCGTATGACTTTAACTATGGCTAAAGAGTTGCGTTTGTATGGTGTTGTATCTATTTATTCAACTTCCGGTTATGCAAGTATAAAATTTCTGAACGATGCTACAAAAGAACTTCCTGAAGGAAGTGGGTCATTAAACATTACCGATGCTCCTGTAATTCGTTATGGAGAGGTATTAATGAATTATGCTGAGGCGTGTGCTGAATTAGGTAACATTACTCAAAGTGATTTGGATTTGTCAATTAATGTATTGAGAAATCGTACTGGCGTTAAGGTGCCCGCCTTACAGGTCGTTGGAGGTCAGCCAGCAATAAATGGAGTTGTTTATACGGATACTAATCGCGATGTGACTGTTTCTCCAATTATCTGGGAAATACGTCGTGAGCGAAGGATCGAATTAGCAATGGAAGGATTTAGGTTAGATGACCTGAGACGATGGAAAAAATTGGAATATGCCAATACAAACGGTACCGATATTAATCGGGGTGCCTGGATTGTAAAATCGCAATGGCCGGCAACATTAAAAGCAGTTATTGAGAATAATGCTGCAGAGGGCTACATAACGCCCTGCGTAACGGCTGCATCTCATCGTACATTTGTCGATCCAAAAGTTTATCTAGATCCGATTCCGCTTGATCAAATCAAGTTATATGCAGATCAGGGTGTTGAATTGAAACAAAATGCCGGATGGCAATAATCTATTTTCAATAAATTATAGTTGCTGCGCAGTTTTGAGATAATTTACAAAACGCCCCCAAAACTATAATATTTGATATTTATTAAAAAAACTCATCGGATGACTTCAAGTCATCCGATGAGTTTTTTTAAGTCATCAATAAACTTGGGCATGAAACAATTTTTCTTTTTAATTTTTTGTTTTTTCCTCATTCAGGCGAATGCTCAAACCTTCCGTTTCGCTCATGTTACCGATACGCATGTTGGAGGAAGTACAGGCGCTGAAGATTTAATCCGGACTGTCGAAGACATTAATCAGTTGGCCGATATTGATTTTGTGATTTTGTCGGGCGATGTGACTGAATTCGGCTCAGAGAAAGAACTTCTCGAAGCCCAATCCATTCTCAGCAAGCTCAACAAGCCGTGTTACATTACACCTGGAAACCACGATTCGAAATGGTCGGAAAGCGGGAACAATGATTTTGTCCGTATTTTAGGCGCCGAAGGTTATTCCTTTGAAAAGAATGGCTTTTTATTCATTGGTACAGCCAGCGGACCAAATATGCGAATGGCTCCCGGATTGGTGCCGCGCGAACAAATGGTTTTTCTGGAATCGACCCTGAAAAACATGAAAGATCCCAAACAGCCCATCATTTTTATCAATCATTATCCGTTGGACGAATCACTCTCCAATTGGTACGAGGTAACTGATCTGCTAAAAACCCGAAATATTCAGGTCAGTATACTGGGGCACGGACATGCCAATAAACTGTTCCGTTTTGAAGGAATTCCTGGCGTGATGGGGCGTTCCAATCTTCGGGCCAGAAACGAAATTGGCGGGTACAATCTGGTTACGGTTACAAAAGATACTATGTATTATGCCGAACGCATTCCCGGCAGGGAAACACGTGCGGTCTGGTGTAGAGTTCCTCTGGGCCTGAAGATATACAATGAGGAGCCGAAACAGTGGGCACGCCCTGATTTTGCAGCCAATTCTCTGTATCCGCAAGTTCGGGTAAAATGGCAGTTTCAGGATCAGAGTGATATCGGTACCGGAATTTCTGCTTCAGGAAAACTGGCGGTTTATGCCAATACCAAAGGCGAAATCGTAGCTGTTCAGCCGGGTTCAGGAAAGGTGGTTTGGAGGTTTGCAACTTCCGGGAAAATATACTCAACACCAGCCATCAGTAAAAATATCGTTGTTTGTGCTTCTACCGATCAAAATATTTATGCTTTAAATCTGAAAAATGGCCGTCAAATCTGGAAGTTTACAACCAACAAGCCTATTGTTGCATGTCCGGTGATTGATAAAGAGACTGTTTTTATCGGATCTTCCGAAGGCATTTTCAGAGCGATTGATCTCAGATCAGGACAACTAAAATGGCAGTTTGACGGAGTGAATAATTTTGTGGAATCAAAGCCTTTGGTTTATGCAGGGGCTGTGTATTTTGGATCGTGGGGCAATGCGTTTTATGCACTCGATCAGCAAACCGGAAAGCTGCTTTGGAAACGGGAAAAATACGCCAACCGAATGCTGTCGCCAGCTGCGGTTTGGCCAGTGGCGGCAAACGGAAAGGTTTTTATTGTCGCTCCCGATCGCCGGATGACTGCACTTGATGCTAAAACAGGAAAGGAAATCTGGGACTCCGGCAAATATTCTTGTCGCGAAACGATTGGAATCTCTGCCGATGGAGAACAGGTTTATATCAAAAACATGACTGAAGGCCATGTGCTGGCATTACAAACGTCAGCTAGCGAACAAACAGTAATTTGGGATTGTCAGGCCGATCTGGGTTACGAAATTGGTCCTTCGCCCATTGTTGAAAATGGGGATTTGATTTTTGTGCCAACCTGCAATGGGGTAGTGGTGGCTGTCAGTAAAACAACGCATCAGGTGGTTTGGAAATATAAATTGAGCAATGCATTAATTAACGCGGTAACGTCGGTGGGGGCAAATCAGGTACTGATCACCTCGTTGGATGGCCGCGTTGCTTGTCTGGAATACAAATAGTTTCAGATTTTAAGTTCCAAATTTCTATTTTTTAAAAGAGAATTATTTTGTGTTAAACCTGTAGAAAGCTTTGTTAAAAGTTAAATTCAGAATGACGATAAAATACAAATATTTACTGTTTATATTCCTTTTGTGGATTGTTGTGTGGTCCTGCCGGAAAGATGATGATTTAATCAATCGTCCGTATGATCCGGCAAACGATAAGATTGTTGTTGATAAAAAAGAAATTCGCGCTGCCTGGCTTACAACAGTTGGTAATTACGACTGGCCCACCACAAAAGGAAATTCTGATCTTCAAATGTCAGAAATGATGGCATACATGGGACGATGTCAATCCCTGAATTTTAACGCTGTAATTATGCAGGTTCGGCCAACTGCTGATGCATTTTATCCTTCAGAGCTGGAACCTTGGTCTATCTATCTGACCGGAGTTCAGGGAATGGATCCTGGCTACGACCCTATGAAATTTGCCATTGATGAAGCCCACAAAAGAGGGATGGAATTTCATGCGTGGCTAAATCCTTACCGGATTGGACTTACTTCTATAACACTGGCTGCGAGTCATGTGGCCGTTAAAAATCCTTCATGGGTGGTTACTTTTGATGGGAATCGCTATTTTAATCCGGGTTTACCCGAAGTCCGGGCACATTTGGTTGCTGTGGTTAAAGATATCATTACACGCTATGATGTTGATGCCATTCATTTTGATGATTATTTTTATCCCTGGGGGGCCAAGTCAACCACCGATCCGTTCAAGTTCGACGACAAAGCGGCTTTTGAAAAATATGGTAATGGAAAGGATATTCATACCTGGAGGGCCGATAATGTGAATACAATGGTATCAGAAGTAAGCGCTGTGATCAGAGCAAATAAACCGAGCGTTTTGTTCGGAATTTCACCTTCGGGCCGCCGTGAAAATAGTATTGATTTGTATGCAGACCCGTTTGTGTGGCTCGAAAATAAGTGGATTGATTATCTGGCACCGCAAGTTTACTGGGAGTTTGGACATGCTACAGCTGATTTTGGGAAACAGGCTAATTTTTGGAATGCCAATTCACACGGCGTACCTATGGTGATTGGAATTGCAGCATATAAATTCAAAGATCCGGCTTATCCGGCTTATGGCTCAATTTCTGAATTCGACCGCCAGATTGAAAAAGTCAGGGAAAGTCCTAATTTGTGTGGTTGTTTCTTTTTCAGAATGCGATTTCTGGAAAATGCAGAGTTGTTTAATTTTCTGAAAACCAAATATGAATACAAATCGTTATTGCCGGTGATGGGGCCGATTACAGCATCACCTGTTGAAGCTCCAAATTTAATTGCAAAGGATTCCAAATTGAGCTGGAATGCTGTTTATGGTGCTGAAAAATATGTCGTTTATATGCTTGAAAAGGATAAAATTTTTAAAAATAATTTCAATGCACATGCTGTTCAGATTGCTGCCGACAATCAGTTTGCCGGAACGTCTGGAAAAAGCTATTTTGTGACTGCCGCCAATAAAGACAATGTTGAATCGGCGCAATCGGCTGTTGTTACTTTGAAATAAGTCAACACAATCAGGATGCCAATTTTTAATAACTGAAAAATTTACATTTATGAAAAATATTATCCACAAAATACTGCTGAATTCATTTCTGGTTTTATTCGCCGGAATGATTTCACAGGCTCAGACACCGAACTTTAAAATGCTGACCAGCGAAATTCAATCGGTTCAAAAACAATTTGTTCCGGATAAACGAGTTGCCATTCTGGATGTCTCGCTTCAGGATACTTTGCAGTCAACCATTGTTTTAAAGGGGAAAACTGATTTGCCTGAATCCAAAAAAAAGATTGTTGATCTGTTGACCAAACGGGAAATCCAATTCGTTGATTCGTTGGAGGTTTTGCCGGAGATTTCTCTGGGAGACAAAATCTGGGGATTGGTTACCCTTTCCGTAGCAAATATGCGCTCACATCCCGATCATGCTGCAGAAATGGTTTCACAAGCATTAATGGGCACACCACTCAAGGTGCTCGAATATGAAAATGGCTGGTTCCGTGTTCAAACTCCTGATTTATATATTGGCTGGATGGAAGGCAACGGACTGATTCGGCACAGTCGCATCGTATTTGATGTTTGGAAAAAGTCGAAACGTTACGTTTACAATCGGATTTCGGGTGTTGCTCTGGATGTCCCTGACGAGAACGGATTGGTTGTAACCGATCTGGTGATTGGTGATTTGTTTGAAGTTGACGATGAAATAAAAGATTTTCTGAAAATCAGGCTTCCGGATGGCCGTTCAGGCTATGTGAAGAAAGACGAATGTTTATCGTGGAAAGAGTGGACTACCCATACTCCTGATGTGCCGGCACTAATTTCGGTTGGGCGCCGGATGATGGGACTTCCGTATTTGTGGGGTGGTACGTCGAGCAAATCGGCCGATTGCTCCGGATTTACCAAAACGTTGTATTATTCACAGGGAATAATTCTGGCGCGCGACGCATCGCAGCAGGCCCGATATGGTGAACATCCCGATTTTAGCAATATGAATGCTCTTCAACCCGGTGATTTGCTGTTTTTTGGACGCAATGCCCAGCACGTTACGCATGTGGGTTTATACATGGGAAACGGGAAATATATTCATGAGTCAGGGATGGTGCGTATCAATAGCATTGATCCAAATGATCCGGCATATAATTTAACTGATCGGAAAGTTTTGGTTGCATCCAGCCGAATACTGACATCGCTGAATACGGAAGGAATCACCCGTGTAAAAGATCACCCCTGGTATGTAATTGTAAATCGTTAAAAAATACATCAATCAAATATATGAACAACCGACGCGACTTTATACGAACCACAGGATTAACGGCTTTGGCCGGATTGACCGGAATGGAGACCCTTTTTGCAGCTACGAAAAAGAAATCGGGTAAAACCTCCGGAAAAGGACTTATACTGAGATTTGTTCCTTACGAATTGCAATTGAGACATGCTTTTAATCTGGCTATCAGTTCAAGAAAATCAACGCCCGATGTGCTGACCAGCCTGGAGTTTGAGGGTGTAACCGGTTATGGAGAAGCATCTATGCCTCCATACCTGGGCGAAAGCATCGAATCGGCTACCAAATTCCTCTCATCGCTGAATTTAAGTCAGTTTAATGATCCGTTTCAGATGGATGATATTCTGAAATATGTCGATTCGGTCATGCCAGGTAACTGTGCCGCCAAAGCATCGGTCGACATTGCTTTGCACGATCTGGTCGGAAAAATGATGGGGCAACCCTGGTATAAAATCTGGGGGTTCGACCCGGCAGATACACCCAATACCTCGTTTACCATCGGGATTGATACGGCTGAAGTGGTTCGCCAGAAAACCGAAGAAGCAAAACCGTTTAAAATATTGAAGGTCAAGCTTGGGCAAGCCAATGACAAGGAGATGATTGAAACCATCCGGTCGGTGACCAGTGTGCCAATGTGTGTGGATGTAAACCAAGGCTGGACCGATAAAAATAAAGCGCTGGATATGATTCACTGGCTGAAAGAAAAGGATATTGTTTTCGTGGAGCAACCCATGCCTAAAACAGCTATCGATGATATTGCCTGGCTAACCGAACATAGTCCGCTGCCCATCATTGGCGATGAGTCGGTTCAGCGCTTGCCCGACGTGATGAAAGCCAAAGGTGTTTATAACGGTATCAACATTAAACTGATGAAATGTACCGGGATGCGCGAAGCCCACCAAATGCTGACTTTGGCCCGCGCACTCAACCTGAAAGTAATGATTGGCTGTATGACCGAAACTTCGTGCGCTGTTTCGGCTGCGGCCCAGCTTTCTCCCAAAGTTGACTGGGCTGATCTGGACGGAAACCTGCTTATTTCGAATGATCCTTATTCCGGAGTAAAAGTGGTTGACGGAAAAATCATCTTGATCGATCAGCCCGGAATTGGGCTTTCACCTTTAGATACGAAATGGAAAATTTAGGTTTTTTGAAAAGTATCTGAAGAACAAAAAGTAAATTGTTTGTATAATTCACAATCAACAAGGGATTCCATCTTTTCAGTGAAAGATGTGAATCCTTTGTTTATTTGCTCAGTCACTTTTGAAAATAAGAATTCATCGAAGGTTTCTCCTGAAAAAAAAATAGTTCCTTTGAAGAACCATTTTCAAAACCAGACTTTATGAAACGAGCCATGAGGGATATGCTCACACAGAAGCATCATTATCCATGACGAGTTCCATCTGACAATTAAAACCAAATTTAAAACAGATGAAAGCCCAATTTTTATTCCTTTTCTTGCTGATGCTTGCAATCAGTGTCCAGCGAGGATTTTCGCAATCGGCAAACACCTTGTGGTACAATCAGCCGGCACAATATTTTGAGGAAACTTTAGTACTTGGCAATGGAAAAATGGGAGCCTCTGTGTTTGGTGGGGTTGCCTCCGATAAAATTTATCTGAATGATATTACCCTCTGGTCGGGCGAACCGGTCAATCCCAACATGAATCCTGAAGCGTACAAAAATATTCCGGCCATCCGGGAGGCGCTTAAAAATGAAGATTACAAGCTGGCCGATCAGCTTCAGCGTAAACTTCAGGGAAGCTTTTCCCAATCTTATACACCACTCGGAACACTTTTCCTGAATTTCAAACCGGAAGGCGAGGTTGCTAGTTATCGTCGCGAACTGGATATCTCGAAAGCTGTTTCAACGGTGAGTTACGAGATTAACGGGGTGAAATTTACCCGTGAGTATTTTGTTTCGTATCCCGATCAGGTAATGGTTGTGAAACTGAGTAGTTCGAAACCCGGTGCTTTGTCTTTTGAAGTAAATTTTGAAAGCCAGTTGCGAAATTCAGTTTCAACAAACGGGCAGGTTTTAACGATAAAAGGTTTTGCTCCGGTTAAAGCTGAACCGAATTATCGTGGAGATATAGCTAATGCTGTGGTATCTGAAGAAAGTCGTGGAACCCGGTTCTCCACTCAGATCAGGATAAAAAATAAGGATGGTCAGCTGACTGCTTCTGAAAAATCAATCGGTCTGACCGGTGGCACCGAAGCAGTTATTTATCTTGCCATTGCCACCAGTTTTAATGGGTTCGATAAAAATCCTGCCACAGAAGGGCTAAATGCAGAATTACTGGCTGCTAATCAATTGAAATCAGCTTCCTCGAAATCATTCAAAAAGCTTAAAAAGTCGCATTTGGCCGACTTTCAAAAATATTTTAGCCGGGTTAGTCTGAATCTGGGAAAAACTGAAGCTCCCGACCTGCCAACTGACGAAAGGCTTAGAAGATATGCGCTGGGGAAAGAAGATAAAAATCTGGAAGTACAGTATTTTCAGTTTGGTCGGTATTTGCTTATTAGTAGTTCTCGTACCATCGGTGTTCCGGCCAATTTGCAGGGGCTTTGGAATCCGCATATTCGTCCGCCCTGGAGCTGTAATTACACCACCAACATCAATGCCGAAGAAAACTATTGGCTGGCCGAAAACACCAACCTTTCCGAGTTTCATCAACCGTTGCTGAGTTTTATTAAAAACCTGGCCAGTACCGGAAAAGTGACAGCCAAAACATTCTATGGTGTGAATGGTTGGACTGTTTGTCACAATTCCGACATCTGGGCCATGAGCAACCCGGTGGGCGATTTCGGAAAGGGCGAACCAAGCTGGGCAAACTGGAACATGGGAGGTGCCTGGTTGAGCACTCATTTGTGGGAGCATTACCAGTTCACTCACGATCTTAAATTTCTGAAAGATGGGGCTTACGAACTGATGAAAGGCACTGCGCTATTTTGTTTGGAATGGCTTGTTGAAGACAAAAACGGGAAACTGATCACTTCGCCATCAACTTCTCCTGAAAATATTTATAAAACTCCTAACGGTTATGCCGGAGCTACCCTTTATGGCGGAACAGCCGATCTGGCTATGATTCGCGAATGCTTTCGGAATACGATTCAGGCTTCCAGATTAATGAATCAGGATGTTGAATTTCGTGAAAAACTGGAAACAGCTCTGTCGAGATTATATCCTTATCAGATTGGGAAAAAAGGAAACCTTCAGGAATGGTATTACGACTGGGATGACCAGGACCCGAAACACCGCCATCAGTCGCATTTATTTGGACTTTTCCCGGGGAATCACATTACACCTGTTACAACTCCTGATTTAGCCAATGCCTGCCGGAAAACGCTCGAAATTAAAGGCGACGAAACCACCGGATGGTCGAAAGGCTGGCGGATCAATCTTTGGGCGCGACTTTGGAATGGCGATCATGCGTATAAAATGTACCGTGAGTTACTCAAGTATGTTGATCCCGATGGGGTTAAAACCAATTATGCACGAGGTGGAGGAACCTATCCCAACCTTTTCGATGCACATCCGCCTTTCCAGATTGATGGTAACTTTGGCGGTGCAGCTGCAGTAGCCGAAATGCTGGTGCAATCGACTGAAACCGAAATTCGTCTTCTTCCGGCTTTGCCCGATGCCTGGAGCGAAGGTTCAGTAAAAGGAATCTGTGCGCGTGGCGGTTTCGAAGTGTCGATGGACTGGACCAACAAAACCTTGAAAAACCTCAGTATCTTTGCAAAAACAGGAGGTAAGACGACCTTGTACTATGGAACTGAAAAACATGAAATCACATTGAAAAAGGGACAGACCATGATGATGAAGTGGTAATTATATTGGCGATTTTTTCAATTGCATAAATCCGATTTAGATGGCTATATTGAAATTTAAAGAAAGCAATCCTGAAATTGTTCATAAGGGGCTTGAACGGCGTATTATTTATACTTCTAATTTAATGACCGTTATTGTTGATTTTACCGATGGACCATGGCTGGAGGCTGAACCGTTTCATTCGCACACGCACGAGCAAACCAGCTATATTGCTGAGGGCGAAGTTGTTTTTTATTGCGAAGGGGAACCCGAAGAGCACCTGAAACCCGGCGATATGTTTGCTGTTCCATCGGGAAAAAGGCATACCATTCGCCTGCTCTCGCCAACCGCCAGGCTGATTGACAGTTTTAATCCACCGCGTCAGGAATTTATCCGGTAGTTGGTTTGTATTTGCGCTGGTTTTCGCGCTTCATCAGGTATCAAAAATATCTATATCAATTTTTTATTATCTATTTCATGATGGCGAACCAAACAGCCATCCCTTTGTTTTTTAATCGAAATGTTACAGAATGAATAAAAATAGACTTTTTTGGCTTAAGGCTATATTTACAGCTTTAGGCGCTGTTGGTGGTTTCCTTTACTGGAAATTTGTTGGTTGTACCAGTGGTACCTGTCCGATTCGTTCGGTTTGGTATTACTCAACGTTGTGGGGTGCAGCGATGGGGTATTTGCTTGGCGATTTATTTGGCAGTTTTCTGTTAAAGCGGGCTGATAAAAATGAATAGACGATTTTACCATATTGTGAAGTCGGCCAAACCTGTTTTAGTTGATTTTTATGCCGATTGGTGTGTTCCGTGCCGTTTGATGTCTCCGGTGCTGAAACAGGTAAAAGATCAGTATAAAGAGCATGTCCGAATCCTGAAAGTTAATGTCGACTATCATCCTGACATTGCTTCCAGTTGCCGGGTGCAGAACATTCCTGCAGTTGTTTTGTTTCAGGATGGTAAAATTCATTGGAGCGGGACAGGCGTGCAGGCTGTTTATGATATTTCCATTGCCCTGAAGGAGATTCTGTAAATGTACCTTTGCCGACTTCCGCAGCTGATTAACCTGAAAACGCGGATGGATATGGCAAATCATTCCTTAAAACTTGGAGATAAACTCCCTCATTTTATTCTGAACGATGAAAATCATCGTCCGATTGATATTTCATGCCTCACCGGGAAATATCTTATCCTGTATTTTTACATGAAAGACGATACCCGCGGGTGCGTCCGCGAAGCCTGTGGGTTCCGGGATGCATTTCGTGAGCTGGTTGATGCCGGGGCATTGGTTTTTGGAGTGAATAGCGACAGACCGGATATGCATCTGCAGTTTAAAACGAAATATGAACTGCCATTTTCGCTGCTATCCGACACTAACGGTGAGTTACGAAAATTGCTGGGCGTTCCGTCAGATTTGCTTGGTTTGTTGCCTGGCCGGGTTACTTATATTTTCAATCCCGAAGGGTGCCTGATTAAGGTATTCAAATCGCAGCTTTCTCCTGAAAAACACGTGAAGGAAGCGCTTAAAGCAATTGCCGCAAACAGTTAATCTGCCCATATAAAAAACAGAAGGGACTGTCTCAAAAGTCAAAATTCTCGAGTATCTGGTCATCCCGAATTTATTTCGGGATCTGATATACAATATGTTGAGATACTGAAACCCCGTCTGACCATCTGGGCAGGAAGTTCAGCATGACTGGGCCAATGACTTTTGAGACAGTCTCTTCTGTTTTTTATGTTTTTGTATTCTACTTTCTATTTGCAGAAGTACACCACGTACGAATCTTCGCCTTCTTCCACAATCCAGTGCTGAAATCCGAGGCTTGTGGCTTTGTCGATGAGCGGAGCGGGTAGGAAAGGAGCAATCAGTTTATAAATCGATCCATCGGGCAAATCCCTGAGGTCGGCAATAACCTGGTTGACCGGGTGTTCTCCGGCGGCCAGCATCACTTTGGCGTCCAGCTCTTTGGCAATCCGGGTGGCGTTGAACCAAGCTGGTTGTGCCGAATTATACAGCGTTCCTGCATTTTCGGCAAACAAATCCTGCCCAACATGCTTGCGTAAATGGTTAATCAGATCTTCAATTTTTACTTTTCCAACCGAAGCTGCCTGCTGAAGCGTAGCTATTTTGGCCACCGTATTCCGCAGAATCGGATTCTTCAGTTTCTTGAATGCTGGTACGTAGCCAATCAACACATCTTCCAACTCGGGATAAGCTTCAATCACCTGAAGCACTTTGGTTTTTGGCGTGATTATCAGTTTTTCGCTCATGATTTTAATGAATTATATTTTTTTATTTCACTCACCCCAAGCCCGATAAATCGGACTTTTCCCCTCTCTTCCAGAAGAGAGGGGCGGGACACCAAAGGTGTGACGGGGTGAGTTCGTTATTAGCCTAAATTATTCGTCTTTTATTTATATGACAAAATCCGTTGTTCGCCTTCCAACGCGCGGTAATGACTTAAATCGTGCGAAACTTCGAGCGTGCCGAGGTATTCGCCTTTTTCGTTGCGCAGGGCAAAGTATTCGATGTGTATAAACTTTCCACCTTTGTTAATCCAGAAAGGGGCGCGGCTCTGTGCTCCACATCTGAAATCTTCAATGATTTTATCGACAATATGAGCGCTTGCCGGTGGGTGACAATGGCGTACATCGCGGTTAAGAATTGCCCGGTTACGCTGGAAGATGCGGTCGGCGCTTTGGTTAAAAAACTTTACTTTATCATCTTTGTCCACAAACGTAATGTCAACCGGAAGCGTATTCAGGATAGCCAAAAGCTCTTCAGCTGAGAATCCTCCGGATGGCAACTGAATGTGACTGCCTGATTTCTGGGCCTCGTTGATGCTTTGTTTTTCGGCTCCTTCCGGCGTCCATTCGGTGAGCGGATCGTACAGGCAATAGCCAATTTCGAGCGATTGTTTGCTGATTTCGTACCAATCTGCTTCGGTCAGTTTATCCATCGACATCGGGAAAAGGATTTCTTCTTCCTTCAGCGTCATATCTTCCACTCCAAAAATGGCGGGTTGCAGAATGATCTCGGCCGAACCCAGCAAATCTTCTTTGCTAAGGTCTTCGGTTTGCAAAATCTCTATGCTACCCTTTATCAGCTCGCGGATCTCGTCGTGTTTGCCCCACATCACCTTGGGCGGACCGGTAATCCCTTCGCGCTCCAGGAACGGAAACAACAGGTATTCCTTGCGCTGGTAGTGTTTGTCGACATCGGTAAGCTGGTTGAAAAGTCCGCGCAAACGCATCAGTTGTTCGGTTGAAAACGGATTTTGCTGAAATTCGATTTGTTCCAACAGTTCGCTGATCTGGCGGGTTACTTTCTTCAGCTCTTTGTTTTCAAGGATCATTACATCAACCGGATGGCCGTCGGGAATACTTTTCGAACCGCTCAAATCGATGTGGCCTTCCAGAACAGCCGAATGCGCGTCGCAAAGCCTTAATACTTCTTCCTCCGGAAGTCCTTCGCTAATCAGTTCCTGCTCCACTTCAACCACTTCGCCGTATGGAATTCCTTTCAGGCCTTCCATCAGTTCGTGCCTGACATTTTTCTGCGATTCCCCAGAATGAAGCTTTAAAATCAGCGCTTTCAGTTTTGTTTTTCTTTCCTGTGAATTATTTATCAGTTCGCTCATAATTTTTTGTTTAAAACCAGAATAAAAACACAT
This sequence comes from Prolixibacteraceae bacterium, assembly GCA_963676535.2. Classification (GTDB taxonomy): domain Bacteria; phylum Bacteroidota; class Bacteroidia; order Bacteroidales; family Prolixibacteraceae; genus Aquipluma. The sequence continues at coordinate 513,643 of CAXXKQ010000022.1, read as the reverse complement.
GAGCCCGAATAATGTTCTGGTATAAACAGGTGGTATAAAACAACAAAAGACCCATCACTGAGTCTTTTGTCTGTATGTCTGATATCTAAAATCTTTATATCAACGGGAAAATCTTGTGATCAGCCAGGTATTCCATGATGGTTTTGGTGTTGGTTGCCCTGTTTTCGGGTTTCAAAACCAGTGTCGGATTTTCAGGTTCAACAAACTGAAGGTCGGCTCCCGGAAGATTTGCAACAAGTCCTTCTTCAAATTTTTGGTACAACTCAGGTTTATTCTTCTTGCAGAATTCAAGACTGGCATCCATGTGAATCAGCTTGAAACGATCTTCTACAATGATCTGAATCACCTGTTTACGAATGTTTTCGTCAGGCGAAATAAACGAGCAAATGGTGATGATTCCCTGGTCGTTCAGCAGTTTGCTGATGTGGGCCACGCGACGTAGATGTTCGGCGCGGTCGGCAGGCGAGAAGTCCAGCTCGTTGGAAAGCCCTGAACGGATTGAACTTCCGTCGAGTAACACTACGGTTGCCCCGGCATCGAACAGTTCTTTTTCGAGTGTAAAAGCCAGTTCATTTTTGCCCGAACCATGCAGTCCGGTAATCCAAAGCGTGGTGCCTTTCTGATTGTATCGTTTTTCGCGCTGGGTGTCCGAAATCAGGCATTCGCCCCGGTGGATGCGGCTTTTGTTGGCCTCCAGCGTTTTTTCGTCCACAATTTTCGACGGCAGGTCTTCAGCATTCAGCTTATCGATAATCATCCCCACAGCCACAGTATTGTGCGTCATTGGATCAATCAGGATAAACGAGCCGGTGCTGCGGTTTTTCTTGTAAGGATCAAAGAAAATCGCCTTGTTGGTGGTCATCACCACGCGACCAATCTCATTCAGTTCAAAATGAGCAATCGACGATTTTTGAAGCGTATTCACATCAACCTTGTATTTAATCAGGTCGAATTTTACGCGGGTGGTATTATTGGCATGTTTAATGAAAAGCTGCACATTCGGATCCATCGGCTTTTCGTCCATCCAAACCAGCATCGATTCGAAATGGCGTTCCACACGTGGCAAATTGTCCGGATAAACAATCATGTCGCCGCGCGAAATGTCAATTTCGTCTTCCAGCGTAATGGTAACCGATTGCGGCGGAAAAGCCTCGTCGAGGTTTCCGTCGTAGGTAATAATTTCTTTTATCCGTGATGTTTTACGCGATGGCAGAACCATAATTTCTTCGCCTTTCCGGATAATTCCTGAAGCTACGCGAGCCGAAAATCCGCGGAAATCGAGGTCGGGACGAAGCACGTACTGAACAGGAAAACGCATGTCGTCGAAATTGCGGTCGCTGCTGATGTGTACCGATTCGAGGAATTCCAGCATACTTGGGCCGTGGTACCACGGCATTTGAGTCGTTGGTTCCACCACATTTTCGCCTTTCAGCGCGGAAAGCGGAATGAAATTTACGTCCGGAACATCGAGCTGTGTGATGAACGATTTGTATTCGGCCACAATTTCATCAAACACTTTCTGGCCGTAATTCACTAAATCCATCTTGTTAACAGCCAGCACCACGTGTTTGATGCCCAGCAGCGACACCAAAAACGTGTGACGGCGCGTTTGTGTGATCACTCCTTTGGTTGCGTCAATCAGGATGATGGCCAGGTTGGCAGTTGATGCGCCGGTCACCATGTTGCGCGTGTATTGCGTGTGTCCGGGCGTATCGGCAATGATGAATTTACGTTTGTTGGTCGAGAAATAGCGGTAAGCAACATCAATGGTGATTCCCTGCTCGCGTTCGGCTTTCAAGCCGTCAAGAAGGAGCGCATAATCGATTTCCTCACCGGCATGACCCACACGTTTGCTGTCGCGTTCCAATGCCGAAAGCTGATCTTCATAAATTTTCTTGCTGTCGAACAGCAACCGACCAATCAAGGTCGATTTTCCATCGTCAACTGAACCGGCAGTCAATAAACGGAGCAAGTCTTTCTTCTCGTCCTGATCCAAATATGTATTAATGTCGAGCGTTCCCCTTGTTTCTCTGTTTGGAGAGTTCACTGTGGATATACTTTGATTATTTTCTGTCATGATATGGTGTTGTCGTTGTTGTAATAGTTGTACTGGTTGTAATGACATGCCCGTTGGCTAAAGCCGAACGGCAAAGGATATGGAGCAATGAATAATCTTATCGGTATTCCTTGCCGTCTCATTCATGTGATGGACACTTTTTAGCCTCCCCTTTCGGGGGAGGTTTGGAGGGGCTATCAGAAATACCCTTCCCTTTTCTTCTGTTCCATCGAGCCGTCCTGGTCGAAATCGATCACACGGGTGGTGCGTTCCGAAACCGTTACCGTCATCATTTCTTCCACAATTTTTTCAATCGTATCGGCTTCCGATTCCACGGCGCCGGTTAGCGGATAACAGCCAAGGGTGCGGAAACGAACCATTTTCATCTCAGCTTTTTCGGCTATTTCTTTCGGCATACGATCATCGTCAACCATAATCAGGTTCCCATCCTGATTGACCACCGGACGTTCTTTTGCAAAATAAAGCGGCACAATTGGTATTTTTTCCAGACGGATGTATTGCCAGATGTCGAGCTCAGTCCAGTTCGAAATCGGGAACACGCGGATGGATTCGCCTTTGTGGACACGGGCATTGTAGATGTCCCACAATTCGGGGCGCTGGTTTTTGGGATCCCATTGGTGAAACTTATCGCGGAACGAGAAGATGCGTTCCTTTGCGCGCGATTTTTCTTCATCACGACGGGCGCCACCGAAAGCAGCGTCAAACTTGTACTTGTTCAGTCCTTCGAGCAACGCCTGGGTTTTCATCACATCGGTGTGCACTTTACTTCCGTGAGTAAAGGGGCCAACTCCGGCTTCGTAAGCAGCCTTGTTGTAATGAACGATCAGGTTCCAACCGTTTTCGCGGGCATAATTATCCCGAAATTCGACCATTTCCCTGAATTTCCATTTCGAATCGATGTGCATTAACGGGAATGGAACTTTTCCGGGGTAAAAAGCTTTTTCGGCCAGACGAACCATTACCGACGAATCTTTTCCAATGGAATAAAGCATCACGGGGTTTTCGAATTCAGCAGCCACCTCTCGAATAATATGGATCGCTTCTGCTTCCAGCTCTTTGAGATGCGAAAGACTATATTCTGTCATTTTACTTTCTGATTGATTAAAGGGCCAAAAATAATACTTTATGCCTGTTATCCGGTGGTATTAATACTGAATAGGTATAGATATTAAAAGATCATTTAATCTTAAATTAATGTGTGATTGTTTATATTTGCGCCAAAATTTAAGAAATGAGTCTGCACAATAAAATAGATAGCCGGATATTGAAAGAACGCTTGATGAATGAAGCTTTCCATCGGAGAACTATTTCTTTTTACAGGTATTTCATTCTGGAAAATCCTCAGGAATTCCGTGATCAGATTTATCAGGAATGGGAAACATTGGGCTGTTTTGGTCGGATATATGTTGCCCGCGAAGGTATTAATGCGCAAATGAGCGTTCCGGAACACCAGCTGGATGCATTCCTTTCAGGGCTTGGTAATTATCCAATTTTTGATCAGATTCCGATCAAGTATGCGATTGAAGACAACGGAAAATCGTTTTACAAACTGACCATCAAAGTCAGGCCAAAGCTTGTGGCCGATGGCCTCGACGACGGCTCGTTTGATGTGACCAATGTGGGCAGGCATCTTACTGCGGTCGAATTTCATGAACTGGTTGGATCAGGCGAGCATATTGTTGTAGACATGCGAAATCATTATGAATCGGAAATAGGTCATTTTAAGGGAGCCATTTGTCCTGAAGTTGATACATTTCGCGAAGAAATTACAATGGTTTCCAAGCTGTTGACAGAACAGAAGGACCGGAAAATTTTGCTCTATTGTACCGGAGGGATTCGTTGCGAAAAAGCCAGCGCCTACCTTCGGCATCAGGGTTTTGAAGATGTAAATCAACTACACGGGGGAATTCTGGAATATGCGCGACTGATCAAACCGTTGAACCTGGAATCCAATTTTATCGGCAAAAATTTTGTATTCGATGAACGTCTGGGTGAGTCGGTTAACGGCCAGATCATTTCACAGTGCCACCAATGCGGTAAGCCTTGCGATACGCACATCAATTGCGCTAACGAGGATTGTCATATACTTTTTATTCAATGTCCGGAATGCGCGTCAAAATATGAAAGTTGTTGTTCTGAAAGCTGTCGGAGCATAAAAAATGAACCATCGGAGGAGCGACTTATTTTGCGAAATCAGCAAAGCCGCAAATTTGGAAACAGGCTCATTTACAGGAAGAGTTTCCTTCTGGCAAAAAAGGCTAATTTTGCCGCGCCTGAAACTCATTCAGGACAAAAAAACAGCTGTTTGACATGACCAGTTTCTGGAATGAACTTCCCAAACCCATTTTTGCACTGGCGCCAATGGAAGACGTGACCGATACCTCTTTCCGTGAAGTGGTGGCCGGAATTTCTGATCCAAGATACCTGCATGTGCTGTACACCGAATTTACCTCGGTTGATGGCATGAATCACCCGGTTGGGAAGCAGCGGGTGGGAGAGCGGTTGGTTGTGAGCAATTCGGAGCGACAACTGTTGAAACAGAAAAATATCAGGCTGGTGGCCCAGATATGGGGAAACAAACCTGAGCTTTTTCATAAAATTGCCCGGGAAATTTCGGAAGGATACAATTTTGATGGTTTGGACATCAACATGGGTTGCCCGGTGAAAAATGTGGTGAAACACGGCAGTTGCTCGGCGCTGATCGCTCAACCTGAACTGGCCAAAGAAATTATCCTGGCCACCAAAGAAGCAACCCACTTGCCGGTTTCGGTAAAAACACGTACGGGTATCAAATTTCATGAAACTGAACCCTGGATATCAACAGTGCTGGAAACCCATCCGGCTGCACTCATTTTGCATGGACGTACCCAAAAACAACAGTCTGACGGGTTGGCCGATTGGAATGAAATCGCCAAAGGTGCGCAAATCCGAAATCGGTTAAGCCCCGAAACCGTATTTCTTGGAAATGGCGATGTAATGACGGTGGCACAAGGCGAAGAACTTTGTCGTTTAGATGGTTTGGATGGAGTTATGATTGGACGTGGTATTTTTCACAATCCATGGTTTTTCAATTCGGATCGTCCGATGCCAACGAAAGCCGAAAAACTTCAACAGCTTATTGGTCATACCCGCTTATTTGAACAAGTCTGGGGAAGCCACAAAAACCTGAATATTCTGAAACGGTTTTATAAAATTTACACCAGTGATTTTCCGGGGGCGGCAAAAATAAGGGCCGAACTGATGGAGGCTAAAGCTTTTCAGGAAGTTTACCACATTGTCGTCGATCATCAGGCAGAATAACTCTTTTTTAATCAAAAGCCTAAGTAAAGTCACTTGTTTCTTCGGCCAATTTAGCTTTATTTTGAATATTGGTAATAATTGTTCCAATAAAGCAAAATGAACATCCGAAAGACGTTACGCTCCCTGCACCGCGATTTTGGCTATTTGGTAGTCGGAATAACTATTGTTTACACCATTTCAGGAATTGCCCTGAATCACCGAACCGATTGGAACCCGCATTATACTGTGGTTACCGAAGAGCTTTCAGTTACCCCGTCAACGCAACTGGAATTTTCCAAAGATGAGATTCAGTCGCTGATTCAGAAATTCAACTGCCATCCCGTTTATAAAAAGCATTTTATCTCAAAAGAAAGTGTGGTTAAAATATTTATTGAAGAAGGTACAGTAATCTATGATCCTCAAAAAGGGTTGGCGAGTCTGGAGATTCTCAAAAAGCGCCCGTTCTTTTTCCAGATTAATAAGATTCATTTGGCTCAAACTCACCGAACCTGGATATGGATATCAGATATCATGGCTGTTTTTCTGTTTTTTGTGGCTGTTTCAGGGTTATTTCTGCTGAAAGGTAAATATGGAATTAAGGGCCGGGGACTTTGGTTAACGGCGCTCGGTGTTGTTATTCCGCTGTTCGTTATGCTGTTTTATTTATCCTGATTTTTAATCTTTAAACTATATATTATGAAAAGATCAATGTTGTTACTTCTGAGTTTTGGGTTACTTTTCTCGTGCACCAATTCGGGGACCCAGAAAAAATCAACGGAACTGGCCGTTTTGACTGTTGATCAGCTGCAGGCGCAAGGCAAAGATCTGGTGGGAAAAGAAGTGATGGTAAAGGGAATGGTAACTCACGTTTGTAAAGAAAGTGGCGCCCGTTGCTTTATCATGGGAAGCACCGAAGATGTCAGTATTCGCATTGAAGCCGGGAAGATCGGTTCCTTCTCGCAGGAACAAATGGGAAGTGAAATACAGGTCCGTGGCATTTTGCAGGAAGTTCAGCTCACAGAAGAAGACCTGACTGAAATGGAAAAATCGGCAGCTGCAGGCGAATCGGCCAACAAAGGCCATGCTTTGGGACACGATGGTCCATCTATGCACGCAGTTGACGGAGGAAAGCACGATAGCCTGAATCAGGTTAAAAAGCTGGAAGAAATGAACCAGAAACTGTTAGAAAGTAAAGAAGGTTATGTGCCGGTTTATTTCCTTGATGGACTGGAATTAGTTCAGCCACAAAAATAAAGGACTTTCAAAAAGAAAACCGGAATAGTTCTCATTTTTTAGGATCGGGTAGAAAATTGAGCGAAACGGAATTTACACAATGCCTGATATTTTTGGAAGTAAATCCCTCGCCCAGGAATACATGCCCCAAATGCGCACCGCATTTGGCACAGGTAATTTCTGTCCGGCGTCCATCGGCATCCAGGGTGCGTTTCACAGCACCTTTAATTTCGTCGTCAAAACTGGGCCAGCCGCAATGGGCATCGAACTTGTCATCCGATCGATAGAGCGGGGCATTACACTTTTTGCACAGGTAGGTTCCTTTTTCCTTGTAATTGTAATAAATTCCGGTAAATGGCTTTTCAGTTCCTTTGCCTTCAATCACGTATTTTTCAAACTCGTTCAGTTCGTTGAATTTCATAGGCTCATTCTTTTTTAGTTTGTTCTGGGTTTGCCCATCAACGGTTAATGTCGATATCAGCAGTATAAAGATTCCAAATGTTTTCATGGTGCCCGATTTCAAATAAATACAATTGGAAAAGCTGATTGTTTACGATACATATAACAATTATTTAAACCTGGCAGAAAGTACATTTTCGTTTACCCCAGCTAAAAGTTGTATCTTTCGAAAAAAAAATTATGAAGCGGCTATTTACATATTTTCTGCAAGGTTTATTGTTGCTCGGACCATTGGCAGTTACACTTTATACTGTTTTTCTAATTTTTAATTATGCTGACAGATTAATTGGAGACCCATTAAAAGAACATTATAAACTTGATATTCCGGGAATTGGCATTGTTGTTTTATTCATATCACTCACACTTCTTGGACTTATCGGACAAACCATCATTGTTAAACCCTTCACCTGGTTTACCAGAAGGCTTCTGAAACGGTTGCCACTACTGAATGTTATTTATACTTCCATCAACGACTTATTTACAGCATTCGTCGGTAAAGAGAAAAAATTCAACGTTCCGGTAACTGTTTGCATGAATCAGGAAAACAATTTATGGAAACTGGGGTTTGTTACAGAGAAAAATCTGGAAGAATTTGGATTACATGATCTGGTTGCGGTTTATTTTCCTCATTCATACAATTTTTCGGGCGAATTATACCTGGTTCCGGCCAGTTCGGTTAAACCGGTTGATTTAAGCCCATCGGAAGTAATGAAGTTTGTCGTTTCAGGAGGTGTAACAAAAGTTAATTAAAAGACTATGCCCACAGAAGTTTTATTATTAGGAGGCTTTTTAATATTGATCATTTGTGTGTTAATGATCGACTTATTGGTAGTTGGTCGGAATTCCCATATTGTTTCAACCAAAGAAGCATTGATCTGGAGTAGCATTTGGTTCACCCTTTCCATAGGTTTTTATGTGTTTCTTAAGTTTTACGGGCACATGCTTCATGGGATTGAAACGCCGGATAAATTAACTGAAATAGTAAAACAATATGCTCCAGAACTGAAATTTCATTTGACCGATTTTGAAGGAATGCTTCGCGAATACCGCAATCACATGTCAATGAGTTACCTGGCTGGTTATTTCATCGAACAAACCCTTTCAATTGACAATGTCTTTGTGATTCTCCTGATTTTGCAGGGATTTTCTGTTCCGCTGAAAAACTATAAAACGGTGTTGTTTTGGGGAGTTTTAGGCGCCATTATTTTGAGGTTTATTTTTATTTTTGCCGGTGCAGCCCTGATTCAGCGTTTCGACTGGGTACTCTATGTTTTTGGGGCTTTTTTGGTTTTTCAGGGACTTAAAATTCTTTTCAAGAAAGATGATCAGGAAGAAGATCCTCACGAATATGCCATCGTCAAATTTCTATCGAGATACCTCAATATTTCCAGAGAATATCATGGTGACAAGTTTGCCTTTTCCCATAACAAAAAAGTATTTTTTACGCCACTGATGCTGGTTTTGGTTTTGGTAGAGTTTACCGATGTTATTTTTGCACTCGATTCCATTCCGGCCGTATTTTCGGTGTCACTCGATCCGTTTGTAGTGTTTTTTTCCAATATTTTCGCCATCATCGGACTTCGCTCCTTGTTTTTCCTGTTGGCTAACATGGTCAAAAAATTCAGGTACCTGAATGTAGGCGTAAGCGTACTTCTCGTATTTGTGGGCGTTAAATTACTAGCTCACCATTGGCTTGAAGCAATTGGGTTCAAATCATCCTATTCGCTGTATTTTATTGCTGTTACCTTGACATTGAGCGTGGTGTTTTCAATTCTGTTCCCGAAGAAGGAAGATGTTGCTTGATGAATTGTTGCAGACAAGCGTTTTAGCCGGCTTGAAGTAATTCGATACAGGATAAAACCTGATTTTCATTTCGAATAGACCTGAAGAATTATATTCAAAAAGATATGATCAAACGCTTTGTTAATAATATTTAGAGAGCCAGTCCAGGCCTGTTTGGGCTACTTCCAAATCCTGTTCACCACTGCCGCCCGAAAAAACGACCAGAATATATCCTGACTTGACTTTTCTAATTAATCCGCCTTTGTAGCCCAGTTCTCCATTATAAATTTTCCGGATACCGCTTCCGCTATTCTGATGGGTATCGGCCATTTCAGCCGCTTTGGTGCTGGCTATACCCAGAAGGTTTGCCTTGCCGTTGGTTAAGTTGCCAACAACCTTCATTTTCGAAATCCACGTTTCAGTTGTATCGCCCGGTATAAACGCAACAATAGCAACTCCCTTGATCGATATTTTCTGAGCAGCCTGTTCAATCAGGGCTAAAGTCTGATCAGCCTTTGCAATAAATGTTTTTTCACCGTTAGGCCTGGTTTTAGCCTGAATGGTCAAATAAAAGCTGGAAGTAAAAAACAGGGCAATTATAAAAAAGATTTTTTTCATAGTCTTGATAGGTTTAAGTCCCTATGTTTGTAATTGATCTATGCTAAAGAGGCATAAGTCAAAAGAGTATTATTTTTGATTACGCGACTAACCAATAAGACTCAAAGACTTATGCAAACACAAAAGACGGGATTAGATTTTAAAGGTATTTAATTAAAATTTTTATTGTAATTAACATACCTGCAATATGCAGGTATTTTTCATCTACCCAACGAAAATCTTGCGAATAATCCCAATTTAGGAGGGAAGTCAACTTTCTTTTGAGTAAGTTTTCTCAAATATAACCAAATTCTATGTTCAGTGCGTCTGAAATCTCCGAAAGATTTACTGGGTGGGTAAAAAACTGCTCCGACAAATTACTTTTTACCCTTTGTGCTTTTTATACTCTTTTCGAGTTCTTCCATATCGAGATTGTCAGCAGTCAAAGCATAAAAAGCTTTACGCTTGGCATCGTATTGCCCGTAAATTTCCTTTACTTTTTTCTCCATCTGTGCATTGCTAATAGAACCAGCATCTTTCAACACTTTTCTGTCGTTAGATTCCAGAATGCGGTCAACATTTTCTTTCCAAAACGACATGGGAATATCCAACCTGTTTTTAGCCCTGAGTTCAGCACTTTCAAGAAATATGACCACCAGACGATTGAGCGTATCTATTTCATCTTCCGATAAATAATTCTTTGCAATAAAAATATCTTGTTTTCGTACGATCGAACCTTTCCAGGAGGTTGGTGCCATATTGGGTTTATCAGCATTTGCCCGCGAAACAATAATCTCAGCAGCAGTTTTGCCTGTTACCGCATACAGATGAAAAAGATGCTGATGATGCACCATCCAATCCAAAACAGGTATCCTCCGATATGAAAACGGTCGCCCAATAAACCATGTGAGAAAGTCCTGAAATCCAGATAAGTGAAATATAAACCCAATGCGGCCAGAAATATAAATGTGGCTTGCATTGCAAGGTTGATGTTCGGGCGGTTTCTTTTCCAAACCCGGTACTGAATGATTTCTAGCACAAGCCATACACCCCATACTAACAGGGATCCTTTCCACCAGGAGTTTAAAAATGCGTATTCCCGGTGTAAAAGATGGATCCCGACTTTACCGACTATGGTTGCTTTAGACAGTGTCCATCCAATGATGATAGCAAGTGGTATTAATATTGCGTTTAATGTGACTAATTTTTTATCCATCTATTGTGTTTTAAGCTCTACGGAGAATAAGGCGGGATGATTACGCGGGCTGTGATGCAGTGATTCAGTAAGTCATCAAGCTGTTTCAATTTGGCCTTATCACTTTTAATTTAGCAAACGAAAGATTGTGTTACGGTAATACAGAACTACTGCAACAACGCAACCGCAACACAACATTTTTACCTACAACTATCGGTATAGAACCAAATTTCCCAGTTATTTCTGTCACACTAAACCCGAATCCAGCAAACTATTTGGATTGAGATTGCTTGCTTCGATGGATTTGAAGTGTTTGTAGGTTCCGACTTTCAGTTCGTATGTGGCTGGTTCGTCGCAAACAATTATACCACGCGGGTGCAGTTGCAGGGCGCTGATGGTCCACATGTGATTCACGCCTTCTTCAACGGCATGATGTAAAGCGCGGGCTTTGTTGTAACCATTCACAATAATCAACACCTCTTTGGCATCCATTACTGTGGCAATTCCAACAGTTAGTGACGAGCCGGGGACTTTGTTGATGTCGTTATCGAAAAAGCGCGAATTGGCCACTTTGGTGTCGTAGTTCAGTTCCTTGTCGCGGGTGCGCGATGCCAGCGATGATCCGGGCTCGTTGAATGCCAAATGCCCGTCGGAGCCAATTCCGCCCAGAAAGAGGTCAATTCCGCCGACAGCTTTAATTTTATTTTCGTAAGCCTGGCATTCAGCTTCGATATCCGGAGCATTTCCATTCAGGATATTGACATTCTCAGGTAAAATGTCAATTTCAGAAAATAGATTTTCCCACATAAAGGTGTGGTAACTTTGAGGATGATTTTTGGGTAGCCCAACGTATTCGTCCATATTAAAAGTCACCACATTGCGGAACGAAACCACTCCGGCCTTATACAGGCTGATCAGTTCGCGGTAAATTCCCAGCGGCGATGAGCCTGTTGGAAGTCCTAAAACAAACGGTTTTTTACCGGTTGGCTGGGCCAGTATAATTTTTCTGGCCATGTAATTAGCAGCCCATTTGGAAGCTAATTCGTAGTTGTCCTGAATAATGAGTCTCATAATATTTAATTCTGATGTTTTTTTTCAATTTTTTTCAATCGCTCAATCATTTGTTCGCCGAGCAGGGTTTTCCGTTCAATGTGATTCACAATTTCGTTGACAAAATCATTGCTTTCAAAGTTACCACGAACTTTCTCAAAATCGAGCTTCTGCGTGGTTTTGTTTCCGTCCATTCCAAAGCCAGTCATCGAATCCATCCTGAATTCCTTTTTTGCGTCTTCATATAATTTCTGGTCGAGGCCAACTACGCTGGTTTTCCATTTTTCAACGAGTAAAATGAGATCTTCAATGGTTAATTTTTCAATGGACTTTCCGGCTTTTTCAACCAATAACTCGGCTGCCCAGGTCCATTCGTATTCGTAATAGTTGGCGTGAAGTATCCTGAATTCCTGTTCAATCTCAACTAATCCAATCAATTCTTTCTTTTCAATTTTCTGAATCAGACGGCTGATTTCAGATTTAGGTGCAATCAGTCCAGCCAAGTCGCTCCATTCGCCCTGCCCGATATTGTGTTTGGGCTTCAGACAATTCATAAGCTCTTCTGAAGTTTCAACCTGACATTTTTCGAGCCTTGAGATCACCGAGTTCCCCAAAAATTTGTAGATAGCCTTTTCGTACAAATCGATTCCTTTTTCGAGCGCACTTTTATTAATCAGGGTATTCCGGTAAGCAAAAATTTCAGTTGTTTCTCCTGAAATTTCTTTCAGACTATGCAGGATATCTAGTCCTTTTGCCATCTTTTTGATCGTAAACGGACTAAGCAGGTTGAAGTTGATGCAATCCAGTTTTTCCGGGTCTTTTCGCTTGTCGCGGCGGGGCCATTTCATCACGTCACGGATGGTTCCAACGCTGCGAAGGTTCACTCCTGGCGCAATCCAGCTTTCGTCCTTGTTTTCAATCAGGTAAGAGAAAGGAAGATCGGAAGTATCCGTATTTTTATAGTGGCGGCCCATGACGAGCGTGAATGCCCCGATTTTTGCAGGCCACAAAATGTACGAATCGGAGGTGGTTTTGGAGCCGCGTTCCACAATTCCGTGGTGAATTGGACCCAGTTTGTACATGTGGTTACTTTGGTTTGAGCCGCTGCCCGCGTTACAAAACGAGAACATTCCGGCAATTAGGAGGGTCGATTTATGATGGGTGACCGTGTATGGTCCGCCAAAGATGGAACAGGCTTCCCCGTGAAACCCCTGGCAATTGGCAAAAAACAATGAATTTTCGGCTGAATATTGTTTACCCAGAATGCAGCCCTGTCCGACAAAACAATGTGAAATAATGGTTCCATCGGAGATTTCAGCTCCGGAGGAAACAATAAAATTTTCGGCCATAATTCCGGATCCCAATATGACCGGCGCAAATTCGTTACTGTTGACTGATCCGTTTTCTAATCGGGTAGCACCCAAAACCTGGCTGAACGAACCGAATTTCACATTTTTAATTTGTCGGGTATTTCGAATCACCGCATGAGCGCCAATCGTTCCTCGATTGCTTTTTACCGAGTTGGCGTACGCTGTAATCATGCTTTCCAGTTCCTGAATGAGGCCGTGACGATGTTTGTACCAGGCCAGAATATAGGCCAGGTGAGCCGAAAGTTTATCGTAGATCATGACTCCGCGTCCACCGGTCTCGTCAAGCGTAGCTACCTTTATACCATTTCCAAAAGTGCTTTCCTGATCGACGTAGCACAATTCAATATTTTCGATAATAACATGATCCTGAATATTATAGTTGGCCAGGTAATTGGAAACCTGGTTGATGTAAACCTGGTCGCCAATGGTGCAGTTGTGAATGGTCGCGTTGTAAATCCCGCAGTTGCGGGTTATTCCGCCTTCAAACTCAATGGTTCCCGAATTGGTACCGAGAATGTTGATTCCGGAGAAATTTACGTTACAAATATTCTCAATAACAAAATTTGGTGAAACCAAAATCTGGCTCCAGTCAGTTGAGCGACATCCCTGATTCTTCAGTTGTAAAACTTCTTCGTCAGTTAAGTTCTTGTATTTGGATTGAGTTGTGGTCGTCATATTTCAAAGAGTAATTAGGGCTAAATAATCATAGTGCTGTCCTCTGAATATTTTCTTCAGATTAAGTTGATTCTTTTCCAGTGAGTTTTTCAGGTTATGTATATCAATATACAGCCACGAAAATGGCTGACTGATCCAGCTTTTATATTCGGTCTGAAAAGTCAGTTCTCCATAGTATTTGTCGGCTGAAATATCAACCAAGGCCGAACCGTCTTCCTGCTCAAACAGGTAAATTAAATCTGACGAGTCCATCAGGATTTGCCCTTTCGGATTGAGTAGACTTTTCAGTTTATGAAGCAGAATATCCAATCCTTCGAGCGATCCGGCGATTCCTGTTCCATTCATGAGCAGCAATATGGTATCAAACTTCTGTCCGTTGAATTTGAAGATGTCCTGCTGCACAATCTGGCTGATGTTGCGGCTTTTCAACACGTCACAGCATAGCGAAGATATTTCGAGCGAGGTGACAGTAAATCCTTTTTCCTGAAGATAAACGGAATGAGCTCCGGCACAGGCGCCAACATCGAGGACAGTTCCCCGGCACAGGCTCATTGCCTTTTTTTCGAGCGCCGGCATTTGCCTGTAGTCCCGAAATAAATAAGATATTTCAATGGTATCGTCATCAAAATCGTCGGAATGGACGGTGACCGGTTGATTAATTGAATTGAAATGATAGTCGTAAACAGCCCTGCCAATAGGGTCATCAAAGATTAAAGCCATATTTTCCTGAATTAAACTTCAGCCAATTTTGGCTCAAATTTAAAACATGTTTTTTGTTTTTGGGAGTAAATGTAAAAACCTTCTGCGGGGCCTTCTCCAATTACCACAATTTTGGGGTCAGGTATACTTTTTGAAAAATCTACAATGTCGTCAAGTTTGAGGTTGTTTTTTTGAAGCCATTGGGATGTTGAAAAATCTCCCAGGCGCCACCTGCGCCCATTTTCTTCGGCTTCCTCAAATGATTTTAGGGCATCTTCAAAAACGATTTTGATGAATTGAGACATATTTTTAAAAGTAAGTTTAGGCTAATTTAGGGTAAAGCCAGCTGAAAAAAAAACTTTCGGAGAAGATTGTGCTGCTTATTAATCCAAAAATTGAATGTGAGCAAAAGAAAAGCCGGCTAACTGATTAACCGGCTTCTCTGTACAGTCACTGAACTCAGAATTTATATCCAATAGTGAAAATTACATTGTTTTGATCTGTTTCGTATTGAGCCAAGTTGGTGGCTCCCGGGTAAAGTTTCAGGTATTCTTCATTCATAGCACGTTTTAACGCTGCATCAAAGAAGAAATTGCCTTGACGATAACCAAATCCTCCTGAAATTGTTGAATAGCTGGTCTGTGCATTTGGATTTGAAACGCTCCCGTAAGATGACTTGTACATGCTGGGGAAGTATTCGTATCCTGCCCTCAGGCTGAAGGTGTTATTAACCCTGTATTCACCTCCCATATGCAGATTTCCGACTGATTTATAAACATTTTTGATGGTTTTGTTTTCTTCGTAATAGTCGTAACCATCACTTCCGTTTTTCAGTTTGGCAGTCGAATAATCCACAATTTCATAATCAACGCTGATCAGTCCCGATTTCCCGATTACATACGCGGCACTCAGTATAGTCCGTAAAGGAGTTTCTATTTCATAATCATAAACTCCCTGTTCGTCCGGTTTGTATAACGGCGAATTTACGGTTACACCATCACTGTAAGTGATGGATGATTCCATCCCACTGTCGTATAAATCGTTGAGTTTGTAAAATGTCGGGGTATGAACAGCAACACCAAATCTCAATTGTTCGGTCGGTTTATATATGGCTCCAATTTTGAAATTAAAGCCACTTCCGGTTGTTTTTAAATAGGTATTGAAGTTGAAATCATTAAAATACGGAATAATATTTTTTTCGTCGTATTCATATAAATCAGCATTTTCCTTGAAGTACACATCATGAATGCCGAGGGTTGCTCCTACATAAAACTTATGATTAAAATTGGCAGCAAATGAAACGAGATATTCGTTGATATAACCTCTTCGGTCAGTTGTTTTGCGTTGCGATTGGTTGTATCCGGCATTCGTAATGTCATTTTTATAAACTCCGTTTCCCTCGTCGTAGATTAAGTCTGCTTTCCAGGCTAATTGTTCATAGTATGGGTCAAGATCATTGCCAGCGGCGAAAGGATTATTTGCATTGTCTGTAAAGTATTTTAATAGCGAGTGGTTTGCATTTGCACCTTCAGCTATCGAATTCATTGAAAAGCTACCCAACCGGTTAAATCCAAGTCCAAAACTCACACTTACCAAACCCGATTCACTGTTTTCTCCGGTAGGAATGGTAGTCACATAGCCAAGATTATTGATGCTTACATTGTATCTCGAATCGTTGGAAACATTTCCCAGATAAGTACCGTCAATATTTATTTTCCCGATAGAAGGAGTAAAAGTGAACTCTCCTGATCGATAAACAGCTACTCCTGCAGGATTGATCCCGAGAGAAGTGAAATCTCCTCCCAAAGCGCCAAAAGCATTTCCCATGGCAGCCGAACGGGCTGTGCCACCTATTTTGTAATTGGAATATCTTAAAGCGTCGGTCAGATCCTGAGCAAAAGTACTGCTGGCTATCAGCAGAATACTAATGGTATATACTAGTTTTTTCATAATATCAGTGTTTATTATTTGTTAGAATTCTGTCTTCTTGTCTATGGAGATTATTATCTGCGGTGACCTGATCCTCCGCTACCTCCTGAACTACCTCCCGAACTTCCACCAGAGCTACTACCTGATGAACCACTACTACTACTACCTGACGAACCACCACTGTAACCGCCACTGCTACCTGAGCTGAAACTGGAAGAACTACTGCGGGAAGGGGAACTATAACTAGGACTGCTGTAGCTTGAACTTCTTGGAGACGAACTTGATCCGCTGGAATAAGATGAACTGGATTGATAAGTTTGTCTGACGCTGGAAGAACTTCGTGGTTGGCTGTATGTTGAACCCGAATTTGTATTAGCGCTTTTCACCGTCGTACGATCATAGTTTGCTTCTGATGTCCGTGGGCGGGTATAGCTGTTATTATAGTTTGATTGATTAACAATTCTCGGCTTGTTATAGCTCGGTGTATAATTTTGGCTTTGCCTTGTTGTACTTCCCTGATCATAAGTCCGGCTGGTAGTTGTTGGTTCATAAGACCGGCGTGAATTTCCGGAGTTATTGGTGCCAGGGCGAACTATTTGAGTCTGCGATTGACTTCTTCCCTGAATTTGAGTTCCTCTCACTCCGCTTGCGTTATTGCCATAAGAATTGGTCGATGGTCTGCGGTTATTCACGATCGTGGCATCTTTGATATACTGATTGTTTCCGGAAGGATCGATCGTACGGTTTCTGGTGTGTCCGGTTTCATTATAAACGTTCCGGCCTGCTGAATTACCTTGTTCTGTACTTCCGGCTTTCAGGTTCGTGGTCCGTGTACCACTGGTTATATTGTTATTTAACGAACCGCCCGGTAAATTCATTTCGGTTGATCTTCTTTTTCCTACATGATTGTTGCTGAAAAATCCTCCACTGTTTCCGTAATATCCGTTGTAGTAGCCATTGTAATAATTGGAATAATATCCACCGTATCCTCCATACCAACCTCCCCAGTAACCACCAAATCCGAAGGAGAACGGAGAATAATATCCGCCGTAATAGCTGTATGGATAACCCCAACCTCCATAATACCAGGGATCATAACCCCAGCCATAATCCCATCCGTATGGGGAGTAACCTGAATAAAATGGGGAATATCCGAAATACCAATCGTCAAAAAATAATGAACTTCCCCAAAAAGGTCTGTGAAACCTATTGATTCGATAGGTGAAGTCCATATCGTCATCGTCGTAATAATTATTGATCACGTATTTGACATCGTCGTCATTGTAATAGACTGTAGTGTCCGATTCGACCAAATCCTGATCATTCATTTGGTATGACTGGACATCCGAATTTTGATTTTCGGGCTGATAAATGTTATTGTTCATGGTTAGACTCCCATCCTGATTCTTATCGAGTTGGCTCATGACAATACGTTTATCGCCAGGCTTGACCTGATTGCCGATTTGGGCTGATTTTTCCTGAACAGGAGTTTCTTGAACCATTGCAATGGGTGGTACATCTGCGGGAGAAAAATAGATGTCATCATCGTATGCCCTGGTCATGTGTGTCCCCGTGGTACACGCACTGACCAATATTGCCAGAACACTGATGATTGGAAGTTTCGTTTTCATAGTACACCCTCCTTTATAATGAATGATAAATTTTTACTTTCTTTGTAACCGTTAAAACTAGCACGAAAATTGCAAATACCATACCAAAAGTAAGAAAATGGCAAAAGAATTAACTCCTCGCAGCGAAAATTATTCGCAGTGGTACAACGACCTGGTGGTTAAAGCTGATTTAGCCGAAAATTCATCAGTCAGAGGGTGCATGGTCATCAAACCTTACGGCTATGCCATCTGGGAAAAAATGCAGGCCGAACTGGATCGCATGTTCAAAGAAACCGGTCATGTGAATGCTTATTTCCCTTTATTTATACCCAAATCATTTTTCAGTAAAGAAGCCAGCCATGTGGAGGGTTTCGCCAAAGAGTGTGCCATAGTTACCCATTACCGTTTAAAAAATGATCCGGATGGAAAAGGTGTAATTGTTGATCCGGAAGCTAAACTGGAAGAAGAACTGATTGTCCGTCCAACTTCGGAAACCATTATATGGAGCACCTATAAAAACTGGATTCAATCCTATCGCGATCTTCCTATTCTGATTAATCAATGGGCCAACGTAGTTCGTTGGGAAATGCGCACCCGGCTATTTCTCCGGACTGCCGAATTCCTCTGGCAGGAAGGTCATACGGCTCATGCAACCAGTCAGGAAGCCTTGGAAGAAACTGAGCGCATGATAAATGTTTATGCCACATTTGCTGAGCAATACATGGCATTGCCTGTGATCAAAGGTGCCAAGTCGGCCAATGAACGGTTTGCCGGAGCTCTGGAAACTTACACGATCGAAGCTTTAATGCAGGATGGAAAAGCACTTCAGTCCGGAACTTCACACTTTTTAGGACAAAATTTTGCCAAGGCATTCGATGTCCGTTTTGCCACTAAAGAAGGACATGAAGATTTCGTCTGGGCTACCTCGTGGGGCGTTTCGACCCGTTTGATGGGTGCGCTGATTATGGCACATTCTGACGATAATGGATTGGTGCTGCCTCCAAAACTTGCTCCTTTCCAGGTGGTAATTGTACCAATTTACAAACAGATGGAACAGTTGGATGCCATTTCGGTAAAAGTGAATGAAATCATGGTTAAACTGAAAGCTTTAGGTATTTCGGTGAAATTCGATAACAACGACAACAAAAAACCAGGATGGAAATTTGCTGAATACGAGCTGAAAGGTGTTCCGGTACGACTTGCCATTGGTCCGCGCGACCTCGAAAATGGCACAGCTGAAGTGGCTCGTCGCGATACGCTTGAAAAACAGGTTGTTTCAATGGAAAACATCGACCTGTATGTTCAGAAATTATTGAACGAAATTCAGGAGAATATTTACAATAAAGCTTTTGTTTACCGTAATCAAATGACTACTCCGGTTGATACCTGGGATGAGTTTAAAGATGTCCTCCAGAATAAAGGTGGTTTTATTTTGGCTCATTGGGACGGAACTTCGGAAACGGAACAAAAAATAAAGGAAGAGACCAAAGCCACCATCCGGTGTATCCCGTTTGATCAGGTTCCGGAAGAAGGAAAATGTGTTTATTCGGGAAACCCATCAACCGGTCGCGTTTTATTTGCGATTGCCTATTAAAATTGAAATTTAAGATAGATGAAAAGCAGTCAGTGTGGGCTGCTTTTCTTATTTTTATGAATTAATTAATCCGAACCCGATGGAAGCAAAAAATAATGAGGAAAACAAACTTCAGGGACTTATCCTGAAAACAAACCTGAAGCAGGAAGTGTACCGGAAAACAGTGAGTTCGTTTGTGTTGCTGAAAGAGGTTCTGAGGGAGATTGCGGAAGAGTATCGAGCCATTCTGAAGGATAAAGTAGACGATCAGGTTCTTCCGGTTTATCAGGAAAAAGGACCGTTCGAGGCCGAATTCAAGGTTGGGGGCGATCTGCTGATTTTTAGCATGCACTCCAATATATTTGTTTTCAACCGCGAACATCCGATCTGGAAACTGGATTACATCAAAGCCAATGCAATAAACTCATACTGCGGAGTTTTTAATATCTATAATTTTCTGGCCGATTCGTTCAAATACGACCGTACGCAGGACTTGGGCTATCTGATTGCCCGAATCTTTGTGAACCGTGAAAATCATTTCTTTGTTGAGGGTAAACGGCAATCGAGCGAGTTGGTTAAAGACTTCGGAAATGACGAATTGACAAAGGAAAATATGAAGGAAATCCTGGAAACAGCAATTCAGTATGCCGTTGATTTTGATCTGCTGGTTCCTCCTTATGATCAGGTTAAAATTGCCACCGTCGAACAGATGCAGACCGAGATTAATCATTCCAGAATTCAGACCGGCAAACGCCTGGGCTTTAAATTTAATTCAGACGATATTTAATCAACAAATGGAACAAGTTACTGAACGTTTTTTAAGATATGCGAGGGTGTTCACTACCTCTGACCCCGAAAGCGATACATTCCCGAGTACCTCACGACAACTTATTTTTGTTGATCAACTGGCTGGGGAACTTCGCGAATTGGGCTTGAAGGAAGTTCGTCGCGATGAGTTTGGCTATGTCACCGCAACGATGCCATCAAACCTCGGTCACCCTGCACCGGTGGTTGGGTTTATATCTCATGTCGATACCAGTCCCGATTATTCAGGAGAAAATGTAAATCCTCAGCAGGTTCAGAATTATCAGGGACAGGATTTAATTTTGAATGACAAGGAACAAATTGTTCTGAGTCCATCCGATTTTCCGGAACTAATGAAGTATGTCGGGCAGGATATTATTACCACAGACGGGAAAACCCTGTTGGGTGCCGATGATAAAGCCGGAATTTCAGAAATTGTTTCAGCAATGGAATACCTGATTGCCCATCCGGAGATTAAACACGGGAAAATCCGGATTTGCTTTACTCCCGATGAGGAAGTTGGGTGTGGAACCCGGCACTTTGATGTCAAACAGTTTGGAGCCGACTTTGCCTATACTCTCGATGGTGGTGAAATTGGAGAACTGGAGTATGAAAACTTTAATGCGGCCAGTGCAAAAATTTCGGTGAAAGGCAGGAGTGTGCATCCCGGATCGGCTAAAAATACAATGATTAATTCGATGTTGGTGGCCATGCAGATTACTCAATCACTGCCTCCAGATCAACGCCCGGAACATACCGAAGGCTACGAAGGTTTCTTCCACCTGACTTCGTTTGAAGGGGATGTTTCAAAGACCAGATTGGAATACATTATTCGCGATCATGACTTGCAAAAGTTTGAGGCCAAGAAAAAGTTGATGAGCGAGATTTGTGGTTTGATGAATCTGCGTTACGGTTCAGGAACAGTGTCTCTTCAATTGGTAGATCAGTATTTTAATATGAAACAAAAGGTTGAACCGGTGAAATACATTGTCGATTTGGCCGAACAGGCGATGAAAGATGTAGGTGTTTCACCTAAAATAAAAGCCATTCGCGGAGGGACCGACGGAGCGCAGCTTTCGTGGAAAGGCTTGCCCTGCCCGAATATTTTTGCAGGTGGTCACAATTTTCACGGGCCTTACGAATTTGTTCCGGTACAGTCAATGCAAAAAGCAGTTGAAGTGATTGTAAGGATTGCCGAACTGGTTGCAAAGAAGTGATTGTAAGCCGTTTCGGCTTGTGGGATTCGTTGCGGGTTGAAATAACATGCAACTTATAACCCGGAACACGCAACAATTTCTGGAACTTGAAACCTGAAACTCTTTTGTATGGTCGAGCAATTTCTGAAATACATTCACAGCGAAAAGCTGTTTCACTCCTCGCAGGTTGTGTTGCTTGCGGTGAGTGGCGGAGCCGATTCGATGCTGATGCTGCATTTGTTTGTCCATACAGGTTTCCCGGTGGCAGTTGCCCATTGCAACTTTGGTTTGCGTGGTAGGGAATCTGACGGTGATGAACAGTTTGTAGCAGATTATTGTGACCGCCATAACCTGGCATTTCATTCCCAAAAATTCAATACTGAAGAATATGCCAGGCAGGAAGGTATTTCGATCGAAATGGCTGCCCGCGAATTGCGCTACAACTGGTTCGATCAGCTTCTTGAACGGCACGGATATGATTTTCTGGCCACGGCACATCATCAGGACGATGTAGTCGAAACTTTTCTGATTAACCTTTCGCGGGGAAGCGGAATCAAGGGATTGAGCGGTATTCAGCCCAAATCGGGAAATATAATCCGCCCCATGCTGTTTACCAACCGGACTGAAATTCTGGATTACTGCCAGCGGATTTCTATTTCATTCCGAGCCGACTCAAGTAACGAGGATACGGTTTACAAGCGAAATTTGATCCGTCATGAAATACTTCCTTTGTTCGAATTGGTCAATTCTGCCTTCAGGAGAAATGCACTGAAAACCATCGCTAATCTGAGCGAAACGGGTCAGCTTTTTCAACAGCGAATCAGTGAAATTAAGGCAATGGTTTATTCTGAAGATGAACAAGGAGTAATGATTCACATCGAGAAATTACTTAGTTTGAGTCCGTTGCGAACCATTTTATTCGAGCTAATCCGTGAGTTTGGATTTCAGGCTGAACAAATAGACGACATCCTGGATTCTTTGACTAAGGAATCGGGACGACGTTTTTTTTCTGACAATTATCGTTTGGTTAAAGACCGCGAATATTTACTGATTGCGCCCTATCAGGACAAACCGGGAAAGATATTTTATCTGGATGAAGATTGTCAAAAGTTAAGTTTTCCTATTCAACTGACATTAGAGAGGCTGGAACGCAGCCGTGATTTCCGGTTCTCAACTCATCCCAACATCGTCGATCTGGATATGGATCAGTTCGTTTTTCCCCTGATTCTCCGTCATTGGCACGAAGGTGAATATTTTCAGCCGCTGGGCATGACCGGACTAAAAAAAATTAGCGATTTTTTTGTCGATGAAAAATATTCGATTCCGGAAAAGGAGAATGCCTGGATACTTTACAGTGGCAGTCAGCCGGTTTGGATTGTAGGCAAACGACTGGACGACCGGTGCAAGATAACTTCCCTCACTAGACGAATTCTGAGAATCCGGATTTTGGGATAAAACTTTTCAATCATTTGTACAGGCAGTAATACGAAACTTGTCCGCCGGTTTTTACCCTGAAACGAACATTTTTGTCTACCATAAAAGTTTTGCCTTTGTCATACGATGTCCATTTGGTTTCGCCGGGGAGCAACACGCCGAGCACTCCGCTGGTGATGGTCATGTATTCCACTGTTGAAGTTTCGAATTCATATTCTCCGGCTTCCATAACCCCAACGGTAGCCACACCTTCCGCATTCTCCAATGCGATTGACTTTACTTTTCCTTCAAAATATTTGTTTACTTTTAGCATGATCTGTACTTTTTAGGGTTTTTAAACGAATTTTGCTTTGACTTGAGTAAAGATAACTCGTAAATCAGGCAAAATGTTCCATATTCCTTGAAATTAGTACCCTTTCCGGTTAAACAAGATGTACCCGATGCTGAACATGGCGAAAAACTTGGTCTGGTTTTTTTCATAGTAATTAACCGAAAAACTTACCGGACCGATGGCTGATTGATACACCAACGCACCTGTACCCATGAAGTTAATTGTCGAATATTTTTCGCTGTTATATAAAGCGATGTAATTGGGCGCTTCCACAATCTCGCGGATAGGAGCAAAGCCATAAACTTCGGCACGGAGATGAAGCTGGTCTGAAAATTTAAATATGGTTTTAACTCCGGCGGCTGTGTATTTATTTGCATGAAATTTATTCAGGTATAATGTTTTGCTATGCGGTATCGGGTTGAACGAAGGGGCCGATAAAATGGTTGAAACGTAATTGGTAAAAGGCTTTTTATTACTGTAAACACCTTCGGCCATCAGTCCAAGCGTAAAAAGTTTATTGATATTGAAATATCGGTCGTAGCTACCCTTCAATAAGTAAAAATTATGACTAAACCGTTTATTTACCGGATTATTGGAAGTTGTTCCTGGATCGTTTTTTTCAGTTCCTGAAATGTAGTTCAGCGAAATGCATGAAGAAATTCCTTCAGTAGGGTACTGCTTGTCGTTAAACGAATTGGCCAAAATGTTAACAGAACCCGTCAAAGCATCAAAGTTGGTGCGGTCGGGGGTATCCGATACTTTAATCGATTCAGTCAGGTAATATTCGTCCCGGGCGTTCGAAACCGATCCTCCAAAAGTCAGCTTTCCCCAGGTTTTTATCGGAAATCCCATTTCAGCCCTGAAATTATTCTCGTTTTGAATGATATACGGCGGACGGACATCTTCAAACACAAATTCGGTAGTTGACGAATAATAATCCCACCGATTGAATGTGAAATACCCTGCCATATAAAAAGGAAGTGTTGTCGGAAAATCAATTCTTGCTCCGGCTTTAAGCGAACTGTAAAACCGTCCAAAGTACATGTTGGTACTCAGGGTGTACGAACGTTCTTTGAATAAATGGTAATCTCCGCTCAGGAATCCCTGGTTGATGGGGCGGGTAGAAATATTTCCGCCAAACTTTACCTGCACGGGGTTATTTTTTCTCACAATCAGGTGCAGATCAAAATATCCGGTTTCCGGATTGTAGCGCGATATGGGCCTGATCGATTTAATCTGCTGATCGGCAACTAGTTTAAAGTACTCCTGTTTAAGTTCTTTCAGGTCAACAACTGGCGAGTGGTGTTTCAGGCTTTGAATGATGAATTTTCGCTGGGTTCCTTCTTCAACTCCTTCGACCTGGATGTTTTGGAAAATCATGAGCGGTTTTCTCATGTTAAACTGATGCCTTTTTTGTTGAAGGTCTTCGGGACTGATTCGCCGGCTGATGCGGCCTTTGATGGAGTCGATATAGGCATTTACGGTTTCGTAACCGGCTTTCTCAATAAAATCAATCTTCTTAAAGTCGAGCAGTCCTACGTTGTTAAACGTAGTTTCCATCAGTAATCCATCTTCCGGAGCAATTTTGTAATTGGTCTTTTGCATAATCATGTTTTCGATCTGAGCCATCACATTGTCCGAATCAGGCTTTTTAGGATTATTGGCCACATTGTGCCCAATGATGATATCAGGATTAAACAATTCTTTCATGTTCTGAACCGGGAAGTTGTTGACGATTCCACCGTCGAACACCAGTGCGCTGTCAATTTCAATAGGTTTAAAGTACAACGGAAATGTCATCGAGCCGCGGATGGCTTCGCCCAGATCGCCCTTTCGCAGTACTATTTCGCGGTTTCTGTACACATCGGTGGCAATGCAGAAAAAAGGAACAAACAATTGGTTGAAATCATTTTTGCAGACCGCGGTAACCGACGAAAACATTTCCATAAAAGCAAAATCCATTTGTTCTTCGGGGATAATGTTGGTGGGTGGCATGATTTTCAGCTTGTCCTCTTTCTTCATTAAATCGAGTTCGAGCCACGAAGGGTCTTCTTCCAGCTTGCGATAATAGTAGCGGTATTCTTCCTGAATTTTGCCGGTCGACCAAAATTTAAACTGTTCCGACTTGAAGAGCTTCTCCATTTCGTCGACCGAATAACCGGCTGCGTACAAACCTGCTACAATGGCGCCCATCGATGTTCCGGCAATGTAATCAATCGGAATTCCGTTTTCTTCGAGTGCTCTGATTACTGCGATGTGAGCCAGTCCTTTTGCCCCACCTCCGCTTAATACCAGTCCCACTTTTTGTGCCGCACAAAAAGTTGAATTGAGACATAAAAGAAAAATCAGCAGGAGAAATTGTTTCATAGCCCGGTAATTTTGGAATACTTGGGGAACCAAATTTACTAAATTGCTAAACCATAATCGGAAAGAAATCTTTAAATTTTTGTGTGAGAAGGGTGTATTAAACACAAAAAACGCAAGTACCCCGGTTTTATCCGAAATACTTGCGTCGTATTTTAGAAACTCTCTTTCTGTTAAACTAATGTATAGCCTGAACGGTATTCGTAATGCATCAGTTTGGTAGCAGCTCCATCTGTATCGTCAACAAACGTTTCAGTTGCCGGATCCCATTTAATGGTACGTTTCAGTGAACAGGCAATGTTACCCAGCGTGCAAACGGTACAACTGCTGTGTCCGATTTCAACCGGAACGACCGGGTCTTTGCGCTGGAGAACCGATTCGATGAAGTTAACCTGGTGAGGGATTTTGGTTTCATAAGGTCCGGTGTCACCTGTAGCTTTTGCTGGTGGGTTAAACTTGTCATCTGATGCTTTAAAATAGCCGCGCGCTACTTCAATCCAACCATCTTTTCCGATGAATTTAACACCTTTGGTGTTTTTTTCGTCGAATGGTTCCGATGTTAGGATTGTGCCATTGGCATATTTAAATTGCATATATTGCGTTCCGTCGCCAATAGGTGAAGCTTCAACAGGTCCGTTTCTGTCCATTCCAAGACCCCATTGAGCAATGTCGAACATGTGAGCACCCCAGTCGGTCGTGAAACCACCGCCCATTTCTTTGTACCAACGCCATGCCCCCCAGATTTCTTCATCTTTTTCAGGATCAAGGCTAATCGGCGGATCTAATTCGTGATTGTAATGGATTGGATTTGGAAGTGAACCCAACCACATATCCCAGTTCAGATCGGCGGGTACCGTTTCTTCCGGTAAATCATAAGGTTTTGGAGGAGCGCCAACATAAGCATGAACTTTTTCAATTTGTCCGAGAGCTCCGGATTGAACGAGTTGAACAGCATGCTGGAAATTCGGGTCTGACCGTTGCTGGCTGCCAACTGCAAGGATTCGGTTAGTTTCACGAACTACTTTACGCAATTCCTGACCTTCTTTGATTGTAAAAGTCATTGGTTTTTCGAGGTACACATCTTTCCCGGCTTTACAGGCTGCAATGGCAATCCGTGCATGTGAATGATCGGGAACTGCAATAACCACGGCATTGATATCCGGGCGGGCCAATAATTCTTCAAATTTTTCGTAAGTCTGAACTTCAGCTTCTTTTCCAGCTTTTGCATAGAAGGCTTTCACCCGTTTTTCGAAGCGCTGGCGTTTAATGCCGTAAACATCGCAACCGGCAACTACTTTTACACCCGGAATCTGAATGAATCCGTTCAATAGAAACATTGATTGGCGGCCCATTCCAATAAAACCTAAACGAAGATCAGTGTCAGCCACTTTTTGTTTACAGGACGATAAAGACGAAAACATTGCTACGCTGGCTACACCGAATGTTGCGGTGCCCAAAAACTGGCGTCTTGAAATGCCTTTTTTGATTTGATTTTCCATGTGAATGATTTGTGTTAGTTGGAATATTCTGATGATTTAATGTAGTAAAAATACCTTTTTGTTTTTTGTACACAAAATAAAATTTTAAGACCGATGTTTTTTGTTTTGGATACAAAAAAAATTACACTGCAATTAAAAAATGAAGTTTTTAAATGTTTTATTGCCTAATCCAAACATTTTTTTTGATTTTTGTCAGGCTTTGAAATAGCGACCAACCATGGAGAACTATATAAATTTGTTGAAATCGTTGATATCGGTTCCCTCTTTTAGCCGAAACGAGCAGGAAGCCGCTGCCTTAATCCGTCAGTTTCTGACTGATAAAAAAGTGGAATTTCAATCAAAGATGAACAATACCTGGGCTAA
Organism: Prolixibacteraceae bacterium; assembly: GCA_963676535.2. Taxonomy (GTDB): domain Bacteria; phylum Bacteroidota; class Bacteroidia; order Bacteroidales; family Prolixibacteraceae; genus Aquipluma. Next base: position 486,124 of record CAXXKQ010000022.1, on the reverse strand, counting down.
AAACCGGTCATGGAAAGAAGGATTGCCGGTAATTTTGCTGAATTCGCACATCGATACAGTAAAGCCTGCCGGCGGTTATACCCGAAACCCGTTTTCTCCGTATGTTGAAGAGGGCATTTTGTACGGTTTGGGAAGCAATGATGCCGGCGGTCCATTGGTTACCTTGTTGGCAGTTTTCATGCACTTTAATGTATTTGATAATCTTCCATTTAACCTGATTTATGCTGCTACTGCCGAAGAAGAAATTTCGGGAGTAAACGGACTTGAAAGTATTTTGAATGAGTTTGGACCGATTGATTTGGCCATTGTGGGTGAACCAACCCTGATGCAAATGGCTGTTGCCGAAAAAGGGTTGATGGTACTTGATTGCACAGCTCACGGGAGGTCGGGGCATGCTGCGCGCGAAGAAGGAGAAAATGCACTATATAAAGCAATTGCTGACATTGAAAAAATCAGAAGCTATCAATTTGAAAAGACCTCCGATTTATTTGGTGCGGTGAAGATGTCGGTTACGATGATTAATGCTGGTACGCAGCATAATGTGGTGCCCGACGTTTGCAATTTTGTGGTAGACGTGCGTACCAACGAGCATTACTCAAATCAGCAGGCCTATCAAATTATCAAACAGCTTGTCGATTCTGATGTTCAGCCCCGGTCATTCCGGCTGAATTCTTCAGGAATATCACTGTCACATCCACTTGTTCAGCGTGGAATACAGTTGGGCTTAAGTTATTACGGTTCGCCGACTACGTCTGATCAGGCTGTTATTCCATTTTCTTCCATAAAAATCGGTCCTGGCGACAGCGCACGTTCGCATACAGCTGACGAATACATTAAAATTTCTGAAATCGAAGATGGATTTCGGATTTATGTTGATTTGCTTACAAACCTTCAGCTTAAATAAAAAAGAGACCTGTCCCCCAACAGGTCTCTCGCGGAATGCTTCAGAACTAACACTGAAACAGAGGAGATTCTTATGAATCAAACTAAATTTGATTTGGATTAAATGAAAATTCTGAATTAATCGCTTTCGGCATAAGCCATTTCGCTGTGCTGGGTAATATCCAGACCTGCAATTTCTTCCTTCTGAGAAGCACGGATTCCAAACAGTTTGTCAACAATTTTGAACAGGACGTAAGTCATTACTCCGGAAAATACAATCGTTGAAACGGTTGCAATTGTCTGAATCATGAGCTGTTTCGGATTCCCCGAAAGTAAACCACTATATGATGATTGAATTGCTGGCGTGGCAAATATTCCGGTAGCAATTGCTCCGATAATACCGCCAATACCATGAACTCCAAAAGCGTCGAGTGAATCGTCGTAACCAAATTTGTGTTTCACAACTGAAACCATGAAGAAACATACAATAGCAACCAAAATTCCTATGGCTACCGCACCGCCAACACCAACAAACCCGGCAGCTGGCGTAATGGCAACCAATCCGGCAACAGCGCCGGTACATATACCAATTACCGTTGGTTTCTTATTAATGGTCCAGTCTAGCAGGGCCCAGGTGAAAGCAGCCGTTGCAGTAGCCAGATGGGTGGAAAGGAAAGCGCTGATGGCCAAACCATCAGCAGCTAATCCGCTTCCGGCGTTAAATCCGAACCATCCGAACCAGAGTAACGCCGCACCAATAACCACTAACGGAATATTGTGGGGTGCAGTGGGATGGTTGTTGTAATTTTTACGGCTACCAATCATTAAAGTCATAACCAAGGCTGCAATACCGGCGTTGATGTGAACAACCGTTCCACCTGCAAAATCGAGGGCTCCCAGTTTAAACAACCAACCGTCAGCTGACCACACCCAATGAGCAACCGGGTTATAGACAAAAATGGCCCAAAGTACCGAGAAAATCAGAAAGCCGCGGAATTTAATGCGCTCAGCATAGGCCCCAATGATCAGGGCTGGAGTGATCACCGCAAACATACACTGGAACAGTACAAACAACAAATGCGGAATCCGGGCCGTAGCCTGAGATATGTAATACGGGCTGACATCCGAAATGCCTATCCCATTTAGAAAAGCCCAGTCAAAACCTCCGATAAATGGTGCCAATGCTCCGGTTGACGATCCGAAAGACATGCTGTATCCGAAGAATACCCATTCGAGGGTGATGACAGCTGTTAAAATGAAACACTGCATCAGGATATTCAGAACGTTTTTCTGACGAACAAGGCCGCCGTAAAACAAGGCCAGACCAGGAATAGTCATCAACATAATCAACGCTGTGGCAACAATCATCCAGGCGGTATTCCCTGAGTCGATAAACGGGGTTGGTTCGGGAGTTGCCGCCGCTGTTGCTTCCTGTGCAAAAAGTATGGTGGGCGCAATTAATCCAAGCGTTGCTAACCCGATATATTTTATTTTTGTTTTCATTTTGTTTACTTATATGTTATGATTTGATGACCGTTACTTGTTGTAAAGCGATTCGTCACCTCGGTCTTTGGTGCGTATTCGGATAGACTGCTCAACTTCGCTGACGAAGATTCGTCCGTCACCGCTTTCTCCGGTGAAAGCCGAGTCGAGTATGGCGTTTATTGATTTTTCGACATTAATATCCCGAACAACGAACGAAATATAAATGCGGGCGACCGAGTTCACGTCGTAGGCAATTCCTCTGAAAATTAGTCCCTGTCGGGCTGTACCCTGTCCTTTAACTTCCCACCAGGAGAGAAAGTCGATATCTGCCTCATGAAGGGCTGCACGAACTTCTTCAAACTTGGTTTTTCTAACAATGGCTTCAATCTTTTTCATAATCAATAATTTTGAGGGTTTTTGTATTTAATATGTTTATAATGAGATTCCTACAACAACGTATAACTGATTTCTTTCAGGATTAAGAATGACCTGACCAGTTACTGGAATTGAAAAACTATCAGTGAGTTTTATTTCTTTTCCGGTGCCTATCGCTACATGGCAGATGTTAAAATCACCATTTGAAGTATGCCATCCGTCGCCACCACCCATGCTGATATTGAATTTAGCAAACGAATAGCCAATCTGGAAATATTTGTCACTCCCGGCTGATTCAGGAATCGGAGCTTCATTTAAAATGTAATTTGCACTTAAGCTTAATCCTCCTTTGGTAAATCCGGCATTAACTTCGTAGGCATTCGATGATTCTTCGAAGAAAGAACTACCAAGGCTGGGATAGTAATAATCAGTCAGGCCGAAACTCAGCCCATTGGAGAAGGCATAGGAAATATACGGATCAGTTTCCGTGTAACCTGCTGCATCAAATGATCCCCAAACGCCAAGTGTTAATCCCCCAGTGTTAAACTTAACCGAAGGTTGGAAAGCTGGTCCTGTCCCAAACTTGGTCCCTCTCCAGATGTAGCTGCTGTAAATGTCTGCACCAACAGAGAAGGATGATTTCTTTTCTTCCTGAGCAAATACATTTAATGTACAAATTGCAAGAAGGGTAAATGTCAGAATGATAATCTTCTTTTTCATGATACTTATTTTAAGGGTTAAATTCTATTTTGCTTATCTTTTATATTCGATCCAGTAAAAAAAAATAGGGGTATATTTTTTAAACATGCTTTTTTATATATGACCCCCATTTATTTTATGGGTATGGTCAAAAGTATGTATATTTTTGTTAAATGAAATATTCAAAATTGGGGGTGTGTCTGAATTAATAATAAATTAATAAACAGATTGTATAAAAATATGAGGGTATTATTTGAAAAATATATAAAATATTGAAGTATTTGTTAAAAATTATGGGGGTAATTTCAAAAGTGCATAAAAATGTAAGAGTGAAATATTAATTTTAAGTTGTTGATTGTCAATTGTCTGTTATATTCTGTTATATGTGTAATTAAAATTGATTATTTGCTTTTATAATATCAATATGCTGTATAAATTAGTTGTAAATAAATAAAATGTAATTTGTTGTTTTTTTTGATTGGCTTGTTTTTGAAGTTTGTAATTTTCAGAAATGAATATTCAATGCTTTTTTAAAATTGGAAATTCTGGTAATTCATTGTGGAAAGCCATTTAATTCTGTTTTTTGAATTCTCTTGGTTCGTATTACTTTAGCATAGTGTTACCCTGAGTCTGAATGAACACTTTTATATATTTGCAATCTTTTTGTAACTCAAATTATTGTCGATGATATTAGGAAACTCACAGCTTATTAGGTTTTTAAAGTATTTTGTTTTTTGGATATTTTTCTTTTGGTTGAGTAAAATTCTCTTTCTGATGTGGAATTTTGATCAAACCACTCTATTGTCAGCAAAAGAAATTGCCGGAATTTTTGGCTATGGGTTAAGAATGGATGTTTCAACGACATGTTATCTGCTACTTATGCCGGGGTTACTCATCAGTTTCAGGTTGTTTCTGACTCCAAACACGATAAATATTGTAATCTGGATTTATACCCTGTTTTTTTTAGGGGTATCTGCAGTACTTGCGGTTCTTGATCTGGGGTTGTATCCACATTGGGGCACCCGGGTAAATGTGACAGCGTTTAATTATCTCGACGACCCGGTGGCTATTGGCGCTTCAGTTTCATGGACCGATGTCCTGGCCGGAGTACTTCTTGCCGGAAGCCTTGTTGCTGGTTTTGCCTTCCTTTATAAAAAATTATTTTCTGATGGCATTGCGGCAAGTAAAAAAATACGCTGGTATAATTCTTTGTGGCGTTTATTTTTGGTGACTACCTTAATTATTCCCATCCGCGGTGGTTTTGATACTTCGCCTTTAAATCTGAGTTCGGTTGCATTTAGTCCAAAACTGTATGTCAATCAGGCAGCGAGCAATTATTTGTGGAATTTTGCAAAATCGGTTGAAAAGCGGAAGCGGTTTTCCAATCCATGTGTTTACCTTGAAAAAGAGGAAAGTATCCGGATTTTTAATGAAAACCTAAAAAAAGACACACTTAAAACAAGGCCGCAATTAATTAAATTGAATCTGGGGCAACAGCCCAATGTTATTTTGGTCATCCTAGAAAGTTTCTCAAACAAGGTAATTGCTCCTCTGGGCGGTAAACACGACATTGCTCCAAACCTGGACTCGCTTTGCGCACGAAGTACAGTTTTTACCAATTTCTATTCAACCGGAAACCGCTCTGATCGCGGAATATCGGCAATTTTGGGAGGATATCCTTCGCTTCTGAGCACGTCGATCATGGTTTATCCGGAGAAGGCTCGCAGTCTGACTTTGCTTCCGGAGTATTTTAACCGGAAAAATTATCACACCTCTTTTTATTACGGTGGAGATATCAATTTCTACAACCTGAAAACTTTTGTACTCCAGGGCAATTACGGGAAGCTGGTTACCAAAGCTGATTTTTCTTCAGAACTGGGGCGAATGAGCAAATGGGGAGTTCCGGATGGTTATGTATTCGAAAAAGCGCTGGCCGATCTGAAAAATGAGCAAACTCCTTACCTGAAGACCATTTATACTATCAGCAGTCATCCTCCGTTTGATGTGCCGTTCTCGAAAATTAAAGGGAATTCGGTGGAGGAAAAATACCTGAATTCGGCAGCTTATACCGATAGTTGTCTGGGTGTTTTTATTGACGGCGTGAGGAAATTGCCGGATTGGAAAAATACCTTACTAATCGTAACAGCTGATCATGGAACCATGCAGCCGGGTCCGACTGACATTACTGATCCGGCGTCGTACCGAATTCCGCTGATCTGGTCAGGAGGAGTGGTGGATTCATTACGGCGGATAGAAACCATTACCAAACAGACGGATTTTGGAATTTCATTGATTCACCAGTTAGATTGGGAAACGGATTCGACCCGGTTTGCAAGAGATTTTTTTACTTCGCGGCCTTATGCTTTTTACATGCTTGATTCAGGATGGGGGTATGTTGTTCCGGAAGGTGAATTTTATTTTGATCAAAATGCGCATGATTTTATCAGGAAACCAAAGGAATGGGAAAAACTTGATCTGAATTTTCCGAAAGCCTATATGCAGGTTCTGCACGATGATTTTATAACCCGTTAAAACATAAATGCAATTCACCGCATTTAAATAAAACTTACAGCCTTCAAAAATGGTACATCAAAACCCCCAAAGAATATATCTGATTATAAATCAATTTGCTGGTCACCAAGCTGGTGCAGAAGCTGTCGAAATAGTAATACCTTATTTGCAAAAGAATGGTTGTCAGGTCGAATACGCCTTTACCCAGCGACCTGGCCATGCCGCCGAATTAGCTTCAACTGCATCTTCCTCCGGCTTTGATCTGGTTGTTGCAGTTGGAGGTGATGGAACGGTGAATGAAGTTGCCCAGGGATTGATAGGGACCGATACCGAGATGGGAATTATCCCAATAGGTTCAGGGAATGGACTGGCACGTGAACTGGATATTCCGATGGGCATGAAAAAAAGTGCACATGCTTTGCTCAAAGGATCCACACTTCGCCTTGATGTTTGCCTTTTGAATAATCAGCGTTTCCTGTGTACCAGCGGAATCGGATTTGATGCCTTGATTGCCGACCAGATGAGTAAAGCTTCGTCCCGCGGATTTTTGAAATATGTACAACTTGTTATCAGGGAAAGTATATACTTTAAACCGGTCAGTATCCGAATGAAAATTGATGGCGTACTCATTGAAGAACCGGTTTTCCTGATCACGTTTGCCAACGCCTCACAGTTTGGGAATAATGCTTTCATTGCTCCGGGCGCTAGCATGACCGACGGATTAATTGATGTTATTTTGGTCCGGAAATTCAGTAAACTATGGATGCCGGTTTTTGCTATTGCTTTGTTCTCCAAACTGATTCCAAAACTTCCGTTTGTTAAATGTTTCAAAGCCAGGCAAATTAATTTGGAACTGGCAGAAACACCTGTTTTTCATTTTGATGGGGAACCAGGTAAGCTGAACATTCCCGCTCAAATCCGGATTGATGAGAAAAAGATTAGGGTAAGAAGTGGAAAATAATCCTGAATAACTAATAACTTTTGCTTAAGGCACTTTTGGTTCCTGAACCAAATTGATTTCGTAGTGTTTATTTCTTCGTAAGCAAGGAACAATTTTTTATTTGTTTATATATTTCTATAAATGTTTAAAAAAAATCTAATGGAACTTGTTTCTAGTTTAAATTTTAATACAGGAGGGATTAACATGAAAGTGAATGGATTTTTGAAAAGCGAAACCGCAAGACCCCGCTTAAACGGTACACCTTTGCCCTTATATAGTGATCACAACGGACACGATTTGATCGGAGATAACCATATAGCCACATCGCTCGAAACACCTATGAAAGCCGATGCCTTTGAGTTAAGTGACGAACAAAAAATGGTACAGATCGAAGATAAATTCCGCGAAATTATGGATGTTTTAGGCCTCAATTTGACTGATGACAGTTTAAGCGGAACACCTCGCCGGGTGGCCAAGATGTTTGTCAAGGAAATATTTTCTGGACTTAATCCGGAAAATAAACCTAAAATTTCGGTGTTCGAGAATAAGTTTAAATATGGCGAAATGCTTGTAGAAAAAAACGTGGGCTTAAATTCTACCTGTGAGCATCATTTTCTGCCTATTGTCGGAAAGGCTCATGTAGCCTATATTTCCAGCGGGCAGGTGATCGGTTTGTCGAAGATAAACCGGGTTGTCGACTATTTTGCCCGTCGTCCGCAGGTTCAGGAACGGTTAACTGTGCAAATTGCCAATGAACTGAAACGTATCCTTAAAACAGAAGATGTGGCCGTTGTTATTGATGCCAAACATCTCTGCGTTTCGTCACGCGGAATACAGGACGAAGGAAGTTCGACCATTACAGCCGAATATGGCGGTGTTTTCAAAGATCCACGCCGAAAGGAAGAGTTCTTAAAATATTTATCGCTGAATGCTTAGAGACTGTTTAAATTTAGAATATTTAAGAATAAAACATTGACTATCAGTTGATTAATTGGTTTTGTTTTACTATCTTAACAGTTTAAAAATCATTAAGTTAATGAAATTTATTTAATTAATAATCTGATAGTCAATGTTTTATATTGTTTTTGTATTAAATTTAAACAGTCTCTGAAAATACTCGTCTGATTTTGTATCCTTTCATAGAAAATCAAAAGGGAACAACCCTTTCGGATTATTCCCTCTTTATTAGTTTCAGGTTTCAAGTTCAAAGTTTCAGGTCTCAGATTTCAGCCTTTTAACTTTATCCTTTTGCCTTGTGTTTACTTGTTGTGTTTAATGTTCGCTTGAGCAGCAGCCAAACGTGCAATTGGCACGCGGTATGGCGAGCAGCTTACATAGTTCATACCCACTTTGTCGCAGAATTCAACCGAACTTGGTTCGCCGCCATGTTCGCCGCAAATACCCACTTTCAGCTCAGGTTTAGTCTGGCGGCCACGGTTTACACCAATTTCAACCAGCAAACCTACACCGTTCTGATCCAACACCTGGAATGGGTCTTGTTTCAGGATGCCACGGTTGAGGTAATCGGGCAGGAATTTACCAGCGTCGTCACGCGAATAACCCAAAGTCATTTGTGTTAAGTCGTTTGTACCGAATGAGAAGAAATCGGCTTCAGCAGCGATGTGGTCGGCTGTTAAGGCAGCGCGCGGAATTTCAATCATAGTACCTACCAAATAATCGATGCGGTCGCCTTTTTCAGCAAATACTTTTTCGGCCACGCTGCGGATGATTTCGGTCTGGTTTTTCAACTCAGCAACGGTGCCCACCAGTGGAACCATAATTTCAGGACGGGCGTCAACACCTTTTGCCTTCAGATTCATGGCAGCTTCGATGATAGCACGGGCCTGCATGGCTGTAATTTCAGGATAAGTGATACCCAAACGGCAGCCGCGGTGACCCAACATCGGGTTAAATTCGTGCAGCGATTCCACTTTGTGTTTGACCTGCTCAACTGAGATGCCCATTTCAGCGGCCATTTCTTTCTGGTTGGCTTCTTCGTGAGGTACAAATTCGTGCAATGGCGGATCGAGCAAACGAATGGTTACACCGTAACCGGCCATCGCTTCAAAAATACCTTCGAAGTCGCTGCGCTGCATTGGCAACAGTTTTTCGAGCGCTTTTTCGCGTCCGGCAACATCGTCGGCCAAAATCATTTCGCGCATGGCTTTAATGCGGTCGCCTTCGAAGAACATGTGCTCGGTACGGGTCAAACCAATACCTTTTGCACCGAAGTTACGGGCGATCTGTGCGTCTTTTGGCGTATCAGCATTGGTGCGAACACTCATGCGGGTATATTTTTCGGCAATTTCCATCAGTTCGCCAAAGTATCCACTCAATTCCGGATCGATGGTGGCAATTTTACCGTCGTAAACCTCACCGGTGGTACCGTTCAGCGAAATGAAATCGCCTTCTTTGAAAGTTTTTCCGTCAACCACCATGGTGCGGGTTTTATAGTCGATCTGCAGTGATCCGGCTCCCGAAACGCAGCATTTTCCCATACCACGGGCCACAACGGCAGCGTGCGAGGTCATACCACCACGGGCAGTCAAAATACCCTGAGCTACGGTCATACCACGAAGGTCTTCAGGCGAAGTTTCGATACGGACCAATACTACTTTTTTGCCCTGGGCAACCCATTCGGTGGCTTCGTCGGCAAAGAATACGATCTGGCCAGTGGCAGCTCCCGGAGAGGCTGGTAATCCTTTTGCCAGAACGCGTGCGGCTTTAATCGCTTTTTTATCGAATACGGGGTGAAGTAATTCATCCAGTTTGTTTGGCTCAACGCGGAGTAAGGCTGTTTTTTCGTCAATCAAACCTTCTTTCAGCATGTCGATGGCAATCTGAACCATAGCAGCTCCGGTACGTTTTCCGCTGCGGGTTTGCAGCATCCACATTTTGCCTTCCTGAATGGTGAACTCCATATCCTGCATGTCTTTGTAATGCTTTTCAAGGTTCTTCTGGATATTGAATAACGCTTGATACATTTCAGGCATTGCTTCTTCGAGCGATGGATATTTGGCAGCGCGGTCGGCTTCAGAAACTCCGGCTAATACAGCCCAGCGTTTCGAACCTTCTTTGGTAATTTGCTGTGGAGTGCGGATACCAGCCACCACGTCTTCGCCCTGAGCATTGATCAGGTATTCTCCGTTGAATAGGTTTTCACCAGTTCCGGCATCGCGGCTAAAGCAAACGCCTGTTCCTGAAGTTAAACCCATGTTGCCGAATACCATAGCCTGAACGTTTACGGCAGTTCCCCATTCTTCAGGAATCTGGTTTAACTGGCGATAGTAGATGGCGCGGTCGTTCATCCAGCTGTTGAATACGGCACAAACGGCGCCCCAAAGCTGTTCGTAAGAGCTTTCAGGAAAATCGTGACCAGTTTTAGCTTTTACGGCAGCTTTAAATTTGGTAACCAGTTCTTTCAGTGCGTCCACCGACAATTCGTTATCGTTGATCACCCCTTTTTCGTGTTTAACTTCTTCCAGAATTTCTTCGAACGGATCGATATCGGTTTTAGAAGTTGGTTTCATGTCGAGTACCACGTCGCCATACATTTGGACGAAACGGCGGTAGCTGTCCCAAACAAAACGTGGATTTCCGGTCTTTTTGGCCATACCTTCCACAACAGTATCATTTAAACCGAGGTTCAGAATAGTGTCCATCATACCAGGCATTGAAGCGCGGGCCCCTGAACGAACAGAAACCAGCAGCGGATTGGTAGCATCACCAAATTTACCACCGGTCTGAGCTTCAACCTGAGCGATAGCTGCTTCAACTTCGGCTTTAATCAGGCCTACAACATGATCTTTGCCAAGTTTATTGTATAAGGTACAAACATCAGTAGTGATGGTAAATCCGGGAGGAACAGGAACGCCAATAAGGTTCATTTCTGCAAGGTTTGCACCTTTACCTCCAAGCAGGTTTTTCATGTCAGCTTTTCCTTCAGCTGCACCATTTCCAAACGTATAAACGTACTTTGTCATAAAATATTAATTTATAGATTATTGATATGTAGTTAGTTAGATTTTTTGGGTTTACAAAAATAATTCAATTTTTTCGAATTTGATATTTTATTCTCATCGGGTTGATAAGTATCAAACGTGAGAACAAACGAATAAATCATTAAATTGTTTCCCGGGCAGGTTTGACAAATATATACATTCATTGACGAAGTCAAAAACTTCTTCCGATTTACTTACTGAAAAAATCTTAACATTCATTAACGTAAGTTCATAGATATTAACCGAACGAGGATTTATCTTTGTTGTGTAGTTACTTCAAAGTAATTAACACATTAGGTTTTTTTCATAGAAATAGGTTTGGTTAGGTAGAAAAGGATGGTAGGGACCATCCTTTTTTCTTTTCAGGACTATTGACGGGGTGACTTTTTGAGTTATCCCTTGAATAGTTTTTGAAGCGTAGATTTAAGTTTCTTTAACGTTGATTCAGATGTGTTAACTTCAGGTTATCCTATCTTTGAATCGTGCAATAGAAGTAAAAGTTTTAGATTTTTTTTTCATAGAAAATAGGTTTGGTTTTGTGAGAAAGGGGTGAAGTAATTCATCCCTTTTTTATTTGGGGTGTCAAAATATCCTTGTTCCCTGTTGATACCTGAAAATATTGCATATTATTTCTGTTTTCCCGGCCAGATTGTCTTTTGAAGCCGGAATCCTGTTTTTGGCAAAACTATTGAAACAAGCCCTTCGTATCATTTCTCAGATAAAAGTTTCAATATATTACGATATGAATTTCAATAATTTTACCATCAAATCACAGGAAGCCATCCAGCATGCTTTTGTGGTGGCTCAGGGAAAACAGCAACAAGCCATCGAAACCGGGCATATCCTGAAAGGCCTTTTTCATGAAGCTGAAAACGTAATTGGTTTTTTACTGAAGAAGTTGGGAGCGAATCCTGTCGTTATTCAGCAAGCATTGGATCGCATTGTGGAATCGTATCCAAGAGTTACCGGAGGCGAACCTTATTTGTCGGCCGATGCGAATAAGGCGCTACAAAAGTCGATGGCCGTTATGCAGGAAATGAACGACCAGTTTGTCTCGGTTGAACATGTTTTGATCGGACTTTTGGAAACCGGCGATACCATTAGCCGGATGCTGAAAGATTCGGGTGTAACCAGGAAAGACCTTGAAGTTGCTGTTAAAGAACTCCGGAAAGGTGCTAAAGTTGACAGCCAGAGCGCAGAAGAAAAATTTGATTCACTTAACCGCTTTGCAGTTAATCTTAACCAACGGGCCCGTGAAGGAAAACTTGACCCTGTGATTGGGCGCGACGATGAGATTCGTCGTATTCTTCAGATTTTATCCCGAAGAACTAAAAATAACCCAATTTTAATTGGTGAACCAGGGACCGGAAAAACAGCCATTGCAGAAGGTTTGGCACAACGAATTGTTCGTGGCGATGTTCCCGAAAATCTGAAATCAAAGCAACTTTTTTCGCTCGACATGGGTGCATTGATTGCAGGCGCCAAATACAAAGGCGAGTTTGAAGAACGTCTAAAAGCTGTAGTGAACGAGGTAATTGGCGCTGACGGTGAAATTGTACTTTTTATTGATGAAATCCATACGCTGGTAGGCGCCGGAAAGAGTGATGGGGCGATGGATGCCGCCAATATTCTAAAACCTGCACTAGCCCGGGGAGAGCTTCGTGCCATTGGCGCAACTACCTTAAACGAATACCAGAAATATTTTGAAAAAGATAAGGCGCTTGAACGCCGTTTCCAGATCGTAAACGTGGATGAACCGGATACCTTGAGTGCTATTGCCATTCTGCGTGGATTAAAGGAACGCTATGAGAATCATCATAAAGTCCGGATTAAAGATGAAGCGATTATTGCTTCAGTCGAATTGTCGCAGCGGTACATTACTGAACGCTTTTTGCCCGATAAGGCCATCGACCTGATGGACGAAGCTGCTGCCCGCCTCCGGCTCGAAATGGATTCTGTTCCGCAGGAACTGGATGAAATCGATCGGAAAATCATGCAGTTAGAGATTGAACGTGAAGCCATCAAACGGGAGAAAGATGAGAAAAAGCTATCGGTACTGAACGAAGAAATTGCCAACCTGAAACAGGAACAATCAAAGTTCAGGGCACAGTGGCAACTCGAAAAATCGTTGATTGATGGTATCCAGCAGAAGAAACGGGAAATTGAATCATTGAAACTGGAAGCAGAACAGGCCGAACGCACCGGCGATTTTGGTCGTGTGGCTGAAATCAGGTATGGCAAAATTCGTGAGGCAGAAACGGAGATCGAACGACTGAAAGTTGAACTAAGCAACAATAAAGAGCAGCATCTGATCAAGGAGGAAGTTGATGCTGAAGATATTTCAGAGATTGTTTCGCGCTGGACCGGCATTCCGGTGGCCCGCATGTTGCAAAGCGAACGTGAGAAATTGTTACACCTCGAAGAAGAGTTGCACCAGCGTGTAGTTGGTCAACATGAGGCCATTCGTGCTGTTGCCGATGCGGTGAGAAGGAGTCGGGCCGGGCTTCAGGACGAAAAACGCCCCATCGGTTCATTTATCTTTTTAGGAACCACTGGCGTTGGAAAAACCGAATTGGCAAAAGCTTTAGCTGAATTTCTGTTCGACGACGAAAATATGCTGACCCGCATTGACATGTCGGAGTACCAGGAAAAATTCTCGGTCACCCGGTTGATTGGTTCGCCTCCCGGATATGTTGGATATGATGAAGGTGGACAGCTAACCGAGGCTGTTCGCCGGAAACCTTACTCGGTGATTCTTTTTGATGAAATTGAAAAAGCGCATCCCGATGTGTTCAATGTGTTGCTGCAGGTCCTCGACGATGGTCGTTTAACCGACAATAAGGGCCGTGTTGCCAACTTCAAAAACACGATTATCATCATGACCTCCAACATCGGATCACATCTGATTCAGGACCGTTTTGAGGAAATGAACGAACGAAATCATGCTCAAATTGAGGAACAAACACGAACTGATTTGTTCGATTTGCTCCGCAAAACCATTTCTCCCGAATTTCTGAATAGGATTGATGAGGTAATCATGTTTACTCCGTTGACCCGAAAAGATGTACGGAATATTGTCAAGCTTCAGTTTAACCTGATTTTACAGCGTATTCCTGAAGGAAAATTCACGATTGAAATCACTGAAGAAGCCATCGACTGGCTGGCTGCAGTGGGCTACGATCCTACACATGGTGCCCGTCCGGTGAAACGGATGCTTCAGAAGTACCTGATCAACGATTTGTCGAAAGAAATTCTTTCAGGAAGAATGGAAAACCGGGCAAAAGTAAAAGTTGATGTCGAAAATGATGAAATTGTGTTCAGGTACGAATAAATTCAGATAATGACCGATGACAAAAAGCCGGAAATACATTGAAAATGCTTTCCGGCTTTTTGATTATCTATGGATTGTCTTAAAAATCGGGTAGGAGATTAGTTCTGATCGAAGAAGAATAATTTTTACCTTTGAGGATGACAAAACCAGCTAAACAAATGTTTCGACAATTTCTTATGCTTACCCTTGCGGGCGTTCATACTAGCCTCACAGCAAAAACAACAGAACAAATTAAACAGCAACCCAACATCCTGTTTGTCATCAGCGACGATCAGTCATTCCCGTATGCTTCTGTTTACGGAACCAAAGACGTGAATACTCCCAATTTTGATCAGGTAGCCCGAAAAGGAATCCTGTTTACCAATGCTTTTGTGACTTCACCGGGCTGCAGCCCTTCGCGAGCCAGCATCCTGACCGGGAGATATCCCTGGCAAATTGAAGAGGCAGGAACTCACGGCAGTTCTTTCCCCGTTAAATACAGAACTTTTACACAGGTTCTCGAAGAAAACGGATATGCTGTGGGATTTACCGGGAAACCCTGGTCTCCCGGCGATTGGCAGGTTTCAGGCTGGAAACAAAATCCGGTAGGTAGAGAATTCAATCAGAAAAAATTGCAACCTCCATATTCCGGAATCTCAAAAGTTGATTACTCCGGAAACTTTGACCTGTTTTTGCAGCAACGAAAATCGGGGCAGCCCTTCTTTTTCTGGTTTGGCGCCCTGGAACCTCACCGACCATTTGAAAAAGGTTCAGGACAAAAAAAAGGCAAATCCGAAAAGGAGGCAAAAGTTCCGGGATTTTTGCCCGGTCATTCGGTGGTTAGGAACGACTTGCTCGATTATGCGGTTGAAATAGAATGGTACGATCAGCAGTTGGGACAAATGCTCCAAAAACTTGAATCTATTGGCGAACTGGAAAATACAGTGATCATTGTGACCTCGGATAACGGAATGCCTTTTCCCCGGGCCAAAGCCAATTGCTATGATGCCGGAATTCATGTTCCGCTGGCTATTAGCTGGGGTGCGCGGATTCCTTTAGGCCAGGTGGTCGATGATCTGATTAGCACCATTGATCTGGCACCAACTATTCTGGAAGCTGCCGGGCTTCAATTCAACGGTTTATACCCGATGGTCGGGAAAAGCCGGTTGATGGACCTCTGTGCACAAAAATATCCGAAACAGAAACCCGGTCAGGAAATATTTGCCGGGCGAGAACGGCATTCCTCGGCACGGTACGAAAACCGGGGATATCCGCAGCGGGTCATTCGCACGGATGAATATCTGTATGTAAAAAATTATCATCCCGAATACTGGCCGTCAGGCGATCCGCAGGTTTACCTGCAGAATGGTTCATTATCTGCTATGTACCAGGCCTATCTGGATATCGATGATGGTCCGACACTCAATCTTTTTCGCCGGAACAATGTCCAAAATCCTGAACTTGCTTCCTATTTTCATGCTGCGATGGATAAACGCCCGGCAGAAGAGTTGTATGATATCCGGAAAGATCCGGATTGCCTGAACAATCTGGCTGGAAAACCCGAATTCAATCTCATTCTGGAACAGTTGTCCAAAAGGCTTGTCGACCATTTGAAAGCAACTGGTGACCCTCGCGAAACAGGTGCAAATCCTGAAATATGGGAAACCTATCCGCGACTAAAAGGTGAGAACCGCAGGTTTCCTGAAAATAACCGATGATTTGTTAATCTTATCAATAAACCATGACTCGTAATCTTCTTTTAATGACTCTGGTAAGCTGCCAGACTGGCTTCGTTGCAGGTGCGGCGAATCAGGCTCACCAACGCCCAAATATCTTGTTTTGTATTGCCGACGACCAATCATTTCCCCACGCCGGGGCTTACGGGTGCAAATGGGTAAAAACACCCGCTTTCGATCAGGTGGCGCGGCAGGGAATCCTTTTTACCAATGCCTTTACTCCGAATGCCAAATGCGCCCCGTCGCGCTCCTGTATCCTGACCGGCAGAAACTCCTGGCAGCTCGAAGCGGCGGCCAATCATGTACCGTTTTTCCCTGCGAAATTTAAAACCTATGCTGAAAGCCTGATCGAAAACGGTTATCATGTCGGTTATACGGCTAAAGGTTGGGCTCCGGGAGATCCCGGAATGATTGATGGTAAAAAACGTGAATTATTGGGACCGGCTTACAGTGAAATCAAAACTGTTCCCCCGGCAAAATTCATTTCCAATGTTGATTATACCGCCAATTTTGAGGCATTTCTGAAAGATAATCAGGAAGGGAAACCGTTCTGTTTCTGGTTTGGAAGTACCGAACCGCATCGTCCCTACGAATTTAAAGCCGGGGTAAGAAAAGGAGGAAAGTCTCCTGCCGCGATTGACAAGGTTTTTGATTTCTGGCCCGATAACGACACGGTCCGAAACGATATGCTCGATTATGCCTTTGAAATTGAATACTTTGATTCGCATATTGCAAAAATGTTGCGGGTTTTAAAAGAAAAAGGCTTGCTCGAAAATACCATTGTTGTGATTACTGCCGACAACGGAATGCCTTTCCCGCGAATCAAAGGGAATGCGTATATGCTGGCCAATCACCTTCCCCTGGCAATCATGTGGCCCAATGGTATCAAAAATCCTGGCCGTACAATCGACGATTTTGTGAGCTTCACCGATTTTGCTCCGACCTTTCTGGAAATTGCCGGCATTAGCCCGACGAAAAGCGGTATGCAGGAAATGGAAGGGAAAAGCCTGATGCCTTTACTGATCGGCACACAAAAGGAAAAATTTCGCGATTACGTGATCGTTGGGAAAGAGCGCACCGATTTGGGACGACCCGACGACCAGGGATACCCGATACGGGGAATTATAACCAACGATTTTCTGTATCTCCGGAATTATCACCCGGAGCGCTGGCCTGCCGGAAATCCGGAAACCGGCTACATGGATTGCGATGGTTCGCCCACCAAGTCGTTTATTTTAAATGACCGTCGGATGAAAGGGAAAAGCGTATATTGGGATTGGTGTTTCGGTAAATTTCCGGGAGAAGAATTATACCGGATATCTGATAATCAGGAATGCCTCACAAATCTGGCAAAAAAGCCGGAATATGAAGCCGTCAAAAGCAAACTAATCAGGCAAATGACCCGAAAACTTAAAAAGGATGGCGACCCCCGTATATTGGGGCAGGGCGATATATTCGACACTTATCCGTATTCGGAGAATACCCGGAATTTTTACAATCGTTTTATGTCGGGCGAGAGGTTAAAAGCCGGTTGGATTAATGAAACCGATATTGAAAAAACAAAAATCGAATAGAAAATAGAACCAAACCTATACTGATGAGACATTTATTTATTTTGATCTTAATTGTTGTTCAGCCCTGGACCGTTCTGTCCGGAAAAATTGCTCCATCAAAACTCACCTGCGAGTACATACAAAATCCTGCCGTTGTTGATGTTGCACAACCTCGCCTGGCATGGATAAATCTGGCAGATCGTGAGGAACGTGGCCAAATGCAAACAGCCTGGCAGATCAGGGTGGCAACTGCTGAAAGTAAACTTGTAAAACCCGATTTATGGGACAGTCAAAAGGTTTCCGGAGAACAATCAGACCGACTTGTTTATGCTGGTAAACCCCTGAGATCAAGAATGGAATGTTGGTGGCAGGTACGTGTTTGGGACAAAAACGGAAAGGTCTCGGAGTGGAGTAAACCTGCATTTTGGCGAATGGGCATTTTAAATCCGATAGAATGGAAGGCCAAATGGATTGGTGCACCCTGGCAAGGCGAAGAAGCGTTGCCCAAACCAATGAATCCCAATGCCAGACTGCCTGAAAAATTACCACCTCCGGCTCCAATGTTTCGTAAAGAATTCAGAATCGACAAAAAAGTAGAAAAAGCTGTTGCTTTCGTTACCGGACTGGGTTATTTCGAATTTTACCTGAATGGACAAAAAGTTGGCGACGATGTTTTGGTGCCGAATCAAACAAACTATGGAAAGCGTCCGGGATTACCCAAAGAGGGCATTCCGCTCGAAGACAATTTCAGAGAATACAAAGTGATGTACCTGGCTTACGACATCAAAAATCAGCTGAGAAAAGGCAGCAATGCCGTGGGCAGTATGCTTGGGAATGGATTTTACAATCCGGCCAAATATTGGGCTGGCGCTTATGGAACGCCGCGTTTTCTGGCACAGATTTACATCACTTATACCGATGGAACCGAACAGGTCATTGTCAGTGACGAAAGCTGGAAGGCTGCTGAAAGTCCCATTCTGATGGATATGGTATATTATGGCGAACATTACGACGCCCGAAAAGAACAAAATGGATGGAACCTGCCCGGATTTAATGATTCGGCCTGGCAGCCTGTTGCACTTCGGAAAGCTCCGGAAGGGAAGCTGGTTGCCCACACGGCTAATCCGGATCGGGTGATTGAACGACTGCATCCGGTTAAAATTGAAAAACTGGATAACGGGAATTATCGTGTTGACTTTGGCGTTGAGGTTTCCGGATGGATTCATCTGAATCAGGTTAAAGGACCTGCTGGACATAAAATTGAAATCAAGTACCTGTGCAACACCTATTCAGGCGATAATTCATATATTTTTAAGGGCGTTGGTCCCGAATCATATTCAGCCCGCTTTAATTGGTTCATCTTTAGCGGAGTGGAAATCAGCAATTGGCCGGGAGAACTCAAACCCGATCAGATTACTGCCGAAGTGGTTCACACTGCAGTTGAAAAATCAGCAACTTTTGAGACTTCCAATCCGCTTTTTAACAGCATCAATAAAATATGGCGCAGAAGCCAGACCGATAACATGCATGGAGGCATAGCCAGTGATTGTCCTCACCGCGAACGGTCGCCCTACACTGGTGATGGGCAGGTGTCCTGCGTAACCGTGATGCACAATTTCGATGCCCGAAATTTCTATCACAAATGGATTCAGGATATACTTGGCGCACAGGATCTGAAAACAGGTTATGTCCCGAACGGAGCTCCCTGGCAGCCGGGGTGTGGTGGCGGCGTGGCCTGGGGGGCGGCAATCTGCATCATGCCCTGGGAGTTTTATCTGCATTATGGAGCAAAGGATATGCTTGAAGATAATTATTTGGGGATGAAAGAATACGTTCGTTATATGCAAACCTGGATAGATCAGGATGGAATCATGTACTCACAACGTGTCGGAAAAGATGGTAAAGTGCTGAAATGGTTCAATCTCGGCGATTGGGTTTCACCCGGAAATTTGCCTCCGGATGAAATGGTTCACACCTTTTATTTCTGGAGATGTGCCGATTTAACTGCCCGGGCAGCAAAGGCCCTGAACAAATATGAAGAAGCAAAAGAATATGCCGCTTTGGCTGAAAAGACCAGACAGGCATTCTATCAGCGGTTTTTTGATAAAAAAAATGGCACTTATGGAAAGTCGGGCGGAAATATTTTTGCCCTGAAAATGGGAGTGCCTGACAATCAGTATAATCAGGTCGTCAAAGCGCTAAAAGACGATATCAGGGCAAATAACGGGCACTTGGATACCGGTATTTTCGGGACGCAATTCTTTTTTGAAGTGCTTTCTGAAAACGGGATGCATGATCTGGCCTACGAAGCGATGAATAAAAAAGATGAACCGGGTTATGGCCACTGGCTTGAACTTGGCTCGACCACCACGCGTGAACAATGGAGCGAAGAGGGATCGCACAATCATCCCATGTTTGGCGGTGGATTAACCTGGTTTTACCGGAAACTTGCCGGAATGAATACTGATCCTGAAGCTCCGGGTTACAAACACATCATTTTCCGTCCGCAGCCGGCTGGTGATCTTACTTTTGTGAAATATTTCAGCCAAACGACTTATGGTGAGGCTGGCATATCCTGGGAAAAGGAAAATGAGCAATTTGCCCTGCAGATGACCGTTCCGGTTGGTTGTCGGGCAACGGTTTATGTACCTGTTCTAAATGGGAAAAATATTACGGAAAGCGGACGATCAATTACTGATTCAAAAGATGTTCAATTCCTGAAGGAAGATGAAGGTTATCAGGTGTTTGCTGTGAAAAGTGGTGAATATAAATTTTTATCAAAATAAATTTAAGTATCATGCAATCTAAAAGTATCATCGGACTAAGCCTGATCGGATTGGGACTTCAAACTGTCTCAGGGATTGAACTTGTAAAACCCGAAAGTCGGCCAAATATCATTCTTATCCTTGCTGATGATATGGGCTACTCGGATATCGGGTGCTATGGATCTGAGATTTCAACGCCCAATCTGGATAAACTGGCGCAGAAAGGCGTCCGTTTTTCGCAGTTTTACAATGCAGCACGTTGTTGTCCGACCCGTGCATCGCTTTTGACTGGACTTTATCAGCATCAGGCCGGTGTGGGGGATATGGTTGGCGACCGGGGAGTTCCTTCTTATCAGGGATATCTTAACAACAGCTGTGTTACATTGGCCGAAGCCCTGAAAATGAACGGGTACAACACTTATATGTCGGGTAAGTGGCATGTGGGGAGTCGCCCGGAAACCCTTCCACGCAAAAGAGGTTTTGATCGCTATTTTGGATTAGTTGACGGGGCAGGCAGTTATTTTCAGCGGATTTCGTACCGGAACAATCAACCGGCGCCCAGAATGATGCTCGACGATGCCAATTTCGATCCTCCAGAGAACGGATTTTATATGACCAATGCCATTACCGACCATGCCCTGAATTTTCTGGAAGAAGAAAAATCCAAAAAAGAACCTTTCTTTTTGTATCTGGCCTTTACAGCACCGCACTGGCCGCTACATGCGCTTCCTGAAGATATTGCCAAATACCGTGGCAAATACTTGAAAGGATGGGACGAACTTAGAAAAGAGCGTTTTGCACGTATGAAAAAGATGGGCCTGATAGCAGATTCGTGCCAGCTTTCGCCGCGCGACGAGAATTCTCCCGAATGGAATACATTGACTTCTGAAGAAAAGCAAAAGTGGGACCTGCGAATGGCTGTTTATGCGGCCATGATAGACCGTATGGACCAAAACATTGGCCGTGTAGTGGCGCAGCTCCAAAAAATGGGAGAACTGGATCATACCTTGATTCTCTTTTTGTCGGATAATGGCGGATGTCACGAGAGAATAAAAAACACGGGCACCTATATTCGCACTACTGGTGAAACCGGAGCTCCCGATTCATTTGATTCTTATGAGTTTCCTTGGGCCAACGTGAGTAATACTCCATTTCGGATGCATAAACACTGGGTTCATGAAGGTGGTATATCAACCCCTTTCATTGCCGTTTATCCCGGTGAAATTCAAGGGGGCCGGATTATCTCGGAAACTGTCGGACATATTATTGACCTGATGCCTACTTTGTTGGATTTTGTGGGTGGAAAATATCCTGAAAATTATCATGGAAACAAAATAACATCCATGGAAGGTATCAGTCTGAAACCAGCTCTGACAGGAAAGGAATTGCATCGGAATCAACCTTTGTTTTGGGAACACGAAGGAAACCGGGCTATGAGAGTTGGTGACTGGAAACTGGTTTCTCAATACGATTATCAGGCGAATAAATTTAAGCCATGGGAATTGTACAATCTGAAGACAGACCGTTCAGAATTAAACGATTTAAGTCAGCAAAAAGCCGACCTTAAAAACCAAATGATCAGGGATTTTGAGCAATGGGCTAGTCGGGTAGGGGTAGTGCCGAAAAATGTATTGGATAACAAAAAAACTAAAAACAATTAAAAGATGAACCAAGCTAAACTATTTGCCGGAATTGCTCCGGTTTTACTGGCAACCGTATCGCCCTGGCTAATTCAGCAATCACAGGCCCAGGTTTCCCAAACGAGACAGCAACGACCCAATATTCTCTGGATTTCCACTGAAGATTTCAGTCCGCATTTGGGGTGTTACGGTGATCGTGTTGCCCGGACGCCCAACATCGATAAACTAGCTGAACAGGGAGTTCGTTTTACCAATGTTTACACCACAGCAGCCATTTGTGCCCCGTGCCGTGCAGGAATTATCACCGGAATGTATCAGACTTCCATCGGCTGTATGCACATGCGTACAACCAGCTATCGCCGGTCGGTTGACCATCCGGTCGAATTCACAGCCGTCCCGCCGCACTATGTCAAAGCATTCACAGAATATTTGCGGGCGGCTGGTTATTATTGCACGAACAATTCGAAGACCGATTACCAGTTTGCCAAAGATCCGGTTCCGGCAAGTATCTGGGACGACTGTAGTAAGACTGCCCATTACAAAAACCGTACGAATAAGAATCAGCCGTTCTTTGCCGTATTCAACCATTTGGGGACACATGAGAGCCAAAACTGGGATATCAGCAACGTAAAAACCGATCCGAAATCGGTAAAAGTTCCCCCGTATTATCCTGATACTGAAATTGTCCGCCGAAACCTGGCTAAAATGTATGACAACACGGCCCGTCTCGACAAGGTGGTGGCCGATTTGCTGGCCGAACTGGAAAAAGAAGGAGTTGCCGAAAATACGATTGTTTTTTTCTGGGGCGATCATGGAGACGGCCTTCCCCGCGCCAAGCGCTGGTTGTATGATTCGGGACTGAATATTCCGCTGATCATACGCTGGCCGGGCCATCTTCAGCCTGGGATGGTCAATGATCAACTGATCAGTTCCATTGATTTTGGACCAACAGTGCTGTCGATGGCTGGTGTAAAGGTTCCGGTACATATACAGGGGCACCCGTTTTTGGGAGATCAGGCTGCCGAACCCCGGTAATATGTTTTTGGCGCGCGCGACCGGGTTGATGAATCGTATGATATGATTCGTTCCGTTCGATCCAAAGATTACCTGTATATCCGGAATTTTTACCCCAATGAACCGTTCAATATCTGGGTTCCTTACCTGAGTAAAATGCCGATCATGCGGGAAATGCTGCGTCTGGATGCCGAAGGAAAACTTAATCAGGATCAGAAAAAATGGATGGCAGATACCCGTCCGCCCGAAGAGTTATACGATGTAAAAGCTGATCCTTTTCAGTTAAATAACCTGGCCGAAAATCCGAAATACAAAAAGGTGCTGGCCGAAATGCGGCTTCAGCAAGACAATTGGGCGGTCACAACCAATGACATGGGGAGAATGAATGAACCCGAAATGATTGAGCAAATGTGGCCCGGATGTAAACAACCGGTGACCGATAAACCCTATTTCATTGTGAATGCAGTGGAAGATCGAGGTTCAAAAAATTACCAAACCGGAGGCACTTTTTCTTTCCCGATGACTTTATCCTTTTATTGCCCAACACACGGAGCATCCATTGTTTATACAACCGAAACGGGCAATAAGCCGGCATGGAAACTTTACAGTGGGCCTTTGCATTTGCCTAAAGGATCGGGCACTGTGCGGATAAAAGCAGTAAGGTATGGCTACCTGGACAGCGATGAGGTAGCCGGAACATTTGTAATAAATTAATTTTCAGTTTGTTCTTGTTTGAATATTCTGATATAGGATTATTTTTGAATGAGAAGATGCAATCGATTGAATTATTTTGATACATTTGAAGTCGGACGTCTTTATCAGACTGTATTTGATTGCCTTGTATTGAAAATGAATTGATTATAGCCTGATTCTGTATCCTTAAATATGTAATTTAACCATTAAACCAGCTATGAAACTATCAGTTATTACAGTTTTTACTTTAGTTTTCTGTATTGGCCTCACACAGGCCGCCAAATCTCAAAAAGTTGAGTTTAAAAATAAAGAGAAGGATAAAAAAGTAGAGGTGTTTATCGATGGTAAATTTTTTACCGCCTACATTTATCCCGATAACATGGAAAAGCAAACGCTTTATCCAATTGTAAGTGCTTCAGGCAAAACCATTACCCGCGGATATCCAATGAATCCAAGACCATTTGAACGCACCGATCATCCTCATCATGTCGGACTTTGGTTCAACTTTGGCGATGTAAACGGATTGGACTTTTGGAACAATTCCTTTGCTATCAAAGCTGCCGATAAACCTAAATACGGAACAGTTAAGTTTAAAAAGATTGTTTCTGAAAATCCGAAAAAAGGAGAATTAGTAACCAATTCGGAATGGGTTGATATTAATAATAAGGTTTTGCTTAATGAAGAGACAACTTACTTGTTTTCAGGTGCAGGAAATCTCCGTACCATCGAACACATCTCTAAACTAACCGCTGTTCAACCGGTAACTTTTAATGAAAATAAGGAGGGATTGATCGGATTACGTCTTGATCGCACATTTGAAGAGCCAGCAACCAAACCCGAAAAATTTCTGGATGCCAATGGGATAGAAACCGAAGTTCCTGTTTTAAATAATCAGGGGGTGAATGGAGTTTACCTTAATGCCGAAGGTGTTTCGGGTGGTGCCGTTTGGGGAAAACGTAGCCCCTGGGTTGCGCTGAGGGCTGATAAGGATGGTGAAGTAATTACTATCGTAATTCTCGATAATCCGGAAAATCCAAATTATCCGGCCTGGTCACATGCCCGCGGTTATGGGTTGTTTGCTACCAACAACCTGGGTGGACGAAATTTCGACAAGAATGCAGCTGCAGTTAAGCTGGAGTTGAAACCCGGCCAAAGTGTTGTCTTCAAGCACAAAATTGTAATTGGCGGCGATCTTTCCGACAGTGAAATTAACGCAATGGCCAAAAATTTTAAGTAGTCTCTTCACTCCTGAAATAAATGAACTTAGAATACTAACTATAAATATTAAACGATGGAAAATAACGAAAAAAATTCAAGAAGATCTTTCCTGAGAACCGCTGCTACCGGGGCCGTTTTGGCTGCTGTATCTCCGGCTGCACTGGCTAAAGACCCGGTAAAGAAACCCACAGTAGTTCCTCCAACGGCTAAAGGCGCCAACGACCGTATTCGTGTGGCTGTTTTGGGCGTGAATGGTCGCGGAAAGAATCACATTGAGGAAATTATGGGCTTGTCGGAAAAAGCCAATGTTGAAGTTGCTGTTTTATGTGACCCCGATATGAATGTTTTGCAGGAACGCGCCGGCGATTTCGAAAAAAAATACGGCAAAAAGGTCATGATTGAACAGGATTTCAGAAGAATATTGGAAGATAAAACCATTGATGCCATTACCATAGCGATGCCTAATCACTGGCATGCCCTTGCTACTGTTTGGGCATGTCAGGCCGGAAAAGATGTATATGTGGAAAAACCGGCAACACACAACATTTCTGAAGGGAAAAAAATTATTGAAGCTGCCTATAAATACAATCGTATTGTACAGCACGGCGTACAATTGCGTAGTTCGATAGCCATCCGGGAAGCTGTTAAGCACCTGGAGGAAGGGTTAATTGGTCGTGTTTATATGTCGCGCGGATTAGTTTATCGCTGGCGCCCGGATATTGGCAACAAAGGTATTTCACAGATTCCGGCAGGCCTCAATTACGATTTATGGTGCGGACCGGCCCCAATGCGTCCGTTTACTAAGAATTTGGTTCATTACAACTGGCACTGGCATTGGAATTATGGAAACGGCGATGTTGGTAACCAGGGAATTCACGAAACCGACCTTTGTATGTGGGGACTTGGCGTAAATAGCTTGCCCGAACGCATTACCTCCATGGGTGGCAAGTTCCTTTGGGACGATTGCAAGGAAGTTCCCGAAATTCAGACTTCTATCTATCATTATCCGAAAGAAAAGAAAATTATTCAGTTTGAAGTACGCAATTGGTGTACCAACGAGGAAGATGGTGCAGGAGTTGGTAACATTTTCTATGGAGATAAGGGATATATGGTCATAAATGGCTACGGAACTTATGCAACTTACCTGGGTGAAAAACGCGAAAAAGGACCAAGTCGTTCTGAAAAAGGCGAATTAACCCTCCATTTCCAGAACTGGTTCGATGCTATTCGTGCGCGTGACATGAGTATTCAAAATGGACCAGTTCAAACCGGGGCTCTTGCTTCATCTTTGGCTCATCTTGGTAATATTTCATACCGCTTAGGAAAACAACTTGAGTTTGACCCTGTGGCCGAACGCTTTATAGGAAGCGATATTGAAGATGCCAACAACATGTTGACCCGCGAATATCGCGCACCATATCTGATGCCGGAAATTGTATAAGGTGTTTTTTTAAGAATAAAAATTTCAGGGATCGTCTGTTCTTCAGGCGATCCCTTATTTTATCTGGAGAACTGTTTAAAGATTGATGGCTGTTGCCTGGTTACTGAATTTTCAATTTTAATTTACACAGAGAACAGAGCTGATGCTCTTTCTGGTCAATATCTTCCACATAAGTGCTCGACCGCATTACACAGTTCGGGTTGGAACAATGAATCAAGCCAAATGCATGCCCGAGCTCGTGGATAACCTCTTTTCGTACCCGATCATAAAAAAGTTTTTCATCAGGTTTTATTCCGTAGCGTTCATTGCTAAGGCGGTAAACCGATGCAATACCACACCGGCCCTGCAAAAAGGCCTGCCCGAAGATGTAAGTCAAAATTGGAATGAAAAGATCGACATTGAATAACCCAAGTGTTTTGGATGTTTCTTTAGAAAAATGGAAATCAATTTCTTTTAGAAGCTTATTACCATCGTATTGTTTTCGGGATGAATCGTAAAAATCGCTTAAATCAAGGTGTCCTTGTTTTGTTTTTACCGGAATATCAAACTCACGTTCAACATCATGGACAATTAGTTCGAGAAGTTCTTCCTCGAAAAAGCCGAATGAAATTAACATGATATTTTCCGGACCCATTCACAAAATAGTTTAAAATGAAAATGATGGTTTCAGGAACATACAGATAATGAGCTTTTAACAAATTTGATCCACGATCTATTTGTCGGGTTTTAAGTCGTACTTTTTAATCTTGTTGTAGAGGGTCACACGGTCAACCTTTAGCGCTTTGGCTGAAACGGATATGTTCCAGTTGTATTTGGTGAGTATCTGAGAAATGTGATTTCTTTCCAGATCGTCGAGACTTTCGAAAGTAGTATTGACAACAACTTTACCCAAAGGAAGATCTTTGAGGCTGATCTTTTTGCCATTTCCGACTACAATGGCCCGTTCGATCATGTTCTCGAGTTCCCGAATATTGCCCGGAAAGGGAAATCCCTCCAGACGTTTCAATGCTGCCGGATCGACCGGCATGACGGGCCTGTTCATACTTAGACAGTATTTTTTAACAAAATGCTCAACCAACAGGGGAATGTCTTCAATCCGTTCGCGTAACGGCGGAACACTGATGTTTACCACGTTTAAACGGTAGTAAAGATCCTCGCGGAAAAGCCCTTTTTCAACCATCGTTTTTAAATCGCGGTTAGTGGCGCAAATTACCCTGAAGTCGGAAGTGATTTCCTTGTTTCCACCCACCCGGACGAAGCTTTTGGTTTCGAGTACGCGCAGTAACTCGACCTGCATTTTCGACGAAATCGTGGCAATTTCATCCAGAAAAATGGTGCCACTGTCGGCCATTTCAAATCGTCCCTTCCGGTTATAAACGGCACCGGTAAAAGCGCCTTTTTCGTGTCCAAACAGTTCACTTTCGAGCAAACTTTCGGTCAATGCGCCGCAATGTACGCTGATTAGAGGAAAGAATTTACGCGGCGAATTGGCATGAATAGCCCTCGCAACCAATTCTTTGCCCGTCCCGCTTTCTCCGGTAATAATCACAGAGGCGCTTGACGGCGCCACGCTTTCAATTTCCTGTAATACCCGTTGCATGGCCTCGCTCTTTCCAATCAGGTCTTCCACATTTTCGAGCGATATCACCTTTTCTTTCAGGATTTCGTTCTCTTCAACCAGCGAAATTTGCTTGGCCGCATTGCGGATCAGGTGTGAAAGGTCGTCCGGATCGAAAGGCTTGGTTACATAGTCGAAAGCACCGTCTTTTAATGCCTGAACGGCTGTATCGACTGTGGCAAATGCAGTCATAATAATCACGATGGAATCTTTTCTTAATGCTTTAATTCGTTTCAGCATTTCAAGTCCATCCATTCCGGGCATTTTGATGTCGGCCAGAATAATGTCAAAACTTTCGGATTCAAGAATTGACAAGGCTATTTTTGCGTTTTCGGCGCACTCAACACGATATCCGTCTTCAATAAACCAGTTGTACAACGAATCCCGAACCGATTCTTCATCGTCGACGATTAATATGGAGATTTTTTTTGCCATGGCTATGTTCTTAAGTCTTTAGTAAACTCGTTGTGCGATTGAAAATAAATAATAAAATATTGTTTAAAAAGTTGTGCATTATATTGGTATTCAATATATTAGTAGAAAATAAACGCCAATTCATTATTCTACTTATGCACAACCTGAAGGCAAATTTCGACAAGTTTATTGGTTTAACCAAATCGTTCTTTTCTGATCGGATTAATGAGTTCGACAACTTTCAAAGCTACCCAAGAAATCCAAAAATGTCAGATTGTCAAATAATTGCATTAGCTCTGACTGCAGAATCTATTGGCATTGACTCTGAAAGTTACTTCTTTGGTAAACTTAAATCAGATTATACCAGCGATTTTCCAAACCTCATTGACCGTTCCAATTTTAATCGCAGACATAAGCGGCTTTATCCGTGGATCGCAGCTTTTAATCAAGGCTTATCAAACATTCTAAACCACGGAGAAGATACTTACATCGTTGATTCTATTCCCGTTCCTGTTTGTCAAATAGCCCGAGAAAAGCGAAGCAGAATATGTAGGGAGAACTTTGGAACAGCACCTGATAAAGGTTATTCTGCTGTTAGCAAGGCCTATTATTATGGCTACAAATTGCACCTGGTGACTTCAGTTCGAGGTGTATTTGCAAGTATGGATATGAGCAAGGCAAGCGTTCACGATGTTTATTATTTGACCGACATTAAACATTCTCACTTAAGCAATTGCAGGCTCATTGGAAACAAAGGATATCTGTCAAAAGAACATCAATTGGACTTGTTTTCATCGTGCAATATCCGGTTGGAAACACCCAAAAGAAGCAATCAAAAAGACAAAGAACCTTTTGCGTACATTTTTAAAAAGTCAAGAAAACGAATCGAAACTCTATTCTCTCAACTATGCGATCAATTTATGCTCAAGCGTAACTATGCAAAATCAAACCTGGGCATTTCGGTTCGCATTTTATCAAAAATTACAGCAGTGACAGTGCTTCAATATTTTAACTTTTTAAACAACAAACCCCTGAATAAACTTAAATATGCTCTCGCATTTTAATCGCACAACGGGTTTAGTAATGGTAAAGTGATTGAAATGGTGGTTTCTTTTCCCCGGATAGATTTGACATCTGTTTTTCCTTTGTGGCTCTGTACAATTCCATGAACAATGGCCAATCCCAGGCCGATGCCGCTGGTTTTGGCTTTGGTCGAAAAGAAAGGTTCGAAGACATGCAAAATGTCTTCTTCCGAAATTCCAACACCATTATCCGTAATTTCGATGCGGACATGTTCATCGTCGGGATTTATTGAGCGGATGAGGATTTCACCGTTTTCGGAAACGGCCTCTGATGCGTTGACCAAAATGGCCACGCAAGCCTGTTTAATCTGGTTAGGACTGCAATAAATCAAATCGGCTTTGGCTCCAAAATCTGACCAAAAGTTAATGTTGGCAATTTTCATCGGGTGAGTCATCAGCTCAAAGGTGTCGAGCAGAATCTCATTCAGGTGCTTCGGCTCAAAACCATCCTGGTCTTTTCTGGAGAAATCGAGTAATCCTTTTACAATGTCGCCACATCGTTTGGTCTCGTTTTCAATTAATTTCAGGTTTTTGAGCATTGATTCTTTTTTCAGCGGATCCAAATTCTGATTGCTCAGTTGTTTGTATATCAACTTCGTGTAAATCAAAATTCCTGAAAGCGGATTATTGATTTCGTGAGCGACCGACAACGATAATTTTCCCAGTGAGGCAATCCGTTCAATGTTAATGAGTTCATTCTGGGCCTGCCCCAGTTCTTCGGTTTTCTTCTGAACTTTATATTCGAGCTGTTGCGACCAGTTATGAAGTTCGTTATTGGCTGTTTGCAAATTATCCAACATTTCGTTGAAAGCGTACGAAACCATTCGCATATCCGAAAGCTGGTGCGGTTTAATTTCCAACCGGGTGCTTTTATCGCCTTTCGCAACAGCTTCACTGGCTTTAATGATCTCATTCAGTGGTTTCTTTATCTTTTTATTCGTAAAAAAAATCAGAAACAGAATCAGTACAAAAGTCATTAAAGCTGCCAGAAGAAAATAATCGGTCGTCGACTTTTGCAGGGCGGTATCGAGCCCTTCGAGCGGCATTTTGATGATGAGCGAACCCAAAACTTCTTCTTCAGGCAGGTGGGCATGACAGGCACTGGTGTAACACGATTTGTTATTGAGAATTGGCGATTTAATCAGCAGGTGCCTGCTGTTGTTTTTGCCACCGGGATTCATAATGCACTCGCTGTTGACATCAATAATCCGGTAGGATTTTTCTTTGAATGCGAACATTGAGTCAAAATTGTTATGGCACCTTTTGCAATCGGGGTCGCTGTGATTGCTTGTTTCGTTTGAAATGGAGGTGAAAACGAGGTTGTTTTGGCTGTCGTACATGTTCACATCGTCAATTCCAGACATGTTATTGATTTGATCGAGTGTGCTTTGCAAAGAGGTCCGGTCATTCTCAAGCATCGACCGGTACAGCGCACCTTCAACCAGAAATCCGATGTTATTACCGTTTTCGCGGATCACCGATTTCATGTATTCTTCGTTCACCGAACGAAAAATTACTCCAAAAGAAACAAAAAGGAAGAACGATGAGATGGTAATAGTAAAAACCACACGACCATAGATAGACGAGCGAAATTTTACATAGCCGTTAACAATTGGACTTCCAAGGCTGTTTTTACCTCTTTATTTTTTTGAACCAAATCATGGTTGTAGGCTTAGTCAGTATGTGAATGCTAAGTTAATTTCAAATTTCTAAAATTGGCTCAACTATTTGTTATTTGTTTTACAAATAATCAGTGTAAAATGCACTTAGCTATGGATGCTCAAAAATGAATCAAGCGATATGTCACCCATACCGCTTGAAAAATACTTGAATCGCCTTGTTTTGTTTCAGAAATTCTGAAAGCAAGTTGAATATTAGTGTTTTCATAGCTTGCTGTCTTCCTTCCTGAAACATTTTTTGTTTCGGCATAACGTCTTTTTACTCAGAAAGTCCTGCTGAAAGTCCTGCCATATTTCATCCGGAAGCTCGGAAAGCGGCTGATCGCGCAGTTCACCTCCATCCTGCAGAATGATGTTTGACGGCATAGGCGAATATTTCCCAACGGCTGACGCCAAAAAATCTTTAAACCTGTTCAATTCCTGAACCGACCAGTTTGTTGCATCTTCGGCCAGAGAAATAGGAATTGGTATCGGCAACCCAGCTGGAAGGTTTAATCTTGTACATCCAACCTTTTCCATAAGGATCCACATTTAAAAATTCGGGATTTTTGACAAGCATTGTGTTCGCTTCCGTAATCTCGCCTGAAATAGGAGAGTAGATTCGCAGAAATTTGTCGTTGTGATTAATTTCCGCAAGTAAATCCTCTTTCCGGATTTTTTCACCGGGCTTTTTCAGCACATTAATTTTTACATCGCCTGTGAGGTGAAGCAGTAAATCGTCGAGCCCGACTTTGGCATCTCCTGTTCTTTCGAGATGAGTCCAGGTGTGATACCGGCTGAAAAATAATCCTTGCGGAATTCTGAGCGATCTGGCTGTTAATGCACCCAGTGCCTTTTGCAATTGTTTAGTCAGTTTGACTTGTTTATTCAAAGTAAGCCAAAAAGGAATCAGCATGGCAAAAAAAGCCAGAATAGCCAGGTATTCAATTCCTTTAGTGTCGAAAATGTTGTGATACGTAAATCCGTCCATAGTTTTTATTTTTTGTGCTGCCACATTAATGCAACAGCTGATTTATTTTTCTTCTGCGACCCACGAAGGTGATTCGCGCAATACGGGCATCCGGTTGACAACCCATCTGAAAATCCAGATTTCAGTAAAAATAACAGCCAAGGTAACTACGATTTCCATCCAGCTTGGTATGTAATGCACAGGGACATCCCAGTTGAACCCAATGACCGAAACATTGAGCCTGTTCAGGATGATTCCCAGCATGGTTAATATGGCTGCAAGTCTGATCATGAAAATGTTGTTTGTCCGGTAGCTGTAGAAGTAGAGCATCATCGGGATTAGTACAAATCCGATCATTTCGAGCAGAAACCAGTAACCCATTGGGGTATTTAGCAAATCCCAGTGTTTGCCGTGAATAAACACGAGAAATTGAAGAAATAAATAGGCGAACATGGCTCCGGCGCAAATCTTTGACAATCCGTGCAAAATGCTGTGTTCCGCTTTGTGGTTCTTTTCACTGATCTGATCAGAAAATACTTTGTGACTGATTGTTCCTTCGAAGATAACCATCGAAAGTCCGGCAAAAATGCTCGAAACTAGGAACAAAATCGGTATAAATTCGGAATACCACAGCGGGTGAATTTTATCTTTGGCCATCAGGTAAAGCGCTCCTAGACCCGATTGGTGAAGCGTTGATAACGTGATTCCGAAAATAACGGCAGCAATAGTCATTCCTGAAAGGATTTTATGAGCACGGCGGGTGCCAAGCCACTCGGCAATGGCAGGCGAAAACTCAATCAGTTCGGCCAGCATGTATAGCAAGAAATGCCAGGCTACCAGAAACAATACAGAACTGGTACCAAAGCTATTCCCAATAATCGGGTTGATAACGTTCCATGGTCGTCCGAGGTCGAGAAGCAGTGCTCCGGCGTAAAATACGTACGCCAGAAACCCGTTCAGTACCGTAATTCGGACAATGGAATGATACTTGTTTATTTTCAGGATATAAACCATGAAAGTGAGC
The DNA here is from genome assembly GCA_963676535.2 of Prolixibacteraceae bacterium. Classification (GTDB taxonomy): domain Bacteria; phylum Bacteroidota; class Bacteroidia; order Bacteroidales; family Prolixibacteraceae; genus Aquipluma. The sequence goes on along the minus strand of CAXXKQ010000022.1, from coordinate 453,095 downwards.
ACATAGGCGCCTCCGGCAAAAGCAACCCCGGTTACCACATCAAACCCAATCCACAACCCCCAGGGAGTTTCCTGTGTCAGGTTGGTGACCGATCCGATTCCATTCGCAAAACGGATAACGATCAGGGCAAGGCCTAACAGGATTATTGGAATTGAGATGATATTAAACGGAGTAAGCCATTTTCCTTTCGGACGTAATTCGCGTAATAAAAAGCGACCGATGGAACGTCCATCATTATCTTTGGCAATAGGGAAAGCTGGATTAGTCATTTTCTTCGTCTTTAGATTGGTTTGATTTGGTTGCTTCGTGAATTCCAAGTAAAAGGGTGGGCAGGAGAACAAAAACGCTGGGAACGGCGTACAAAAATCCCTTCGATAAAGCCGGGTAGGATTCGTTCTGAAGTTTCATGTTGAATCCCAGTTCGTTAAACTCAACGGGTGAAAGGTAAACGTAGCCAGTTCCTCCTGCTTCGCGTTCGCCGTATATATGGTCGACATAAGTGCCTGGATTTTCAGCCATTCTTTTGCGTGCTTCAGCAATTAATTCCCTGCGGGTTCCAAAAATTATTGCTTCTCCCGGGCAGGCTTCAACGCAGGCAGGTTTTTCGCCTTTTATAATCCGGTCATAACACATGTCGCACTTTTGAATTTTCGGATTGGCGCTGTGATATTCAAACTTTGGAACGCCAAACGGGCATGAAACCATACAATACCGGCAGCCCATACATTTTTCCTCTCTCCAGATTACAGGGCCTTCTTTTGTTTTATACATGGCTTGCGTCAGACAGGCAGCTGCACAGGCGGGTTCGTTGCAGTGCATACATTGGTTCCGGATAAAAACCTCGCCCTTTGTTGTTTTGTAATTGTTGATTACACAGCGTTGTGTTTCGCTCGTTTTTCGCAATACTCCAACTTTTACTTCATCCTGGGGTTCAGGTAAATTATGCACTTTTGCACAGGTTTTTTCGCACTCCTGGCAGCCTACGCAACGGGTCGAATCATAAAGAATTCCATGAAATTCAATTTCGTTGTTTTCAGGCGTATTTGCACTCAGACTCTGGATTCCGGAAAGTGTTATTCCGGCAACTCCAATGGTTTTGAAAAAGTTTCGTCTATCAATACTCATTAGTCAGTTTTTTTATGGTTTTTCATTCTCTTTTCGGTTTAATACCCCGACCCTTGGGTCGGTTCCGCTTTCGCCTCGTGCGTTAGCTTTTTGATACCTCGCGGGCTTGCCCCGAGGTAGTTCATTAAAAAATTTTGGATTCGTTATTTGGATGTGTCAATGAAGTTGGTTTGGAAATCTTCCCAAACTTCAGGTCCCAGATCAGCCAAAATATGGTCGGTAAGCTCGCCTCCATCCTGAAGAATAACATGCGCATATACGGCTGAATTTGAATTTACAGAAGCAGCAAGAAAGTCTTTAAGTCTTGTAAATTCGTCCTGAAGCCAATCTTTATATTTGGCTGCCATAAAGAGAAACTGAATTTCGCGCAGCCAGTTTTTAGGCTCGATGGCATACACCCAACCATCGGAATATGTCGCAGAATTCAGGATTGAGGCGTCTGTTAAAAGGGCCTGATTTTGTTCTTTGATTACTCCCGAAATTGGCGCATAAATGTTCATTTGTTTGCCGTTTCGAATAAGAGTCAGTATTTTTTCACCTCTTCTTATTTTTTCTCCGGGTGCTTTCATACTGATTCGGGTAATGGGTCCAATGATATGCTGAAGAAAGTCATCAATTCCCATTTTAACTATGCCATCTTTTTCCATAAATGCCCAGGTGTGAGTTTTATCGAAATGAAGACCTTTGGGCGCTAAAATTGAATTTTCGTTGAATGCTGGAGTAATTTCAATATCCTCCATGATCGTCTGATTTTTTCTGCTCCTTGCGAATCTGGCGGCTCCAATCAGGATGATTGCGGTGACAACAACAGCCAGAATGACCATTAACCAGGTTCGGGCAAAGAGTGGTTTAGCTGTTTGGTCGACTAAATTCTGAGGGATGGCGAGTGCATCAAGGTTTGTCGTTTTTTCAGCGCTCGAAAGTTCACCAAAACCATTTTTGTTCAGGTATTGCTGACCTTCGACATTGATCCATTTTAAAAATTCCAAAGCCGTTTGCTCCGTTGGTTTGGATGATGATATCGCATAAATGTTGCTACACAAAACATTTGGATATTTTCCGATCCAGACACCCCTTGTGAAAGATTTTAGATCGGTATAAATATTTTCGAAACGAGTCAATTCGATCCGTTCCGGTTTTTATCAACCGGCAAAACTTTGATGCTTGAACGATAAAGTCATTGGTTGTTTCATCCAACACATCTGCCGGACGGCATATTCCGATGGCATAATTATCTTTTTGAAGAGCCAAAATCAATTCTTCTGATGTTGATACAAAAGTTACCTGAATGGCATTAATATTTTGTTGGGTGAATTTTGAAATGTTTGTTTTAATGCCCTCATCATTAATGCAGAATAAATGAATTTTTGCATTTTGGTTCCCGTTTGTAATTGTTGCCCAGTTTTGCTGATCAGAACTGATTAGAATTTTGGCAAATTCCTCAACGGTAATTCCTTTGCGGCTGATTTCACCGATCAGTGGATTTTTTGCTGAAATAACAGGAACAAGAGCATCTCGGGCAATAACCATTTTCCATGCAGTTTCAGCAGAAACAGACTGGAAATAATCATCAGAAACGATGCAAAGATTGTTTCCTGTTTCCAATTGACCATCAGGAATTACATCAAAAGTAAGTTGCATGGATGGATGAGCCTTCGAAAATTCATGGGTCCAGCTGGTTGCTAAACCAGATAAATCCGGAGAACTCATGATCGACAAGGTAGTTTTGGTGGAGGAGGCAGGGGGAGTTGTTCCCGTTGGATTATCGGTTATGCCGGTGCAGAAACCTGCGCGGCCGACATGATAAGATCAATAGTCCGATAATTAAGAATGAAAGGGTTTTCATGATATTGATATTAAAATGGTTTTTTTCGAACTTCAGGATGATTCAGAAATGAATTTTTAATCCGGATAATGCCATTTCAATTACAATGCCAATTAAAAAATTGCAATATAAAGTACTGATTTATATATATTTATATTGTTTTGTGTTAGCAATTAAAAATAATATAGTGTAGAATAATTAAGCAACTAATTTTACAGGCTGTGATTCAAGTGTTTAATTGTCAGTATGTTGGAGATGGTGTTTAAAAATTAAACATTGTTGAGTAATACAACAACGAAAAGTGTTTGCTACGACAGTAATAGAGCGTCTGAACGAATTATTTCAGAAAAAAAGAGCCATTCGTGTGAAATGGCTCTGAGATTATCATCATCGGTAAATGATCTTCCTGAGGTTTGGAGGATAAATTTGATCAGCTAAAAGATAGGTACTTCTCTTTTGAAAGTTTCGTCGAGTGAGATAAATGTTTCGGTACTTGCCACACCGGCAATTTTTTGAATTTTATCACTCAGGATATCACGCAAATGCTCGTTGTCTTTGGCATATACTTTCACAAAAATAGCATATTGGCCAGTAGTATAATGACATTCGACAATCTCCTGGATCAGTTTAAGTTTTTCTGCAACTGTTGAATATAAACTTCCCTTCTCGAGAAAAATGCCAATGTAAGTACAGGTCTTAAAATCGATTTTTTTAGGATCAATGTGATACCCCGAACCAACAATTACATTCAGGTCAATCATCCGGTTGACACGCTGATGAACGGCAGCCCGGGAGACACCAACCTCGGCAGCAACATCTTTAAACGGGATGCGGGCATTTCTTGAAATGATGTCCAGAATTTTCAAGTCAATGTCGTCCAGTTGATTTCTTAAAGTCATGATTGTATATTGAATAAAAAGCGTAATTAATGGTTCAAAACTAGCTAAAAAAAGATTATTTTGTTTATAAATTTAGTAATTTATTCAAATTTGGATTCGAATGGTGGGAAAGAAAAAGGGCGTCAATGTTGATTGGCGCCCTTGTGTCGATATTATTTAATTGGTACTTGCCGCTTAAATTCCATTTCCAGAGAGATGAAGGTTTCTGTCCGGGCGATTCCTTCAATTTCCTGAAGATCTTCGTCAATCAGTTTTTTTAGGTGTTTATTGGTTTTGGTTTGAACCTTAATGAAAATTGCATAAGATCCAGTAGTGTAATGGCATTCAACAATTTCAGGTATTTTTATCAATGCTTCAACAACCTGCTGATGAAATTTAGCCTTTTCAAGATGGATACCCATATAAGCACAAGTGAAATATCCCAATTTTTGTGGATTGACGATAAATTCACTTCCGGATACAACACCAAGATTGAGTAACCGTTGGACTCGTTGATGAATTGCTGCTCCTGAAACTCCGCATTCGCGGGCTACTTCCAGGAAAGGTATGCGTGCATTTTTTGTGATCAGCTTCAGGATTTTTTCATCCAGTTCATCAACATTGGGAAGTGGTTCAATATGCAGGTCATTCATAATTTGTAATATTATTACTATCGTTTGAAAATTTGAAACCCAAAAGTACAAAAAAATGATAAATTTTAAATATTCTTGTTGAAAAACATCTTAATTGTAATGATCTGAAAGTAAAACAAATCAAATCTATATGTCATAAAAGTTTATTTCTGGTTCGTTTAGTGATTGATATTGTTTTCCTCTTATTTGGATTATTAGTTTTTTGAAAATCCAGCTACCATTTTTTCGGAAAGATCTTTAATGTCATGTCCTGAAGGTGCCTGGAATACACGCAAATCAAATTCAGGAATTATGGCCAGTAAATGATCAAATATATCGGCCTGAATGCTTTCATATTCATTCAGTTGTTTTTGATTACTAAATACATATATTTCAATTGGCAATCCGGTTTCGGATGGCTGCAAATGCCTTACCAGGAAAGTCATATCCTTATTGATTTTTGGGTTGCTTCGGAGGTATTCTTCGAGGTATTTTCTGAAAACACCCAAATTTGTTTGTCGCCGTCCATTCGGGACAGAATCATCGTCAATGCCAAGTTTTTTATTGTGTTCAGCAATTTCAGCTTGCTTCTCTGTCACATAATTTTGGATGAGTCTGAGCTTTTTAAACTTATTCAGCATTTGTTCATCGCAAAAACGTACACTTTTCATGTCAATGTTGATCGAACGTTTGATTCGCCGCCCATTAGCTTCCTCCATTCCAGACCAATTCATGAACGAATCGGAAACCAGCGAATAGGTTGGAATAGTCGTGATGGTCAAATCACCGTTTTGCACTTTCACCGTATTTAGCGAAATGTCGATCACTGTTCCGTTGGCATTATGATTGGGCATTTCGATCCAATCGCCGGGTTTGAGCATATTGTTGGCCGAAAGCTGGATACTGGCAACTAATCCCAGAATCGTATCTTTAAAGACGATTAACAGAACAGCAGCAATGGCACTTAAACCACCTAACAAATAAAGTGGTGATTTTTTGAAGATGATGGCAATAATGAAGATCCCGGCAATAAAATAAACCAAGATCATAACCAGCTGGATGTATCCTTTGATGGAACGTGTTGCAGAATAGGGTGTTGTCATGTATATATCATTCGAAGCCTTAAGAACTCCGGATACTACTTTGACGAAAATGATAACAAAATAGATATTGGTAAACGTGGTCATGAAGCTGGAAACTTCAAGTATGTCGGAGTAGTTGCATGAGTAATAAAAGACCATTGCCGATGCAACGTGCGATAGCGATTGAAATACCTTTCGTCTTAGCAGATAATCATCCCATTCGGTTTTTGTGTTTTCAACCAAGCGGTGAATAACCCGGATGACAATTTTTTTTGTGATCCAATGAACGATCACTGCTACAATCACAATTGCCAGAAATGTCAGAAATACCGCGGTAAGCCGGGCATACATTTCCAGAAAGTTTAATTTTAGGAAAGTCTCATTTAAAAATAAATAGAGTGATTTCATGGTTAATATCGTTTTAATCGGATAATGTACTTTTGGTTTTTATTCTGTTATTTTCTGCCGGTTTTGTTTTGTTTCAGATTTTAGGCGTTTGGTTGTTAGTCTTTTCTGAATTGAACCTGCACTCGGCGAGGTCTTTTTTCGGGGTTTAACCGGTTTTAAGGCCCTGGTGATTAATGTATAAAATTTTGAAACGGCATCTTCCTTGTTTGCAAGCTGCGACCGGTCGCGTTGCGATACAATACTCAATTGCCCGTCGGTATTGATCTTTGAGGCCAGTTTTTGCAGCAAAATTTCCTTCTGAACATCAGTCAACAACAAAGAGTTCGATATATCAAAACGTAGTTCAACTTTTGAGTTTACCTTATTTACATTTTGACCTCCGGGACCACTACTTCTGGAAGTCAAAAACTGAAATTCAGCAGATAAATCAGGAATATTTGGAGTTAACTCTGTCATTTAATTTCTTCTCCGGCTAATGTTTGTTGTTTTACCCTTGGTTTCCGCTGGGGTTTACAGGCATAGTAATAAGCAACTTTTTCAATCGCTTTTCGGATACTTACGTTGATTGGATTATAATCGTTAGCCATCTGGCTGTCGATAAAATAGATCTGGTAGTAAAAATCGGTAACGACCGGAATATTCATTCCGACTGAATTTATTTTCTCCATAGTCAGCTTAAATTCAGTCGGAAACTCATTTTTCATGTGTGAACAGGTGTACACGGCTAATTTGGCGCTTTTATCACGGATTGCCGAGAATCCAAAAAGACGGCAAATCAAACCCCGATGGTCATAAGCCGAACATCCGGCAGTGACGCCGGGTTCCTGAGTTTTAGCCAGATTGATGCAATGGTCCGGATTAGTTTCCAAAAGATCGAGTGCTGCTTCGTGCAAGTTGTTTCTGACCAGATAATGGGCTAATGGAAGAAATTCAAGAACATTGGCTTCAAGCCTTTTTTTCAGGCAGCATAAATTGCAGTTTGTCAGGCACCTCAGGTCCGACTGTTTACCAAATTTCTCTGTCCTCTTATCCAATTGTCTAAAAACCTGCTCAACTTTTCTGATCTTGTCCAGCATAGAAACATCTCATGTAAAAGAGCGCCAAAATTAATTGAAATGTTGAATAATTCTTCTGTCGGTCCAAAGTTGTTTAAGCGTATCCAATATTTCTATGCTTTGGCGATCGGAAGATACTTTTCAGGGTTCCCAGGGGTTTGAGTGGTTGGAAATGCTTACCCGTGTTCCAACTTTAACGTTTTTCGAAATTTTATACTCCATAAACAGGGATGCTCCTTTTATGCTCATGTCCTGAATATCCGGATTCAGGCGGGGTTTGTCAAAAACCGATTGTGCGCCAAAACTGTTTCCTCCAATTGAAAAATGGTCGTTTATGCGGAAAGCGGCCTGGTTAAAAACATTTGCAGTGTGCAGAAAGGGTGTAAATCCGGCGGGTGAAAATGAATAGGTTTCGGTGATTAACTTGCCGAAGTTTAAATATTTGCTGAAATCAAGATTTTTGGAATAATCGGGTAGGAGCGGCTGATTAAATATGGGTTTACCAACGAAAAGGAATTCATTGGTAGAAAGCGATTCATCAATTTGTAATGGTTTTCCCATCATCAATTGCCGGGCGCTTTCATCCGGATAAAGTTTGGGAATACTGTCAGAAACAATTTCCTTTTGCGAAAACGCAATATGCGCAACGCAAAAGGAAACAAGTAATAATAACAACCGCTTCATACGGTAAAGATCTTTTTATTTCGGGTTAAAAAAGTTTAATGCCTAAACTAATGACAAATGTACCTTTTTTACTCCCGAAATTGGGATCATCATACAGATTTTTTCCATACGATTCCATCCGGGCATCCAGCGTAAGAAACAAAACATCAATGCCAGCCCCATATTGCCAGCCAAAGATGTTATCTCTCAGCTTGTCAGTTGAAAACGCTCCGTCAGTACTTTTATCCGTCACAAAAGAAAAAACCGGACCTGCCATTATTCTAAGGTTAAATGCATCCTGATTGATGATTTTTAACCCGAGCAGGGCTGGTACATCAACGGTTTTCAGGTCAAACGAGTTGATGGTTGAAATGGTAATTTTGTTGATAACTTCTCCTCCCTTCGAATTAAAATAGGCTTCGGGTTGGAAGTAAATCCGACCAAAACTCAACCGGGCATACCCGCCAAACAAGTAATTATTAATGGTTTGAGGAGTGTAGTCGCTGACTTTAACTGACATCTTGGAAGAATTGAGTCCGACTTTTGGGCCAGCCTCAAAAAAATCCTGTGCATGACCCGAGTAGGTCAGCACGGTTAAAATAATAAGAATTGCAATTGTTTTCATAGCTTTACTTTTAATGAAAAACGTAAAAACACGTTGTTCTATTGTTTTCTGTTTTTTACTTTCCTACTTTTAATATACCACAACGAATCAGGAAACCCTACTTTTGAATGGCAAAGCGGAATCCCGCATTTAAAAATCAGTCTTTTCGGAGCCGACTCAAATATCAGATTCAGAATGCTCTTTTACAACTCAAATTGAGGATTTTACGTTTCAGAATCAGTACTTTTCTTTCGGAAGATATTCAGCTTGAATATTTGTCATTGAAGCGTAAATATTCGATCGTGCCTTAGGTGTTAACTCGGCCAGTTGATTAATCAGATTCTTTATGTCTTTTCGTTTTGATTCCTTTTCGTAAGTACAGGTTTTAATCTCTCTTCTGAAATTCCGGAAAATGGCAAACTCTTTAATTTCAGCTTCAGTGAGCAACAAAAGTGGCCTGATAATATTCAGTTTGCCATTAAACATTGAGAGGCTTGGCGGCATGGAACTGATTCCTGCCTGAAAAACCATGTTCATCAACAAAGTCTCGATGGCATCGTCCATGTGATGGCCAAGGACAAGTTTGCTGTATCCCATTTTCTGAGCTGTTTCGAACAATGCTTTCCGTCGGTTCCATGAACAGGCGAAACACGGATTGTTACAGTTTTCTTCGAACAAATCAACATCAATCACCTGATGAATAAAAGGTACCTGGAGACTTTCTGCAAAACCAGCTAAATAATCCAAATCGATGCTGTAAGGTTGTGATTTGAGGCTGATGTGAATAGCTGCCAGTTCATAGTTCACTTTTTGACGCTTTAACCGGCCTGCAAGCGTTTCCAGAAGCACCATCGAATCTTTTCCTCCTGAGAACCCAACGAGCAGGCGGTCGCCTTCTTCAATCAAGCTATACTTTTGAATGGCTTTACCAATTTTTTGATTGACCTTCCTGATAATTGTTGGTTTCTGATTGGTTTGACTCTTCATAGTTGTGATGCTTTTTCAGCCATAAATATAGTTCTGAAAAGTCGGGAATACCATAATTCCTTTCCTATTTAGAGAAGAGGCAGTGATGAGACTTTTTTTATGTTATAAAAAATAAAGTGTTTGAAAGACAATTATTTTTTTGTTGTTTTGAAGTCTTTACTAACGTAAACTAATGTGAAATCAATAAATTTATTAAAGATGAAGAAGTTATCGCTGCTTTTATTCGTTCTGCTGGCCGTTTTTTTTGCCAAAGCTCAGGTTAATGTGCTTGAAATTGATGCTGCAGCAGGAAAGACTCAAATCAACAAAAACATTTACGGGCAGTTTGCCGAACACCTGGGCCGTTGCATTTACGACGGTATCTGGGTGGGTAAAGATTCGCCAATTCCGAATGTAAACGGATATCGTAAAGATTTGCTCGAAGCTTTGCAGGCTTTGAAAATTCCGGTGCTTCGCTGGCCGGGTGGTTGCTTTGCCGATACTTATCACTGGAAAAACGGAATTGGTCCGGTGAATGAGCGTCCGAAAATCAAAAATGTTTTTTGGGGTGGAACTGTTGAAGACAATAGCTTCGGTACAAATGAATTCCTGAATCTTTGCGAACTGCTGGGCTGCGATCCTTATATTTCGGCCAATGTAGGTTCGGGAACTGTAAGTGAAATGGTTGATTGGATTGAATACATGACTTCGGATGATGATGTCCCGATGGCAAACCTTCGGCGAAAGAATGGCCGCGAAAAACCATGGAATGTAAAATTTATAGGGATTGGAAATGAAAGCTGGGGTTGTGGCGGAAACATGACGCCTGAATATTATGCCGACCTGATGAAGCAATATTCGAACTATGCCCACATGTATGGCGGTAACAAGTTTGACCGGATCGGTTGTGGCTCAAACGGAAGTGATTTCAACTGGACCAAAGTGCTCATGGAAAAGGGCCGTGGCAACATGGATGGATTGTCGCTTCATTATTATACAATTGCCGGTGAAGGCTGGAACAAAAAATCCTCGGCCACCAATTTTGGCGAAGAGTTGTATTTCAGCGGTTTGAAAAAAGCGCTTTACATGGACGAACTGGTGAGTCGGCATTCAGCGATTATGGATCAGTACGACCGGGACAAACGTGTTGCGCTGCTGGTTGACGAGTGGGGAATCTGGACGGATGTGGAACCCGGAACAAATCCCGGACATCTGTTTCAGCAAAATTCGATGCGTGATGCTTTGATTGCCGCCGGTACGCTCGATATTCTGAATAAGCATTGCGACCGTGTAAAGATGGCCAACATCGCCCAGATTGTGAATGTGTTACAATCCATGATCCTGACTCAAGGCAATAAAATGGTATTGACTCCAACTTATCATGTTTTCAAAATGTTTACCGTTCATCAGGATGCAACTTTCCTGCCTTCAGGCCTGATTTGTGAAAAGTATGAACTGAGTAAAGATCAGATTCCGGCAATTAGCAGTTCTGCCTCAATGGATAAAAACGGTAAAATTCATGTGACAATGAGTAATCTGAACCCGAATAAAGAAATTAAACTTGACGTGTTTTTGAAAGGCAAAACCTTCACAAAAGTCAATTCAGCAACTGTTTTAACTGCTTCTGCTTTTAATTCAGTCAATACTTTTGAAAAACCAAACCTGGTTGCTCCTGTGGTTTTCAAAAATTATCAAAAGCTTGCTGATTCGAAACTTGAAGTTACTCTTCCGTCCAAATCGGTTGTGGTTTTGGAAATGGAATAGTTGACAGGAGATTAGCGGGTTTCAGAAATGGCCGGATTGTAAAGCAATCCGGCCATTTTGTGTTTGAAAATGATTGTTGGCACCATGTTGTCAAAAGATGTATTTTTGAAACTTACAATTTCATTGGTATGATTTCAGAAAAAATTGTTCTTGGATTTTTAGGCGCAGGCGGAATCGCCCATTCTCATGCCTATGCCCTCAATTCGCTAAAGTACTTTTATCCCGAAGTTCCCGAAATTGAGTTCGAAGCTGTTTGTTCGGCCCGAAAAGAGAGCCGGGATAGCTTTGCGGCAAAGTTTGGGTTTCGGAAATCACTGACTCTGGACGAATTTCGCTCCAATCCGGATATCAATACGGTGCTGATTTTAGGGCCAAATAATGTTCATTTTGAACATTTGAAACTGGCGATTGAAATGCCTTCAGTGACGCGCATTTACCTTGAAAAACCGGTTTGTTCCAATTTGAGCGAAGAGCGTCAGATGGCCGAAATGGTTTCAATTCAGGGCAAAACAATTCAGGTCGGATTTCAGTACCTGCAAACGGCCTCGGTCAGGGAAGCGTTGAGCTTTTTGCAATCGGGAAAACTTGGGAACCCCATTCATTTTGATTTGAAATATTATCATGGCGATTATTTGCAGCAATCGTACCGCGAAAAACGGGTGACCCGCCTGACACCTGCCCCCGATGGTGGAGCTATGGCCGATCTGGGTTCGCACGGCATCAGTTTGCTGATGGCCTTTCTGGGCGAAAACCTCCAAATTGCCAGCGCCGTTCAGGCAGGTAGGTTTGGCGATGTTCCGGCTGGTTCAGATTTGTTCAGTTTAATTTCACTTTATCATCCTGAGAATGGAGCTGCCGGAACTTTGTCGGCCAGCCGCATCAGCTCGGGAACAGGTGATTTGGTGGCCCTCGAAATTTATGCTGAAAAGGGAATGCTTCGTTACTCATCGCATACGGTCGATTATTTTGAGTATTACCTGGAAGAAACAGGACAATGGACCCGCCAGGTTGTTGGCAGCAACTACTTGCCGCTGACCAGCTTTCCTTCCGGACACGTTTCGCCCGGCTGGCTGCGGTCAATGATTCATGCACACTACCTTTTCATAGGAGGGAAAGATCCAAAAGCATATCTGCCCGACCTTGAACATGGACTGGCTGTTCAGCGTTTGGTAAGGGAAACAGCCGATCATTTAAAAAAGTACAGACAAATCATTGAAAAATAATGGAACGAAGTAGCGGAATTTTACTTCACATCAGTTCGCTGCCCGGTGACGATGGAATTGGAAGTTTGGGAAAGAATGCTTTTCAGTTCGTGGATTTTTTGGCTCAAACGGGGCAAAAAATCTGGCAGATATTGCCGCTGGGGCCGGTCGGATTTGGCAATTCGCCTTACCAGTGCTATTCTGCTTTTGCCGGAAATCCCATGTTTATAGATATTCAGCAACTGATAACCGACCGGTTAATCTCTAAAAATTTGATAACTGATCAGCATTTCAAAACCAGATTGGTTGAATTTGAGCGGGTAGAGGAGTGGAAAATGTCGATTTTCAGGGAAGCTTTTTCTGGTTTTAAAAAGAATTTTGATCACTTTCGGGACGACTATTACACTTTTATGAGCCATCATTCGTGGTGGCTTGATGATTACGCCTTGTTCCGATCGCTGAAAACTAAAAATAGCGAGACGGTATGGAATACCTGGGACGAAAAACTTATTTGCCGCGACAAACAAGCCATCCAGGAATCTTTTCAGGAGCTTCATGCTGAAATTGATTTTCATCGTTTCCTGCAGTTCATATTTTTCAGGCAATGGTTTAAGCTGAAAGAATATGCCCATTCGAAAGGTATCAGGATTATCGGTGATGTCCCACTATATGTTTCGCTTGATAGCGTGGATGTTTGGGCCAATCAGGATATCTTCTTACTGGATGAAGATTCGAACCCAACACAGGTTGGCGGCGTTCCACCTGATTATTTCAGCGAAACCGGACAGTTGTGGGGAAACCCGGTATTCGACTGGGAACGGGTTGCCGAACGCGATTTCGACTGGTGGCTGGCCCGGTTACATTTCAATCTCCGGATGTTTGATCAGGTAAGAGTGGACCATTTTCGCGGACTGGAGTCATTCTGGGCCATTCCTGCTGAAGAAGAAACGGCGATTGTCGGTAGCTGGCTTCCGGCAAAAGGCTATGAATTGTTCGGTAAACTGAAAGAACAACTTGGAACATTGAATGTGATTGCCGAAGATTTGGGGGTAATTACACCAGAGGTTGAAAAGCTCCGCGATGATTTTGGTTTGCCTGGTATGAAAGTTCTTCAGTTCGCATTCACATCCGATACTTCAAATGTCAATTTACCGCATAACTATACCTTAAATTTTATCGTTTATACCGGAACTCACGATAATGATACTTCGCTGGGCTGGTTCAATTCGATTGATAAAAAAGAACGGAGATTCCTGCATAAATACATTTCAGGAAAAGGGAAACAGTTCGTCCGTAATTTTATGGAAGAGGCCTGTGCTTCTTCGGCTTATATGTCCATTGTTCCGATGCAGGATGTATTGGCACTGGACACCGATGCGCGAATGAATACACCCGGAACGGCTACCGGGAATTGGAGCTGGCGGTTTTCATGGAGCCAGATACGGACCAATCACAAAATTTTTCTGAAACAGATAACGAAAAAATATAACCGGTAGCACTTAGGAATTCCATCTTTTCAGAGGGATGGAATCCCTATAAAACTCATCAAAGCGTCCATAAAAAGCTGGGGCTGTTCGGCATGGAGCCAGTGCCCGGCATTTGGAATCTCAACGATCTGAGCATCCGGATAGATGCGGCGAATGGTTGAGAAATCTTCGGGCATAATATAGTTGGAGTTGGCTCCTTTGACAAACAACACCGGATAATTGTAGATCGGTAACCTGTCGTCGAACCAATGGGCGTGAACTCCACGAATGATTTCGTCGAGATTGTCGTACAGAACAGGAACATTCAACCGCCACTCAAACAGCGAATTTTCTTTATTCCGGTATAAATTCTTCAGCAAGAAACTGACAATTTGCTTGCTGTCAATTCGTTCTAGCAGGAAATCTTCCACTTGTTTCCGTGATTCAATCTTACTGAGATCCAGTTCGAGCATAGCCCGTAAAATATTGTTGTGAAGGTAATACTGGCTTTCGTCATTCAGCAGAAAATAATCTTTGGGAGCGATATCAACCACAATCAGTTTTTCAACCCGTTCGGGGTAATCGGCAGCAAAACACATAGCCGTTTTTCCGCCCATGCTGTGCCCCATAACGATTGCTTTTTCAATTTCATGCAGGTTTAAAAAATCGGCCAGATCGTTTTTCATGGCGTCATAACTGTGCTCATCGGCGTTTGGCGAATGGCCGTGATTTCGCTGGTCGACCAGGTAAACCTTAAATCCGGAGGAAAGTTTTTTGGCAATTGTCAGCCAATTGTCCGACGATCCGTAAAGTCCGTGCAGGATTACCAGAGGTTTTCCGGCGCCTTCAACTCGGTAAAACAATTGCATGTTCGTTTATTGTAAACAGGAAAGATAATCCTGAATAGTGCTTCGGAGTCCCAGGTAAAGCGCATCGGCAATCAGGGCATGTCCGATTGAAACTTCGTCAAGAAATTGGACATGATCGTGGAAAAAGCGAAGATTTTTGAGGCTCAGATCATGCCCGGCATTAATTCCCAGTCCCAATTTATGGGCAAGTTGAGCAGCTTCCTTATATGGAGCAACAGCCTTTAGTGGATCAACAGGATAAAGCGTTGCAAAAGGTTCGGTGTACAATTCAATGCGGTTCGTCCCGGTTTCTTTAGCTCCCTCAATCATGGCCAAATCAGGGTCAACAAAAATAGATGTCCGGATGCCTTCTGCTTTAAACCGGGCAATCACTTCTTTCAGAAAAGTGGCATGGGTCAGAGTATCCCACCCGTGATCCGAGGTCAACTGGGTATGGGTATCAGGAACAAGTGTAACCTGGTGTGCTTTGACAGCAATGACCAATTGTATAAAATCTTCGCTGGGATAGCCCTCAATGTTAAATTCAGTAGTGATATAAGGCCGGATATCAAAAACATCCTGCCGGCGAATGTGGCGTTCATCGGGTCGTGGATGAACTGTAATGCCTTGAGCACCAAATTTTTGACAATTTATGGCTACTTCTAAAACATTGGGTATATTTCCACCCCGTGAATTTCGTAGTGTTGCTATTTTATTTATATTTACGCTAAGTCTGGTCATGATCTGAATTTTATGGGCGCAAGTTACAATTTTAGATTTGAATCAAATAATACGGAAAAATTAAAAAAATGATTGCTCAAAATCTCCTTTCAGATGTTGTTCCTCCTTTGCGGTTGACTGACAGTGGCCAGAAAGCCCTGAACTGGATGGAAATATTCAGGATATCACATTTGCCTGTTGTTGATGGGAAGAGGCTTGTTGGACTGATTTCGGACAAAATTATTTATGATCTTAACATTATTGATCGTCAGGTCGGCGATTACACCGATCATTTGCTGTCGCCGCATGTTCACATTAATCAGCATATATACGAGGTGTTTTCAGTTATTTCGGGACTGAAACTGAGTGCGGTTCCGGTACTCAACCTGTATCACGAATATTGCGGGGTGATTACCGTTTTCGATCTGGCGCAAAAATTTGCTGATTTGGTTGCTGTAGGCGAACCCGGAGGTGTTATCGTTCTGGAGTTAAATGCGATAGATTATTTGCTTTCTCAAATTGCTCAGATTGTTGAAAGCAATGACGCTAAAATTCTAAGTTTCTATGTGAACAGGGAACCTGAATCAACACAGATGACTGTTACTTTAAAGGTTAATGTGATTGATTTGTCCGCGATTATTCAGACTTTTGTGCGTTACGATTATAACATCAGAGCGGTTTATATGGATGAATCAATCGTCAGGGATTTATATGATGACCGCTATGATCAGTTGCTGAAGTTTATGAATATATAATTTCTGTATCCGATATCTATGAAAATAGCACTCTACGGGCTCACTGTTAATCCCGATTTTATCGAGGAAATGTCAAAACTCTTTGAATTGCTCAGAGAGAAAAAGGTTGATATTTTTGTTTACCGGCCTTTTCTGGAATACCTTCAGCAGACCTGCTGCGTTAAACCCGATATTTCAGGCTTGTTTGAAAATGGCGACGATTTGCCCGATGATGTATCGTTTTTGCTGAGTGTGGGAGGCGACGGGACCTTCCTGAAATCGTTTATGTCGGCCAAAAACCGGTCGATACCGTTGGTCGGGATCAATTCAGGAAGGTTGGGTTTCCTGTCGGATATTTCGCGCGGAGAGATTGAACGGGCCTTGGACGATGTTTTATCAGGAAATATTATTATCGACGAGCGAACAGTACTGGAGCTTGAAATGATTTCAAACGGCAAGTCAGAAACTCAGTATGCATTGAACGAGATCACGGTTACCAAGCTCGATTCGGCATCGATGATCAATATTCATACGTATCTCAATGACGAGTTCCTGAATACCTACTGGGCCGATGGGCTAATTGTATCAACACCTACCGGTTCAACTGCCTATTCGCTGAGTGTAGGTGGCCCCATTTTAACTCCCGATTCAGAGAACTTTGTGATCAGTCCGATAGCACCCCATAACTTAACGGTCAGGCCGATCGTTGTGCCCGATCATCATTCGATAACCCTTCAGGTTGAAGGAAGAGGACTTCACTTTCTTACCTCGGTAGACTCCAAATCAGAAGCCGTCTATTTCTCCGTTTTGCTAAAGATCCGTAAGGCGCCGTTTAAAGTCAAGACGATCAGGCTTAAAGACCACAACTTTTTCTCCACACTCCGGAATAAACTGATGTGGGGCCTCGATAAGCGGAATTGATTTCGGGCGAGCTTAACAATTTTTAACCTCTATTTGGGTTTTATAATATGCACCAGGCATGAATATAGGAGAATTGTATTACTTTTGTAGCACTTGAAAGGTGTTATGTTCAGAATGTAAATAATAGTGCCTGAATGATTTATGGAGTTTAAAACCCTTTCAAAACGGATTTCGATGAAGCAAATTTTGACAATTTTTTTAATCGGATTTTTAGCTGGTAAAGCGCTTGGACAACAGAGCGTTGACATAGGTATATTTGGGGGAGCCGGCACTTACTTCGGCGACATGACCCGGGTCGATTTTCAAAAATCAGTAAATCCTGCTTACGGCGGTTTTCTTCGGTTTAATTTTAATCCACGGTATGCCCTGAGGTTTAATGTAATAAACGGAACGATCGGAGCTGAAGGTGATTTCATCTCCGAGCCTTGGTCGTTCAATAAAAATGTGCTGGATATTTCTATGAATTTTGAGTTTAATTACCTGAAATACATTGTCGGAGATAAGGAAACCAATTGGTCAACCTTTATTTTTTGGGGATTGGGTATGCAAACGTATAAGTATAATATTTTGACCACAGATGGCGCGATCGATGGTTCCGAAATTTCCCCGGTAATTCCGTTCGGGATGGGTTTTAAATTTGATTTGAGTAAAAGGTTCGGTATCGGGTTTGAAGGTGGTTTGCGTAAATCATTTTCGGATAAGCTTGATAATCTTGATGATCCACTTAGCTATACAACCCCGGATAATATTCAGATAAAATACACCGATGACTTTCACAACAATGATTGGACTGCTTATTTCGGAGTTCATTTGGTTTATAAGCTGATTTACGGCAACCGGGAATGGGAAATCGCCACCCCGCGGAAACATTTGCTTGACTGGGGAATCTGGAATAACAACCGAAAAGAATAATCTGGTTATCCGGAAATTCCGAACTGGTGAATTGAGATTGTATAAATTGATTTTGAAATGTTATTTAAAGACAAACTGATAAAAGATAAAATACCTCAGCATGTGGCCATCATTATGGATGGAAACGGAAGATGGGCTGCTCAATTTGGAAATGAACGGACTTATGGTCATGAACATGGGGTGGAAGCCGTTCGGTCGGTTGTGAAAGGCGCTGGTGAAATTGGAATCAAATACCTCACCCTTTACGCTTTTTCAACCGAAAACTGGTCACGTCCGAAGCAGGAAGTTGATGCTCTGATGGGGCTTCTGGTTCAGGCAATTTCAGACGAAACCGATGAACTCCTGAAAAGCGATGTTCGGCTGCGGGTTATCGGCGATGTAAAAAGTCTTCCAAAAAATGTGCAGGAAAGTCTGGCCTGGTCAATCGATAAACTAAGTTCCTGCACTGGTCTTACACTGGTACTTGCACTCAGTTACAGCTCAAAATGGGAAATTGTGGAAGCAGTGAAACGCATTGCTGAACAGGTAAAACAAGGCCAGCTTGAACCTTCCGAAATTGATTATGATTTAATGAATTGTTTTCTGAGTACCTCAGATATGCCCGATCCCGAACTGTTAATTCGTACCAGCGGTGAATGCCGGATAAGCAATTTTCTGTTGTGGCAAATTGCATACAGCGAATTGTATTTTACTCCTAAATTGTGGCCCGATTTCAGGAAGGAAGATTTATTTGAGGCCATTTATGATTTCCAGAACAGAGAACGACGGTTTGGAAAAACGAGTCAACAAATAGTTAGCTAATTCATATAACGAATAGAATGCAAAAAATCAAACTCTTTTTTATTCTGCTGTTAATCAGCACTAAAGTATTTTCACAGGAAGCTGACAGCACGAACTTTTCTATTTATTATTCAAGTCCCAAGGAATATGTAATAGCCGGATTGGATGTTCAGGGAATACGCTACCTGGATACCCAGGTTTTACTGCAAATTTCGGGTTTGAGCGTTGGCGACCGGATCACAGTTCCCGGCGAAGCCATAACCAATTCAATTAAAAAACTGTGGAACCACGGATTGTTTTCAGATGTCAAAATTACGGCCGATAAAATTTCGGGCGATAATATATGGCTGCGTATCAACTTGCAGGAACGTCCCCGGCTGGCCGAAGTTAATTTCAGTGGGGTCAGCAAATCGGAGAAGGATGATATTACCGAAAAGGTATTGTTGCTCAAAGGGAGCCAGGTGACCGACAACCAGGTGAACACGGCCCAGAAAACAATCAAAAATATCTTTCTTGATAAAGGTTTTTTGAACACCGATGTAACTATAATTCAGCGCGACGACACCACGCAAACGAACAGCGTGATTCTGGATATTATGGTCGATAAAAAAGAAAAAGTCAAAATCAACGAAATTGTATTTCACGGGAATAACAACCTGAAGCCCTATACTCTTCAAAAGTCAATGAAGAAGACCAAGGCTAAAAAAATCTTTAACTTCTTTAGCTCCAAGAAATTCTTAGCCGAGAAATACAGTGACGATAAGATCAACCTCGTCAAAAAATACAACGAAAAAGGATATCGTGATGCCACCATTGTAAAAGATTCGGTTACTAAATTGCAGAATGACCGGGTTCGTCTGGATATTTGGGTTGAAGAGGGAAACAAATACTATTTCGGAGATATCAAGTGGGTTGGAAACACCGTTTACCCGGGCGATTACCTGAATGTGGTGCTGGGCATCAAAAAAGGCGATGTATTTGATCAGAAATTATTGGATAAACGGACTAAAGAGGATGACGATGCCGTTAGTAATGTGTATTTGAATAATGGATACCTGTTTTTTAACCTGAACCCGATGGAGACCAGGGTTGAAAGCGATTCTATTAATCTGGAAATGCGTATCTATGAAGGTAGGCAGGCGACTATTGATAAGATTATTGTCTCAGGAAATACGAAAACCAACGAACACGTTGCCCGCCGTGAAATCAGAACCTTACCCGGCGATCTTTTCAGCAAAGAGCAGATTATTCGTACCGTCAGGGAATTATCGCAATTGGGGCATTTCGACCCCGAAGCCATCAATCCCGATGTACGGCCTCATCCCGAAAACGGAACGGTAGATATCAACTATGAACTGGTTGAAAAAGCCAATGACCAGATTGAACTTTCGGGAGGATGGGGCGCCCGTATGTTTGTTGGAACAGTGGGCTTGAAATTCTCCAACTTTTCGGTACGAAATATCCTGAATAAAGAAGCCTGGCGTCCGCTCCCGACTGGCGACGGACAATCATTGAGTCTCCGGGCACAAACCAGTGGCAAGTTCTATAAATCATACAGTGTTACGTTTACAGAGCCGTGGTTCGGGGGCAAAAAACCCAATTCATTTACCTTCTCGTTTTCACATTCCAAAGTAAATTATTCGGCTAACAATTATTACAGCAGCTATTCCGATCCTTACAGTAATTATGGCGGCTACGGCGGTTATGGTGGCTATGGTTATGGCGGCTATGGTGGCTATGGCGGTTATTCTCCTTACGGTTACGGTTATTCTCCCTATGGTTATGGCTATGGTTATGGCTCGGGCTACGATGCCGGAACCAATTACACCTACGATACTCAAACAGAAGCAGATGATCAAATTCAGATTACTACTGCAGCAGCCATTGGCTATGGATATCGGTTAAGCTGGCCTGACGATTATTTTACCATGTATCATGAGCTTTCGTTCCAGCATTATAAACTGCAAAATATGGCTGGCTATTATTATTTTCTAAATGATGGCTCCGGAAATGGAAACGGAGGTTTTAACAACTTCAGTTTTAAAACGGCTTTTGGACGGAATTCGATGGATAATCCGCTTTATACCCGTCGGGGCTCTGATTTCTCGCTTTCGCTACAGTTTACCCCTCCCTATTCACTTTGGAACGGTGTCGATTACAGTAATCCGAAATTGACCAACGAAGAACGCTATAAATGGATCGAATACCACAAATGGACGTTTAAAGGCGACTGGTATTCTCCGATCTCAAAAAATAATAACCTGGTTTTACATACCAAATTC
Source organism: Prolixibacteraceae bacterium (assembly GCA_963676535.2). Lineage (GTDB taxonomy): Bacteria > Bacteroidota > Bacteroidia > Bacteroidales > Prolixibacteraceae > Aquipluma. The sequence goes on along the minus strand of CAXXKQ010000022.1, from coordinate 432,228 downwards.
GAATATGGCTTTCTCGGTCATTACGATCGCAACCGTCAGTCTCCGTTCGAAGGCTTCCGAGTAGGGGGATCGGGTATGTCGGGTTACAATCTTTACGGAAGCGATATTATTTCGCTGCGCGGATACAAAGATTACAGCCTGAGCAATTACTATGGTTCCAATTTATACAACAAACTTTCAATGGAACTTCGGTATCCGGTTATTCTGAAACCTTCGTCAACTATTTATGTACTTGGGTTCCTCGAAGCTGGTAATGCCTGGGATAAATTTGATGATTATAACCCGTTTAAACTTCATCGTTCGGCTGGGGCCGGTGTGCGCATCTTCCTGCCTATGTTTGGGCTGATGGGAATTGACTGGGGATATGGATTTGACGAAGTTTCCGGTAAGAGCGACTCCGCCGGAAGTCAGTTCCATTTTGTGATCGGTCAGCAGTTTTAACCACTATTGATTTGGTCTGGTATTTGATAAACCTCGAAAGAAACAAATAAATACATTGACACCATGAGGAAACTAGTTATTATCACAGCGATTTTGCTGATTGCATCAGCAACTACTTTTGCCCAGAAATTTGCTTTTGTGGATACCGAGTACATTCTTGAAAATATTCCGGCCTACAAAGCTGCCCAGGATCAATTGGACCAGCTTTCGGGACAGTATCAGAAAGAACTGGAATCGATGCATGCCGAAATTGAACAGATGTACAAAGATTTTCAATCAGAAAGTGTCTTGCTTTCAGACGAGATGAAACGCAAACGCGAAGACGTAATCATCACGAAAGAAAAAGAGTACAAAGATTTGCAAAAGAAATATTTTGGACGCGATGGCGACCTGTTCAAAAAACGTCAGGGCCTTGTTAAACCTATTCAGGACGATATTTTTAATGCTATCCAGGAAATTTCAACCGAGGGTAATTATGCCGTTATTTTCGATAAGGCCAATGGAGTAACCTTGATTTATTCCAACCCAAAATTTGATCTTTCTGATCAGGTTTTGACCAAACTTGGTTATAAAAATTAATATTCTAATTTTGTCACAATAAAAAAAATTAAATCTCAAAAAGTATGAAAAGTGTTTTCAAAATTTGTGTTTTAGGGATACTGTTATTTTCAGCAGGATTTGCCAATGCTCAGACACCCAAATTCGGCCACATCGATTTGCAGGCCCTCATTCAGATTATGCCTGAACGAGCTGCTGCTGAAAAACAATTTGAGGCATTTCAAAAGGGACTCGAAAATGATCTCGGCGTTATGCAGAAAGAGTTTCAGACCAAATACATGGAGTATGCCACCAAAAGGGATTCGTTGTCAGAAAATTTAAGAAAAGTAAAAGAAGATGATTTGAATGCGATGAACGAACGTATTCAAACCTTTCAGTCGACTGCACAACAGCAATTGCAGACCAAGCAAGCTGAATTATTAAAACCCGTATTTGATAAGGCAGATAAAGCTGTAAAAGAAGTTGGCGCTGAAAAAGGTTTGATTTATGTATTCGATATGAGTTCACGGGTTGTTCTGTACAATTCAAAAGAGAGCCTCGATCTTCTTCCTTTAGTGAAAACAAAGCTGGGTATTCAATAATTTCAGAATAAAATATACCTGAAAAGCCATCTTATGTGAGATGGCTTTTTTATTTTTGTCGAAATCCTGTTGTTTAAAAGAACTGGAAATTTACTCATCATACCGAACCCGATTGATCGCATCTTTACTTTTGACTTCATACTTTTAATTTGATATAGCAAATGGCTTCTGAATATCATCCCATCGGAGTTTTCGATTCAGGATATGGCGGATTAACCATCCTGAAAGAATTTTTGACTGACCTACCCGGATATGATTTTGTTTATCTGGGTGATAATGCCCGTGCACCTTATGGTTCGCGATCATTTGAGGTGGTCTATGAATATACCCTGCAGGCGGTCAACAAACTGTTTGAAATGGGCTGTCATCTGGTTATTTTGGCTTGCAATACGGCCTCGGCCAAAGCGCTGCGGAATATTCAGCAAAACGATTTGCCGCTGATTGATCCTGATCGACGGGTGTTGGGCGTTATTCGCCCGGCCGTTGAATCGATCGGTAAATTCACCCGGAATGGACATGTCGGAATTCTGGGCACAACCGGAACTGTACTTTCAGAATCTTATCCGATTGAATTGGAAAAATGGGCTGGTGGCAAGGTGGTCAAAACAACTCAGGAAGCCTGCCCAATTTGGGTGCCATTGGTTGAGAACAATGAAATTGATTCACCAGGAACTGATTACTTTGTTTCGAAAAATATTCAAAATCTGTTGGCAGCTGACCCTGAAATTGATTCCATTATTTTAGGCTGCACCCATTATCCGCTGCTGTTGCCTGTTATCCGGAAGTTTGTGCCTGCCAATATTCGGTTGCTCGAACAAGGAAAAGTAGTCAGTTCCAAATTGATCGAATACCTGAACAATCATCCGGAGATGGATCAGAAATGCTCTAAATCAGGACTGGTAGACTACTACACAACAGAAAATGTGGAGGTTTTTGAACGAAATGCCACAACATTTCTCGGGAAGCAAATTAAAAGCAAAAAGATTATTCTGAAATAAGGTATCCCAGATAAAAAACGGGCAGAAACAAATAAAATTTCTGCCCATTTCTTTTGACTACCAGAGCTTCGCCGGATAAACTCCCTGATCAGTCAAATGCTTAATTTGTTCGACTACGAATGGCTTATCTTCTTTGTAGGTAACTCCAAACCAAGGCGAACCGGCCCTCAAAACTTCAACACAAACCTGGCCTCTGCGAATCATTTCGAAAACAACAAACGGAATGTAAAATTCTGATTTGGGTAAATGTATGTTGGTCTTCAAAAAATCGACAAATTGATTTTCAATGTGCTCAAAAATAGCTGGGTGAAATCCCCAGAAGTTCATCGATACAATTTCCTTTCCTGTTAATTCAACTGTTTCACTGTTATCCGATTCGCACAGAAACCGGTTGTTCTCCTGTCTGATTTTATGAGTTTCAGTAATTTGTGCCAAATGATTATCGGAATCGGCTACACAAATCCCACGGGAAACTGTTCCGAATTCGGACAGTGTATTACTCAATTGGTAACCAACCATCGCATAGTTATCCGGATGAACGGATGAAGTTAAATGTTTGGCCAGTACCTGATAGGCTTCGGCTCCATAGAAGTCGTCGGCATTAATCGCTGCAAATGGCTCGTGAATCACGTCCTTGGCCATCAGAACGGCATGTCCTGTTCCCCAGGGTTTTTCACGGCCTTCAGGTAGTTCAAAACCTTCGGGCAGTTTATTAATTTCCTGATAAACGTATTCGATCTGGATTTTGCCTTTCATTTTCGGTTCGAAACGGGCTTTGAAATCTTCGGCAAAACTTTCGCGGATAACAAATACAACCTTGCCAAAACCAGTACGAATGGCGTCAAAAACGGAATATTCCAGGATGGTTTCTCCATTAGGACCAACGGGCTCAATTTGTTTGAGACCTCCGTAACGGCTTCCCATTCCGGCAGCTAAGATTAATAAAGTAGGTTTCATCAGAGTTATGCAGATTTAAAAAGATAATTTTCCGCAAAAATACGTTATTATCCTTAATTCTGACCTGAAGTTTTGTGATTGAGTAGGGGCGTTTCATTCAAAAAAGAAAGGATGCCTACCCGACATCCTTTCTTTCAATATATAATTGATTTTAAGCTTTCGACTTTTTTCTCTGTGTGAAAAAGAGGTAACTAAAGGCTATCGTCAGAATTACGGTGAGAATAATTACTGACCTTAGTGTTGCTGACCCGGCGGCCAGATGATCACCCAGTTTTGCTAATTTATCGTCGTAAATTCCACCTAGGATAGGCTGGGCAAAAGCGGCTGCTAAAAATCCTAAACCTCCCATGATGGCAAGTCCCAAAGCACCGCTAACAGGAACTTTTTCGGCTACTACACCAAGCATATTGGGCCAGAAATAAGCAACTCCGATGGCAAAAATTGCAGCTGCCCCAAAGGTGGCATAACCCGAGGATATGCTAAGCAGGAATAAGCCAATTCCGGCAAATATTGCTGAAAACAGTAATATTCCAATTCCGGATAGTTTATGGACAACCGGTCCGGCAACTGCGCGGGCAAGTGCCATAATTAATGAAACCCATACCAGAAGCAGGATTCCGGGAGCTTCAACATTTTCGAGCAGGGCTGCAATCCATTGATTTGTTCCAAGTTCAGTTGAGGCTGTTAAAAGCATACAGAATGCCATAAACAGAAAGAACGGAGAATAAATTGCTTTCCACATGTCTTTGTAAGTGTAGCCAGTAGTAACACGTTCCGTTTTTGGAAATTCCTTGTTCAGAAAAAGGAAACCATAACCTAATGTCGGTAAAAGCATGACAGCTGTTTGGATTCTCCATCCCAGATCAATCATGTTGAAGAAATATACGATAAGTCCGCCAATGACGATGCCCGACGGAAACCACATGTGAAAACGGTTCAGTTTGGCTACTTTGTCATTGGGGAATAATGAGGTTATTAAAGGATTACAGGCAGCTTCAACGCTTCCGTTGGCAATACCAATGAATAGGGTTGAAATGAACAAGGACCAGAATCCTGATGCGAAAATGGTCATTGTCAGTCCTAGTAAGTGCATAACAAAAGCAATAAAAATAACTTTGCCAATACCCAGGATGTCAACCAGCGGACCAAAAATTATCATGGCAACCGTGAAACCCCAGAAAGCTGTTCCAACAACCCAACCAACCTGGGCAGCTGTAAGATGAAATTCTTCCATCCAGGGGGTGATAAACCCACCGCGAGTTCCAAAAGCCAATGCTGTTACCACCAAGGCAACACAACTGGCATTGAATAGTAACATTTTTTTTAATTTTTCCATAAGTCACATTTTTCGTTAGTTATAAATTAAGTTGCACTGAATGACAAGTCATAGTTCATCACAACGAATCTCTTCATGAAGCAAAATTTGGAATGAAAAAAGTAAAGGGGAATGAATGTTTGAGAAATCCATGGATGATTTAGTTCGTTAGTTCAGTCGTAAATATAGAAAATAATCAGAACAGAATATACCACTCTATAATGAATTTGATTACTTCCGGATGTATACAACTGTCACATTCAATCAAATCAGTCCATCGATTCTTCAATTATTGCAAATACATATCTGCCAAATCTTCAAAAGCCTTTCGGTTGGGCCATTGCTGATCCCAGGCGTCATTGGCAATTTTTTCAATCCTTCCTTTGAATTCCTGCAAAACTCCCTTTTCGGAAGCATACCGCAAAGCTTCGTCAAACGATTTATATATGCTGGTAAAAAAGGCTTCCTGACGAACAAAGTGTTCACTTGAAAAAGTCTGTGCAATTTCGATATTATAAAACATTACTTCGGTTAATAGACTGGCATCGGCATCGAGTTGTATTAGTTTTTTAATCCATTTTTGGGCAACCGATCTCCGCATTTTGGCTTTACGGCTTCCAACCGGATAGTATTCCTTGCTGATCTGAAACCTGCACAGCTCAATCAATTCGTTTTCGCGGGGATTAAACGCAAAATCGTAATATTCCTTTACTTGTTTAAACCGGTCATATAAATCGGCAAGTTGTTCTTCCAATTGCACTTTGGTTAGTTCTTTCAGGTATTTCCGGAGTTCGCGTTTGCTCATGTTGCAGGATTTTATCGTTTTTGCCATCGGGATGACCGGCAATTCTATAAAAATAAAAAAGTTCGCCGGGAAAATCTGCATTTCTGCAAAAATTACCTGGCGAACCAGTTTATATATTTAAATCCGGACGGCGATCAGGTAGTTATCCCATCATAATTCTGAAAATATCAGGCAATGTTGGTGAAAACCGACTGGACGTCGTCGTCGTCTTCAATTTTATCGATTAATTTTTCGATATCAACCAGTTGTTCTTCTGAGAATTCCACCGGAGTATTAGGTATCCGTTGTAAATTGGCCTTGGTCACTTCGATTTTGAGGTTCTCCAGTGCATGCGACATTTGCCCGAAATTGGTGTAGTCCGCATAAGCATAAATAACACCTTCATTTTCTTCAATTTCTTCGAGTCCCGCATCAATGAGTTCCAGTTCGAGGTCTTCAATATTCATTCCCTCTTTTTTCTGAAATTCGAAAACCGCTTTTCGCGAAAACATAAATTCAAGCGAACCCGTGGGAACCAACGCACCACCCGATTTATTGAAGTACATTTTTACGTTGGCAACTGTGCGAGTTGGATTATCTGTTGCGCATTCAGCAAAAATCAAAACTCCATGAGGTCCTTTCCCCTCGTAGTTGATTTCAACAAATGTTTCAGCATCTTTTCCTGAAGCTCTTTTGATGGCTGCCTCAATGTTGTCTTTAGGCATATTTTGTGCCTTGGCATTTTGAATGGCAGTACGAAGTTTTGCATTCATTTCCGGATCAGGTACCCCTTCTCTGGCGGCAACAGTGATTGCTTTTCCTAATTTTGGAAATGTACGCGACATTTTGTCCCAACGTTTTTCTTTGGATGCCCTTCGGTATTCGAACGCTCTTCCCATATTTCGTGTTTTTTAGTTACAGCTCGATTAAGCTTAATTTTTTGATGGCTCAAAAATACAAATTGCAATGCTTTTTCCCGAACGAATGTTAAAATAATTGCTGAAATCAGGTTTCATTGATTATAACCAACGAGATTGAGCCGGTAATCAGTGTTGTAGCCTGGTAGCTAAAGTTATTGTTGGCAAAGTTTTCGTACTTTTGTCAGAATAGTCAATAAAAATATGAAATAACCGTGATTGGCAAATAACCAAACGATCATAAATGTAATTTTCAAAATCAGGACTATTCCCCGCCTGCCGGACAGGCTGGCAATTGATTATTAAAAACAAATTATTTACAAATGAGATTTGACGAATTCGGCTTGAATGAAAAAATTCTGGAGGCTATATCTTATATGGGTTATGAAAAAGCTTCCGAAATTCAGGAACTGACTATCCCGGTTGTATTGGAAGGGAAAGACCTGATGGCCTGTGCGCAGACCGGGACCGGGAAAACGGCTGCTTTTATGTTACCCATATTGGATCACATTTCATCGGAAGATAACCATGATTTAAGTACGCTGATTATTGTTCCAACCCGTGAATTAGCCATTCAGATCAATCAACAAATACAAGGATTTTCTTATTTTTTGAATATCAATTCGGTGACCGTTTATGGAGGCCGAGAGGGAGCCGACTGGGATGCCGAAAGCCGGGCGCTGACTAAAGGAACGAACATCATTGTGGCCACTCCCGGAAAACTTATTTCGCACCTGAACCTTGGATATGTCAAATTTGATACAATCAAGCATCTGGTTTTGGATGAAGCCGATCGTATGCTCGATATTGGTTTTTATGACGATATTCTGCGTATTCTAAGCTATGTTCCTGAACAACGACAAACCTTAATGTTTTCGGCGACTATGCCGCAAAAAATCAGGGAACTTGCATCTAAAATCCTGAAAGATCCGGTTGAAATCAGTACCGCAATTTCAAAACCTGCAGAAGGAGTTTTGCAGGCCGCGTATGTGGTTTACGAAACCCAGAAAATTCCGGTAATCAACAGCCTGATTTCAGGCAAACCTGATTTTGACAGCATATTAATATTCAGTTCAACCAAGCGAAAAGTTTTGGATATTGTGAAAAGCCTGAAAAGAGCCGGAAATATGGTTGAAGGAATTTCTTCGGACCTAGAGCAGAAGGAACGGGAAGATGTCCTGATGCGTTTCCGGTCGAGGCGAACCCGCATTTTAGTGGCTACTGATGTGTTGAGCCGGGGAATTGATATTAAAGACATTAACCTAGTCATTAATTTTGATGTTCCCGGATCGGCTTGAAGATTATGTGCATCGGGTGGGACGTACAGCCCGCGCCGATAAAACGGGTGTTGCCATTAGTTTCATCAATGAGCACGATATGGACAAATTCGATCGTATTGAGAAGTTGATTGAACGAGAGGTTATTAAGATTCCGGTTCCACCCGAATTGGGAGAAGGTCCGGAGTACAAAGTCAGACAAAGGCGCAGTGGGAAGCGGCCTTCCGGAAATAGAAAGTTTTCGTCAGGCAATCGACCGGGCAAAAGAGACCGGAATCCATCCTGATTAATTCGTCACAAAACATTAAATTCAGAAACTATGAAGGCAATTCCTTTTGTTTTGTTTTTGTTTTTTTCTGTTTCAGCCGTGTCATCGATGGCTCAAAATGCGCATGAAGAGCCCGTCACTTTAGGTATCGGGCAATCTGCCACTGATTTTAATCTGAAAGGAACCGACGGGAAAATGTATTCCCTAAATTCTTTTTCCAAAGCCAACGTTTTGGTTGTCATTTTCAGTGCTAACCATTGCCCTACAGCACAGGCTTATGAAGATCGAATCAAAGCCATAACAAGCGATTATAAAAATAAGGGTGTAGAAGTAGCAGTCATTTCGTCGAACAGTAACGAAGCGCTCAACCTGGCGGAACTGGGGTATACCGATTTGGGCGATACGTATGAGGAAATGATTATACGTTACAAGGATCGGAAATTAAATTTCCCTTACCTCTATGATGGAGGCGACCAGAAAACCGCCCTTGCTTATGGTCCGGTTGCTACGCCACATGCATTTGTGTTTGACGCTTCCAGAAAGTTAAAATACGAAGGTCGTATTGACGGATCAGAAAAACCAGGCACTGGTCGGGGTGAAGATTTGAGGAATGCCATTGATGCCGTTTTGACCGGAACAACACCCAATCCTGCAACCACTAAAGTTTTTGGCTGTTCGATGAAATGGTCGTGGAAGAAGGAATATACCGAACAACTCTATAAAAAATGGACTTCCATGCCGGTTTCTATCAGCGAAATTACTGCACAGGGAGTCAAAGAATTGATTCAGAACAAAGGGACGAAACTGCGGTTAATTAATGTTTGGGCAACTTGGTGCGGACCGTGTATCATGGAATTTCCTGATTTTATCATCATCGACCGGATGTACCGCGGGCGTGATTTTGAATTTGTCTCCATCAGTACCGACAAACCTGAACGAAAAGAAAAAGCGCTTGCGTTTTTGAGAGAACAGGAAGCTTCCAACAAAAACTATATTTTCTCTGAACCTGATGTTTACCAGTTGATTGAAGCCGTTGATCCGAACTGGAAAGGAGCATTGCCTTATACTTTGCTGGTTGAACCGGGTGGTAAAATTGTTTATCGTCAGCAAGGTACCATTGATCCACCGCAGATGAAAAAGCTAATCGTTGATCATCCGATGATTGGAAGGTATTATTAAATGTAGAAGTTTGGGACTCTTGTTTTGACAACCAAGATCTAAATCGGGCGGTGTTTGTTTTCAGAATATGTTGACTTTTAAATGATTATTATGTTTTTGTTTTTTAGAAATCTGGACAGCAAAAAATATAAACCCGGTTTTGGGATGTTAAAAATCCTGAAATACATCGGACCGGGATTGCTGGTTACGGTTGGATTCATTGATCCGGGAAACTGGGCTTCAAATATTGCCGCCGGTGCCGATTTTGGGTTGACCCTTTTGTGGATGGTCACTTTGTCAACGGTTATGCTGATCATTCTTCAGCACAACGTAGCCCACCTGGGTATTGCAACTGGTTTGTGTTTATCCGAAGCTGCCACTCTGCATACACGCCCATGGATTTCGCGTACCATTTTGGGATCGGCCATGTTGGCCTCGGTTTCTACATCGCTTGCCGAAATTTTGGGTGGGGCCATTGCCCTTCAAATGCTGTTTGGAATTCCTGTTCCCGCTGGTGCAATTCTGGTAGTTGTGTTTGTTCTGATCATGTTATTTACCAATTCCTATGCTTTCATTGAAAAAATCATCATTGCCTTCGTATCCATCATTGGTCTTTCATTTCTGTATGAATTAAGTCTGGTTGACATAGACTGGGTTCAGGCCGGAATATCCTGGGTGGTTCCTTCCATTCCAAAAGGTTCCATCATGATTATCATGAGTGTGTTGGGTGCAGTGGTGATGCCGCATAATTTGTTTCTGCACTCAGAAGTTATTCAGAGCCGCCAGTGGAATCTGGAAAATGAAGAAGTAATTAAAAAACAGCTGGATTACGAGTTTGTGGATACTTTGGTGTCGATGCTGATTGGCTGGGCTATCAACAGTTCGATGATTATTTTGGCTGCAACTACTTTTTTTACCAGCGGTGTGAAGGTAAATGAACTTCAACAGGCGCAGTCGATGCTGGGGCCGCTTCTGGGTAACCATGCTGGGGTGGTTTTTGCTATTGCCTTACTTTTTGCAGGAGTAGCCAGTTCAATCACTTCAGGAATGGCTGGTGGAAGTATTTTCGCCGGTTTGTTCAGCGAACCTTTTGATGTGAAAGATAATCACAGTCGCCTGGGAATTTTGTTATCGCTGATTATTGCACTCATTCTGATCTTCATTATCGGAAACCCTTTCAAAGCGCTGATCATTTCTCAGATGATCCTGAGCATTCAGCTTCCCTTCACTATTTTTCTCCAGATTTACCTGACTTCGTCGCCCAAAGTGATGGGCAAATATGCAAATTCAAAATTTACCATCGGACTCATGCTGCTAATTGGCGCCATGGTAACTTTTCTGAATATTTTGCTTTTTATCAGTTTTTTCTGATTTTGTTGATAACCATGAAAATGATATGTTTATGAGCCCTGTATTCGTTGTTTGCTGCTGGTTTTGGGCTTGAATATGTTATAAACAATTGTTGATAACCCCGGAGGAAATCAAGTTTATTTAAACCTTCAAAAATGTTTGCACAGTATACTTCTGGTGTTGTATCTTTATTTCATCAGACGAGCGATAAAAGGCTGTTCTGAAAGAATGGAGAGGGGAGTCAAATTCTTAACCGGATTTAAAACCTGATCATCCGGACCCCCGGGTTCGCATTCCGGAAGAGCTGAAGTTGGAACAGAAAGCTTGCTTTCAATGTTCATCAACCCGAAGATAAGCTGTCAAAGGTTCATTTCAAAGTTGATTCAGGAAGTTGAACGGTTGGATGAAATTTCGGTTTCTGAAAATCGGGCGAAGTGGAAGATTGTCTTCGGATAATGTACACTTTTCACCAAGTAGCCGGTCGAAAGATGGATTACAGGTGGCTTACCAGAGACTTCGTCCGTGAAGATTTATTCGAAAGAAGCAATCGGGCGGACAACCGGAAAGAGTTGCTGTAACAGGCAGTTTTGGAAGGTTAAAGGTTGTTGGAAAATGCTGAAAAGCAGAATCGAACAGCCGGTCAGAATAACCGTAGTCTGGCACTCAGGAGAACCTTCGGGTAATCCGAAAGTGAATGGGAACTTTCTTAACGGATTGTTCCCATTCGTGTTTTTATGCGGGTTGTGTTTTAAAGATCGCCAATGCACGATTTTGGTAAAGCAAAATAGAAAATTGAACCTTTTTGGGGTTCTGATTCGAGCCAGATTCTTCCTCCAAGTAATTCAGCGAGATTTTTCGTAATAGCCAGCCCCAGTCCATTGCCTCCATATTTGCGGGTATTTGCTGCTTCAACCTGTCTAAAACGATCGAAAATCTTATCGTGATATTCTTTAGAAATTCCGATACCCGTATCTTTTACATGGAACCTGACTTCGTTGTCAGCGTATTTAAATCCGATTTCGATGAATCCATTTTCGGTAAATTTCAGGGCATTACTTACGAAGTTAACCAGCACTTGCTTGATTCTCATTTCATCGCTTTCCAGGTATATTTTGCGGGTTTCCGGAGAAATTTCAATTCGAATGTCGAGATTTTTTGAAAAGGCATTGTGCGCATATTCGTTACGGATAGTATGGATCAGCTTTTGCGCCGAGAATTGGGTCATTGATAGGGTAATTTGTCCGGCTTCAATTTTTGAAATATCAAGTACATCGTTGATAATTGCCAGCAAATTGGAGCCACTTGAAGTAATCAGGCTGGCATACTCGCGCCTTGCCTGATCGTCGAGATTGTGTTCGGTCAACAGGTCAGAGAAACCAAGGATACTGTTTAACGGGGTGCGGATTTCGTGTGACATGTTAGCCAGAAACGCTGATTTTAACCGGTCGCTTTCTTCTGCTTTTTCTTTGGCTGTTATCAGTTCCTTCTCCATTTTCTTTCGTTCGCTGATGTCTTCGCTCAGGATAATAAAATTGGTTATCTTCCCGTCGTTGTTCTTTATGGGTGATATCAGAACTGATTCCCAATAGCGTTCCTTATTTTTTTTGCGGTTTTGGTGTTCGCCCCTCCATTCGCGCCCAGCCAGCAGATTATTCCATATCTCAATATAAGTTTTCTCTGTGGTATGGCCAGATTTTAAAATACGGACAACCTTGCCGATAAGTTTGTCAGAGGTATAGCCTGAGATTGCTAAAAATTTTTTATTGACATACTCGATAATCCCTTCGGTGTTGGTAATTATTACTGAAGCCGGATTCTGATCGATGGCCACTGATAATTTCCGGATTTCAAGGTCGGTTTTTTTACGGTTGGTTATATCTTCTTTAATGGCCATGTAGTGGGTTATTTCTCCGGCTTCGTTCCGGATAGGCGATATCAGGACCGATTCCCAGAATAGTTCTCCGTTCCGCTTCCGGTTCAGCAATTCGCCATGATATTCATTTCCTCCTGTTATGCTTCCCCAGAGTCGTTCATATTCTTTCCTGGCAGTGTGTCCTGATTGAAGTATAGTTGGACTTTTCCCCTTGGCTTCGTCAAACGGATAACCGGTGATTTCACTAAATTTAGAATTTACATATTCAATGTTACCCCGGGTATCGGTAATGATTATGCTTGCCGGACTTTGTTCCATCCCTTTTGAAAGCTGATGAAGCTTTTGTTCGGTTTGCTTTTGCCGGGTAATGTCGTGCCCTACACTAACCAATCCGATAATTTCGCCCGATTCGTTGGTCAGTGGAACTTTTGAGGTGGAAATGCACCTTTTGGTCCCGTTCGGGCCAGGGAAAAATTCCAGTTTGCTCAGGATAGGTTGGGCCGTCTGAATAACATGAAAATCATCAATCCAGGTCTGCACTGCAAGTTCAGGATCCAACAGCTCGGAATCGGTTTTTCCCAGTACTTCTTTTTCGTCTTTGAATCCCAGTAATTCCAGATCAGCTCTGTTCGAAATGATTTTTCGTCCGTTCAGGTCTTTCACGCAAATGATGTCGGGGATATTGTCGATCAGGGTTCGAAGCAGGATTCGTTCATCGGCAATTTCAGTCTCAATCCGGCGTTGTTCGGTGATATCAGAAATAACACAGTGTGTTTGTTTGATTGCTCCCGAAGTTGTATTGCCTATACGCCCCTGAAGATGAATTCTTATAACCGAACCGTCTTTCCTGATCATTTCAAATTCGGCTTGCAAAGTCGTTTCAGACTGAAAATCGCGGCATTTGGAGTTGAACGAGTTGGCTGATTCGGGAGTTAAAAACTCTCCAAACCAACGACCCAGAACTTCATTTTCCTGATAGCCCATCATTTCAAGCCAGGTTTCATTTACTTCAAGAAGGTTGCCGTTCCCATCGATCGACTGATAGCCAATGGGTGCTTTATCGAACAACATTTTGAAACGTTCTTCGCTCTCGCGGAGAATCTGTTCAGACATCCGGCGGTCGGTTATGTCGCGGAGGATCCCTTCATGGAACAGGATTTCCCCTTCTTCATTCAACGTGTACCAACCATGATCTTCAACCCAGACTTCGGTGCCATCTTTTTTCCGAAGCATGAAAATGCCCATCTCTTCCAGCTTTTCCTGAAGGACAAGACTTTCACGATCCTCCGGCTGAAAATATAATTCAGATTTGATATCAATGGACATCAGGTCTTCTTTCGAATCGTACCCGAGCATTTTGACCATGGCCGGATTTACTTCCAGAAATTTACCGGTATGTGTGCTTTTATAAACGCCATCGGGCAGGCGTTCGACCAGGTTTCGGTACGATTTCTCGCCTTCGGGAAAAATTTTTGGAATCTGATTTGCGATAGGTCTTTTTTCGTTGTCAGCCAATTGCAGGAGTTCATTTTTTTTCTGATTACGGTGTGCACCAATTTGGTTTAGGGCATTCAACTGAAACCGAAGTGACAGCACATCAATTGGTTGGATAAACAAGGCGTTGGCGCCTGAATGGATGATCTCATCCGGATCGCCGGCGCTTTTCGGATCGTCAAGTAAAAGAATTACCGGAATTGACGGATAGAAGCCGAACTTGATTTTTTTGCAGATTTCAAAACCCGAAAGATCAGCCAACGTGTGATTGATGAAGATGACATCTGGTATTTCGGAATTCAGTAGTTCAAAAATGCCGGACCCGGATTTAGTATGAAGAATTTGAGCCTGTTGATCAACTTTCAAAATCAGGGATTTTAGTTTAGTTACATTTTTTGCAACTGGATCTGCAATAATATATAGGCTCATACAAATACGTTCAAAATAATATTAAATCTCAGGCAAACTAAAAGTGAAAGAACTACCTTTTCCTGGACTACTTTCAACCCAGATTTGTCCATTGTGTTTGACTACAAAATCTTTGCACAAAATCAGCCCTAATCCGGAACCTTGTTCATTATTTGTTCCCAAGGTACTGGTATGCTTTTGAAGTTCAAAGATAGCTGTTTGTTTTTCAGAAGACATTCCAACTCCGTTGTCAGTTACTGAGATATGAACTTCCTTTTCAAGCTGCTTCGCAGTTATTTTTATCTTGCCTTGTATGGGCGTAAACTTGATAGCGTTCGATATCAGGTTTCGTAAAACGGAATCAATCATGTTTTTATCTGCGAAAATATATAACGATTTTTTTATGTTGACAGTCACTTGGATGTCCTTTTTAATTGCTTCGCTTTCAATCATATTGTACGATTCATTGACTTGCGTCAAAAGGTTCAGCTTTTCCGGATTAAATTGCAGGTGCCCGGTTTGCTGCTGCGACCATATCAGAAGATTTTCCAGTAGCTTAAAGGCATGGCTGGAGGCACTTTCAATATTCTTTAATCCTTTGAATAAAGTTTGATCATCAAGCTGATTGAATGTCTGTAGCAGCAAATCAGAAAACCCCATGATCGCGTTAAACGGACTTCTCAAATCGTGTGCAATAATCGAGAAAAATTTATCTTTGGTCGTATTGAGTTCGCGCAGTTCACAGGCCTGTACTTCCAGCATCTTTTCGGCATTTTTTCGTTCGGTTATTTCTATTACATGAACAATGTAGCCGGTAATCTCTCCCTGCCTGCCAACCGACGGGTTGATAAAACATTCCAGAAAGCAGATTCCTGTACGGGCGGAATCATATAACTTTTTCTCTTTAACCAGATCGAAATTGAACGAGAATTCATACCGGACAGTTTTACCTTCTTTAACTTCAGCAATAGCCTGAGCGGGAAGATTGGGATCAGCAAACAGATTAAATCCCTTGACTGCGTCAATACTATTTATTCCGAATAAATCGAGGCCGGCCGGATTGGCATCAACCAATATCCCATCAACATCATAAAACTCAATAGCGATGGGTGATTGTTTGAAAATATTGATGAATTTCAGACATTCTGTTTCAAAGCCAGCATCCTGTGTGTATAAATCCTTGGCAGTCATAATTGCTTACTTTAAAGAGAGAATAAGAAAATGCGGGGGTTAATATCTTAACCAGGCGATTTTCAGACCACAAGATAAAAAAATTATGACAATATTTCAGGTATTCGAACGCTTTGAAATTTGTGAAGCTGGATATTTTGATTTTTTGTTCGTGTTCGTGAGTCCTATTAATTTCATTCAGAGAAGGTATAGGATTTAATATGTTTTTACTTTTAATCCCTACTAATCAGCTGAAAACATAAGTTTTAAAAAGGCTGATAAGGCAGGATACAACCTCCGGAGATTCTGATTACATTTATCCCAAAACTCGCAGTAATGAAAATAGTAACCAAACGAATTGCTAAAGGATGGCTTGCTTTTTTTGCATTGTCTTTTGTTCTAAATGTCTTTCCTTTGGAATTGTTGGCTCAACAAGGATGGCCGCAAATTACCAAAGAAACCAAACCCTGGACACGCTGGTGGTGGATGGGAAGTGCGGTAGATGAGCCAAACCTTACCCAACTAATGTCAGAATATTCGAAAGCCGGTTTTGGTGGCGTTGAAATTACCCCGATTTACGGCGCTGTTGGCTTCGAATCCAAATACCTGAAATACCTTTCGCCGGAATGGATGAACGCGCTGGATGTTTCGGTTCGTGAAGCTGCGAAAAACGGAATGGGAGTGGATATGAATACCGGAACTGGCTGGCCGTTTGGAGGACCGCAAATCAAATTCAGTTCGGCTGCATCAAAACTTATATTTCAAAAATATCAGGTTCGGGAGGGGAAAAAGCTGACCGAAAAGCTGGTTCCGGCTGATCCCCGTCAGGCAGATGCACAGTTGAATGCCGTGATGGCTTATGGCGCCGGAGGAAAAGTAGTTGATCTGACCAGCCAGGTTAACCAGGAAAGAAAACTGGATTGGACTGCTGGTGAGGGCGACTGGCAGATTTACGCAGCTTTTTCTGGAAAAACACTTCAGAAAGTTAAACGTGCTGCTCCGGGTGGAGAAGGTCTGACACTTGATCACTTTTCAAAAACTGCAGTCGAAACGTATTTGTCCCGGTTCGACTCAGCGTTTCAGCAATCCAGTCACGGCGTTCGCTCGTTCTTCAACGATAGCTATGAAGTTTACGGAACCAACTGGACACCTCATTTTTTTGCTGAATTTCAGCAGCGACGCGGTTATCCGCTGCAATCGTATTTGCGTGAGCTGGAAGAGAAGGTTCCTTCAACGGAGGTTTCGCGTCGGGTTCAGTGTGATTACCGCGAAACAATTTCGGATGTTTTACTAGCCAATTTTACTCAAACCTGGACCAAATGGGCCAATTCCAAAGGCAGTCGGACCAAAAATCAGGCGCACGGTTCGCCCGGAAACCTGCTCGATTTGTATGCAGCAGTTGATATTCCGGAATGTGAAACATTTGGCAGCAGTTATTTCCCGATTCCCGGATTACGCCGCGACAGCTCCGACGTTCGAAATGTTGATCCCGATCCGGTGATGATGAAATTTGCTTCGTCGGCAGCGCATGTTTCCGGCAAAAATCTGATTTCATCCGAAACATTTACCTGGCTGGCCGAGCATTTCAGGGTTTCCTTGTCGCAGTGCAAACCCGAAGTGGAGCAGGTGTTTTTATCGGGTGTAAATCATGTGTTTTACCACGGAACCGCTTATTCTCCGCAGGAAGCCGGATGGCCCGGATGGTTGTTTTATGCTTCGGTCAATTTTGCTCCGTCCAACAGTTTCTGGCCACACCTGAATGGACTGAACGAATACATTACCCGCTGTCAGTCGGTGTTGCAAAGCGGAACTGCAGACAACGACCTGCTGGTTTACTGGCCTGTTTACGATGTCTGGATGAATCCTGAAAAATCGGATATCATGTTGACCATCCATTCCATTGATAAATGGTTGTATCCAAGTGCATTTTACCAGAACGTCAAAACATGGATGAAAGAAGGCTGGTCGCTGGATTTTGTGTCGGATCGCTTGCTGAATGATTTGACTGTAAAAGATGGAAGACTCGTGACCCACTCCGGAAGTTCCTACAAAACATTGGTCATTCCGGCCTGCCGCTACATGTCTGAAACCACGCTGCGTAGGATTACAGAACTCGCACGGCAAGGCGCTTTAGTTATTTTTCAGCAGTTTCCTCTGGATGTTCCCGGCTTGAGTGATTTTGAAAAAAGACGTAGTGCAAATCAGGAAATCCTGAAAAGTATAAACCGGGGTTCTTCTCAAAAGGGAATTCAGTCGGTAAAAGTCGGTCAAGGCGAAATCTTGCTGAGTGATCAGGTTCAGAAAACATTTGAATTGAAAAATATTTCGCGTGAACCGCTGGTTGATACCGGCCTGAAATACATTCGTCGCCAAACCGGGCAAGGAATGTATTATTATCTGGTGAACCATTCTCCGGAAACGGTTGATGGTTTTGTGCCGCTCAATGCTTCCGGAAAAAACAGTTTGTTGCTCGATCCGCTTACGGGAGCAACAGGTTTGGCCCAGATAAAAACAGATTCGGGAACCAAAGTCAGACTTCAGTTACGTTCAGGCGAAGCCATGTTTATATTGGTTTCCGGCGAAAAACTGAAGGCCGAAAACTGGAAATACCTTGAAAAATCGCTGTCCCCAATGGAAATAAGCGGAAGCTGGAAACTTTCGTTTAAAGACGGCGGCGCCGTGATTCCAAAAGAAACCGAAATTCAGAAATTGGTTTCGTGGACAGAACTACCATCGGTTGAGGCTCAAAATTTCTCCGGAACCGGAATTTACGAAACGACCTTCGATTTGCCGGGGAAAAGTGCAGGTGAATACTTGCTTGATCTGGGAAAAGTCTGCGAAAGCGCTCATGTTTGGGTAAATGGTCAGGATGCGGGTATTTTGTGGAGCATTCCGTTCACCGCCCGGATTGGTCGGTTTTTAAAGACGGGAACCAATTCTCTGAAAATTGAAGTGGCCAACCTGATGGCTAACCGCATCAGGCAGATGGATCAGCAAAAAGTTCAGTGGAGGAATTATCACGAAATTAACTTCGTCAATATTAATTACAAAGATTTCGATGCTTCCGGCTGGAAACCCATGCCGTCGGGATTGATTGGTCCGGTAAAAATCATTCCGGTAAACATGGAAGAATAACCTCGAAGGACACTATTGAAATTTAAAAGCTCTGTTTTCCGCTGTGTCCTCTGTGGTTAAATAAAACTAAATCTATGAAAAAGAGTTGCCTTCAAGGTTTAAAGACAAAACTGATCGCGGTCGTATTGGCTTTTGTAAGTTGCCAGTCAATGAAGATAGACCGATTTGCACTGGTCAGTCGCAACAATGTGGTAGTAGAGCAGCCCGACACGCTGGCCAGCCTGTCGGTTGGAAACGGCGACTTTGCCTTTACCACCGACATTACCGGACTTCAAACATTTTATAAGGAGTACGAAAAAGGCGTTACGCTGGGAACTCAGTCGAACTGGGGCTGGCATACGTTCCCCAATACCGAAAACTATCAGGTGATGGAAAGCGCCAGCTATTCAGATTATCGTGGTCGGAAAGTGCCTTATCTGGTGCAGTTCTCCGGGAAAGGGCGAGATGCCAAAGCAGCCAATTATTTTCGTGAAAACCCACAACGGTTGCAATTGGGCGTAATTCGTTTGGTCCTGAAAAAAGTGGATGGAACTGAAGTTAAACTTGCTGACATTGAAAAGCCAAAACATCAGTTAACGCTCTGGGAAGGCCGCATCAGCAGCGAGTTTTCGGTTGAAGGTCAGCCTGTAAAAGTGGAGGTTTTCTGTCATCAGCAAAGAGATTTGATTTCGGCAAAAATCAGTTCGCCGCTCATTGAAAAAGGTCAGTTAAAAGTGGAATGGATTTTTCCGTACGCCGTTGCTCAAAATACCCATTCGGGCTACGATTTTGCTTCGGTTGACAGGCACCAGTCAACGCTGGAGAAGCTGAATAATCAATCGGCCAAAATTTTCAGGACGCTGGATGACGATCATTATCAGGTCAATTTGCACTGGGAAAATCCGGCAGACCTGGAAGAAACCGAAAAACATCATTTCGTGCTTTCGCCAAAATCAGGAAACACAATCGCATTCAGTTGTCTTTTTGCTCCTGAAGAAAAATCCGAAACTCTTCCAACTTATGTCGAAACAGAAAAAAACAACCTCGAAAGCTGGAAGAATTTCTGGGAAACAAGCGGTGTCGTTGACTTTTCAGCCTGTACCGATCCGTGTGCCAAAGAACTCGAACGCCGGTTCGTGTTATCGCAATACCTTACTAAAATTCAAAACTCTGGGTCGCTGCCTCCACAGGAAACCGGCTTGGTTTATAACAGCTGGTATGGCAAATTTCACCTCGAAATGCACTGGTGGCATTCGGCGCATTTTGCTAACTGGGGCCATCCCGAATACTTAACCAAACAACTGGATTGGTACCAGACGATATCTAATAAAGCGCTCGAAACGGCTCAACTGCAGGGTTTCAAAGGTGTGCGCTGGCCCAAAATGGTTGGACCGGAAGGACAAAACAGTCCGTCGGGAGTGGGCAGTTACCTCATCTGGCAGCAGCCGCACCTGATCTACATGGCCGAACAGTTGTACCGCAGCAATCCTTCCCCTGAAATCCTGAATAAATACAAGGATATGGTTTTTGCTACGGCCGATTTTATGGCCGATTTTGCGGTACTGAATTCAACCGGAAAAGCTTATAACCTGCTTTCTCCGCTCATTCCGGCACAGGAACACTGGAACCGCCAAACAGCCATGAATCCGCCTTTCGAACTGGCGTACTTTCATTGGGGCCTGACGATAGCCCAGGAATGGCGTAAACGATTGAATCAACCCATTGATTCGAAATGGGAGGAAGTTCGCTCCAAACTGGCAGTTCCTGTTCAGGAGAATGGGGTGTACCTCGGAGTTGCCAATGCGCCTGATTCGTACACCAATCCAAAAAATATGACTGATCATCCGGTGGTTACCGGAGCATTGGGGATCTTGCCTGCCTGGGATAGAATTGATCCGGAAATCATGCGGAATACCTTAAAACTGATCATGCAAAAGTGGAACTGGTCCTCCACCTGGGGCTGGGATTACCCGATGGTTGCTTTATGCGCCACGCGTTTGAATGAGCCCGAAATTGCACTGGAAGCCTTGCTGAAAGACGTTCAGAAGAACACCTACCTGAAAAACGGGCACAACTATCAAAGCGAGCGACTGCGGATTTACCTGCCTGGCAATGGCGGGTTACTGAAGGCCATTTCGTTAATGTGCGCTGGTTGGGAAGGATGTACTGTTGAAAATCCAGGTTTTCCGAAAGATGGAAAATGGAATGTGAAATGGGAAGGATTGATGAAAGATTTTTAAAGGAGCCTCCCCAACCCCTCCGAAGGAGGGGCTTTAAAAAAAGCAACCAAAGAACAACCACAATATATGATCAATATCTTTAAAATGCGACCAACAAAGTCCCCCTTCGGGGGTCTGTTCAATTAACTGTGTCATCCAATAATTTTTCTTTTCCAAGGCCCTCCCAAAAACACAAGGGTTTTGGGAAAGAAAAATTTTATCTTGTAAATCGTTCATCAAATATAATTGATAATTGTGATTGTATCGTACTCCATCCAAACATTGGGGTTTGCCAATTGTCCTCTACGAACTGTTTCTGAATCAGGTACAGAAGTTTCATCAGGGCCATATCACTGCTAAATACCCGTTTGGTTTTTGTCACTTTTCTTAACCGGCCATTGAAGTTTTCGATTACGTTGGTTGTGTAAATCAACTTTCTGATCTCCGGAGGGTACTTGTAAAAGTTACTCAACCTTTCCCAATTTGATGCCCAACTCTTTGTGCTGTAAGGATATTTTGATTCCCACTTACTACAAAATGCGTCGAGTGCTGATTTTGATGCTTCCCTGTTTGGCGCCTGGTAAATCTGCTTCATGTCTTTTACCACGGCCCTGCTTTCTTTGAACGGGACAAACCGCATGGTATTCCTTACCTGGTGGACTACGCAAAGTTGAACATCTGTTTGGGGAAAACTGGCTTCGATGGCTTCGGCAAATCCTTTCAGGTTGTCAATGCAGGCAATGAAAATATCCTCTATGCCCCGCGAGCGTAAGTCAGACAACACCCCGAGCCAAAAGCTTGCACCTTCTGAATGGCCAAGGTACATGCCCAAAATATCTTTCAACCCGTCCCGGTTCACGCCGATAACACAATAAACCGCCTTGCTCACAATCCGGCCTTCTTCCCTGACTTTGAAGTGAACTGCGTCCATCCACACAACCGGATAAACCGATTCTAACATACGGTTTTGCCATTCTTTCACATCTTCAATTACCCTGTCGGTAACAGAGCTTAAGGTAGCTTCCGAGGTCTCCAGTCCATACATCTCCTGCAAATGCTTGCGGATATCGCTGTAACTCAACCCAAGCCCATAAAGTGAAATGATTTTTTCATCCAGTTCTTCGTTTAAAACCCGCTGACGCTTCCTAACAATCTGGGGTTCAAAACTGCTGTTCCGGTCTCGCGGCGTTTGAAGATCAATAGCGCCAAGACTGGTCTTTAATGTCTTTCCGATGCTGCCATTTCTCCGGTTAGATATCTCATCATGTTCCAGGTGTGTGTCCAGTTCCCCTTCCAGACTTGCTTCTAATATCCGCTTGATTAATGGGGTGAAAATACCTCCTCGCCCCGACAAGGGGGCCCCTTCTTTAAGACGCTCGATGGCATCCTTCTCAAATTCTTCAAAATCAAAAACCGTTTCTCTTTTCATCTTGCCAAATTAAAAAATTTATAATCCCCTAATTTGACACACTTATTTGAACAGCGTCCCCTTCGGGGGATTTAGGGGGCTTTCACTCATAACACCAGTTAAAAACACAATGATTAACCTGAAATTAATCAATCAAAAAGAGAAACCATCGCAACCGTGTTCTCCCCCTTTCGGGGGAGTTAGAGGGGGCCTTTTCCTTTTTTTATTTCTTTTTTCTTTCGCAGCTTCTGCGCAAAAACAAACTCTCTTCCTTTCAGGAACCGACAATACCCACACCAAAACCTGGGAGTTTTTCTGCACGTCGGGCAGGAACAGCGGAGTTTGGTCGAAGATTGAAGTGCCATCTCACTGGGAGCAGCAGGGATTTGGCGAGTACGATTATGGCCGCGATTACCGGACCTACGGTAAGAAATTCAAATTTGCTGACGAAAAAGGATTGTACAAATATTCGTTTCTGGTTCCGAAAGACTGGAAAAACCGAAAAGTATTCATCGTCTTTGAAGGCTCGATGACCGATACTGAATTGAAAATCAATGGCAAACTGGCTGGCGATATTCATCAGGGTGCGTTTTATCAATTTAGGTACGACATTACCGACAAACTGAGATTTGGCCAGCCAAACCTGCTGGAAGCAACGGTCAGTAAAATGTCGGCTGATAATTCAGTGAATCGTGCCGAACGATTTGCCGATTATTGGATTTTTGGCGGCATTTTCCGTCCGGTTTACCTCGAAGCCTTTCCTGAAGAATTCATCGAACGTGTGGCCATCGATGCCAAAGCTGACGGCTCGTTTGCGATGGATGTCTTTCCGAAGAATCTGAATGGAAAACGAACTGTTGTGGCCGAACTTCTGGACGCAAAAAATAAAGTTGTTGCCACTTGCAATTCAGCGGCAAACAACGCCGATTCACTCGTCACTTTAAACTGTAAAATTGCCAATCCGGCCTGCTGGACAGCGGAAACTCAAAACCGCTATTCGGTGCGTGTTTCGTTGAAAGATGGCAAAAACGAATTGTACACGGCCACCGAAAAATTTGGTTTCCGCACCATCGAAATCCGGCAGGGCGACGGCATTTACCTGAACGGTGTCAAGATTAAAATGAAAGGAATCAATCGCCACGCATTCTGGCCGGAAACCGGGCGATGTCTGAATAATCAGATCAATCTGGATGATGTGAAGCTGATCAAATCAATGAACATGAATGCTATTCGGTGTTCGCATTATCCTCCCGATCAGGTTTTCCTGGATTACTGCGATTCGTTGGGTTTGTACGTTCTCGACGAACTGGCAGGCTGGCAGAATGCCTACGCGACTGCTCCGGGCGCAAAACTGGTTAAAGAAATGGTGATTCGCGACGAGAACCATCCTTCCATTATTTTCTGGGACAATGGAAACGAAGGCGGAACGAACAAGGAACTGGACGATGATTTTGCTATTTACGACAAGTCGAAACGACCGGTAATTCATCCGCATCACAAGCCGGGCAACGATTTTAATGGCATTGACTGCAATCATTACGAAACGTATTACAGCGCGAAAAAGATATTTACGGAAGGTGAAATCTATATGCCGACTGAGTTTTTACATTCGCAGGACGATGGCGGTGGCGCTGCCGGCCTGGCTGATTTTTGGGAATTATTCTGGAATACACCCAATTCGGGCGGTGGTTTCACCTGGGCATTGCTCGACGAGGGAATTGTTCGCACCGATCTCAACGGTTTTATTGACGTAAACCGGGTGAATGCGCCCGACGGCGTGCTTGGGCCGCACCGCGAAAAGGAAGGAAGTTATTATGCGATGCGCGAAATTTACTGTCCGGTAAAAATTAGTTTAAAGAAACTTCCGGAGCAATTTGATGGCATCATTCCGGTTGAGAACCGTTACCATTTTACCAACCTGAAAGATTGCCGCTTTGAATGGCAGTTGGTGAATTTCAGTTCGATTGCCGATCGTCAGGTTTCGCACAACATACAAAAGAGCGGAATCGCTAAAAGTCCCGATGTTCAACCTTTGGAATCTGGAACTTTGAACCTGGAACTCCCTGAGGATTACAAAAATTACGATGCCCTTTACCTGAAAGTGTTGGATCGTGCGGGCGAAGAACTTTATTGCTACACGTGGAAAATTGATGGTAATCGGCATGCTGTTTCGCAGTTGGTGAAAATGGATATCAGCAAACAGGAAAAACAGCTGCGCGAAAAACTTAAATCTGCCGGAGTTCAGGAAGACAACATTTTGCCTATTGAGCAGCAAAAAGCTGATCTTTCGAAAGAAAAAGGCATGACAGAACTGATGGAAACCGACAGTTTATACACCTTGAAAGCTTCAGGAATTGCGATTTCGTTCAGTAAAAAAGATGGTAAAATACGGAAAGTGACCAACGATTTGGGATTGCCGCTTCCATTTGGTAACGGACCGGTTTTGGTGAGCGGAAATGCCCGACTGGAAAGCATTAAACCTGTTAAAAACGATAAAAGTTATTCGCTCGAAATAACTTATTCAGGCGATATGAAGAAGGTGGTTTGGACCATGTTCAGCAGCGGCTGGCTGGCGATGGATTACGAATATCTGGTAGCTGGTGAGCAAAAGTTTACCGGCATCAGCTTCGATTTTCCGGAGTCGGATGTGGTTGGAGCCAAATGGTTGGGCAAGGGGCCGGCGCATGTCTGGAAAAACCGCATGGCTGGCGGAGTACTCGATGTATATCGGCGCATGTACAATAACCGTTTGCCTGCTGACAACAGTTGGGGATTGCCGCAATTTAAAGGTTATTTTTCGGAAGTTTCGTGGATGGAATTCAATACCGTTGACGGAAAATTTACTGTGGTTGCCCAGAACGACGATCTGTTTGTACGCCTGTTCAATTTTTATGGAATTTCTGGGCCGAAGAATTTTCCGAAATTGCCGCTTGGCGACATTTCATTTCTGGATGCCATTCCTCCAGTCGGAACTAAACTGGCGATGGGTATCAGTAACGACACCTGGAACCTCGGCCCAATGGGCGAACTGAATAAAATGGACAAACCTATAAAACGAACATTGTATTTTTATTTCGGACTACTGAACTAACCCCAGAGGGGTGGCATATTAATAGCCTTGGGTGTAGAGAACCGAAATCCAGGGTAAAATAAGGAATAGAGAAAACTAGGCGCATTAACTTTTCATATTTGAAATGGGGAATTGTATGCGCCGCAGAGAATATTCAATGGCATCGAGAAGAGAATTTATAAGTAAAAGTTTATGGGTAGGAAGTGCATTATTTGCTTCCGGATTAACAGGTTTTGCTGCTATTCAGGATAAATCCTATTCAAAGAAAGACATTTCTTCCTTTGCCAAACGCCTGAAACCGCTTGGTCGGGTTCTGGAACTGAAAGGATATTACGTTTGGGGAACCAGCCCGATTGTGGCACCAGACGGCAAAATTCACGTGTTCTTTTCGCGATGGGATACCAAAAAAGGAATGGGCGGCTGGATCAATGGTTCGGAGATTGCCCATGCCGTTGCCGATCAGCCTGAAGGTCCGTATTACGATATTGAAACCATTTTGGCTCCGCGTGGTGAAGGCTTCTTCGACGGAACAACCTGTCACAATCCGCACATTCAGTTTGTCGATGGGAAATATTGTCTGTTTTACATCGGTAACTCCAATAAAAAGACCAACACCAAACGCATTGCATTGGCAACAGCAGATTCACTTTCAGAACCATGGAAGCGTCCGGACAAACCTTTACTTGAAGTTGGTGTAACAGGTTCATGGGATGATCATTGCACCTCAAATCCGGCTTTTCTGAAACATCCGAACGGGCAATACTGGCTGTACTACAAATCGTGGAATACCGAAGGATATGAGCATCCGGTTGATCCGGCTATTCGCGGTAACCGGAAATATGGATTGGCTATTGCCGAGAAGCTGGAAGGACCGTACATAAAATACTCTGGAAATCCGATTTTGGATTACTCCAAATTGGGAAATAACCGACAATTGGAAGATGGCAATGTGTTTATGGAAAATGGCAGGTATTACATGCTGGCGCGAGATATGGGCCGTTTCGATCACGAGGTTGGAATCATTCTGGAATCGAAAGATGGCATTCACTGGTCGGAACCGAAAATCAGCTATTTCGGTTACAGCCATTATTTGAAACAAGCGCCGGCGCCGTCAAATCTGAAGAAATACGGGCGTTTCGAGCGTCCGCAAATCCTGATGCAAAACGGACACCCGACCCACTTGTTTGTGGCGACACAAGGTGGAAAATACATGACTTCGTCGGCTTTTGTATTTGAAATAAAACCAGGATAAACAGTCACAATCAGATGACTTGAGTGATGGGAAGTATTTATTGTTATATTTTAAATCCCCTCCTCGCGAGAGAGAGGGGTGGAGTGAGCAAAGCGAACTCGGGGTGAGTTATGAAACAGAAATATAATATTTAATCTTTCCAATTACTTATCGTCATCTGATGAGTGAAAAAAACGATATCATGAAACGTATAATCATTTTCTTTCTGATTCTTTCCGGCTTTCCGGTTGTGGCGCAACGCCAAATGGAATATTTGACGCGAGGCGTGGTGGCTGTTCAGGCTGGTCGCGACAGTGTGTTTGTGAGCTGGCGGTTACTTCATTCGGATGCCGACAATGTAGCTTTCAATGTTTACCGCCAGGCAAATGGTTCGAAGCCCGTGAGGCTGAACGCCAAACCTTTGACTGAGGCCACGTCGATGATGGATGTGTCGCCTTTGCCCAATGGCCGCTATATTTATTCCGTAAAACCAGTTCGGGGCGGCAAAACCTCGACTTTTGTTCTGGACAAAAAAGACGGCGGAAAACCTTGGTTCGACATTCCTCTGCAAACTCCGGAAAAATATACACCCGGCGACCTGTCTGCCGGGGATTTGGATGGAGACGGCGATTACGAACTGGTTGTACACATGACCGGAGTCGGACGGGATAACAGTCAAAAGGGAATAACCGACCCGCCAATTTTCCAGGCATATAGGATGGACGGAACACTTTTATGGACCATCAATTTGGGCAAAAATATCAGGGAAGGGGCCCATTATACTCAGTTTTTGGTTTATGATTTCGATGGCGACGGACGTGCAGAAGTGGTGATGAAAACCTCTGATGGCACGATTGATGGTAAAGGAAAAGTAATCGGTGATCCCTTTGCTGATCATCGCAACGAGGATGGCCATATTGCACGTGGACCTGAGTTTTTGACTGTTTTCGACGGATTAAACGGAGCAGCCCTGACAATCATCAATTACTGGCCATCGAGACATCCGTTGAAAGAAAATCCAACTCCTGATGAATTGAAGGATATTTGGGGCGATGGCAGAGCAAATCGCTCCGAACGTTATCTGGCCTGTGTGGCTTATCTGGATGGCATCCATCCTTCTGTAGTGATGTGTCGGGGCTACTACACCAGGGCAACACTTGCCGCTTATGATTGGCGTAATGGGAAACTTACTCTACGGTGGAAGTTCGACAGTGACGACAATACTCCCGGAAATGCGGACTATCGAGGACAGGGCAATCACAATTTGAGCGTTGGCGATGTAGACGGCGACGGCTGCGATGAAATCATGTATGGTGCTGCTGCCATTGACAACGACGGCAAAGGTCTTTATTCAACCGGACTGGGACATGCCGATGCCATGCACTTTTCTGATCTCGATCCGACGCATCCGGGTTTGGAAGTATTCAACATTCAGGAACGGTTTGATGATGCCGGGCTTAATTTTCGGGATGCAGGAACCGGGAAAATTCTCTGGCGGGTGGCATCGGTCAAAGCTGACGAATCTGGCGGCGATAAAGGCGAGGGGCCCGGGCGCGGAGTTTCGTTTAATGTTGATCCGCGTTACACGGGCAACGAATGTTGGGCTTTTGGCGCCCAAATGAAAGGGATGTGGAACGCTCAGGGCAAAAAGATAGCTGAAACAACTCCGGCGACCTGCAATTTTGCTGTTTGGTGGGACGGTGATTTACTTCGCGAATTACTCGATAAGAATCGGATCATGAAATGGGACTGGAAATCTGAAAAGGTGATTCCGTTGCTGGTTGCAGATGATTGTTTGAGTAACAATGGCACCAAATCGACCCCGGCCCTCAGCGCCGATTTGTTTGGCGACTGGCGCGAAGAAGTGATTTTGCGTACCGCCGATAACAAATCGCTGCGCGTTTTCACCTCAACAATACCAACCAGGTATCGGTTTATAACCCTGATGCACGATCCGATCTATCGCTTAGGTATTGCCTGGCAAAATGTGGCTTACAATCAGCCGCCACATCCGGGTTTTTACATTGGCGATGAGATGAGTAAACCGGTGAACCCCAATCTGAAACTGGTGAAATACAAATAATGGCAATTAATAATTTGCTGAGAAATTGGCCTAATGCGTAAAATTACAGTGCATACATTGATAATGGAATCAAGTAATTCATTCAAACTACAAATATGATGACATTTAAAATTTCTACACTTTTTCTGCTAATTGTGCTGATTTTGAGCAATGCTGCCGCACAAAAACTTCCGAAGAAAAAGGAAGTAATGGAAAAAATGGTGCTGGCCAACGAATATTTTATGAAGAAATGGCCCGATCCCGGAATCCCGATTGTTACCGATAAAACCCGTGCAAGCCACATCTGGACCCGTGCAGTTTATTATGAAGGACTGATGGCGCTATACAAACTCAATCCGGATAAAGCATATTATACCAAATGCAATTATATAGCAGTCCAAAATGTATCTGAAAAAATATAGGTATACCTGCAAATGGAGTTGATTTCGGCATTGGTGGTATCCATCACTAGTTGGCACATAAACATTTCCAGCTTTTCAAGGGAGTCAAATATTAGATTTGAGAACTGTCTTTTGTACTTGGCCCACATTTTCTCGGCAGGATTTAGTTCTGGACTATATGGTGGCAAAAATACAAGGGCGATATTCTCAGGGACTCTCAATTTCTTTGCTTTGTGGAATGCACCGTTATCGAGAACCATGATTTTGAACTCTTCAGGATTCTGGTTTGACAAGCTATCAAGGAATATCTGAAAGTTATCTGCATTGCAGCCAGGCAGTATAAGCTGCAAACTGTCTCCAGTTATAGGAGAAAATGCCCCAAAAAGATACCGAGTAGATTTGAATAACTGCTGAAACGGGCAAATTGGCTTAACGCCTCTGGCTGTAAGTGTTTTTCCGTTTCTGGTCATTAACCCAAACCGGCTCTCATCCTGAAAGTATAAGTTTACGGTATTGAATTTTTGTCCTTTTGCGTTCCAGATTTCTTTGCAAACTTGTCCGAAGTTTTTTTAAAGGCCTCTACCTTGCCAGCATCCTTGTTGATATGGCTCTTCCTGGCTGTCTTCACACTTGAATGAAAGTTTGTGACACAATAGCTTACCACAGTCCTGTATAAAATATCCTTGCCAAATTCCTTTCTAATCCACTCTTTTAGTTCTACATAGCCACGTAATCCGTTGTTCGGATCGTTCAGTTTTTCTCCTAGCCTTGCGTGTTCGTCTGAAGTAAAAACAGAAGGCTTGTAGCCTATCTTGTTGTGTTTTACTAAACCTTCGATCCCATCTCTTACATAGATTGTCCGCCATTTATGAACACTATCCGGACACACCCCTGCAAGTGTGGCTGCTTCACGTTTAGAAAGCCCTGTTAATTCATGTTGCTTGAGGATCAACAACGCCCTCAGTCTTTGGGCAATAAAAGGAGTTGATGTTTTAAGGCGATGCTTTATCTCGCTTTCTGTTTCTTTAATGACAATGATTTTGGGAAGTGCCATTGTTCTGTATTTATATTACAGTCCAATAATAACAAAAAAAATCCAATTGTGCAAATTGGACTCTTTTATATTTACATTTGGTATTACAATTATGCCGTTCAATGGGGCGAGTCGCACCAATGGGGACTGAATGGTGGCGTGAAAAACCGTAATGCCGACAATCATTGCTGTGGTCAGACATATATCGATTTGTACCTGATGGATAAAAAACCTGAAATGATCAAAGAGCTCAAGGCGTCCATCGACCTGATGCTTGAAACAACGAAAGTTGACGACTGGAACTGGATTGATGCGCTTCAGATGGCCATGCCAGTATATGCTCAGCTTGGTGTTTTGAGCAAAGACAACCGTTATTATGAACGGATGTACGAAATGTACATGACCAGCAAAACAGTATTGGGTGACAAAGGATTATACAATTCTGAAGATAAATTGTGGTGGCGCGATAAGGATTTTGTTCCGCCCTATAAAGAACCGAACGGCGAAGATTGCTACTGGTCGCGTGGAAACGGCTGGGTGGTCGCAGCGTTGGTTCGTGTTTTGGAAGTCATGCCCAAAGATGCGCCTCACCGCGACGAATACCAGAAAACATTGGTTGAAATGCTTGATGCATTGGTGCCTATCCAGCGGAAAGATGGATTTTGGAATGCCAGTTTGCATGACCCAAATAACTTTGGTGGCAAAGAATTAACCGGAACCGCATTGTTTACTTACGGGATGGTCTGGGGCGTTAACAACGGAATCATTAGCAAAAAGAAATACATGCCGGTGATTAAAAAAGCATGGAATGCAATGTCTAAAGAATCGGTTCATGCAAACGGGTTTTTAGGTTACGTTCAGGGGACTGGAAAACAGCCATCCGACAGCCAGCCTGTAACCTACGACCGTGAACCTAATTTTGAAGATTACGGTCTGGGTTGCTTTTTGCTTGCAGGAAGTGAAGTGTATAAATTTTGCAAATAATTCATTATGAATTACTTTTTAATGATATCATTAATCTGGCCAAAGAATAGGCAAAGCTGAATAAGATAAGTGAACGGGACGATTTTGAATTGTCCCGTTTTTGTTTTAAAAAGATGTAATATTCCCCTGTGAAATTGGTCGTTTGCTGAAAAAAATGACGATAAAGGAACCTGGCTTAGTAATGATTCACTTAAAGTTGTTACGCATTCATGAAAATCTTTTAAACCGAGAAAATGAAATTGAAGAATCTAATCGGCTTTGTTGTTTTGATCACAATAGTTTCAGGAATTAAAACAGCAACAGCTCAGTCACAGTGGCGTGGCCCAAATCGGGATGGTATTTACTCCGAAATCAATCTGTTGAAACAATGGCCTGCCGAAGGCCCCAAAATGCTCTGGTCGTTTGAAGGCTTGGGAACAGGGCAGGGAAGTGTGGTAGTTGACCATGATAAAGTGTTTGTTACCGGGATTCCGGATACGTTGAATTCTGAAGGCTATTTGTTTGCCTTTGACACCAAAGGTAAATTGCTCTGGAAAAAGAATTACGGAAAAGACTGGGTCGGAATTTTCCCGGGAGCACGATCAACCCCAACGGTGGCCGGGGATTTAATCTATGTGGAAGGCGGTAATGGGAATGTATTTTGTATGAAGACACAAACGGGCGAAACAGTTTGGAGTGTCGATTTCTTTAAAGATTTGAAAGCCGATTCGGTTCAATTCGGTTTTTCTGAATCGATCCTTGTCGACGGTGATCGCCTATACTGCACTCCCGGCGGAAAAGAAAACAATATGGTAGCACTGAACCGTTTTACCGGAGCCAAAATCTGGTCGAGTCAGGGTTTTAAGGAAAAAGCAACGTACTGCTCACCAATAGTTTTCACGCACAATGGCAAAAAACTGATTGCCAATCTTACGGCCTCGTCCATCATTGGTCTAGATGCCACTACAGGTGAAATGTACTGGCGGATTCACCAGTTTCAGGACAATAAAATTCACGCCAATACGCCGGTTTATTACGATGGAAACCTGATTGTGTCGAGCGCTTCACGAAAAGACAGTTCGGGGCTGGTATCGCTGAAACTTTCACCTGATGGTAAAAAGGCCGAAATTGCCTGGCGTAACAAGGAATTTATCAACCTTCAGAGTGGTTTTGTGGTGAAAGATGGACATGTTTACGGATCGGCACATATTCAGCCTAAATGGTTCTGCATCGACGCCAAAACCGGTCAAACCAACTATATTGCCAAAGAGTTGGGCGGTGGCCCTGTGATTTATGCTGACGGCCTTTTTTACTGCTATGCCGAAAAAGACGGCGAGATGGCATTGGCCGAAGGAACTCCCGAACAGTTCCGGATTATCAGTAAGTTTAAAGTTCCGCTGGGAGAAGCGCAGCATTGGGCGCATCCGGTAATTGCCGAAGGAAAGCTGTATATCCGCCACAACAACGCGCTAATGGTTTACGATATCAGGAATAAGTAGGGAAACGGAAACCGAACAACGGGAAAAGGGAAATTGTCGCCGCGTGTGCGATGATTTCCCTTTTTTGTATTCATATTGTAGAAAAAAAATATTTCTAATTATCCCGGTGTAATGAAACGCTTGTTTTATCTGTTGAGATTTTTAAAACTCATTTCGATACAAACAATGGTTTATACTTGTCTTTGTAGTACCAAGCCAGAAACAGGTTTCCGATCATCAATAAAATGGCGACGATCAATCCGTCTGGTGCCAGGGTAATGTGAAACAGCAAAATATTCAGGGTGATCGGGAAAATGACCACGGCAGCCAGTGGAACAAATCTTCCGGACAGAAAAGCCGCAGCACAGATCAGCTCAATGATTTTGATAGTTGTCATCATATAACCGGTTACAGCAACTCCTTCCATGAATGTTTTGATGTCGCCGGTCAATTCGGGTTGAGGGACAAGCTTAAAAAGAACCACGATGGCAGAAAAGGCAAACATCAGGCCCATCAGCACTCTAACAACGATTACAGCAATTTTCATAGGTATTCAATTTTAGATGTTACTTCTGTTTCAGAAACTCTTTGAGTGATTTGCCGATAATCCAGTTCCAGCCTTCCACGAAATTCTCGCGGGCAAAATCCGGAACGTCAGCAGGAAAGGTTTCGAACCCCACATGGGTCAGTCTCAACCGGGTTTGTGATCCTTCAGCAAAAAGCTCAAACGAAACAACCGTTTGCCCCGGATAACCATCGTACCGCCAGGTGTACGCAAGCTTTTGGTTGGGAATTATTTCAGTTATTTCGCAAATGTGCAGGTATTGGCGGTCCTCGGCTGGTCCGCCCCAAAAGCGAAATTCGAAGCCAACTTCGGCCCTGAATTCCTGAAAGTCGAAATACCATTTTTTCATATCATCCTTGTCGGTAATGGCTTTCCAGATTTTTTTAACCGGGGCTGTGTAAATCTGTTCAATTATAATTGGATCATTCGTCATTTCTTTCTTTTTAGTGATTTAAAACTGATATAAAAACCATCTGTTGATGTGAAATGTTTACGGGGTGAAAATATTCTGATGCTGAGGTTTGCGACTTTTGTAATTTTCTATTTCACCCATTTAGCTTTCCACAGCGGGTATTTTTCGATTACTTTCAGGGGTTCGTCGGTGTACCAGCTATACCCGTTCCGGCGTTCGTAGCCGATTTCTTCCAAGGTATTTTTCTTGATGCCATCACGGTCGCACACATAAGGTAAGCCGGTTTCCAGGTCGTAAAAGCGAGCCCACAGATCACCAGCCGCCGGGTCGATCACAATCCTTCTGTCTTTTTTACCATCTGCATTGATAAAGCTGTCCCATCGCGTGTTTTTCAGGCGGTGCGTGTCCAGCCATTCAATTCCAGCCTGAACAGCGCGAATAATTTCGGGCGAAGGGTTTTTAATTTCCATCAGGGTTTCGAGGAGCCCGACTGATTCGGCACCGCTGAAGGAGAGTAATTCGTAGGCGCGGGCCTTGGCTGGCAGAAGTGTGTTTTCGTCATGTTGGGCGCACCAAACGGTTAGTTTGCCATTTACAACGATTTGTGTTTTCAGGATAATTTCAATTCCTTTTTCCCATGCTTGTTTGCATTTTGTAATTAATTCCGGGTCGGAAAGGAAAGAAAACAGTGGTTTGCGGTCGTTGATTTCTTTCAGGAGTTTTAGCAGTCGATAATGTGCGTCATCATTGAACGTGATATTTGTGTAATAACCTTTGTGCAGCGGATAAAACATAGGCCAGCCGCCGTTTTCGTACTGGGCTTTCAGAATAAAACGCAACCCGTTTTCAACGGCTTTTTGGTAAGCCGGATTATTGGTTTTGGCGTACATTTTAGCCAGAAAACGCATTTCGGTGGTGGTTGCTCCGTTATCGAAAATCGCGTCCTGATTGTCTTTCTCTTTCAGAATTTGAGCTTTTTCAGCCTCAGAAAGCGGCTTTTGAAATGGCGTATTTTTGGGCCATCCGCCAATATTCCGCTGATAAAGCAGCACATTTTCGGCCACACGAACCGATTCTTCGGAGCCATACCAATCTTCGGACATTTCGGTAGCCACCGTAAGCCATCTCAAATCTTTAATTGGTTTTTGGGCCTGAATGTTCAGGCAAATGCCTATCGCAAATAAAATCAACAGTGTAATTTTTGACATTGTTTGCGAATTTATTTGACAGGATATTTTCGGATAACCAAATATTTCAAATCAGTAGAACCGACATTGCTGATTCCATGTTCACTGTTTTCCGGACAATAAAAACTGGTATAAGCGCCGCCGGTGGTCGTTTTGCCGTCCAGGTAAAATTGTGCAGTTCCTTCCAGAACAAAGAAAATTTCGTCGCCTTCGTGTTTGTGAGGTGCGTGAGTAGCCTGTTTTGGTCCAACTACGCTCATTTTTACCGTTTGTCCGTCGGCGAGAAAGTTCTGAGGAATAAACCAGTACTGATAGCCCACCGAGGTCTTGACTGTTTTTGCTGAATCAAATTTATTGATACAGTTTTCGATGGTGTACTTTACAGGTTTATTGGAGGAACTCGTCTGATTTTGTGCTGAAATTAGTTGGCCAGACATCATCAGAATTGACAAGAATAAAAAAGTTCGTTTCATATAAATTGATTTTGTGTTACGGTACAACGACAGTTTATGCCGATAAATATACCTGCTTTATTTCAGGTTTTTAAAAACCACACTTCCATACTCTTTCCATCCGGTTTCGGTGATTAGCTTGTGGTATTCTCTCAACGTAGCTGCATCGTTTTTCCATTTCCATTGACCAACCGGCACTTTCTCTTTGTAGTTTTCAATTTCAGCGGCTATTTGCAGCATATCGTCAAGCGATTTACGCATGGTTTCGATCAGTCCTTGGCTGCGAAATTCCGTTCCCCGGGCATAAATTCGGTATCCAAAATAAGCTGTGGCTGTTGCTTCATAGGCTTGGGCTGTGAGCAGCGTCCGGTAAAACAGTTGGTAGATCTGATGGTATGCTGCTTCCGAAAGTACCGGCTTGGCTTGCTCAACCAGGGAAAGCGCTTTTCGGGCAGCTTCCGTACCAAAATGTTTTTCTGCGATGATATAGTTCAACATCGTTTCGTTCATTTGCTCGGTGGGAGTAACCCATTTGTTTTGAATGACCTGCGGCGCTTCTTCTTTCAATGGGCCATCGGGTACTTTCAGCTGGGCAGGGGCCAGTTGTTCAATGATGTCTTTCCAGTAATGAAACTGGCGGTTGACGCCATGCCCAACGAAAACAACCGGAGGGTTAAGCCATTTGCCTGAAACATGACGCCCGTAGCTCGATTTGTACGGGTCAAAATCCATTTTCGAATGATTGGAAATGTTAGTTCCGAGGGTGTAAATTGACGACGAAACGATATCGAATGCCAGCTTGAAAGCAGGTTTCAGGAAAGGAATAGCTTTTTCACCGTATTTGTCGGTGATGAATTCATCGTAAATCTTTTCAGCCGTAATTTTTTGATCTTCCGAATAACGTTTCAGCGAGTACAGCAGAATTTCGTTGGGCGTACCCACCAGCCGGGTATCGTTATATCGGTCGGTACGGGCTACGTAACCAATTACATTGGGCCGGTTAATCAGTTCGCTCCACCGTTTTTGGATGTATTCGGGCCAGGTGTTGGCAATAATTCCTTGTCCGTTGAATTCGTTTCCGGCGTCAAACTCCATGATGGTTGGCCGGTTGATAGTTCCTGCGTATCGGTCATTTGGGTGAGTCAGGAAAAAATCGTGCGGTGTTTCCTTCATCATCAGGATGATTTTATCGCTTTTGATGTGTGCAATGCAGCCGATTGTATTTTCGTATTCTGCATCAGTGTAGGCAAAAGTACGGATATAAAGTTTTTTACCTTGTTCATCGCACACCACCGAGGCAACCGCATCAACCACGGCGGCCAGCTTTTCTGCTCCTGATTTCAGTTTTACCGAATGCTGTTTTTTGGCCCGCGCTCCGGTTTCGATGAAGGTAAGCACCAGTCCGTCGGCCTGCGGAACAAGTTTCAGCATCTCACGGTAGTCTTCTTTAAACCAGTTCCAGAATTCCGGATTATCCAGATCGATGGTTCCGTTTGGACCGGTTTTATATTTTTCAGGATAGTATTTTAAGTTATATAAGGCGTGATCCCACAATACGACTTCCTGAATTCCCGCTAAATGAGCTTTACTGATCAGGTTATTGACTAATTCCCGCTTTTTAGGTTCCCGCACTTCCTGCAAATCCATTACCAGATCGTGCGAAAGCTGCAGATGATTGATTTGGTACTTTGGAACGGCAGCAAGGGTGACGAGCGCATCTTCATAGCTGTCTGACAGGATGTTCCAGCCCTTAATTTTCGGGTCGATCTGTCCGCTGGAAAGAGTGACGCTACCTAAAAACAGCAGTGCAAACAATTGAAAAGTTAGCTTCATAGTCGATTTTAGTGCTTGTCAAAATAGTCAATCAGCGAATAAACCTGCGTGTTCAGTTCCTTCATTAGGTCAGTCATTGGAGTCCACCATTCGTAGTCGTTGTTCACAATGCCTTTGTTCGCGTCGATGTTTGACGGGTCAACGCCTTTGGCTGTCGGGTCGTTGTCCTGATACTTGAAATAATGCCAGCCCACACAGTTTTTTGATTCGAGCAGAGCCAGATTGTAGTTTTGATAGAAAAGTCCGCGGTCTCGCTGGGTACGTACAATCCAACCCGCGCCGCTTTGGTTGGGCATTCCTGAATCCTCGCCTTTGGTGTAATATTCGGTCACCAGAAACGGCTTGCCGGTCCATGCCGACCAATTGGCCATTTGTGCCGAATCAGGTGTCCAGTAATTGTAGTAATTGTTCGAAACGATGTCAAGGTATTTCCCTGCGGTCCTCATAAATTCAGCATGGTTCTTTTCCTCGCTGTAAAACCGTGCGCCGATGTACATGTGATTGGGATCGTATTTTTTGATGGCTTTTGACACAATGGAGAAATACTTTTCACCTACCAGCGCCATAAATGCTTCGCGGTGCTGATCGGTGATTTGTTCTTTGGTGATTCCCTGTTCTTTCGTCCATTTCATTGCAGCCTGATGTCCTGGATCATTTTCAGGCAAAGCCAGAAAATTATCGAGCGATTTGAATTTGAAAGGCATTTCATTGTCGGAAAAATGGCCAAAAAGGTTCGGATCGTCTTTGGTAGCCAGAAGCTGTCGCGCATGTCGATCGCAAAAAGCTTCGAACTCCGGATCAAACACAAAAATGGCATCTTTCGGGTAGCCCATGTGTCCGGCCTGCTGGTACGTGCCACCGCGTTCTTTGCCATAACTGCTCATGAAATTCCAGTTGATCGTATAGGCAAATGGTCGTTTGGCTGTTTTGTTGGCTTCCGTGATGGCTTTGGTGTCTGACCACGATCCGGCACAGTTATAGCCGTGCTCCTGAAGTAATCCGATGGTTTGACAAATCCAGTTTTCAGGAGTTCCAAATCGTTCTTTTACTGCCTTTTCGTTGCGCTCCGACTTACCCATGCTGATGCTGTTGAGCGCCACATTGATGTACAAATAACCTTCAGGATCGACACACCACCAGCGATCGCTTATTTTCTTTGCATAGAAAAATCCGGTTGCATCGGTTCGGTGTTCCATCCAACCGCCAAATTTGCTCAGTTTGGGTAATTTATTCGGAGTTTTATAATCAGGTAACAGGTCAACGGTACGGGTCTGAAAAGGTTCGTAAGGAGCATATTTCACGTTTCCGCCATTGTACTGGCGCCGCTGGGCCTCCACCTGAATGTATTTTGGTTTTGACTGGTTCTTCCTGTCAGATTGGGCCAGACTGTTTTCTGAAAACAGAATCAATATCAGAAAGAAAAATAGTGAGTGAAATAACTTATTCATGGGGTATATTGATTAGGTTGAGTTGTCCAAGATACTTAAAAGTTTATGATTTTATCAAACAAAAACTGCCGGTATCTCTCCGGCAGTCTAATATAATAAGGTGGTCAGAGTCCCACTCAAAGTGGGGGCCTGACTAAAATCTTTATTCGAAGCTTTGCACCCCTGCAACCTCAGCGTTTTTGTCAACTTTCTTAATCAATCCCTGAAGCACTTTTCCCGGACCGATTTCTGTAAACAGGGTTGCACCATCTGCAATCATGTTCTTGGCTGTCTGTGTCCATTTTACCGGCGCGGTCAGCTGTGCAATTAGGTTCTTTTTAATTACTTCAGGATCGTTTGTTGGAGCTGCATTTACATTCTGGTAAATCGGACAAACCGGTGTTGAAAATGGAGTTGCTTCGATAGCTGCAGCCAGTTCTTCACGGGCTGGTTCCATCAGTGGAGAGTGGAAAGCGCCGCCAACAACCAGTTTTAAGGCACGTTTGGCGCCGCGGGCAGTCAATTCGGCGCAGGCTTTGTCAATTCCGGCGATTGATCCGGAAATCACCAGTTGTCCGGGGCAATTGTAATTGGCCGGAACAACCACTTCATCAATCGAAGCACAAACTTCCTCAACCACTTCGTCGTCGCACCCTACAATAGCTGCCATTGTTGATGGTTCCAGTTCGCAGGCTTTCTGCATGGCCTGAGCACGTTTCGATACCAGACGCAAACCATCTTCAAAACTCAGTGCACCATTGGCTACTAAGGCTGAAAATTCGCCCAGCGAGTGACCGGCAACCATTTCAGGCTGAAAATTATTCAATGTTTTGGCCAGTAAAACTGAATGCAAAAAGATGGCAGGCTGAGTTACTTTAGTTTGTTTCAGGTCTTCTTCCGTTCTTTCAAACATGATGTCGGTAATCCGGAAACCCAGAATTTCATTGGCTTTTTCGAAAAGTTCTTTGGCTAAAGGCGATTTTTCATAAAGATCTTTACCCATTCCGGGGAACTGAGCGCCCTGACCGGGAAATACGTATGCTTTCATTGTTTTGAAATTTTAAATTTTCAGGGGCCAAAGATAGTACTTTTGTTAACATCCGGGCAGGTAAATAACACCTCCCGAGTGATCCTGTTTTGCCCCGGTAACTGATTTCAGACAGTTTATTTCGTTCCGTAACCTGAGTACACCCAGAAATGCAAAAATGATGGCTTCTTTAAAATCAATAATTTGCTCTGACGGCAAAATAGTCTTGTGTTTGGTCTTTTCGCTGAATAATTCGATCAGGAAAACATTATGTGCGCCGCCACCTGTAATCAGAATCTGCCCCTTCGGATATTGGTCAGCGGCCAGACAAAGCTGATCGGAAACATGCTCATATAAAGTTCGGAGAACATCTTCAGGAGAAAGCTGAAACGAGTAGATCAGGGGTAGAAATTCATCTTCAAACCATTCGCGCCCCAGCGATTTTGGGCCTTTTTGCTGGTAAAATTCAAGCGAATTCAGCAAATGGAGCAGTTCTTCCTGAACCTTTCCGGTTCGTCCGAGGTTGCCGTCGAGGTCATATTCGTATCCCAGTTCTTTGGTGAAATGGTTGAAAGCCATGTTGACCGGACAAATATCGAATGCCCGTTGTTCGCCCTCTTCACGGAAAGAAATATTGGCAAATCCTCCCAGATTCAGACAGAGTTCATATTCACCAAACAAGAGTTCATCGCCAACCGGAACCAACGGGGCGCCCTGTCCTTCGAGAGCAACATCGAGTGCACGAAAATCGCAGGCAGTTGGTAGTTCTGACGCTGCGGCAATGTTTGCTCCGTTTCCAATTTGAAGGGTTAATTTTTCTTCAGGCTGGTGAAATATGGTATGGCCGTGAGAAGAAACCAAGTCAGGCTTTTCTGAAAGACCGGCGCAAAAGCTTTTTACCTGTTTCCCGATAAATTTTCCGTAGTCATTGTTCAAAAGGGCAAGTTCGAGTCCGCTAAGTTCAGCTGCGTTCGATAACTTGTTAACCCATTTGTGTGAGTAAGGAATGGTAATAGCCTTTAGAATTTCGAATTTCCAGGATTGACCGAAGCTGAAGCGGCAAGCTACTAAATCGAGGCCATCCAGCGAGGTTCCCGACATGCAACCAATGCTCAGATACGTTTGCATTATTTATAGAAGTTTGCTTTGTAAGTACTTGTATTACCCTTGAAATCGGAGACCTCAAGTTCTAGTTTGTGATTTTTTCCGAACTGAAATCTCTTTTTATCAAACGTATAACTGATCAGATTGTTTTTCAGGTCGTATTCAAATAGTACCCACTGGCCATCAATAGTTCCGCGGAAAGTATCAATTCCGGAAAGATTATCAGTTACTTTAAACCGGATGGCGTCTGCATCTTGCAGGGTTTTCTTTTCGGCAATACTCAGCGAAGTAATTTTGGGGGAAATGGTGTCGACAGCCAGCGCATAATTCCCCAGAACACGGATATTTCCTTCTACCCACCCGTCTGCAAACTTGCCGGTTGCCGAATATATCTTTCCCGAAACCGGGTCAATCTGGGCCAGCATGACTTTATTCTGAAGTCTGGCCGGAAGGGCGTCGGCTTTAATACGCAGCGTGCAGGCAAAATGAAGCGGAGTATAAGGATTGTGCAATTGATAAACCGCCGAATAAAATCTTGGTAAGGCTGGTTTTTTAGCGTAAATAAAATCGACATCGTTGTACAAAGTACCTTCGGGAACAGAAAATTCCAACTCATCGTTCCGAATATGATTGTTGTGGTTGTATTTAAATAATTCGCCTTTGGGTTCGGCAGGTACAACGTTGGTTTCTTTTGCCTGAATTCTGAATGCCAGACTGCTTGCGTTGCCATACGCATCGGTTATTTCGTATTTCACCTGATGGAGCAGGCCATCGGTGGCTTTAAAAAGGCCCTTTTTTTCAACCGTATCGTAAATATTCAAATGGTTCCCTGGTTCGAGCCAGCTCCGGTATAAATATTGACCTTTCCGAACGGCCAACTCGTAATCCATCAGCGAGTTGATGTACCGGGAATCATTGAGAGCAAAGTCATCCATGGTAAACGAACAGATCAATTCGCTGTCCACCCAAAGTTTCATCGAATAAATACCACACTTGTTTGGACTGCCATCCAGAATGTCAACCGCTTTTAATCCGAAGCCAATTTCTCCTGAAACCGGAATTGTTTGATTAACCTTCAACTGATACTGATTTCCACTCAGAATTACCTCAAACCGCTGCGGAACCGTCTTTCCGGAAATAGTAGCTCCGTCGTCAACAGGGTAAACCATTAAAGCCTGAATAACCGGTTTGGTTTTATCTTTTACGGGCATGTTAAACTTTAGCGGGTTCAGCATGATTTGTTCTTTGGTACGCCTGATTTCGAAATGGAGATGAGGTCCGCCGGAGCTTCCGGAGTTGCCGCTTTTGGCAATTTGCTCGCCCTTTTTTACGGGCAAGAGGCCTTCGGGCACAGACTGGTCGATGGGAAAAACCTGTTTTTCGTATTGCAGATTTCGAATGTAATTATCGATTGCTGGTGAAAAACCGTCCAGATGCCCGTAAACGGTGGTTGTTCCGTTGGGGTGGTCGATATACAAGACTTTTCCGTATCCGATTGACGAGATGGCAATTCTCGAAACATATCCATCGGCTGCTGCATACACCGGGAGACCAGTTCTTCCCTGCGTTTTGATATCGATGCCCGCATGAAAGTGGTTGGGACGCAGTTCAGCAAAATTCCCGGCGAGAAAGGCCGGAATTTTCAAGGGTACCTCATAATATGCCGGATCGATTTTCGGAAGTTCCTGCGCAAATAAGGCAGATCCGCATAAAAGAAGAAAAATAGTCTTCAGGATTTGTTTCATGTTTGTCTCTTTGGTTGCGAAAATATAAAACTTATTTCACCTGCTGAAAATTGGGTAGCTCAAGTAAATTTAAAATAATGCTGGGGCAGATTTTCAGTATTGGTCAAAAATGTTAATTTTGTCCAGGAAACTTGGTTTGGGCTAACAAACTTTGTTTCCAACGCGCCCGGGAGGCCGCGTTGAAATTGTATTTGAGTGAAAGTAAACCGAAATGACTGATCAGGAGAAAAATTTGCTGATAGATTTCAGGCTCAAGGTGAAGCAGATTATCGCGAAACACGAAGCGCTTAAACTGGAAAAACAACAGCTGATGGTGAGAATCGGTAGTCTGGAAGATACGATCAATCAACTTCGTCAGGAAAACCGGATACTTGAACAGAAATACGATAATTTGAAAGTAGCTAAAATGTTTTCTGCATCTGACGACGACCACAAGGATGCAAAAAACAGGATACAAAAATTAGTGCGGGAAATTGATAAATGTATTGCTCTGTTAAATAAGTAATACACAAAAAATGACAGAGAAGCTTTCTATAAATATTAAAATTGACGGGCGAATTTATCCGTTGAAGGTAAACAGAGAGAATGAAGAGAAGTACCGGAAAGCTGCCAAAATATTAAATGATATCGTTCTTCAGTACCGTCAAAAGTACGTTAATAGTGATCCGCGTGACTTTTTAGCGATGACCGCTTATCAGTTTGTGTTGAAAACTATTGAACTTGAAGAAAAAGTAGATCAGTCGCCCTTGTTGGAAGAGTTAAAAAAGCTGGATGAAGAGTTAGGCGATTATTTGTCATTGAGGGAATAAATTTTATCATATATCAGAAAACCCGCATTTTTTATTTAAATTCCGGAAATCTTTATAAGCCCGGTTTTTAAATTAAAAATGTGGGTTTATTAGTGTAAACAAGTTTAATTAATAACAAATGGAGATTATATACGCGTTAGCTGGTCTTTTCGGCGGCGGAGTCCTTTCCTATTTCATGTGGGACAAAGCGCTGAAAAGCAAAAAAAGTAAAATTGTAAGCGAAGCTGAATCCGAAGGGGAGGTTATCAAGAAAGATAAAATCTTACAGGCTAAAGAAAAGTTTCTTCAGTTAAAATCGGAACACGAAGAATACATCAACGACAAAAACAGTAAGATTAATAGTTTTGAGGCCAAAATCAAACAGCGCGAAACCGCAATCAATCAGCGGCGGGAAGAGCTTAACCGCCAGGTTAAAGATTTCGAAACTTCAAAACATGAAGTTGATGTTATTCGCGAAAACCTAAATAATCAGCTTGAATTACTTGAAAAAAAGGAACATGAGGTGGAAGCTTTACATCGTCAGCATTTGGAAAAACTGGAAGTACTTTCCGGATTGTCGGCTGAAGAAGCAAAAGCCCAACTGGTCGAATCATTGAAAAATGAGGCTAAAACCGAAGCCATGTCGTACATTAACGAAATCATGGAAGAGGCCAAACTTTCAGCCAATAAAGAAGCTAAAAAAGTGGTGGTTAAGACCATCCAGCGTGTGGCTACCGAAACGGCTATTGAAAACTCAGTTACAATTTTCCATATTGAAAGCGACGAAATTAAAGGCCGCATCATCGGTCGTGAAGGTCGTAATATCCGTGCTCTGGAAGCAGCAACCGGCGTTGAAATTATTGTTGACGATACTCCGGAAGCTATTGTTCTTTCCGGTTTCGATCCGGTACGCCGCGAAATAGCCCGGCTGGCCTTACATCAGTTGGTGACCGATGGACGTATTCATCCGGCCCGCATTGAAGAGGTAGTTGAAAAAGTGCGCAAGCAAGTTGAAGAGGAGATCATTGAAACCGGAAAACGGACAACCATCGATTTGGGCGTTCACGGCTTGCATCCCGAATTAATCCGTATGATCGGTAAAATGAAATACCGTTCTTCGTATGGACAGAACCTATTACAGCACTCCCGCGAAGTGGCTAATCTTTGCGCTATCATGGCTACTGAATTAGGACTGAATGCAAAGGCAGCCAAACGTGCCGGATTATTGCACGATATTGGGAAAGTGCCGGATGATGAACCGGAATTGCCACACGCAGTTCTGGGTATGAAGCTAGCTGAACGATTCAAGGAAAAACCGGATATTTGCAATGCAATTGGCGCTCACCACGACGAAGTGGAAATGACCAGTTTGCTTTCTCCGATTGTACAGGTTTGTGATGCTATTTCGGGAGCCCGCCCGGGAGCCCGCCGCGAAGTGGTTGAATCGTATATCAAACGTTTGAAAACATTGGAAGAATTAGCACTTTCGTACCCGGGAGTACTGAAGACTTATGCCATTCAGGCCGGTCGCGAATTACGCGTCATTGTTGGCAGCGATAAGATTGGCGATAAAGAATCAGAACAACTGTCGTTCGACATTGCCAAACGCATCCAGGATGAAATGACCTATCCGGGACAA
Organism: Prolixibacteraceae bacterium; assembly: GCA_963676535.2. Classification (GTDB taxonomy): domain Bacteria; phylum Bacteroidota; class Bacteroidia; order Bacteroidales; family Prolixibacteraceae; genus Aquipluma. The sequence continues at coordinate 387,521 of CAXXKQ010000022.1, read as the reverse complement.
ATCAAAATCACGGTGATCCGCGAAATGCGGGCCATCAGCTATGCAAAATAGAGTTTAATTAGAACTGAAATACGCGAAGGCTGTCCTGAAGAGGATGGCCTTTTTTTATTTGCTCAAAATGGGGAAAGGAAGGAGAGAAGCCTTTTTGTTGAATCTCATATAAATTGTAATTCTCATGCAAAAACACCTCCCCATGTCTATAAAAAACGTGGAATAAAGAGAAATTCGATCCCTCAGAGGTTGCACGTTTTTCAATATCAGGCATTTTTATAAAGCTGCTAACCCTTCGGGTTTAGGATTCTTTTGATCAATTGCGTGAAACGGCCAAACGTGCGCTGGGATTAGTCATTGGGTAAAAAGAAGGAGCTGTAATGCGGTATAACGATAAAACAAAACCAGTACAGGTGCAACTTCAAGTCGCGCCTGTACTAATAATAACCCCGGACTAAAACACAAAAAAGGGAGTTCATCGCTCCCTTTTTTGTGTTTTTTATTTCCAGTAATTCACCTCTTTTTCGGTTTCCTGATCTGACTGCTGAAGCCAGTAGGAGGGTGTTACTTTTTTGCCTGAAAGGCTTTTTAAACTTCGCTTATAAACATCTACAACCGGATTAAAAAGCATGTCGGTCACACCAATTTTGAATGTTCCGGATTCACCTTCGGAGGCAACCTTTACTGTATATTTGTTAATTTCTAGTAGTTTTTTTAGGAATTCGGTGCGTGTTGGTGAAACTCCTTTTTCAACCAATGAGCAACGAACTCCGTCAATTTCTTCGATGATATGTTTTCCTTTATTGAGAGGCATTTTAAGAGTATTATTAGTTTAGAAACAATTTACTGATGCTGCGGATATATTCGAAAACCCCACTGGTAAATCCAATTACCATAACACCTGTAACACAAGCTATCAAAGCAATACGCATGGCATTTGTACTTCGGAAAGTCGCAATTGGCTGTTCACTTTTTTCTATCCACATGGCTTTTATCACTAGCAAATAATAATAAAGCGAGATGGTTGCATTCAACACCGCGATCAAAACCAGATAGTAATATCCGCTTCCGGCGGCAGCTGTAAACAGAAAGAATTTTCCGAAGAACCCAGCAATTGGTGGAATACCGGCCAGTGAGAACAAGGAAATGGTCATCAGTAAACTGAGTTTTGGGTTGGTATGATAAAGGCCTTTGTATCCTGAAATTGTTTCAACGCCCGAGGCATTGTGAACGGCAGCTACCACACCGAATGCTCCAAGGTTGGTGAACACATAAACCAGCACGAAATAAACAATTGCAGTCATTCCCAGCTCGCCGGCACCCAGAATACCCAACAGGATAAAACCTGCTTGTGCAATCGATGAAAAGGCCAGAAATCGTTTGATATTGTTCTGACGCATGGCAAACAGGTTCCCAATTGTCATTGTGATTACAGCCAGTGTATAAATCATTGGTTTCCATAGTTCCACAATGTTTTTGAAAACCGTAAACAGAACGATACTGAAAATAAATGCAGCAGCGCCTTTCGAAACAACCGAAAGGTAGGATGTTACATTGATTGGAGCGCCTTCGTAAACGTCGGCTGTCCAGAAATGGAATGGCACCAGCGAGATTTTGAAACCCATCCCGGCAACAAAGAAGACAAAACCCAAAGCAATTAAGGCGGTTGGGGCAACTTTGGTTGCGATGTCAGCAAAATAGATCGATCCGGTTGCACCGTAAATCATCGAAAGTCCAAATAATAGAATTCCTGAAGATAGGGCAGAGGAGAGGATCAATTTGATACCAGCCTCGGCTGATTGACTTTTATATTTGTCGAAGGCTGCCAACCCGGCAATCGGGATAGTTGCAGTTTCTAGTCCGATGTAAAAGATCAGAAAGTCGCCAGCTGAAATCATGAAGTTCATACCGATCAGTGTTGACAACGTCAGGATAAAATACTCACTGATTTTGTCGGCATTTTCCGGTTTCCGCAACCATCCTTCGGCCTGAAGAAAGACAATCAACACGGCCAGATTTAGAACGTTTTTCATGAAAACGGTCAGTTGGCTCGATTGGAATGATCCACCAAATAAATTGCCGGTTTCTCCTGGAATAAAACCAATGAAAGTTACCAAAGCAAAAAGCACCAAGGTGAAATTGATGATTTTCGATTTGTTTTTTTCGCTGGTAAAAATTTCAGCAACCAGAATTGCGAGTGCTGCTACAGTGAGCAGCAATTCGTGGCGCATGAGTATAAATTGTCCGAGATCCATATTGAAAAAATTTAGCCTCCCCCAACCCCTCCGAAGGAGGGGGGTGAAGAACGCTTTGTTTATATTTTGTACTTTTTTATCACTTTTTTTTTAAGTCCCCCTTCGGGGGATTTAGGGGGCTGTGGTTTTAGAACACCATTGCCAAACGTGCAATAATCGGTTTTAAACTTGCTACAATGGTGTCAGACAACCAAAGAGGTGCGATACCAATGGCAGCGACAGACAAAACAAGTGTCACGGTGCTTAGTTTCTCGTACCATTTGGCATCTTCCAAATGTGCATGATGCTCATCTTTCAATGGGCCAAGAAGAATAATTCCGACCACTTTCAAAATATAAACAGCCGTAATTACAATTGATGAACAGGCAATCACTGTAACCACCCGGTGAAACATATCCTGATGTTGGAATGATCCTACGAAAACCGTCATCTCTGCTACGAAACCGCTTAATCCAGGTAGTCCTAATGAAGCGAAACCTGCAATCATATACACTACGGCAAGGAAAGGGATTACTTTCATTAATCCACCCATTTGCCGAATGTCGCGGGTGTGGGTACGTCCATAAATCATCCCAATCAAGGCAAAGAAAAGAGCTGTCATCAAACCATGAGAGATCATTTGAAGGATTGCTCCGTCCATAGCTGTTTGATTCATCATCAGCAAGGCAAAAATTACCAATCCGCAATGGCTTACCGAAGAGTAGGCATTGATGAATTTTAGGTCGGTTTGCCAAATGGCGCTGAATGCTCCGTAAACCACACTGATTGTTGTCAGGATAATGAAAATCCAGGCCATTTCTTGTGCAGCTTGCGGCATCAGAAACATTGCTACGCGGAAACATCCATATCCTCCCAGTTTCATCAATACCCCGGCATGAAGCATGGAGACTGCGGTTGGCGCCGAAGCATGACCGTCAGGTGACCAGGTATGGAAAGGAAATAATGCCCCAAGTATTCCAAACCCAACAAAAGCGAAAGGAAAGAAGAAGCGTTGTGCCGCAACCGGAATATTTATTTTTGAGATTTCAAGAATATTAAAAGTAAGCGGGCCTCCACCAGGAGCCGAATTGTAATAAAGACCTAAAATACCAACTATAATCAAAGCAGAACCTGCCATCAACATCAATGTCAGTTTCATGGCCGATTTTTCTTTCGGTCCTGTTCCCCAAAGACCAATAAGCAGATACATCGGGATCAGCGCCAATTCATAAAAGAGTAACATGGTAAACAGGTCGAGCGATATAAAGAACCCGTAAACTGCTGTAACAAGCAATATGAGCGATACAAAAAACTCCTTTGTCAGGAATTGAAGTTCCCAGGAAGCAAAAATACCTGCAAAAATCACGATCGAAGTAAGACCAATCATGGCTACTGCAATTCCATCGACACCGAAAGAAAAATGAATGTTCAAGCTAGGGTACCACATGAAATCAGAAGTAAACAGCATCTCGTGCATCATTCCAGTTTTTCGTGCAGCAAGGTAGGCAAGCACCAGATAAACTGTTGCTATAAGCTGCACACCCATTCCGATTGCCGAAGCGAGCCGGGCACCTTTATAATCCTTGGTAAAAAGGACTCCGATCATGGTGAGAACCGGGATTAAGACCAATAAAGTTAGAATATTCACTTTTGTATATTTTAAATTTTTGTTTCTTATCTGAAATTCAATTCTCTACGCCAACAAATAGATCATAGAAAGCGCTAATGCCAATGTGCCTGCAACGAACGCAAATGCATAATGTTGCAATTGCCCAGACTGCATTCCCTTGATCTGATAAGATATTTTCTCTGTGACCATGCCAATTCCAACCATAAATCCATCGACGATGTGACGGTCGAACCAGGCAATTGGGCGTGAAATATAATTGAAGATGATCTTTCGGGTTACAAACAAATAGATTTCGTCGAAATAGAATTTGTTATAAGTTGCAGTATATAAAATTCCCCAACTTTTGGCCAATTTCGCCGGAACTTCGCTTTCTTTTTTATAAAGAATCCAGGCAATAGCGATACCAAGTAATCCGATCAAAACTGAAGGAATAGCAACCATATAGTTCATTTCAGATTCAAAGCCAATTTTGTCAGAAGTTACCAATTCAGTAAATGGAAGATAACCTGCAAAAACAGAAGCTACAGCCAAAAACATTAACGGAAGCGTCATCACAAGCGGGCTTTCGTGTGGAGTATGGTGATAATGTCTGTCTTTTCCCCAGAATACACTGAAATACAAACGGAACATATAAAAGGCAGTTAATCCGGCAACAATAAACTCAACAGCAAACAATATTTTGTTGTGGTGTAAAGCTGCTACCAGAATTTCGTCTTTACTGAAAAATCCTGAAAGGAATGGTACACCAGCAATGGTCAAACAGGCAATCAGGAATGTAATGTGTGTAATTGGCAAATATTTACGCAAGCCACCCATGTCGTACATGTAGTTCGAATGTACAGCGTGAATGATCGAACCGGCTCCTAAGAACAACAATGCTTTAAACATCGCATGAGTAAACAGGTGGAACATACCAGCCATGTAACCTAAACCTTCTTCACCACCATATCCTGAAACCCCAAGGGCAAGCATCATGTAACCCAATTGCGATAAGGTTGAAAATGCCAGAACGCGTTTAATATCATATTGTGTGATGGCAATTACCGCGGCAAAAAGCGAAGTGAATCCACCAACATAACCAATTATTTCCTGAGCAGCCGGAGCTTGAAAATGGATAACCGGAAACATGCGGGCTACCAAAAATACACCGGCAACAACCATAGTTGCAGCGTGGATCAATGCCGAAACAGGAGTTGGACCTTCCATTGCATCGGGTAACCAGATGTGTAGCGGGAACATCGCCGATTTACCGGCGCCACCGATAAAAATCAGTGTCATGGCCCATGTCATGGCCGAAATACCCATGAAACTCATCGAAGCAGCGCTTCCGAAGATGGCTGTTCCTGGTTCAGTTAATTTGGCAAAATCAAAAGTTCCGGAAACAAACGAAAGGATCAGAATACCGATCAGAAAACCTAAATCGGCAAAACGGGTAACGATAAATGCTTTCTTCGAAGCAGCTACTGCCGAAGGTTTTTGGTAGTAGAATCCGATTAAAAGGAATGAGCTGACACCTACCAATTCCCAGAAAATATACATCTGGAAAATGTTTGTGGCAATAACCAATCCAAGCATTGAGAAAGTAAACAGAGATAAGAATGCAAAGAAACGGGCAAAACCGATTTCACCGTGCATGTAATCCGATGCTGTACAAATGAACCATAAACGAAATGGTGGTGATTACAACCAGCATCATTACCGAGATCGGGTCAAGCAAGATCCCCATTTTGATAATTAAGGTGTCCGTAAATTTCAACCATTTCATTTCGAATGGAATGATGGTCTGAAATCCTTCGGCATGGTGCCCAAAGAAATAAGCTACCGGCAGTGATCAGCGAAAGGACCCACGAAGTTCCCATTCCGATTGTACCCAATATTCCGGAGACTATTGGCTTCCATTTCATTCCCAGTAAACCGGTAACCAAAAACATTACCAGCGGAATCAGTATAATGAATACAGTATAAGTATATCCTGTCATTGCTCTTAAATTTTAGAATTTCATTTCATTTACATTTTCAACTTCAATGTTCTTCATGTTTCTGTAAATGTTGATGATCAATGCAATGGCAACCGATGCTTCGGCAGCTGCAATACCAACAATGAACAGCGAAAAGAATTGTCCCTGCAATTGATCGGGATACAGGTAACGGTTGAAAACCACGAAATTGATGTTAACCGAATTCAGGATGAGCTCAGTAGCCATCAACATCGTAATCAGGTTGCGGCGAATAATGAAACCGCAGACTCCGATGAAAAACATAATCGTGCTTACGACTAAAAAGTGTTCGAGAGGAATTCCCTGAATCATATCTCTGAGTTTTTATTTTTTTCTTTTTTTGCAGCCACAATTGCTGCGATCATTGCTGCCAGTAACAAAATACTGATCAACTCAAACGGTAAAACGTATCCGTTTTTGCCGGTGCTCAGCAATTGATTTCCGATCACTGTCATATCAACAGGCAATTCCGGAGCAGTTCCGGCTTGAAAAGAGTGGGAGAGTATGGTTGTAAGAACCAATCCAATTCCAACAACAGCAGCTCCAAGTCCCATCAGTAATTTGGTAATATTTGGATGTTGAAAACGATGAGAAATGTGGTGTGTTAACAGGATACTGAAAATGATTAGCACCATTATACCTCCGGCATATAAGGTAAGCTGAACGGCAGCCATGAACTGGTAATTCAGCATGAAATACAAACCTGAAGTGGCAACAAGTACAAACAACAGATAAACCGCAGCTCTTAATATTTTTCGTGTCGTGATAGATAAGAGCGAGAAAATCAGGATAATTCCTGAAAGTAGATAAAACATTACTATGTTCATACTCATTATTTTGCCTCCTTTCTGAGTTTCGAACCTGGTTGATTCAAAACTTTGGTGAGTTTACTCCGGTCAAATACGGCGTGTTCAAATTTTTGTCCGAATGCCAATGCGTTTGAAGGACAGGTTTTAACACACAATCCACAAAAAGTACACATCGACAAGTGGAAAATATGTTTGTCGATCACCCGCTCCAGTTTTCCTTCAGAATTGGCAACGCGATCGGTAATAATTTCAATCGAACCATTCGGGCAATTCATCTCACAGATTCCACAGCCGGTGCAGGCATGTTGGTTGTTTTCATCATGTGGCATGATGATTTCGCCTTTAAACTCATCAAGCATTTTCAGTGTGGCACGGTTCTCGGGATACTGTTGTGTTACAATTTCTCCGGGACTTATAAAGTACTTTCCTGTAACGCGAAGCCCTGCCCATAGCGACGAAAGTGCTTTAAATATGTCGGCAAAATATTTAATTATACTATTCATTTTAGCTGTTTTGATTAAAAATGCCAGTGCATTAAAACTAAGAATGCAACCAATACAATATTCATCAGATTGATAGGCAATAAGTACTTCCATTCAAGGGTTAATAGCTGGTCGATTCTCAAACGTGGGAAAGTCCATTTGAACCACATGATCACATAAATGAGAAAGAAAGTTTTTAATGAAAACCATACCATTGAAGGAATGTAATCCATAATCTGGTTGAATCCTTCCCAGTTTCCAATATGGAATGGCATCCAACCTCCTAAAAACACAGTAGCTCCCAATGCGGCGGCAATAAACATGTTTACGTATTCGGCCAGAAAAAACATGGCGAACTGCATTCCCGAATATTCAGTATGGAAACCGGCAGCAAGTTCCGAATCAGCTTCAGCCAAATCGAAAGGGCCACGGTTCAGTTCTGCTGTACTGGCAATCAGGAAAACGATAAAAGATATAAATGCCGGAATGTGGCCTTTAAAAATCCACCATCCGTTGGCCTGACTTTCAATTATTCCTGAAAGCTGCATGGTTCCTGAAAATATAACAACCACCAGTAACGACATCCCGATCGAAAGTTCGTAGCTTACCATTTGGGCTCCGCTTCTGATGGCACCCATTAATGAATATTTACTGTTGCTCGACCATCCGGCAAGTAATATACCGACCACGCCGAGTGATGTGACTGCCATCATATAGAATACACCAATATTAAAATCGATTGCCTGAAGTCCTTTGGCAAAAGGCAGTGCTGCCAGGGCCATAAACGAAGCAATAATCACAATGTACGGAGCCAGGTTGAAAAGAAACTGATCCGCTTTGCGAATCTTTATGATTTCTTTGATTAACAGTTTAATAGCATCGGCAATCGTTTGTATAATTCCCCATTTTCCTACCCGGTTTGGTCCTACACGCATCTGCATAAAAGCACAAACTTTACGTTCGGCGTAAACCAGGAACAGCCCGACTAAGGCATATAATGCAAGGAACAAGATCCCGACGATAACCATTTCGGTAAAAGTAACCCATCCTGACGACATCAGTCCCGATAACCAGGAATGAATTGAGCCGGTGAGTGTTGAAAAGTCGTAGATGTTTGATGACATATTTGTGTTCATTTATCGGTCAATATCAGGGATTACAAGGTCAAGTGAGCCGCTGATAGCAACCATGTCGGCAATTTTATGACCTTGGGAAAGCGTATTCAACACAAAAAGATTGCTGAAGCAAGGTGTGCGGAATTTTATACGGTAAGGGGTTTTATTTCCATCGCTTACAATGTAAACAGCCAACTCGCCACGGGCAGTTTCAACTCGCTGGAAGAACTCACCGACCGGAAGTTTGATAATTGGTTTCATCTTAGCAGTGAAATTGCCTTCAGGAATGTTGTCAACCAATTGTTCCAGAATGCTCAACGATTCCAGCATCTCGTCCATTCTTACCTTGTAACGGGCAAAAGAATCGCCTTCGGTATAGAGTATTTCTTTAAATTGTACTTTGTCGTAAACTCCGTAAGGTGCAATTTTCCGGATATCGCAGGAGTAATTGGAACCTCGGCCTGAAGGACCAGTTATGCCATATGCAATAGCAGTTTCTTTGCTCATAATGCCAATGCCCTTCGAGCGGTTATGAAAAATTACATTATCGCTAAATAACTGATCATATTCAGGAAGTTTTTTCCTTTGATAGGTAATGAATTCTTTGATTCGTTTTTGGAAATTAGGATGTACATCGTGCATCAATCCTCCCGGTGTATTGAAACTATGCAATAACCTTGACCCAAACGATTCTTCAAAAATGTCGAGTATATATTCACGGTCGCGGAATGCCAGGAAAAAGGGTGTTAGTGCACCGAGATCCATTGCGAAGGTTCCGTAAAAAAGTTGGTGAGAAGCCAGACGGGTCAATTCATCCAGAATAGTGCGGATGTATGCTACGCGTTCCGGAACTTCAACTTGTAATGCATTTTCAACACAGAGACAAACGGCTTCGTTATTTATATGGGCCGACATGTAATCCATCCTATCGGTAAGGTGAATGATTTGCTGATAAGTATCTGCTTCACACATCTTTTCAATTCCACGGTGGATATATCCGATATGAGGAATCAGGTATTGTACCGTTTCACCTTTTAAGCTAACTTCCAACCTTAATACTCCGTGGGTTGAAGGATGCTGAGGACCCATGTTATAGATGAATTCCTCATTTTCCCCGACAATCACGTCTTTAATTATTTCTTCACTCATAAATTGAGTTTTAACGTTCTATGAAATTTATTTCGTCACGGAAATCTTTGCGCAGTGGGTAGCCATAATCGTCTTCGAGGAAAAAACGTTTCATATTTGGATGGTTATTGAAACGTATTCCAAATAAGTCGAAAACTTCGCGTTCGTAAAATTCGGCTGCCGGGTACACTTCGGTTAAACTGTCAATAGTCGGGTTTTCACGATTAGTAAGAACCGATTTTAGTACGACCATGTGTCTGAACTTGGTTGATTCCAAATGATTAACCATTGTGAAATGAGTTACGAAATCAACGGCTGTTTGGTTTATCAGATAATCAAAAGCTGTATTTTCGTTCGATTTCAGTTGCTTGGTTAAACCTAAAAGTTTTTCGGCTGGTACAATTGCTTCCAACAGCTGAGTTCCTTCCGGAAACTCGGTTTCAGGAACAAATTCCCTGATAATATCTGTTAATTCTTGTCTGTTAAGCATGTATTCGATATATTATAACAGGTTATCTGCTTCTTCTTCAGGATTTATGCCGAGATAAGTTTGGCTTTTTATCTTCCTTTGAAGCTGCATTATTCCATAAAGAAAAGCTTCGGGACGAGGAGGACACCCAGGAATATAAACATCAACCGGGATGAGATGATCGACTCCACGTAATACAGAATAATTATTGTAGAAAAATGGTCCGCCGGAAACAGCACAAGCTCCCATGGCAATCACATACTTGGGATTAGGCATTTGGTCGTACAGACGTTTCAAAACAGGCGCCATCTTGTGAACAATTGTCCCGGCAACAATAATTACGTCAGCCTGACGGGGTGAAGGACGGTAAACTTCTATGCCAAAACGCGACATGTCATGTCGGGCAGCAGCTGCAGCCATCATTTCAATTCCGCAACAGCTTGTTGCAAAAGTAAGTGGCCAAACAGAATTAGATCGTCCCCAGTTTATCAGATCGTCAACAGTACTCACGAATACATTACTGCCTGACTTCCTTAAGAGTTCGAGAGATTCATTATCTCCGAAATCTTCTTGCTTCATTGATTTGATTTTTACACCCATTTTAAAGCTCCTTTTTTCCAAGCATACAAAAGTCCAAGACCAAGTACGAAGAAGAAAATAATGATTTCAATAAATGCCCTAATTCCGATTGATTTCATAACTACTCCCCAAGGGAATAGAAATACAGTTTCGACATCGAAAATCAAGTAGATAATAGCAAATAGGTAATAACCCACATTAAACTGAATCCAGGCTGGCCCCTCGGTAGGAATACCGCATTCGTAAGGCTCAGATTTTGCAGGATTTGTTGATTTTGGGGTGATAAGGTTTGAAACAGTAATTGCAAGTCCAACCAAGATCATTGCAACAATAAAAAAAAGAATTAACGATTCACTTTCCATATCTTTAAATATCTAGATAATTCGTTGTATTGAAAAGACGGTGCAAAAGTAGTTTTTTCATTTTAGCACCAAACTTTTTTTAGGAAAAAAGTGGGTTGATATTTAGCAATTCAAGAATTAAGTTGAGCTTTTTGATTTTGAAATAAATGAATATATGGATTACGTTTAATTGAGATTTACAGTAATTCTGTTATATTTTATTTCGCTGGGTTAGCCTGTGCCGTAGGATACAGACGTAGCCGCGTAATCCCACACGGCGCATAGCCTAACCCATTACAACACGGCGAAAAATAACGAAAAACCGAGACAGCCATTTGTTTACTGAGGAGCTGAACCAATTCGAGAATGAAAAATAAACTTATATGAAAATGAAAGCATTAATAAGTGTCGTTTTCCCGACTATAGCTGTTAGCCTATTTTCTCAAAATGCCAAGATTGATAGTTTGCAACAAAAGCTGAACCATGCGAAAGGGAATGATAGAATCTTAGTTCTTAATGACCCTTCTTGGCATTCGTGTTAAAAATGGTTATTTTTGGGTGCGTGAAAAAAACGAGTTAACCGCCGAGATAGATTACTTGTTCCAGCATAATGGAAAACTCATTCCCATCGAAGTTAAATCGGGCGGTATTGGCAAACTGCGGTCGCTGCATCAGTTTATGGATCAGGCGCCACATCACATAGCAGTTCGGGTATGGCAAGGTCCGTATTTGGTCGAAAGAGCCAAAACCATTGCGGGAAAGGAATTCACCCTGCTCAATTTGCCGTTCTATTTGGTACACAGGATTGAACGGCAATTGGACAAAGTAATTGAAAGTTGAAGATTTCCAAAGAGCCTTTTGGCGGACTCGAACCGCCGACCTGCTCATTACGAATGAGCTGCTCTACCAACTGAGCTAAAGAGGCAAAATTAATCAGGAGTGGAAATGAAATGAAAACCATCCCCGAAGGGATGGTTTTTATAAAATCGAATTATTAATCGATAACTGATGGAATCTGAGACAGATTGTATTTGCCTTCTTCCAGTTTCTTGCGGACTTCGGAGAATGCTTTGATGGTGTATTCCACGTCTTCTTCAGTGTGCATGGCGGTTGGAATCAAACGCAGCATAATTTGTCCTTTGGGAATTACCGGATAGGCAACTACCGAACAGAACACATTGAAGTTTTCACGAAGGTCCATAACTACATTGGTTGCTTCGCCTACACCACCATTAAAATAAACCGGCGTAACACATGAATTGGTAACTCCCAAATCAAAACCTTGCTCACGCAGGCCTGACTGAAGTTTGTCAACCACATGCCAAAGTTTTTCTCTCAGTTCGGGACGAGTGCGCAGCAATTCCAAACGTTTCAACGCTCCAATTACCATAGGCATGGGCAATGATTTTGCAAATGTCTGTGAACGCATGTTATAACGAAGGAAGTTGCAGATATCTTCGTCGCAGGCAATGAATGCACCGATTCCGGCCATTGATTTTGCAAAAGTTCCAAATAAGAGGTCTACTTTATCGGCAACACCGAAATGCTCAGGTGTTCCGGCACCGGTAGCACCCATCGTTCCAAAACCGTGGGCATCGTCAACCAGTAAACGGAAATTAAACTCTTCTTTAAATTTAACAATTTCGTCCAGTTTACCCAGATCGCCAGCCATACCAAATACACCTTCAGTAATAACCAAAATGCCGCCACCTTGTTTTTCAGCCAGACGGGTTGCCTTGGTTAGCATGTTGCGAAGGCTTTCCATATTGTTGTGGGCATATACAAAGCGCTTGCCCATGTGGAGTCTGACTCCGTCCAGAATACAGGCATGAGCTTCTGAGTCGTAAACGATTACATCGTTACGGCCGCAAATTGCATCAATAATAGATACCATACCCTGATATCCGAAGTTTAGCAAAAAGGCATCTTGTTTTCCAACAAAATCGGCCAGGTTTTGCTCAAGTTCTTCATGTCTGCTTGTTTGACCTGACATCATACGAGCCCCCATCGGGTAGGCCATTCCATAGTCGGCGGCGGCTTGAGCATCGGTTTCCCTGACTTCCGGGTGATTGGCAAGTCCGATATAATTGTTCAGACTCCAAACTAAAACTTCCTTCCCTCTGAATTTCATCCGGGTACCAATTTCACCTTCCAGTTTAGGGAAAGCAAAATATCCATGGGCCTGCTTCATGTATTTCCCCAGGCTTCCCATGTTGCTCCTCAGTTTTTCAAAAATATCCACTTTGATCTGGTTTTTAAATTAGCAGTGCAAATGTAATTTTTTTTAATAAGTGTACAAACCTTGAAAAGATATCTTCATTTTATATGGAACAGCCAGCCTGGTTTTGCTGAAAAATAGTTTTCCCATTACCAACAAAGCCAATGAAATAAATAATAACAAGGATCGTAACTGCTGAGGTGGATAAAAATGCAGCTTCAGCCCCGAATTTATACCAAATCAGTCCGGCCAACGAACTGGCTATCATGGCTGCCAGACTTTGATATCCGGCAAATGAGCCAATGGCTGTGGCTGTATCATTTTTATCAGTAATGTTGCTGATCCAGGCTTTGGCAATACCTTCGGTAGCTGCTCCATACAAACCATACAGAAAAAACATGGTCATATAGACATACAGGTTCGAACTCAGTGCCATTCCAAGATAAACTGCGGCAAACAAGATCAGTCCGCTTACCATTACACTTTTAAGACTAAATTTATCGGCAAGCATTCCCATTGGTAAGGCTGCAAGTGTGTAAATCAGGTTGTAAAAAATGTACAAGCCTATAACCTGAAGGTCTGGCACTCCGGATTGTTTGATCTTCAGTAATAACAGCATATCTGAACTGTTGAACATGGCGAAAACCAGTAAGCCAGTTACAACTCTCCGGTACAAAACCGGACTTTTCTTCCAATATTTGAGAAATGAAAAAAAAGGTGTTGAGACTTTTGTTACCGAACGATTGGTTTTTTTATCCTTTAATAATAAGGTGGTCAATATTGCTGCCAAGCCTGGAAAGAATGCTATCAGAAATAAGGTTTTGTAATCGTTTGGCCTGAAGTAAAGAAAAACCAGTGCTACAGCTGGCCCAAAAACAGCGCCGAAAGTATCCATGGAGCGATGAAACCCAAAAACTTTACCTTTAGTTGAAGGAGTGGCCTCATCCGAAAGCATCGCATCACGTGCCCCTGTGCGTAATCCTTTTCCAAAGCGATCAACCGTTCGGGCGAAGAATATCCAGGCTGGCCAAACAAAAAAGGTCATCATCGGTTTCGAAATAGCACTCAGCGAGTAACCTAACTGAATAAATGGAGCACGTTTGCCTGAATTATCCGATAATTTTCCAAAATAACCTTTGCATAATCCGGCAGTGGCTTCAGCAATTCCTTCGAGGATACCTATCAGAACCACAGAGAATCCAATGCTTTCAAGAAAAACCGGCATTACCGGATAAAGCATTTCGCTCGCCGTGTCAGTAAATAAACTGATTAGGGAAAGTATCCAGACCGTTCGGGTGATGTATTTCAACTTTCTGGAATTAAAAATCTGACATTCGTTTTGTTCCTGACCGGTAAAGCAGGACTTCAGCTTTGCTGAAAGTTACAAGACATCCGTATTTCATTGACTCGAGTTGCGTTACAATCGTTTCGTAAAACTCAAGGATTTTGTCTTCTTCATCAATTATTTCAACAACAAGCGGAACTTTCTCGCTTACTTCCCAAAATTTATAGGAATGGATTACCGAGCTGGCGCCAAAACCCATGATTCCTTTGACAACAGTTGCCCCGGCGATACCTTTCTTTTTAGCCTGAAAAACCAGGTACTCATACAAAGGCTGCTGGTTGATCTGGTCAGTCGAACCAATATAAAACCGAAGAACAGAAGCGTTACTGTTATTTTTCATTTCAGAAAAGTTTAGTGATAAAACGTCCTGCATAAACAGCCATCAGGCCGATAAAAAAGCTCAGTGAAGAATAGAGTGCAAAACGAAACCATTCTTGCTGGCGTATCAACAAAAAAGCATCGTTCGAAAAAGTGGAAAAAGTGGTAAAGCCACCGCATATTCCAACGGCCAGAAATAGTCGTACTTCGGGACTGAGAAATTCTCCTTTTTCGGAAAGTCCGTATATAATCCCGATCAAAAGGCTTCCGATGATATTAACAGTGAAGGTACTCCAGGGAAATACAGTGGAATAATTCAGCTGAAAATGCCTGGAAACCAGGAATCGTGCCACCGAACCGATGAATCCGCCCATTCCGACGATTAAAATTGATTTGACCATAGGATTAAGTTCTAAAATATTATCGCTGGTAGATGTCATCAGCCTGAACAGGGGAACAGGCGTTTAATGGCAGACCTCATTGCTGTTAACAAATATAAATAATCTGCAAATATGGAATACATTTATTCACCGGATAATCTGGACTTTTATTTTGTCTGTCCGACATAAAGGATTCTTTGTTATTTTTGAACTGAAATCCAATTTATTTAGCCGGTTTGCTTTCAATTCTTAGCTGAATCATTCAGCCAACGTTTTAAAATTGTAAATTCGGAACTCAACTAAACCTAACAATGAAATTCATGAAATGCTTGCTTAAAAAGAGAATTACTGCTGTGTTCCTGATGGCAGTTTTATCGCTGTTGCAGTATTCAGTATGTACTGCGCAGAATTCTGGAATTGATCAGTCCATTGCCCTGAATCGCAAGGGAGAGTTAACCATTAAAGCAAAACCGGGTGTCCAGGTAAGTGTTGAACAGCTTACTCATGAATTTTGGTTTGGATGCGCCTTGCCCGACCAGATGTTTAATGGTTCAATTCCTGAATCGGATACAAAACAATTCAAAGAAAAATTTCTGGAGAATTTCAATTCGGCCGTTACCGAAAATGCAGTAAAATGGGGCAATATGGAACGCCAAAAGGGCAAGCCAAATTATTCGACGATTGATGCAATCCTCGCATGGACGGAGGCAAACCACATTCCAATCAGGGGACATAACTTGTTCTGGGGAATTCCTGAATTTGTTCAGGCATGGATAAAAGAACTGCCTGACGCAGAACTGGAACAAACACTTAAAAACCGTGCCGAAACCATAACTGCGCGCTACAAAGGCAGGTTTCATGAATACGATCTGAACAATGAAATGGTCCATGGAAATTACTATGAAGATCGGTTAGAACCGGATATTACAAAAAAAATGGCGGAATGGGCGCGAACCGGTGACTCGGAAGTCAGGCTCTTTTTGAATGATTACGATATTCTTACCGGAGTTAAATTACCTGAATATATAGCTCAGATCCGTAAACTCCTTAAACAAGGTGTTCCTATTGCTGGTATTGGTGTGCAGGGGCATCTTCATGCTGAAACTTTTGACCGCTTTCAGTTGAAACGAGCGCTCGATTCACTGGCACAGTTCCATTTGCCGATCCGCATTACAGAATTCAATATACCCGGACAGCGGTCGAAATATTATAAAGACCGCAATTTGGTGATGACTCCTGAAGAGGAGGAAGTAAAGGCGAAGGAACTGGTGGATTATTATAAAATCTGTTTTGCCCATCCGGCGGTAGAAGGAATCCTGATGTGGGGATTCTGGGAAGGTGCCAACTGGATACGGCCTTCGTCGCTGTATAAAAAAGACTGGACTCCGACACCAGCGGCAACTGCCTATCACAACCTGATTTTTAAGGAGTGGTGGACCAGCGAAAACGGCAAAATCAACCGTAACGGAGAATTCACAGTTCCGGCATTTTTCGGAAAATACAAGATTACCGTAGATGGAAAAACAAAAGATATTGATTTCACCAAAACTGCCGGGAAAATGGTTGTTGAGTTTTAAAACATAAACAGATGAAATACAACTAACAGGAGTGGTTTTATCATTGTTGCTTTGATGTTTTATCTAAATTAAAAACTTTAAATGCCATGCCTTTCGGTTCGTCGAAAGAGAAGCAAATTAAACTAACTGATACCAATAAAATATGAATTCAAAAGAACGCTTTGATTTGACGGTCAATCACCGTCAGCCCGATAAAGTGGTAGTTGATATGGGCTCCACTTCAGTTACCGGCATTCATGTTCTGGCTGTTGAAAACCTCAGGAAGTACTATGGCTTGAAGGAAAGTCCGGTCCGGGTAATTGAGCCTTACCAGATGCTTGGCCTGGTAGATGAAGAATTGGTGGAAATTATGGGTATTGATGTGGTTGGTGCCTGGGGCAAAAACAACATGTTTGGGATTTACAATCATGAGCCGTTAGTCGAATACCAGACTAACTGGGGACAAACCGTGCTTGTTCCTGATGGTTTTCGCACTATCAAAGATGTGAATGGCGACGAACTGATTTGCCCGGAAGGTGATGTTTCGGTTCCCCCGTCAGCCCGGATGCCCAAAGCCAGTTATTTTTTCGATGCCATCATTCGCCAGGAACCTTTGGTCGAAGAAAAACTGGATGTGAAAGATAACCTGGAAGAATTTGGACTGGTTTCGGAAAGCGAGTTGCAATTCTGGAAAGTTTCGGCTCAAAAGGCCCGTGATACCGGAAAAGCGGTGATTGCCGGATTGGGTGGAACCGCTTTGGGCGATATCGCCCTGGTGCCAGGTATACAAATGAAACATCCAAAGGGAATCCGCGACATTGCCGAGTGGTACATGAGCACCGTTTTGCGGCCAGATTACATCAAATCAATTTTTGACCGGCAGACTGAAATTGCCCTTGAAAATTTTCGTCGTTTACAGGTGGTAATCGGCGATAACCTTGATGCAGTTTTTATTTGCGGAACCGATTTCGGAACACAGGAGTCAACTTTCTGCTCGCCCGAACAATTCGACGATTTGTGGTTGCCATATTATCGCCGCATCAACGATTGGGTTCATGCCAATACCAACTGGAAAACGTTCAAACACTCGTGCGGGGCAGTTGAAACATTGATGTCGCGGTTTATTGATTCGGGCTTTGATATTATCAACCCGGTTCAGATAGCGGCCAGAGGAATGGATCCGATGCATCTGAAGAATACCTTTGGAAAAGACCTTGTTTTCTGGGGCGGAGGTATCGATACTCAAAAAACCCTGCCATATTCAACTCCGGAACAGGTTCGCAGTGAAGTGCTCCGCTTGTGCGAAGTCTTTGGACGCGACGGAGGTTTTGTATTTAATACCGTTCACAACATCCAGGCAAATGTTCCGGTCGAAAATATTGTGGCTATGGTAAATGCTATTAAAGAGTTTAACGGTGAAAAGTAACACGCTAAGTCTATCTGATAAATGAAAAAACTAAAATTCGGGCTGCTGATGCTGCTGGTTTTAATAACCACTGCTGGTTTAGCCAAAGAGTATCATGTTTCAGTGAGCGGAAATGATCAGAATGATGGGTCGCCTTTAAAACCATTCCGGACGATCAACTTTGCCGCTCAACGGGCTGAAGCAGGTGATGTAATAACTGTTCATGCCGGAATATACCGCGAACGGATCAATCCGGCGAGAGGTGGTGAAAGCGATGCCAAACGGATTGTGTACCGGGCAGCTACAGGCGAGAAAGCTGAAATTAAAGGATCGGAAGTTATAACCGGATGGAAAAAGGAAAAGAATGGCGTTTGGAAAGTGACTATCCCAAATTCCTTTTTTGGAGATTACAACCCGTATAAAGATTCAATCAATGGCGATTGGTTTAACAATCATGGCCGTATTCACCATACTGGTGAGGTTTTTCTGAATGGGAAATCGCTCTACGAAAAGGAAATCCTCGAAAAAGTAATCAAGCCAGTGCCGGACAACAAAATTCAGGATATGGAAGGGGCAACTTACACCTGGTATTGTACAAGCGACCAGGCGAATACAACGATTTGGGCTAATTTTCATCAATTTGATCCAAATAAGGAACTGGTTGAAATCAGTGCAAGAAAAACTTGTTTCTATCCGGAGAAACTTGGGATAAATTACCTGACTATTCAAGGATTCCGAATCAGTCAGGCAGCAACGCAGTGGGGAGCGCCAACAGCCGAACAGGTCGGCATGATTGCTACGCACTGGAATAAGGGCTGGATCATTGAAAACAATGTGATCAGCGATTCCAAATGTTCGGGCATTACCCTCGGAAAAGAGCGCGGAACCGGGCACAATGTCTGGACTGCGGATAAAGAAAATATCAACCGGGATGGGAATATTCACTACATTGAGGTGTTGTTCCGGGTACTTCGGAATGGCTGGAATAAAGAGAACATTGGTTCTCACATTGTACGAAACAATACAATCTTTAACTGCGAACAGACTGGTATTTGCGGAAGTATGGGAGGAGCATTCTCGCTGATTGAAAATAACCATATTTACAATATCTGGATGAAAAGACAATTCTCAGGTGCAGAGATTGGCGGGATTAAGTTCCATGCGGCCGTCGACACTCAAATCAGGAAAAACCGAATCCATAATACAGGAAGGGGAATTTGGCTGGATTGGATGACCCAGGGGACCCGCGTTTCAGGAAATCTTTTTTATGGCAACGACCTGGAAGATATCTTTTTGGAAGTAAATCACGGACCATTTGTGGTTGATAATAACATTCTGTTGTCGCCGGTTTCTATCCGGACTCAGTCGGAAGGCGGAGCGTACGTGCATAATCTGGTGACCGGAGCAGTTTATGAATGGCCTGACTTAAACCGTTTCACTCCTTATTTTGTACCACACTCTACGGATATCGGAGCATTGACAACGATTGCTTCGGGTGATGATCGTTTTTATAATAATGTTTTCATCGGGAATGGCAGTCAAACTAAAAAAGATAGCAAAACCAAGTATGGATTGGAAATCTATAACAATGCGAAGCTTCCGGTCTGGATAAGTGGAAACATTTATTACAACGGGGCAAAACCATCCGATAAAGATGTCAATTTTGCGAACGACTCGGTTTTCAATCCTGAAGTGAAACTGATCGAAGAAGGAGGAAACGGATATTTGCAGTTCAAATTCAATCAGGTATTTTGCGACCAGAAAGTAAAAATGATCACTACCGAAATTCTGGGAAAAGCAAAAATTCCAAAAGCTGCTTTCGATAACCCTGATGGTTCGGCATTGAAAATAGATACTGATTATTTTGGTGTGAAACGTTCGGAATCAAATCCTTCGGCCGGACCTTTTGAAAACCCGGCAAAGGGAGAGGTGAAACTGAAACTCTGGTAGGTTGTTTATTCGCGCTGTTTCGTAGTGTTCAAGCCTGACTGATTCAACGAATCAGTCAGGCTTGAATGTTTTAAACAAACAGTAATTTTATTCCGGCAATCAGCAAAACAACAGATAGTACATATTTCAATCCGGTAACTGAGAATTTTTTACTTCCGGCATATCCACCGGCAATTCCACCCAGCAGTCCGGCAATTACCCAATAAATAATGTTGTCGGGTAATACAAAACCCGATTGCCATACGCCTAATAAGCCTGAAATGGAGTTCAGAAATATAAATAATGCCGAAACAGCAGCCGTTTCTTTGATGGTAGCCCAACCCAGCAACAAAATCAGCGGACTGAGAATGATTCCGCCGCCAATGCCAGTCATGCCTGAAAAGAAACCGATGGCAGCACCGGCTAACAGTGCAACCGGGATTGAAGGATTTGAAGTGATTGTATTACTTTTGGGGTTTAGAAGAATCCGGAAAGTGGCAATCAATAGCATGATTCCAAGAGCTATTTTGTAAACTTTCGGATCTATTTTAAGCATGGCACCTAAAAAGGCCATCGGAATTGACGTAATTATAAAGGGAAGGAGAAGTTTCCACCGGAAATGACCTGCACGGTAATAGGAAATGAATGCAATCAGCGAAACAAATACATTGAGTAAAAGTGCCGAGGTTTTCATGTAAACAGGGGCGATTCCGAAAAGGGCCATCAATGCCAGGTATCCGCTGGCGCCTCCATGACCTGCGGAAGCATATAAAAATGCAACAATCAGAATACAGACGGCTAAAGCTATTTCCATGATTTTTACTTTTTGGAAAACAAATATGCGACAAAAAAGGCCATCCTTTCGGGACAGCCTTTTATTTTGTGTGAAAAATCTGCTATTTATTTTCTTGTGCAGCTTTTGCTTTATCCTCAAACCAACTAAGCGGGAACGACGATGGGCGTTCGATAGGAAGTCCGTATACACGGTCAAAGACCAGAGAGGACAATACACCGAGTGCACGCGAAACGCCAAAAAGAACAGTATAGAAACCAGACTCCGTAATTCCGTAGTGATTGAGTAACGCACCACTGAAAGCATCCACATTCGGCCATGGGTTTTTAATTTTACCGGTAGCTTCGAGAATAGGTGGGGCAACACGATTGATGGCGTTTACGGTATTGATTAATTTGTCGTTGACAATGTATTTTTCGGCAAACTGCTGTTGAACGGTAAACCGTGGGTCCGTGATCCGTAACACCGCATGACCGTAGCCAGGAACCACCCGTCCCTGTATAAGGGTTTGTTCGATATAAGCTGCAATCTGCGTGTCGGAAGGTTCGTCGGTGCCAATTTCTAAAATCATTTCTTCTATCCAGTTCATTACCTCCTGATTGGCAAAACCATGCAATGGACCTGCCAGTCCAACCATTCCGGCAGTAAATGCATAATAGGCATTACTTAAGGCTGAACCAACCAGATGGGTGGCATGCGCCGACACATTTCCTCCTTCATGATCAGCATGAATAACCATGTAAAGACGAAGAAGATTTTTTACTTCAGCTGAATCGTGGCCCATCATGTGGGCCAGGTTACCTGCCCAGTCGAGATTTGGATTAGGCTCAATGTGATTTCCGTTGTGATAGATTCGGCGATAGATGTAAGCTGCGATACGAGGTAAACGGGCAATCAGGGTCATGACATCTTCGTACATGAAGTCCCAGTAAAATTTTTTGTTTACACCGGCCCGGTATGCCTTCATGAAAACAGAATCGTAGGCCATTGAAAGGATAGCGGTGCTAAATTGGGTCATTGGCCGACTATTTTTGGGAATAGCATCAATCACGTCAAAAGCGTGTTGTGGTACATGTGAACGTGTTGCCCAATCCTTCGAAATATTGATCACATCTTCCTTTTCCGGGATCTCACCAATCATCATCAGGTAAAATAGTCCTTCAGGCAGTGGTTCTCCAGCTTCATCTATTTTAGGAAGTTTTTGCTGTAATTCAGGAAGTGAATAACCCCTGAAACGGATACCTTCGTTGGGATCGAGTTTGGACGTTTCGGTCAGCAGGGCTGGGATGCCCTTCATACCCGAAAGCACCTGATCGATGGTTACCTGCCCAAGTGATACATCACCATAGTCTTTTCTGAGCTTTTGAAAATCCGCCATATTTTTCATGGCTTTTTCATAAAACCTGTTTTTAATGTATTCCATAATATTTGGTTATTAGATTTTGGTCGAAATAACTTTCCTAAATTAATGAATATTCCGAATTATCTCATCGGCGAACTCAGAAGTTGATAATAAAGTGGCTCCTTCCATCATGGTGAACAAATCGGAAGTGACTTTTCTCTTCGAAAAGGTATGTTCCATGGCATCGTAAACATGCTCTGCAGCCTTGTCCCAGCCCAAATATTCAAGCAACATCACACCCGAAAGTATGAGTGAACCCGGATTTGCTTTTCCTGTTCCGGCGATGTTCGGCGCTGTTCCATGAGTGGCTTCAAAAATGGCATATCCGCTGTTGTAGTTGATATTGGCGCCGGGGGAAATCCCGATTCCACCAACCATGGCGGCTAACTGGTCGGAAATATAATCACCGTTCAGATTTAAAGTTGCGATCACTGAATGGTCAAACGGATGAAGCAAACTTTCCTGTAGAAAAGCATCGGTAATGCAATCTTTGATGATAACTTTCCCCGAAGCTTTTGCGTCCTGGAGTGCAGCTTTTGCAGCCTCTTTCCCTTTCTCTTTTTCAATTCGTTGATATTGGTTCCAGGTAAATGTACGGTCGCCAAATTCACTTTCAGCCAACATGTAGCCCCAGTTTTTAAAAGCGCCTTCCGTAAATTTCATGATATTCCCTTTATGCACGAGGGTTACCGAAGGCAATTTTCGCTGAACTGCATATTGAATGGCAGCTTTGATCAGGCGTTCGGAGCCTTCTTTTGAAACGGGCTTTACACCAAACGAACTGCTTTCAGGAAAGCGAATTTTATCGACTCCCATCTCATCGATCAGGAAGTTTCTGAATTTGTGAGCCTGGTCGCCACCTGTCATAAATTCGATTCCGGCGTAAATATCCTCAGTATTTTCCCTGAAAATGTGCATGTCAACCAGTTCCGGATACCTGATAGGTGAGGGAACGCCTTTAAACCAGCGGATCGGACGCAGACAAACATATAAATCGAGCGTTTGGCGCAAAGCAACATTCAACGAACGGATTCCTTCTCCAACCGGAGTTTCCAGCGGCCCCTTTATGCCGACGAGATATTGTTTAAAAGCTTCCAGCGTTTCGTCGGGCAAATAACTGCCGGTCAAATCAAAAGCTTTTTTACCAGCCAGAACTTCCTTCCAAACCAGTTTTTTCGAATTGCCATAAGCCGCAGCAACTGCAGCATTGAGCACTCGTTGACTGGGTTCAGTTATATCCTTCCCGATTCCGTCGCCCTCAATAAAAGGAATGACCGGCTGGTCGGGAACAATCACTTGTCCGTTTTTGAATTGAATATTCTGGCCCATATTTTTGATTGGTTAAATTCTACTTTAACTTTTTCTGAAGGTTTTCATCCAATGCATCCAGAAATCCTTCAGTAGTCAGATAATGATCTGGTTTCAGATTGTCGCCGTGAACAATGAGGGCTAAATCTTTGGTCATTTGTCCGGCTTCAACTGTTTCTACACAGGTTTGTTCCAGTGCATGGGCAAAATCAATCAATTTCTGATTGTTGTCCAGTTTTCCGCGGAAAGCCAAACCTCTGGTCCAGGCGTAAATTGAGGCAATCGGATTCGTTGAAGTGGGTTTTCCCTGCTGGTGCTGGCGGTAGTGACGGGTCACTGTTCCGTGGGCAGCCTCGGCTTCCATGGTTTTTCCGTCGGGAGTAATTAAAACGGAGGTCATTAACCCGAGTGAGCCAAATCCCTGAGCTACGGTGTCCGACTGAACATCGCCATCGTAATTTTTGCATGCCCATACAAAAGCGCCTTCCCATTTCATGCAGGCAGCCACCATGTCATCAATCAGCCGGTGTTCGTAGGTAATTCCTGCTTCAGCAAAAGCTTTCCTGAATTCCTTGTCAAATATTTCCTGAAAAATATCTTTAAACCGTCCGTCGTATTTTTTCAGAATTGTATTTTTTGTTGAAAGATAAAGCGGCCATTTTTTTGACAAAGCCTGATTCATACAGGCGCGGGCAAATCCTGAAATAGACTCATCGGTGTTGTACATCGCCATCGCCACACCATCGCCTGCAAAGTCATAAACTTCAAATGAAGTTTCTTTGCCTCCGTCTTCGGGAGTAAACGTGATGGTCAGTTTACCTTTTCCTTTGGTCACAAAATCAGTTGCACGGTATTGATCGCCAAATGCGTGACGTCCAATGCAGATGGGTTGTTTCCATCCCGGAACCAGGCGGGGCACATTGCTGATAATGATGGGTTCACGGAAAACAGTTCCATCCAGAATGTTCCGGATCGTTCCGTTGGGCGATTTCCACATTTTCTTTAGTCCGAATTCTTCAACACGGGCTTCATCAGGGGTAATGGTAGCGCATTTGATACCCACTCCGTATTGTTTGATGGCATTAGCTGCATCAACGGTTACCTGATCGTTGGTTAAATCGCGGTGCTCAATTCCCAGATCAAAATATTTGATATTCAGATCAAGATAGGGAAAAATGAGTTTTTCCTTGATCAATGTCCAGATTACCCGGGTCATTTCATCTCCGTCCAGCTCTACGACCGGATTCAGTACTTTGATTTTTTCATTCATATTTGGGTGATATTAAAGGTTCTGTTTGCGAATTAAATCCAATGCCGAACCGGCTTTGAACCATTCGATTTGTTGTTGATTGTATGTGTGATTAAGCAAAATAATCTCTCTGGTTTTGTCAGTATGAACAATTTCCAGGGTCAATGGCTTACCGGGTGCAAATTCTTTCAGATCAATAAAATTAAAGATGTCATCTTCCTGAATTTTATCGTAGTCGGCTTCATTGGCAAATGTTAAACCGAGCATTCCCTGTTTCTTCAGGTTGGTTTCGTGTATGCGGGCAAATGATTTGACGATGACTGCCTTTACGCCCAAATGGCGTGGTTCCATGGCGGCATGTTCGCGTGATGAACCTTCACCATAGTTTTGATCGCCGATTACTACGGAAGCTACACCAGCAGCTTTGTATGCCCGCTGGACAGCAGGAACTTCTCCATATTTGCCGGTTAGCTGATTTTTTACTTTATTGGTTTGTTCGTTGAAAGCATTTACTGCGCCAATCAGCATGTTATTCGAAATATTGTCGAGGTGCCCACGGAAACGAAGCCATGGTCCGGCCATTGAAATATGGTCGGTGGTACATTTCCCTTTAGCCTTAATCAACAGTTTGGCACCCATAATATTTTCACCGTTCCAAGCTTCAAATGGCTGAAGTAGCTGTAAGCGAGATGAATCCGGTGCAACTTTCACCACTACCGATGAACCATTCTCTGCGGGCGCCTGGTAACCGGCATCTTCCACCGCAAATCCTCTGGCAGGTAATTCTACTCCTGAAGGTGCGTCCAGTTTTACCTTTTCACCTGTTTCGCTAATCAGGTAATCGGTTAGTGGGTTGAATGTCAGGTCTCCGGCGATAGCCAATGCGGTCACAATTTCGGGTGAAGCCACAAACGCATGGGTATTTGGATTTCCGTCAGCCCGTTTCGAAAAGTTACGGTTGAAGGAATGAATAATCGTATTTTTTTCTCCCTTTTCAGCTCCCGGCCGCGACCATTGGCCGATACACGGTCCGCAGGCATTGGCAAATACGCTGGCCCCAATTTGGTTAAAAATATCAATAAAACCGTCACGTTCAATGGTGTACCGCACCTGTTCTGATCCGGGAGTAATGGTGAATTCGGCTTTGGATTTCAGCTTCTTAGCAACGGCCTGTTTGGCTAGAGATGCTGCACGGGAAATATCTTCGTACGAAGAGTTCGTGCACGAACCAATTAACCCAACTTCAACTTTGGTTGGCCAACCGTTTTCTTTGGCTGTTTCGGCTAGTTTCGAGATTGGAGTAGCACGGTCGGGGGTAAACGGACCATTAATATAAGGTTCCAATTCGTCGAGATTAATCTCAATCAACTGGTCAAAATATTTTTCAGGATTGGCATAAACTTCGGGGTCGGCAGTCAGGTGTTCTTTGACCTGATTAGCCAAATCAGCAACTTCGGCGCGGCCTGTTGCACGAAGGTAACGCTCCATTGATTCGTCGTAACCAAAAGTGGAAGTAGTCGCACCAACTTCGGCGCCCATGTTGCATATTGTTCCTTTTCCGGTGCAGGAAATGGATTGTGCGCCTTCGCCAAAATATTCAATAATTGCACCTGTTCCACCTTTTACCGTGAGAATTCCGGCTACTTTCAGAATAATATCTTTAGGGGCAGTCCAGCCACTCAGTTTACCCGTAAGTTTTACCCCAATTAACTTCGGAAATTTTAGTTCCCAGGCCATTCCGGCCATTACATCCACCGCGTCGGCACCGCCAACTCCAATGGCAATCATGCCCAGACCTCCGGCATTTACTGTGTGCGAGTCGGTACCAATCATCATCCCTCCAGGAAATGCGTAATTTTCGAGTACGACCTGATGAATGATTCCTGCGCCGGGTTTCCAAAAGCCAATTCCGTATTTATTGGATACGGATTCCAGAAAATCGTAAACTTCCTTGTTGATTTTGATGGCTTCGTTCAGATCGGACAATCCGTTTTTGCTGGCCTGAATCAAATGATCGCAATGCACGGTTGAAGGAACTGCCGTTTTACTTTTTCCTGAATTCATGAATTGCAATAAAGCCATTTGTGCGGTGGCGTCCTGCATGGCAACCCGATCAGGAGCAAAATCGACGTAATCAACTCCTCTTTTAAAGTTGCTTACTGGCTGATCCTGATATAAATGAGCATAGATAATTTTCTCCGACAGACTTAATGGCCTGTTTAAGTGCTTCTTAGCGTTTGCAATTTTTGCACCTAATTCCTGATAATTTTTAGAGATTAAATCCAGATCAAACATATTTTTGGTTTTTGTATTATCAAAGTCACTTTAGTTTTGGCAATTCACAATCAAATTAACACCGTTTTTCGTCTATTTGTTTTTTCGAAACCGCCGAATATATTAAAAAATATTCTATAAAATATATAGATATATGTATAAAAGCATTAATAGGGAATGCTTCAACAATTTAGTAACGTATTATCTGACTGAAAATAAAAAAGCTGCCTAAATGTAGCAGCTTTTTTATTAACCGGGCAGTTGATATATCTCAAAATTCAAGCTGAACAATGGTATCAATCGGTTTTTTCTTCGAATCAGGAATGTTTTGGAATTCAATCGTTTATTTGCCGGGTGCATTTGACATGAGGCGCTACTCTATTCCTTGGTTGTATTAGCTTGTACTGAAAAATATCTGACAGTCAGTTTAAAAACCAGAGCAACCCGATTACAGTGAGCGGTATAAAGTTTTCGGCTTATTTCTGAATAATATGCTGAAATTCAGCTGGGTTTTCATGGAAAAGTCTTAACTTTAATATAGTTTCAACATCCCAAATGTTGGCTGATTAGATCGTAGGATTTGTTTAACACTAAATAATATAACCTATGAGCAAGTTTATTTATTTAACCGCAACGCCCGAAGCTCTTATCGCTTCCATGTTACCCCCTAAAGAATTTGGCGAATACCTTTCAACGGGGACAAAGAAAATGAACAAAGGCCAGGCAATTTTTTTCGAAATCGACCTTGGCCAGATTGAAAAACTGATCAATGTGGACAGTCTGAATCGAAGATGTGTGGCCAAACCTGACGGTCAACCCAAAAGTTCAGTTTATCTTTCGGTGTACAAAGTGTTGGAAATGATTCCTCTTTCAGCGCTAAAAAGTCTGTATCTGACTACTGACAACGGTCACACCCTGGAATTGAAAAAAACACCTTACGATCGTGCGTCGGAAGTCAAAAACCGAATGTACCTTTTCTAGGAATTATGCCCGGTTTCGCCAATGATTGCCAGTGATTTACCACCTTCCGATTTTTTGAAACGACTTACCGATGGTTCGACTCCCATAGTGCTACCCAAACTGTTTTTTGTTGAACTGAAACTGGGCGATTTAGCCACCAATCCGCAAAAGGGCTCCATTGATTATTTGCCTTATACCAATGTTGGGCACCTGAGAGACTGCCTCGAAATTTTGAGCGGGGAATATGAAAAACGGATGAAAACCGTTCAGCGGGTTTTCTCCGGAAACCTGCTTTACCGCACCATTGAGAGTGGATTTTATATTGGTTCGAAGGATGAAATTATTTTTTACCGCTATCCAACATTGACCGAACTGGAGGACTTGAATTATGATTTTTTCAGGTCGATCTGATAGACACATTTTAAAATGCTGGTTTATCAATCAGAAAGGGGATTACACAAGCAATCCCCTTTCTGATTGATAAAAATCCTGATAATGATTTATCCAATAGTAGCCACCATCACGGCTTTAATGGTATGCAGCCGGTTTTCAGCCTGATCAAAAACGATTGAAGCCTCGCTTTCGAACACATCCTCTGTCACTTCCAATCCATCTAATCCAAATTTCTGAAAAATCTCTTCGCCCATTTTGGTTTCGCGGTTATGGAAAGCCGGCAAACAATGCAGAAATTTTACATTCGGATTGCCTGTCAGTTCCATCGCTTGCCGGTTCACCTGATAGGGTAGGAGTAGCTTGATCCGATCGGTCCAAACCGATTCAGCTTCGCCCATCGAAACCCATACGTCGGTGTAAAGGAAATCACAATCTTTAACGGCTTTTGCCAAATCATCTGTAATCAGAAGTCTGGCTCCAGATTGATTTGCTATCTCGCGGCAAATTTGTTGCAATTCGTCGGTCGGCTGGCAACTGGCAGGCGCTGCTGCCCGAAAATCCATACCTAATTTGGCAGCGCCCACCATCAACGAATTCCCCATGTTGTTGCGGGCATCGCCCAGGTAGCAGAATTTAATTTCAGAAAGCGGTTTTTGCGAATGTTCCTTCATTGTCATGAAATCGGCCAAAATCTGAGTGGGGTGAAATTCTGTGGTTAATCCATTCCAAACCGGGACCCCTGCGTATCGGGCCAGTTCTTCAACAATAGTTTGGTCAAATCCGCGGTATTCAATGCCATCGTACAGGCGTCCCAAAACCCGCGCGGTATCTTTGATGGATTCTTTGTGACCGATTTGAGAACCGATTGGTCCCAGATAAGTGGCATGCGCACCCTGATCAAAAGCAGCGACTTCGA
Organism: Prolixibacteraceae bacterium; assembly: GCA_963676535.2. Taxonomy (GTDB): domain Bacteria; phylum Bacteroidota; class Bacteroidia; order Bacteroidales; family Prolixibacteraceae; genus Aquipluma. The sequence goes on along the minus strand of CAXXKQ010000022.1, from coordinate 358,300 downwards.
AAGCACAGCGTGTTCGGGTTGAGGTTTTCTCGAAAATCAGTGCGATATTTTTTCCTGTCAGCATTTGTTCTTCCAGACCATTATGCTTGGCTTTTTTCAGTTTAGCGGCAAGATTAAGCAGGTAGTGAATTTCATCGGCGCTAAAATCAAGTAATTTCAGAAAATGCCGGTTTTTTAAATTGATTTCCATATCCATTTTTGTTAAGTTTTTTTAAATACTGATTTTTAATTCTTAAGTAATAGGAAAGATTAAATGTCATATTTCTGTTTCATGACTCACCCCGAGTTCGCTTTGCTCACTCCACCCCCTCTCTCGCGAGAGAGGGGAAAAGTCACCACAAGGTGGCTTGGGGTGAGTAAATTTAAATACGATAATAAATAGTTCCCATGACTTGGTTTGTTAAAGCTCCTAGTGCAAAATACTGCGGTTAAACTTTGGCTTGCATTAAATGTACGCGATCCCTTCCGATTTTCTGCGTATCCGTTTCCAATCCGATGCGCATCGGACCGGATGGCATTTACTGTTCCTGAATTTTCCTCTTTTTTCAGCTATCGTATTCCATCGTAATTTTTGACCCGTAGGATTTATCTTCAAGCTTTTTTGCTTCGGTAATCACACTTTTTTCGCCGCCATTTTTAATGAAATACAGGCATGCTTTAATTTTTGGGGCCATGGTTCCTTCCGAAAAAGTTCCGGCTTCCAGATATTTTACGGTATCGGCATAATTCAGAAATTCCAGTTTTTCCTGAGTTGACTTTCCAAAATCTTTATAAATGAACGAAACATCAGTCAGGATATAAAATTCATTGGCTTTAATCTGAGAGGCCAGCAGTGCTGAAGCCAGATCTTTGTCAATAACGGCATCCAGTGTGCGCAGATCGTTGTTTTGATCGTAGTAAATCGGAATTCCGCCACCTCCGGCTGCAATCACAATATTCCCGGCCCTGACCAGATTTTCAATGATATCGCGATTAATAATGTCAATCGGCTGAGGCGAGGAAACCATCCTGCGCCAGCCACCGTGTGTTTTTGACGATGGTTTAAATATCCAGCCTTTTTCTTCCTGAAGTTTTCTGGCTTCGTCTTCCGAATAAATTTTGCCGATGCCCTTTGTCGGATTACCAAACGCAGGATCATTGGGATCAATCAGGGTCATCGAAACTAGAGTAATCACATTTTTGCGAATTCCGTGTTTGCTAAGCACATTTCGCATCATCCGTTCAACCATGTAACCAATGCCGCCCTGCGAATCAGCTACACAAATGTCGAGGGGCATCGGGGCAATGTCATACAGTTGCTGTCCGGCGTCGTTGCGCATCAGGATGTTTCCAACCTGGGGCCCATTGCCATGAGTTATCACCAATTCATATCCTTCCTTCAGCAAAAAAATCAGGTTCTCAAGCGTATCGGTGGTGTTTTCTTCCTGTTGCTCAATGGTTCCGGTTTCGTTTTCACGTAAAAGGGCATTACCGCCAAGCGCTACAACTGCAATTTTTTTCATACATTTTATATAGCTGTTCATGACAAACTTAAAAAAAGGAATGAATTAGAATCATGACCAATGGACGATCTGGAGTTTGAAAAAAATGCTATAAAGCAGTAAGAAAACTATTCAGTTATCAATCTCTTTTTGGAGATTTATTTCGGAAAATAAATATGAATATCGAATCGAAAGATAAAATATATGATAGCCAAAAATCGTTAACTTTGCGCTCGAATGATCAACCCGAATGGCAAAAAAAATAAAGAAACCTGCTAAGGAACCCAAACCTTCTAAATTGGGTGGAATTGTACATTTTTTTAAGAGTAACCAGTTCAAATATACGCTCGGATTATTTTTAATGATCTTCAGTGGGTATGCGGCTGTGGCTTTTGTTTCATATACTTTTTCCGGCTCAGTCGATCAAAGTAAGTTGGACTTACCCTGGCAGGAATTCCTGTTTGACCCGTCTATTAAGGTTCAGAACATTGCCGGTAAAGGTGGCGCGTTTTTGAGCGAACAACTGATTAACCTGGGGTTTGGTTATCCTTCATTTTTTCTGTTGATCGTTTGTTTTGTTGGAGCACTCAATTTGTTTGGCTACAAGGGTATCCGGTTTTTTAAAACACTTGTTTTTTCTTTGGTCTGGATTGCTTTGGATTTCAGTTACGCTGGGCCTTGCCCTTACCGACACCGCAGACAACCAGTTCCTGAATGTTGGCGGCATGTACGGGTTTATTTTGTCGAGTCTTTTAACATCAATGCTTGGCACAATTGGGGCTGCACTCATTCTCGTTTTTCTCTTGTTTATTTTACTGATTGTTACATTCCGCCAATTTATTCCATGGCTTACCAATATATTGGCTAAAAAGGAAAAAGAAGCAGCTCTTGGAGAAGTTCCTTCCGAAGAAGTCCCGCTTGAAACGCCGCTTCAACAAGTTGAAGATCCATCTATCTCAAAGGTAATTACCGAAGACGACCAGATTGAAGCCATTTTTGATCCGGATTCGGACGACTTCGAGATTGAAAATACGGTATCGCAGAAAGAGGTGGAAAATGAGCATTGAGGAAATGCTTTTTGCGCCTGAACCTGAAAAAGTTCAGCCTAAAAAGAAAGAGCCTGAAATGCATGTGACTAAGCCTGTTTCTGATGATGATACTGAAGAAATAAATCCTGCACTGGAAGATTATGACCCGACCTTGGATTTGTCTTCCTATAAATATCCAACCTTGGATTTGCTTGATGACCATGCTTCGGGCAATGCCGAAGTGAGTAACGAAGAGTTGATTTCGAACAAAAACAAAATCGTCGAAACACTTCGTCATTATAAAATTGAGATTACCAAAATCAGGGCTACCATTGGCCCGACCATCACGCTTTACGAGATAGTTCCTGCACCGGGAATCCGGATTGCCAAGATCAAGAACCTGGAGGACGATATTGCCTTAAGCCTTTCGGCTTTGGGTATCCGCATTATTGCACCAATTCCCGGACGTTGGTACTATAGGTATTGAAGTTCCGAACCAAAAACCGGAAATTGTTTCGATGCGTTCGATTATCGGGTCTAAAAAATTTCAGGAGTCGACAGCCGAACTTCCTATTGCGTTGGGAAAAACTATTTCGAACGAAACGTTTATGGTCGATCTGGCCAAGATGCCGCATATCTTGGTTGCCGGGGCAACTGGTCAGGGAAAATCAGTCGGATTGAACGCTATTATTACCTCTTTACTTTATAAGAAACATCCTTCGCAGTTAAAATTTGTATTGGTCGATCCAAAGAAAGTTGAACTCAACCTGTATTCGTCGCTCGAAAAACATTTTCTGGCCAAAATGCCTGACGAGGAGGATGCTATTATTACCGATATTCAAAAGGTGAAAAATACCCTGAATTCGGTGAATATTGAAATGGACACCCGCTACGATTTGCTGAAAAAGGCTCATGTACGGAACATTACCGAGTACAATGGTAAGTTTATCAGCCGTCGTCTGAATCCGGAAAAGGGCCATCGTTACCTGCCGTATATTGTGGTGATCGTCGACGAGTTTGCCGATCTGATTATGACTGCCGGGAAAGAAATAGAATTGCCGATTGCCCGTATTGCCCAGTTGGCCCGGGCGGTTGGTATTCACATGGTCATTGCCACACAGCGACCTTCCATCAACATCATTACCGGGGTAATCAAGGCGAACTTTCCGACCCGTATTGCCTTCAAAGTGGCTTCGATGATCGACTCGCGAACTATTCTTGATACTCCCGGCGCCAATCAGTTGATCGGGAAAGGGGATATGCTGGTTTCGACCGGAAGTACCATGACCCGCGTTCAGTGTGCCTTTGTAGACACTCCAGAAGTGGAACGGATTTGTGAATTTGTGGCCCAGCAGCGAGGATACCAGACGGCATTTCTGTTGCCCGATTATGTCGGCGAAAATGAAGGTGGATTAGCTGAGACTGATTTAAGTAACCGCGATGAAATGTTTGACGATGCTGCACGTTTAATTGTAAGCAATCAGATGGGATCGACCTCGATGATCCAGCGTAAATTTTCGATCGGGTATAACCGGGCCGGAAGGATTATGGACCAGTTGGAAGCTGCAGGCATTGTCGGACCAAGCGAAGGAAGCAAAGCCCGGCAGGTTTTACTTCAGGATGAATACGCTTTGGAACAATTATTGAAAGGATTTAAATAAATATATAACCCGAATAGAAAATGAAACGATTAATTTTTATTTCTGTTCTTTCGTTTTTTGCTTTGACCGGATTTGCCCAGCAGGATGCAAAAGCGAAGGAAATTCTTGAAAAAGTTACCAAAACTACGCAATCGCTGGCGTCACTTGAAGCCAGGTTTTCGTTTGAAATGAACAATCAGGCCGAAAACATTCAGGAAAAAAGTAGTGGTACCATTATTTTGAAGGACAAAAAATACAAGCTGAACGTTCCTCAGATGGGGCTTCAGGTTACTTGCGACGGAAAAACAATCTGGACTTACATGGTCAATTCCAACGAAGTGAGTATTTCTAATTTGGATGAGGCGACTGACGAATTGATGGACCCCTCCAAAATTTTTACCATTTATGAACGAGGCTTTAATTACAAATTTGCCGGTGATGCAGTTGATGGCGGAGTTCCGGTTTACAACATTGACCTGACCCCACAAAAGCCAACCGGTGATGTTCAAAAAATCCGGATCATGATTGATAAGCAAAAGTTGCTCATACGCGGAGCTAACATGACTGGCAAAGATGGGAACAAATACAATGTTTTGGTCAATCAGTTCAAAACGGATGGTGTTTATAATGACTCTGATTTTGTATTTGACCCGAAAAAATACAAAGGAATTGAAGTGGTGGATATGCGATAAAACTCGTTTCAATCATAAAAAAGCCGGAACATTCATTGAACGCTCCGGCTTTTTTATGACTGATTCCTCTGAAAAATCACTTAATAGCTTTGGCATGTGCCATTCGTTCAACTGATGCAATTTCGATAAAGGAAGTGCCACCCCCAACGCCAAAATTTCCACCAACATAAACCACAGTATCTTTTTCTGTGATTAGTTTTTTCTCGACCAGATCGAGCAGAGCGGTTTCAATTAACTTATGCTTGTTTTTCTTTGATTTAATTTCACTGGCAAATACACCGTACGAAAGGGCCAGTTCCCGTTTCACCCGACCATTATGACATTTGGCAAACACTGGCATATTTCCTCTGAAGGCTGCAATATATCTGGCAATCTTTCCGGTAAGGGTATCCGTAACGATTGCATTTAATTGTAATTCAGTTGCGGCATGAACGGCAGCCTCAGCCAGAAATGCAGAAACCTCGTTGTCGAGACGAGGAACCGGTAAATCGTTGCGCCGGTCTTTACTGGCCTCAACTTCTATTGCAATTTTTGTCATAACTTTTACAGCCTCAACCGGGTATTGTCCGTAAGCTGTTTCACCTGAAAGCATGATGGCGTCAGTTCGTTCATAAATAGCTGTTGCTACGTCGCTTACTTCGGCCCGCGTTGGACGTGGGTTGGAAATCATGGAATGCAGCATTTGGGTGGCAATGATTACCGGTTTTTTACGTTCAACGCATTTTTTGATCAGTTTGCGCTGAATGGTAGGAATCTTTTCAGCCTGAATTTCGATTCCCAGATCACCGCGTGCGACCATAATGCCATAAGCAACATCTAAAATTTCATCAATATTTTCAACGCCATCGGTATTTTCAATTTTGGCAATAATTTTTGCCTTACTATTCATCCTGTCCAAAATTTGCTGCACCGCAAGCACATCCGCTTTATTTCTGACGAATGAATGGGCGATAAAATCAATCTCTTGTTGAGCTGAGAACTCAATAAATTCAATGTCTTTTGTACTCAGTGACGGAAGTTTAATACTAATTCCGGGAGTATTAATACTTTTTTTATTCTTGATCTCACCAGGATTTAAGACCTTGCAAATCAGCGCCTCGTCAGTTTTTTCTACTATTTCAAGTGCAATATCGCCGTCGTCAATCAAAATCTGATTCCCAACTGGTATTTCATGGTGGAAATTATCATAGTTGACAAAAAATTCATCCGAAGTTGAAATGCCTGTTCCTCCCTTCACGCGGACCAGCGACCCGAGCTCAACTTTGATTGGAGTTTCAATGCCAATAGTTCTGATTTCCGGCCCTTTGGTATCAACCAAAATAGCGATCTGGTCAGACACACTGCGCACCTGCCTGATCATGTTTTCGGCGCTTTCTGTCGTGATGTGAGCTGTATTTAACCTTACCACATTCATTCCGGCTTCGTAAAGTTGTCGGATAAATTCGGCATCACAGCGTTGGTCAGAAATAGTTGCAACAATTTTGGTATGTTTCATAACTGAATAGTTTTTACGTTGAGGGCTGCAAAAGTATGTAAATTTTTATATTTCGAAATTGGAAGCCCGATTTACAGCAAGAAAGGATGATTAAGATTTAATGTGCTCCTTAAGTGCTTCAATTCCAATTCTGTAAGAATCAAGTCCGAACCCCATGATACTCCCGATACAGACCGGACCGATTAGTGATTCGTGTCTGAAACTCTCTCTGGTCAAGATGTTTGAGATGTGAACCTCAACAACCGGAGCTTTCACTCCTGAGATTGCATCACGGATTGCGACAGAAGTATGGGTATAGGCACCAGCATTAATAATGATGCCATCAAAATCAAAACCCCGTTCATGGATTTTGTTGATCAATTCACCCTCAATGTTGGATTGATAGTATTCCAATTCCAATTCTGGAAATCTTTTTTGAAGGGTATTAAAATAGTTTTCAAAAGAAGTATCACCATATATACTTTTTTCCCGAATGCCCAGCAAATTTAAATTTGGGCCATTTATTAACAAAATTTTCATCTTTTGATAGTTTATTGTAAAAAAAAATAGTAACTTAACCGATGTAAACTCGTATTAAAAATTATGTCTTCTGGGTGGATGGTCATAATTTTTTAAAATATACATTTTAAAGAGTTTACGAAACCAAAATTATCAATAATTGTTATAGAATTTAAAATTTAAAGTTATTAATTATGAAATGGGAAGATAGCAAAAAAGGATTTGAGTCTTTCTTACGTTTGGAGAAAGGTTTGTCAGCAAATTCAATCGCTGCTTATATCAATGATATAAACAAGCTGATGGTCTTTGCAGATGAAGAACAAAAAAAATTACCTCCGGAAAAAGTGAAGCTAAATCACTTGAAAAAGTTTGTTGAGTGGATTAATGACAAAGGAGTTTCTCCTAGAACACAAGCACGTACTATTTCCGGTATCAAATCATTCTATAAGTTTTTACTTATGGAAGGTAAGGTCTCTAATGATCCCACCACGTTGCTGGAGTCACCAAAAATCGGAAGAAAGCTTCCTGATGTATTAACCATTGAAGAAATTGATTTGATGATTGATACAGTTGAATTGAACAAATCGGAAGGGCAGCGTAACAAAGCTATGCTTGAAACATTGTATAGCTGTGGTCTTCGCGTTTCAGAACTGGTCAATCTGAAAATCTCAAACTTATTTTTTGATCAGGGTTATATTAAAGTTGAAGGTAAGTCTAATAAGGAAAGATTAGTACCTGTTAGTGACAAAGCGATAGAAGAAATCAACAAATACATGGATGTTTACCGGAAAACGCTGAAAATCGCGAAAGACAGCGAAGATATCCTGTTTCTAAACCGGAGAGGCAAAAAACTTAGCCGTGTGATGATTTTTACGATCATAAAAAATCTGGCTATTAAAGCCGGGTTTGAAAAGAAAATCAGCCCACACACATTCCGCCACTCGTTTGCAACACATTTAATCAATGGAGGTGCCGATTTACGGGCTGTTCAGGAAATGCTCGGACACGAATCCATCTTAACTACAGAAATATACACTCACCTTGACCGCGATTATCTAAAATCAACACTTAATCAGTTTCATCCGAGGTCATAAGTTAGTCGATTTTTTTGTATTTCAAAGAATGTTAGGAAGTTAATAATTTCTTAACATTCTTTTTTTTGCTTTTTTATGTGTGGTTGTTGAATTTCAAATGGTTAACAATCGGTTGAAAACTCTGCACCTTGGTAAATCCGAAATGATCTTAATTTAATATTTCCCAATCTTTGACGGCTTAAAAAAAAACTATTTTTGATGCCGAGAAAATTTTGTTTTGTTGAAATAGTTAAATTTTAATTACTTACTATGAAAAACTCAGATCTATTAAAGTACGGTATCAATACGAATGTTGAAATCATTCACAATCCATCTTACGAAGAATTATTTCAGGCTGAAATCGATCCTGCAAACGAAGGATTCGAGCGCGGTATATTAACAAACACAGGTGCCGTAGCGGTTGACACCGGTGTATTTACCGGCCGTTCCCCTAAAGACCGTTACATTGTTAAAGATGCAACTTCTAATGAACACATCTGGTGGGATGGCAACATCAATAAACCAGTTTCAACGGATATTTGGAATCATTGTAAAGGTCTTACAATGAAGCAATTAAATGCTGCAGAAAAATTGTTTGTTGTTGATGCTTATTGTGGAACGAACGAAGATACACGTATGAAAATCCGTGTTATTTGCGAAGTAGCTTGGCAGGCCCACTTTGTAACCAACATGTTTATTCGCCCATCACACTACGAATTGGCAAACTTTGGCGAACCAGATTTCGTAATTTTCAATGGCTCAAAAACAACTAATCCGAACTGGAAAGAACAGGGTTTGAATTCTGAAGTGTTTGTAATGTTCAACCTGACTGAAAAAATTCAAATCATCGGTGGTACATGGTATGGTGGTGAAATGAAAAAAGGTATGTTCGCTATGCAGAACTACTACATGCCATTGCGTGGAATTGCTTCAATGCATTGCTCTGCAAACGTTGGTAAAGAAGGAGATGTAGCTATTTTCTTCGGTTTATCAGGTACAGGTAAAACTACTTTGTCAGCTGACCCGAAACGTTATCTGATTGGTGATGACGAACACGGTTGGGATGATCACGGTGTGTTCAACTATGAAGGTGGTTGTTATGCTAAAGTTATCGACCTGAGCGCTGAAAACGAACCAGATATCTGGAGGGCAATTAAACGTGATGCTTTGTTGGAAAATGTAACAATTAAAGAGGACGGGACTCCTGACTATTCAAAAGAAGCTTCCAAAACTGAAAATACCCGTGTTTCATACCCAATTCACCACATCAACAAAATCGTTCTTCCTTCACGGGCAGGACACGCCAGCAAAATCATTTATTTGTCAGCTGACGCCTTTGGCGTATTGCCTCCTGTATCTATACTTGATGAGCAATCAGCTCAATATCATTTTCTTTGCGGATATACTTCAAAATTAGCAGGAACTGAACGTGGCATCACTGAACCGCAGATGTCTTTTTCACCTGCATTTGGTGAAGCTTTTTTAACATTGCACCCAACAATGTATGCAAAAACATTGGTAGGTAAAATGAAAGAACACGGAGCTAAAGCTTATTTGGTAAACACTGGCTGGAATGGAACTGGAAAACGTATTTCGTTGAAAAACACCCGTGCTATCATTGATGCTATCATTGATGGTTCTATTGAAAACGCTGAAACTGTGAACATCCCGGTATTGAACCTGGTTGCTCCTAAAACGTTGAACAATGTTTCAGAAGGTATACTTGACCCACGTCAAACTTATGCTATTGAAGCTGAATGGACTGTAAAAGCAAAACAACTGGCAGCCAAATACATCAAAAATTTTGAGCAGTATTGCGATAATGAAGATGCAATTGCAATGAAAGCTGCCGGCCCTCAATTAGACTAATCATTCGAATAAATGATTATATATGAACCCTTGCTTATTTCAGCAGGGGTTTTTTATTTCATTATTTCATTCAGACAGGATTCGATATCAGGATATTTAAACCTGAATCCGTAAGATTGAAGCCGTTCGGGTATAACTATCGGGGTTTTCAGTAAAATAGAAGATGCTTCGCAGTAAAGTAACTCCAAAACTTTTGCAGGAACTGCAAAAAAAGCCGGTCGATGTATCATTTTGGAAATAGACTTGGTAAATTGAACATTTGTAATACTTTGTGGAGCAACCAAGTTATAAATTCCGTGTACCTCGGCATTTTGTATGGCCCAGAAAATAGCATTGGTTACATCGTCGATATGTACAAACGGGAAAGACTGTTTGCCTGAACCGATTTTGCCACCCAATCCTAATTTGAAAAGCGGAAGTAAATTAAGAATAGTTTTTGATTCTTTTCCCAGTACTACTCCAATCCGGAAAATAATTCGCCTGACAGACCGGGGCAAGTCTTCAGATGATTGTTCCCATTGCCGGGCAACATTTCCGGTAAAGTCATCAGCATACCTGATGCTGCTTTCGTTGTGCTGAAGACCCGGCTCGTAAATTCCTACAGCCGATGCTGACACAAAAACCCTGGGCTTTTTTTCAAGAGGTAAATTGTTTATGGTTTTCACAAGAGCTTGAGTCGTTTCTGTCCGGCTTTTTACTATCTCTGATTTAGTTACAGATGTCCATTTCTGGAAAATAGGTGCACCGGCTAAGTGAACAACTACATCGGCTCCTGCAAGTAGACGGAACAAGGTATTCACATCGTATAAATCTTTCCTGCTGATTTTGATCAGTTCATTGTCTGGCGAATCTAATCGTTTGATCAAATTAGAGGCGATATAGCCATTTGCTCCTGAAATTGCGATTTTCATCTGCTTATTTGGTTTTCTTTAAAAGTACAAACAACTTAAAATTAAGTTTAACTTTTCACGTTTAAAATTTATTACAGCTCAATTTCATGTATTTTTGTAGAATCAAACCTACCTTCTTAAAACAATTAACCAATTTTGAATTGTCAGTCATTGATTAATCTTTACTTATTCAGTTGCCGGCAAAAGTTATTGAGATTTTTCAGCTAAGTTTGTTGTCAGTCACCTGATCTTTTTATTGAATAATGAAGAAGAAAACACCCATATCCTCAGCCAAAACAAAACCGTCAAAACGAAAAAGTTCAGGTTCATCTCACAGTTTTGGGCGGAAACTATTCATTTTCGCAGTCAAGGCCGGTGTTGCTTTGTCGCTGCTTCTTTTCTTACTCTTCCTGATTGTGTATGTTGGTTTTACCGGACCTGTACCATCTACCGATGAGTTGCAAAAGATTAAAAATCCGGTAGCCACCGAAGTGTATGCAGAGGACGGACGTCTGCTGGGGCGGTATTACATTGAAAACCGCAGCAACATCCAGTTCAATCAAATCTCTCCCAATGTAATCAATGCTCTCGTAGCCACTGAAGACTCACGTTTTTACCATCACCGGGGAATTGACGAAGTGGCGTTGATCCGGGTGTTTTTTAAGTCTATTCTTTTGCAGGACCGCAGTTCTGGCGGTGGCAGTACATTAAGCCAGCAAATTGCAAAAAACCTGTATCCCCGCAAATCATTTGGCCCACTTACGATGCCAGTCAATAAGCTTCGCGAGTCGATTATTGCCTATAGGCTTGAGCGCTTGTATACCAAAGACGAAATCCTGACTTTATACCTGAACACAGTTCCTTTTGCCGAAAATATCTTCGGTATCGGAGTGGCTTCCGAACGGTTTTTCAGTAAATCTCCATCAAAACTGAAGGTACACGAAGCTGCAACATTGATAGGAATGCTGAAAGCCAATAACAGTTACAATCCCCGCAGAAATCCGGAACGCTCGCTCGAACGCCGGAATGTGGTCATTGATCAAATGTTGAGAAATGGTTACTTGTCAGAAGATGAGGCTAAAATGTACAAAGCAGAACCATTGGGGGTAAATTATAATCTGATTACCTACAACGAAGGGCCGGCTCCTTATCTTATGGAAAAGCTACGTCCGTTTCTTTTGGCCTGGTGCGACGATCACCTGAAAGAAGACCAGACAACCTATAATCTTTACACCGACGGATTAAAAATCAGAACGACTCTTGATTTTGATATGCAGATGGCTGCCGAGAAAGCAGTAAATGATCAGATGAAAAATCTTCAGGCCTTGTTTGATGAACATTGGGGGCGAACCAAACCCTGGGGAAACGATCAGTCGGTTGTTTATCGTGCAATGAAACGTTCGGATCGGTATCGCAATTTGAAAAAGAACGGCGTTCCAGATAATCAGATTAAGCAGGTTTTCAATACACCTGTTTCGGTTTCGTTGTTCACCTGGGGTGGAAATAAAGTGGAGGAAATGACCCCCATGGATTCCATTCAATACTATCTGAAAATCCTGAATACGGGCTTCATGGCGATGGACCCATTTTCCGGAGAGTTGAAAGCCTATATTGGTGGTAATGATTTCAGATACTTTAAATATGACCATACTACCGCAAAACGCCAGGTTGGTTCAACCTTCAAACCTATCGTTTACCTAGGGGCGCTTGAAGCAGGCATTTCTCCCGACACCTATTTTGCTAATGAGAAAAAAGTGTATGAAGACTACGATAATTGGTCGCCCGAGAACTCACACGATGATTACACCGGGTATTATTCGATGGAGGGAGCTTTGGCAAAGTCGATCAATACCATTGCTGTTGAAGTGCTGATGCAAGCCGGAATTTCGAATGTGGTTGATTTGGCCAAACGAATGGGTATCGAATCAGATTTGCCAGAATATCCTTCGCTGGCACTGGGAACTGCTTCTGTTTCGCTCGAAGAAATGGTTTGTGCTTATTCCGAAATTGTGAACGGCGGACGGAAAATCACTCCTTATTACCTGAAAGCCGTCGAATCTAACTCGGGACAGGTGTTGGAAGAGTTCCAAAACACTCAGCCGGATGAACAACTGGCCCAACCCGAAAACTGCCGGATAATTACCCGAATGCTGAAATCGGTAGTGAATGAAGGCACCGGAAGCACTATTCGTTCGGTTTGGGGAATCGACTCCGAATTTGCTGGCAAAACCGGAACAACACAAGATCAGGCCGATGGCTGGTTTATTGGAATGACCCCCACTTTGGTGGCCGGTGCCTGGGTTGGAGGCGAAGACCCATCGGTTCACTTTCGTACATTGGGAACCGGCGCCGGCGGACATACCGCTTTGCCAATTGTTGGACAGTTTTATAGCCAAATCCTCCGTCAGAGTAAGTATCAGGCAATGAGGTTCAGTTCTTTTGAGTCACCTTCTGAAGAAAGTCTGGCCTTGATGGATATTCCTCCTTACCGCGAATTTTTGGAAGTGACCAAACGAGGTTTTTTGCACGACTTGTTTGGAGGAAAGAAGGATGACCGCCAACCAAAACTGGATGTGAAAGAACCAGCCAAGCAGGATCAGACTCAAAATCAGGAGAAAAAAACTACTGATCAGTCAGAGAAAAAGCCATTCTGGCAAAGTATGAAAGAAATTTTCAAAAAGAAAAGTAAATAATAATGCACAGATTTATAGTGGGATGAAGTCGAAACTCGAAAAAATTCTGAACGGAATTTCGGAAAAAAACAGGATTTACATTTTAAGTATGTTGGTGGGCTTGTTAAGCGGAACTGCCGCTTTCGTGCTGAAGAATTTCATTCATTATGTGAGCCATTTCCTGACCCGACACCTGAAAGCTTCAGAAGAAAGTCTGTTTTACCTGGCTTACCCAATGCTGGGTATCCTGATCAGTCTGTTAATTATCAGATACCTCATTCGTGATGACATTAGTCACGGGATTTCCAAAATTTTGAGTGTTCTGTCCAGAAAAGGAAGTTCCATCAAAGCGCATAATATGTTTTCGTCGATGATCACCAGCGGTTTTACCATTGGGTTGGGTGGTTCAGTTGGGGCCGAGTCGCCCATTGTTTATACCGGTGCTGCCATTGGTTCAAATATTTCCACGTTATTCAAGCTGAATCAGAATCAGATGCGTCTTTTAATCGGTTGTGGCGCAACCGGAGCTATTGCCGGAATTTTTAAAGCGCCGATTGCCGGAGTCATGTTCACCCTGGAAGTCCTGATGCTCGATTTGACGATGGCTTCACTGATTCCGCTTTTAATTTCAGGAATTACAGCAGCTACGCTGGCTTACTTTTTCATGGGTGATACGGTTTTATTTCATTTTGCCATTACCAACCAGTTTAGTTATTCCAACCTTCCTTATTATGTATTGCTTGGTATATTAAGCGGATTCATTTCGCTTTATTTTACCCGCACCGGCATGTATGTTGAAAGCCGTTTTAAGCGGTTTAAAAATAGTTATACCAAACTGATTGTCGGGGGAATTTCGCTTGGCCTGATTGTTTTCATTTTTCCATCGCTTTGGGGTGAGGGATACGAATCGATCAACCGGATTTTTGTTGGAGAAGGCCCCAATTTGCTTAATAATTCTATCTTCTTCGATTTAAAAACCGAGCCATATTACCTGCTGGTCATTCTGGTGATGATATTATTCCTGAAGGTTGTGGCAATGGCAATTACCACGTCGAGTGGGGGAGTAGGCGGTATTTTTGCACCGACTTTATTTATGGGCGCCGTGGGAGGATATATTTTATCATTATCGCTGAACACATTTTTTGGACTTCAACTGCCACATGCCAATTTTGCATTGGCCGGAATGGGTGCATTGATGGCTGGAGTTATGCACGCGCCGTTACTCGGAATTTTCCTGATAGCGGAAATAACGGGTGGCTACCAGTTGCTGATCCCGCTAATTATTTCGGCTACAGTAGCCTATGTGACAATTACCCGCTTCGAACCACATTCCATTTATACCAAACGGCTGGCTGAACGGGGCGAACTGGTTACCCATCATAAAGACAAGGCAGCTATGCACTTCATGGATGCCAAAGAACTGATTGAAACTGATTTTGAAGTGCTTTCACCTGAACTCACACTTGGTGAAATGACTTATTATATCGCCCGTTCGAAGCGTGACCTTTTTCCGGTGGTTGATGAAAACGGAATACTGAAAGGTATGGTCAAGTTGAACGACATTCGCAACCTGATGTTTGATCAGGGCTTATATGAGAAAATTACGGTTAGCGACCTGATGTATATGCCCGAATTTTTTATTTCGCCCAATGATCCGATGGAAAAAATCGTCGAGAAATTTAAAACCTGCAAACGGTATAACCTGGCTGTAATCAATGATGGAAAATACATCGGGTTCATTTCCCGCGCCCGGGTATTTTCAGCTTATCGCGATACGATGGCCGATTTGTCGTATGAATAAAGTTCGGAGTGCCTAAAGTGTGCTAAAGTAAAATCAATCCTTCAGTAATTCAATCCTTCGGTAATAAAACAGGTATACACATGAAAACACCAATGTAGAAATGGCATTGGTCACCGAAAAGGCGTTTGAACCCATCCACATAACCGGAAGAAACAGGATAACCAACTGGGCCGACAAATAAAAATACAGACCTGAGCGTTTCATCCGGTAAAGTTGAATGGCGCCGGCCAGCGAAACACTGAAAGCTGCCATCAGCATGGCAAAATATAGTGGATTTAACTTTGCAGTGGCTGTCAGATCGGTCACTGATCTGATTTTTTCGGTCACATATTCAAAAAAGAATGTGGCTATGACCATCATCAGGAATCCGATGCTGCTGCCAACAATACTGAAAATACAGGCCGATTCGTACAGAATTGGTTTCTCCTTCATTTTACCGAATGTTTAAATGTTCAAAAATACCTGATTTTTTGAATAACTTCATTTTTAAGCCGTCCTGAATTTATTGTACCTTTAGCACTTCAATTTTAACCAATATTTTACCGTAATGGAAAGAGATACCAAAGTATTTGAAATCATTGAAAAAGAACGTCAGCGTCAGCTGAGTGGAATCGAATTGATTGCTTCTGAGAATTTTGTAAGTCAACAGGTTCTGGAAGCAATGGGCTCGGTTATGACGAACAAATATGCTGAAGGTTATCCGGGAAACCGGTACTATGGCGGCTGTCAGTTTGTCGATCAAACCGAACAACTGGCCATTGATCGTATTAAAGAATTATTTGGTGCTGTGTATGCCAACGTTCAGCCACATTCCGGAGCTCAGGCCAATGCGTCGGTTTTAAGCGTTCTCCTGAATCCCGGAGATACATTTTTAGGCTTGGACTTAGCTCATGGCGGGCATCTTTCACACGGTTCGCCGGTTAACTCATCCGGAGTATTGTACCACCCGATTGCCTATCATGTGAAAGAAGAAACCGGATTAGTTGATTATGATGAAATGGAAGCTTTGGCGCTGGAACACAAACCCAAGCTTATTATTGGCGGAGCTTCGGCTTATTCGCGCGAGTGGAATTATGCCCGGATGCGTACTATTGCCGACAAAATTGGAGCAATGCTCATGATTGATATGGCTCATCCGGCCGGATTGATTGCTGCCGGATTACTTGAAAACCCTGTGAAATACGCTCATGTTGTAACTTCAACTACTCATAAAACACTTCGTGGCCCACGTGGCGGAATCATTCTGATGGGCGAAGATTTTGAAAATCCATTTGGCTTTAAAACTCCAAAGGGTGTCACCAAAATGATGTCGCAGGTACTCGATTTTGCTGTATTTCCTGGTCAGCAAGGCGGTCCGCTTGAACATGTAATTGCGTCGAAAGCGGTTGCATTTGGCGAAGCGCTCGACCCTTCCTATAAAGTATATCAGGCTCAGGTTAAAAAGAATGCAGCGGTAATGGCTGAAACTTTCATGGCCAAAGGATATAAAGTGATTTCAGGAGGTACCGACAATCATTCGATGTTAATTGATCTGCGCACTAAATTTTCTGAAATTTCAGGGAAACAGGCTGAAAATGCCCTCGTTCGCGCCGATATCACGATTAATAAAAACATGGTTCCGTTCGATAGCCGTTCTCCGTTTACCACTTCAGGTTTACGTGTGGGAACTCCGGCCATCACCACCCGCGGCATGAAAGAAGACCTGATGCCGGTGATTGTTGACCTGATTGACGAAGTAATCAGCAACATCGAAAGCGAAGAAGTTATTCTCTCTGTCCGCAAACGGGTGAATGAACTGATGAAAGATTTACCTCTTTTCGCATGGTAATCGGGTTCTTTTAGAAACGGATAGTTCAAACAAAAAAAACTCCGGAAAGGAAATTAAAGATCCTTCCGGAGTTTTTTGTTTTCAGGATAAGACTACTTTGTTTCTTACTTTTCCCCGCTGTTTGGGGCTGATGCCGGCTCTTGATTATTCGCCGGGACTTCTTCCTGTTCATCTTTTTTTGGGTAGAGTTCCGGGTGCAGTTGGGCCATAAAAATTTCTGCTATTTCGAACACAGGAAATTCCCATGAGCTGCTTTCAACATTACTGGCCATGGCGATCACCAGTTTGTCGTCAGGATAAATAAGAAGCGTGGCGCTTCCA
Source organism: Prolixibacteraceae bacterium (assembly GCA_963676535.2). Classification (GTDB taxonomy): domain Bacteria; phylum Bacteroidota; class Bacteroidia; order Bacteroidales; family Prolixibacteraceae; genus Aquipluma. The sequence goes on along the minus strand of CAXXKQ010000022.1, from coordinate 341,012 downwards.
CCTGTCACTGTACCTCTTTCTCCGTAAAATGTTCTGTTTTTTAGGTCTTTCATCGCAATTAATCCGAACGAATATTGCCCGTTCTGGCCGTTTTTTAACTTGTAAGGCATTGTCATCCATTGGATGGTTTCCTGCTTCAGGAAACCAGGATAAAGCAATGTGTTGCCAATTTTGATCAGATCGAGCACAGAGCTCAAATATCCGGCCGAGGCTTCCTTTCCCCGTAAATCAATTTGATTGGCCACACGGGGTTGTGCCATGAAATCATAATCATAATTGCTGCTACGGTTAGCTGTAATTCTGAACGGAATATCAGGAGTTGTAGCAGTCAGTTTCAAGGTGTCCAATACAATTTTCTTTACCACTTTGGAAAAGTTTTTCCCGGTGGTTTTTTCTATAATGTGAGCAATTAAATCGAATCCGAGCTCTGTGTGCGAAAAAAAGGTGCCAGGTTCATAGTTCAGATTATCATTAATAAAAGAAGGAATTAGTTTTTCCAGACTGTTGTTTGGGTCGGTTCCGGCAGGTATTTCTTCCTGTCTGATCCCGGCGACATGGGCGCCCAGTTGCCGAAGCGTAAAATCAATTGATTTCTTATTTATTTCTGAAAGGTACTCTGTAACAGGTTTGTCAAGCTGTAGTTTTCCTTCCTCCTGAAGTTTAGCTACCGTCAGGGCTGTTATGAGCTCTGAAACCTGGCCTATCCGAAATTTGTGGACAGGCGATGCTTTAACTTTTAACTCATAATTGGAATATCCAAATCCATCAGCCAAAACTAGCTGATTGTCAATAGAAACGGCAAATGTCATCCCGGGTATAAAGTTGGCCTGGTAAAATAAACCTAAGTTGTTATAGGCTTCCTTCAGGCTTTTTTTGTACTTGTGAGAGCGAACTACGGAAGGATCGTTAGGTTTGTGGGAACAAGACATGAGGCTGCCACAAACCACTAGAATCAGGAAGCTTCTGGATAAAATTTGTATTTTCATTTTATTGGATCACGGTTGGTTTTATTGCTGCCGAAAATAGAAAATCTTCGAATTCGTAATAAAAGTTGCTAGGTAAATTTTAACTGTACAAAAGTTAAATTTCCTGAAAAAATGATTATTCCGCTCCTATTAGTTTCTGATCTTACTTTTATGGATACCGTAAGTGAAGTAGATGACAAATCCCAAAGCCATCCATAAAATTAACCGGAGCCAGGTATCCAGTGGAAGTGAAGCCATTTGTAAAATACAAATACCAGCGCCTAAAATCGGAACAACCGGAACGAATGGCGTTTTAAAAGTCCGTTCAATATCTGGTCTTTTCACTCTCAAAACAATAATGCCAATACAGACAATCGCAAAAGCCAGCAAAGTACCAATTGACACCAGTTCACCTAAAATGTTAATGGGAAGGAGTCCGGCAACAATCATTGCTACAAATCCGGTAACGATAGTACTCACGTATGGCGTTTTAAACCGGGGATGAACTTTTGCAAATACTGGTGGCAACAATCCATCCTTTGCCATCGAGAAAAAGATTCGCGGCTGACCCAATAACATGACCAAAATAACGGAGCTAAGTCCTGCAATTGCAGCGATTTTAATGATTGGACGTAACCAGAAAAGACCTTCGCCCATAGCATTAACACCCACTGCAATCGGATCGGCCACGTTCAGAAAGGTATAACTGACAATTCCGGTTAAGACGATGGCTACCAAAATATAGAGCAGGGTTGATATTCCCAATGAACCTAAAATTCCAATGGGCATATCGCGCTTCGGGTTTTTAGCCTCCTGTGCCGCTGTTGAAACAGCATCAAACCCAATGTATGCGAAGAATATTACTGCTGCGCCACGGAAAATCCCACTCCATCCATAATGTCCCCAAACGCCTGTATTCTTGGGAATAAAAGGATGCCAATTTACTTTATTAACAAACATGAATCCAATTCCAATAAAAAGCAAAATGACGAATACTTTAATAACTACCATGAAATTGTTGAATTTCGCAGATTCGCGAATTCCAATCAGTAATAATATGGAAATCGCCGCCACAACAAACATAGCTGGCAGATTTAAAATTCCGGAAAGGTGTGGCAGACTACTGACTGAAATTCCTGTATCTGCCAGGTTTTTAGTTAACTCTGGAGTCAATGATTTCCACCCAGCCTGAGGTACATCTACCAAAATGGTTCCCATAGCCGCCGTAAATTGCGCTGGAATGTTAATCCCAAAGTCTTTAAGAAAGCTTACCACATAGCCCGACCAACCTACAGCAACTGTTGAAGCGGCAAACAGGTATTCGAGAATTAAATCCCAACCAATAATCCATGCTACAAATTCGCCCATAGTTGCATAGGCGTAAGTGTAAGCGCTGCCCGAAATCGGAATCATGGAAGCAAACTCGGCATAACACAAACCTGCAAATAAACAGGCCATTCCGGAAATAAGAAATGAGATAACAATAGCAGGACCAGCATATTGCGCTGCGGCCTGCCCTGTTAGTACAAATATACCGGCGCCAATAACTGCTCCAATTCCAAGCGTGGTAAGGTTAAATGCACTTAATGATTTTCTTAATCCCTGATCAGTTTTTGATTCAGAAAGGAGTACTGCTAGCGGTTTGGTAATAAATAACTTTGACATGAAGTTGATTTTGAATTACCAAAAATAGCTATTTTACCGAATAATTAAGGCTTTTCAATTAAATGGAAGATTCTAAACTTTACTTCGGAAAAATAAGGTTTTGATGGCTGCATAAAAAAACGGAATCAGTGTAACGATGATCAGTCCAAGAAAGATAATCTCAAAATTATCCTTGATCCAGGTAATCTCGCCAAGGAAATAACCGGTCAGGGTAAAAAACGGGACCCAGATTGCCGAACCAATAATGGTATATCGTTTAAAGATCGGGAAATCGAATGTCACCGTTCCGGCAAAAAATGGAATATAGGTACGGATTACCGGGAAAAAGCGGCCAATAATTATCGATTTTTTCCCATGCCGGTGATAAAATTCGCGGGTTTTTACAATCGATGGTATCATATATTTTTTTATCAGCTTGCGATGGCTGTGCTCAATGCGGTTTCCGATTAGTTTGCCAATCTGATAATTAAAGTGGTTTCCAGTAACAGCAGCAAAAATCAAAAGCGGAACCAGTAACCAAATACTCATATCAGAAGAAGCCGCAATCACACCAGCAGAGAAAAGTAATCCGTCGCCCGGCAGAAACGGAAAAACGATCAGTCCGGTTTCCAGAAAAATAATCAGGAACAGAACGAGGTAAGCTTCAAAAACGTTTTCTGATACAATAGCAAAAAGAGCTTCGTTGGTATGGAAGAGGATCTCAAATATTTGGTTCATCATGACTTTTAATCTGAATTACCGTTTTGCACTAAACTGTACAAAACAAATCGTACAATTAGCAGAAATTTAATTTGCTGCAAATTACACTATTTAAACAAATTAAAGAACCAAAGTTTTATACCGGACTCCTATAATTTCAATTTTTTTAACTGAAACGGTATCCGGAGAGCGCGAATTGAAATCTTACGAACTTCTGTCAAGCTTCAGAAACAATCGGCAACCAGTTTGCATACTTTAGCCAAAAAATCGCTGTCGGCTGGCGTAAATGGGGCAGGCGAGTGGCTGTCGATATCCAGTTCGGCTAAAAATTGACCATTTCTCATGACGGGTACTACGATTTCTGATTGCACTTCTAGCCCACATGAAATGTAGTTTTCAACCTGAGTAACATCCTGAACTACCATGGTTTGGCCACTGGCCGCAACCTGTCCGCAAATGCCTTTCCCAACAGCAATGTGCGTATGCGGTGTGGGTTTTCCGACGAACGGACCAAGCACCAGTTCATTCATGTCCGGATCAAGAATATAAAAACCAACCCAATCGTAATGGTAAACTTCTTTCTTCAGTAGTTCACATATTTTGAGCAAAAGATCATCGGGCCTGCTTTGTATCAACCCGGCTATTTGATTGTAAACTTCTGTAAAATTTGTTGCAGTCATTTGGTTTACGTAATTGTTTAACTATTTGATTACCATTTGGTCTTCGTGAGTTATTTTTTCGCAATACTTACATTTCAAGTCAAGTGGATTTTTTGAAATGACATTAAAATAGGTCGTTATATCTTCGTTGTTAGTAATACATTTGGGATTAAAACACTTAACAATTCCGATCACTCTGTCAGGAACTTCGACTACCCGTTTTTCAACCACTTCGTAATCGCGGATGATGTTCAGTTTGGCGTTTCTGGCGATAAGCGAAATCTTATTGATTTCATCATCTTCAAAAAACACATCAGAAAGTTTAATGATTGCTTTACTTCCTAATTTTTCGCTTTCGAAATTGGCTCCAAAGGTAATCTGAGTTTTTACTTTTTCAAGTCCCAGAATGGAAATGACCTTAAACAGGTTTTCTGACGGGATATGATCAATCACGGTACCATTATTGATGGCGCTGACTTTCAGCTTAAGTTTCTTTTTTAAATTATCGTTCATGGCTTCGTCTATTTAAGGTTGAGGATATGTGCTATTATAGCCTGACGAACATAGACTCCATTACGAGCCTGGGTAAAGTAGTATGCTTTTTCATTGACGTCAACATCGGTATGTATTTCGTTGATGCGGGGAAGCGGGTGAAGGATGCGTACATTTGGTTTTGTATTTTTTAACATGCTGTTTCTCAGGATATACACATTCTTTACTTTTTCATATTCAATCGGATCCATAAAACGTTCTTTCTGTACCCGGGTCATGTAAATGATATCTGCATGGTTGATGTTTTCGTTGATTTCGGTATGCTCGAAATAACGGATTCCTTTTTCTTTCAGGAAAAGTTTGTATTCTTCGGGCATGGCAAGTTCTTCGGGAGCTATAAAATTGAAAATCGGATTTTCGAAAACCGAAAGGGCCATAAGCAGCGAATGCACTGTACGACCATATTTCAGGTCTCCAATCATGAAAATGTTAATGTTGTCGAGTCTACCCTGGGTTTTCAGGATCGAATACATGTCCAAAAGGGTTTGTGTAGGATGTTGGTTGGCCCCGTCGCCGGCATTAATAACCGGCACATCTGCAACTTCGGCGGCATAACGGGCACTTCCCTCAAGCGGGTGACGCATCACAATCAAATCGACATAATTGCTCACCATGCGGATCGTGTCGTGCAGTGTTTCTCCTTTAGAAACGCTGGAAGAACCGGCATCGGAGAATCCAACAATTCGTCCGCCCAATCGGTTAATGGCTGTTTCAAAACTCAGACGGGTGCGTGTGGATGGTTCGAAAAACAAGGATGCAGCTACTTTCCCCTGAAGCAGCCGTTGATTGGGATTTTGCTCAAAATCAGCTGCAAGTTCTAAAATTTGCAGGTAATCTTCTTTTGAATAATCGGTAATCGAAATTAAATCTCTCTTCTTCATTTTATTGCGATTTTTTTAATGTTTGGAGAAAAAAAAACCAACAAGGATTTATCCTGTTGGTTTTCGTAAAAGGGCCGGATATTCCGGATAATAACTTGTGTGAATCAGAAGCAATTGATGGATATTAAACAGGGAATTTGGGAAAAATCGTTCCAGGCGAGCAAATTCACCTAAAACTTGGAAATATTGTTTAATCAGGTGTTCCATCAAAGTATAAAAATAAACTGTTTTACTGATTTTATTTTGAGATTCAGGTTTTAGTTATGAAAAGGTTATTAACATAGCAGATGCTGAATTTAACGTAAATACGAAATTTGAATTCCTTCCACTTTCCTCAGGGTATCTTCAACTCGCCTGAGTTCGGTTAGCCTGATGTTGGTTTTGATTTGGCATCTCAAATCGAAGTTTGGAGCAATTTGGGGTAATTTCTCGTCTTTGAATATTTTCATTACTTCATTCATTGCTCCGTAATCGAATTCTACCAAAAGATTTTGTTCCACCAGTTTTTCGACGAGCTCAGCCTGATTCAGGGCATCCAGAGCAGCATTTCGATAGGCACTGATTAATCCGCTTACACCCAGCAACGTTCCGCCGAAGTAGCGAACGACGATTATTAAAATATTGGTCAGGTCGAAACTTTGGATTTGCCCCAGGATGGGTTTACCTGCAGTGGAAGAAGGTTCGCCATCGTCGTTTGCCCTGAAAAGAAGTTTTTCATGTCCTAACCGCCAGGCATAACAATGATGTCGGGCAGAATGGTGCTCTTTTTTGATGGTTTGAACAATCTCCCGAATCTCATCTTCCGAAGTCACCGGATAGGCGTAGGCGATAAATTTACTGCCTTTATCTTTAAAAAGCCCTTCCGAAGGTTTCGATATGGTTTTGTAGGTATCTTCCATCAATTGGTAATCTTATCCTCAAGTCTGCTGGCAGAAAAAAAGCAGATCAACCTGACCTGCTTTTGCTTTTATAGTTTTAATTTCTTTTCAATTTCGTCGACACAAAGTTTGAAATTTTTGTCGGTTTCCTTCAGATTATTGACTGTTTTACAGGCATGTAGAACGGTTGCATGATCCTTATTCCCGATTTGGGAACCAATGGAAGCCAGTGACGATTTGGTCATATTTTTTGAAAAATACATCGTCAGTTGGCGGGCCTGAACAACTTCGCGTTTCCTTGTTTTGGCCTGAAGCGAATCGACTGGCATGTTGAAATAATCACAAACTACTTTGGCAATGTAATCAATTGATAACTCACGCTTGGAGTTTTTGACCAGTTTATTGATCATTTCGCTGGCCAGTTCGATCGTAATTTCTTTCTTATTCAGGGTTGACTGGGCAAGCAGCGAAACCAAAGCGCCTTCGAGTTCCCTGATGTTATTTGTAATATGCGAGGCAATGTATTCCAGAACTTCTTCCGATATTTCGATTCCGTCCTTGTAAATTTTCCGTCTCAGGATATCCATTCGGGTTTCGAAGCTGGGTTGTTGTAAATCGGCTGTCAGCCCCCATTTAAACCGCGAAAGTAAGCGTTGTTCCAGTCCTTTCAATTCAATTGGTGGTTTATCAGAGGTGAGGATCAGTTGTTTGCCGCTCTGGTGTAAGTGATTGAAAATATGGAAGAAAGTTTCTTGTGTTTTTTCTTTGCCTGCGAATTCCTGCACATCATCCAGGATCAGCACGTCAATCATCTGGTAAAAATTCAGAAAATCATTCCGATTGTTATTTCGGGTGGCTTCGGTAAACTGGGTCTGAAATTTATTAGCATTCACATACAAAACGACTTTGTCTGGATGACTCTCTTTAACTTCAATTCCAATGGCATGGGCCAGATGAGTCTTTCCAAGTCCTGAATTTCCATAAATCATCAGCGGATTAAATGCAGTGCCTCCGGGATTTTGAGCTACTGCATAGCCGGCGCTTCGGGCAAGCCGGTTACATTCTCCTTCAACAAAATTTTCGAAGGTATTATCAAGCCTCAATTGAGGGTCAATTTGTATCTTTTGAATTCCGGGAATAATAAACGGGTTCTTGATCGATGGCTTTCCTTCGTTTTTCAACGGGATGCTCATCGGTTTATTCTGAATCTTGCTGTTGTTGTTTGTCGGATATTTTACGGTATATGGCTGGGAATTACTTTGGTTGTTTCCCATTACCACCACATATTCAAGTTTGGCCCCCAGTCCAAGTTCTTTTCTAAGAGTTTTTCGGAGCAAATCGATGTACTGTTCTTCAAGGTATTCGTAAAAAAATGGGCTTGGCACCTGTATTGTAAGGACTTCATCATCCAGATTAACCGGAACGATAGGCTCAAACCATGTCTTAAAACTGATGCTTGGAACATTGTCCCGAATAATTGACAGACAACGATCCCAAACCAAACGATGATCATTAATCATTTTGGAGCAGGATATTAAAAAATTTGACAAACTTGTATTCCCTATTATTTTCCCTGAAAACAAATTTTGTGAAAAAAAATGTAGAAAAAAAATCGATTTCCTATTGACTTTTATCAAAAAAGGCTAAGTGCTTTAATGCTCAGGCATTTAAAAATTAAAAAAAAAAATTTTTTTTTTTCTGGCGATCAACTAATTAATAATCAGCATATTAAAAAAATAATTTATCTAAATGCCTGCTGGTAAAGGGATGTAGATAAATAAACAATAAAATAAATTATTGTTTTATAACTAATTTGTTAGTTTTTGGACTGCTTTTTCCAGTTTTATCTTTCTTCCATTCTTAAAAGCGACCAAAGTTGCATCCGGAAAATTGCTTCGGGCAACATTTAAAAGTTGTGAAATCTGATCAAAGCTGGTCGTTTTCCCAGCCATGTAATTGTAGATTTCACTCACTTTCATTTCTTCGATGGGACCTAACCCTTTAAAAAATATCGATTCAGTCGACAATTTCGCCGGGCTGGAAATCAGGTGAACTTTATAAATGATTTTATCTTTTTCTTCAGGAGTGGAAGGTTTGGCCGTAATGTAAACATCTTTTCCAACGTTGAATGCGGAAAAATGAACATACCTTTTGGGATTATTTCGTACATCTTTTAACAGCAGATCAAGACTTCCGGCCAGGCTATTCAGATTTTGGTACAGCATCGGATCGTTGATCAGCAAGCCGGCTGAGCTTTCGGTGGTATTCAGTTTTCGGATAATTGTATTTAATCCTGCAATCGACGAGCTGATTTCAGCGAAGACAGGGCTGATATTGAGTTTGGACAGCGAATCAGACAGGGAAGAAAAGTTTTGGATGATGTTTGTAATTTGTCCGGAGTTTTGTTTGACGGTGCCGCTGATGCTGTCCAAGTTACTTACAATGGAATTAATTTTACCTCCGACGATAATCTTGTTCAGTTCGGCAGATGCTGATTCGATGTTGGCCACTGTCCGGTTAATATTTTCAAAACTTTCCGTCAGGTTTTCTCGGGTTCGCTGGTTAAATACATAGGTCACAACAGTCAGCGCCGAATCAAGCGAGGCAATCAACTCCTCGGCCTTCTTCTTCAGCGGCAGTACCTGCATGCTCACCTGCTCTTTCAGGTCGCTTTCGGTCGTTCCGGGTATTGTGTCATCAGGTTGGTAATATTCGCCCGAATGAACTACTTCAAGTTTGATGGATTTGGTACCCATGATATCGCTCGAAACAATTTTGGCCGTTGATCCTTTGGCAATTTTGAAGTTTCCCTGTATGGAGAGGGTAACAAAAAGTCGCCCAGAATAATCGCTTAAAAAATCAACTTCTGAGACTTGACCAACCTGGTAGCCATTGATCGTCACAGAACTTGATTTCTGAAGGCCATCAATTTTATCATATAATACATAGTAATTGCTATTTCGTTTCAGGATATCTATCCCTTTCAGGTAATTTATTCCCCAAATTAAAATGGCAAGACATGCCAAAACTAAAAAACCTAATTTGGTGTATTTTGATATTCTGATCATGGTTTGGTGTATTTCAGTTTTCCAGTTACAAAGCTAACCAGCATTGATCAGGAAAGCAAATTGATTTTTGGATTTTGACTTTCCGGATCGTTATCTGGCCGCTTAGTTGATGATATTTCGTTGTCCATTAACAAACGATACGATAAAAGACTGAGGAAATTTGCTTTTAATTTGCTGCCAGATCGGAGTAATTTTTTCGAGCGATGATTCTTTCCCAACAAAATACCGATAATATTTATCACTTTTTTCCCGTCTGACATCTTTTAATCCTTTAAAATTGGCCGGAACCGGCTCAACTGGCGTAGTATTCGCTCCGATTTGCACACTGAAATAAATACTGCCAACTGCTGTTGCCAGGTTTTCCCCGGCTGTCGACAAATTGGTTTTGTCAACTTGTTTTGATTCCGGTTTCGGCTGAGTTATAGTTTTATCTTCCGATGGTGCCGGCTTCAGTTCCGTTTTTTGTTCTGTCTTCTCAATCGGTTTTACCTCGGTTTTAGCTTCTTTATTTTCAGTATTTACATTGGTTTTATCAGTTTCAGCCTTTTTTTCTTCAATTTTATTTTCGGACAGTTCAACCGGTGCTGATTGTTGTTTTTGCCCGGTAGCAACCGGGACTGCCGTTTCTGTTTTAGAAGTTTGCTGATTGTCTGGAGTTGCTTTGGTCTCGGCTAAAACAGGTGCATTTGAACCATTATTTTTGCCTCTGAACTTGCGGAAAGCTTCAAGTATCGAAAGGGCAATTTTTTGTTGTCCTTCGTTGCTGTTCAGGTAATTGGCTTCAGTCATGTTACTCAAAAATCCGGTTTCGACCAAAACGCTGGGCATGGATGACTGGCGCAGTACCAGGAATCCTGCTTGTTTGACACCACGGTTCGACGTTTCGATCTTGGTTTTAAATTGATTTTGAATGGCATCGGCAAATAATAAGCTCTGGTCCATGTAGATATCCTGAACCAGTTCAAACATGATGTAGGATTCGGATAAGTTAGGATCGAAGCCTTCATAGGTAGTGGTGTAATCTTCTTCCAGCAAGATGACCGAGTTTTCTTTCTTGGCTACTTCGAGGTTATCATTGGAGCGGTGAAGCCCGAGGACAAAAGTTTCGGTACCTCGTGTGGCAGGAGTTCCACAATAGTTGGCATGCAACGAAATAAACAGGTCGGCTTTATTTTTATTGGCAATGCGCGACCGGTCGATCAGCGGCACAAAAACATCGGTACTTCGGGTAAAAATAACTTTCACTTCGGGAAAGTTCTCGTTTATATATTTTCCCAATTTCAACCCGATACCGAGTACAACATCCTTTTCCCGGATTCCTTTGCTTACTGCTCCCGGATCTTTTCCCCCATGTCCGGGATCGATGATAACGACCATCGGTTTGCTGTTTTTATTTTCGGGGGGAACAGAATAGGCGTTTGCTGCAACGAAAATGCAGAGGATTACCAGTAAAAATGCTTGGAACTGACGAAACTTCTTCATGTTTGGATTGTATTTCAGCGCAAAAATAGAAATATTAGAATTATTTTACATTTCTTGACGTTTTGGTATAGGCCTTATTTATATTTTTGCAAACCGGACCAGATGCGTCTGTTTATACTTATAAACTGTGGTTTTGATCAGAAATCTTCTTACAAATATATTATTTTTAGTTGCCCTTTCTTCATTCGGTCAGCTAAATACGAAGTCGGACACGATTTCTGTATTAAATTCATCTGACTTTTCCGATACTACTCATGTGGTGAAACCGGTTTTGGCAGCTGACGATTCAATTTCAAAACCAGTACTCGAAGCCACTATTACTTATTCGGCCCAGGATTCGATTATTCCCGATTTCGAAAATCAAAAAATGTATCTTTACAAGAAGGGTGTAATCAATTATCAAAATATAGAGCTGAAGGCTGATTACATCATGCTTGATATGGCCAAAAAGGAAGTTTATGCCGAAGGTTTGCCGGATTCGACCGGGGCGATAGTTGGAACCCCGGTGTTTAAAATGGGTGACGAGGAGTTTGAATCCAAAACGTTGAATTATAATTTCGAAACTCAAAAGGCAATTATTTCGGATGTAAAGACCACTCAGGGAGACGGGTTTGTCCATAGTGACCTGACCAAAAAAATCAGTAAAGATGAATTTCTTTTAGAGAAAGGAAAATACACCACCTGCGACGCAGAACATCCGCATTTTTATCTCCGGATGACAAAAGCCAAAGTTATTTCGAACAAAAAGATCATCACTGGCCCGGCTTACATGGTGCTCGAAGATTTTCCGATTTATTTTCCGATGATTCCGTTTGGCTATTTCCCGAATTCGACGACTTACACATCGGGTATCCTGGTTCCAACTTATGGAGAGGAGCAGAGTCGTGGTTTTTTCCTCCGGGAAGGTGGATATTATTGGGCTGCGAACGACCATTTCGACTTGGCCCTGCGTGGCGACATTTATTCGAAAGGATCGTGGGCTACCAAATTGCATACGAATTATAAAGTAAGGTATCGTTTTAACGGAAGCTTTGATTTCAGCTACAACCTGAACAAATATTCGGAAGAACCGCTGCCCGATGCTAAAACAACCAAAGGGTTCAATGTAACTTGGTCGCATTCGCAGGATTCGAAAGCTAATCCGAACCGGACCTTTTCGGCCAGCGTAAACTTGTCTACCAGTTCGTTTGATAAGGAAAATGCCTACATGAACAATCGTCAGTCGATTCAGACTTATTTGCAGACTCAGAAATCGTCGAGTATATCCTATTCGCGCAAGTTCGAGAATACACCGTTCAACATGTCAATGAACCTGCGTCATTCACAAAATTCGCGTGATACCACCATTTCGTTGAGCTTACCTGAATTGACGTTTAACATGTCTAAAATAAATCCGTTTAAGCTCCTGTTTAAAAATAGGATTGGGCCTGTTAAGTGGTACGATAAGATCAGTTTCAGCTATTCAGGAAACATCAAGAACTCCATCTCGAATGTTAAGGAAAAAGAAATTATGAACAAATCATTGATCAGGGACTGGCAAAATGGATGGCGCCATTCTATCCCGATTTCGTTGCCGTCGTTCAACCTGTTCAAGTTTATTAACATGAGTCCTAGTTTTAGTTACAATGAACGATGGTATACCAGTTACATCAACAAACGATACGATGCCAATCCAACTTTCGGCCCACCACATCAGAATCATGTGGTGATTGATACGATCTACTCATTCCGAAGAAATTACGACTATTCATATAGCCTGAGTTCGTCGACCAATATATACGGAATGTACATTATGCGTAACCCTAATTCGAGAATCAAACAGATTCGCCACAAAATAACTCCTTCGATGAGTTTCAGCTATACACCCGATTTTGGTCAGAAGAAGTTCGGCTTTTGGGGAACGTATGTTGATGGAAATGGAGCGGTTCAATATTATAATCATTTTGAGAATGGCGTATTCGGTTCGTCCAGCCGTGGCGAAAGCGGTGCCATTTCGTTTAGTTTAAGCAACAGTCTGGAGGCTAAGGTTTTGGATGTGAACGACAGTATTGCTTCAAAAGATGAAAAGGCCAAGTACAAAAAGGTGAAAATCATCGATAACCTGGGAATGGCCGGTTCTTACAACATGATTGCTGATTCATTCAAACTCAGCCCGATTTCGCTTAATGCCCGAACTACGATCAAAGGAATAAACGTAAATTTTGGCGCTAATCTCGATCCGTACATGGTTGATTCGACCGGAAGAAGACATGACCAATATACCTGGAACTATATGAAAGGCTTAAATAAACTGGGTAGATTGACCAATGCCAACATGTCATTTGGAATGAGTTTCGAATCGAAAAAAGGGAAAAAAGAATCGGGAGAAAAGGAGAAGGGATTGGAAGGAAAAGAAGAAAAACCTGTTAAAAAGGAAGAAATCGAATATGTGGAATTTAATATTCCGTGGAGCTTTAGGTTTGATTATTCATTTTACTACAGCAACGATTACAGGCCCGATGCCAATGGAAAAACCAAGGGAAGGATCAACCAGAGTTTAAATATGGGAGGAAGAATGAGCCTGACCGATAAGTGGCAGATGGATATGAATACGAATTTTGATGTTCAAGCTATGAAATTTTCATTTACAACCTTTAACGTCAGCCGTACGCTGCATTGCTGGAATATGTCGTTCAGCTTTGTTCCGTTTGGCGACCGCAAAAGTTACAGTTTTAACCTTTCTGCCAGTTCTTCCATTTTACAAGACCTGAAAATTTCCAAACAAAGTTCATGGCGCGATAACTAGTCTGTAGCGATCAATAAAATAAAAAAGGCAACACTTCAATTTTGTGTTGCCTTTTCTGTATTAAAATGGAAGGTCGTTTCCTGAATCATCAGTGGGTTCCGGCGGAATGTCGCCAATGGCGTATTCCGGAGGATAATTTTTGGCTACCGGGGCGGCATCTGCACGTTCAATTTTCCAGGCATTGATGTTGTGATACCATTTCCCGTTAAAATCACGGGATTCAACTGAAAAGAAAACTTCCAGCTCGGCGCCTTCGTTCAATCCGTCAATTAGCGATATTTTATCTCCGAATAGGGTAAAACATATCTTTTTCGGGAATTGCTCTTGTGTTTCAAGTACAAATTCCTGTTTTTTCCATTCTTTCCCAATTTTACTGACGCCTGTTTCCGGTTTTAAAATCTGAATCAGGGTTCCTTTTACCTGCATACTCATTTTGATCTCAATTAGTGAATTTTACCAAATAAAAAACACTCTTGTATTTTTAATACAAGAGTGTTTCGAATTCCGGTTTTCCGGTTATTGTTTTACAATTTCGAGTAATTCTACTTCAAAAATCAGAGCAGAGTTCGGTTTGATATCTTGTCCGGCACCTCTTTCGCCATAAGCTAAAGCAGCAGGAATGTATAATTTCCATTTTGAACCAACAGGCATCAGTTGTAAAGCTTCGGTCCACCCCGGAATAACCCGGTTTACCGGGAATACAGCAGGTTCGCCACGGTCAACTGAACTGTCGAATACCTTTCCTTCGATGGTTGTTCCATGGTAGTGGCATTTTACCTGGTCTTCAGCTTTGGGTTTTACACCTGTTCCGGCTTTGATAATTTCATATTGAAGACCGCTGGGCAGGGTAACTACGCCAGCTTTAGTTTTGTTGGCTGCAAGGAATTCTTCTCCTGCCTTCAGGTTCTTGTCAGATTCTACCTTGCCGATTTCGGCAAAGAAAGCCTGTATCTTGGCATTGGCCTGGTCTGGTTTAATCTGAACAGAGTCGCCTTTTAATGCGTGCTGAAAAGCTGCAATCAGGAGATCCTTGTTTAGTTGGTCAGCTCCGGGAGCACTTTTCATTTGCTGTTTGTTGCTTTCGCCGATCAAAACGCCCAAAGCATAACTTACAGAGTCGTTTTTACTTGCAAGAGTAACCTCGCCGTTTTTTCCTGAGTTCTGGCATCCGGCTGCTCCTACGGTTAAAACAAGCACTGATGCATAAATGAATGATCTTAATTCCATTTTCCTTTTTTATTTAATTAAACAATTTTCTAAAATTCAATGTTAAAACCGGGTTAAAACCAAAATGAGATCCGGTCTGGTCTTCAAGTTGATTGTCAGGCATTACTCTGTCTTGAAATTCAGGCTACGAATATAGGTTAAATTTTATTCCATCGAAAGGCTTAAATTGTCTTTTTACCTCGCAGAATTTCTTTTTTTCCCATAGGTCCCGGAATTCTTTCCATCTCAAACCCGGCAGCGGTTAAAGCCCTGCGCACGACTCCCTTTGCACAATAGGTCACCAGAACTCCACCTTTCTTTACTGAAGCCGAAACCTTATGCAGAATGTCATCTGTCCACATTTCGGGTTGCTTCCCGGGAGCAAAAGCATCGTAATAAACCAAATCAACAGGGGCAACAGTACTGAAATCAAAGGTCAATAAGTCGGCGTTGACTTTTCGAAGTGTAAATGAAGGAGAAATCAGTACCGGTTTATTCCATTCCGACTGGTGCATTTGTTTAAATATCCCGGTATATTCCGGGAATAATGTTTCAGGATAATTCAGTTCGACATATTCTTTTTCGCTTAAAGGATATTTTTCTAGGCTGAAATAGTTGATTTTGATGTTTTGTTTTTGAGCATAGCAAAACGTGAGAAAGGCGTTTAGCCCTGTTCCAAAACCAATTTCAAGAATAGATATTGGATTGGAGGAGCACTGTAAAAGACCCTGCCCAATATAAATATGGACCGATTCCTGAATGGCCCCATGCACCGAATGATAATGTTCATCTATTTCAGGAAGGTAGATAGTGTGCGAACCATCTTCGGTAATCATCAATTCTCGCTGCATTTGTTGTAAATTAGATGAAAGGAAGGGGCAAAATAACTAAATTTACCGCTTCAAAAAACCGGAGGCTTTCATGTTCCTGAAAATTTATCCTGAAAATCCGAATTCCAAAGACATCAGACAAGTGGTTGATGTGTTGAAAAATGGTGGGATAATTGTTTATCCGACCGATACGGTTTATGGTCTGGGGTGCGATATTACCCATGCAAAAGCAGTTGAAAAAGTTGCCCGGTATAAAAATGTGAAAGTCGAAAAATCCAATTTTTCATTTATTTGTAGCGATTTAAGTCATCTTTCCGATTTTTCCAAACCGGTTTCGAATTCGGTTTTCAAACTTCTGAAACGGTATTTACCCGGTCCTTTTACCTTTATTCTGAATGCCAACAGCAAGGTGCCCAAGTATTTCAAAGGAAAAAAGAAGACAGTCGGAATCAGAATTCCCGATAATTCCATTATTATTGAAATTGTTCGGGCTCTTGGCAATCCGATCATGTCAACCTCGATTCATGATGACGACGAAATTGTTGAATACTCTACTGACCCGGAGCTGATTCACGAACGGTTTAACGATTTTGCCGATCTGGTCATTGATGGCGGATATGGAGATAATGTTCCGTCAACTATTATTGATTGTACCGAAGATGTTCCGGTTATCGTCAGGCAGGGTAAAGGCATTTTTGAAGATTGACCTACTGTTTACATGGATTCCGAAAGTGTCAGGTTTGGATTTTTTAAGTTTATCCTGAAAGCTCCGTCGCGTTTAATCCGAAAAATAGCTGATTCTTCAATTTCCTTTTCACTATAAGAATTTACGAGATCAATAGTCTTGCAGCACATTTTCTCTCCAGTGCGACTGGCAAAGACAGTTAGCTTAATCTGTCCTGGAGCATTTGAATTCCATTGGTTAGAAATAAATTCCAAAGTACAATTTAAAAATTGAATCTTGTCCTTGCTAAATTTCAGATCATCCAACGTATTTTTAGCATGTTCCTTTATTGAAATAACTTTTGCAGGACTCAGCCCCAAATGAAATCGCACTCTTTTCAGTGCCGACCATTCACTTTCTGAAAGTTGCTTTGCATCAGTTGTTATCAGGTAATTGTTTCGTCCGTCGATCAGGTGGATCATCAGGTTCCGGGTGTTATAAACAATCAATTGGTTTTGATTGAGTTGTGACTCTTTCTGAAATACCGAATTCAGCTGAACTAATAAAATCATAGATAGAGCAGCAATTAGCCAACTTTTTCGTTTCGAAAACCAGAAAATCAGGAGTGCAATTACAACTCCAAATAACAGCCAAACCTGAAATGAGGATAGCACAAAGCCCTCGCTTACAGCGTAAGGCAACGAATCTATTTCCTTAAGGATGTACAACATCCCCTGGGTGATTTTCTGAATACCGATACCAATAAATAATGCTGCGGAAGGGATCGGACTCAAAGCAAAAAATGCCAGGGTCAGCCAAATGATAAGGGTCGTCATGGGGATGACGGCGTAATTACTAAGCCAGAATAAATTCGGAAACTGGTTGAAATAATACAGCCCCAGTGGAAAGGTTGCCAGTTGCGCGGCAACCGATACAGTAAAAAATGCCCAAAGCTTTTTTAGCAGGGGATTGGTTGGTTTTAATATGCCGGAAATCTCTGGATGAATGAGCACAATTCCAAAAACAGCCAGGTACGAAAGCTGAAAACCGATATCAAAAATGACATTGGGATTTAGCAAAATGAGAAACAGGGCTGAAGCGGTCAACGAATTATAAATATTGACAGGTCTGCGCAAACTGTTGCCGATAACGACAAACGAAAACATGACTGTTGCCCGCTGTACCGAAGGCGAAAAGCCTGTGATAATAGCATACAGCCAAAGAAACAGGATCATGACGACTGAAAAGACAAGGATTCCTGATTTACCTCGCTTGACGAATGCAAGCAAAACTCCCAGAATGTAATATATCAGCGCAACGTGCAGGCCTGATACTGATAAAACGTGCATGGCTCCGGTTGATGCAAAATAATCGAGTGTTTCATGATCGAGTTCAGTCCGGTATCCCAAAGTCAGTGCAGAAACTACCGAACGTTCTTCTTTTGATGAAAGAGCTTTTGCCAGCAAGGCTACCAGCTTGTCCCTGAGCTGCTCAGGATAATATGCCCATCGATTTATCTTCATCCCGGATTTTAGATACGTTCCGTAAGGTAAATACATGGAATACCAAATACCCCGTTGGCTCATCATCGTCTGGTAATCAAATTCAAACGGATTGCCCTGATTTTTGATTCGTTGGAGCCGGGCCAGCACAATGACCTGGTCTCCGGTAGTTAAGGTTGAATCAAAACCATCCTTGCTGAAATAGGCAATTACCCGTTCCGGTTTGAGTAAGCTTTTGTTTTGAATCAGCAAAATGGTTTGAAAGGTTTTTGCTTTTTCAGCCGGTTTCTGGCACACTTCAGCCAGGTAATAATCTTTACGGTTAAATTCTGGAAGCTGTTTTTCCTGTTTCTGTCCGGGGTAAAAAAGGCCACAGGCAACAATACCGGCTGAAAGCAGCAGGTATTGTATTTTAAGAGTCAGATAATCTGCATTGTACCAAAAGAATAGTAGAGATGAAATCAGGCAGGTCAGTATAATTCCAATCCATCTGATATCCGGTTGAAAATAATAGTTCAGGAGAATACCGGTCAGGAACAGACTGGTGATTCGGATAAAAGGAATTTTCTGGAAAATATTCGAACTGACCGGCATATTAAAATTTTATGCCAGTTACGATTTGTGGTTCTGTTTGGTTTATTCCGGAAAACAGTTTTTTTGTGAATAGCCGATTTTTTGCATGAAACGTACATTTGGACGGGTGAATCGCACGTTTTTATTTGCCGGGAACTTTTATGCGATACTTGGGCTGAACTTTTCCTTTTGAAATGGCGGTCAGTTTACTTTTCAGAATTCGGCGTTTTAGCGGATTCAGGTAGTCCACAAACATGATTCCATCCAGGTGATCGTATTCGTGCTGGATGACGCGGGCCGTAAAACCGCTGTATACTTCTTCAAATTCATTAAAATCTTCATCTGTATATTTTATTCTGACAGATTCGGGCCGTAAAACATCTTCCCGGATTTCAGGAAGACTGAGACATCCTTCATTCATGATCCACTCATCACCAAATTTTTCAAGAATTTCGGGGTTGATAAATGCTTTTTTAATTCCGGCAGGTTCATCTTCTTCTGTTGAGGCCGTGGTATCCAGTACAAAAATCCGGATTGCCTGACCGACCTGGGGAGCAGCCAGACCAACGCCATCGGAGACATACATGGTCTCAAACATATTCTGTACAAATCCCTTTAAATCTTTAAAATCTTTGGTAATCGGTTCTGCTTTTTTTCGCAGTATGGGATCTCCAAATACAGTAACCGGGTAAATCATCATCTGTAATTTTTTTGTTCTAAATAGCTTTGTAAAATAATAGTAGCACTCACTCCATCAATCGTTTCTTTGTTTTGGCGGTCTTTTTTCTTCAACCCAGCCTCAATCATCGTTTGAAATGCCATTTTCGAAGTAAATCGTTCATCCACCTGTTCGAGTGGCATTTCAGGATATTCCTTCTGAAATTTCTTCAGAAACGGATTGATATATTGAACGGCCTGAGAGGGCAGATTGTTCATTTGCATCGGGTAACCGACGATAACTTTTTCGACGGTTTCGCGGGCGAAATAGTCTTTTAAAAATATCCAGATTTCATGGCTGGGCACGGTAGTCAATCGCGTGGCAATCAGTTGAAGAGGATCGGTGACAGCCAGTCCAACCCGTTTTTGCCCATAATCGATTGCTAAAATTCTTCCCACTTCGTTCAATTTTGAGGCAAAAATAATATTAATAACGGAGATTTTTTGGCACAAGCTTTGTTTTACCCGAATCAGACTACCGGTAAAGTTCTAAAATTTGATTATTCATCTTAAAATTGAAAGCCATGAAAACGATAGATAATTTAAGGCAGTATTTTCCGGTTATAACTATTTCACTCATTTTTTTAGCTTCATCATTCGAAGCGTCTGCCCAATACCGCCGGAACGATAACCGCGATCGTGATGAATATCGCGAGACAGACAGTAAATGGAAGGGGAGGGCAGATGGAGACAACGATCGGGGCAATTGGAACAAGTATTCCAGTCGGTACGAACGCCATCCGAAATATTCCAAAAAATTCAATCACGGGCATTCCAATTATTATGAACATCCATGATACGGCAGGGTTTACAACCGGTTTGACCGCAATCCGATCGTATTCAGTCACCGGATGGGCGATTACTACTATTACAACGATCATTTTTACAAGTACAACACTGGCATTGGATACTGTGTCGTGGAGCCTCCGCGCCATGTTTATTTCAGCCGCCTGCCCGATAATTGTCGCCGGGTTCACGTTAACGGGCATGTATTTTTCAGGCTGGGGGATCTGTACTTCCAGACTTCGTCTTACGGATATGCGATGGTTCCTTCGCCATTGGAAGTCCACATCTCGGCAAGGTTCTAAGTTCTAAAAAAATAATCTTCCGTTTTAAACTACTATAATGAATGTGAAAGGAAAGGCTGCCAAAAGGCAGCCTTTCCTTTGTTTATAAGCTTTTCAGAAAGCTCAGAATGTTTTTCTCTATTCTTTCCTGAATGTTGGATAAGTCGGACTTGACGAATTGGTCGCCGGTTATGTTTTCAAAAAGCTCAATGTAGCGGTCGGATACTGAAGCAACAAATTCTTCGCTCATTTCCGGAACAACCTGGCCCTGCTGGCCCTGAAATCCGTTTTCGATCAGCCATTGGCGGACAAACTCTTTCGAAAGTTGTTTCTGGCTTTCCCCTTTTGCCAAACGCTCTTCGTAACCTTCAGCATAGAAATAACGCGATGAATCAGGTGTATGAATTTCGTCAATCAGGTATATCTTTCCATCTTTCTTCCCAAATTCATACTTGGTATCCACCAGAATCAATCCCATTTCAGCAGCGATCACGGTACCACGGCGAAATACTTCGCGCGTATATTTTTCAAGCAATTCATAGTCGTCCTGGTGTACAATTCGCTGGGCGATAATTTCTTCTTTCGAAATATCTTCGTCATGCCCTTCAGAAGCTTTGGTGGTTGGAGTAATGATTGGTTCCTGAAATTTTTGGTTTTCGACCATTCCTTCGGGCAGGGCAATGCCGCAAAGGGTCCGTTTGCCGCTGCGGTATTCGCGCCAGGCGTGGCCGGTCAAGTAGCCGCGGATAACCATTTCAACTTTAAACGGCTCACATTGGTGCCCAACAGTTACATTGGGGTCGGGTGATGCTACTTTCCAGTTGGGGACAATGTCGCTGGTAGCATCCAGAAACTTGGCGGCAATCTGATTTAATACCTGCCCTTTGTAAGGAATACCTTTTGGTAAAACTACATCGAAAGCCGAGATGCGGTCGCTGACAACCATAACCAGGTATTCATCATTGATGTTGTAAACATCTCTCACTTTTCCATGGTAAACACTTTTCTGCCCCGGAAAATTAAAGTTTGTTCTTGTTAATGCGTTGCTCATTTTTCTTCGGTTTTATCTGTTTTAATGTTCTCTTTTTCCTTTTCCTTTCGAACCATTTCATGAACATGATGTTTTTCGTAAGCCATCACAATTTCACGAACCAGCCGGTGCCTGACAATGTCTTTTACGTCAAATTGAACAAATGAAATGTCCTTGATGTTTTTAAGAATTTTTTTTGCAAGAATCAACCCCGATGGACTTTGAAAGGGTAAATCAATCTGGGTTTCGTCGCCGGTAACCACAAATTTAGTGTTTAAACCCATGCGGGTCAGAAACATTTTTAACTGGTTAATAGTCGTGTTCTGTGCTTCGTCCAGAATGACAAAGGCATTGCTGAGGGTCCGTCCGCGCATAAATGCCAGCGGGGCAATTTGAATGGTACCGTCTTTCATGAACTCGTCCAGCTTTTTAGCCGGAATCATGTCAAGCAGAGCATCATACAAAGGCTGCAAATACGGATCAATTTTTTCTTTCAGATCACCCGGAAGGAAACCCAGTCGTTCGCCTGCTTCAACGGCCGGACGACTCAGGATAATTCGCTTGATTTCTCTGTTCTTCAGGGCCCTTACGGCCAAAGCAATAGCAGTATATGTTTTTCCTGTTCCGGCCGGACCCATTGCAAAAATCAGGTCAGAAGTGCGGCAAGCTTCAACCAGTACCCGTTGATTGGGAGTACGGGCGCGAATGGCTTTTCCGTTGATACCAAAAAGCAGCACATCCTTTTTCTCCTCAAATGTTTCAGCGATTCCTTCCGAATCATCCAAAAACAATTGATTGATCACATCGTCGGGCAATACGTTGAACTGGTTGTAATGATCGATGACCAGCTGAAATTTGGCTTCAAAACGAAGAATTTCTTCATCGTCACCCTTTACAATGACGTCGTTTCCCCGGTAAACGATAATTAATTTTGGAAAAAAGGATTTGATCAAGTTCATTTTAGCATTATTCACGCCGAAAAATTCAAGCGGATCAATACCTTCTAGATGAATTAGCTTTTCGAACATAGCTGTCTGCCGCGTTTAGTGTCATGCAAAAATAAGGACTTTTGCCAGACTTTGGTTTCAAAACTTTACTTGCTGAAATTGAAATAAAGGGTCAGGTATTTATCATTTAGAAACATATTGGGCTGACTCATCGGTCCCATCGTTTCAGGTTTAGTAAACTTGGTCCCGATTGGATCAATGCCGTGCATGAATGAAATGTTTCCCGTTGGAAATTCGGGCGAAGTGTTGTCATTCCCGGCTCCTTTGGGTTTTTCAGGCGTGAATAACCTCAGAAAAACATCTTCGTCGGGACAAACTATTGTAAAATCCTGTTCTTTTGACTGAATGGTTGCCCAGTTGAAGTTGCGGTGATACCCTTTGAATTCCGGATAAACCCAACTTTCGCCGGTTATGGTATTGTTATAGGCCTTTTCCCAAACATTCAGCGTATTGCCTTTCATCCGGTTTTTCCATACCCGGTAGGGGCCGTATCCCATCCAGCGCACTCCGGTGACCTGATCTTCGGGATAATCGAAACTGATCCCCATGAATTTATTGTTGTTTGGAGACTTATAACGTACTTCCAGTTTAAGCCAGCCCGATGCTAAAATGGTCCACTTAACCTTCTTTAATTCGCCTTTGTAGCTGCATTCGATAACCTGATTGTCTCCGTCGGAATAATTTTTAAACTCCAGAAGTTCAGTTGATCCAACTGCCGGAACGGGACCATGAACGAAATGTATTTGTTGGTTTTTGTTGCTCACTCGGGAAAGAAATCCTGTTTTCTTGTCCCATGAGAACGATAACTCGTTGATTTGGGCAGTAGAAGTAAGCGGATCATCAGTCAGACGGATTTTCCCGGCTTTGTCGCTTGAAATAATCTCGCTGGCTAGCATGACGGCTTTTTTAATTGGCCAGCTCCACGTATAAATTTCGCGTCCATGCGGATCGGTAGCCGTAATATAGAGTACATCGTTGCTGTAAAAATGCACTGGTATAAACATGCGGAGTTTGCCTTTTTGTCCGGGAGCCAGATCGGGCGATTCGATGGTGCCGGTTTCGTTCACTTTTTCGGCAGTTTCATCAGGCTTGGGCAAATCAACCAACTTGTAGGTGAATTTGCAGTCGCGCAGATTGGTATAGATATATCGGTTTTCGATTGGAAATTCACCATTAAAGGTTGAGGTGATATACCGGGTTTCAAAGAACACGGGCGACCAGATTTCTTTAATAGCAAAATAACTTCCTTCTTTTTCCAGATAAGGGCCAAGAATTCCGTCGGCTGCCAGGTTGCCTTTTGTGTCCAGTACTCCATTTTTGTCGGTTCTGACCACGGCCTCGTCAGCATAGTCCCACAGAAAACCTCCGGCCGACAGGGGATTGTTTCGCATCAGGGTCCAGTAATCTTCCAAACCGGCGCCATGTCCGCCATCATACAATCCGTGAAGAAATTCAGTTGGAAAAACAATCCGTCTTCCCTGCTGATGGGTGCCCACGCCGTAATTGTATTCTTTGTAATGCTGCGTGTCGGTATTTCTGAATTCGGCCCAGGGATGGATCAATGGTCGCTTTTGAGGATCAAGTTCATCAAAAAAATGGTCGAGCTCGGCATTCCAGCCGCCTTCGTTGCCATTGTCCCATACCACAATGGAAGGATGATTGATGTCGCGCTTAATCATTTCCTGAGCCAGAACAGACCCGACGCGTGTATCGTAAGCGGTCTGCCATCCGGCCAGTTCGTCAAGCACAAACAAGCCCAGCGAATCACAAACATCCAGAAAATGGACATCTGGAGGATAATGTGACATGCGCACCGCATTCATGTTCATATTTTTGATCGTATTCACGTCTTCAATGCTCACTTGCTTATTCAGGGCTCTTCCGGTATTTGGTCTGAATGAGTGGCGACAAACGCCCTTGAAAACAACTTTCTCGCCGTTCACATAAATACCATCGCTTTCGCGAAGCTCGACGGTGCGGAATCCAAATTTTTCGGTCACTTCGTGGACTACATCAAGGTAATTGATCAGTTGAACATCAACCCGGTAACGGTTTGGAAATTCGGGAGACCAAGGCTTGATATTTTCTGCAAAAGTTTGCAGGTGAGCGGCCGCCTGTGTCTGATCAATAATTATGGAGAATGGCGAACTGACCGGTTTCCCGGAAAGCGTTTTCAATTGAGCTTTCACTTCCATTCGTTCGCGGATGTTGGTCAGGAAAACATCCATCTGGAAAGATCCATCAGCTTTGGTATCGATAGCCAGTCGTTCAATGCTGGTGTGCGGTTTGGCTTCCAGATAAACCGGACGGAAAATTCCTCCGAAAATCCAAAAGTCACAGCGGCGTTCAGCTTCATTCACTCCTTCGTTTTCGGAATGTTTGGCTACCGCAACTTCGAGCAGGTTTTCCTTTCCGTACTTTAGTAGCTCTGTGACATCGTATTTAAACCGGTAAAAACTTCCCTGGTGCATCTTTCCGGCCGAACTGCCATTTATTTTGACTTGGGTATCGGTCATCGAACCTTCAAAAACCAAGTTTACCTGGCGGTTTTTCCATTCTTTGGGTACCTGAAATTCATATTTATACTTGCCGGTTTCTTTGCCGCGGGCTTCGTCTTTATCGTGGCCGTAATTGTATGTGCCAAATCCCTGAAGTTCCCAGTTCGAGGGGACTGGAATTTGGGTCCATTTACCTGAATTTTGACCTTCCGTACAGAAAAAATCCCAGTTTACCGTATGATCGCTGCCGGTACCCGACAAATACTGAATTTCTGTCTTTTGAGCATGACTGAGAAAAATGTTCAGAAAGAGGAAAAAGGGAAGAAGAAATCGTTTCATGAGGTTTTTATTTTGGTTGGATTTGATCTTTCAAAAGTATGAAAAATAGGTTCTCGGTTGATTTGTTAAGGCCATAAAGAATTATTTAGCTTGAAGATTGCTCTTGAACTATACAACTGCTGAAGATGAAATAGTGTATTAATTAAAACCGTCAGCGTAAATATGATTTTAAAGAATGAAAAGCAGTCCTGGACAAAATCGAGCCAAACGATTTGTCAGTTATCAGTGATTTCCCGATTATCCGGGTTCGTTTGCTCTGGCAGGTTGAGCTCAAAAAGAAGTTAGTTCAGTTCTTTAATTAAAATGTTTTTAAAACTTACCTCATAACCGTGATCCTGCAATAAAATATAACCCTTTGTGGCTTCACCGAAATGTGGCCATTTGGCATATTTGCTTTGAGCAACCAATTCCCTGAAGGATGCAGAGCCGCGTTCGTATTCCAGAACTTTAACGCCGTTGAGATAATGTTCTACGTGATTATTGGGATATACAATGATTCGGCCATGATTCCACCCGCCAATCGGTTTAATGATCGATTCTGTTTTTTTACCTTTAATTAAATCATACAAGGAAGCCAGAGTTCTGTTTCCATCTTTACCGCGTTTGGCGTCGGGATGCAATTGGTCATCCAGGATCTGATATTCAAGTCCAATTGATGAACCCGTGGTTTTTTCTTCCAAAGTCACAAAATATTTTACACCGCTGTTAGCTCCGGGAGACAGCCTGAAATCAAAAATCAAATCGAAAGCGCTATACATCTTGTCCGTAACAAGATCGCCACAAGTGCCTGATTCTTTACCATTACTTGCTTGTATGGTCAAAACGCTATCTTTGATTTCCCAGCCATTTTCTGGAAAAGGTTTCCCGTTTGCCAAATGCCATCCTTGTCCGTTCACGCCGTTGAATAGCGGAACATAGCTATTCTTTTTCTTTTGCGCGTTTAGGGTTACCGCACATGCCAATAAAACAATTGTGACAATCGCTATTTTAATAGTTGTTGTTCTCATTTAAATATTTGAGATATTAATTTGACTTGAGATTTGCTTTCATGAACCATGAAGGTAAAGTCCAAAACTTTTTGTTCTGAAAATGTAAATTACTTTTTACTGACTTTAAGCTCCAGATTTACCAAAACCGGCAAATGATCAGATGGATAGCGCTGATCTTTGGAGTCGGTAAGAACGCCGTATTGCACTACTTTAATCCGGTCGTTGACAAAAACGTAATCGATCCGGTCTTTCAGCGGAGCATCGAACTTAAAAGAGTTGAACGTTCCTTCGGGACCGTAAGGCGCCATTTTGCTGGCCAATCTGGAATCAGTCAGTTTCTCTTTAATTACAGAAATGGGTTCCTGATCAGGCGTAAGATTGAAGTCGCCAGTCAGAATCACCGGCAGGTTTTCGGGATTAAGTTCCTGAATTTTGCTTAAAATGAGTTTAGCCGATTCTACCCTGGCTTTCATCCCTTTGTGATCGAAATGTGTGTTAAAAGCTATAAAAGTAGCGCCGGTTTTGATTTCTTTCAGAACGATCCAGGTACAAATTCGGTTGCATGCGGCATCCCAGCCCAATCCCGGTTTTTCAGGAGTTTCGTTCAACCAGAACCAACCTTTTTTCAGTGCTTTAAATTTTTGAGTATTGTAAAATATTGGCGAGAATTCACCGGCTTTTTTGCCATCGTCGCGGCCAACGCCTACCCAATCCATTTGCGGTAATTGGGCATGAATATCTTCAATCTGGCCAATCAGGGCTTCCTGAAGATCAAACAGATCGGCCTGATGAAAGTCGAGCAAAGCGGCTACCTGATTGCTCCGGTTGGGCCAGGCATTGATTCCGTCATCAGGATTGTTGAAGCGTATATTGTAAGTAATAACGCGGATATTTTGGGCCATGATCAGGTTGCTGGCCAACAACAGGAGAATTAAAAATGAACGTTTCATTTGGTACAAAAATTAAAAGTCTGGTATTCGCAGGTTTTTTTATTGTCGGATTTGATAACTGTTGTTCGTTGTTCTGTTCCT
Organism: Prolixibacteraceae bacterium; assembly: GCA_963676535.2. Taxonomy (GTDB): domain Bacteria; phylum Bacteroidota; class Bacteroidia; order Bacteroidales; family Prolixibacteraceae; genus Aquipluma. The sequence goes on along the minus strand of CAXXKQ010000022.1, from coordinate 313,925 downwards.
TTTTTAATGATGTATGAGTAGCAAAAATCAATGATTTCGTTGAAGTTGTCCGACATGGGTTTACCGGCAATTTCGTGGGCAGCATTGCAATAGGTGTATAACCAATAGGGAGTGCCAAGTTTTTTTAGTTTTTGAGCAATTGTATAGGCGCCGTGCAGAACCAGATAACCGGTATCTGATTTTTTGCAGTAATGATGCGAAGCTGTGGCATAAGGCACCAGGTTGTCGCAGGTTCCGTGGAAAAATAAGGAGGGAATGGCCGATTCCTTATAAACTCTTGAAGTATCCGGAATAGCCCCTGCCATTGAAATAACCCCGGCATAAGATACCGGTCCGCTATCAAGTCCGTAGCAATATGGTGGCTGGTAAGCTGCATTCAGTACCGTTTCGGCTCCGGCACTACTACCTGAAAGAATAATTTTCTGAGGATCGATTCCCATTTTATCGCGGTTTTTGATCATGAAGAAAGTGGCATCCTGAAGATCTTTTACCGCTTCGTTGAATGTATTCAGTTTATCAACCGCTGGACAATCGCAGCCGAATGCTGTTTTTGTTCCCTGACGAAGCAGCCGGTATGAAATAGAGGAAACCACGTATCCGTGACGGGCCAGTTTTTTACAAAATGAAGGTATTCCGCCATCGTTACGCGAGCCTCCCGAAAAACCACCGCCATGCACATAAAAAATCAGTGGCCGCAGCGCCTGGTTGTCGAAAGCCGGAAAATACACGTCCATGTCGAGTGATTTTCCATCCTTGAACGCATACGTAAAAGTTTCTACCCGTACGGAATCGGTAATCTCATCTTTGTAACGTTCCTGGGCTGAAAGACCAGAACAAAAAACCAATAGCAGAACAACCGTACTCAGAAATAAAAATGACTTTTTCATGAATTTTAGGTTTATGCTGAAAACATGCTAGAGCCTTACTTTCACAACAATTTTCCGCACCTTTTCGGGGCCGTCAATTTGTATTCCCGGTTGGTGCACATCCTGTGGAAAAAATACGGCAAACATGCCAGCTTCCAGAATCATGGGGCTGGTTTCTCCTGAAAAAAATACAATGTCTTTTTCAGGATTATATCCCGAAGTGATGGTTTGTCCGTTGAGAGGGGCAAAGCCAATGATTTCACGGCCCGAAACAATGTACTGGATATCAGAATAAATCTGATGCGCTTCCAGCCGGCAATCCTGCGGCGCTTTACTTTGATATTCACTCACCAGCGCAAATACTTCTTTTCCATTAATTTCATGTCTGCCGGTTTCCAGTTCGGCTAAATCAGTATTTCTTAGGAAATCAAAACCCTGTTTCAGATTTTTGCTGATATTGAAATACAGGGCTGCATGTTCAAGTTTATCAAGGATCATAAAATGCACTAATTTGATGAAATGTGTAATTTTAGTCTGAAGATTAATTGATCTTATCAGAAGCGCAAATATACGGTTTGAATTGGCAAGTCAAAAATTGAAAGTATTAAGAAGTAGAAAAAGCAAACAATTTTAGCTTCCGGCATTTGCCTGAAATTCCATGTTTATATTAACTTCGTAGTTGTTCAAGGTACAATATCCCTTAAGCAACTGTTTTTAACCTAACCAATAAAAATCAACAATGGAAAATCAACACATGAACCGCCGCGTTTTTATTAAAACGACCGGTTTGGCTACCGCCGCAACCGCTTTTGCCGGAAACTTGGCTTTGGGCTCGTCAGCACCCGACGTAAAAAATGCAATTCCCCGATGGAGAGGTTTTAACCTGCTCGATTATTTTGGCGCATTTCCTTCGAGAGGCGAAGACCGGTCGAAAACGACTCCGGATGATTTAAAATGGATGGCCGACTGGGGATTCGATTTTGTGCGGTTGCCTATGGCTTATCCGCGATACATCAATTTCGACCGGCAAAAGAATGTCACCCCTGCTGATGTTGTCAATATCAACGAGAAAGTGGTAGATGAAATTCAGGAGCTGGTTTTTCGGGCTCAGGAAGCAGGCCTGCATGTGAGTATTAACCTGCATCGTGCTCCGGGCTATTGCGTCAATGCCGGATTTAACGAGCCTTACAACCTCTGGAAAGATCAGGAAGCACTGGACGCTTTTTGTTTTCACTGGGAAATGTGGGGCAAACGTTTTAAAGATGTGTCATCAAAAAAAATCAGTTTCGATTTGGTGAACGAACCAAGCTGGCGCGACGATATGAATGATCAGTTTGGCTCGCGGACAACCGTTCCGGGAGCAGTTTACCGGAAAGTTGCACAGGCGGCATCGGCAGCTATTCGTAAATCAAATCCCGGTCATTTGGTTGTTGCCGACGGGAATGATGTTGGTTCATCGGTGATTCCCGAAATTACTGACCTGAATATTGCGCAAAGTTGCCGCGGCTATTTTCCACATTATATTTCACATTATCGTGCTCCGTGGGTTTTTAAAAATCCGGATGATGCGCCAAAACCGGTTTGGCCCGGAATGATAGATGGAAAATCATTTAGCCGAAAGAATCTGGAAGAATTGTATAAGCCTTGGATTGGTTTGGTAAAACAGGGCGTTGGCGTTCATTGCGGCGAATGCGGCTGCTGGCGAGAAACACCGCATCAAGTGTTCATGGCCTGGTTTGGCGATGTGTTGGATATTCTGACAGAAAACCAGATTGGTTATGCACTGTGGAACTTTAGAGGCGATTTCGGCGTTATGGATTCGGGTCGGAAGGACATTCAGTACGAAGATTGGTACGGACATAAACTTGACCGAAAAATGTTGGATTTGCTTCAGAAGCATTGAAACGACAGATTAAAATTTTGTAATTTTTGTTTCAGGATTCTGAAACATCCTCCCTGATTATAAAACATTGACCTTAAATTTGCGTTTAATTATTGATCAAAATTATAACCAAAATGGAAACGAAAACAATTTTAAAAGTAAGATTCATCCAGGCTCTGTCATTGATTTTAGTGGTGGGCATGCTTTTCGGATGTAAAAGTATGAGCAAAACAGGAAAAGGCGCTGCCATTGGTGTTGGAGCGGGCGCATTGCTTGGGGCCGGTATTGGCAAAATGGCCGGAAATACAGCTGTTGGCGCTGCTGTTGGCGCTGCCGTTGGAGGTGCGACTGGCGCTGCTATCGGCAAATATATGGACAAACAAGCCAAAGAAATGGAAGCCGAAATGAATGCAGCCAAGGTTGAACGTGTTGGCGAAGGTATTAAAGTAACGTTTGATTCAGGACTGCTTTTTGCCTTGAATTCAAGTGACTTAAGCCCAAAATCAAAAGATGAACTGAAAAAGTTCTCTGAGGTGCTGAACAAGTATCCGGATACCAATTTGCACATCAACGGGCATACCGACAACACCGGTACGGATGAAGTAAATCAGAAATTATCTGAGAAACGGGCGGCGAGTGTGTCGAAGTTTCTGATTGCCCAAAAAGTTGCTGAGACCAGATTTACTGTTACTGGTTTTGGTGAAACGCAACCGTTGGTTGACAATTCAACCGCAGAAAACCGTGCATTGAACCGCCGGGTCGAGGTGATTGTAATTGCCAATGCCGATCTGATTAAAGCTGCCGGAAATGGCGAATTGCAAGTAAAATAGAACATTAAATTCTATAAAACAGAAAACCGCTGAAAGGCGGTTTTTTTGTTTTATAATGAGTGTTCGAAATTGCAGATTAGTTGAAATCCTTATTTATAGCTTAAACATTTCTTTCCAGAGCAGTTCAAATTGTTCGGAATATTGCCGGGTGATGTCGAAATTGGTTGTCACCAGCAGATTTTCCTGGTTGTGCTTGGATGCAGTATAAGTCCAGTTGAAACTACCGGTGAACACGATGCGCGAATCAATAATTCCGAATTTATGGTGCATGTGATAGCGCGAATGATCAATTTTAACGGGTATTCCGGCATTTTTTAAATTTTTGATGGTCGAACCGTGGTCATATATTTTATCGTCGTCAGTAATAATTCTGACTTTGATTCCGCTTTCGTGACAATGCAAAATATCGCTCGACCAAAACGTTCGTCTGTGATGGTAAACACGCAAATATCCAGGGTCTTTTGGGCCTGACCGAGCAAGTCAGAAATCGAATCCAGAATATCAGTTCCCGGACTGAAAAGCACACGGTGCATCCGGAACATGTATTTGTCGATCAGTTCGAAGCAGTTTTGTAACCAGAAAAGTGCCTGCAGCCCATCATAGATCCATTTCCAGCCTTCGGGCTTCGTTAAAAAGGCGATAGCGCAATTCTCCCCGTTCTTCACGGTTCAGCCCGTTAATCAGGTTGGCAATTTCCTGATTGGTGTCGTTTGTAAACGGTCGGCCATAATTATCAGCCAAATATTTGATGATTTTGTCCTTTGGTGCGGGTTCCAATTTCATGTTTTAACTCGTATTTTTCTGTAAACTGCAACTGACTGCTCTTTTCAGGGTTTTTCAAAAGCATAGACTACCCAGTTATTTTTTTCATGAAAACCGGTTTCGAGCAGGCCCAATGATTCAGCTTTTTTCTTGATGTCGGGCATGTCGTGGGTGTAAAAACCGCTCAGGTAAAGTTTTCCTCCGGATTGCAATACTTTTTCGTAAACGGAGAGATCGCTTATAATCACATTTTTGTGAATGTTGGCGAAAATAATTTCAAAGGTTTCGTTACCAAGCAGGCTGGCGTCGCCTTGTTTGGCTTTCCAGGTTTGGAATGTTGTTCAGACGGGCATTCTCAACCGTGCTTTCGAAGGCCCAGCTATCGATATCGATAGCAACAACCCTTTTGGCGTCTTTCAACGAAGCTAGCATTCCTAAAATTCCGGTTCCGCAACCCATGTCCAGCACAGTTTTGCCAGTCAGTTCCATATCCAGAATTTGCTCGGCAACCAATGTGGTTGTTTCATGGTTTCCGGTTCCAAAGGCCATTTTGGGTTCAATTACCAGTTCAAATTCGGCCGGTTCGTACTCGGTGTGAAAAGGAGCGCGGACCAAACAACGGTTGCCAATCAGCAAAGGCTTGAAATAGTTCTTTTCCCATACTTCGTTCCAGTTCTGATCGGGAATCATTTCGTTTTCGATGTGAACCGAAAAGGGCAGGGCCGTGGCAATATCCCGGATTGGCCCGAGATCAAACCGTTTCGCCAGGAATGTATCCGAACACCTGTTCGTCGGTTTCGTCGAAACTTTCAAAGTCGAGGTCGGAGAGGAGAGCGACCAGTATTTCCCGGTTTTCCTGATTGTCAGGATTGAGTTTAAAGCTGATTTTGGTATAGTTCATAGTCGTTTCAAATTTCAAGTTTCAAATTTCGGGTTGGGCTTGCTGCACATTAAATTCGTAGCCTTCAAATGTAGCATAAAAAGAAAGACCAATCTGTAGGGATTGGCCTTTGTGTGTGATGTGATGTTTTACATGCCGAAACTCGCCATATTCTTTAGCCTGATGCTTTGTTACTTCCTCAAAATCTTCTCCATCGCTTTTCCTTTGGCCAATTCATCCACCAGCTTATCCAGATAACGAATTTTTTGCATCAGCGGATCTTCGATTTCCTCCACACGATAACCGCAAATTACGCCGGTAATTTTCGATGCGTTGGGGTTGATCTGTGGTGCCTCACCAAAAAAGGTTTCGAAGTCAGCGTTTCGGTTGATTTGTTGTTGCAGTGTTGCCCCGTCGTATCCGGTGAGCCAAAAAATCAAGGAATCTACCTCTGTTTTGGTGCGTCCTTTTTTCTCCGCTTTCTGGATGTACAGCGGATAAACATTGGCAAAAGGCATTTTAAATATTCGGATATTATCCATTTTAGTTTTTTTAGATCCAAAGATATTGAATTTTGGATGGCTGCAAGATATAGTGTTTTTGGAAACGGTTGGCGGTATGAAATGTTGGAGATTGTGTGCCTGCGAACTTACCAACCGATAAGAACCGCTGCCTGCGGGCGCCTCATTGGCTCGTATTACGGGAAAAGTTGCCCCACGTCTTAATGAACAGTCTCGCCTTGGGCGAGATGGTGTGAGACTTGCCCAAATGAATTCGTTCAGGCGGGGGCGCTCCGGTGGGCTTAATAGCTCACCGGCCATCTACTCGATTGGGGGCAGTTATTTATCTTTCTTTTGTGGTTCCGAATAGTTGATTAATTCAGGCTTAAATCGTTTGGCAATTAGCGTCCGTGTAATTACCAATAAAACCTGTGAAATTATAAAAACAATGAACATCCTTCTAGTCGCTGTTTTTCTTTGGTTTCTGTATTCATTGCCTATTTTCTGAACTTTTAAGATGAATTCGGTTCCGGATGAATCCAATAAACTATGGTCTGAACAATTTAAATCAACCTTTAATTCAATCGGATTTTCAGAGATAAACCGTGATAAAGTATCGCAATAGGTGGAAATCAATTCAGACTTTTCAATTTGTTTAGCCGGAATGTTTAAATATATAGCACTTTCAATTTCGGTAAATCGACGTTCAAGTTTATTCTTTCTATTACACTCCAGGAAAGGAAGTGTAATGACTACAACATACACGATAATTGCTAATGAGTTTAAAATTTTCTTCTTTCGATTCATTACGATTCAGTTTATTAAGAGTTTGTATCAGTCTTTGTATATGATTGCGCCCAACGACCGAGGCTATGGGCATTTGGCGTGGTGCGGGAGCGTTCACTGTCGCCTAGCGACAAGGTGAATGCGGGCGCAAAACTGCTGGAATGCAAGTCTGCCAGCCAATGACCCATAGGCGTGTGTTAAACGGTAGTTTTTTGTTGTGTTTCAGTCGTGTTGCGTCTACCCATCCAATACTTCATGGAATAACCAAATCCCAGTCCAGCCACTGTCCAAATGGGAATACCAATTAAAATCATTGTCAGAGTTATTTCTTTTCCTTCAATTAGTGGGTTAACGATTGTCATAAAAATAAACATAATTCCACCCCAACTAATCCCTGTTTTTAACCATGAGGCATTTTCGTGTGTTATTTCTTCAATGTTGAGAATCTCAAATCTTGCTGGTTGCTTGTCTAACCAATTCTTTTTCCACTTTTTCACAAACCAAATCCAAATCGGAAATGTCAAGATAAGTACAATCAAACTTGTCAGGTTGCGTAAACATGGAATTGTATTGCCACAATTTGGACAATAATATCCAAACCAATTTTTAAATCCATTCTTTTTCGCCCACAGTCTTCCGTCATTCAATTCTCCGCAATGAGGACATGGAACAAATTGTCTTTCCATAAGTGGTTTGTCCGTTGTCTTGTCGAAAAGTAGAATTTTCGGCACTCTTTGTCCTAAAATTAATTCATTAATTACTAGTCCTGGATTTAAAATCCAATGAATCATAGACCAATGTTTCCATGTCCATGCTGTAAACTTAGTTTTATCGTACTCCATTTTTTGTTTTTTTTTAAACTACGCCTAACGGTTGTATACCCGCCATTTGCAGGTATTTTGTCATTATATTAAGTGTTAATTAACTGATTTATAGATTGTGATGTGTTTTTGAATTTTTTGGGAGAGATAAATAGTTCATTTTGTTTGGTGTTTTGATAGGTTCGTTTTTCAAATGTAAAGAATTTATTTCACATAGTATTATCCTTTTCAGTTGATATTCAGTTTATCCAACGGACTTTTTATCTGATCAAAGCCTTTGGTGGTAATGTGGGGATTAACTTCGGTGGTTTTGCTGCTATCGTGTCCTAACAAACAAGAAAGGAACAACCCTTTCGGATCATTCGTTTCTGCAACATCGACAAGTCCGCCACACACTTCGACGGGTACAAAAGACACTTCGAAACCTTCACCATAAACATCGAAGCCTCCGCCATAAACATTGAAAGCTCCGGCATAAACATAGATGGCCCCGCCATAAACTCCGAAAGCTTCAGAAGAGACTTAGAAGGGTGTAAAAGAGACTTAGTTACCTCCGCCATAAACATAGCTGCCTCCGCGAGAAACTTAGATGCCTTCGCATTATTTTCTTCCGGCCTGAAAGCCCGCCTGACCGGACCGGGCAGGGATTGGAAAAGCCTGCCTGCCGTAGGCAGGGAAGAGCCAGTCCGGCTTAAGGACAGAGGGTGAGTCAAGTAAAAATGCGATAATAAATTTGTCTCACTAATAACTACTATACAAAGAATCAATCTTTAACGATCTATTGTTTACCTGTCGTCCAAACCAAAAGGGAACAACCCTTGCGGATCATTCCCTTTTGTATCGTTTCAAGTTCCAGACCGAATACACTGGCCTTTCCCTTTTCCTTGTCCTAATATGCTGTGATAATTCCCAGGAAATCTTCAGCTTTCAGCGATGCGCCGCCAATTAAACCACCGTCGATATCGGCCTGGGCAAACAATTCAGGAGCATTTTTAGCGTTGCAGCTACCACCGTAAAGGATTGAAGTTTCTTCAGCAACGGCTTTGCCAAATTTTGCAGCAATCAAACTACGGATATAAGCCAGCATTTCCTGTGCCTGTTCGGTTGAAGCAGTAACACCGGTTCCGATAGCCCAGATGGGTTCGTAAGCAATAGCCAGTTTTGAGAAATCCTCAACGCTCAGGTTGAAAATGGTTTCTTCCAACTGAGTTTTTACAAATTCGTTTTGTCCGTTAGCCTGACGAATTGCCAATGCTTCGCCGCAGCAATAGATGGGAGTTAACCCGTTGGCCAAAGCCAGAGCTACTTTCTTGTTCAGCGTTTCGCTGGTTTCGCCATAATATTCGCGACGTTCAGAGTGACCGAGAATCACATATTCAGCGCCGGTTGATTTAACCATGGCAGCCGATACTTCGCCGGTGAAAGCGCCTTTGGCTTCAGCAGCACAGTTTTGAGCAGCAACGCCAATGCGGTTAGTGTCAACAGCGCCAACTACGCTGGTGAGGTGTGTAAACGGAGTCCCCAAAACAACCACTACATCCTGTACGTTTTTGGCGGCTACCAATTCGTTAACGGCTAAAGCCAGTTCAACACCTTCCTGAACGGTTGTGTTGCATTTCCAGTTTCCGGCAACAATCTTTTTTCTCATTATTAAGGGTTTTAATAGTTTTTTTTAAATTTCCCCAAAAATAGGAAAAGGCTTTTGAACATCCTAACCACCCCGAAATGCTTTTGCTTTTATTAACTTAAGTTTAAAGAGGGAAGGCGCGGAGATTTGAGGATTTGAAAATGCAGAGGAATTGTTTTATGGCTGAATGGTTAATTGGTTAGAAAGCAATTTAGCAATTCAACCATTTAACCACATAGCAAACTTGGAACCTGAAACTTGGAATTTGGAACTTTATCCCGCAACCCGCAACAATTGTCAGAACTTCTTGATCAGCTCTTCGGTAATGGCATGCACCACCGGGCAAACTTCACAGTTCTTGTGGGTGAGGTTCAGAATTTGGTACATGCGTTTGCGGTCGGTGTGCGGGTATTCCCGGCAGGCTTTGGGGCGGTCCTCGTAAACCATGCAATAGTTGTCGGGCATCAGAAATGGGCAAGGTGTTTGCTGAAAAACGTAGTCTTTATCTTCGTCGATGTAGAGGTATTGGGCAATAAAATCAACCGGTTTCATCCGCATCCGTTTGGCCAGCCGCTCAATGTCTTTTTCAGTTACAATCGGGCTGATCGACGAGCAGCAATTGGCGCAGGTCAGGCAGTCGAACTGATCGAAAGCTTCGTCGTGCAACTCGTGCACCACATCGTCGAGATTTTTTGGTTTTTTAGCTTTTAGCCGCTTGAACAAGGCCGAAAATTCCTGGCGGCGGTTAGCCGTCATTTCTTTCAGTTTTTTAGGCCTGATAGATGGGATTTGATCCATTTCGTTTGCGTTTCCAGTTGATTTGAGCTAAAAATAGTCCGGAGATAACAATGGCAATCCCAACCATTTGGTGAAAATTGAGTTGGTCGCCTAGAACTAGATAGGCAATAACCGCCACGAATACCGGAATGACATTGATAAAAATGTTGGATTTGTTGATCCCGATGTTCCGGACGCTATAAGTAAACAGGATAAATGCAAAAGTAGAGGCAAAAATAGCCAGCTTGATGATGGCCCAGAAAGCTTCAGCATTAAACGGTACCTGCGTAAAATCATTCATTTCGAAACTCAGCCAGAACGGAAGAAAAAATAAGGCCCCGAGCAGGTTTTGATAAGTGATAATGGTGAAGGTGTTGTAGCGGTGCGAAATGCCTTTCAACACGCTGGCATAGCCGATGGCGCCGGCTACAGCCAAAAATTCGAGCGAAACACCCAGCGGCGAAGCGGTAAAATTGAACGAAGTGTCGAGCACAACCAGGCTGACGCCAAAAAAGGTAATGACCAGCCCGAACAGGTTGGTGCGGCTGAGTTTTTCCTTGTAAAAGTACCAGGCAGCCACCGGCGAGAACAACGGAATGGTTGCCACAATGACTGAAGCAACGGTTGACGACACGTATTTCAGTCCGTAACTTTCGCCCATGAAATAAAGAAAGGGCTCGAAGAAAGCCAGCAAAATGAAAAGTTTAAGGTCGCCCGGCTGCATTTTTTGCAGGCGGGTGGCAACGGTGAACGCCAGCAACAGCCCGGATGAAATGAGCAGTCGGAACAGAACGGTAGTGAGCGGACCGTAGGCTTCGTACACTACTTTAACCCACACAAACGAAAAGCTCCAGAAAATCATTGATAAAAGCGCTGCCCCAAACGGAACCCAGGATTTATTCTTCATTTCACACATTTATGAGCCGCAAAAGTAGGTTTAATTGGGTAGATAAAAAAGGAGGCGATCAAACGTTTGGTTGGACAGGACCGAACTCTTTTAGGCTCAACTCAACGTTCGATTTACTTCAAAAGTAAAAAAGAAGGTCAATCAAACGTTCGTTCAAGCAGAACTGAACTCTTTTGAGCTCAACTCAACGTTCGGTTTGCCTGAAAATAAAAAAAATAAAGGCAGAATCACCTTCGATTCAACTGAATTGAATGCGGTTGAGACAAAAGCAACTTTATTACTTCCGGCAAGTTACAATCAAAGGTAAGCTGGTTTCTGTCAACGGCGCACCATTGAAATTTCCAAAGAATTCGAACCCAATGAATCCGGCTTCTTCCATCAATTCCGGAAGTTGATCTTTCCGGATGGCATACAATTTCACCGAATTGACAATTTTCTCTCCGGTTGATTTAATGGTCAGTTGGGTGTTAAAGTCGATGAGCGGCGAACCTTCAGAAAAAACATAACTGCGTTCAAACCTGACGTGTTCATTGTCGATCAGTGGAAGTGAAGTTACTCTGTGATCAAGAATATGCTGGTAATTTAAAATCTGGATGGTTAGTTTGCCTTCGGGAGAAAGAACGTTGTGGGCGGCAGTCAGAAACTGCCGGATGTCGTTGTCAGAAAGCAGGTGAACAAGCGTATTTCCAAAACAAATGACGACATCGAAAAACGATTCGGGGTAGCACTGGTCAATCAGGCGCATATCCATTTGCTCAAAAACCGGAAACATAGTATCTTCCTGTTTCGTGTTTTGAGCCATTGCAATCATTTGTTCGTCAAAATCGAAGGCCCAGGTTGGAAATCCGAAATGGGTGAGCGCAAATGATAATTCGCCCAGCGCACAGCCCACATCCAGCACTTTGGCTCCGTTGTATGGAAGAATGTTCCGCAGGAAATTAATTTGCTCCGGATTAAACGGAAAGATATGCTGATAATATTTTGCAATACTGGTGTAAAAATGTTCTGACATAAAACTGCGATTTGAAAATTTGGAAATTTGAAGATGTGGTAATTGAATCAAGTATCAGGATACAAGTATCAAGATTTGAAATTGTAGTCTTAATACCCGATACTTGCGACTTGATACTTATTTGGGATATTCGATTCGGGCATGATAAATATTGACCAGCTTCTCCAGCAAGGTGCTTTTTAGAATGCTGATTTCGCGGAAAGTCAGGTCGGCGTTGATCAACTGGTTCGACCGGATTTTTTGCTCCACCATGTTTTCAATCATATCGCGCAGGGTATCCACTGATTTTTCCTTCAGGCTGCGGGCAGCAGCTTCAATACCATCGGTGAGCATCAAAACTGCCATCTCCTTGTTTTGTGGCAAAGGGCCCGGATAACTGAATTTCTGAACATCAACGTCCTCTTCGGGATTCTCTTTCTGATACATTTTGTAGAAATAGTTGGTTTGGGTGGTTCCGTGGTGGGTGGTGATAAACGAAATCAATACTTCCGGAAGTTTATATTTCCGGGCCAGCTGAACGCCGTAAGTCACATGATCGATGATGATTTCGGCGCTTTTCAAATGGTCGATGCTGTCGTGCGGGTTCATTCCGACAGCCAGGTTTTCGATGAAATATTCTGATTTTTTGGTTTTGCCAATGTCGTGATACAGTGCTCCGGCATATACCAGAAACGGGTTTCCGCCAATCCGGTGAACGACAGCCTCACACAAGTTGGCTACCTGGATGGAATGCTGAAAGGTCCCCGGCGCTTCTTCCGCCAGTTTTCGCAATAATGGCTGGTTGGTATTCGAAAGCTCGATCAGGGTGACATCCGAAACAAAGCCAAATATTCTTTCAAAAATGTAGATAAGCGGATAAGTGATGAAAATGAAGAAACTACTGATGCCGAACCACTCGATAACTTTCCAGTTGATGGTTTCGAGGCTTCCCTCCTGAATCATCGCCATGGCGATATACACCACTGAATAGGCCAGAAAAACTGCAAATGCTGAAATGACCAGGTGAGAACGTTTGTGCAGCTTGTTCAGGGTAAAAACAGCAATAATTCCGGCAATCATTTGAAGGATGATGTACTCGTAACTGTTGGGCGCAAAATAACCGATGAGCAGCGTGGTGACCATGAGCGAGAAAATGGCCGTTCGCGAATCAAAGAAAATCCGTACTAAAATGGGCAGGATGGTTAACGGAACCATGTAAATATTCAATACTTTGACTTTGGTGGCAAATCCGGCCAGGAAAACCGTCATCACAATCATCAGGATGATGAATGAAAGTTTTCGTTTGTGGTCGAACAACTCGCGCCGGTAAAACAACAGGTAGAGAAACATTAATACGAGGAACGTGGAAATGATGATAATTCGTCCGGTAATAACCAGAAAATATTCGATGTTGTCGCCGCGTTTTGTTTCGTAAGCGTTTTTCAGAGATTCGAGGATCATGTATTTTTCTGAACCGACCAAATCGCCCTGAAAAATGATCCGTTCTCCGGCCTGAACCATTCCTTTGGTGGTGGAGAGTTTATCGAGCAGTTGTTTCTTTTCGTTCCGGTTAATTTCTTCGTCGAAATACAGATTCTCCACCACATAATCGCTCAGATTAATTTTGCTCACCAATTCCTGGTAATGTTTTCCGGTAAATTGCCGAATGCTGTCGTTCAAATCCTGATAAACAGTTTTGATCGATTTTAATCCTTCAATCGGAACCCGAACGGCCTTATTTCCTTTGATCTGAATGATTTCGGGTTTCCCTGCCAATTCTTTGTATGAATCGATAGATTGGGGAAGTATTCCAGCCTGGTAAAAATTCCGGAGAATGTCCGAAGCTTTCAAAATGTTTTTGTCGGGACTGAATGCAGGATTGGTTTCTGTCAGCCTGGACAATGCCTGTGTGAATTCTGTTACTTTAGACGTTTCGACAAGGGTATCGCAGGTAAAATAGGGCAGGTAAGTTTTTAGTATCGAGTCGGTTTCGGCTTTGATTTCAACATCAGTTTTCAGAATGGCAAAGTTAAAGGGCGCAATCAGGGTCTCATGCCGCCATGGACTTCCTTTCTGAAATTCATATTTGAAGCGGCTTTCACCAGGGAAAACCAAAAAAATTAATCCAATTCCGGCAACAAAAACCATGGCCAGATAAAACAGGTGGTAGGAATGATTCAATTGGGTTAATAACTTTTTCATAAATTCCCGGTTTTGAAAAGATCTGCAATTTAGAAAGTAACGGTTAAGTTTTATCTTTGATAATCTAAAATTAATAAAATCTTCGAAGTATCCGGTCGGATGGGCATTTTTGCACAATGAATGATGACCGGATTGGGTGCTTCAGATAATTTTATAACTATGAACTACGGCATTTCAGGTTTAAGCATTATTCCTGTTCGCAGGGAACCGTCGGAACAAAGTGAAATGATCACTCAGATTTTGTATGGTGAACATTTTGTGGTACACGAAATCATGCTTGGCTGGGCGCGTGTTACCCTTGCATTCGATGGTTACGAGGGCTGGGTTGACATGAAGATGATTACTCCGCTGTTGGAGCGAACATACCAAAAAATAGATAAATCGCCTTATGCCGTCACGACCGATATTTTTAATATTATACCGGTAAATGCCGAACAAACCATGATGATTGTTGCCGGAAGTACTTTGCCTTGCTGGCGCCCTTACCTGAAAGAGTTTTCCATACAACAAGAAATTTTTAGCCATACCGGAAACTTCACTTATAAAAGACCGCCAAACGTCAGGAAAGTCATAATCGATCAGGCGTTGAAATATTTTAATGCTCCGTATTTGTGGGGTGGCCGTTCGCCGCTGGGGATCGATTGTTCGGGCCTCACACAAATTATCTATAAAATGGCGGGCTATCCGATTCCACGTGATGCCGGTCAACAGGTACATTGCGGTACAGCTCTCAGTTTTGTGGAGGAAACCAGGCCTGGTGATCTTGCTTTTTTTGATGACGAGGAAGGGCGGATAACTCATGTTGGCATCATCTGGGAGAAAAATAAAATTATTCATGCATCGGGCAAAGTACGCATCGATAATGTTGACCAGTTCGGCATTTACAATGTGGAGACTAAACGCTATACCCACCAGATGCGCGTAATGAAGCGGATTATAAAAGATTAATGAGTCTGAAGGCCGGCGCCTGAATTTTATAATTTATAACTTTCACATGTATACCTACAACTATCCACGGCCAGCAGTGACTGTTGACGCCATTCTCATCAGCAATACTAAATCTGTCCTCCTGATCGAACGCGGACGGGAACCTTACCAGGGGAAATGGGCGCTTCCAGGAGGTTTCATTAATATGGACGAAGAACTCGAAACAGCTTGTCGGCGCGAGTTGGAAGAGGAAACAGGAATCCAGATCGGAGGAATGAAGCAATTTAAAGCTTTTGGTTCGGTCAATCGCGACCCGCGGCACCGTACGATCTCTGTAATTTTTTATGCCTTTATGGAGGAAGAGTTAGTCGCACAGGCGGGCGATGATGCCTCCAACGCCCGGTGGTTCCCGATCACAGACTTGCCTGAACTGGCTTTTGACCATCAGCAGATTCTGGCGGAATTTAAAGCAGATTTTATCTGATTATTCGTATAGGTTAAGAAAAGCATCAATCGAATGAATAAAGCAGACGAGATAATAACCGATCATGGAATTGTTGCTGAAGCTGATTCCAGAAAGGAACAAACTATTTCAGGACCGTCGGTTTATGAAGTAATCCGGGTAGTTGACAACGTTGCGTTGTTTCTCGATGATCACTTTGAACGGCTTATGAAATCATTTAGGATTCTGGGTCTTTCGCCTGAGATGGATTATGTCGGATTTAGCCTAAAAATCGACGAGCTGATTCAGCTTAATCAGAAAACAGAAGGCAATATCAAATTTCTGTATACTGTTGAAGGTAATATTATCAAATGGTCGTTTTCATATATTCCGCATAGTTATCCCTCTCCGAGAGATTATTTGCATGGGGTAAAAACCGGTTTGCTGAGAGCTGAACGGAAAAACCCGAATGCCAAAGTTGTTCAACAAACGGTTCGTGAACGCGCCGACCAACTGATTGCCGAGCAAAGCTTGTACGAGGTACTGTTGGTCGATCGCGATGGCCTGATTACCGAAGGAAGTCGTTCAAATGTGTTTTTTGTGAAAGACGAGGTTTTTTACACCGCTCAAGCCTCGAAAGTTCTGGTTGGCATAACCCGTCAAAAAGTAATGGAATGCCTGAAGGAATTGAATTTCAGGGTGACCGAAGAAGCTGTGGCTGCGAGCCGGATTAATCAGTTCGATGCTGTTTTTTTGACTGGAACCTCACCAAAGGTTTTGCCGGTCAGGACGGTTGACGATTATGTTTTCGGCCCTATACCGGACTGTGTCCGCCGATTAATGGAAGTTTATGACGATAGGGTTAATCAATACATTCAAAGAGTACAATCAGAACGGAAGATTTAATTCTCGGACGAATTGCTTTCAATTTGAATATTGGTCATTCCCGGCCTGAGTTTAAATATCCGGTGTCTGTTGTCCGTGCGGATTTCCAGTTTCTCTTCTTCAGAACCTGGTTTCCTGAAATAAACATTGTATGCGGCAGGGTAGGGAACCAGCAATTTTTGGCTGGCTCCGGCGGGAAGTGCAATTCCCATGATGTCGCAATAACCGGTTTCTTTCCACACAATGTCGGTAACCATGTTTACGTAAAGCGAATCGGTTGATTCATTTATGAGGGTAATTCTTTTGAATTCGCGTTCGCTTTCTACAGGTTCAAATCCGATATTTAAAACAGCGGCAAGTATCATGAATGACATATTCATACATCCTTCGCCAATGTTTTTACCAACCCGGTTGGACCGCATATCGTGCTGGCGCTCGATACTGGTTTGATCGGTCAGGTACCGGGTGCTGGTGCAGCCACCACAACAAATGACGACTGCCAGCACACCTGCTAATGTTTTTGCCTGATTCATTAAATCTGAGAATAATCGGTGGGAGTCAGGAATTTTTTGTGAACCTTACTCACCGTGTCGGCATAAATGGCTTTGCCCGACATCGCTTTCCACTCCGGACTGTCGCCGAATTTTTTCCAGGTAGCGTCGCGATCTGCCATGTCTTTAAACCACAGCATGTACATCAGCGCAGGCATACATTTTCCGGCCAGAATTTTGCTGAAAAATACGGTTTGAAGGCCAACCTTATCAAATAAATTGATTTCCTCGTCGTTGAACATGGCAATTTTTCGGCGGGCAGCATCTTCGTTGTAACTTTCGTAGGTTCTGAGCTCGAGCAAGCCGCGACTTTTATCCGGTATTCTTAATTGCGGAACCTTATCGAAGGCTTCAGTCAGGAAGGTTTCGTACCGCTCAAATACGGGTTTGGCGGCAGGTAGCTCGAAGTACGTTTTGGCAGCTGCCAGGTATTCGGCATTGCTGGTCAATTCTTTCTGAATCTGGAAATAAACCTGTGCCGTGGGATACACAAAAATCGTATATACTTTTGGCGGGTCTTCCTTGTCGTATTCTTCGAAAGCGCCCAGTTTCACTCCAAGCTTGCTGAATAATGGCATCAGCGCCTGGGTAAAATACGATTTTAAAATGTTCTTCGAACCGCCTCCGGTAAGCTGATAAATGCGGAATTCATAGAATTCTTTGTCCTGAACAGGTAGGTTGGCAGCGGAGACCATTCCTCCGGTAGCTGCTACAGCAGCCACTGTTGCTGTGCTTTTTAGAAAATTTCTTCGTTGCATGGTGGTTTATAATTTGGTTTTGCTAAATATAAGCATTTTTGAAAGGCAACGTAATTCTGCTGGTGCTGATTTGCAATCAGCACCTCTTAATTGCGGATCTGTGATCCGGTTAAGATGCTTAGGCAAATAAAATTTCAACCAAGCCTTTCTCCCCTGAATAGTCGCGTGCTGAACTGTAAAGATAATCTTCCGCACGGCCAACCAGTTCTGCTTTGACAGGATTATGGTGAATGTAATTCATCTTTTCTTCCAGAAAAGCTGTGGTGTGAATCTCTTGTGCATCGTTACCATCCTGCCATACCTTGAAATACTTGATCTTTTTGTTGTTTTTCCCGGCATACCAGAATAAATTTAACATCCAGTCACGTCTGCTCTCCGGCATTTCTTTGATGGCTTTGATAATTGCCTTACTTGTGAACTTTTTGAAATCGCGGAGAATATCAGATAAATTACCTTCATCTTTTGCCCTGGCTACCAGATGTAAATGATTACTCATCAGACACCAGCAATACACTTCTAATCCTTTTTCCGAAATACAATAATTTAACGAATCAACTATAATGTGTTTGTACACAGGCCTTGAAAAGACATCTATCCATTCTTCTATTGTTAAGGTCAAGAAGTAAGCATTGCCCGCAGATATTTTATTATTGATTCCCATAAGCCTAAAAATAGCGAATTTTTGTATTTGGTGCGGTGGAACTGGATTACAAATCCGGAACTAAAAAGTGCCAATTGCAAATTGGCACTAGCGTTCGCTATTCTTTACAGATATCCGGATGAGCGGGGTTTGGTTTATGCAATTCGATTTAAGTTAGCTGAATGGTTCTAAATATGTGTCAATAGTGTCACGAAAATTATTCGTAATCATTTGTAATTTGATAACATGAATCATCAATCTTAAAGCCTAAATCAGATGCTTTTATCTCATTAAATAATCGGATATAAAGAAGCTGTTTAAGTATTGTCGATATGCTCATAATAAAAATAAACAAAATTAGACTGGTACAAAAAACACATCCTGCAATAATAGGAATAGATATTTCTGATGTATAGCTACCAAAAATCGACACAATAAGTAGTACAATAGTTATAATTATACCGATAATAAAAGTGATGGTGGCAAATGTTTCTGTGGTTTTTACAAAACTACCACTGTAATTAACTTCAATTTTTTTCATGTTTTTAAGCTTTAGTAATTATTAAATCAATTAGTTATGTCTAAAAATACAAATAACACACAAGAAAATACTGACTTAGAGCTACAGAGGTTTAGAGATTTAGTATTTCCACCAGAGTTTAGAGATGCTGATAGGTTATATAAAGAAACCGTAATTAATATTTTAAGATTACTCGAAGATTCATCCCAAGTTTTTTCGAGTACTATTCCGATACTTAAAAAGTATGGGTTTGGGAAAGGTCTTTTTGCTATCCGTGCAATAAAAAAGCAAGTGCAAATTCTCGAAACTCAAGTCGAAGATTACGAATAAACTCAGTTATTACTATTTTATTATTGTTATCAATGTATTTTAATTGGGCAGAAGCTTTATTTAAAAGTTCTTTTTCTAATTTTAATTCATATTCATCACTTAAATTAGTAATGTCTGGCATAGTTTTAAATACTTTATCTCCGTTAATTTCTGTTTCAAAGTTGCTTTTGTACTTCTCAGTAATTTCAGTTAATTCAGATTTAATTTTGTCCATAGTTTTTAAATTTTTAGTTAATTCAATCCAGCTACGTCCCAATAACCTTGTTTATAACTAGTAAATAGCGGCAAGTTTATAGTACTTTTTCATCTTTCTCCATTCTGCTTTCTTCCTCCGATTTTCCTTGCTGCCAAAGGATTATACCCACAAACATACTGTTTAAACATCTAATAAACAACTGTTTTGATTCTATTTTTCAAAAAATATTTTAATTAAACACTTGACTTTTCAATTTTTTTGTCCGAAATTAGTTAACCATAGTTTTTTATTATAAACCTAAAAAATTAACCTTTATGACTTCACGAAATTACAGTTACAAAGACGTTGCTATGCTCATGGCCACAAAAACCATCTTGCAAAGTATGATGGCCAATCGGAGCGAACTCAGCCTGGCCCGCTCCAACTGGACAGAGGCTTATGTAACCGGCCTTGTGCAAAAAACCGACAACGCCATCGAGGATTACCTCGGATTAAACACGATACAGGGTTTGACCAATGCAACCGGCGTTTTAACCCAAATAATCACCCCGGCGCTGCGCAACTTGAGCCTGGTAAAAACCCAGATTCAGGTTGACTTTGGCGCTGAAGCCGAAACCATTCTGAAGGAATTGGGTCTTACTAAAAATATTCACAAGCTGAGCCAGGAACAGTTGATTGAATTGTTGTACGCCTTTAAAAAGGGGATGTCCGACCAGTTGAAAGCCGACATTACCGCAAAAGGAACCAACCCGGTTTTGATCGACAGTATCGTAGGCTACGCTGTTCAGTTGCAGGAAGCTAACCTCAGTCAGGAAGGGCTGAAATCGTCGACCAAAGAAATTTCGCAGGAAGCCGTTGATACCTTCAACGCTATTTACGACGAAGTGATGGGTATTTGCAAAATTGCATCCAAAATATACAAAGATGAGCCGCTGAAGAAAGAACAGTTCACCTTTAGTAAGGTGGTTAAAAAAATGGGCACTCCCAAAGGCAACGACGAAGAACCGCCAGCGACAGCATAGGGATTTGAAACGATATAATGTCGCATTTTGATTTGTTGACTAATTTTGACTCACCCCCTCTCTTCAAGAAGCTACTCTTTATACACAAGTTGATGTTAAAGTTTTCTTCAGGCCTGAAGGGCCAGCAGAATCCAGCCCAGGGTAAAGTTTCGGGAGGAACGATCCGAAACGCAGCCCTGGGTAGTGAATGCAGAAGAAAAACCGTCAGCAGGAATTCGATGAGCAATGCAAATAATTCCTTTCGGACGGAATTGAGTTTACGCAATCTGTGAAGCGAATGGAACGGCAACATAATCCATGAAAAAGGATTGATCAATTTCATCCGAACAAATGAATTCTCTTTGAAATACCTTTTCGCGCGGACGAATTTCAAACCCATTCACTAACCCAGGGCGGCTCCCGGCCTTACCGGGATTGCCCTGGGCTAATCTATGCCGTCCCTTCAGGACTAAAAAATTAAAACTCTTTCACCCCACTGGTGACGTTTGCAAAAGATCATAACATTCGAATCAAGGATTGGAGTTTAAAACCCAAAGGGTTGTTATGATTATAGAAAATATAGAACAAAGCGCATTAGAACCACGAAGTGGTGAAATAATCATTCCATGCCTTCGGCGTTTTCAGCTCCTTTCATCCTAAATTTCTATAATCTTGTCATGCCTTCGGCATTAATATCCAACATTCATTTTAAGCCGTTGATTCGTATCGGTAAAACACAAAAAAAAACTCCGGAGTAACGAGTACCCCGGAGTTTTTGAACTATAACGATTGGTTTTTTTATTCAGCAACTGCGAAATTCATTGCAGCCATACGCTGATAACTATTGTATCTCCATTTTGCATTTACCTCAGCGGCGGCAAACAACTCGTCAGCTACTTCGGGGAATGCTTTTTTCAGTGAAGTGTAACGTACTTCGCCATTCAGGAAGGCCTGGAATTTCGACCAGTCCGGAGCATTTGAATCTATTGCGAACGGATTCTTTCCTTCTTCTTCCAGTTGTGGGTTGTAACGGTACAAACTCCAGTAACCTGCTTCTACAGCCAGTTTTTCTTCGTTCTGCGATTTACCCATTGAAGCTTTTAGTCCGTGATTGATACAAGGCGAGTAAGCAATGATCAATGATGGTCCCGGATAAGCTTCGGCTTCGCGGATAGCTTTCAGGTACTGAGCCTGGTTTGCGCCCATCGCAACCTGAGCTACATACACGTAACCGTACGACATGGCCATTGCGCCAAGATCTTTTTTACGGATACGTTTTCCGGAAGCGGCGAATTTAGCCACAGCGCCAACCGGAGTTGATTTCGATGCCTGACCACCGGTGTTGGAGTAAACTTCGGTATCCAACACCAAAACGTTTACATCGGCACCCGAAGCCAAAACATGATCCAAGCCACCGTAACCGATATCATAAGCCCAACCGTCACCACCAAAGATCCACTGTGATTTTTTCACCAGGTATTGTTTCAGGCCAACGATTTCTTTGGCGTAAGCAGCAGTGCTTCCGGCCAGAACTTCCAAAACTTTTGCAGACACCGCTTCGGTTGTTTCTGCATTCATTTTGTTGTCGATCCAAGCCTGGAATGCTTCTTTTTCAGCATCGGTTGCACCGTTGGCCATGGCGTTTTTCATGACCATTTCGATGCGGTCGCGTTGTGCTGCAACACCTTCAGCCATACCGAAACCATATTCAGCATTGTCTTCGAACAGTGAGTTCGCCCATGCTACACCGTGTCCGCTTTCGTTGTGTTTGCAATATGGAGTTGAAGGAGCTGATCCACCATAGATTGAAGAACAACCAGTGGCATTTGAAACCATCATGCGTTCGCCAAACAGCTGAGAAATCAGTTTGATGTAAGGAGTTTCGCCGCAACCAGCGCAAGCGCCCGAGAACTCGAACAATGGCTGTGCAAACTGCGAGTTTTTAACCGATTTATTTTTTTCGACTACTTTTTCCTTGTAGCTAACGTTTTTAGCAAAATGATCCCATCTTTCAATTTCAACTTCCTGAGAACCGAGCGGCTTCATGACCAAAGCTTTCGATTTTGAAGGACAAACATCGGCACAGTTACCGCAACCGGTACAGTCGAGCACACTCACCTGAATTTTGAAGTTCAGGCCGGAGAACTGTTTGTTTGGAATTGCAGCCAAAGTTTGTGTTCCTTCAGGCAGTTTAGCCATTTCATCCTCGTTAATCAGGAATGGACGGATGGCAGCGTGAGGACAAACATAAGCACACTGGTTACACTGAATACAGTTTTCCGACTGCCATTCCGGAACATTTACAGCGATACCACGTTTTTCGTATGCTGCTGTTCCTGCCATGAACGTACCATCTTCGGCTCCAACGAAAGTACTAACCGGAAGGTCATCGCCTTTCTGAGCATTGATTACATCGACAATTTTAGTGATGTATTCCGGACGATCGCCGTTTTCAGCTTCGTTGCCCAAAACAATATTTTTCCATTCTGAAGGAACTTCAACTTTGTGGAAGTTTTCGGCACCGGCGTCAACAGCGGCGTAGTTCATGTTAACTACTTTTTCACCAGCTTTTCCATACGATTTCACGATGGCTTTTTTCATTTCGTAAACAGCCGTTTCGAAAGGAATAACGTTGGTGATTTTGAAGAATGCCGACTGCATGATGGTGTTGGTACGGTTACCCAAACCAATTTCTTCACCCAGTTTTGTTCCGTTGATGATATAAAAGTTGATTTCGTTTTCAGCCATGAATTTTTTCATGTGGTCTGGCAAACGACGTTTGGTTTCTTCTTCATCCCAAATGGAGTTCAACAGGAATGAACCGCCTTTTTTCAATCCTTTTAGTACGTCGTACATGTTGATGTATGCCGGAACATGGCAGGCCACAAAGTCGGGTGTATTTACCAGATATGGTGACCGGATTGGCACATCGCCGAAACGAAGGTGTGATGAAGTGAAACCTCCTGATTTTTTTGAATCGTAGGCAAAATAAGCCTGACAATATTTATCGGTAGCTTCACCAATGATTTTGATTGAGTTTTTGTTGGCTCCAACAGTACCGTCAGATCCTAAGCCATAGAATTTGGCTTCGTAAGTTCCAGCTGGGGCAACGTTAACTTCAGCTTTTAAAGGAAGCGATTTGAAGGTCACATCGTCAACAATACCGATGGTGAATTGATTTTTCGGTTCATTCAGTTCAAGGTTTTCGTAAACCGAAAGAATCTGTGCAGGTGTTGTGTCTTTTGAACCCAAACCAAAACGTCCGCCAACAACCAGTGGCGCATTTTCTTTTCCATAGAGAACTTCACACACGTCCAGATACAAGGGTTCTCCGTTTGCTCCAGGCTCTTTACTGCGATCGAGTACCGCAATGCGTTTAACCGATTTTGGCAACACATTAAAGAAATATTTAGCGGAGAACGGACGATACAAATGAACAACCAACAGGCCCACTTTTTTCCCCTGAGCTGTCAGATAGTCAATGGTTTCCCGGATAGTTTCGGTAACCGAACCCATGGCGATAATAATGTTCTCAGCATCTTCGGCGCCATAATAGGTGAATGGATGGTATTCACGGCCGGTAATTTTTTTGATTTCCTGCATGTAGCCTTCCACGATATTCGGGACTGCATCATAAAAACGGTTCGAAGCTTCTTTGGCCTGGAAGAAAATATCAGGATTCTGAGCGGTACCTTTTGTTACCGGGTGTTCAGGATTTAAAGCCCTGTCTCTGAATTCCTGAATCAGGTTCATATCAATCAGCGGAAGCATAGCTTCCGCTGAAATAACTTCGATTTTTTGAATTTCGTGTGAGGTACGGAATCCGTCGAAAAACGACATAAACGGAACCCGCGATTTCAAGGTTGCCAGATGGGAAACCCCGGCGAGGTCCATTTCTTCCTGTACCGAACCTGCTGCCAGCATGGCGAATCCGGTTTGACGGGCTGCATACACGTCGCTGTGGTCGCCAAATATCGATAAAGCATGACTTGCAAGGGCGCGCGCACTAATATGAAATACACAAGGAAGTAATTCTCCGGCTATTTTGTACATGTTTGGGATCATGAGCAACAAACCCTGTGATGCCGTGTAAGTTGTCGTCAAAGAACCCGACTGTAAAGCCCCGTGAACTGCACCGGCGGCCCCGCCTTCGCTCTGCATTTCGGCCAGGCGAACCGGACGACCAAAAATGTTGGTTTTACCGTTAGCTGCCCATTCGTCGACATATTCGGCCATAGTTGATGATGGCGTAATCGGGTAGATACAGGCTACCTCACTAAACATGTAACTGATATGCGCTGCCGCGTAGTTACCGTCACATGTAATGAATTTTTTTTCTTTTGCCATTTTTTATAAATTTTAGTTCGTGTTTTATTTAATTTATTGCTTTTAAAATATTCATTTTCAATATAAAAAACCGAATAGCCACAAAGGTATTACATTGTTTTTGCCAATTTCAATCATGTCGGCTGCTGCAAAGAATCCTTCTTCTTTGGGTTCAGTATATTTTCCGCCAACACTGAAACTATACATATCATCTACCAGGAAATCTGATTTCTCAGAGCTCTTTATCTGGTGTTTGTATCCAACCTGGTTGTAGAAGAATGTTTTTCGCAAAAAACTATTGTTTATGTTGGTGTCGTCGATGGCGTACATCAGGTTGGTATTGTGCAGGTAAACCAGGTCGGGTTTTTTTATTTCATCTTCGTTTCCGTTCGAAAAAAGCAAGTTGATAATCCGCGCATTTTTCATGTACCTTAGGTAGTTCATAATTGTTGCCCGCGACGTTTGTACATCGGCGCTTATTTTGCTCACGTTTGGCGAGAATGGCGCCTGGCTGGCAATAATCTGGAGCAATTTCCTAAGTTTGGGCAGATATTGCAAATCAATTTGATTGAGGTAGGTAACGTCAATTTCAAGAGCCAGATTGATGTGTTTTAACAGCGTCTCATTGTAAAATCCTTTATTTTCCAAAAAATAAGGATAATAGCCATCTTTCAGGTAATCATTAAAAAAGGCCAATGGTTTTACCTCCTGAATGATTTCCTGCGCTATTTGAATATGATTGGTTAATATTTTCTGGAGCGAATACCTTTTGAAATTCAGATTTGACTGGTAATTTAGGTATTCGCGGAAAGAAAGTCCTTCGAGATGATAAACTTTGGCAATATCCTGTAATTCATTTTTATCTTCCAATACACGCAGAACCGGAGATGCCGAAAATATGATTTTTAGTTCCGGAAAATTCTCATGACAGGTTTTCAGTTCATCGGCCCAATCAGGATATTTGTGAATTTGATCCAGAATCAGCATTTTTCCACCTGTTTTGTAAAATTCATCAGCAAACGAAATGATTTTCCGCTTGGTGAAATAAAAATTATTCAGATTGAGGTACAGGCAGGTTTTGTCGTTGTGAAATTTTTCTCTCACAATGTCGAGCAGAAAGGTTGTTTTTCCTACGCCACGGAAACCTTTGATGCCAATCAACCGGTCATCCCAATTGATTTCATCCATTAGTTCGCGACGAATGGTCATTCGGTCTTGTTCCTGAAGTGTATTGTGAAGATTAACCAGACTTTGCATTTCCAGTATTTATATGCTGCAAAAATAATCTTTTCAAAATTAGAATTGTAATCTGAAGATGTCAATTTTGACTTTAAAATGTAATTTAGATTTGGTAAAAATAAAGCTTCATTGTAATCTGTATTTTTAATAATGGTTTTTCAAAGTTTGAATTCGGATTTGAATGTCTGAGAATATATTCGAAGGTTTTTCTACTTTTGCCAAACAAAATCCTCCAAATGAACGTCCGAAAGCCTGAATTATTAGCCCCGGTTGGAAATGCTGAATCGCTTTATGCTGCTTTAAATGCCGGAGCTGATGCGGTCTTTATGGGCCTTCAGGAATTTAATGCAAGAGGTCGGGCCAGTAATTTTTCCAAATCAATGCTTCAATTAGCAGTGCGCAGGGCCCGCGAAAAAAATGTCAAAGTTTACATCACGCTCAATATTCTGATTAAAAACAAAGAACTTGATCAGCTTCTTGATGTGCTTTCGTTTCTGGAGGCTTTAAAAGTTGATGGAGTTATTATTCAGGATTGGGGTGTTTATTATCTGGCCCGAAAATACTTTCCATCATTGATTTTACATGCCAGTACTCAAATGGGAAACCACAATTCGTTGGGTGCCAATTTTTGTGCTTCCAAAGGAATTGCTCGCACCGTGCTGGCCCGCGAATTAACTATGCCTGAATTGAAAAAGATTGCTGAACGAGCCAAAACTGAATTGGAAGTTTTCATTCACGGAGCGTTGTGCTATTCATTTTCCGGGATGTGTCTTTTTAGCAGTTATTCCGGAGGACAAGGTGCCAACCGTGGAATCTGCAAACAAAGTTGTCGGCGAATTTATCGGGAAGATGGCGAGCAACATACTCTTTTTAGCCTGAAAGATAACCAGCAAATCCAGAATCTTCAGAAATTGATGACAATGGGCATTCATTCGCTTAAAATTGAAGGACGAATGAAATCAGCCGATTACGTTTATCAGGTGTGTAAAGCTTACCGGATGGCTTTGGATGATTCTAAAAACATGGAGACAGCTGCCCGAATGCTTGAGTTGGATATGGGCCGCGAAAAAACAGAATGGTTTCTGGGTGGAAAAGTTCGTAACGGCATTACCGATGATCCCTCAACAGGTATTGTACTTGGGCAGGTGACTGAAGTTGGACAAAAATTAATATCTTTTCGAAGCAATGTTGAATTGAAGGAAGGTTACCGAATCAGGGTTCGTACCCGAAATGATGATGAGCAATTGTATGTAAAAATGGAGAATTTTAGTCGGAACGGAAATGTTTATGTGGTTCCTGCTGATTTGGACCGGAAGGCATCTCAAGGTGATGAAGTTTTACTGGTACGGATTAAAACTCAGAGTTTCTCATCGCGACTTGGAAATGTTCAGGCTCTTTTGCCTTTAAAATCCCGACCGGTTAAAAAACACGAAATCAGAAGAAGTCTTCATCCTGAAACAGAAAAATCCCAGAAGCCGAGGTTGTTGGTTCGCATCGGGAGTCCGGAATGGCTTCCGAAACTTCGTTTTGATGATTATGATGCTGTAATTCTTTCGTACAAACGGTCAGACTGGGAAAGGTTTGACCCTCTTTCTGTTGTGCATCAACAAAATAAGCACAAGATAAGCATTGAATTTCCCAAGTATATTTCAGAAAATCATTTGAATTTTTATCGGAATCTGGCTACAAAACTTTTTGACGCAGGTTATGACCATTTTTTCGTCAGCCACCTTTCTCAAAAATTACTGCTCCCAGCTGGATCCCAAATCAGTTGCAACGAAAATGTGTATGTACTGAATGATGCAGTAACCCGTTTTTTGCAGGAGGAAAAAGTTAATGAGTTTGTTTACCCACTTGAAAATGACCTGGAAAATCTGTTGTCGATGAGTAACCGACAGGGAGTTGTCTCTCTGTATTTTTATCCGGAATTGTTTTATTCCCGAATGCCGGTAAAAATGAATCAGGAAAACCAGTTGTTTGCCGATGAGAGTAATCATAAATTCCGAAAAATGGTTAAAGACGGAATAACGATTGTATATCCAATCCTGCCAGTTGCTTTATTTCATTACCGGAAGCAGTTGGAGAAAAATGGTTTCAACCGGTTTTTAATTGATTATTCAGGCGAACCAATGACCGCTAATGTGGTAAAACGCATTCTTAAAAAGTTTCAGAATGCAGAAGCCGTTCAGCCTTCGACCAATTTTAATTTTAAATTGGGCTTGAAGTAAAAGGAGTATTCAGAGGTCAGTCACAGTGTTCAGAATATTTTTTTGAAAATTGAACACTGCGACTGTTTACTTTTTATTGGTCATTCATCGAAATAAGGAACTCTTCAATCGACTCAGTTTTCATGATTCGGTTTTTTATAAATTCCATAGCTTCAATAGAGTTCATGTCGCTGAGAAAATTACGCAGAATGTATGTTTTATCAAGCACATTTTTGTTCATCAGTAAGTCTTCGCGACGTGTACTGGAAGAAGTGATATCGACAGCAGGGAAAATTCGTTTATTTGATAATTTCCGGTCGAGTTGCAACTCCATGTTACCCGTACCTTTAAATTCTTCGAAAATAACTTCATCCATTTTCGAGCCGGTTTCGGTCAATGCGGTTGAAATAATGGTTAATGAACCACCTTCTTCTATATTTCGGGCAGCTCCGAAGAACCGTTTGGGTTTGTGCAGTGCATTGGCATCTACACCACCCGAAAGTACTTTTCCTGATGCCGGAGCAACGGTATTGTATGCACGGGCCAAACGGGTGATCGAGTCGAGTAGGATTACCACATCGTGACCGCATTCAACTAAGCGTTTGGCTTTTTCCAGTACCATTCCGGCGACCCGGACATGACGCTCTGCGGGTTCATCGAAAGTTGATGAAATAACTTCTGCATTTACGTTACGGGCCATATCGGTAACTTCTTCCGGGCGCTCGTCTATGAGTAGCACCATCATATAAACTTCCGGGTGATTGGCCGCAATAGCGTTGGCAATTTCTTTCAGAAGCATGGTTTTACCTGTTTTGGGCTGGGCCACAATCAATCCACGCTGTCCTTTTCCGATAGGTGAGAAGAGGTCGACAATCCGGGTAGAAAGATTATCGTGACCGTTTCCGGTCAGGTTAAATTTCTCGTTCGGAAAAAGTGGAGTCAAATGCTCAAACGGAACGCGGTCACGGATATAATCCGGTGTGCGGCCATTGATTTCAATGACTTTTATCAGAGGGAAATATTTTTCACCTTCTTTGGGCGGACGAATGGTGCCGGTAACGGTGTCACCGGTTTTTAATCCGAAAAGTTTAATTTGGGATTGAGAAACATAAATGTCATCAGGTGAGTTCAGGTAATTAAAATCCGATGAGCGAAGGAATCCGTAACCGTCGGCCATAATTTCCAAAACACCGGTATTGCTGATTATACCCTCAAATTCGTAGGGTTTTTCCTGCGGCTGTTGTTTTTGCTGCTTTTGCCCTTGATTGTCGCGGTTCTCCCACCGTTGATTATTCTCAAATTTTTTTTTGTTCGTATTTTCATTCTTTTTTTCGAATGAGTCATCCTGCTTCACCTCTTCCGAAATTTGAGGATCGGATTTAAATTCAGGGTTCTGAGCCAGGTTTGTATCCTTGTATTCAATTAATTCAGGGACCATCATTTCTGATTCAAGTTCAATAGGCTCTTCCGACAGAAGTATTTCCTGTCTTACATTTTGATTCTGATTCGGGCGTTGATTCTGATTTTGATTGGGTTTCTGTGTCTGATTTTGATTCCGTTCCTGATTTTGGTTTTGGTCCTGAATCTTGTTCTGACGTTGGTTTTGATTTGGATTTATATTTTGTTTCTGATTTGGGTTATGATTGGATGAACCAGCTTTAACATGTTCAGTACGAGGTCTTTTTTTAATTTGTAATTCTTTTTTACCTTCTTTTCTTGGTTCGTTTTCAAAAGTAAGCGGAGCAGTTTGTTGAGCTTCTATTTTTTCAACTGGTTTTTCTTCAATCGTTTCAACTGGTTTTTCTTCTTTTCTGCGGTTAAACAATTTGTTAAAAACAGAGTTTTCTTCACGTTTTATATTTAAGTCTCTTGGAGATTTAAGCTTTTTTTCTTCGGTTTTCTTTTCGGAAGCTAAAATTGCCTGAGTATCAAGAATTTTATAAATCAGGTCTTGTTTTTTATAAGATTCGACTTTCTTGATGTCGAGCTCTTTGGCAATTTCTTTTAAGTCAGGAAGTAATTTTCTGCTTAATTCAATAATATCATACATAAATTTATAATTGAGTTGTTAATGTCCAAATGTTTAGATGATTAAAAAAAGGAAAATGGAATTGGTGAAACGGATGACCGTAACTTGTTCGAAATATCGTGCAAGTATAGTCAAATCCTAAAAAATAGCAAAGTAATACCTCTAAAAATCTCCAAATAGGTCTGTTTTTTGAAATTTTTACTTGATTTTAAGGCCAGCGGAACTATTCGTTAATGCGAAAAATATACGGTTCATCGGCTCAAATGAACAATTCATGCAAAAAAACGTATAGTTCATATAATTTAGTGTTGAATTTTATTGAAAGAATTTCATAATCGCTACTTTCGCCTAGGAAGAATAGATATGAAGGGAAGAGATTTAGTGAACGCCATAAGTTATAAACAATGAGACAGCTTAAAATTGCGAAACAGGTTACGAACAGGGAGACATTGTCTCTTGATAAATACCTGCACGAAATTGGAAAAGTTGAATTGGTAACCGCTGAAGAAGAAGTTGAATTGGCCAAACGAATCAGAAGAGGTGACAAAGAAGCTTTGGAAACATTAATTAAGGCCAATTTGAGATTTGTGGTTTCTGTTGCCAAACAATATCAAAATCAAGGGTTGAGTTTGCCCGATCTGATTAATGAAGGAAATCTTGGTCTAATAAAAGCTGCTCAACGCTATGATGAAACGCGGGGATTTAAGTTTATTTCTTATGGAGTGTGGTGGATTCGCCAGTCAATTTTACAGGCATTGGCCGAACAAGCAAGGATCGTCAGGTTACCATTAAATAAAATCGGGTCCATAACCCGGATAAATAAAACCTTTAGTAGACTGGAGCAAGAATATCAGCGCGAACCCACTGCTGAAGAAGTAGCTTTTTTACTTGAAACTTCGGAGGAAGTTGTTGAAGATGCGTTGAAGGTTTCATCGCATCACATTTCGATGGATGCGCCTATTCATGATGAAGAAGGAAATAGTTTGTATGATGTTTTATTAAATGAAGATTCTCTTAGCCCAGACAAAGGTCTGATGAACAGTTCACTTCGCAAAGAAATCGAGCGGACCTTATCAACGCTCGGCGAGCGGGAAGCAGACGTTATTCGTTACTATTTTGGGTTGAGCGGGCACCGTCCGCATACGCTTGAAGAAATTGGCGATGAATTTGGATTGACCCGGGAACGGGTAAGACAGATTAAGGAAAAAACTATTAAGAAAATGAGAAACCATTATCGGAATCGATTATTAAAAGCCTATCTGTAAATCAATATCCAAGCTGCTTTTTCCAGCTTTTTTTATTTATTCGGGGTGAGAGATGGAATAAAGTTTTAGTTTTGCAAAAAAAATACATGAAACTGGTTGCCCCTTCAATACTTTCTGCAAATTTTAATCAACTGGGACTGGATATTCAGATGCTCAATCTGAGTGAGGCTGATTTTGTACATTGTGATGTGATGGACGGAGTTTTTGTTCCAAACATTTCATTTGGTATTCCTATTATTAAGGCAGTACACGAAATAAGTGAAAAACCGCTCGATGTTCATTTAATGATTGTGAATCCGGATAAATACATTCAGGAGTTTTACAAAGTCGGAGCTTCAATTATTACAGTTCATTATGAGGTCTGTCCGCATCTTCATCGCACGGTTCAGCAAATTAAAGATTTAGGTATTCAGGCAAGCGTTTGCCTTAACCCGCATACCCCGGTTGCATTGCTCGAGGATATTATCGAAGAACTGGATATGGTTTTGCTGATGTCGGTTAATCCAGGTTTTGGAGGACAGAAATTTATTGAGAACACCTGCAAAAAGGCTACTGATTTAAAAGAATTGATCCTGCGCAAAGCGTCGAAAGCCTTGATAGAGGTAGATGGTGGAGTCAATTATGAAGTCGGCAAAAAGTTATACGATTCAGGTGTAGATATTCTGGTTGCCGGCAGTTTTGTATTTGGAGCAGAAAATCCTATTGAAACAATTGCTAAACTGAAAAATTTATAGGTAGAACCGGTACTGGTTCTTCTGTCCAATCTGAGATTTATTTAGCTGTTGAAGTTCTCTGATTTCACAACCTGCACCCGAGCATCCTCCACATTTTCCCAAGTTCTGCTTCTTCTTTCCAAACAAATTGAAAAATTGCAAAATGTTGTAGAGAAGTATTCCGAAAGCAGAGGCGATAATCAAGTATGTTATAATTTCTTGTATCATTTTAATTCTGTTTTAGTTACGAAATAAAATAGATTGCAATTCTGAAAACCAGGAATGAAACAATCCAGGCAACTGAAGTGGTATATACCATTGTGAAGATAGCCCATTTTAACTTTCCTGATTCACTTTTGATGGTTGCAATAACTCCAATGCAAGGAAAATAAATCAAAACAAAAGCCAGAAAAGAGAGTGCAACCGGTATCGAAAAGACAGGTTGTCCTTGCTTTGTTCCAGAAATGTAAGTTTCCTGCTTCAGTTTATTGCTTAAACTAATGTCTCCGTTGTTCTGGTCGGTTTGATATAAAACGCCCATCGTACTCACAATAATCTCTTTGGCCGGAAGTCCTGCCAGCAAACTGATACTCATTTTCCAATCGAAACCCAGAGGAGTCATGACTGGCTCAACTAATTTTCCCAATTTCCCTAAATAACTGTTTTGAAGTCTCTCATTCTGTACATTTTCAGGGTGCTCCTGCGTGATTTGAGCTGTAGCAGAGATGTCTGAACCCTTTTCTCTTGGGAAATAACCTAATGCCCATATAATGATGACACCAATCAGGATGACACCTCCAATTTTGCGAAGATATTGCTGGGCCTTGTCCCACATGTGAATAAGAATATTCTTAAAAGTTGGAATACGGTATGGAGGCAATTCCAGTACAAAGGGAGTTTCTTTATTCCTGAAAAATGTTCGGTTTAAAAGCTGGGCAGTCAGAAAAGCCAGCAGTATCCCTGAAAAATAAATGCAAGCCAATACCAAAGCCGGTTGTTCCGGGAAAAAAGCGGTAATGAAAAGTACATACACTGGCAGGCGTGCGCTGCACGACATGAAGGGAATGATCAGCATGGTAAGCAAGCGGTCGCCCGGATTGCGAAGCGTACGAGTTGCCATTATTGCCGGAACATTGCACCCAAATCCCATTACCATCGGGATAAATGATCGGCCGTGCAAGCCAAATCGGTGCATGATTTTATCCATGATGAATGCTGCACGGGCCATGTAACCCGAATCTTCCATGAATGAAATAAAGAAGAATAAAATCAGAATATTCGGTAAAAAGACCAACACACTTCCGGTGCCATCAATAATTCCGTTGATCAACAAATCCTTCAGCATGCCATTGGGCAAAATAGTGGCAATTTGGCTGCTCACCCAGGCTACCAGATTTTCAATCCATGTCATCGGGAAAGCACCAAGCTTGAATGTGGCGTAAAAAGCCGTCGAAATAGAGAGCATGAAAATTGGAAATCCAAGAAACTTATTGGTTAATATATTATCAATTTTTTCAGACGTGTTAATTGTCTTTTTTTCGCGCTGTTTATATGTTTCTTCAAGCGCTCCGGATATGAATCCATATTTGGCATCAGTAATTACTGTTTCGCTGTCTTCGTTGTACAATCGTTCAATTCGTCTGATTTCAGTTTGAGCGACCTTCGTAATTTCAGGATAATTTGTGTAGGAGGTCAGCGATTCTTCCGTTTGCTTATCACGTTCAAGTAACTTGATGGCCAGGAACCGGGAAGATATTGTATCAGTTATAGGTTTTTCAAGCTTAATTGTAGCTCTCAGTACCTCGATTGATTTTTCAAGTTCGTCCCCGTAATTGATATGAATATGTCGTACAATTGGGTCGAGGTCTTCATATACTTCGATTGTCTTTTTAATCAGATCCGAAATTCCTCTTCCCTTTGAACTGACAGTAGGAATGACCGGAATGCCGATCATCCGGCCTAAACCCCGGTAATCAAACTTTATTTCATTTTTTAGCAACTCATCGTACATGTTCAAAGCAATAATCACCTTGATATCCATGTCAATCAGTTGGGTTGTCAGAAAAAGGTTTCGCTCCAGGTTAGATGAGTCGATTACATTGATCACAATATCCGGAGTTTCTTCCATTATAAATCTCCGGACATAAATTTCTTCAGGAGAATAAGCTGTCAACGAATAAGTTCCGGGAAGATCGAAAATATTGATGTTGTATCCGTCGCTTTCGAAAGTTGCTTTTTTGGCATCAATGGTTACTCCACTGTAATTCCCGACGTGTTCTTTAGAACCCGAAAGAAAGTTGAAAAGCGTCGTTTTGCCGCAATTAGGATTTCCGACCAGGGCGATATTGATTGTCCGTTCTTTTTCTTTGGCCGAAACTTTCAAGTCAGTATGGTCAATTACCCCTTCGTAGTTTGAGATAAATTGAATGTGCTCCTCATCCTGACCCACTACTTCAATCAAATTCGCTTCGGTTTTGCGAAGAGTGATGTTATAATCCAGTATTTTATACTCAATTGGGCCATTGAATGGAGCATTCTTAATCACAGTTACTTCTTTCCCTTTTACAAACCCCATTTCTGTAATTCTTTTCCGGAAAGAACCATGTCCTAAAACCTTGGTAATGATAACAGTTTCTTTATTTTTTACTTCAGAGAGCCTCACGATAATCGGATCAGATACTAATCTAATTTAAACTAAATAAGAATAACGGGGCAAAGATATTTAAGTTTTGCTAAAACAGTTAAAAAAACTGGGTTACTTGATAAATCAAATTCGATTCAATTACTTTTGTGCATCATGAAAAATCGTATGGAGGAAGAAAATATTTACAAAAGAATTCAGGAGGCGATTTCTTCTTTGCCCGAAAACTTCAGCATTTTGGAGGAACAGATTGATGTTGAACTTCAGTTGGAGTATTTTAATTATGGAAGAGATATGAAGACCGGATTTTCCAACGAAATGATTTTTGATCATCGAAACGACCTGTTTAGCCCGGATATTCCATTAGATGAAAAGAAAAGTTTGTTGGTGCTTTTGGCTTCACAGGAAAAGGTAGAGGCATTTCGTGCAATCGAGAAATATGCACTAAACCCAGATCGGGCATTAAGGGAATGGAGCATACTCGCTTTACAGGAAAGCCGGATGGTTATTCAAAGCTCACTAATGGACGAACAACAGGTTTATATTTCAACCGGACTTGGTGGTAAAGGACAAAAATTACGCTATTTTGTTGTCTTTATTGGACAGGAGAACGTAAAGAAATATTCGGCAGTACAGAAGAAGCTGATCAGAACCGAATTGGAATTTGCTATGAAAAATATCGATGGCCTTGTTGAAGAAATTAAGTTTCATGATAATCTGGCTATTATAGTTATGCTTTTACCAGTAAAATCTGATATTCAGGAAGTGTTTAGCAGTGTGATCAATGAATGCAACCAATATGGAGACTTTGTTCGACAGGATATCATTATTACTAACGTGAAGCGAATGAGCGCTGAAGAAATCAAACAGTTTATTGACGATAAAAATAAAAACAGAAATGAAGAATAGTATAAATGTTGCAATTCAGGTTCTACCCCGGTCAGGATCAATAGGTACTTATGAGTTGGTTGATGTGGCAATTGATTTGATCCAAAAATCAGGATTGAAATATCGGGTTTGCCCGTTTGAAACAGTTGTTGAGGGCTATTACGATGACGTTATGAGCCTTGTGAAAGCTATTCATGAGGCTGTTTATGCGGCAGGTGCCGACGAAATGATAACGAACATGAAGATACAAACTCGTAGGAATCAGGATGTTTTAATTGAAGATAAAATGGGCAAATATGAATAGGTGAAAAATATATTTGGGAGGTTGTTTTTGTTCTGATAAGTATTATATTTGCATCGCTTTTGCAATGGCCCTGTAGCTTAATGGATAGAGCATCTGACTACGGATCAGAAGGTTGGGGGTTCGAGTCTCTCCAGGGTCACAAATTAAACAAGAAAACCCTCTGAAAGTATTGATTTCAGAGGGTTTTTTAATTTTCTTCTACCAACATTTCTGATAAACTTTTAAAAAGCAATTTATTCTTGTGAATATTTGAATCTATTTATTGATTTATCTTCCAGCGTGACATTTTCCACTCTAGTAGTGACCATCTTTCTTGTCTAATTTACAACTGTATGGAAGTGTAAAATAAAAAATTGATCCAGCATCATAATCTTTGTCAATCCAAATTGTACCACCCAACATTTCGACATAAGCTTTTGATATAGCTAAACCCAATCCTGCTCCTTCAAATCTTTTGCATAGCGATTCATTCCCTTGTCTGAATCTTTCGAAAATAACATCCTTGAGTTCGGATGATATTCCCATTCCGGTATCTTTTACAAAAAACATTAATTTCGGAGTTGGTGACAAATGGGTTGATTTCAAGTATTCGTAACCAATTTCGATGGTCCCGGTATAGGTAAATTTAATTGCATTTTTTACCAGGTTTGTGAGGATGGCATAGAGCTTTTCCCGGTCTGTCCTTATGATGGCCTCTGTTGAAGGGAGGGAATTTTTCAACTTCAGTAACAACCCTTTCTGTGCTGCTTCAGGCTTAAAAAAATCAAAAATAAAATTGGTTTGGTCATTGACATTGGTCTCCGATAAAAAAACTTTCATGGTTCCCGACTCAATTTTTGATATATCAATCAAGTCGTTAATAATGTTTAGCATTCGGATACCACTACTTTCTATAATTGAGACATACTGTTGTGATTCTTCGCTGGAAAGACCGGGTTCTTTTAGTAGCTCGGCAAAGCCTAATATGCCATTCATTGGTGTACGAATCTCATGACTCATGTTGGCCAGAAAAGCTGATTTTAAACGATCACTTTCCTCAGCATGATTTTTGGCTTTAATTAGTTCACATTCAGCTTGTCTCTGTTCTGTAATATCGCGAATTACAATCAGACGGCTTTCTGACTGATTCTTGATTGTGTGTTTAAGTATCCTGAAGGTTTTAATTTCGGCATTACTTTGAACTTCTTGTGTCTTGTCATCAGTTTCATGATCAATCACTGCATTCATCAATTGAGTTTCCGAGGAACCTGTAGATAGTGCCGGGAACCCAATGATATTTTTGTTTCGAATACCTAAGAATGATAAGGCTGCACCATTAATGTCCTGTATCCTGTTTTGACCATCCAAGACCAGTATGCCATCAGGTAAGGTTTCAACAAGCGTTTCACGAGCCACTGGTACCAAATCGAGGAATCGGATGTTTAAAATGGCATAAGCCGACAGTATTCCACTTAGCATGATGCTTGCAGGAGTTATATCTAAACCCGCAATTGGATTGTACCCAATTAGATAAATAATGCTGGCTATCCAGGGGCAAAAACCTCCAATTAAAACAATCAATCCTTGAGACCGAAATGTTCTTTTTTGGTGGATTATAAAGCTAAAAAGGTTGAGGGCTGCCAAAGATAACAACAAATATGAGTAAACGATATAACCAAACCAAAATCCAATACCATGGTAATATTCCATAAGGTTTGTTTCCTCTGAGATTGCAGAAAAACCTGACCATATCAAACTGTGGCTCTCGTTTGTTATTGTAAGCGCCAAAGTAATTGCCGGAATTATGAATAGCAGCAATATGTTTTTTGGGGAAAGAAATTTGTCTTTACCAGTAAATCGAAGCACAAAAATTAAGTAAAGTACAGGAGTGGCTATTCCACCCAGAAATTCGAGTTTCGACCAGAATATCTTTTCTGTAATAGACGGAGCCGCAGTCTCGAATATGAGCCAAAATGCACCAATACCTGCGGCAATCATTAGGAAGGCAAGTTCTTTGGAACCTTTTACCAATCGTCTTTGCCAGGCAAGGAATGCCACAAAAAAACAAATTAATGCTGTAGCCAGAAAGAAAACAGAATACACAGTAAAAATCAGGTTCATAGTTGGTTATTGGCTTTATATCATCAAAGGATATCTATCAGAAAAAGTTATAAAATGTAAGGAAAGCAAAAAACAAGGGCTAAACATTTAAGTCTAACCCTTTGATTTTCAACTAGTCGGGGTGACAAGATTTGAACTTGCGACCCCCCGCCCCCCAGACGGATACGCTACCAGGCTGCGCTACACCCCGAACTTTTGTGGTTGCAAAAGTAGCCATCTTCTCCAGTTCTCCAAAAAAAATCATCGGTTTTTACTTCGAAATTGATGACTGGATGGGGTTGAACTGGATTTCAGAATGTCCCGACTGTTTTTACTACTTTCTTTTTCAGCTATTAAACGGCGTTTGAAATCTTCCAGAATATTCATGTAATTGATAAATGCATCATAATTCGATTTGTAAATATATCCATTTGAGCCAGACTCAGAATATGCCGGATGATTCTCGTTCATCAAGTGGAAATGGTCGGAGGTCTGGAGGTATTGCCAGTCGGTCCGCAAATCAATATTTTTCGTCCCTGTTACGCGCTTTTCGAGTTTAAATAATTGCTGTATTGCTTCTCTTTGCAAGTCATTTTCAGAAAAATAAGAAGGATGATCATGTTCTGTCCAGAAAATAGGTACATCAGTTCCAACCTCCGAAATAGCACCAAATTGATCGGCAACCTCTGAGGGCAAACCGAACCTGAAACCTGGATTTTTAATGATTTGGAAAACTAATTTTCTAAAGTCCTTTCGTTTAATGTCAGTCCTGATTCCAGCAAGAATACTGTAGTTAAGGTAGATATTCAATATTGGTTCGTCGGTACAAATACCGTTAATCGAGGCAAGAAACTGTTGCAGAAATTCATTCTTTCCTGTGGTTGCGATAGTATTGAAAATGGCTGAAAATTCATTACTGATTGTTTCATTACGGAACAGGATAAGATTTTTCTTCTGATTTAACGTTGAATATAGATAGTTTGGGCTTCTCCATTGCAAGATCGTTCTTGATCCGTTGGCCAAAATCATCGGATAGCCGGACTCCGCTACAATTTCAGCGATTTGATTGGTGAACAGCAAATCAGTATTTGCAAAAATCTTAGGTTTCCGTCCAAAATAATGTGTAATCCTGTCCTTATTTAGTTTGATTTGCCGCCTGAATTCATCTTTTCTATCAGCTATCGACGATACTGAATGAGACGCTGTTCCACCAGCAAATTCAACCAGACCGGTGTCCGCAAGCTGCCTGAAACTGTTAAGTAATTTAGGAGAATACAGTGCAAACAAATCGAGTGATGTTCCGGAAATGTAAAGCGTTAACTTCAGTTGCCCTTTTGTCTGATGGATTAAATTGATTAAGAAATCGTTGGTAGGAATATAGAAATTTACTGCTGCCTCCAAAATTTCGTTTTCTATCCGAAGATCATCATAAGCTGATTTCGATTCTCCGATCTCGAAAAACCGAAATGTACGGTAATTGAGAGGGTGGTGAATCTGAAAATAGAGACATATATTTTTCATTTCAGGAGGCTTGTTTGGCTAGGGTATTAAAATAAACCTGCCGAATTTGACGGGCAGAAAATTCCCAGCTAAGTTTGTTGACTTCTTTTTTACCTTCAAAACTAAGTATTTTCGATAATACCTTGTTTTTCAGAATTCGATGAACCGCATCTGCAATGGCATGAACATCCCAAAAATCTGTTTTGATTGCATGATGAATTAATTCGGAAACTCCTGATTGCAATGAAATGATAACCGGAACATTAGCCTGCATGGCTTCAAGTGGTACAATACCAAAAGGTTCGGAAACGGAAGGCATGATAAACAAATCACTTTGGCTGAACATCTCGCTGACTTCTTTACCTTTTAAAAAGCCAGTAAAATGAAACCTATCGCTGATTCCATAACGGGCACATAAATCAATCATTCGCCTGGTCAATTCACCATCTCCGGCCATAACGAAATGTACATTTCTCATCCGCCGGAGGACTAATCGGGCCACTTCAACAAAATATTCCGGACCTTTCTGAATTGTAATTCGACCTAGGTAAGTGACTATTTTTTCCTTCCCGTTTCGTTTTTTGTATAAGCTAACACAATCGGGTTCAGTGTCAATGGCATTATAAACTGTTGTAATTTTTTCTGGAGAAATACTGTACTGCTCAATAAGCCTGGTTTTTACACGATTACTTACCGTGATGATATGGTCAGCTTTCTCAAATCCTTGTTTTTCGATGGCATAGATAGACGGATTTACATTACCGCCGCTTCGGTCAAAATCGGTTGAATGAACATGAAGTACGAGTGGCTTTCCTGAGATTTGTTTGGCTGCCACAGCAGCAGGAAAAGTGAGCCAGTCATGTGCATGAATCAGGTTAAACTGATTTTTTCTTGCGATCGACTGAGCTACAATGGCGTAATTATTAATCTCATCGAATAGAGTAGGACCGTACTTACCCGAAAAAGGAATAGTAATGTTTTTTCTGGTAACATCTCGATATTCATTCTGAGTTTCGTACGCTTGATACTTGCTTGCAAAACTTTGTGGTGTCAGGTACGGAACCAGTTTAGACGAAACTTC
The DNA here is from genome assembly GCA_963676535.2 of Prolixibacteraceae bacterium. GTDB lineage: Bacteria > Bacteroidota > Bacteroidia > Bacteroidales > Prolixibacteraceae > Aquipluma. The sequence continues at coordinate 273,572 of CAXXKQ010000022.1, read as the reverse complement.
AAGATAACTTGCTGAAGCAGGTCTGTTCCCAACTATATATTTGCTGCTGACCGGGACTTCTTCTGCACTGATTAGCTGAACCGTCCCCGATTGTTCATTCCCATAGATTTTTGGAACTACAAAAGTAATGTGCACATCCGGATATGCCGACATACCTTTTACAATACCCAAACAGGCAGTCCCTAATCCCCCCGAAATATTGGGCGGAAATTCCCACCCGAACATTAATACATTCATGGATTAACTTTTAATATAACAATATGCTAACGCTACCCCCTCTGGGATATAATCTTGTTACACTAGAAATAGGGTTGATGGTATTTGTAAAGGTCAGCAGTAAGTTTTACAGATCAGAAGGTATCTGACATTTGCCAATCAACAACAAATGAGCATTCCTTTTTAATCATTTGCTTTTTGAAACTTTCAGTGACATTCAGGTTATGATTGCCATTTGACGCACTTAACCTGTCATTTCTCAACGATGGCTTTTCGGTTCTCTGAAGTTGGCGTTTGGCACTTTCTTCACTAAAAAACCATAAATTTTCGGGAGGAGAGGCAATCCTTGATTGTTTCCTGATTTTCTGAATTCTTTTCTGAACAACCATAACTTATAGTTTATATACTCATTTTTACATCAAATTCATGATAATTGTTACTTTTTTAATAACGGATTTTATTATTATTTATTTTTCTATCATATTAATTATTAATATTTTATGATATTATTTTGTTTTGAGCTGTCAAACAATGGGTTATTCAAGCCGATTCGATTAATTGCTGTTTTTAACTTGGGAAAATGAAAAATGTAATGAGAAGTAAGTTCGGCTTTGTCTATGTACAGATAACAATTATTGATTAGCTAGCTGTTGTACCTGATGGCTTGTTTTGTACCTTTGACTCAGAAATTTTAAAAAAGACAGGATATGTTTAAATCATTAAATCTTGATGAAACGACAAACACACAGACTAGTTCGACAGGAGAAACTGAAAAAGCCAAATGCCTGATCATTGGTTCAGGACCAGCCGGATATACTGCGGCGATTTATGCTGCAAGGGCAAACCTTTTTCCCGTGATGTACGAAGGACTTCAGCCAGGAGGACAGTTGACTACCACTACAGAAGTTGAAAACTTTCCCGGATATCCGCAGGGAATAACGGGTCCGGTTATGATGGAGGATATGAAAGCTCAGGCAGTGAGGTTTGGCACCGATGTTCGTTGGGGACTTGCCACAAAAGTTGATTTTTCAGGGCCGGTTCATAAAGTTTGGATTGATGAAAAAAAGGTTGTTGAAGCAGAAACGGTTATTATTGCTACCGGAGCAACTGCTAAATACCTGGGCCTTGCAGATGAGAAAAAATATGCCGGAAGTGGAGTTTCTGCCTGTGCAACCTGTGATGGATTTTTCTATCGGGGAAAAGATGTTGCCGTAGTTGGCGGTGGCGATACCGCTGCTGAAGAGGCTATTTACCTGGCCGGTTTGGTGAATAAAGTTTATCTGATTGTGAGAAGAAATGAGCTCAGGGCTTCAAAGGTGATGCAGGAACGTGTTTTTAAAACTAAAAATATTGAAGTGCTTTGGGAGCATCAAACAAAAGGATTAATTGGAGATGGTGTTGTTGAAGGAGCAATCCTCTGGAAAAAGAAAGGTACGCCGGAAGAACAGGAAATAACCATTAAAATTGATGGATTTTTTCTGGCCATCGGTCACCAGCCCAATTCTGGTTTTGTGAAAGATTTTATTGAAACGGACGAAGTGGGTTACATTAAAACTATTCCGGGAACATCGAAAACAAATGTGTCTGGTGTTTTTGCCTGTGGCGATGTACAAGATCCGATTTACCGTCAGGCTGTTACTGCCGCTGGTTCGGGCTGTATGGCTGCAATCGATGCAGAGCGCTATCTGTCGGAAAAGCATAGTGTTTAGAGCTCAAGGATATAGATTAAAATCAGTTGACCGGAATAAATCAGTTGAATGAATCCCGGTTTTTTATTTATTTTAACGAGTCAAACATCCTTAACCATCAATGATGAAACGTATTATTCAAACATCAAATGCTCCGGCAGCTATCGGTCCATACAGTCAGGCTGTTGACGCCGGAGGAACGCTTTATATTTCAGGGCAAATACCGCTTGATCCTCAAACGATGAAAATCGTAGATGGAGGTATTCAGGGACAAACCGAGCAAGTATTAAAAAATATCGGAGCTATTTTGAAAGCAGCCGGGTATGACTATTCCGACGTAGTGAAATCGACCTGTTTGTTGAGCGACATGGCTAATTTTAAGGAAATGAATGAGATTTACGCTAAATATTATACCAAAAATTTTCCGGCTCGTGCAGCATTTGCTGTGAAGGATCTTCCTTTAGGCGCTTTGATCGAAATTGAAACGATTGCAACGAAGGAGTAAACTGCCTTCTACTTTCTTTTGAGCTGTAATTCAAGCATATTTTTCAGAGCCTTAAAATCTTTTTCTTCAAATCCGATTGAACTGAAGATGACTTTTCCTTCCGGAGAAATCAGGAAATTTCTGGGGATGTATTGTCCAGCAAATTTGGAATATATTTTTCGTTCCGGGTCGGGATATAAAGGCATGGTAAATTTGTTTTCAACTTTAAATTTGTTCACCTCCTCCCAGCTATGCTCACGTCCGAAGATCAGGATTTCGAAATTCGGATTATTCTTGTATTTGTTATAGATGTCTGATTGAATATGAGGCAACTCTTTTCGGCAGGGGCCGCACCAGGTTGCAAAAAAGGTTATCAGGACTGTTTTTCCTTTTAAATCGTTTATGTTTTGTTTTTTTATCCGGGCTTCGGTTGAATTCGAAGCCTGGAACTGCATCATTGAGTTTAACCAGGGTCGTTTCTTCCTGCGCAAAACTTGCCAGAAATGAAATCATCAGAGCAAGAAAAAGTGATTTTTTTAAAAGTCCTTTCATATAACAGGAATTAAATCGTTTAGTTCTGCGATTTGAAAATAAATCAATCAACAGATATTCAAATTTAAAAAGTTGTGCATTATATTGGTATTCAATGGCGGACTATTAGTAGAAAATAAACTTGGCCAAACTCATTATGTCTACTTAGTGCACAACCAGTGAAGGCAAATCTGGTCGAACAAGTTTATTGGTTTAACCAAATCGTTCTTTTCTGATCGGATTAATGAGTTCGACAACTTTCAAGAGCTACCCAAGTGTGGATCCAAAAATGTCAGTATTGCTCAAATAATTGCATTAGCTCTGACTGCAGAATCTATTGGCATTGACTCTGAAAGTTACTTCTTTGGTAAACGTTAAATGCAGATGCATACCAGCGATTTTCCAAACCTCATTGACCGTTCCAATTTTAATCGCAGGACATAAGCGGCTTTATCCGTGGATCGCAGCTTTTATATCGTAGGCTTATCAAACATTCTAAACCACGGATTTAAGATACTTACATCGTTGGATTCTATTCCCGTTCCTGTTTGCTCAAATAGCCCGAGACAACTCATTGCGAAGCAGCCGGATATGATGTAAACGACGGTACTTTCTACGGAACAGCACCTGATAAAGCTTTTGTTGATTCTGCTGTTAGCAAGGCCTGGGGATGCCGTTGAATGGCTACAAATTGCACGCTGGTGAACTTCAGTTAGCCGAAAAAGTGTATTTGCAAGTATGGATGCTGAGCAACGGGCGTAAGCGTATCATCGATGTTATCCATTATTTGATCCGATCATTAAACATTCTCACTTAAGCAATTGCATGGCTCATTGGAAAGCAAAGGATATCTGTCAAAAGAACAATCAATTGGACTTGAAATTGCCAAAAGTGCAACGGGATCCGGTTTGGAAACTACCCAAAAGAATGCTTTTGAATTTGAAAAAGATGGAAGAACCTTTTGCGTACGATTTGTTAAAAAGTCAAGACTGACGAATCGAAACTCTATTACTCTCAACTATGCGATCAACTTGTATGCTCAAGCGATAACCCGTGCAAAATACAAACCTGGGCATTTCGGTTCGCATTTTATCAAAAATATACAGCAGTGACAGTGCTTCAATATTTTGGCACTTTTTAAACAACAAACCCCTGAATAAACTTAAATATGCTCTCGCATTTTAATCGCACAACTGTTGGTAACAGCCGAATTAAATGTTTAGTTCTACGGATTTTCGCTGATCATCCGAAACCGACAACAATCTGAAATATTACACTTTGTGTGAACAAGATTTTTTATGCCTTATTATCAAAAAAATACCTGAAATTCTTTTAAAAGCATTGCAGCTAGCTTGAGCATACTCTTTGTTTCAGAGTGAAACAGTCGAAATTGATTTAAGATCCGTATTTTTTTGCCCGCCGGAAAATTACCTCAGACCTTACTCCGTCGGGTTTTTTATGCCAATTCGTCAACTGGATCATTATATTCCAGAAATTGATCTGTGTTGCATACCCTGGGCGAAGGTTCCGTTTAAAGCGGCCATGTATGCTAAATGTACATCTGAAGCTTTTATGATTTGGTTGTTGAAACTTAAATCACGGGTTGCACAGGCATCATCAATCAATGTGCACAAGTATCCCAAATCAGCTGCGGCTCTGGTAGTGGTATCGATACACATGTGGCTCATGGCACCGCAAATAACCAGCTCTTTAATTTGAATATCCTGCAAATAGTTCTGCAGCGAAGTGTTCCTGAAACTATTCGGAAAATTTTTTACAATAACCGGTTCAGATCGAAGGGGCTTTACCGACTCATGAATCTCCGCACCTTTTGTTCCTGGAATAAAAAAGCTGGCATTGGGTTTTACTGCCAAATGTTGAATAAAAATAACTGGGTGGCGGGTTCCCCTGAAAAAAGAAATCAATTTTTTGATATTTCGGGTGGCTTCAGCCATGTTTGCAAGTTCCATCTGTCCACCCGGGAAGTAATCGTTCTGAACATCGATAACAAGTAAGGCTTTATTCTGCATTGTGAAGGTCCTTAATCAGAAATAAAAAAGGTGACTTCAAAAGCCACCTAATTGATTTATAAATTTTTACATGGTATAAACGTCAGCAGTGTATCGCCGCGCAAACCCAGCCTGAGTGTTTCAAGCGGAATGATTTCGTTGGTGGCAATGTTACCCAGGTTTACATTTGGACCGAGCAGCTTGATGAACCATACTTGTTGAGTCTTTAACGGGGCTTCCCAAAGAATGGTGTCTGGATCGAGTGCTTTTTTAATATCCAAAATCAACTCAAAATTGGCCGATCCATCGTCATTATAAATTCCCATATTGCCACTTTCGCGAGCTTCGGCAATCACTTTCCATGCACCAGCTTTAAGTTCGGTTTGCATGTACTCGATCCACTTTTTGTTCGAAATTTCTTTCCCTTTCAGTTTTGAACCTACTTCAGATAGAACGGTGTAGTTTTTACTCAGTTCGCTGATGTATTGGCATTTCAGTTTGTGATCAAGTTCCATGACCCCGTCTGACACTTCAACCATTTCCATTTCATATTCATCCAGAAACCGACGATATTCATCAAACATTCCCCGTACAGCAAATGCTTCGAAGAGCGTTCCTCCAAAGTAGGGTTTCAATCCCGCTGATTTGAATAGCCTGATTTTTTCATGTAGCCGGTTGGTGATGATCGAGGTGCCGAAACCCAATTTAATCAGGTCACAATAGGGTGACGAAATGTCACATAGATCTTCTGCTTCGCGCAGACTTAATCCTTTGTCCATAACCATAGTAAGACCATTCTCTCGGGGCTTTTCCGGACGGTTGGGCATGTGTGGCAATCGAAAATTCATTGTTCTAAAATTTCGTTGATTGATATTGTGAAATAAGTTTTTTTATTGATTCAATTTTCAGGGCTTCGGGATAGAATTCAAACAATTCATTGTGTTTACTGTAATCGATTTTCAGAGCCCGCTCAAAATGACAGGCAGCTTCCAACTCTTCATTCTTATCGAGCAGATAAGCTGTCATCCGATAATTGAGGTTGGCGTTGTCTTTGTTTATTTTATTGGCAGCCTTCAATACCTGAATGGCCCTGTCGGTATCATTGATATCGTAAAACATTTCGGAATAGGACAGCCAGTTTTCAATATTTTCAGGATCAAGCATCATCGACATTTCAAAGGACGAAATCGCTTCTTTAAGCTGATTCAGTTCAGCATGAATCTTTGCATCCATTGCCCAAAAATCCGGGTTGTCATCTTCCAGACTAATTGCTTTTTTTAGAAAAGATTGTGCCTCAACGAGTTGACCGTCTGACCATTTTATTAATCCGGAACCATACCAGGCACTTGAATTGGATTCGTTTAACCGGATAGCTTTCTGGTAATTGTCCAGAGCCTCTTCATAACGATCGATGTTCAGGTAACATTCTGCCAGATAACAAAACGCATCATCATTTTCACGATCGAGTATCAGATATTCCTGGTAACATTCGATCGCTTCATCAAACTGGTTATTGTTAGCCAGTGCATTGGCCTTGTTGAAATGAGCATGAAGAAAATCTTCGTTCAAAACAATGGCAAAATCATAAGCTTCGATGGCTTTCGCGAACATCCCGATACGGTTGTAAGTGATGCCAATGTTATACCAGACAGAATGATTGAATGGATCGATATCAAGGTATTTGTTGTAAAACTCGATACTGTTTTCAAATTGAGAATCCTTGTCGTAATAGTATCCCAGTTCGTAGAGTACAATTTCGTTTTGGGAATTTACTTGATATGCTTTTTCGAGGTATTTGATGGCCAGTTGGGTTTCTCCGGCCTGACCGAATGATACGCCAATATTGTACAGTGTTTCGTCACGATCATCGATTGGCATTTTAAGAACATATTCGTAAGCAGCCACTGCTTTCCCAACATCGCCGAGTAAGTTGTATGCTGCCCCTTGTGCCAAAAAGAGTTCGGGATTATTTGTTTCAATTTTCTCGGCCAGGGCAAGTAATTCCAGGCATTCTTCCAGTTTGCCTTCGTGCATCAGGATTTGCGCCTGACGGATTTTAATGGAAACTGAGGAAGGATGTAGCCGGAGTCCTGTTTCAACAGCTTTTTTTGCCAGTTTGATCCGGCCATCTTCTAAAAAATGGTCAACAATGCCTTCTACTTCATACACATCGAAATATCCGGAGGTTTTTGTTTTTACCATTTTTCTGAAACGTGCTACCGCCTCTTGAAAATCATCTTCTTCAAAATTATCTCTGGCGTCCTCGTTCATAACTTCATATTCTAGGTTGCAAATTTAAGAATACTTTTTCGATTTGAGTCATTTGGGCTGATGCTCTTTTCTCAACAGGTCTGTTAGTGTTTTGACCGGAGCAAATGTTTCTGTCGGGACTTCAATAAAAAGTGTGTTCCAATCTGCCATCGATCCATTCCATAACCCCGGTAATTCCTGAGTCTTCAGCGGTTTACCATCCTTTGATTTGAATGCGATCAAGCCCGTTGAAGGATCACGAAATTCCAAAAGATTATACTTTTTACCAGTGTAATCTTTTACCGCACAAACCAGATCAACCGGATTAAAATGACTGGACTGACGCGTAATTTCCGATTGTTCCGGGTCATTGAAATTAATTTGTGCGTTTTCAACAATCTGCAACGAAACCGAACCATCTCGGTTTTGGACAAAAAATGGTCCGCCTCCAGGTTCTCCCAAGTTTTTTACCATGCCGCAAACCCGGATTGGCCGGTTGAATTTTTGGCTGAAATAATGAAATAATTCTTCTTTTTCGCTGTAATACTGATTAGCCGGAGGAGTAATGTTCAGAACATTTTCCAGAAAGTTTGCCGCCTCAGCGTAAAACGCGCTTTCGAGCGAGCTGGGATAATGTTCTTTTAACATACGCTGATAGTAAAAAATCTGTTCCTGAAGAGTTGTCGCTACTCCTGCCAGTGCTTTTTTATATTCGACAGTCACATTTTTTAGCTGGTCGGGAACAACATTGTCAATATTTTTGACAAAAATCAGGTCGGCATCCACTTCATTCAGGTTTTCGAGCAGAGCCCCGTGTCCTGAAGGTCTAAATAGCAAACTGCCGTCCGTATTTCGGAAAGGTGTATTATTCGGATTAACCGCAATCGTATCGGTCGATGGTTTTTGCTGCGAGAAAGTTAGGCGAAGATTTGCCTCGAAACGCTGTTCATAGCTGTCTCGTAGTGAATTGACTGCCGATTCAAAGGCATGTTGGTGTTCTGCTGATACGGTAAAATGAACCCTGACCATCCCTTGGCGGTCTTTTGAATAGAGGGCCCCTTCAATCAGATGTTCTTCCAGCGGTGTCCGGCTTCCATCCTGATATTGGTGAAACTTAAGAAGAGCTTTGGGCAGATTGGCATAATTAAGACCTGGTTCAAAAAGCAGCCATTCAATCAATTTTTGTGACGGAATCTGACGGACAGGTATATTTTTAACCGCAGCCCACTTTTCCAGATCGTCATAAAATGTGAACTGGTTGAGCTGATTAATGAATTGTTGATATTCAATATTGTCGGTTATTTCGGTAGATTTAGCCCCCTTTTTTAATTTTTCGAGCGCCGTGAAGAGCGAGTTGAACATCCGACTTGCTGCACCCGATGCCGGAACAAATTTCACGAGTTCGAGTCCATTCGAAACCTCTTCATCAACTACTGAAATGTATTTTTTAAATTCGCTTTCGGAGAGCTTAATAATGCCATGGTAATTGCTGGCTGCTTCGGTAATTTTCAAAAATGGAAATCCTGTTTTGAAATTTTCAATCTGCTGCAAGACCGTTTCAGGCTGACTTCCCCGGGCTTTAATTTGGCTGATGTCTTCAGGTTTTAGCATGGCAGCTTTTTAACGATGCTTAAATTTAGAAATTCGATCCAACAAATTAGTAGGGATAGGGCAATTGGAGTAAAAAGTTTTAAACGAGTTTTAAACAATTAGCTTTTTTGAGTTCGTCGTTTAAAATTCTGTATATAAGATTTTTAGATTGCTGATTAAAAAAATGAAAACTATCAAATATTCGGTTCTATTCGCATCTGTCGCTAAAATGATCTCATTACATGTCTTTAAAAGGTCATATTTTACAGGCCAATGGATGATTTTTGATTTTACTTGCCGTGAAATTGAACTACTTTTGACGGGGATTCTAAGAAACGATCATGAGCCAATTTCAGAGGGGAAGCAATAAACTATACAATGATTTTTCGGGTTATTTCCGGAAAAAATTCAATGGTCGTGTCCAAAAAATATCTGTTGATGCCGGTTTTACCTGCCCCAACCGTGATGGAACACGAGGCACCGGAGGATGTACCTATTGCAATAATAAAACCTTTAACCCGGCTTATTGTCATCTCGAAAAGAGCGTGACTCAACAGCTTGACGAGGGGATTCAATTCTTTTCTCGGAAATATCAGTCGATGAAATACCTGGCTTATTTTCAGGCATACAGTAACACTTATGCACCACTCGAAAATTTACACGTACTATATAATGAAGCACTTTCGCACCCTGAAATTATTGGGTTGGTTATCGCAACTCGTCCCGACTGTGTGAACGATGAAATTCTGAATTACCTTCAGAAATTGGCTCAGGACCATTATATCATGATCGAGTATGGCATAGAATCGCATCTGGATGCTACGCTCATGCGCCTCAATCGCGGTCACAGTTTTGCGGAATCAGTCTGGGCCTTGACTGAAACGGCCCGCCGGGACCTGCACACTTGTGCTCATCTGATTTTAGGCTTACCCGGCGAATCGGAGTCTGATTGGCTTGATCAGGCTCAGGCGATTTCATTACTTCCAGTCGAAAACCTGAAACTTCACCAATTACAAATTCACAAAAGAACGAGCATGTTCCGCGAATATCAGTTGGATCCTCAGAAATTCAGGATGTTTACTGTTGAGGAATACCTGGATATTTGTGTGAAATACCTGGAGCGGCTGAATCCTGAAATTGTAATTGAGCGCTTTGTCAGTGAGGCTCCCGATGATCTGCTTGTTGCTCCTCGCTGGGGATTAAAAAATTTTGAATTTACAGCCAAACTGGAAAAGTTATTGGCTGATCGAAACACCTGGCAGGGGCGTTTATTTTCGTCCGGCAGAAATGAAAAGGGGGAGTAGCTTCTGCCATTCCCCTGTATGTTTCGATTACCTGATTGTCGTTAAGCTTTAGGTATAATTTTCAATACCTGCCCGACTTTCAAACTATTAGCAGCCTTGATATTATTCAATTTCATGATTTCATGATTCGATACTCCCGGAAATTTTTTAGCAATCGACCAAAAATTATCACCCTTGCGAACGGTGTAATATACAATCTCGTTCTTGACTGTCGACGATGCAGCTACAATTATCGCTGAATCTTTCTTGCCCAATTCAACAACATCAGTTGGCGTGTTTTCCTGAACAGTTTTATTTACAGTCGTTTGTGCTTCAGCGGGCTTTGGTTTTGCGGTGCTTGCCAGTTTGGGCGTTGCACTTACAATTGGCTTTCTACTTAACGACTTTTGTTTTTCAGAATAGCTCAGTTTACTAACCGAACTATAGTATTCGCCCTGTCCTTCAGGAACATAAATGGCAAGCTTTTGACCGGCTTTGATGAAACTTTTCCGAAGATTGTTCCAGTATTTCAGGTCCGAAGTTCTTACCCTGAACCAAGCCGAAATTGCCCCCAGGTTATCGCCCGATTGAACGGTGTAAATGACCTTATCGCGGCCCTTGATGTCGCTGGGACTATAATTGGCATAACTGTTTTGAGGATTTACAATCTCATTATTCGGGAAGAATTCGGCACGCCGGTGATCATGAATTTCCGATTCATTTTCAAGATAAGCAGAGATTTGATCCTGTGGTAAAACCAAACTGTATGATTTTATTTTACTGGCCGGGATAATATCACGCCGGTATTGTGGGTTTAGACTTCTGAGTTGTTCAACGGGAATGCCAATTACTTCCGAAATCTGATTGAAATGCAGGTAATCGTTCACCATTAACGTGTCTGTAATGATTGGGAAGTCGGGCGTTTTAGGTAGAATGTTGTGATTCTGGTAAAAATTCATTACATAATTTGCTGCAATGAACGCCGGTACATAACCACGGGTTTCTTTTGGCAGACGATAGTAAATTTTCCAATAGTCTTTTGCATCACCCGACCGTTTGATCGCTTTATTTACATTGCCGGGACCGCAATTGTAAGCTGCAATTACCAGATGCCAGTCTTTATACATGTTATATAAATCGCGAAGATAGCGGACAGCAGCGTCTGTGGCTTTGAGCGGATCGCGTCGTTCGTCAACAAATGTGCTGATTTCGAGTTTATACATTTTGCCTGTGGAGTACATGAATTGCCAAAGTCCGACTGCACTGGCCACCGAGTTTGCTCCGGGATTCAGTGCGGATTCGATGATTGGAAGATATTTCAACTCCATCGGTAAGTCATATTTGGCCAGGGCCTCTTCGAACATCGGAAAATAGTAATTGGCCAGGCCAAGCATTACCGCAACTTGTTTGGGTTTTCGCGCGGTGTACATGGTGATGAAATTCTTAACCGTCGTATTATACGACAGGCTTACTGCAGATTGCATGGATTGGAGTCGCTCAATGTAAACCGAGTCGGGAAGGGTTTGTTTCAGGGTATCAGCTTCAGCCAGTTCGGTACTGTCGAGCAAAAATGCATTCTGCACATACCAGGTATTGAGCATACTGTCGAGCTTGTCTGCAAAATATTTATTGAGGGTTTCGTCGGGAATGAGGTAGTATTTTTCATACCCGTTTATGGTGTCGAGCGCTGAAACATTGATGGTACAAGCTTTCCGAAGGCTCTCCTTTTTCAATCCGGAGGCAAAACTATGAAGTCCGGCAATTGTTAGTAAAATAACTGTCAGTTGTAATGTCTTCATAAAGAACACTTAAAATGTAAATTTGCAATATATCCCGACCAGTTTGTTATCCATGCACATAACCGGTCCCGGAACCCAATTGATTGTTAAATCGTCGCTGATGTCGAAATTAAAAAAGTGTGCATCAACGCTCGCATCAATGATATTTACCGCATAAAAAACTACGGTTCCAATCACAACCAAATCCCTGTTTCTTCGGGAACTATCTTTTGCCCTTCGAAGCCTTTCTGTAAATAAAGAAAGGTTTTCCGGCTTTAAGAAATATGAACTAACATTCTTCAGGCTCAGGTGCGAATTGGTATACGGATCGTCGTCAATAATGTCAGAATATGCCTTTTTGTATGTAGTATAAACTTCGTTGTTAAAGTTAATAAAGTATCCTAAAGTTGCAAACCCTCCATAAACCAAAGGAACTTTCCAGTATTTACGATTGTAAATCTGCCCCAAGCCGGGGAAAACAGCCGAATAAATGGTTGCTTTTCGGGGCGAATGCTGAACAACCGGTTTGACAACTTTTGTTGTATCAGCAGCTTGTTTCTGGCTAAAGGCAGAAAATCCTGTTGCGAGAAACAGGATTACCAGGAAACAAATACTGTATGGTTTTATGGGGACGATATTTTTTTGTCTAAGCATCCAGTTTATCCAAAATTCCTAAAATTCGTTCCAGGTCTTTAACCGATGAAAACGGGATGGTAATCTTCCCTTTTCCGTTCGGATCCATTCTGAAATCAATCCTGGATTGGAAATATTTACTCAGGTGATTGTACAAATCCTGATATTCAGTAGGGTATTTGGGCTTTCTTTCCCGCTCTTCCGGTTGGAAACTGTTGTTATCTTCGTTATAATTTCTGACAATTTCTTCAACCCGGCGAACCGAAAATTCATTTTTGATGATTTCGTCATAGATCATCAGTTGCATATCCGAATCCTTAATATTGACCAAGGCACGGGCATGACCCATGCTGATGGTATTTTCAACAATACCTTTCTGTATTTTAGCCGGAAGTTTAAGTAACCGCAGGTAATTAGTTACAGTTGAGCGCTTTTTGCCTACCTTGTCGCTTAGGTTTTCCTGGGTCAGCTGGCATTCGTCAATCAGCCTTTGATAGCTGAGTGCAATCTCAATGGCATCAAGGTCTTCTCTCTGAATATTTTCAACTAAAGCCATCTCAAGCATTCCTTCGTCATTGGCCGTTCTGACATAGGCAGGAATAGTAGTTAGCCCAGCCAGCTTTGATGCTCTGAAACGTCGTTCGCCCGCAATAATCTGGTACTGATCATCATCAATTTTGCGCAGGGTAATCGGTTGAATAATCCCGATTTCCTTGATCGAAGTCGCCAGTTCATTTAGGGCTTCTTCGTCAAATTTGGTCCGTGGTTGATAGGGGTTTGCAACAATTTTCGATATGTCTATTTCATTGATGGAAGAACCAATCTCTCTTGTAGTATCGGCTCCGTCAATCAAAGCCCCCAAACCTCTTCCCAATGCGTTTTTTTTTGCCATAATCAAAAGGTCTTATTCAATAATTTTTTCTGAATTTTTAATTTTTGTCAGATCATTGTTCTGGAGCAATTCCCGGGCAAGGTTCATATAACTGGCAGCCCCTTTCGAATTTGCATCATACAGGATGGCCGGCTGTCCGAAACTGGGAGCCTCGCTTAATTTGATGTTTCGCTGGATGACCGTTTCAAAAACCATCTCCTGAAAGTGTTTTTTCACTTCTTCCTGAACTTGGTTGGATAAATTTAACCGCGAGTCGAACATGGTGAGTAAAAAGCCTTCAATTTCTAACTCGGGATGCAATTTAGTCTGAATGATTTTGATGGTATTCAATAATTTTCCCAGTCCTTCCAATGCAAAATACTCGCATTGAACTGGAATGATCACTGAATCGGCAGCCGTAAGGGCGTTAACCGTAATCAAACCTAACGACGGAGAGCAATCAATCAGGATGAAATCGTAATCGTTTCTGATTTTTTCAATTACGTGCCTCAATACCTTCTCCCGGTTAGGCAAATTGAGCATTTCTATTTCGGCTCCAACCAAGTCTATGTGAGATGGGATAAGATCTAATCCAGGTATTTCGGTATTTAGAATAATTTTTCTGGGATCGAGTTCGTCAACAATACATTCATAAATACTTGTTTTCACATTTTTGACGTCGAATCCTACTCCTGAAGTGGCATTCGCCTGAGGATCAGCGTCAATAATCAGTACTTTATACTCTAATACGGCCAAACTTGCTGCCAGATTTATCGCAGTCGTGGTTTTTCCAACTCCCCCCTTTTGGTTAGCAAGTGCAATTACTTTTCCCATACAAAAACTACTTATTTGGTAAGTTCCAAAGTTAATATTTTAAACAGAAACCGATAGTGAATATTTATTAATTAAACTAAATATTGTTGTAATATTCTTATTTTCAATATTTTATTTTGTGATTTCTGCAGATATCTGCTTCCGGTAAACGGTTTTTAAGGATAAATGTTGCGCCGACGGTTCATCCGGTCCACCAAATTCATTGATTAGCATTCCATAGATATCTAATTTGGAAGAAGGCTAATCAGATCAACTGGATTTTCCGAACCTCTTTTTTTAGTTGTTCCAGATCGATTGGCACAACACCCAGCTTTTCGCAGACCAATCCACCGGCAAGATTGGAAAGCTGGGCCATAAACGGTATAGGTAAGCCTGCAGCCAAACAAAGACTGGCTGCTGCAATCACCGTGTCACCGGCCCCTGAAACATCAGCAATATCTCGCACTTGGGCTGGATAATAATTTTGTTTAACTCCGTTTGTTAGAAATACTCCCAGTTCAGACAAGGTGATGAACAACAAACCAATCTCATTTTCAGCCTTGAATTTTTCTGAAACTTTCTTCAGTTCGTTCATATCTGTTTTTTCGATCTGCAATTTCAGACCGTCTCTAAACTCTTTGAAATTAGGCTTAAACAGATTAACCTGTTGGTAATTGTTGAAGTTACGGCTCTTGGGATCAGCGGCTGTAAAAATATTTTTTGATTTTGCCAAAGCAATCACTTGTTTAATTAGCCAGGGAGTAATGAGTCCCTTGTCGTAATCAACAAAGATGACGATGTTGATATGCTCGTTGTCTATAATTTCTTTAATTCGTCTGAGAACTTCTTTTTCAAAGTTATGGTCAATCAGAGCTGATATCTCCTGATCGACCCGGGATATCTGCTGGCCTCCACTTATGATCCTCGTTTTAACGGTAGTCATCCTGGTTTTGTCAACGAAAATTCCCTCACTGGTTAGCTTGTTTTCTTGCATCAGGTCCTCAAAAACCCGACCTTTTTCGTCGTCACCGATCATCGAGATGAGAATTGGGGTTGCACCGAAAGCCTGAATGTTTAACGAAACATTGCCTGCACCTCCAAGCCTGTTCTCCTGCTTGGTTACGGTAACAATCGGGATCGGTGCTTCGGGCGAGATGCGGTCAACCTTGCCCCATAAATAGTTATCGACCATTGCGTCGCCAATGATCAATACTTTTAGTTCCGAAAATTTACTGAAAACTTGTTCAATGTTGTCTTTTTTCACTTCCTGCTTTTTTCGATGCCAAAAATAGTAAAAATAGGAGCGAAAAAAATGACTTTTTATGATGCTGCAAGACATACATAAAAAAAGCCCGGCAACTTCTAAATTGCTGGGCTTTAAGGGTGGATGATGGGATTCGAACCCACGACCCCTGGAACCACAATCCAGTGCTCTAACCGGCTGAGCTACAACCACCGTTTTTCATTTTTTGCGGTTGCAAATATAGTGTTTAATTTTTTAGTTGTGCAAGAGCAAATGCTCGTTTTTCTACCATTTTTTATTTTTCGAAAGCTCTGTGTTGGCTACATTTTTCGTCGACTTTAACTGACAAAATCACGAGAATGTTGGTAATACTTTGAAATTAAGAAGATTGAATTCGGAGATTCACGTCGAGAAAATAGCGTTACAGTTTACTTTTATGGATTAATCCGCCCTTTTCGTTCATTAATATTGAAAACCGGATTAGGGCCTCGTCACGAACGATGAGTTCATATCCAACTATTTCTTCCTCCCTAATTTCAATCACATTCATCAATTCGCCATGTTTGGCAGCCTTTTCCCTGATGTGATCAGGAGTAGCTTGAATGGAAAGGTTCTTCTTCAAATTAAGCAGTTTACCAGAAGAATCGAAATGTGCAATATGCTCAATATCATTCAAATAGAATATTGCTTCATAAAAATCATCAGTTTGAAGCCATTCCACATTGATTGAATCTCCAAACTTCTCAAGAAAAGAATCCTTTACCGGAACCGGTAAAGAAACATTTGAGAATTTGAATATCTTGCTTAAAATGTTTTTCATGAGCATCTAAAGATTTTCCGATTTAGGTTATGGGTAAGGCGGAATGAATTGTGAATTAACATTCAAAACCTTCTCTATTGTAGACGGCAAATGGTATAAATAGTAACGCGTTGGGGAAGGAATTAATTACCGGAGTTATATTTTTGCTTATACATATATATTACCCGGGTTCGGGCTCTTTTGAGTCGCATTTTTACCGCGTCTTCGCTTATCCTTAATGCTTTTGCAATATGTTTAATTGGAAGATTGTCCTGATATTTCATTAATAACAAAACTTTTTCTTCCGGGTGTATCAATTCCAGAATTGTTAACAGATTTTCGTAACTGGCTTCTTCAAGATCCGTTTCTGATTCGTCAATAATTTCCGGAATTTCATGACTGCTGTTCCAGTTGGGGTAATGTAATTTCTTTTTTACCCTTAAATAATCGATACAATAATTGTATGTAATAGAATAGAGCCATGACGAAAAGGATGAATTCCCCTTGAACCCCGGAATCTTTTCGTATGCTTTAGTTAAAATATCATTAGCGAACTCTTCTGATTGGTTGCTGTCTTTCAGAAAGCTGAAGCATTTATCTTTTACTTTCTTAAAATATCTGGAATAAAGTACTTCAAATAGCTCATGGTTTCCTGAATTCATGAGTAGATGAACAATTTCTTCGTCCGATTTTTGTTGATATTTAGATTTTAACGCCATTAAAATGTATGCTGGAAATAAAAAATGTCAAAAAAAATAAAAAAATAATTTAAAGATGTGTTACTTATCCCGAAACCTTCGTCACAATGGTACATTTGACTGAAAGTCCTTTGTAAAAACGTCGTAAAAATAGAAATTTTAAAAAGTTTTTAGTTATATTTAAAAGTTAATAATTTTAGAGAAACCAAAATTAAAAATTGAGTATGAAAAGTAAATTAATTATTGCTATTGCAGCAATGGGTATTGCAGTGTTATTTAGCAGTTGTGCTAAAGTTCCTCAGGCTGAAATCGATGCAGCTACTGCTGCTGTTCAGGAAGTAAAAGATGCTGGTGCAGATTTATATGTTCCTGAAGCTTTCCAAGCTTTAACTGATTCTTTGAAATCAGCTAACGAACAAGTAGAAGTTGCTAAAGCAAAATGGTTCCCGAGTTACACTAAAGCTAAAGCTACATTGGCAGTTGTTAGCCAAATGGCTGTTGACACAAAAGCTAAATCTGAAGCTCGTAAAGTTGAATTGAAAGCTGAAACTGAAGCTATGATCGGTGAAGTGAAAACTTTGATCGAAGAAAACAAAGCTTTAATTGCTAAAGCTCCAAGAGGTAAAGAAGGCCGCGAAGCTTTGGAAGCTATTAAAAGTGATGTTGCTGTAGCTGAAACAACTGTAACTGAAGTTGAAGCTCTTTTAGCTAATGGCGACCTGATCGGTTCAAATGACAAGATTAAAGCAGCTAAAGAAAAAGCTACTTCTATCAAAGCTGAACTGGAAGAAGCTATTGCAAAAAAAGGTGGTAAAAAATAATAACTCTTAGGAGTTAATAATTTACAATACCCGGGCTTTCCCCCGGGTATTTTTTTAATATGAAGATGATGGGTTTAAAGAAGAAGAAAATTAAGTGGTTAATCATTATTTTACTGTCAGTTATTGTTATTGCAGGTACTGTTAGTGTAATAATTGTTTCTCAAAAGGAGTTGCCCACTGAGGATTTGCGACTTTCCCGTGAAGCGTTGACCGAAGCTAAAGAAGCTGAAGCAAATATCTATTCTGAAAAAATGTACAAAGAATCACTTCAAATGTACGATTCAGCAATGGTAAACTGGTCGAGAGAAAATGCCCGATTTATTCTTTTTAGGGACTATGGCAGAGTGATCAGTTTTGCTAAAAAATCAAAAAAGATTGCGGATGATGCTAAAGAAGAATCCATCCAGAAAGCCGATAATCTGAGCAAGAATGTTGAAGCCGCATTTGTTAGCCTTGCCAAAAAGATAGAACTATATAATAAGTTATTCAAGAACCTGCCCCTTGAAAAATCAGTTTTTGATGCGCATAATAAATCAAAGATGTACTTAAGCGAATCAAAAATTGCTCACGAAAGTGGCAAGCTTAAAGAAGCTGAAATTCTGTTTAAAAAGGCCGATATATATATCAATCATGCCAACAATGCGGCCGGAAAAATGCTCCGGAATTATTTTGCAGATTATTCGCGCTGGAAAAATTGGGCAAATGATGCGATTGCTGCTTCTCGCGGCGGAAGTAAAGTTATTTTAGTTGATAAGGTTGCACACATTTTGTATGTTTATCAATCAGGGAAGGCGATACGAAGTTATGATGTTGAATTTGGTCCAAACTGGATGGCTCATAAAGAACGTGCAGGAGATAAGGCAACTCCCGAAGGAAATTACCATATAACCAGTGAAAAAGACCGTGGAAATTCGGCATACCATAAAGCTTTGCTTTTGGATTATCCAAATGCTGAAGATCGTCGTATGTTTGCACTTAATAAAAAAAACGGATTAATTTCGAGGCGTACAGGAATTGGTAATTTGATTGAAATACATGGAAACGGAGGTCGGGGATTTGACTGGACAAGTGGTTGTGTTGGGTTGAAAGACCGTGATATTGACGATTTATGCCGTTTAGTTGGAACTGGTACCCGTGTAACAATTGTTGGTTCTGTCGAACCGTTATCTGTTGTCACGGGCGGTGTAGATTTTTAATGAGTTTTTGAAACCTTTTTTTGAAAAATTAGTTGCTGATAAATAACTGCTTTAAACAAATTTTATGGTACGCAAATTCTTTATTTATTTGGCTGTTTTGATCGTTGGAATTTTGTTTTTTGCGTCGATGGTGCTTTTTGCGATTCCGGCGCTACAGGAATCGACGTTGGTATTACCGATTACTCAAAGTGAGTCTGGCAATGGCGATGGTACTATTGATCAGGTTTCGCTTGAACAAGATATTAGTAAGCTCCAGAAAAAACTTGATTCGTACACACCAACAAATGCTTATATGGTTGTAAATACCTCTGATAACCATTTCTATCTGTACAAAGGCAAACAGTTGATCCGCGATGGTGTATGTTCAACCGGTAAAAATGAAAAATTAGTTTCGGCAGAGAGAAATTATGAACACATTTTCCACACTCCATTTGGTGTACGTAAAGTACAACGCAAAGCAACCAATCCAGTATGGACGAAACCTGACTGGGCATATATTGAAGAGGGCCTACCCATTCCGTCACCTCGAGATCCTTCTCGCGTGGAAACAGGAACATTGGGAGCATATAAATTAGAAATTGGTGATGGATTCATGATTCATGGTACTATTTACAAGAGACGCATGGGAATGAGTGTAACCCATGGTTGTATTCGTCTCCTTGATGATGATTTGGAAGCAGTTTATAAGACAATGGAAGTAGGTTCAAAAGTTTATATTTATTGATATGAAAGGAAATTCTGTGGAAGACTTTGATGTCCTTTTTGTTAAGAAGCGTTCTGGAATTAAAGTTTTTATAATCATTTTTAGTTTGGTTATATTCGTTTTAGCCTCTATTTATGCCTATTTATCTATTGGGGTTGTTCGTGATCGCATGGTATTAGCCCAAAGTCAGGCACAAGGTAGCCTTCAAATTAATTCTTCCTTATTACCCCAGTTGAAAGAAAAGGCATGGCTCGAATCACGACTGAAAATGGCTTCGAATGATTCTATTGGACTATCTATCGATCTGGAAAGCCATGTAATTCAACTTGAATTAAAAGGAGTAGTTATTATGTCGTCAAAAATTCGTGACTATTCAATATCCGGATTCTTTCGGAAAATGGATGGAAATGTGTATTTCTCCATGTTTGGTTCCCCTTTGACCATCCAACAGTATAAATCAACAATTGAGAAAAACCCATTTAAGGTTGTCCAGGCACCTAAAGATACTATTGCTGCTGCTGCTGCTGCTGCTGCCGCCGCTAAAAAAGATTCTCTTCTGGATGAAAATGTATTCTGGACAGTTACGTTCGATCGGGATTTTGAATTAAATATTCAAGGAATTGATTCTATTTCAGAATCGCAATCTAAATACAAACTTGGAAAAGGATTTGAGTTCAAACGTGATCTGAAAAATATTGCCAATTCTTTTCAACACATCTTCAAGTTTAAGAAACCAACCTATGTACCCGAGATATTAATCAGTATTCCAGAGAATGAAGCTAGAGCAATACTTCGTGCTTTGCCTCACAAGGCATTGATAACTATTAGAATATAGAAATAACAGTTAAGAAACGGAAACCGGGATAAAGCATGAAAACATGATTATCCCGGTTTTTTTCTGTAGCTTCTTATTGTATTTCACTCTGTTGAGATGTTTTCGTTTTAGATGCTACAGCCAACCTACATAATAATAGAGAGCCACCAAAACTAACATAAAAGCGAAAAACGATCTAATTTAGTACGGTTATCCCGTTTTTTCAGAATTGTGCTATATGTAATTCTGTTAGTGTTATTTAGACGGACGCGGTTGATAAAGTAACCGAGGTTGTACAACATGTATTTTGGCTGTTTTTAAGCTTTTTAGACTATTTTTAGGCTGAAAATGTTTAGTTTAGGCCTTCACCGAAAATAGAACAATAATAAAAAGGATGACAAAACAACCAGATATTTCAGGATTTATTTTGGCTGGGGGAAAAAGCAGCCGAATGGGAACCAACAAGGCTATGCTTGAAATAAATAATGAATCCATGTTGAAAAGAATGATCAGACTAATTAAACCTTTTTGCTTGTATATAGCTATCAGTGGGGAAGGGGCTGGTTATGTCGATTTTAATGTAGAGATTATACCCGATTTTTTTACCGGATACGGGCCTATTGCCGGACTGTATTCTTCGCTCAAACACTCATTAACCGAATGGAACCTCATGGTTAGTGTTGATTCTCCGTTTCTGAACAAAGAACTAATTGATCTTCTGCTTGAAAATGCCGGACCATTTGATTGTATCATTCCCCAACACAGCAATGGCGTTGAACCGCTGATCGGATTATATCACAAACGCGCTTTCCCAGCACTGGAAAAACAGATGGAACTCGGCGACTATAAGTTGTCCAGATTACTTTCTGCCTTAAATACCAACTTTGTTGACTGTGATTACCTGGTGAAAAAATATCCCCGTTTGTTTATGAACCTCAATTATCCGGAAGATTACCAATTAATCTGATTTTTTCCGTCAATACGAAATCTAAGTTTGTTTTTCGGGTTCCGGGAATGCTTTTTTGTATTTTTGAGTAAAATTTAAGGTATGTCAAATATCCTGTTTATTTTGATTGTTGGCCTGTTGGTGGCTGATTTTGTGTTGGGAAAATTGCTGGAATACCTCAATTCGACCCGATGGAGTGATGACCTTCCGGAAGAGGTGAAAGGCATTTACAACGAAGAAAAGTACCAACAACAGCAAGCTTATGAAAAAGTAAATTTCCGGTTTTCCATGATCAGTTCATCTTTTAGTTTTGTAATCATTCTGTTCATGGTTTTATGCGCCGGTTTTGCCTGGGTAAATACGCTCGCTTTATCTGTGTCAGGACAACCAATAATTACAGCGCTGGTGTTTTTTGGAATTTTACTGTTGGCTTCCGATTTGATCAACACTCCCTTTTCTGTTTACGATACTTTTGTGATCGAGCAAAAATTCGGGTTTAACAAAACCACTCCTAAAATCTTTGTGCTTGATAAATTAAAAGGATGGCTGCTTGGTGCAATTATTGGTGGCGGACTTTTGGCTCTTATTATATACATTTATCAGCAAACCGGTCAGTATTTCTGGATTTATGCATGGCTGGTTATCAGTGCTTTTTCCATCCTGATGGTTCTTTTTTATTCCAATCTGATTGTTCCCTTGTTTAACAGGCAAACACCACTTTCAGAAGGGGAGCTTAAATCAGCGATCGAAGATTTTGCCAACAAAGTTGGCTTTAAGCTCGACAATATTTACGTGATTGATGGTTCGAAGCGCTCGACCAAAGCCAATGCTTATTTTACAGGTTTAGGAGCTAAAAAACGCATTGTTCTGTACGATACTCTCATCAATGATCTGACGACGGGAGAACTGGTTGCTGTTCTGGCCCACGAAATTGGCCATTACAAAAAACATCACGTTATTTGGAGCTTACTGTTGGGAATTATGCAAACAGGTATTGTTTTGTTTCTGTTTTCACTTTTTGTCGGATCATCAGAACTCTCGGCTGCTTTGGGCGTTGAAAGTCCCAGCTTTCACATCGGACTGATCGCATTTGGAATCCTGTATTCACCGATCTCGATGGTAACCGGACTGGCAATGAATCTATTTTCCAGAAAAAATGAGTATCAGGCAGATGCATTTGCTGCCCGTAATTTTGATGCCAACGAGCTGGCTTCCGCACTGAAAAAGTTATCAGTAAAGAATTTGAGCAACCTGCGGCCACATCCGGCTTACGTGTTCGTTCACTATTCACACCCAACTCTTTTGCAGCGATTAAAAGCATTAAAAACAATAAGGTAGGGAACTATAATATGTCTTTACGAATACAAAATATATGAAAGCAGAAATTATAACGATAGGCGATGAAATTTTAATCGGGCAAGTTGTGGATACTAATTCGGCATGGATGGGGCAGCAACTTAACCTGCATGGCATTGAAGTTTATCAGGTGACCTCAGTTCACGATGATCACGATCATATCATGAAGGCTTTTTCAAATGCGGAAAAAAATGCTGATCTGGTGTTGATAACCGGTGGTTTGGGCCCGACCAAAGATGATATTACCAAAAAATGTCTTTGCGAATATTTCGCGACTGAACTGGTTTTTCATCCGGAGGTACTGGAGCATGTTAAAATCCTGCTTTCTTCCCGAAATGTTGAAATCAATCAATTGAACCGGGACCAGGCATTACTGCCGGCCAATTGCACCGTTTTGCACAATCCTGTAGGAACTGCCTCCGGAATGTGGTTTGAACAGAATGGAACGATTTTTATTTCAATGCCAGGTGTTCCTTTCGAAATGGAAGCCATCATGACTGAAGAAGTCTTTCCCCGGTTGGTCAGGCTTGGTATTATGCAATCTATCGTGCACAAAACGATATTAACTCTGGGATTGCCTGAATCGATGCTGGCCGAAAAGATTGAAGAATGGGAAAATGCATTGCCATCGTTTATCAAGCTGGCATACCTGCCGAGCCCCATGATGGTTCGATTGCGGTTGAGTGCTTACGGCACGAATCAAGCAGAACTCGAGGCGGAGACTGAAAAACAGCTCAAATCTCTGCTTGCTATTATTCCTGACTATGTTTTCGGCTTTGATAACGACAATCTGGCAATGGTTATTGGCCGTATGTTGGTTGAATCATCGCAAACGATGGCTGTAGCCGAAAGTTGTACAGGCGGGAATATTGCACATTCGATCACAGCAAATTCCGGCAGTTCGGCTTATTTTAAAGGTGGAATAGTGGCCTATTCCAACGAAATCAAGAATGGTTTACTGGGTGTTTCTACTGAAATACTGGAACAATTTGGTGCAGTGAGTCAACCCGTTGCCGAAGCAATGGCCAATGGCGCCCGAAAATCACTGAATGCTGATTATGCTTTGGCAACTACGGGTATTGCCGGTCCGGATGGCGGAACTGCCGAAAAACCTGTAGGAACCGTCTGGATTGCAGTGGCTGGACCTTCCGGAGTTAAAAGCGAAAAATATATTTTCAGGCATAACCGCGAAAGAAATATAATACGATCGACACAAACCGCGTTAAACTTATTGCGGAAGTATATTTTAACTGAAAAATCGTCTATCCAATGAAACGTAAAATAGTACTGATTGTCGGAATTGTTGTTTTGGTTATTGGAGTACTGGCTGTTTTGCCATTTTTGTATAAAGACAGTCTGCTTGCCAAAGTGAAAACCACCTTAAATAATCAGGTCAATGCAAAAGTTGATTTTGCAGATTTTAAGCTGTCTGTTTTTTCCCAGTTTCCCAAAGTAGAAATGGAATTGCAAAAACTTTCAGTTATTGGAATCAACGAGTTTGCAAAGGATACCATCTTTTCGGCCAGTTCGGTTTCAACGACCATTTCGTTGATGGAAATGATCCGAAATAAGGGGCTGGAACTGAAAAGTTTGATCGTTGATAATCCAAAAATTGTGTTAAAAGTTGCGCCATCAGGAAAAGTAAACTGGGATATTGCCAAAGCTTCAGAAGCGATGAAATCAGCTGCTGTTGCCGAAGCTTCCGGCGATGGATTTAAAATGAAACTCACCGATATCCGGATTAATAACCTGAACCTGTTGTACGACGATCAGGCGATGCCAATGAAAGTATGGGTGAAAAATACCAATCTTATATCATCCGGAGAAGTGGCAGGAACACTTACAACCTTTAATATAAAAGGAGAAGCGGCTGAATTCATTTTTGAATACGATTCGGTGAAATATATTTCGAAAACCAGACTGAAAGCTGAAACGCTGCTCAAAGTTGATTATGACAAAATGAATTTTGCCTTCGATCAGGGCAAGTTGTGGATCAATAATTTACCGTTACAGGTAAACGGTTCGTTTGCCATGCCTAATGATAGTATGTTTTTTGATCTTGGTTTCCAAAGCGAAAAAAGTGATTTCGCAACTATCCTGGCCCTTGTCCCTGCTGATTATCAGAAATATCTTGAGAAGGCTACAATTACCGGCTCTGCCGAATTTAAAGGTTCTGTAAAGGGGTTGTACTACAACGAAACCTATCCGGCGATTGATGTGCTTTTATCGGCAAGTAATGCCAGTTTTAAATATCAGGATTTGCCCGAAAGTATTAAGGATATTCAGGTTTTATCGCAAATTACCAAACCCGAAGGCGACCTAAATTTGCTGAAAATAAATGTGGAAAAGGCCCATGCCTCGATCAAAAATAATCCGGTTGACCTGACTATGCAATTGAGTGAACTGATGACCGACCCGAACATCAGCGCAGCATTTTCAGGGACTATCGATTTTGCTTCGCTGAAACAAGCCATTCCGATCGATAGCCTTGATATTACCGGAATTCTGAAGGCAAAAATGCAACTGGCAGGACGAATGTCATCCATTGAAAAACAGGATTACGAAAAATTTCAGTCGAATGGGGAAGCTATTCTCTCTAATTTCAGGATTGAAAGCAACCAGTTAACCAGGCCATTGGAAATTAGTCAGGGGCAGGTGAAAGCGACCACCCAACAAATTACCATTGACAAATTCGATGGCAAAATAGGAGAGAGTGACTTTGCACTTCGCGGAGGCGTAAGCAACTATCTGGCTTATTTATTCAAAAATGGGACCTTGAAAGGTGATTTTAACCTCAAATCGTCCTACTTAAATTTTACCGAGCTGTCCAATATCCGGAAACCAGTTAAATCAATGGCACAGCAACCCACAGGAGACCAAAAGAAACAAGCTGTTCAAACCGATTCGGTGGTCGCGTTTCAGGTTCCTGAGAAGCTCGACCTGAGCTTTCAGTCGGCAATTCAGCGTGCCGTGTACGATAAAATGCCAATCAGTAATATCAACGGGCTGATCAAAATTAAGGATCAGCGTATGGATCTGAGTAACCTCTCGATGGAAATGCTTCAGGGGAAACTTGCAATAAATGGTTCGTACACCAACAACAAGGAAAACAAGCCGCTGTTCGATTTTAAGTTGAACATGGAAAATATTGATTTGCCAACGGCCTACCAGTCGCTCAGTACTTTCAGACACTATCTGCCAATTGCAGCCCGAAGTCAGGGGAAAATTTCAACGCAGTTTGGACTTTCCGGTGTAATGAACGAAAAAATGAATATCGTTCCGACAAGCCTGAATGGGTTGGGAATCTTCAATACTCAGAACCTGATGATTATAGATTCTCCGGTTTTCGATCAGATTCGTGGTATCATCAAGAAGGAAAAACTGAAAAATGTGAAAATTGATGATTTTACAGCCAAATTTCAGTTTGAAGACGGTGCTTTGAAACTGAACCCATTCAAAACCTCCATTGCCGATCAGCAAACAACCATATACGGAAGCCTTTCTGCTGCACGCGAAATTAACCTGACTATGGACTTTTTGGTGAACCGCGACGATTTGGGTACCGACCTCAATAAAGGATTGGGGATATTGCCAGGCTCACAAAATATAAAGATGATTGACGCCTCGGTGATTCTGAAAGGTTCGCTGACGAAACCTGACGTCTCGCTTGATTTAAGTAAAGCCCGCAAACAAATCGAAGAACAGGTAAAAAAAGCGTCGGTTGATGAAATTAAGGGTTCGGTCAAAAAGATTGGGGATGAACTGAAAAAGCTATTCAAGTAGTCTTAAAAAACGATCTGATGCTCAGGAGCGCGGCGAAAAGATAAACTATTCCTGCAACCAGCATGGCCGTTTGCAAACTGAAAGTGTCAGTCAGATACCCTAAAATCGGACCAATAACTGCAAATATGATTCGGATTTCAAAATTTCGTACCGATAAAATAGTTGCACGGACTTTCGAATCGGTGTATTGGTTGATGTAATCTTTTAATACCGGCGTTGCAATTCCGCGAGCCATATAGAATCCGAAAAGTATAGCAATTCCGACAAGACCGGTTTCTAGTGAAGTTAGTATAAATCCTGCAGAGAGGAAAATCACAATTAAAAGCAAGGTGTTTCGTTTCCCAAGCCACCGTTCGACCCGGTATGAGAACATGGAGAAAACGCCGGCAGATAGGTTGAGCATCGTCCACAGAATACCGAATACTGAAACCGGAACGCCTGCCTGCTCAAAATAAGGCTGGACAAACCAGGCATAAGTCAGTGTTGCAGCTCCGGTAAACGATGAAATTAGGATGGCACTTCGCATTTCAACCTGCTGATAAGTCAGTTTTACAATTGAGAGAATTTCCTTCATTTTTAACTGCACCCGCTCCTGCACATGTTGGGGTTCTTTCAGGAAAAAAGCTGCAGGAATAGCTATTGCTGCGATAAAAATTTGGAAATAATAGGGTGTCCGTAGACTGATGGTCGCCAGAAGTCCTCCGGCAACTCCGGCTAAAGCTTCAGCAAAATTTCCGGCAGAAGTGATTCTTCCTTCATATTTGATGTATTCATCTTCGCGGTTGTTGACTTTCAGCGAATCGTACAGCATGGCCGAATCGGCTCCGGAAACAAAGCTGAAGCCGATGCCCAGCACAATTTCGGCTCCCAGAAAACTGGTAAATCCGGATGAAATGCTGTAAATAATAATACCTATGGTACCCAGAATGGCACCCAAAAGCAACGTCCTTCTACAGCCCCAAACATCAGCAAGGTATCCTGATGGTAATTCTGCTGCTACCATGGCGATAGAATATACCGATTTCAGCAGAAAAATCTGGGACATGTTCAATCCATTATCCTGATAAAACAGAACGACAATAGGCATCACCAGATTAAACCACTTGGCGATTTTAATCAGGTATAACTGAATGGTATTTGCAGGCTGGTTTTTCAACATGATTCAGCGTAAAAGTAGAAATTCTAATTGCATGTTGTCAGATGAATATTGAAAAGAGATTCAGGATTTTAATTAAAAGTAAGACGGAAAAATAGATTGCTCAATTTATTGTTCATTTTGAAGTATGATTCAAATATTTACAAAAAGTCGTAAAAAATGCTAAAAATATTGTCGAAAAGATTGAAATTACTTCGAAATTATGAATTCGTTGTTATTTTTGTAACGAAAAATAAATCATCTGCTAATTTTTGCTTTTAAGAACTTATATTAATTTTTTATAGATGAAACTAATTATCCCCCAAAATTACCAGCCTTTACTTGATGTGAATCAAACTGAAAAGGCCATCAAGTTAGTTAAAGACAGTTTTCAGCAGGATTTGGCTTCTGAGCTACGTTTACGCCGGGTAACTGCACCACTTTTTGTAATGAAAGGCACAGGAATTAACGACGATTTAAACGGAATTGAACGCCCGGTAACTTTCCCTGTTAAAGAATTAGGCGATAACAAAGCCGAGGTCGTGCATTCGCTGGCCAAATGGAAACGAATGACTCTGGCGGACCTGAAAATTGATCAGGGATATGGGTTGTACACCGACATGAACGCCATTCGTCCTGATGAAGAATTATCAAATATTCACTCATTATATGTTGACCAATGGGATTGGGAACGCGTAATTTCTGAAGACGAACGCAATCTGGACTTCCTGAAGAAGATTGTTCGGAAAATATATTCAACTTTTCTACGCACCGAATTCATTGTTTCTGAAAATTTTCCGCAGATCAAGCCGATCCTTCCAGAAGAAATTACGTTTATTCATGCCGAAGAGCTGGAAGAACAATATCCAACACTCAGTCCGAAAGACCGTGAACATGAAGCAGCTAAAGCCTATGGTGCGGTTTTCATTATTGGTATTGGCGGTGCATTACCAGGTGGAGAAAAGCATGACGGACGTGCTCCTGATTATGACGACTGGACAACTCCAACAACAGGAAACCGCAAGGGTTTGAATGGCGACATTCTGGTTTGGAACCCGGTGATGGAAACTTCGCTTGAATTATCGTCGATGGGAATCCGGGTTGATAAAGATGCGCTTTTAAAGCAATTGGCCATTACAGGAACAGAAGAACGCAAAAACCTGTATTGGCATCGACGTCTGCTGAACAATGAACTTCCGCTTTCAGTTGGAGGTGGCATTGGTCAATCGCGTTTGTGTATGTATTTTCTGAGAAAGGCGCATATTGGCGAAATCCAATCAAGCATCTGGCCCGAAGAAATGAAAGTTATCTGTAAGCAAAATAAGATAGAATTGATTTAATTAGAGTTGCTGAAAATTCAATAAAACCGGTTGTTTGAGCCATATTTGGTCAACAGCCGGTTTCTTTATTTTTTTAGAAATCGACAGGTGAAGGTTCACTAAATTTTATATATTTGCAACCGCTTTAAAGGATGTCTCGGTAGCTCAGCTGGATAGAGCAACGGCCTTCTAAGCCGTAGGTCTTGGGTTCGAATCCCAACCGGGATACTAGAAAGCCGCTATTTTAGCGGCTTTTGTAGTTTTTGGGGAACAAATTGGGGAACGCGAATACTTGGTTAGAAATAGAAACCCCTTTGAAACACTTGGTTTCAAAGGGGTTTCTATTTCTATTAAGGACAATTTCAGAGCTAATTCAAATTATTTTTTTGTAGTAGCAATTACTCCTCTGAAATAACCGATTGATTCGGCAATGCCCATGAACGGATCGTTCATGTCTTTTTCGTGTTCGAGACTGCAAACTCCGGTGTATCCAACTTTTCGCAGCATTTTAACGAACGCCGGAAAATCTATAACTCCACGGCCAACTTCCAGCGAATAACCCAATTTAGTTCTTCCTGTCACATCTTTAATGTGAATGTCGAAAACACGGGTATGGAATTTTTTTAAATCAGCCACCGGATCTTTGCCGTTTCGGGTATCATGGCCAATATCCAGGCACATACCAATGCGAGGATCCAAATCTTTAACATGATCCCAAACATCTTGAGCATCCGGATAGGTTTTAATATCGGGGCCGTGTAGGTGAATAGCGTAATTAAAGCCATATTCTTTCACTTTTTTGTCGACATAGGGGAGAAGTTCATAGTCAGGAACTCCTAGAATCAGTTTTACACCTACCCGTTTGGCATATTCAAAAGCATTGTCGATTTCGGCTTCCGATTTCATGTAGATTGGCCCAACAGCATAGCCGGTTACACCTTTAGCCTTCAATTTTGCGTGAAAGGCTGCAATCTCGGCATCAGTACTTTTTAGTGGTAAATGAAAATCTTTGATGCACAGGTAATGCACATCGGCACGTTGCATTGTAGCGAGCGTTTTATCCAAATCGAATTTGGCGAAAGTATAACCAGCCATTCCAATTCTGAATTTTTCTCCTGTCTCAGGAGCCGGTTGTGGTCCCGGGCGCTCCTGTTGCTGTGCATTTACAGCAACGCCTGTCGTTAATGCAAACAACAAGGCAATAAAAATACTTTTCATCATGGTCGTATTAAGTTTATGTCAGCAAAACTAGAAATTTTCAGAAGATTAATTGTATCGAAAGAACCGATTTATTCGGCAGTCAACAGGCGGACAATTTTCATGACGTTTCGTTGATTGGAAAACGAATCTTCCAGAATGAGTTTTCTTTTTTCAATTTCTTCTATTGAAAACTCCTGAGTAAATAATTCGTTGCACAATCTGATCATTTCCTTGGGTGTATCGGCCAAATGACAAAGGTGTTCCAGTCCGGTTTTATGAATCATTGGGGTGTTGGCGATGCAGAATCGCCCGGAGAACAACGATGCCAATAGCTTCAGTTTTAGCCCGGTATCCTGAAAAGTAGGAAGCAGGCAAATATGAGATTCCTGAATCAATCGCTCCATCTGTCCGGATTCCGGATTAGAGATAAGTTGAATATTCGGAGTTTGCCGAATAAGCTGAATTAATCGTTCCGGAGGATTTTTCCCGGCAATCATGACTGGATGATTGATTTTATGAAACACATTTTTAATCAGGTATTCCACAGCCTGAAAATTTTCGGACACCGAAAGATTTCCGTGAAAAAGAATGTACTGGCCGCGTCCGGTCAGCGACTTGATCTCATTGAACGGATGAAAAGCCGGTATAAAATGAGAATTTCCGAATTTTCGGTCAAAATAGCGATTGTCGTTGGGTGAAATACAAAGCAGGTGCGATGCTTTTCCAAGTATTTGCTCATAGCTGGCTAATTTACATGCCTCCAGACTAAAAAAGATTTTCTTAAACAGGTTGGGTTCGGCTTTACACAAATTCCGGTAATATTCGTGCTCAATGTTGTGCGTTCGCACCAATCGGAGATGATTTTTCAAGGCCGGATGATCGAGATAAAAGCAGGTATGGATCCCCTCAAATAAAATAGGATATTCGCAGGAAGATAAATTGCTTAATAATTGCTTATTATCCCTGGTTTGTACAATGTATGGTTTAAATGAAATCTGATAACGAATGCCTTTTTTTCGTGCGTAATAAAAAACCTTCGCACAATATTTTTCAAGCTCTTTGGCTTGTGCACGATTATATTCAAAGCAATGGAGATCAATTTTAATTCCGCACTCGGAAAGTGCTTTGATTTTGTAAAAAATATCGATGACCCCACCATAATCAGGAGGGTACGGAATGTTGAAAGCGACCAGTTGAATTGCAGTTTGCACCGTTTGAATTTTATCCTAAATATAAAAAATAAAAAACCACGAATCGTTTGCCTATTCGTGGTTTTCATTTCTTATACAGATTTTCTTTTTCCTGTTTCTATTCCATCAATTTTACACCGCCATACCGGCTTGATATCGAAACATTTCCGCCACCAACGCCAACGCTTCCATCAAGTGAAAATCGGTGATTATCCTTCATTTTATTACCTTTATAGCGGGCAGCCGGGTAATTTATTTCACAGTAATCGCAGTCAGCTTTAAGTTTGTAGCTCAATTCGTTTAGCCCAATGGTAATGCCTCCGTAGCTGTTTGTAATCCGTATCTGTTCAAATTTCGGATCAACCTTGCCGATCCGAACGGATCCATAGCCCGTATCAAGGTCAAAATTCCGGGTTAGTTTATCAATTTTGTAATTGGTGTACCTCGAAACAGCTTTGAGCTGATCTACTTCATCCAGGTTCATGACATCGTATTTCGAATCTAGTGTCAGGTTGCCGACTTTGTGCAGGTTTACAGTCGAATACTTAGTGTCAAGTAACAGGTGTCCGATTTCATCAGCATAAAGTTTGGAATATTTGAATTCCATGTTAGCATCATTAACGGTTTCCAGATCAGCTTTTCCGTAACTGACCATGATTTTCACCGGATTTCCAGCCGGGACTTTTATTTTTCCGGCACTGAAAGAACCATAATCGACCGTAAATGAGCCTTTTGCTTCCAGTTCATTGATAATCACATTTCCATAACGGTTGCTAATATCCAAGTCCTTGTCTTTCGGAATGTTGACCAGATAATCGATTGAAAACGATTGGTTACTCCTGAAATTGTCTTCAATTCGGGTTTCGGCACTGACAAGATTGCCGTTTTTTTGAAAATTAATATGGATCTTGTTCAGCAAATCCCGGGCTTTGCTTTCCGAAAAATTATCAACAGTAATGACTACTTTAATGGTCACTGAGTCACCACCAAGATCATTGATTTTGACTTCTCCAAATTTGTTGGTTATTTTCAGGGCGCTGACACTGCTTTTTGTCCAGCCTTTTCTGTAATTTTTAGTGTATTCGGCTCCGGCCGCAGCAACCAAGGTGGTCGAAATAATCAGCAGGGCAAGGATGAGTTTAAATGTTCGTTTCATGATTTGCATATTTTTGTTGCTTGACTTCCTGTAATTTGTTAATAATTAGCGTAATGACATTCATACGAGCCTGATAATACTCCAGCATGGCATTAATGACACGGTCATCGGTGGGATTGGCTTTCATATCTTCCAGTAATTTTTGATACATCTGATCGAATTCTTCCTGCTCTTTTTGCATCATTTGTTGTTCAGCTTCCGAAATCAGGCCTTCGCTTTTCAGCTTTTCCCACTGGTTCATGCCCAGTTGAATGGCATTGGTGTAATAGAATTCAACTTCGCGGTATTCTTCGGAAATTGAACCCAGGGAGAGGGTTTCTTTCTTTTCAGGGAAGAAATAAATACGGGACTGATTTACAGCCAGCAGTGCAAAAACCACTACGGCAGCAATCCTCAGTATAGTCCGGAAATTGATGGTTCTGGCTGGTATTTTGTTTTTCTGAAGCCTGACTTCAAATCGCTCAAAATGCCCTTCCATCGGTTCTTCATTCTGAATAGAAGATCGGTTATTTAAGATTAATCTTTCCAGTTCGTCATTCATGACAGTCAATTTTTAGTTGTATTCAAACAATTCCTCTTTGTGCAACACCTGCCGGAGTTTCAGTTTGGCCCTCATGTATTGCGATCGCGACGACACGTTGCTGATGCCCAATATCTGGCTGATTTCCTCATGGTCATATCCTTCAAGAAGATAGAGGCTTAAAACGACCCTATAACCATCGGGTAATTGTTGTATTGCTTTTTTTAGTTGTTCCAGTTGGATTTCCGAAATTTCAAGTCCGGATGGTTCTTCGTCCGGAATTTTTTCATTCAGTTCTTCAAATTTCACTTTTCGCTTTTTCAGATGATCCAATGAACGGTTGATCACAATCTTTTTTAGCCATGCGCCAAAACTTACCACACCTTCGTAGGTATCGATTTTGGTAAACGCATTCAGAAAGGCTTCCTGCATGACATCTTCAGCTTCAACAGCATTGCCAACTATGCTTAGGCTCACGTTGAACATGGGCTTATAATAAAGCTTATACAGCTCAAATTGTGCTTTGGTGTCGCCTTTCCGGCACCTTTCAATCACATCATGATGAATATTTTGATACAGCGAGTCCAACTATTTATCTTGTTTTCTGTTTGAAAGACGACAACTATTCTCCGAATGTTGCATAGCTCCGAAAAATATCTTTATTTAAGCGCTATTAATATACCAAACTGATGGAACATTCTCATGAAAATACCACCCGGAATCTGGCTATAACCGTCATACTGAATGGGGTAATCACTATTGGGCAGTTTGCCGGCGGGATCATTTCAGGAAGTCTGGCTTTGATTTCGGACGCATTGCACAATCTTAGTGATGTGATTTCAGTAATTCTGGCTTATCTGGCACATCGCATCGGGCTTAAACCACGAACCCGAAAGTCGACTTTCGGTTACAAACGGGCCGAGATTCTGGCAGCTTTTATTAATGCTATTTCGCTGATAGCCATCTCAGTTTATCTGCTGATAGAGGCTGGTAAGCGGTTCCTGAATCCTCATGAAGTAGATTATTTGTGGATGATGGGATTGGGTTTCCTCGGGCTTTTGGCCAATGGCCTCTCTGTTTTTATTTTGCGCGATAATAAGGAAGAAAACCTGAACATCAAAGCTGCTTACCTGCATCTTATCGGCGATGCCATGACTTCAGTTGCCGTCATCATCGGTTCAGTATTTATTTGGCTGTATGATGTTTACTGGATTGACCCCTTGGTAACTGTCCTTATTAGTGTGTATATTTTTGTTCACACATTTAAAATTCTGAAGGAGAGTGTCGGAATTTTGATGCAATTTGCCCCGCAGGAAATCGATCAGCATAAAGTGATGCTGACCTTACAGGAAATCAAGGGAATTTGCAGCGTTCACCATATACATTTGTGGCAGTTAGCTGATCACCAGATTTATTTTGAAGCTCATGTGGTTTTGTCTGAAAATTTACCTGTATCCCAAACCCATGATATCACCGAAAATGCAAAACGGCTGTTAAACAGCCGTTTTGGTATCAGTCATACTACGTTTCAGTATGAGTTTGAATCATGTAAGGATTGTGTTTGCTAAATAAAACCTGGTTAGCTAATTTTCTTCCACTCAGTTTCAATCAAAGTTTGTGTAGTTGCTGAAACCGGAACAAGCGGCAATCGCAACTGGTTTTTAGCTATTTCCATCAGTTTCATCAGGGCTTTCACCCCGGCAGGATTTCCTTCCTTGAAAATTAGTTTTAGCATATCAGCCATTTTCAGATGTAATTCGCTTGCAATTGCAAGGTCACCTTTAAGTGAAGCATGGGTCAGGCGACTTAATTGTTCGGGCAGCGCATTGGCGATCACCGAAATAACGCCAATTGAACCAAGCACGATGGAAGGTAACGTTAAACTATCATCGCCCGAAATTACTTTAAACCAAGATGGTGCATTGGCAATGATTTTGGCAAATTGAGCCAAATCACCCGATGCTTCTTTGACAGCCACCACTTTTTCTGATAAATTAGCTATCCGCAAGGTTGTATCGGCATCCATATTTACACCGGTACGTCCCGGAACATTGTATAAAATTACGGGGACCGGACTAGCTTCAACAACCTGTTTAAAGTGCTGAAATAGCCCTTCTTGGGTAGGTTTGTTATAATAAGGGGTCACCGATAATATGGCATTAATACCTCTGAAATCAGTTTTTTTAATGGATTGAACCAGCCCAAGTGTATTGTTTCCACCCATTCCAACTACAATTTTCAGTCGCCCGGCATTTTTTTCAATCACAAAATGAACGATTTCCTTTTTTTCTTCATCCGAAAGAGTAGGGGTTTCTGCAGTAGTTCCAAGCACCACAAAATAATCAATTCCTCCTGAAATCTGATTCTCAATTAATCTTTCCAACGCGCTGTAATCAACGCTCTTATCCCCATTGAAAGGAGTGATCAAAGCAACTCCTGCTCCGGTAAATGGATGTGTCATTCTATCGTTGTTTTATTGATTCTTTTTAAATAGTATAAAATTTGGGTTGCCAGCTGACTGGTTTCAGGCTGTTCGCCAAACTCAATGTTCAAATCAAAATAGTTAGTCGACTGACCAGCATACCCAATTTTAAAAGCTGCTTCCGACAAGGCAGTTATAAAAATAACCGGGAAATATTTTTGACCGGTCAAGTCAATCAGAATATCAAATTTTTGATGAATAAAATCTTCAACCAATGGTGATTTTGGTATCCCGCTCCAACTAGTTTGCTTCCTCGAAAAACCTTTAATCTCTTCCGGAATTACAGCTTTTTTAGACTGAAAATAGCACAGCGCATCAGCTTGTAGTCCGGCACTTTTCAATTCAGCTATAAGCTGGTCAAACGATTCTTTCTGATTAAATTTCCAAAGAACTCCGGCTGTTTTGGCCGAATCGAGGTTGAAAACCTGTTTCTCCCTGACCATAGAACTCAATCTGGAATTCAGTGTCCGGTTGGCAATTTTTGATTTTAAAC
Source organism: Prolixibacteraceae bacterium (assembly GCA_963676535.2). GTDB lineage: Bacteria > Bacteroidota > Bacteroidia > Bacteroidales > Prolixibacteraceae > Aquipluma. The sequence goes on along the minus strand of CAXXKQ010000022.1, from coordinate 237,572 downwards.
CCATAATTGGTGCAAAAATAACAATTCGTTTGTTTTTCAATATTTAAAAATCCTAAAAGTTTTAGATTGATATTAAAAAGCTTAATAAAATAATAATCTATTACTTTTAGTCGATCATCTTCAAAAAATCATCTTCAGAGATAATCGGTATATTCAGCTTTTTGGCTTTCTCCAGCTTGCTGGGACCGATGTTGTTTCCAGCCAGCAGGTAACTCGTATTTTGTGAAATGGAACTGACATTCTTTCCACCATTTTGCTCGATCATTTTTTTTAGATCATCTCGTGAATTCTTTTCGAAAGTACCTGAAATAATGATGGATAGTCCTTTTAGTTTTTCGGAACGATTAGTCAGACTTTCTTCATCGAGCTGCATCTGGAGACCTTTTTCTTTCAGCCGGTTAACCAACAGTGAATTTGTTGGAATTGAAAACCAGGACCGGACACTCTCGGCAATCCTGTCGCCAATGTCATCAATGTTGGTTAATTCGTCTAAACTGGCAGTAGCTATACGATCAATACTGATCAACCGGGTTGCCAGAGTTTTGGCAACTGTTTCTCCAACAAAACGGATTCCGAGCGCAAATAGTACTTTTTCGAATGGAATCTGACGCGATTCGTCCAGACTTTTCAAAATTCGGTCAGCAGATTTGTCTCCTAATCGTTCAAGACGGCTGATCTGATCTTTTTGAAGTTCATACAAATCGGCTACATTTTTGATAAGACCTTCATTGTAAAGCAAATCAATGGTTTCCTGCCCTAACCCGTCAATATTCATGGCTTTTCGGCTGATAAAATGTTCCATTTTTCCTTTAATTTGTGGTGGGCAACCGTCTTCATTGGGACAATAATGAGCAGCTTCGCCTTCGTTGCGAACCAAAAGGGTTCCACATTCCGGACAATTTTTGATAAAGGTGACTGCCTGAGCCATTGGATGCCTAGATGTTTCATCAACGCCAACGATTTTAGGTATAATTTCGCCTCCTTTTTCTACCAAAACAGTATCACCAACGTGCAGGTCAAGACTTTTAATAATGTCGGCATTGTGCAGCGAAGCCCTTTTAACCGTCGTTCCGGCAAGCAAAACGGGCTCCAGGTTGGCAACGGGAGTAACTGCGCCGGTTCGCCCCACCTGGTATGAAACGGAAAGTAGGGTAGTGGCGGCCTGTTCAGCTTTGTATTTATAAGCAATTGCCCAGCGTGGCGACTTGGCTGTTGATCCAAGGTATAGTTGCAGGCTCAAAGAGTTCACTTTTATTACAATTCCGTCAGTGGCTACCGGAAGTTTATACCGTTTTTGGCTCCATTCCCGGATGAATGAAATTACCTCGTCAATATTTGCACATTTCTCGGTATCGGGTGAAATCTTGAATCCCCATTCCTTAGCAGCCCAGAGGTTTTCAAGATGGCCGTCAGATGGGAGATTTTCTCCCAACAGATAATAGAAATAAGCATCTAATTTTCGTTCGGCTACAACCGACGATTTTTGTGATTTCAAAGTACCCGAGGCTGCATTTCTTGGGTTGGCAAACAATGCCTCTCCGGTTTCTTCGCGTTCCTGGTTAATTCGTTCAAATTCAGAAAATGGCAACAATATTTCACCCCTGATTTCGAATTCATCGGGATAACCTGTTCCGTTTAATTTTAGTGGAATGCTTTTAATCGTGCGGACATTGGCAGTTACATCGTCGCCAAATGTGCCGTCGCCCCGGGTGATGGCTTTATCAAGTCTTCCGTTTTTGTAGCGTAAACTGATGGAAGTACCGTCGTATTTAAGTTCGCAAACATACTCGAAAGCCTGATCAGTCAGTTTTCTGATTTTTTGATCAAAATCGCGCAATTCTTCTTCTGAATACGAATTTGACAGCGAAAGCATGGGGTATTGATGCCTGACCTGTGCGAATTCTTTATTCAGGTCGCTGCCAACGCGTTGGGTAGGGGAGTTGGGATCAAAAAACTCTGGATTTTCGCTTTCAAGTTTTTCAAGTTTCTTTAAAAACATATCGAACTCCTGGTCGCTGATAATGGGTTGCGCCAAAATGTAATAGCGGTAGTTATGATCTTCAAGAACCGCACGTAATTCGGCGATTTGCTGCTGGATATTTTCGTCGGTCATTGGGTATAAAATTTCCCCTAAATTACAAAAAAGTACTTGTCATGCGGTTTTCTTATTGCATTCCGGTATTTATCAACTGAAAGTAAGATCATGGAAAAGTAGGCCGGTTCTTTTTCCATTCAGGGAGCCAGTCTGCGAATTTGCCAGTTACCATTATCTAGCTGAAATTCAATCCGGTCGTGAAGCCGGTTCGATCTTCCCTGCCAGAATTCAAACCGGACCGGACGAATCAGAAAACCGCCCCAATGAGGTGGTTTTTTCATTTCATGCTGCTGAAAATACTTTTTATAATAGGAAAAATGATCGTCTAATACTTGTCTTCCGGCAATAACTTGACTTTGCGGTGAGGCCCATGCGCCCAACTGACTATCTATTGGGCGGAACAGAAAATAGGCTTCAGAATCTTCTTCGCTGATTTTTTCTGTAGTGCCTTTAATCCTGATCTGCCGTTCGAATTTTGGCCAGAAAAAAACTACCGAAACCTGGTTTTGTGCCTGAAGTTGCCTGCCTTTTGAACTGGAATAATTGGTGAAAAAGACCAGTCCTTCCGCAGTGACTTCTTTCAGCAATACAATCCGCGAATCCGGGTAACCATCCGGATCAATCGTCGATAAAACCATTGCTGTAGGATCAGGAACATGGCCTGCCAATGCATCGTTCAACCATAAATTGAGTTGTTCAAAAGGATTTTTTCTGACTGAATTTTCATCCAGAACATATTTCTGATAGTTCGTACGGATATCTCTCAACATCTTGTTTCCATTTTGTTCCAAAGTAAAACACGCTTTTAGGCCTTTTGTTAACGGGAGGTGCGGACAAAAAAAAGACTGTCATGCCGACAGTCTTCTGTTTTATTTTTCAACTGATGATGTAAGTATCTTGATTTTTATTTTCTCGGTTTTCTTATCAAAACCAACAGAAATAGTATCTCCTTGAATTACAGATGCTTTTATGATAGCTTCAGCCATTTCATCTTCCAGATATTTTTGAATAGCCCGTTTAAGCGGCCGGGCGCCGAACTGAGGATCGAATCCTTTATCAGCAATAAAATCTTTCGCGGCCGTCGATATCTTTAACTTGTAATTCAGAGAGTTGACCCGATCGAAGAGACCTTTTAACTCGATGTCAATAATTTGATGAATATGCTCCTTGGTTAATGCGTTAAACATGATCACATCATCAACCCTGTTTAGAAATTCCGGAGCAAATGTTTTTTTCAGAGCTTTCTCAACAATGTATTTGGCATGGTCTCCCTCTTCGGATTCTGCTGCTTTTTGAGTTGTGAAACCAACTCCACGACCAAATTCGGATAACTGACGCGAACCAATGTTGGAAGTCATTATAATTATGGTGTTTTTGAAATCGATGCTTCGACCCAAACTATCTGTCAGGCGACCTTCATCCAGCACCTGAAGCAGCAGATGGAAAACATCGGGGTGAGCTTTTTCAATCTCATCCAAAAGAACCACACAATAAGGTTTGCGTCGTACTTTTTCAGTCAGCTGGCCACCTTCTTCATAACCCACATATCCGGGAGGAGCGCCAACTAATCGGGAAACTGAAAATTTCTCCATGTATTCGCTCATGTCTACCCTAATCAACGAATCAATGCTGTCAAACAAATACTTAGCCAGGACTTTGGCGAGCTGTGTTTTTCCAACGCCGGTTGGCCCCAGAAAAATAAATGAACCGATTGGTTTATTGGGATCTTTCAGTCCGGCTCTGTTTCGCTGAATGGCTTTTACAATTTTAACAATAGCATCGTTTTGTCCAACAACACTTCCCATCAACTGTTTGCCCATGTCCATCAGCCGTTTACCCTCGGCTTGAGCAATCCGTTGAACCGGAACACCCGACATCATAGCAACAACCTCTGCCACTTTTTCTTCGGTAACTGTTTCGCGATGGCTGATCAGTTCTTTTTCCCATTCTTCTTTTTCCTGTTCGAGCAACTGAATCAGGTTTTTTTCCTTATCGCGGTGGTTGGCAGCCAGTTCGAAATTCTGGCTTTTAACTGCTTTAATTTTTTCCTCTTTGGTTTTCTCTATTTTTTCTTCCAGTTTTACAATCCGGTCGGGTACATTAATGTTTGAAATGTGTACCCGGGAACCGGATTCATCAAGGGCATCAATGGCCTTGTCTGGCAAAAAACGATCAGGGATATACCTTGCCGTCAGTTTTACACAGGCTTCAATAGCTTCCGGAGTATAGATGACATTGTGGTGATCTTCGTAGCGTTGTTTAATGTTGTTCAGAATTTCGATGGTTTCATCAACTGAAGTAGGCTCAACCATGATTTTCTGAAATCTTCTTTCCAAGGCTCCATCCTTTTCAATTTGTTGCCTGTATTCGTCGAGTGTGGTAGCGCCAATGCACTGAATTTCGCCACGGGCCAGCGCTGGTTTCAGCATGTTGGCAGCGTCGAGCGAACCTGTTGCGCCTCCGGCACCAACAATGGTATGAATCTCGTCAATAAAAAGGATTACATTGCTGACTTTGGACAACTCGTTCAAAATGGCTTTCATACGTTCTTCAAACTGTCCACGGTACTTGGTCCCTGCGACAATCGACGCAATATCCAGACTGACAACCCTTTTGTCAAAGAGGACCCGAGATACTTTCTTTTGAACAATACGAAGTGCAAGTCCTTCGGCAATTGCCGATTTACCGACACCTGGTTCTCCGATCAGAATGGGATTATTCTTTTTCCTTCGGGATAAAATCTGGGCCAATCGTTCAATTTCGCGCTCACGACCAACAATCGGATCAAGATTGTTCTCTTCGGCTGCTTTGGTAATATCTACTCCAAAATTATCAAGCACAGGCGTTTCCGATTTGGGATTTGCCGGTTTTTTTGCTGAAGAAGAGGACGTGCCAGAACCTCCGGTCGGTTTTGAGAAACTGTCGTCGGCATCATCGTCTTCGTCGTCAAATTCGGATTTTGCTTCCGGATTTTTATAGTCTTCGAGCCTCGATTTCACGATATAATAATTAATGTGGTAATCGTTGAGGATCGCACTAATCAGGCTCTCTTTATCTTTAATCAAGGCTAGTAAAAGATGTCCAGTATTAATGGTAGAACTATTGAATGCACGTGCTTCAAGATAGACTAGTTTCAATACCTTTTCTGCCGATTTCAGTAATTGCACAGAGGCCTGCGAATCAATATCTTTTCCTGTTCTGAGTTTCTCTTCGATCGATTGTTTGATCTCGGCCAAGTTGACACCTAGATTAGTGAGAATTTCGATGGCAACACCCTCCCCATCTCTCAGGATTCCAAGAAAAATATGTTCCAGCCCGATGCTTTCGTTGCCCAACCGGATAGCTTCTTCGCGGCTGTACGAAAGGACATCTTTAATACGTGGTGAAAATTGTGAATCCATATTACATTGTTGCGTTACAAAATTGCGTATCAAAATAACAAAAAGTATTCCTAAATGTTGGTATAAGTTTTCTGTCCGGAAACTTCTTTCTTCAAAATTACGCAATAATTGTTACGTGCTCCTTTTAATTAGTTGATTTTTTGAACATTGACCTGTTAAAATCTTATTCTAAATTTGATAACGAAAACCAGCGAAATCGCTTGATTCCAGAAGTATTTTTGTATTTTTGTCAGTCAAATTTTTTTAAGCTAAATTTATATAAAGGAGGAGTAAATGGCTGAAGGCGAAAAAATTATCAAGATTAATATTGAAGAGCAGATGAAATCGGCATATATCGATTATTCGATGTCTGTCATTGTTTCACGTGCGCTTCCGGATGTAAGAGATGGTTTAAAGCCTGTACATCGTCGCGTTTTGTTTGGAATGAGTGAATTGGGAACCTTGTCCAATAAGCCGTATAAAAAATCAGCGAGGATTGTTGGGGAAGTTTTAGGAAAGTTTCATCCGCATGGCGATTCATCCGTTTATTTTACCATGGTTCGTATGGCTCAGGATTGGTCTTTGAGATATCCATTGGTCGACGGACAGGGAAACTTTGGGTCGATTGATGGTGATAGTCCAGCAGCAATGCGTTATACCGAGGCCCGCTTATCGAAAATTGCTGAAGAAACACTTGCCGATTTGGAGAAGAATACGGTTGATTTTCAGCCTAATTTTGACGAATCGCTGAAAGAACCGACAGTGCTTCCAACCCGGATTCCACAATTGTTGGTTAACGGAGCATCTGGTATTGCAGTTGGAATGGCTACCAATATGCCTCCTCATAATTTATCCGATACCATCGATGCAATTGTTGCTTACATCAATAATCCTGAAATTGATATTCAGGATCTTATTCCAATTATAAAGGCACCTGATTTTCCCACCGGTGGAATTATTTACGGATACAGGGGAGTTCAGGAAGCTTTTGAAACCGGAAGAGGAAGGATTGTTGTACGTGGAAAAGCCCATATTGAAACCACTCCGAACGGACGCGAGAAAATTATTGTGACCGAAATCCCGTACATGGTTAACAAGGCAGAGCTCATCATGAAAACTGCTGAATTAATCAATGAGAAGAAAATCGAAGGGATTTCAAATGTAAACGACGAATCAGACCGCGAAGGGATGCGTATTGTGTTCGACATCAAGAAAGATGAGATTTCGAATGTGGTACTCAATAAGTTATACAAATACACTCAGTTACAGAATAGTTTCAGTGTTAACAATATTGCGTTGGTTAATGGCCGTCCGAGGTTGCTTAATCTAAAAGAGCTGATCCATTATTTTGTTGAACACCGGCACGATGTGGTTATCCGGCGAACACAATTTGAACTCGATCAGGCTGAAAAACGTGCCCACATCCTGGAAGGATTAATTATTGCCAGCGACAACATTGAAGAGGTTATTGCAATTATCCGGGCTTCCAAAAATCCAGACGATGCACGACTTCAGTTGTCCGAACGTTTCAGCTTATCTGAAATTCAGGCCCGGGCAATTGTTGAAATGCGTTTACGTCAACTGACCGGACTTGAACAGGAAAAATTGCATCAGGAATACGAGGATGTTTTAAAACAAATTGAATATCTGAAAAGCGTATTGGCTGACATCAATCTTCGGATGGAAATCATTAAAAATGAATTGATTGAAATCAAAGATAAATATGGCGATGTTCGTAAAACTGAAATTGTTCCCAATGCAGAGGAGTTTAATCCTGAAGATTTTTATGCCGATGAAGAGATGGTTATTACCATTTCGTACTTGGGCTATATAAAACGGACACCACTGTCTGATTTTAAAACACAGGGCAGGGGAGGAGTTGGCTCCAAAGGAAGCACAACGCGTGATTCAGACTTCCTGGAACACATGTTTAATGCTACGATGCACAATACCTTACTTTTATTTTCAGAAAAAGGTAAATGCTTCTGGCTGAAGGTATATGAAATTCCTGAAGGCACGAAGACTTCAAAGGGTCGGGCAATTCAAAATGTAATCAACATTGAGCAGGACGATAAGATATTAGCTTATATCAATGTAAGTACGCTGACTGATCAGGATTATATTAACAATAATTTCATCATCTTATGTACCAAAAAGGGTATTATTAAGAAAACATCACTTGAAGCTTACTCCCGGCCACGACAAAATGGGGTTAATGCCATTACGATCAGGGAAGAAGATCAATTGCTCGAGGCCCGGTTAACTAATGGAAATCATCATATTATGATGGCTGTGCGTTCCGGAAAAGCAGTTCGTTTCGAAGACAGCAGTGTTCGTCCGATCGGACGAACTGCCTCAGGTGTCAGAGGGATAACATTGGGACATGAAATGGATGAAGTTGTTGGCATGGTTTGTGTTGAAAACGAAAACGAAGATATTCTGGTAGTTTCTGAAAATGGTTATGGAAAGCGTTCAAAGATTGAGGATTACCGGTTAACTCACCGGGGAGGAAAAGGTGTTAAAACCATTAACATTACGGAAAAGACAGGCGAGTTGATCTCGATTAAGAGTGTGGACGACAACAATGATTTGATGATCATCACCCAGTCTGGCTTGACCATCAGAATGTCGATATCTTCGCTTAGGATTCTGGGCCGTACAGCACAAGGAGTACGTTTAATCAACCTGAAAGAAGGTGATAAAATTGCTTCAATAACTATTGTTCCAACTTCGGAAGATCAAGATGAAACAGATGTAATTCAAGATGTTGATCCTGAATTATTGGATGATATAGAAGCAACTGACCAAGTTGAAGAATAAATATCAGATAACATATCGTATAATTACAAATTAATTAAAATGAAGAAAACGACAATTTTATTTGTTTTACTTTTTGCCGTGGTGTGCGCATTTGCACAGAAAGGCAAAGTGCAAACTGCTACAAGTTATAAGGAGGCTGGAAAACTCGACAAAGCTGTTGAAGCTATTGAAGAAGCCATTGATGCGAACAACCCAAAGACAGAGGGCTCACTTACCTGGCCAAGGACTTGGGAAGCTCGAGGTGAAATCTATCAGGCTGTTTTCCAATCAAAAGACGAAAACTACAAAAAACTGAACAATGATCCGCTGACTGTTGCTTTTGATTCATATTTAAAAGCACTCCAGCTTGACGACAAGGACCGCTTTTCGAAAAGTGTGAAAATTAAACTTACACTTTTGATTGGAGATCTTACAAATCAGGCCGTAGCTGCATTTAATGAAGATAATTATGACAAGGCTCTGAGATCATTTGAGCAAATTATGGCTATTGAACAGACTCCCGTATATAAAGCTGAGGATCCAAACGCTATCGATACGGTTATCTTGTTCAATGCAGGATTAGCAGCTTACAATGCAGCTAAATACGATAAAGCTATTGAATACTACAAGCAATCAGCCAAATACAAATACAATGGGGCAAAAACTTATCAGCTGATTTCGAGCAGTTATCTCCAGAAGAAAGACACTTTGGGCGCTTTGCAAATTTTGCAAGATGGACTGAAAGAATACTCTGACAATGGAGCACTTTTGGTCGAAGTTATTAACATCTATCTGAACGCCAACAAGGTAAATGACGCAATGAAATATTTGGATCTTGCCATCTCTCAAGATCCCAAAAACGCATCATACTATTTTGCACAAGGAACCCTGTATGATAAACTTCAAAAAACAGAAGAAGCTACTAACAGCTATTTAAAAGCTATCGAGTTTAAAGAAGATTATTTTGATGCTTATTATAACCTTGGAGCTTTGTATTATAACAAAGGGGTAAAACAGGTGGATGTTGCGAATGCTGTGCCAAGTAATCAGCCTGAAAAATATGAAGAGGAAAAAAATAAGGCTGATATCGAATTCAAGAAAGCAATTCCTTACATGGAAAAAGCTCATGCAATTAATCCGACTGACAAGTTTACAATGGAATCTTTAAAAACATTGTACTATCGTTTGAAGATGTTGGATAAACATGCTGAGATTGTTGAGAAGATGAAAAACCTTCAATAGCGAAATATATAAAGAAGGAGTTTTTTGCTCCTTTTTTTATATAAATAAAAATAACATAATATTAATTCTAAGACAAATACACAAAAGAAAAAACATTCAAATTTACAACATAATTAAATCAATTTCTTTGGCTTAATTTGTCGCTTCTGGGAAACCCTCTTAATTGGCTTATCAGTTTTAACGAGCATCCAGGTTCATTGCTTAAAATTGAAATAAAATGAGTATTATTTTCCGACTCACCATCGGATGACGCCAGTCATGCCCGATATAAATTTCTTTCAATGTAGAACTTTTTAGTGAGTTATAATTGATTCTATTTACAATTGTAAACTATTTTAAAATTTAAATATCTAAAGGCTCCAATACAGCCTAAATTACGGAGTAACTTTTAAAAACAGTAAAATTATTGGTTAAAATCAAGATTGCGTGCTATATAGCTTCCATAATCCTTTAAAATAGGTTCATATTCCTGATGAAATAACTTAGAGGAGACGATGAAATCAGCTGTTGACCTGTTGGTTGCCGTCGGAATGTTGTATAACGTCGAAATCCGCAACAAAGCTTTTACGTCTACATCGTGTGGTTGAGGTTGCATCGGGTCCCAAAAGAAAATCAGCATATCAACTTTCCCTTCACAAATTAAAGCACCCAGCTGTTGGTCACCTCCGAGTGGTCCCGATTTTAAACGGGTTACATCAGGAGGAATTACATCGTTTTCGCGACATTTTTCCACAATTTTAGCTTGAACCAAAGTTCCGGTGGTTCCGGTACAGATTAGGCTGTGGGGACTCAGTTCTTTCCAATTCCAGGATACCCATTCAATCATATCCTTTTTTCTGTTGTCATGAGCAACAATTGCAATAACTTTTTTCCTTTTCATTATAAGTTGTTGTTATATTATCATTTATGGCTGTAACCTCAGCAGATGCCTGAACTAATTCGAAGCCAGAACTGATTTGCAAAGTTAAGATTAATTGGGTACAGCTCGTCGCATTCCCGGAGAATTGGCGTTAGAATCCAGGAACAAAAAAAGGCATGATTATAAATCATGCCTCAATAAATCTTTAAAATATTGATTAGGTGAATTGATTTTTTATATCCTTCACCCAATTGGCTATTCTCTCTTTGGATAAGCGAGGTTGTGTTTCCTGGTCGAGGATTAGTCCCAAAAAGCGACCATCTACTTCTGCCCTGGATGATTCATAGTTATAACCATTTATGGATGTAAAGCCCACGAGCTTTGCTCCTCTTTCCTGAACTAATTGGGCCATGATTCCCACGGCATCACCAAAATTTTCAGGATATTCTACTTGGTTTCCAAGCCCGAAAATGACAATTGTTTTTTCGGAAAGATTCATATCTTCCAATGCCGGAACAAATTCATCCCAATAATTTGGTAATTCACCATCAAACCAGGTTGGAACACCTAAAATCAGATTAGTAAACGAGAGGAATAACTCTTCAGTCAATTCCTCGGCATTGACTGGTACAATCTTAAAATCAGTTCCAAATTCTTCAATTATTTTTTCAGCCGCCTTAGCTGTCTTTTTTGAATTAAAACTATAAACAATACCTGTTATACTCATGATTTTTATATTTTTAATAAGCTAAAGTTTCTTTGGCTGCATTGTAAATTTTGTCTGCATTTGGCAAAATCATTCGTTCGAACGAACGGTGAAATCCAACAGGGGTAAACGACGAACCTACACGTTTTACCGGGCCATCAAGATATTCGAATGCTTCTTCCATGATTACAGAAGTAATTTCTGCGCCAAACCCGGAGTGCACTTTATCTTCATGCACAACCATCACTTTTCCAATCCTTTTGACTGAACTAAGAATTGTTTCCTTATCAAGAGGAATCAATGATCTAAGGTCGATAACCTCTACTGAAATGTCCTCTTTGCCCAGCCTATCTGCAGCTTCAAGACACATGTGAGTGGTATTTCCATAGGTTATCATGACCAAATCTTCACCACTTTTCCTAATTCTGGCTTTTCCGAACGGAACTTCAAAATCGTCAGGAATAACTGCAGCGGCTTTTGGATCATTATATAAAGCTTTTGGTTCCATAAACATGGTCAATCCCCTTGATCTTATGGCAGTTCTCAGTAATCCGGCTGCATCATCGGCGAATGAAGGATACACGATTCGTACTCCAGGAATAGATGCCAATGAGCCTTCAATGTTTTGCGAATGGTATAATCCTCCACCGATATAGCCGCCCGACGCAAGCCGGATGGTGACATTTGGAGTAAATTGTCCATTCGACCGCCAATAATCGTGACTTGAATCGACGTATTGTTCCATAGCTGGCCAAAAGTAATCTGCAAATTCAGCTCCTTCAATCACAATGCGGATTTTTTCGTTGTATCGCGACATGCCATTTGCCGTTCCCACAATGAAATCTTCAGCGATTGGCGCATTAAATACCCGTTTGGGACCAAATTCCTGCTGCATACCTTTTGACACATTAAACACTCCTCCTTTGTCTTTGTTGGCCATGTCCTGTCCCCAGATAAAAGTATCAGGATTTAGCCTGAATTCAGCTTTCAACGTCTCATTGAGGGCGGTGATTAGCTTTTTCTTTTCTCCGGTTTCCTGGTGAGTCCCGTCCACATACTTCTGAGGTTTATAGGGCTCCGGTAGGACAAAATCAAGATAAGTGTTCGGATCAGGGTCTGGTGCTTTCAAAGCAAGCCGGTGTGCCTCTTTTAGCTCACTTTTAGCCTGATTTTCGATGTTTTCCAGTTCTTCCGGGGTAAATCTTTCATACCGGATCAGCATTCGTTTAAACTTTGCCAGCGGGTCATATTCCTGAACGTAGTTTCGTTCATCTTCCGACCGGTACAGCTCGTGGCGGTCAGAGTTTGAATGGGAATGAATACGAACGCAATTGGCCTGCACCATGACCGGCATTCCGGTTTCCAGCGCGTGACGTTTCGCTTCGAACATGGCATTCATTGAATCAAACACGTCTTTCCCGTTGCAGTGAATGACGCGAAGATTTTTAAAACCTACAAAGTTATTGGCAACTTTTCGGTTTGCGGTCTGATCTTTTTTGGGGACAGAAATTCCGTAGCCATTGTCTTGAATCGCAAAGATTACAGGTAATTTTTCTTTTGAAGCACCATTAATAGCTTCATACACATATCCTTCAGAAAGGGAAGATTCTCCCTGAACACTTATGGCTACGGCCTTTTCACCGTAATATTTGATAGCGCGGGCAACGCCAACTGCGTGGAGCGTGTGGTTCCCGGTGAGCGAAGAAACATTGTGAATGTGCCATTGTGGTTTGGCAAAATGGTTGGACATGTGCCTTCCTCCACTGGATGGATCGGTTGCTTTTGAAATCCCGTTCAGGATGATTTCTTCGGTGCTCATGCCGCATGATAAGGCGGTCAGAAGATCGCGATAATATAAAAATATATGGTCTACTTTTTTCTCAAATGTCTGGCCAATTGCAAGTTGAATTCCATCATGTCCGGCATACGGAGCATGATATGACCATCCGATGGCCTGTTTCAGGTAATTCGGGGCTTTTTCATCAATAGCCCGCCCAAGCGTCATCAATCGGTACCATTTTTCAAGTATTTCTTTGGGTGTTGTTTTAACCGAAAATACTTTTGGAACTGTTGTCATAGTGCTATTTTAAAATTTTAAATGTGATTTACACTTCGCGATTAACATTAAATTCTTCAAGAACATCTGCTATTCGTCTCAGGAAGGCCCCTCCCATGGCGCCATCTATAATTCGATGATCATAAGATAGGGAAAGAAACATTTTATGACGGACAACAATGGCATCACCGGTTGGAGTTTCCATGACTGCGGGCTTTTTCTCAATACTGCCAGTTGCAAGAATGGCCACCTGTGGTTGATTAATGATGGGCGTTCCAATTAGGTTTCGAAACGAGCCAAAATTGGTGATTGTAAATGTTCCGCCCTGGTAATCTTCCAGAGTAAGTTTGTTTCTTCGGGCGGCTTCAGCCAATTGATTTAGATTTTTTGTCAGACCAACCAGATTTTTTTGTTCAGCGTTTTTGATTACTGGAACAACCAGGTTCCCATCGGGTTTAGCCACGGCGATGGCAATGTTGACGTCTTTGTGAATGATGATTTTTTGACCGTCAACTGATGAATTTAACATCGGAAATTCAGTGATTGCCCGTGCTACGGCTTCAATAAATACAGGCATATATGTAATTTTTTCACCATATTTTGATTGAAACGAATCTTTGACTTTGTTTCGCCAAAGAACCAAATTGGTCACATCGGCTTCAACAACGGAAGTCACGTGCGGAGAAACTTGTTTTGACATGACCATGTGATCTGCAATAATTTTCCTAACCCGATCCATTTCAATAATTTGATCGGCAGAACCTAACGATGGCGATATTTTTACTAAGGGAGCTTCTTCTTTCACAGTAATGTTTTCAACAGGTTTTACAGGGGTAACAACCGCTCCCTTCCGGCGAGCTTCAACATAGTCAATAATATCCTTTTTTTGAACCCGCCCATTTAATCCTGAACCTTTGATCGATTCCAATTCTGCCATCGAAACCTGTTCTGAATTGGCAATTGACATCACCAAGGGCGAATAAAACCTTGTGGATTTTGTTTCGGCAACTGTCTCAACAGCATTGATACAGCAATTTCAGGTGATTTAACTGCCTGGTCATTATTAACAGTCACTTTGTCTTCCTGAGCAATCGGAGTAGCAGGCTCCTTATCTTTTTTTGCTTCAGATTCCTGTTCGGGTTGGTCATCATCGGCAGTGGTAATAACGGCAACGATTTCCCCTACCGGTACAAGTGAATTTACCGGATAGTGTATTTTTTTGATGGTGCCTTCAACCGGAGACGGAATTTCAGAATCTACCTTATCGGTTGCTACCTCAAAGAGCGATTCATCTTCTTCAATTCGGTCGCCTTCTTTCACAAACCACTTGGTAATGGTTGCTTCCTGAACACTTTCACCCAATTTAGGCATCTGGATTTTAAATTCTGACATTTTATTGTTATTTAACATTAAAAAATTCTGATTGTCACACAAACTAACAAGATACAGATTGAAAAGTTCAATGATGAAAGGCCAATATTCGGAACCAGAGGTTTTATTTGCTGATTCCGGAGGCAGGATAGGTCGTGAAAAATTGTTGGGACTATGGCTGGAAATTGGATGAATTTTTGATGATTCTGAATTCGGTTCTTCGGTTAAGAGACCGGCCTTCAGGGGTATCATTAGTGCTGACAGGCTGGGATAATCCGTAGCCAAAATATTTCATGCGATTTTCATTAATTCCATGCTCAATCAGATATTTATAGACCTCTTCGGCCCTTGATTCGGATAGCTTCTGGTTTATCTCCGAACTTCCAACATTGTCCGTATGGCCTCCAATTTCAATGCTAAGGCTTCGGTTCAGGTTCAGAAAATCCACTAATTTCTGTAGTTCTGCTTTTGATTCTGGCAATAGTTTGAACGAACCAGTGTCGAAAAAAACGTTTCTCAGAACGACCGAGTTTCCTATTTTTATTTTTTTGAGCTTGATCTCCAGGATATAAGGATCGATAATATCTGTAATCTCTTTAAGTTTAAAGTTCTCTGAATAAAATAAATAGCCTTCTTTCGAAATATTAAATGCATACTCTTTTCCTAACGGAAGGCACATTAAGAATTCGCCTTTTTCCCAACAGGATTCGCCCCGAATCACCGAAGTTGATTTATTCAGGTCGATTAATTCTACTTTAGCGCAAAGAGGACTTCCGGATTCAGCATCGACAATCTTTCCTTTTATATACGAAACCGGCGTCGGTCGTGCATTCCGATACAAGTTGAATGAATAAATGTCCATCCCTTTCGAACCCGGCCGGTCAGAGGAATAATAGGCATTTTTGCATGAAGCATCGACAACTAATCCCTGTTCATCTTTGTGCGTGTTGATCGGATAGCCAATATTTTGTGGACTGCTCCATACCGAATCATTTTTCTGTCGGCAATAGAAAATATCATATCCACCAAGGCCGGGCCAGTAATCGGATGCAAAATAGAGCGTTTTACCGTCAGAATGAATGAATGGTGACATTTCGTTTCCCGGAGTGTTTACCGAATCGCCCAGATTGACCGGATTGCCCCAAATCGGGTATCCCTGCATGGAAAAGCCTATAAGATTGCATTTCCAAATATCCATTCCTCCCTTGCCTCCTTTACGGTTACTCACAAAATACAGGATCTCACCATTGGCCGAGATGGAAGGTTGTGACTCCCATGCAGATGAATTTACCGGGGCTCCTGCATTTTGAGCGACCGACCAGGCGCCAGACTTATTTCTTGAAAAATAAATATCGCAGCTTCCACTTCCATCATTTCGGGTACATGCAGTGAAAAAAAGTAATTTTCCATCCGCAGAAATGGACTGAGCGCCTTCATTGTAAATGGTATTGATAGATGAAAGGGGTTCGCAGGGCAGCCAATGGTTATTTTCGAAATGAGCAGTGTAAAAATCCTCCTGAACAAGGGTTTTCCTTTGACTCGGTGAAGTTCCTGAGCCTACAAGCCGGGTGAAAATAATTGTTTTGCCGTCGACTGTCAGACTGGGCCAATATTCATCGTCATCTGAGTTTATATCTTCACCAAGGTTTATTGATTTAAACAAAACCGGATGGTTCAGAAGTTTTACGGCTCCTGTACATTTTTCAAGATATTGGTGAGTGCGGGCTGCAAACGGCGACTTCTCATTGGTCCGATCCAGGTAACTTTGGAAAGCTTTGCTGGCTTTTTGATAAAAACCTGAGCGGTAATAGGCATTTCCAAGCAAGTAATATAATTTTGGCGATTTTTCCGGATCTATTTTAATCGCCTTTTCAATGGTTTTAATTTGGGGCATTACTGAATCCAATTCTTGATAAATGTCTGTCTGTAACAGAAACGCATCATAAAAAGACGAATCGATAGCCAATACTTCATTCAGTAAACGAAGCGATTTCCCGTATTGATTTCCCTCATAGGCGAGTAAGGCCTGCTCAAACAGCTTAACAACCTTCTTATCGGCGAGAGGGCGGTTCTGTCCGAAAGCCAAACTGGTTAGCCAGATCAGCAAGATTGTAAAATAATTTTTCACTGTTTTTATATTCATGTAAGCTACCTCAATGGTAAAGGTTTGATATAAACAGAAATGAAACGAAAACTATCTCTAAAGATTGTACAACTATGAATTCTTCGAATCTATTTCCCGCCTGGCCACACTTTAACGAAATTAACACTAAAGTTTCAGAAATGATCAGGAACTTTTAAAATCATGCGAACGTATTGAAAAACACGTTTTGGTTTGGAGTTATAATAACCAGATTATCAGGAGATCAAAAAACAGGGAAATATTTTTTAAAACAGAAGGTTGTAATTTTAATTTTTTTTTTCATAGTTTAACAAACAAATAATAAAACGAATTATTAACTTTTAAAATTTTAATTATCAAACTTTTAGATTTTTCGAAATGAAAGCAAACAAGAATCTGAAAATGACTAAAAAAGGTATCACTCCTTTAAAAACGGATGGTGATTCTGTTAAAGGCCCCAAGTTGATTAAAGATAAGAGCTCAAAAAGAAGACTATCTATTTATGATGATTTTTCGGACGAAAACCTTAATGATCCTGATTTTAACTACAGCGAGGACCAATTTGATGAAGAATAATTAGTTCAAAATTATAAATTAAAGAGGCCCCAGGGGTTAATTTTAAAATCAAAATACAAAACTAGGTTTCGCGCCTGGTTTTTTTGTTGCTATTTTCCTTGACCCCTAGAAGATTTGCGCACTATAATTCTTTGGAAACATACTTAAACAAGTCATGGTTCGGCCAAATCTTAATGTTATTTTCGATTTTTCCCATCATATAATTAACATATGCCGGTAATCGCGGGCCTTTCCAGCTACTCGAATTGATAACCACGACCCAGCAAAATCCATTCTCCTGGCGTTTCATTATAGCTGAAGTTCCGGCCATACTTCCGGTTCTCACCCAATCGCCATTATCTTTTACTACTTTCCATCCCAATGGTCCCCTGAAATCTTTGTTTACCACCATTTGGCTGATCAGATTATGCGAAATCATATCCGGAACATTGCGGAGTCCATCCACTAAAACCATCAGTTTGGCCAATTCAACCGATGAAGCGATCCATCCACCAGCCGGACCAAGCAATTCGATCGGATTTCCACCATACGGTTTCGGAACCATCCTGCCTGAACCATCGAATGACGGAATCATTGGGCTTTCTTCCGATTCATAGTATTTCACTTCATTGAAACGACGTTCGGAGAGAAAGCTTCTTCCAATATGCATATCGGTAATTCCCATCGGCTTTAATACGTCGTTCCTGACAAATTCTTCGTATGGTTTCCCGGTTACAGCTTCAATTACTTTTCCAAGAAACATATAACCCATATTGGAATAGGAAGAACGAGTTCCAGGCTCAAAATGAAGCTTACGGGAAGCAACAAACCGATAATATGAATCCATTGTTGCAGCTCCTGTTTCGCCAGTCCGCTCGAGCACGACCAGAGAATTAAATGCAGGATCGCCATATTGAAGGGACCATCCCCCGGCATGAGCCAAAAGATGTCGTATGGTGATATTGTATAGTCTTTTGTCTTTAACCGAATTGAATACAGGATCTTTCAAAATTGCTTTGGGACCAAATACTTTCGAATCAAGGGATAACGCCTTTTGCTCTACCAGTTTCATAATTGCAACTGCTGTAATCAGCTTACTCACACTGGCAATCCTAAACAAATTGCCGGGAGTTACAGTTATTTTTGTTTCAGCATCAGCATAACCAAAACCGTGAGCAAATACCAATTTCCCGTCTTTAACGATCGACATCGTCATTCCAGTCAAATTCCATTGTTGCAAAAAGTCATTGGCTTCTTTTTCAATTAACTTATCTCCCTGAAAATCAGAAAGCTCATTGCAAATTTTGAAATTCAGGCTGTTGGCATCCAATTCCTCAAAATTACTGCCTAACTCATTGGTCTGAAGGTAGGACTGGAAATGAAAAACAACCAAAAGAAAAACCAAGCCATATTTGAAACAGCCAATGGTACAGATATGTGTCTTGACAAAATTCAGCATTGTAAACTACCAATTAATTCATTAACTGACTGTATTTTATGTCGTTCCATATAAGCTGAAATTCCATCAATGATTTGGACGGGAATAGTTGGATTAATAAAAAGAGCTGTGCCAACCTGAATTGCCGAGGCTCCGGCAATCATAAATTCAAGCGCATCGGTTGCATTCATGATACCTCCCATGCCGATTACCGGTATTTTTACAGCATTATATACCTGCCAGACCATTCGGAGTGCAACAGGTTTGATAGCTGGTCCGGACAGGCCTCCTGTAATAGTTGATAGTACCGGTTGCCGGGTTTCTGCATTGACAGCCATTCCCAATAATGTATTAATTAGCGAGACACTGTCGGCACCTTGTCCTTCAACGGCTTTTGCAATTTCAGCAATGTCGGTCACATTCGGCGAAAGTTTGACAATTAAAGTTTTGTTGTATACTTTCCGGACTGCTTTGACAACGGCTTCAGCCGACGGGCAGCTGATTCCAAAGGCCATTCCACCTTCTTTTACATTCGGACAACTGATGTTTAGTTCAATCGCCGGAATCTTATCCAGTTCATTAAGTCGTTCAGTTAATAAAACGTAATCTTCAATAGTAGAGCCATTTACATTTACAATAATATGTGTGTTCAGCTCCTTGATGCGAGGATAAATGTTGTTGATGAAATTATCAACCCCCTTGTTTTGCAGCCCCACAGCATTAAGCATTCCCGAGGGTGTTTCTGCCATCCGTGGATATGAATTTCCTTCCCGGTGTCGTAAGGTTGTACCTTTTACTACAATTCCGCCAAGCAACGATAAATCAACGAAGTCGGCTATTTCTTCGCCAAAACCGCAAGTTCCTGAAGCGGTCAAAACCGGGTTTTTAAAATCCAGTTCATGAATCCTGATTCCTAAATTCACCATTTTAGATCATTTACATTGAACACTGGTCCGTCAGTGCATACACATTTGTGACCTGTTTTTGTATTTTCTACGCAACACAAACATACTCCAAAACCACAGGCCATCATATTTTCCAACGAGACCTCACAAAAAATTTCTTTTTCAATTGCTTTTCGGCCAACCGCTTTCATCATTAAATCGGGGCCACAGGTGTATATTTTTGTAAAGTGATCAAGCTGTTCTGTAAATATAGAATGGTTTGTTACATAGCCCTTCTCTCCCATCGATCCATCTTCAGTAGTAAAATAGAACTGTCCAAACGATTGATAAGCAGAAATATTAATGTGATCAGAAGCCGATCGGGCTCCTATTAAAATATGGACATTTGCGGGTGGCAACCCACATAATTTGGCCAAAAAAAGCATTGGGGCAACACCACTTCCACCACCAATCAGCAAAACGCGATCAGTAGTCTGTGGCATTGAAAATGATTTTCCTAAGGGGAATATGGCATTTATAAGTTGGCCAGGTTTGGCTTCTGTCAGTTTTTTAGAACCACGCCCCAGGATTTTGACCAATAAAGAAATAGTTCGATTTTCATAATCAACATCTAAAACGGAGAATGGCCTGCGCAAAAAGATTTCAGATACATCCTTGATCTCAACATTGATAAATTGTCCGGGATAAATTTCAGAAACCGGTATGGAATACTGAAATAGCAAACGAAAATTATCTTTATTAAGTTGCTTATTTTCAAGTAATAAAAAATCAGTCACCGACTTTTTCATGCGCACAAGTTTGCCCGCAAATATAGCCGAAAAATCTTATCGGGAAGGATTATAAACTTTAAAAGTTTGATCGCTAAAAAAAACAATAAGTCGTTCAATCGGTTTTTCTTGGTTAAAAAATTGATCTTTAATGTCCTTAGCCGATCCATCTTTTTCTTGAACTTGAGTAGTAATGTTTTCTTTAGTTTCAGCCAATTCCGGGTGAACTACTGGTGCAGGTTGCACAGGTTGCTTTTCTTCCGCAATAGGGGTGGAAGGAATGGGAGCAGAAATAGGTATAGCCACCTGGTCGAATAAGGTTTGTTGTTTTTGAGGGGCATCAACCATATTGCCTGTACCCAGCAAAAGCCATTTGGCATTTAATTCCGGATAAATCTGAAGCATTTTCTCAATAAACTGAAAGCTGGGTTTATTTCGTCCTTTAAGTACATGGGTGACATTGGAACGCTGGACCCCGATTGAATCCGCCAATTCAGAGGGAGAAATTCCCTTGTAGTCCATAAATTTTCTGATTCTCGCTTCCATTCAAAATGTAAATTGATTAATGCACAAATGTAATATATAAAATGAAATATTTGATTGACTTATTTGAATCGATATGTGTTACATTTGTACATTTTCCTTAGTTAAAATCCAGATATCGAATCATTATACTTTAATATATACTCTAAATAAAATTTTTAATAAATTGATTTAAAGAATATTAATTAGTAGAATATAATAAATAAAACTGATAATTGACACAACTAAATAATTAATCAAAGTATCGATAAATATAAATTGAATTAATATTCAGTAAATAAATACTTTATACTAATAATTATCTGATTTTATTTCGTATTAATTCCTTAGTGAACGATGTAAATTATTTCATGATTAAATTTTTAATGAAAGTAAATTTTTGATTTTACATTTGTAGTAAGTGACGATGGTGTACATTTGTGAATGAAATTTAATCGAAATTAATTGTTGCGATTTGTAAATTCAGTTTGCTTTTTTGAAACCAGAAATTCAATTTGTGATTCTTGTCTAATCTAATTTAACTTGGTTCTTTCGGTAACTTTATTAAAAGTCAAACTTCGGTGTCACGAAATAATTAAGTACCATTTTTACGCATTACTATCTCCTCCCCCTGATTTTTCAGATGGATTAAAACTTCATCAGAATTTGAAGCTTCAAGAAGTGCTTTTTTAATACCTTCTTGGAGGGATAAAAGCAAATAGCAAATTCTGAAGCTTTAGAATTGGTGCTTTTTAATAATAACTTGCTATTATTCAGGTTTATAATTCAGATATACTTTAATCTTTTTTTGATTGCATTTGGAGCAATCTACCTGTCGTACTATAAAAAGTGTTAAAATTCAGTCGTGTTGATGAAAATCGATATTGAAATGAGTATTTTTCTTACCAGATTAAATGTTGACGTTTATGAGAGTCATATCTTTCCATCTACTAATTATTTTGATTGTCCTTTTGATCCTGGTTGAGTTCATTTCCTATTTAGGGTTTCATCTGCTGACCAAACGACTTTCTTCAAAAACTAAACTGTCGCTGTCCATTTTCTATATTTTAACCAGTCTGCTCTTTGCCGGATTACTTCTAAACTCGTTCTCAAATCCTGAGATCATCAGGCAAAGCAGAAACTATAGCTTTTTTTATTTCGTTATCGCTGTTAGTATCCTAAATCTTGTCCTCAAATCATTTTTTGCAATCGCTACCCTATTTTCATTCTTTGTTCGCTGGATGTCCGGGCTTCGCTGGCAAATCCTAGTATTGTCAGGTTCATTGTTGCTGAGCCTAACCATCTTCCTTGTCATTTTTCAGGGAATCTTGTTTGGACGCTATGTTGTTAATGTGCAACAGCATGAACTGTATTTTGATGATTTACCAGTACAGCTTGATGGATTAAAAATCGTACAGTTTTCTGATGCTCACTTGGGGAGTTTCGGAAAGAATCTGTATGTCATGCAAAAAACTCTTCAGACCGTAAAAAGTCTTCATCCTGATCTATTGGTGTTTACCGGAGATATTGTGAACAATTTTGCTGAAGAGATGAAAGGCTTTGAATCCTATTTGAAACTACTTCCGGCCCGATACGGGAAGTATGCCATTCAGGGAAATCATGATTATGGTGATTATTCAAATTGGCCTGATTCAATGAGCAAAGTTCAGAATCTTCAACAAATTCATAAGGGTTTGATCCAGACCGGATTTAAACTTCTATTAAATGAATCAGATAAACTAACAATCAACGATACATCTCTTTACATCATTGGGGTTGAAAATTGGGGGCATCCTCCATTTCCGCAATATGCCCGGTTAGGACAGGCAATGAATGGAGTTCCCGGGAAGTCGTTTAAAATATTGTTGTCTCATGATCCGGCGCACTGGAGTGCGATGATTGTTCCTAAAACTGATATTCAGCTGACGCTTTCGGGCCATACTCATGGAGGCCAGTTTGCTTTAAAAATTGCCGGAATCGAGTTTAGCCCAATTTATTTCTACCAAAAATATTGGGCTGGCCTATACCAGTCGGATAACCAAAGGTTGTATGTGAACCGGGGGCTGGGGACCATCGGTTTTCCGGGACGTGTGGAAATGCGTCCGGAAATAACTTTATTAACATTGAGACGAACTAAAAACCATTAAAATCGATGGAAAATAGCAAGTCGAACCTGAAATCCTGAAGATCTGGGAGATAAATAGATCTGATTCCGATTTCTATAGGTGCGAAAAGACGCAGCACATGTAAATCTGATGTTAGTTCCAATCCCAGCGACTGCAAATAAAATTTGCGCTGATTGGGATAAATGATGTCATTTTTATCAATTGTTGGTACAGATAGCCATGCATAATCATAAAACACTGATGATTTCAGGCGTTTGATATAGGCAAACTTTCCGATACTAAAATCAGGATACCAAAAAGGAAACCTGTAATCGGCTGCCAGTGAATACATTTTATTGTTCTGATAGCTTTGAAATCCCCGGGGAAAGCGAACGAAGTTTGAGAAATTATAGCTTTTAGAAAACGATTTTTCCTGATAGCCCTGATAAATTTTCAAACCTGTATTTTTGAACAATCCCGGAAAATAAAGTATGGATTGTCCACCCGCCAATGTTCCCAGATTATTACCAATGAATGGGGTGTGCCGGTAAACCAGATCAAGCACTTGCCCCCAACGAGGCATCAGATTTTGAGCGGATTCATGTATCAGATTGTAAAAATATAACCGGTAAGTGAGCGCATGATAATTTCCCGAATAAAAGGTCTTCGGCGTAGATGACTGATGAGAAACCTGGTTGAAGGTGTATTTTAGTTCAGGCATAAAAAACTTCGAATACTTGCCTTTGGATAGATTGAAAGGTAAACGGACATCCAAGTCGGCAGTCGATTCCTTCCAGGTAAAGCGCTGAATGGTAGTGTCGCTGCTGATAATCTGGTTGTACTTGTTGACTGTGTTGGTAATCAGGTAATAATTGGATGCCTCGTTTCCAACTGACAACTCAGTACTTATTTCAGGGAAAAGTCCGGAATAGTTAAATGCCACTTTGTAGCGTCCGGTCCGGTCCGTTACACTGTAATCGTAGCCTAGACGGGTTTCGGCAGTTCCCAGCTTGTTCTGTGAGAACAGGGAAAGTCCTGGTGTGATCTCGTAATTGTTGACATCAATATAAGCCGGCGCCCAACTGTGAAAATTAAACAAATGCCCTATTTTTAAATATTTCTTTGATCGATACCGGATTGAATCGGAGTTTGAAAAATCAGGAATACCAATTTCCTGTCGTGACAGATTTTCAGCAAGTGGTTCGGGTAATAAATTCAGACTATTCACTGTTTTTCCCTTTGTACTTTCCTGAAAATGAATAGTTGCCAGCTGGTAACCGGCAGAAGTATAATTAGAGAACAGTAACTTTTTTTGGGGAGCAGACACTGTAGGATAATCAGCTCCAAAAGGTACCAATACGATTTCTGTTACTGTTTTGCTTTGTAGATCAATTGCATAAAGGTTGTCGATTCCGAAAAAATCGGATGAAAAAATGATTCTATCATCATAGCATACCGGGTTTTTCAGATTGGCAAAAGTTGAATCAGTCAACGGTTGGACTTCTTTTGTTTGAAGGTTGAATGATGCCAGGAACTTTCCTTTTGATGACAGCGCAATTGCATATAACTTCTCTCCTTTCTCGTCCCAGCACGGCGTGAAAAAATACGGGTTATCCTTGCCCGCAAATCGGGTTTTAACTTTTCCGGTTTCAAAATCAAAAATGGTGAGGTAAAAATCATTTTCCGGATCAACTTCAACAGCAGCAAATGATTTTAAATCAGGTGAAATGACTGGACTGAACAACTTATTTTCAGTCTTAATTTCCCGAACCTGCTTGGTTTCAATGTTGTAAATGCGAATGACTGACCGATCAGAATGAGTCCAGCGTAGGTCGGCTCGCCGTTCGGCCCAGATAATCAGGTTATCACGCATCGAAACTGATTCTTCAAAAACAGTTCCGGGAGTATAGATCACCTTTTCCTTTCCTCCGGGGCCGATCAACACAAAACGGCCAATATCATCCATCGAAGTACGATAGGCAAAAATCAACGAGTCCTTATAATATTCAGGATAAAGGTATTGCGTGTAAGCTTTCGGCGAAGGCGATACCACCTGAATTGAATCAATATGGCGGTTTTGCAATTCTTGCTTCCATTCAGAACCTAATTCATCAAATATTCCAGAATAGAGCTTCGATAATGACTGTCCAGCATGGTGCTTCACTGCCGAGTTGAGTGGCGTAATTGAAAACGGTTGTCGGCCAATCTTTTGCAATCCATCCGACCAGATTTTCGGGCCAAATTTCTCGCGAGTCTTCCCCACCAGCCAATATCCCAGGTCATAATAGTTTGGAACATAGTCTTTGTACGATCCGAGATATGCCTTATTGAATGAATATTTTCCGATTTCAGCCAGCTGTGCCCGATATTCCATGCTGAATGAAGCTGTTCGTCCCCGCCCAATTTTCGAAAGCGCAGTTTCGGTAACAACGGCATCGCCTTCCAAAAACCAGAGCGGCAAATAGGCTCCAACCACAATTGCAGCAGCCTGCTCGCCCAAAATGGCTTTGATCAGGAAAGGCAGTTCGCTCTGTATTTTGTCCATTTGAACCAAATGTCTGAATTCGTGTACGGCCAATTGTTCCAGCCAATCCTGAGCATAAATTTGTTGGTGCGGCGTAGTAAAAAGTTCAATTCGCTTCGGCGCCCAGGCCAGTAAACCGTTTGATTTTACAGTTCGGGTATGTAAAACCACCGAAACTTTTCTGGGATGATAACTCAGTGATTTTGATCCGTAGTCGTATACTTTCTCCAAAATAAATGAAATCTTTTGTGCCTGTTTTTCAAATTCTTCCGGGAAAATGATTTGAAAATTGGTTGTATTAATTTGTCTCCACCGAATAGACGAAGGATCTTGTCCGGTTTGAAAATACTGCCCCTTCGCCACATTGATGCTCAAAAAAATAACGAGCAATGAAAATATTACGTTCTTCATGTATACAATTTGATATTAGCCTGATTTTACTTCTCTCCTGCCCTTTCTGGTTTCCAGGTTAAATTGGTGTTTAAAACTAGTGATTTTATTTTATGCAACATACCCGGAATAATTAATCAGAAACTCTGTCCTAAAAACGCCTGATTACCCCCAATTTGTTAATTTTGACTTTTTCTAAAAATCACCACGCTTTGGAAATTAGTTTTGATCATACATCTGCCGGACTTTTTGTTTTGTTGTCAGCTTTGGCAGCAGCCGGCATCAGCTATTTGCTTTACTTTTATAATCCGCAGAATTCAAGTCTTACCCAACCACAAAAATTAGTGCTCGGTTTGCTGCGTTTTCTATCGTTGTTTTTGATTGTTCTGTTTCTGTTTTCGCCATTGATTGAACGAACGAAGAAAATAAAACAACTACCTATTTTGGCCATTGCCGTGGATAACTCGCAGTCGGTAAAAGACTTTGGTGTTTCAGTTAATCAGTTTGTTCAAGCAGTGAAAGATCGTTTTTCCGAAAATTACCAACTGGAATTCTGGACTTATGGCGAGAAAACCAGGAATACCGAAACTTTTACCGGAACAGATCGCCGGTCAGACTACGGGCAGGCGATTAAAACCCTGAAGAACAGTTATATTAATAAAAATATTGGTGCTGTAATTTTGGTAGGTGATGGAATTTACAACCAGGGACAAAATCCGGCGAACTTTACTTCCAGCCTGAAATTCCCGATTTATTCGGTTGGTGTTGGCGATACCACCCGAAAAACTGATGCCATGATCAGCAATGTCAGGACCAACAAGGTTGCATTTTTGAAAAATCACTTTCCGGTAGAAATAGAGCTAAAGTTTTCGAAACTAAAAGGCCAAATAGCATACATCGACATCGAAAATAACCAGAAACAAGTTTATTCAAGAACCATTTCAATTGGATCGGATGACGATTTTAAACTTGAATTTGTGAATATGGAAGCCACTGCCAAAGGTCTTCAGCATTACAAAATCAAAATACGTCCTTTCGGAGGTGAAGCAAACCTGAAAAATAACGAGTATGAGTTTGTAATCCAGGTTTTAGAAAATAAACAAAAAATATTAATGTTCAGCGATAGTCCACATCCCGACTTGGGCGCTCTTCGCACCAGTATTTCTGAACTTCAAAACTATGAAACAAAACTAGTTACAGGCAATACAATTCCCGACAGCCTTTCATCATACAGCCTGATCATTTTGAACCAGTTACCGACTGCAAAAAATGTCGCAAGCCAACTGCTCTCCCGCATTAAAGAAAACCGGATTCCTGTTTTGTTCCTTGTTGGCCCCGAAACTGTGCTCGAACAATTAAGCACACTTGACATGGGACTCAAAATTGCTCCAGGTAAAAATACGGAGGAAGTGCAGCTGCTGTTAGAAAATGACTTTTCTCTGTTTGTGCTTTCTCAGGCGACCAAAGACATGCTGGCAACTGCGCCTCCGTTGCTTGCTCCGTTCGGCAATACTGAATTGGCGCCTGTGATGCAAAATCTGGCTTTGCAAAGCATTCGTAATATTCCGACCAACAAAACCCTGATGGCTTTTGGTGCCGAAAAAGGGCGCAAAACCGGGTTTATTGTTGGCGAAGGATTATGGCGCTGGCGTTTATCCAATTATCTGTCAACAGGTAATCATGAAGCGTTTAATGAATTGATCCAGAAAATAATTCAATACCTGGCCCTGAAGGAAAACGAAGATAATTTCAATGTCTATCATCCGGCATTATTCCAGGAAACTGACGCTGTTGAGCTAACAGCAGAATTATACAATGACAGTTATGAGCTCGTCAATACGCCTGATGTAAACATCCGGATCAAAAATGACAGTTTGCAGGAATTTAACTATCAGTTCGACCGCACCCAGGACTTTTACCGGCTGAATGCCGGAAACCTTGAACCCGGAGATTATACCTTTGAGGCTGAAACCCAGCTTGGTAATCAGCATTTTTCAGAGAAAGGTAGTTTCAGTATCGTGAAAAATGATCAGGAAATTCAGAACACCCGGGCTGATTTTGATGTTTTATATCAGCTTTCGCAACAAACCGGCGGAAGCTTTTACCCGATGGCAAATTATGGCACATTACTTGATGAAGTGGCCAACAATAAACAAATTACAGTTCAGCAATACAAGCAAACCCTGCAAACAGAATGGATTAATATGAAAACATTTTTCATTCTGCTTGTTATTTTACTTACCACAGAGTGGTTTTTTCGCAAATTCTGGGGGATTTATTAATTGTTTTCAATTATGCTGATATTCAGAAAGATCATATCCTATAAATTTATCCTGCTGGTTCTGGCCGGAATAAGCCTGTTTGCGTGCAAGAGCTCTTACACGCTCTTAACCATTGAAAAACCAAAATCGGCCACTGAAGAACTTCCAGCCAACATTCAAAGCATTGTCCTGATGAACCGGAGCATGAACAACCAGTTTGAGAATTACCGGAAAGATTCGCTTCAGATGTATTTCTTCCGAAAAGGCTATCAGCTTACTAAAATCATTCTGGATAGCACTGCTTCCGATACCACCATCCGTGCCCTGGCCGACCTGATGTTTGAATCGGGCCGCTACGATGTGGTTATTCCGGTTGAACGAAATTTACCGCGCTATCTGACTTATGAAATCCTTCCAGATACACTGAATCCTGACCTTGTCCAGAAATACTGCACTGCTTACAAGACCAATGCACTAATGGTTTTGGAACGATTTTCAACCAAAGTGATGGCCGATTATTCTTCCGAAAAATATTTGAATGCGACCATTGGGTTCAACTACACTTATTCTGCCTCGCTCGATATAAAATATGATACTTTCTTCAGGATATACAAGCCGGGAAATCCAATGTGGGTAAAGGAAATTAGTTTGACCGATACCATTTCCTGGGAAAGTTCAGAATATTCGATGGAAGGATTATTTAACCGGTTACCTTCTACAAAACAAGCACTGATTGAAGCTGGCATAAAAGTAGCATTGGACGTTGACGAAAAGCTCTCTCCGACCTGGACTCCCGAAAAACGCGGATATTTTTTAATTACACCGAAGAACGATCGGGGCCAGCAACTGATGAACGAAAACAAGCAGGACGAAGCAGCAGACTACTGGACTGAAATGGCCAAATCGAAAGACAAAAACATAAGAAGCAAAGCAGAATATAATCTGGCACTAATCAGCGAATTAAATGACGACATCGATCAGGCAATTTCGTGGGGACTGAAGTCGTTTTATTCATGTTACCGGCATCAGACGGAGGCTTATTTGAAAAAACTCAAAGCAAAAAAAGAAACCCATAAACCAAAAACATGAAACGGAAATCAGCATTTCTCGGATTGATTGTTATGATGTTGAGCCTGGGCTCGTGTGTGAGTTATGAAAAATATTCGATGGAAATTTTAAAGCCTGGTGTGCGAAGCCTTCCGACGAATATGCGAAAAATTGCCTTGGTTACGCGAAACCTAAAGTACGACAAAGATACGTTGCAAAACTATCAGGCCAAAGATTTTAAGCTTTATAAAGATAAAATCAGGTTTAATGTTGACAGTGTAACCATCACGACTTGTTTGGATAGCCTTTCAGCTAAATTACTTGAACAACCGCGATTCGATAGTGTTTTGATTTTGCCTTTCCGCACTTTTCCGGTTGCCCGTGTCAGGGAAATCAGGCCAGCCAAAGCTGAATGGTATAAGAACCTGGCTGCCCAAACCGGCGCCGACGGCCTGATTATGCTCGACATGTTTTCGTGTTTTTACAGTCTGAATCAGGAAGATCGGATTGCCAATGTCGTTACGTCCAACATTTGGTCGGTTTACGATGCCCGTCGCGAAAAAATTATCGACCGTTTTACTCAGATCGATACTTTGTTCTGGGATCAATTGGATGAGGGTGGACGCTATAGAAAATATAAAATTCCGGATAAAAAATCAGCTGTTTCGATGGCCGCCGGGGTGATTGGTAAAAATTACGCCAAGCGCTTTCTTCCGAATTGGACCATGGTTTATCGGGATATCATGACTTGTGATCAGGCTGATTTAAAAAAGGCAGGCAACCTGGCCCTCAAAAATAAATGGGATGAAGCCGCCGGCATCTGGACGAATTATGCAAAAAGCTCCAATAAACGAAACCGGCTGGTTTCAAGCTACAATCTGGCGCTGGCCAGCGAAATGAGCGGTAATATTGATCAGGCCCGTGAATGGATTGCTGAAGCCGCCCGACTTAGTTCCGGCACCTTCCGTTCAATCGAAAATGAATCGGTGAGGAAATATGCCGTAGTACTTGAACGACGTAAAAACGAAATCAAAAACCTTGAAATACAGGATGGCCCCCACTAGAAATTTGCTCTACTCAATGCTGGTCCTTTTCGGATTAACGTCGTGCATCATAACCGATCAGATTAGGACTGTTGAGATCGAAATTATGAAACCCGGAATATTTATTTTCCCGGAGAATATAAATAAGGTTGCTATTTTTAAACGCGATTTATATCAGTCAGATACTGCAATTTTCAAATATGCGATTTTTTACAAGTACACTGTTGATTCAACAATCAGGTATTCAAGACTATCGAATCGCTGCGTTGATGCGCTGTCTGATTATCTAAAAGATGAAGGCTATTTTAAACAGGTAGTGAATTACCGCGACAGTCTTAATCATCCGGGAACCAAGGACTGGCTGGCAGATAGTGAGGAGTTGATCAGAAATACACAAGCTGATGTTTTCATTTTTCTTGACTTTTTAAATTTTGGTAACACTGAAGTCTCCAGTACTCAAGATTATGCCAGTACCACTTCCTCTTTATCATGGACCATTCAATTCAAAGGAGATACTACTTTGTACGTTTATAATCAGGTGGATACTTTGTTTTATGGAGGTGACCAGTTAATAAATTCTAATCTGACCAGTTTATCGTCCATCCTGGAGAATGCTACTGACTATGTTGGCAAATCATTCGGTACTAAGTTAATTCCCAGTTGGTTGCCGGTCCAACGCATGTATTATAAATCAAATCATCCGGAAATGTTGAAAGCTGAAGCGTATGCCAAAAAATTTGACTGGTTGCATGCGGCCGAGATATGGAACAGCGAAACCAACAATAAAAATTTGCAAATTGCCGCGAAAGCCTGCTATAACATGGCACTGGCCTGCGAAATGGAAGGAAAATTTGATCTGGCCATCGACTGGCTGGTTAAATCATATTCTATTCTTTCCAAAAATAATGAAGTTCACAAACTTAATTGTCAGCGATACATCAACTTGCTGGCTATACGAAAAAAAGAAATCAAGCGGCTGGAGAAACAAATCAGAGTAAAGGATTAGTTCAATTCTTACCTTACGTACGGGTTTCCTAAAACATTTGCATGCTGTGCAGGCGTTTATAGCGACCATCCAGCTCTATCAGTTCATCGTGCGTGCCACGCTCAACAATTTCACCTTCGTGAAAAACGCATATCAGATCGGCATTTCGAACGGTTGAAAGCCGGTGTGCAATGACAACCGAAGTCCGGTTTTTCATCAAATTTTCCAAGGCATCCTGAACCAGTCGTTCCGATTCAGTATCCAGGGCCGAAGTTGCTTCATCCAGAATCAGGATAGGCGGATTTTTTAGGATAGCGCGGGCAATACTCAGCCTTTGGCGCTGACCGCCCGAAAGTTTGCTTCCACGATCGCCAATCACAGTATCGTAACCATGTTCGGTTTCAATAATATAATCGTGTGCATTGGCTACTTTGGCTGCTGCAATCACTTCGGGCATCGACGCGTTTTCTACCCCAAAAGCGATGTTATTGTAGATGGTGTCGTTAAACAAAATGGCTTCCTGATTGACGTTGCCCATCAAATCGCGCAAATCATGAAGTTTGAGGTCGCGAAGGTCAACGCCATCAATCAGAATCTGACCGCCATTCACATCGTAAAACCTCGGCAGCAAATCGACAAAAGTGGTTTTGCCACTGCCCGATTGACCAACCAGGGCAATGGTTTTCCCTTTTTTGATTTTGAGTGATACGTTGTTCAATACCACTTTTTCTTCGTAAGCAAAAGTCACATTGCGGTATTCAATTGAATCATTTAAAGTTCTTACCGGTTTTGCATCGGCAGCTTCGGGAATAGTTACATCGGCGAGCAAAATTTTATCGATACGATCCATGGACGCCAAACCTTTCTGAATGCTGTAAAGAGCTGTAGTGAAGGCTTTCGCAGGATTGATAATCTGGTAGAAAATGGCGATATAAGCTATAAACTCCGGACCAGAGAGTTCGCTGTTTTTATCCAGAATTAGGGTTCCGCCATACCAAACCACGATAATAATCACGACAGTGCCAAGTAATTCGCTAAGTGGATGTGCCAGTTCGCGGCGTCGCATCAGGCGGTTCATGATGTGGCGATAATCATGCAGCTCTGAATTAAAACGGGCATTCATTTTCCTTTCGGCGTTGAATGCCTTGATAATTCGAAGTCCGCCCAACGTTTCTTCAACAACAGTCAAAATCACGCCCATTTTGTCCTGACCTTCGCGCGATACCTTTTTTAATGATTTCCCGACACGTCCGATCACAAATCCGGCAACCGGCAGTACCAAAAGGATGAAAAGTGTCATACTTGGGCTCATTACCAGCATTGAAACCAGTAAAACCAGGATGATTATCGGGTTTTTCAAAAACATATCCAGTGATGACATTATCGAGTTTTCCACTTCGGTAACGTCGCCGGTTATGCGGGAAATGATATCGCCTTTTCGTTCCTCTGAAAAAAACGGAAGGGCCAGTTTCAGCATCTTGCTGAAAATTTGTTCGCGGATGTCTTTTACCACGCCATTCCGGATATAAACGGCTTCGTAGGCTCCCAAATAATAAAATCCGACTTTCAGCATGGTGGCTATAATGACAAAAAGTCCAACAAATAAGAGGGTAAAGCCTGCTCCATGTGCAGTTTTAAATACCGATATGTAGTAGTATAAATTGTGTTTAAGGGCCCCCAGATTCATAGCCCATGGCACCATATCGACGACATCTTTTGATGTTTCAAACAGAATTTCGAGAATGGGAATCATCATGGTTACCGAAAAAACAGTAAACAAGGCTGAAAGCAGGTTGAACAGGAAATTGAGAAATAACTGCTTTTTATAAGGTGGTATAAACCGTTTTAAAATCTTGAAAAAATCCTTCATGGATATGAATATTCGATATAAGTACGAAATATATAAAACTCTATATACTAGTAATTTATTGCATTAAAATATTCCTGTGTAATTCTGCGGAGTTATTTTCTTTAATTCAGCTTTCAGGCTAGCTGATATCTCCAGGGAATCAATGAATTCGTGGATTGCTTCCTGATCAATCTTCCTATTGACGCGGGTTAGATTACGAAGGGCTTCGTAAGGATTTGGATAGCCCTCTCGTCGCAAGATAGTTTGAATGGCTTCGGCAACCACCGGCCAATTCTTTTCCAAATCGGCATTAATTGCTTCGGTGTTGATCAACAGCTTATTCAGTCCGCGCATGGTCGAATTAATTGAGATCAGGGTGTGGGCAAAAGGAACGCCAATGTTGCGCAAAACGGTTGAGTCAGTCAAATCGCGTTGCAGACGCGAAACCGGCAACTTGGCTGCCAGATGTTCGAAAATAGCATTGGCTAAACCGATATTTCCTTCTGAATTTTCGAAATCGATAGGATTTACTTTATGAGGCATGGCCGAAGAACCAACTTCTCCCTCTTTAATTTTTTGTTTGAAATATTCCATCGAAACGTAGGTCCACATGTCGCGGTTCAAATCCAGGATGATATTGTTGACACGTTTCATGGCATCAAAAATAGCGGCGTGATTGTCGTAATTGGCAATTTGTGTGGTGTATTGGGCTCGTTCCAGTCCTAAATATTTTTTCAGGAAATGATTTCCAAAGGCTTTCCAGCTAATTTCGGGGTAGGCAATGTGGTGTGCGTTAAAGTTGCCGGTTGCACCGCCAAATTTTGCATCGCAGCTAATTCCTTTTAGTTGTTCAAGTTGAATTTTGAGCCGTTCGGAAAACACACGGATCTCTTTTCCAAGATTGGTTGGCGAGGCTGGCTGCCCGTGAGTTTTGGCCAGCATGGGTATATTTTTCCATTCATCAGCCAGTTCGTCCAGTTTGTCAATCAGATCGTTGATTGCCGGAAAATATTCATTGTCGAGTGCATCGTGAATCGACTTGGGAACAGCGGTATTGTTGATGTCCTGCGAAGTCAGTCCGAAATGAATGAACTCTTTATAAGCCTGAATATTCAGTTTGTCAAATTTTTCTTTAAGAAAATACTCAACAGCTTTGACGTCGTGGTTGGTCACTTTCTCGATGTCTTTGATGCGTTGGGCATCTTCGAGCGAGAAATTGGCCACGATCTGCCGTAGCGATCCGAATAACTCATGGTCGAAGGAAGTCAATTGCGGCAACGGTAATTCACAAAGGGCTATAAAGTATTCAACTTCAACCAGTACCCTGTACTTGATCAGGGCATATTCTGAAAAATAAAGCTGAAGGTTTTCGACTTTTGAACGGTAACGGCCATCAATGGGCGATATAGCTGTGAGTAAATTTAATTCCATGAAAGTGTTTTTTGAGGGAGTAAAGGTAGAAAATTTTGCAGGTGCCGCGATTTTTGGATGGTGCGATTTTTACTCGCATTTCGAAAGAATGAGGAGCGGCGATTGTAGATCGCTGCTGCATCCAAATGGAGATTAAAATCTCCATACCTGGCAAATTTGAGCAGTTTATTAAGTAAATTTGAACAAACCAAAACCTTCCACCATGAATGGATTTCGTTTATTCTTGATTTTAAGCATATTATTCAGTTTCAGTTGTACCAAAACCACCAGCCAGATGATTGACCAAACCACTGTAAAAGAACTCGACCTGAACCGTTACCTCGGAACCTGGTACGAAATTGCCCGCTTTCCTCATTCGTTTGAGAAAAACCTGGTTGGCGTAACGGCAACCTATAGTTTGCGCGATGACGGAAAAATCAAGGTATTGAATCAAGGGCGCAAAAACACGTTGGACGGAGAGCTTTCTGTCGCTGAAGGAAAAGCCAAAATTCCGGATAAATCGCAACCCGGAAAGCTGAAAGTTTCCTTTTTCTGGATTTTTTATGGCGATTACAATGTCCTTGAACTCGACGAAAATTACCAATATGTGATGCTTGGCAGTTCGTCGCCGAAGTATTTCTGGATTTTAAGCCGCACGCCCCGGATGGAACCAGCTATTTATGAAATGTTGCTCGAAAAAGCCCGGAGACGCGGATATAATCTGGAAAAGCTGGTGAAAGTTCAGCAACGAGAGAATTAAAATCATATTTTAGAAAAGTAGATGCTCATGAAATCAATTACAACCTTTGCTTTTATTTTCAGCCTGGTTTTTAGTTTTTCATCCGGTTTTGCCCAAAGTGACAAGTCGAAAGCCGAAAAACTGGTGTACAAATTCAACATCAAGGAAAATATTGCTCCTGCCATCTGGCGGCAAACCAAACAGGCTTTTGCGGAGGCTGACACATTAAAAGCCGATCTGTTTCTGATTCACATGAATACCTACGGAGGAACGGTAGTTGATGCCGATTCCATTCGCACCCGCATTCTGCACAGTAAAATACCTACGGTTGTTTTTGTCGATAACAATGCAGCCTCTGCCGGTGCGCTCATTTCCATTGCCTGTGGCCGTATTTACATGCGAAGCGGCGCCTCACTGGGCGCTGCCACAGTGGTCAACCAAACGGGCGAGAAAATGCCGGATAAATACCAGTCGTACATGAGGGCAACCATGCGGGCAACTGCCGAAGCTCACGGGAAAGACACGATTATCAATGGGCAGGATACTACGTTTCGTTGGAAACGCGATCCGTTGATTGCCGAAGCAATGGTTGATGAACGTGTTTATATTCCGGGTGTGATAGACTCTGGCAAAATCCTGACGTTTACACCTCTTGAAGCACAGAAAAATGGCTATTGTGAAGGAATTTGTGAAACAGTAGCCGAAGTATTGAAGCTAAACAACATGGAGCATGCACGGATTGTGCAATACCATCCAACTGCATTGGAACGGTTCATTGGTTTTATGGTGAACCCGATTGTTTCCGGAATTTTGATCATGCTGATTTTGGGCGGGATTTATTTTGAGATGCAGTCGCCCGGAATTGGCTTTGCCCTCGTGGTTGCAGTTGTTGCAGCGCTTTTGTATTTTTCTCCGTTATACCTCGAAGGTTTGGCCGCAAACTGGGAAATACTGATGTTTGTTGTCGGCCTGATCCTGATTGCCCTTGAAATATTTGTAGTCCCCGGATTTGGGATCACCGGCATTTCAGGTATTACACTGGCTTTCTCCGGGCTGATTTTAAGCCTGCTCAAAAATGTCAATTTCTCATTCGACGAGGTAAATAGTAATGACCTGCTTATTGCAGTCGGTACCGTTTTTATCGGAGCTACCGCCGGAGTCGGTTTGGCCATTTACCTGAGCCAGAAAATGTTTACCGCTCAAACAGGCCGGTTTGCACATCTTTCACTTCATGAAGTGATGAAAAAAGAAGACGGCTACCTTGGGGTTGATCCCGAATTAATGCAGTTAAAAAATAAGGAGGGCATTGCCGTCACCACTTTACGCCCATCCGGAAAAGTAAAAATTGAGGGTAAAAACTATGATGCCCTGGCCGAATCAGGAATGATCAGTCAGGGGACCCCGGTTGTGGTGACCCGCGTTGAAACGGCGCAGTTGTATGTCGAAGAATTAACCAGCCCGGGAGTGTGAGCAACAATGAATAATTCCAACAGCACCATTGTCCATTTTGACCTGGATTCATTTTTCGTGTCGGTCGAACGATTGTTCAACCCCGGGTTGATCGGAAAGCCTGTCATTGTTGGCGGTTTTTCGGAACGCGGCGTGGTGGCCAGCTGCAGTTATGAAGCCCGGAAATTTGGTGTACACTCGGCCATGCCATCAAAATGGCGCTCAACCTGTGCCGCGATGCTATCGTAGTTCGTGGCGATATGAATTTATACACGGCACAATCCAAGCTGGTAACCGAAATTATTGCAGATCATGCCCCTTTGTACGAAAAAGCTTCCATTGACGAACATTACCTCGATATTTCAGGAATGGACCGTTTTATCGGAACGTCTAAATGGCTCATGAATTGCGGGCGCGCATCATCCGCGAAACCGGGCTCCCCATTTCGATGGGCCTGTCGGTAAATAAAACGGTAGCCAAAATTGCAACCGGCGAAGCCAAGCCCAATGGCGAAAAAGAAGTTTCGCGCGATAAGGTGCAGGCCTTTCTGAACCCGCTTTCGATCAAAAAGATTCCCGGAATTGGCGACAAAACCTATCAAACGCTGTATTCGATGGGAATCGAAACCATTCAGTCACTTAGTTCAATGACTCCTGAAATGCTTCAAAGTATCCTGGGGAAATACGGAATAGATATCTGGCAGAAAGCAAACGGAATCTACTTCACCCCGGTTATACCCTATTCCGAAGAAAAATCAATCAGTACCGAACAAACATTTGAAACGGATACTTTCGACCATCAGTTGCTGGAGCGTATATTGATTTCCATGACCGAAAAAATTGCATTCCGTTTGCGAAAAAGGAAAAAACAAACATCCGTGGTCACGGTAAAAATCCGGTACTCTAATTTCGACACTTATACCCAACAAAAGAAAATTGCCTACACTTCGCTTGACAATCAGCTGATTGAAACCGCCTTGGAATTGTTTCGCCAGCTATGCGGGTCCAAATTGCCCGTGCGGCTGATTGGCGTCAGATTGGGCGGACTGATCAGCGGTGTGCAGCAACTCAATTTGTTCGACAACAACGAAAAAATGATTAAACTTTACCTGTCGATGGACCAGATTCGGACGAAATTTGGAGCGAAAGCTGTTCGCCGTGCTTCCGGAATCATGAAAAAATTAGAATGAATTGGGCTATTATTGAGAATTTCTTTGCCGGATTGTTTTCCGGTTGTATTAATTTGCGGCCTTTTTACTGAAAGTCGATAACACTGGGAATCCCCAGTTTAAAAGAATTAAAATAAATCAAGAAACCAACTTAAAAACAACCAGTCATGATTAAAAATTTGAAATCCGGAATAATTGCCCTGCTGACACTGGCAATGATGAGTTCAGGTCTTTCGGTATCGGCCAAAGGAAAAGCAGAAAAAGCACATCCCAACTCGGCCAAATGGGAAAGCCTTTTTAAGGAAGATCTTTCCAATGCAACATTTCCAAAAGGAATCTGGACCTGCGAAAACGGCGTGTTTACAGCATCCGAAGATCAGGCCATCTGGTCGGCAAAAGAATACCGGAGCTTTATCCTCGACCTCGAATTCAAAACTGCCAACGGAACCAACAGTGGCGTAATTGTTTATTGCACCAACAAAGAAAACTGGATTCCGAATTCGGTTGAAATTCAAATTGCTGATGACTTTGCCAAGCAATGGGCCGAAAGTCCCAAAACGTGGCAATGTGGTGCAATTTTTGGCCATCTGGCTCCCACCAAAAGTCTGGTTAAAAAGCCCGGCGAATGGAACCGATACACCATTACCTGCAAAGGAAAAATGATTACAGTTGCCCTGAATGGCGAGATTGTGAACAAAATGAACATGGATTTATGGACGAATGCCAAAACTAATCCCGATGGCAGTGAAATTCCATCATGGCTAAGTACACCGTTCAATAAACTTGCAACACACGGATTTATTGGTCTGCAAGGCAAGCATGCCGGAGCGCCGATTTATTTTCGGAATGTTAAAATCAAAGAACTGAAGTAGACTGATCAAAGTTTTGGATACAGAAACAAACCATCGACGTGAGCGCTCAGTCGGACGTTTCGCATGCCACTTTGATCGGTAAACCACATTGAAAAGTCACCCTGAACTCAGGTTCAGGGTCTTTTCATTTTAAATAAATATCAAAAGCAGACAGCCTGTAGCTGAACCTGTTGAAGCTGAAACTCAGAAAATGAAAGTTTGTATTGCCGAAAAGCCCAGCGTGGCTAAAGAACTAGCTCAGATCATTGGCGCCAACAGCCGCCGCGATGGCTATTTTGAAGGAAATGGCTATCAGGTGACCTGGACATTCGGGCATTTATGCACCCTCAAGGAACCCAACGATTATACCGAACGCTGGAAATTCTGGAACATGCGCGAACTGCCCATGATTCCATCCAAATTTGGCATTAAACTGATTGAAGATGATGGCGTGAAAAAGCAGTTTGCCACCATCGAAAAGCTGATGTTGGCCGCCGAAGAGGTGATTAACTGTGGTGACGCCGGTCAGGAAGGAGAACTCATTCAGCGCTGGGTGATGTCGAAAGCCAAATGCACCGCTCCCGTGAAACGCTTGTGGATTTCGTCGCTGACGGAGGAAGCCATCCGCGAAGGTTTTAATCATTTACAGCCCGGCGAAAAATATGACAATCTCTACGCCGCCGGAAGCGCCCGCGCCATTGGCGACTGGCTTTTGGGAATGAATGCCACCCGACTTTACACTTTAAAATACGGCCAAAACAAACAGGTTTTGTCCATCGGAAGGGTGCAAACTCCTACCCTCGCCATTATTGTCAACCGGCAAAAGGAGATTGATGCATTCAAGCCTGAACCTTATTTCGAGATCAAAACCATTTACCGTGAAGCTACGTTT
Organism: Prolixibacteraceae bacterium; assembly: GCA_963676535.2. Taxonomy (GTDB): domain Bacteria; phylum Bacteroidota; class Bacteroidia; order Bacteroidales; family Prolixibacteraceae; genus Aquipluma. Next base: position 198,042 of record CAXXKQ010000022.1, on the reverse strand, counting down.
TCGGCTGCCTCCGGACGTTTCCAGAATCGTGAAGATGCTGCGAAGGTTCTGGAAGAGATCAGCCGGTTTGAGCTCGTAATTGGCAATATTGAAACTAAAAACAGCATTGAAGCGCCTTTACGTCTGTTCGATTTGACTTCATTACAAGTGGATTGCAACCGCAAATTCAGCATGGGTGCGGAAGATACGCTGCGCACCATTCAGTCGTTGTACGAGAAAAAACTGACCACCTATCCGCGTGTGGACACTACCTATCTTTCTGAAGATATTTACCCGAAAGTTCCGGGTATTCTGAAAAACCTGAAAGGCTATGAAACGCTGACAGCACCGCTGCTTCAGGAAAAGCAGGTCCGGAAATCGAACAAGGTTTTCGACGATAAAAAGATTACCGATCACCATGCTATCATTCCAACCGGACAATACCGTGCCGATCTGAGCAAAGAAGAACGTCAGGTTTTTGATATGGTGGCCCGCCGGTTTATCTCAGTTTTTTATCCCGATTGTAAAGTAGCCAACACCACCGTCGAAGCCAAAGTTGGTTCGCACGACTTTAAAGCTACCGGAAAACAAATTCTTTCGCCCGGCTGGCGCGCTGTTTATATGAATGACAAAAATCCGGTGCAGAGCGACGAAAATATACTGCCCGTTTTTGTTACCGGTGAGCACGGACCACATGAACCCGGATTACTCGAAAAACAAACACAACCACCCAAATACCTGACTGAAGCAACTTTGCTGCGTGCGATGGAAACTGCCGGGAAAAGCGTGGAGGACGAAGAACTGCGCGATTTGATGAAAGAAAACGGCATCGGGCGACCATCAACACGGGCTAACATTATTGAAACGCTTTTTAGGCGGAAATACGTTAAAAAAGACGGCAAAAAACTAGTGGCTACCCCAACCGGCATCGATCTGATTGACACCATTGAAAATGAGCTGTTGAAATCGGCTGAACTCACCGGACAATGGGAAAAGAAACTCCGGATGATCGAACTGGGTCAATACGATGTCACTCATTTTATGAATGAAATGAAGCAAATGGTAACCGAAGTGGTGGATCAGGTCAAACGCTCGCCACGGAAAGAAATTGCACTTGCTCCAGAGGAACCGGCGGTTCCGGAGAAAAAGGAGAAAGCAGCGCCAGCTGAGCCTACAGAAACCATTTGTCCAGCCTGCAAAAAAGGCATTTTGAAAAAAGGTAAAAATGCGTGGGGATGTTCAAGCTGGAAAGAAGGCTGCCGTTTCGTTATTCCGTTCGAATTTATGGGTAAAAAACTGACTGATGCCCAGATTAAACGACTGGCTGAAAAAGGGAAAACCGCGCTGATTAAAGGATTTAAGCAAGATGACGATTCTGTGGATGGCTATTTGGAACTGGACAGCGAGCACAAAATCAGTTTTGCCGAGGCTGAACCCGAAAAACTGGTTTGCCCGTCGTGCAAAACCGGTGAAATTGTTAAAGGCAATACAGCTTATGGCTGTACCAATTTCAGAGGTGGATGCAAACTCCGCATTCCGTTTGAGCTGGAAGGAAAGATGCTCACTGAAAACCAGGTTGCCCAACTGGTGCTGAAAGGCCAGACCCGACCTTTTACATTTACTTCAGGAGAAAAGAAAATAACCGGAATATTCAGGTTTGATACCGGTTTTCTGGTGAAGTTTCAGGAAAAATAAACCGGCCTAAAAAAACAAAGAGGCAATTGTCCGATTGCCTCTTCGTTTATGCGTTAAAATTTATTGTGACACTGTAAATTCGTATTTCCCGGCAGCAAGATTGGTTGTATAACCCAAGCCAACGGCATTTTTTTGCTTGTAAACGACCTTTCCGTTTAGCCCGATCTCACTTCCGTCCAATTTTAATGTTGCCGAACTGTTTGCCGGAATTACCAGGTTATATTTCACCTTTTTACCTTCGCGCTTCCACGAGGATTGTATTTGGCCAAAAGGCCCGGCATGACTGGTTTGGAACGAATTCAAACCTTTTACAAAATGCGGTTCAAGCAGTACATTTTTGAATCCGGGCTGAGCAGCATCTGGTTTAATTCCGCCCAAAGCTTTATAATACCATGCTCCTATTTCGCCAAACATGATATGATTGAGAGAAATATCGTTTTTGGCATCAATCGGCCAATTTTCGTACAACGAAGTAGCACCATTGACGATCCACCAGCCCCACGACGGAAAATCTTCCTGTGCTGCAACTTCATAAGCCAGATCGGCATACCCATTTTCGCTCAGGGCATTCAGAATAGTTTTGGTTCCCAATAGGCCAACATCCAAATGTTTTCCATCGGCAATTACCCGATTGGCAAGGTTTTCGGCTACTTTGGCTTTCAAGTTTTCCGGAACTATTCCCCAGAAAAGCGGTGCACTCAGTTCGGTCTGCAATCCAGTACCATAAATTCCGGTTTCCCGGTTTAGGTATTTGGCATTGATGGCATCAGCAATTTTTTTAGAAAGGGCCGAATATTTTCTGAAATCATCTTCTTTATCAAACAATTTGGCTGCTTTGGCCAGAATATCAGCATCAACAAAATAATAAATTGACGAGGTCAGTTCTTTCGGAGCCTTCGATTTCACCGGAACCCAGTCGCCTAAACCCCAGTCGGTAATGCCATTTGGGCTAATATCGGTGATGTGATCAACATACCGCTTCAGGCTCAGGTAACAATCTGCAAGCAATTTCGAATCGCCATAAAACAGGTAAACATTCCATGGAATAATGGCGATGGTGCTGGTCCAGTCGGGCCCGTTGGCCCAGGTATAACCCCAGCCGCTGGTTGGAATGATGGCAGGCAAAACCCCGTTAGGCTGCTGTTCGTCGCGGTGATCGGCCAGCCATTTTTCGTAAACGGTTATTCCGTCGAAGTTATACAAACCGGTTTCGCTGGCAATGTGCGCATCGCCGGTCCAGCCGTTCTTCTCGCGCTGCGGGCAATCGGTTGGGTAGCCCTGCAGATTCGACAAATACGAAACATTGGTTGCTTTCCATATTTTATTCAGTGTTTCGTTCGAGCTACTAACCTGTCCAACTGGCGGAACATCACTGTGCATAAAGATACCAGTCAGGCTTTTGATTTCAACCGGGCGATTGCTGGTTACTTCAACATACTGAAAACCTTTGTAATTAAAATGCGGCCAGAATGTTTCAATGCCATCGCCGCTCAAAATGTAAATGTCAGTCTGGAATGGATCTTTATCATCGGTAGGACGGTAATGCACATCAATGTTAGATTGATTAACTGATCCGTCTTTATTCAGCATTTCGGCATGTTTCAGGCTAATTTCCGTTCCCCGCTCGCCTTTTACGATGATACGACTGATTCCTGAAATGTTTCGTCCAAGATTATACACCCATTTCTGTTCAGCCAGTTTGGTTACCTCCACCGGAGTAATCTCTTCGACAAATCGAATCGGGTGCAATTGCTGGGCAACAATGTTTTGAGATGGCGCATTCACCGGAATCGTGTTTTTCCATTTCGAATCATCAAATCCAGGTTTATCCCAGCCGGGCTGACTTAGCCGCGCATCATGATGTTCGGCGGTATAAATGCTGTTGAAAATGATCGGGCTCAGCGAGGTTTTCCAGTCCGTTCCCGACGAAATAATTTCTTCGCGGCCATCCTGATAGATGATGCGCAGGTCGAGGCAAAATTTGGGACGATCGCGCCAGGGAGCTTTATCGAAATACCAAACAGCAGTCGATTGATGATTGTACCAGCCATTTCCGAGCAGCACACCCAAGGCAACAGTTGGTGTATTTACCAGCGAAGTCACATCGTAAGTCAGATACAACGTCCGGCGGTCGAAACGGGTGTACATCGGATCGAGCCGGTGATCGCCTACGCGCTGACCATTGATCGAAAGTTCGTATAAACCGGCTGCAGCCATGTAAATGCGGGCGCTTTTAACTTTTTCTGAAGTCTGAAACTGTTTGCGAAAATACGGCGCAGATTTCAGGTGTATATCTTTAGAATCCGAAATCCACTCGCCTTTCCAGTTACTGATTTGCATCATTCCGGTTTCGAAGCTGGCTACAGTTGCCGGAGCCAGTTTCTGCTGATCTTTATCCCACAAAACGACCGTCCAGTAATATTTGGTAAACGGCTGTAGAGCTTTGCCGGCGTAGGTAACGAGCATTTCTGAACCTGAAACCTTACCGGTGTCCCAGACATTTCCTTTTCCGGAGGACACTTCAAGCGAATCGATTCCGACAACCAGCTGATAGGCTGTTTGGAGCGCACCTTCGCGGCTGTCGTTCATTTGCCACAGCAAACGAGGTGCAGACGCATCGATGCCGATTGGATTTATTAAGTGCTCACATTGAAGATTGACAGGCTGGGCAAATGAACAGGCTGAAATGAGCGCCATTGCCCACAAAACGAAAAGTTTTTTTGATAGCATCAGGATTGGTTTAGTGTTTCCGAGGCGAAAGATAGCGATTTTAGGAGAACCATTTAGCCGCAGAAAGTACTGACAGTTATATTTCAATTCGGGGCCTCATTGATTAATAAATTATAAGCTAATCCAAATCAAGGTTGCAGTTTCGTTCCACTTTGTCAATCCCGGCGCCCAGTTGCTTATAAAACCCGATGGCCGCATGATTCCACTCCGAAACCTGCCAGCGTAGCTTGTTGCAGTGGGTTTCCCGGGCCTTTTCAATCACCCGGTTGATCAGCACAGTGCCAAGGCCTTTTCCCCTGAAATCGGGCGTGATGTACAGATCATCCATGTACATGGCTTTGCCTGTAAAGGTATAGTAGCTAAAAAACCAGGTAGCGTATCCCACAATTTGCTGATCTGGCGCAACAGCCACAAAACCATTGAAATAATCTTTCTCCTTATTCATTTGCTCCACCGAATTGACCATCTTATGGGGTAAATTTTCGAAGGTAGCAAATTCAAAAAATAAAGCTACTAATTGCGGAAAATCGGCTTCGATTGCTTCGCGGATTCTGATTCCGGCTGTTTGGTCTGTATTCATCGGTTACATGGGTTGAGTTTGAGAGCGAAAGATAATTCTTTTCAAAAAAATTGATTAAACATAGAAATGATTAATTTTGAGATTATTGCCAACAGAAATTGCAGACATGTTTCATGCACAAATACTTTCCCATATTGCTTAAGAAATTTGTAAATATCATCTTATTTACATTCACATTTTCTGTCTTTTCTTCCTATTCCCAGTCGCCATACATCTGTTCAAAATCGGCATTGGCAGAAAAAATTTATTTGCAGCTGGACGGCAAAATTTACACCACTGATAAAATTATCTGGTTCAAGGCCATTGTCACCAACGCGGCTACACATAGATCAACCAGAGTCAGCGCAGTTTTGCATGTTGAACTGATAGGCCCCAACGAAAAGCTAATTGAAAAGAAGCTGATAAAGATTGAAGATGGCACCGGAAATGGTTTTTTCCAGTTGAATCAGAGCTGTACGGAAAGACTTTACCTGGTCAGGGCATACACGGAATGGAACAAAAATTTCGATGATGATTTTATCTTTAACGAATACATCCAGGTATTTGCCCCGATCCGGACAGAGAAGGAGACTCCGATAACCAATGTCACACTGATTGAAAAAGAGAATAACCAACGTCGGCTCAATGCTTTCTTTAATCCGAATGTTGTTGACGGCCTGCACAAAAAGGACCTGACGCTTTTTCTCTCGTTCGACAAGCGAAAAGACACCTTGGCGATCAAAAGAGGCCGTAATAACAAGTATTTTCTGGACTATGCCATTCCGGAAGAATGCCAGTTTGTAACCCTGCAAATGCAAACTGAGAATCACTTCAATTTTTCGAAAACCGTCGTGTCTGAACAAAGATTATCATCAATTTACAATTCTTCCCCGAAAGCGGAGAGCTGGTTCGGGGAATACAAAGTTTAGTCGGCTTTAAAGCACTTGATTGCAACGGCAAAGGGAAAAGTGTGGAGGGAGAAATAGTTAACCAACAAGGTGAAATTATTACTTCATTCAAAAGCAATCAATTGGGTATGGGAACTTTTACACTGGCCCCAATGGACAGTACTACACCATACTTTGCCCGGCTTTTACCAACCTCGGATGAACATCCGCAAAAAATGATTCCGTTGCCTCCCAGTTGCTTCAAAAGGCAATGTTTTGTTGGTGAGAAAAAATGAAGATGGAATACAACTGACTGCTTTTTCAAACTACCTGAAGAACGATAGTATTTCCCTAAGCGTTTCGTGCAGGGGAATAGTTCATTACAGCGTCAATTTATATTTGAAGAATGGGATGCAGGAGATCACTATACCTGCAAATAAGCTTCCGGAAAGCATTGTTGCTTTCACGATGAAAGATCATTCATCGGTACCGGTAGCTGAAAGACTCTTTTTCAACGAAAAGCAGGAAAGCAGGATAAACATAGCAGATTTCAACGAAAGAATTGTATCAGCAACGCGACTCGGCAAGGCTGGATATTGAAAGTCACGAACAGCAAAGAAGAGCCAGTTAATGCCAGTTTATCAGTTCTTGTGCTGAATAAAGAACAATTGGGACAGATGCAAAATTCGCGTCAAAATATCTTGTCGTATTTTCTGCTGAGTTCCGAACTGGAAGAGGTGAAATAGAAAACCCCGGTTTTTACTTCAGGAAAAGATTCAAGCAATAGTTGTGATCTTGATGCGTTGATGCTGACTCAAGGCTGGAGAAAATACAATTATACACGAAACCAGTTGAGAAATCTGAATTTTGAGCCCGAGACAAACCTAAATATATCGGGCACGGTGAGTGGACTACTCTTCCAGAAGAAAAAGAAAGTGGTTGATTTGACCATAATGACTTTTGGTCATGCTCCATCCTTTCAAACTCAAAAAACCGACAGTTTGGGGCGATTCAGTTTCGATGTAAATGATGAATATGGGCAAAATGTCAATGTGTTAATTCAAAGTGCCAATAAACAGGGGGTGAAAAAAGATTATACCATCACACTGGATAAAAGGGAATCGCCGCCCGTAGTGTTTAAACCTGTTACTTCCGGTTGAAAGTGTCGACAGTGTTGTTCATGCACTTGTTGAGAAGAATATTGAGCGCAGGAAAATAGATGATGCATTTCCGATATCATCAGGAAATATTCTGCTGGATGAAGTAGTTGTGGAAGGTTACCGAATGACCCCCGAACGAAAGAAAGTGACCGAGGAATATGGAGAACCTGACCGGATAATAGAGGGGAAAACCATTGAAGAAAAAGAAGAAAAATGGTCGTATGGCTTGTACAGTGTTTTAATGTTCAATTTCCCGGATAAAGTATTAATTACCAGGGGCAGAGATGGTAATTTGTATGCCCGCGTAAAAAACTCTGAAATGACGCTTGTTGTCATTGATGGTATTCCTGTTAAGCCTTACGAGTACCCGTTTATTCCCAATATTCCGCCAAGTGAAGTCAAGAGTTTCGAAATCATCGAGAATGCAAAGAACTTTTCCAGACTATACTGTGAATTATTTCCCCAAAGTTGCCTGTATGCACCTGTCTGGGGCGATGTAATTGCCATATATACGCATGCGGGGCATGGGATTTACGGGGCAAACAGGGCTGAGGGAATCCTGAAAACAACAATTTCGGCATTTTCAGCACCCCGGGAATTCTATGCCCCCAAATACGATAAACTCAAATCGGAAGACTGGTTTAAGCCCGATTTGCGGGCATTGGTTAACTGGGACCCCAACCTATTGACTGACAGCTTAGGCAAAGTTTCTGCAACCTATTACAATGCCGATAACCTGGGAAGAATGCTTGTGGTGGTTGAAGCAATTTCCGAAAATGGAGAAATAGGTTATCAGGAAATGGAATATGATGTTACGAAAAGACAGTTTAAGCAAAGCAACTCCTATCCGTAAAATGATGATCGTGGAATAGTCCTCATAAACATCAAAAGTATTTCAGCTCCAATAATTCGTTATTCTTTGCTACATTTGAATCTCAACAACAACCTTTTAGATAAAACCCTATGGAAAAACGAATTGCCTGTTGTGGCTTAGACTGCGCCGGCTGTGATGCACGGATAGCTACCTTAGCCGATGATGATGAATTGCGCGCAAAAACCGCAGAGCAATGGAAAGTTCAATTTAGCGCTGACATCATTCCCGAAATGATCAATTGTACCGGTTGCCGTGAAGCCGGAGTTAAATTTGCTCATTGCGTCGAATGTGAAATTCGAAATTGTGTGATTTCAAAAGGTTTCAAAACCTGCGCCGATTGTGACAAACTGGAAAATTGCGAAATTACCAAAAGCCTGCATCAGTTTGTTCCAGAAGCACTGTTGAACTTGAGATCGCTGAATTAATTTTATACGGCGGCCACAGCAAAAAAGAGGCTGTCTCTTTCGAAACAGCCTCGGCTTGCTAATAAATGTCTTATAGGAGTTTAAACTAAGCTAGTTTAACATTAACGGCATTTAATCCTTTGCGTCCATCCTGGAGGTCAAAAGTTACTTCGTCATTTTCTCTGACCTGATCATTTAAACCTGATACATGAACGAAATATTCGTTTTTTGATTCACCATCTGTAATAAAACCAAATCCTTTGGATTCGTTAAAAAATTTCACTGTTCCTTTGTTCATTATAATAAATATTAATTCGGAGCAAAGCTAGTCATTAAATCCGAATATCAGGCAACTATCTGAAAATAAATATTTTTTAATAGTTCTATACTGTCATTTAAACTGAATCTCCTTTTCGTTCAAGCAACACAACATTTTCCACATGGTGTGTGTGCGGGAACATATCAACAGGCTGAATTCGGGTAACTTTATACATTTCGTCCATCAAAGCCAGGTCGCGGGCTTGAGTTGCAGGGTTACAACTCACATAAACCACTTTTTCGGACGCAGCTTCCAGGATGGTTTTTACCACATCTTCATCCATTCCGGCACGTGGTGGGTCGGTAATAATCACATCCGGACGGCCATGTTTGGCCATGAATTCAGTCGTTAGAATTTTCTTCATGTCACCGGCAAAAAAGCTGGTATTGGTAATTCCATTCAGCTCCGAGTTAACATGAGCGTCTTCAATGGCTTCAGGAACATACTCAATTCCCACCACCTTTTTTACATTACGGGCAATGAAATTGGCAATAGTTCCGGTTCCTGTGTATAAGTCGTATACTACTTCCCCACCCTTCAATCCGGCAAATTCACGGGCAACTTTGTATAATTCGTAAGCCTGTTCGGAGTTGGTTTGGTAAAAACTTTTGGGGCCGATCTTGAATTTCAGTCCTTCCATTTCTTCGTAGATATGGTCGTTCCCTTTGTAAACAATGATTTCCTGATCAGTAATGGTGTCGTTTCCTTTGCCATTGATCACGTACATCAGCGAGGTAATCATTGGAAATTCGCTGGCAATGGCTTTCAACAGCTTTTCGCGATTTTCAGTTTCTTCCCTGAAAAAACAAACAATCAGCATCACATCGCCGGTGGTTGAAGTGCGAACAATGATGTTTCGGAGTAATCCGGACTGAATTTTCCGGTCAAAAAACTCTAGTCCATTTTCGTCGGCATACTTTTTAATGAAATCGCGAATCTGGTTCGATGGATCGCCCTGTAGCCAGCATTTGTTGATGTTGATGATTTTATCAAACATACCCGGAACATGGAATCCAAGCGCATTTTTATTCATTTCATTCCCTTCCGTGCCGATTTCGTCATAAGTCAGCCAGCGTTTGTTCGAAAAGCCGAATTCGAGCTTATTACGGTAATATGTTGTCTTTTTCGAGCCCAGAATCGGAGTAATTTCGGGCAACTCAATGCGGCCAATGCGACGCAGCTGATCGGCTACCTGTTTTTGTTTGTAGAAAAGTTGTTTCTCATAAGGAAGAAATTGCCATTTGCAGCCGCCACAAACTTCAAAATGTTCACAAAAAGCCTGCACCCGGTCTGGCGATTCGGTAATAACCCGGGTTACACGAGCTTCCATATATTTGGTACGTTTTTTAGTTACCTGTAAGTCAACCACATCGCCCGGAATAACGTGTGTGGTAAATACCACTACATCATCAACGCGGGCAATGGCTTTCCCTTCGGCTCCAATATCGGTGATCGTTACATTTTCAATAAACGGCTTGTTTTTGCGGCCTCTTCCCATAGTTTTTCAAAATTTTCAGCAAAAGTAATGAAAAAGGAATAACAGGCACTGTCACTTATCTTAGTGTGAAAAAAACAAAAAGACTCAACGTTTTTGGTCAGGAATTTCTATCTTCGGATAGCCTTAATTATAAACCTATATATTATGAAACACGTATTAATTTCCCTTTTTTGTATGTTGGTGATTAGTTCATTTGCACAGGAGCCAGTTGGCATATTTAAATCGAATAAGGACATTGGCTCTCCAAAACATGCGGGTTCGGCTTTGTATGATAAAGCGACGCAAACCTACACGATTACAGGTGCTGGCTACAACATTTGGTTTGGCCGTGATGAATTTCATTACCTCTTCAATAAATTAAAAGGTGATTTTATTATGACTGCCAATTTTGCCTTCGTTGGTGATAATAAAGTACATCGAAAAATCGGATGGATGGTGAGAGCCTCCGAAAAAGACAATGCCGTTCATTGTTCGGCCGTGTTGCATGGCGACGGGCTCACCGCTCTGCAATGGCGTGTAATTGAAAATGCCAATATGCGCGATCCGGAGGATGAAATTTTTGCTGCAAAACCTTATTATCAGATTATCCAGTTGGAACGATCGGGCAAAACCATCATTATGCGGGCGGCACATCCCGGCGAACCGCTCCAATTTATTGGTCAAACTGTCATGGAAAATCTTCCTGACGAAGTTCTGGCTGGCTTGATTGTCTGCTCGCATGATCTGGAAGTGATTGAAACTGCAAAAATCTGGAATGTGCGGATTGATCAGCCGGTTGCTGACGCCTATGATCCGAACAAACAGGGATGGTTGGGGTGCCGAATGGAAACGATGAATGTATTCGATGGCAAACGCAACGTAATACTTGAGAAAGACGGTCGGTTTGAAGCGCCGAACTGGATGCCCGATGGGAAAAAATTACTCTTCAATATGGATGGATCAATCTATAAAATCCCGGTTGAAGGCGGAGAATTAGAAAAACTAAATACAGGGGAGGCTAACCGCAACAATAATGATCACGTGATATCATTCGATGGTAAAATGTTGGGAATAAGCAATCACCGCGACGGATTAAACGGGGGCGGTTCTATGGTATATGTATTGCCGCTTGAAGGAGGAACTCCGCAAATGGTCACTCCTGAAACACCTTCTTATTTGCATGGATGGGCTGCAAACAACAAGGAAGTGGTTTACGTAGCCCAGCGAAACGGCAGCAAAATATATAACATTTACAGAAATTTGATAAAAGGTGGTAATGAAGTTGCCCTCACCAACAATAAAGAAGGAGAACACGTTGATGGTTGCGAATATTCCCCGGATGGAAAATACATTTATTACAACGGCAGCCAGTCGGGAACGATGCAGCTTTGGCGGATGAAACCGGATGGAAGTGAAAAAGAACAGCTTACATTCGAAGAATACAATAACTGGTTTCCGCACATTTCACCCGACGGAAAATGGATTGCCTTCATTTCATTTCTGCCTGAAATAGAGTTCAATTCGCATCCTTCATATAAACAGGTGATGTTGCGCCTGATGCCTGTTGCCGGTGGTGCCCCAAAAGTAATTGCTTATTTATTTGGCGGACAGGGAACAATTAATGTCAACTCGTGGTCGCCAGACAGTAAACACATTGCCTTTGTAAGCAATTCAGGGGAAAAATAAAACAATTTAAAAGCTTATTGTCAAGGCCGTTTCAACATATAAACCTGAAACGGCCTTTTCATTTTTGGACAACGTTAAAGAACTTTATATATCTTTACCATCAAACCAAAAAGCCATGATTCATCTTAAAAAACGATACCTTTTCCCGGGTATAATTCTGCTTGCTTTAGCCATTTTTTTGTATTTCCTCTCAACAATAACGAAAAATTATCTGGTCAAGAACAGCGAAAAACTCATTGGCCGAAAAATCGAAATTGGTGAATTGCATTTCAACTATGCCAAAGTTGCTGTGCAGGTTAAAAATTTTGTGATGTATGAAGCCAATCAAACCGACCCGTTTGTTTCGTTCAGCGAATTTTATATCAACCTGAATCCATGGACATTACTGACCAATGAATATTCGGTCTCGGAAATTCGTTTGACCGAGCCTAAAATACAGGTTATCCAGAACGGAGAATCGTTTAATTTCGATAGCCTGATCCCCAAAGAAGACAGTCTTGAAGTAAAAGATGCCATCCAAAATAAAACGTTGAAGTTTACGATCCAAAATATTCAACTGACTGACGGTATGGTGAAATATCTGGATGTTCAGAAGAAAAATGAGCTTGAAATGAAAAACATGAACCTGAACCTTCCGCTGATTGCCTGGAACAACAAACAATCAAACATGGGAGTCGATTTCAGCATAGGCGAAAAAGGGCATGTCAACGTTCAGGCAACGGTTGACAACCTGAATAAAAAATACCAGATTGATCTTACTACTCAAAACATAGATATTCAGCCAGTAAAAAGCTATTTGACTGATTATTTCGACATAACATCGTTGAATGGTTTACTGACGTCGAACCTTAAAATTGCAGGTGATATGAATGAAGTCATCAACATTATGATTTCCGGGAATGGCTCGCTTGCTGACTTTTCGGTTACCGACGGACGTTCGGAGCAAATCATTTCTGCTCCCAAAGTTTCAGTCAATATCAACGAAATGAACCTGAAGACTTTCAATTTCGGATTTGGCAAAATTGCGCTTGATCAGCCTAAATTGCTTGTAGTTCGTGACAAGACGGCAATGAATATCATGCAGTTTTTCGAACCGATCTTCAGAAATGATTCTATTGCTGCTGGCGCCACTGCTGTTCAGGAAGAATCAACTCCGGTGACTTATCGGATTGATACCATCCGGATAAACAACGGACTAGTTTCTATTGCCGATAACACACTGAATCGCCCGTTCAGGTACGAGCTCAGTGAGCTTAATGTCACAATGGCCGGACTAACAGAGAGTGCCGATCAAATTCCGGTGGAATTCAGTACAAAGCTGAATAACAAAGGAGAACTTTCAGGGAAAACGGTCTGGAGTATGTTAGATTTTATGAAATTGCAGATGGATGTCAAAGTTAAACGCATGGATCTGCTTAGTTTCTCTCCTTATTCTGAATATTACATTGCTTCGCCCATTACTCAAGGCTGGTTCAACTACGATTTGGGACTGAAAATGACTACCACTAGTCTTTTAAATACCAATAAAATAAAAGTTGACGAATTGGAATTCGGTAAACGAACCAAAGATACCACAGCGATGAAAGTGCCAATTCGACTGGCCTTGTATATTATGAAAGATGCCAACGATCTGATTGCATTCGATATGCCGGTTTCGGGAAATCCTTCTGAACCGCAGTTTAAACTAGGCAAACTGATCTGGAAAACACTGGCCAACCTGATGATTAAAACGGCCGCATCGCCATTCAACGCGATGGCCGGACTCGCAGGGACCAATCCAGAATCGCTCGAAAAGTTGCCATTTGCATTTGCCCAGGATTCGCTTGATCAAAAACAACGGGATGATTTAACCAAACTGGCCACCATCCTGAAGAAAAAGCCTGATTTAGTGGTAACATTCACCCAATCGACCGATCCGGAAAATGAGAAAAAACAGCTTGCCATTGAACTGACCAAAGCAGATTATCTGGCTTCGCTGACTACCGATCCAAATGCCCTCAAAACATCAACTGCAGATTTAAAATCAGATGATATTAATTTACTGGCTTTTATCCGGAAGACCGTTCCGTCCGTTGATTCTCTGGGTATTGAGGCTGCCTGCATCAAACATACAGAAGCCAGTAGAATCGAGACTCGTTTCCAGGAAATTCTGTCGCAGCGCAACAAGGCAATCGCTGATTTTCTGGTTCAAAATCTAGGAATTCCAGCTGACGCAGTTCAGGTTTCAACGGCTGATTTCAAAAATCTTCCGCAGGAATTAAAAGTGCCACAGTTTAAAGTGGAGGTTTCGATAAAATAAGAAAGCCAAGCCTCCCCAACCCCTCCCAAAGAGGGGCTTTTCATTCCCGAATTAGCTGTAATGTTTGATCGCAAGAACTTTTTAAGCCCTCCCTCTTTGGGGAGGGTTTGGGTGGGGCTTCTTTTTTCTATCTTTGCACCCTCAATTTTAGCATTATGATTTCGGTTGATCAACTGGTCGTCAGTTTTGGCGGCTTCGAACTTTTTAAAGGCATTTCGCTGCTGGTAAGCCCCCGCGACCGTATTGGTTTGGTGGGCAAAAACGGGGCAGGCAAATCCACACTCCTGAAAATTTTGGCGGGGCATCAACAGCCCAGCGAAGGAGTGGTTTCTGTTCCAACAGATGTGCGCCTGGGCTATTTACCGCAGAACATGCTGATTACCGATGGTCGTACTGTATTCGAGGAAGCTGTAACTTCGTTCGAAGAAATACTGGCCCTTGAAAAGCGCATCGAAGAAATCAACCACGAAATTGGTCACCGCACCGATTATGAATCGGCTGAATATCATCGTTTACTCGATCACGTGACAGAATTTAACGATCGCTTCCACATGCTGGGCGGTAATAATTTTGAGGCCGAAGTGGAACGGACGCTCATTGGACTTGGATTCAAACGGTCTGATTTTAGCCGGCAAACTTCTGAATTCAGCGGTGGCTGGAGAATGCGTATCGAGCTGGCCAAAATCCTGCTGAAACGACCCGATGTCTTTCTGCTCGATGAACCAACGAACCACCTCGATATCGAATCCATTCAGTGGCTCGAAGATTTCCTGAAAAACTACAATGGAGCTGTTGTCTTGGTGTCGCATGACCGGGCATTTCTGGATGCCGTGACTAACCGGACTATTGAAATTACGCTTGGCCGCACTTACGATTTTAAAGCGAATTATTCCAAATACCTGATTCTGCGTAAAGATTTGAAAGAGCAACAGATGGCGGCTTATATCAATCAGCAGAAAATGATTGAAGATACCGAAAAATTTATTGAGCGCTTCCGATACCAGGCTACCAAGGCAGTTCAGGTACAATCGCGTGTTAAAGCGCTCGAACGGCTGGAACGACTGGAGGTTGACGATGAAGACAACTCTGCTTTGCGCATTAAATTTCCGCCTGCGCTGCGCTCCGGAACTGTTGTCGCTGAAATTAAAGAATTGTCGAAAAGTTATGGCCTTCATCAGGTGTTGAATAAAATTGACGTGATCATTGAACGTGGCGAGAAAGTAGCATTTGTAGGAAAGAATGGCGAAGGAAAAACAACGCTGGCCCGCATCATCATGAACGAGTTGGAGCACAACAGCGGTGTATGCAAATTGGGACACAATGTCAAAATTGGGTACTACGCACAGAATCAGGCTAATTTGCTCGACGAAGAACTGACTGTTTTTGAAACTATCGACCGCATTGCCGTTGGCGAAATACGCACCAAAATCCGCAATATTCTGGGAGGATTTATGTTCTCGGGCGACGACGTAGATAAGAAAGTAAAAGTACTTTCAGGAGGCGAGCGCTCCCGACTTGCCATGGTAAAACTCATGCTCGAACCAGTCAATCTGCTGGTTCTGGATGAGCCAACCAACCACCTCGACATCCGCTCGAAAGAAATCCTGAAACAGGCCCTGGTTGATTACGACGGAACGGTTATTGTCGTTTCTCACGACCGTGAATTCCTCGATGGGCTGGTCAATGTTGTTTATGAATTCAAGGATAAAAAGGTAAAACAGCATCTGGGCGGCATTTACGATTTTCTTCGCCGGAAGAAAATGGAGTCGATGAAGGAATTGGAGAAAAAGGACGTACCTTTGGCACAGGAAGTTAAGGTTCAAAAAGTTGAAGAAGATGATAAACTGAGTTTCGAGGGACGGAAGGAAATCAACAAGAACATCAGTCGGCTTGAAAAAAGCGTTGAGAAAACCGAAAAGGAAATTGCCGCTCTGGAAGAAAAAATAGCAGAAATGGACAAAATCCTGGAAAATGCGGATGGTTCCGATCCGGATATTTTCAAAAAATATGACCGTCTGAAGAAAGAACTTGAGCAAAAAATGTATGAGTGGGAACTTCAGACCGAAGAACTGGAAGAACTTCAGAGGAAAAAAAATTGGTAATAATTAGGAAATTTGAAGATTTGGAAATTTGAGGATAAAAGTGAACGGTTAAATGGTTATATGGCTGAATGGTTAAAATGAGTGAACAACCATATGACAATTTAGCAATTAAACCATTCAACAATTTAGCACCACGAAACTCGGAACTCTCAACACACCATCAATAATAAAGTAAGTCATTATTCATAAACAACAACTCGCAAATGTATCAACGCGAAAATAAGCCGGCCGATGATCTGATCTTTGGCATCCGGGCAGTTATTGAGGCCATTCAGGCCGGAAAAGAAATCGATAAAGTTCTGATCAAAAAGGGTTTGATTGGTGATTTATTCAAGGAAATGTTTGACCTGATTCGTATTCATCAGGTGCCGTTTCAATATGTGCCAATTGAAAAAATCAACCGTATTTCGCGCAAAAACCATCAGGGTGTGCTGGCCTTTATTTCTCCAGTTGCTTTGCAACGCATCGAAGACATCATCCCTACCCTATACGAAGACGGCAAAACACCATTTGTTCTGGTGCTCGACCAGGTGACTGATGTACGCAACTTTGGCGCCATTGTCCGCTCGGCTGAATGTGCCGGGGTTGATGCCATTGTGATTCCGGATAAAGGATCTGCCCGAATCAATGCCGACGCTGTGAAAACCTCCGCAGGAGCCTTGCATATCGTTCCTGTTTGCCGCACCCGTAGCCTGAAAGAGACCGTTTCGTTCCTGAAAGAATCTGGTTTAAAGATGGTTGCTGCTACTGAAAAATCAACTTCGGTTTACACCAATACCGATTTGTTGGGGCCGATTGCCATCATCATGGGTTCGGAAGATACCGGAATTGATCCTCGTTTGCTGGCTCTGGCCGATGAACAGGTAAAAATTCCGATTCTTGGTAAAATTGAATCGCTGAATGTTTCTGTTGCTGCCGGATTGCTGGCTTACGAAGTCGTGAGACAAAGGGGATTGACAACTGAAATTTGATGAATGTTTTTTTCATTAATTGGTCATTGATGGTCATTCAATAGACAATCAATCGCAACCAGACGAATTGTTACAACAAATGACACGAAGTAAATGACTATTGAATGACATTTATCTCATCAATGACATTGATCTTTAAGAATTTATTAACTCAAAACAATATCTTAAAGCGCAGATATTGCTACCTTTGCGACCCTGAAAAAATTACAAAATACACTTAACGAATGATTACTGTTTCAAATTTAGCCATTCAGTTCGGGAAAAAGCCGTTGTTCTCAGATGTAAATCTGAAGTTTACGCCCGGGAACTGCTATGGCGTAATCGGTGCAAACGGCGCCGGAAAATCAACATTTTTACGCATCATTTCCGGAGATTTGGATGCAACACGTGGTTCTGTATTAATGGGGCCCGGCGAACGCCTTTCTGTACTCAACCAAAATCACCATGCGTTCGACGAATACACGGTGCTCGATACCGTTTTGATGGGGCATGCTGAGTTGATCCGCATCATGAAAGAAAAAGATGCACTGTATGCCAAACCCGATTTCTCGGAAGAAGACGGACATTTGGCAGCCAAACTTGAGGATGACTTTGCCACGCTGAACGGCTGGAATGCCGAAAGCGATGCTGCAGGATTACTGAGTGGGCTGGGTATCAAGGAAGACATGCACTACACCCTGATGAAAGATCTCAACGGAAAGGAAAAAGTGCGTGTACTGCTTGCTCAGGCTTTGTTCGGAAATCCGGATAATTTATTACTTGATGAGCCTACCAACGACCTGGACCTTGAAACAGTTCTGTGGTTGGAAAATTACCTGTCGAACTGCCAGAATACGGTGATTGTGGTTTCGCACGACCGCCACTTCCTCGATAATGTTTGTACCGACGTGGTTGATATCGACTACGGAAAAATACGCGCTTTTTCTGGAAACTATACATTCTGGTACGAATCGAGCCAGCTGGCTTTGCGCCAGGCAGCCAATGCCAATAAGAAAGCTGAGGAAAAACGTAAGGAATTGCAGGAATTTATTCAGCGGTTCAGCGCGAATGTGGCCAAATCAAAACAGACTACCAGTCGCAAGAAGATGCTTGAAAAACTCAAAATTGAGGAAATCGAGCCTTCGACCCGCCGCTATCCCGGAATTATTTTTCAGCAGGAACGTGCAACCGGTGACCGTGTACTGACCGTGGATAACCTTTCGTATGTTCAGGATGGAGAAGTGCTGTTTAAAGACATCTCGTTTACCATCGAACGTGGCGACAAAGTGGTTTTTTTGGCCAAGGAAAACCGTGCCATCAGCGCGTTCTTCAATATTATTAATCGTTTGGTTGAACCAACTACCGGAACTTTCGACTGGGGTGTAACTATTACCACAGCTTACCTGCCTTTCGACGTGACCGAATTTTTCACCAAGAACGAAACGCTTTATGAATGGCTTGGAAACTATTCAACTGACACGAGCGAAAACTTTCTGCGCCAGTATTTAGGCAAGATGTTATTCTCTGGTGATGACCTGCAGAAAAGTGCCAAAGTGCTTTCAGGAGGTGAAAAAATGCGTTGTATGATTGCCCGCATGATGTTGGCTCATCCAAATACTGTTATTCTCGATCACCCGACTAACCATTTGGATATGGAATCGATTCAGGCCTTCAACAACAACATGAAAGCCTTTCCCGGCCAAATCCTGATGACCGGTCATGACCACGAGTTTATTGAATCAGTTTGTTCGCGTGTGATAGACCTTACGCCACGTGGAGCTATCGATAAATACATGGATTTTGAGGATTACCTCACCGATGAAAAGATCAAATTCCTTCGCGAAGAAAAATACAAATAAACAGTTGCCAAAACATGCAAAAGCCGTTTCAGGAGATTCCCGGGACGGCTTTTTATTGATGAGAGCCAGCTAAGAAATTATTTTCGTTTTGCAACTCTTTTTTTCATGACGCCACGGTTAACAGGCTTTTCTTTTCTTGGATTTCGTTCTCCGGGGCCACCAAGGTTCACTTTTTTGTTTTTTTCTTTTTTCTCATGAAAGGCTCCCTGTGAATTCAAATTCAAAGCAGGTTTTCCGAGGTAATCTTTATCAAACAATACCGGGTTTTCCTCGTCAGTAAAAACTCCTGATATTTTTACCTCAGCAGGTATTGGTTTTTCTTCAAGGAAGCGTCCAGCAAACTGTTCGATGGCTGACAGCAACTTCATTTCGGGCTCATTAGCAAACGTAATGGCAATGCCGGTTTTATCAGCCCGGCCCGTGCGTCCTGTGCGATGAATGTAATCTTCCGGAATATCAGGGGTATCGAAATTGATCACGTGCGAAATATTCAGAATATCCAATCCGCGCGAAGCCACATCCGTTGCAATCAGGATACGATACGTTCCATTTCGGAAGCGTTCGAGCGAATTGATACGGTAGTTTTGTGATTTGTTGGAATGGATAACCCCGACTTGTTCCGGAAATTTGGGATCAACCAGCTCAAAAACCCTGTCGGCCAATTGCTTGCTTGCCACAAAAACTAAAACTTTGTTGAACTCATCCTGATTTTCGAGCAGATAAATCAGCAAATTTACCTTGGTATAAAAGTTTGGGACCGAATAAAAGCACTGGGTAATTTGCTCCACCGGAGTGCGTTGGTCCTCAATCTCAACGGTGACCGGATCAAAAAAATAGCTATCAATCAATGCTGCAACATCTTCTGTTAAAGTAGCCGAAAACATCAGATTTTGTCTCCGTTGCGGAAGGCTGTCCATGAAACTCATCAATTGCGGACGAAAGCCGAGATTCAACATCTCGTCAACTTCATCGATCACAAGCTTCTGGATCGTCTTCAGGCGCAGAACACCAGTCATGACCAAATCGACTAAACGGCCAGGAGTAGCAACCAAAATATCCATGCCATTGTAAACCACCTGCTTTTGGGTGTTGATATTGGTTCCGCCATACACACCAACCACGCGAATATTCATGTATTTCGCCAGTTTTTCAACCTCACCTACCACTTGCAAAACCAGTTCACGGGTGGGCACCACAACCAGAACCCGGGGGTGTTTTTGATCGGAATATTTCAACTGACGAAGCAACGGGAGCAAATAGGCCAGGGTCTTTCCGGTTCCGGTCCGGGCGATTCCAACGGCATCGCGACCGGATAAAACGACCGGATACATCTTTTCCTGAATGGCTGTCGGATTTTCAAAACCCAAATCATTCACGGCATTGAGCAAAGGAGTATTTAAGTTTAATTCGGAAAATATCACAATGAAACAATTTGATTTGCTGCAAAGGTAATCCGAAAAAGTTAATAGTCGCTGTGTTCAATCTCAGGAACAGTTGAAGGAAAATAGGATTATGTCAGCTGATTTTCTGCGCATCAAAAACATTCTACTCCTTTCTGGAGACTGCTACTGATCACTGAATACTCCATGATTGATCACTTTTTATCCTCGTCGCGAATCTGCACCCGTCGGATTTTTCCACTGATCGTCTTCGGAAGTTCGGTCACGAACTCTACAATGCGCGGATATTTGTATGGTGCAGTCACTTTCTTTACGTGTTCCTGAAGTTCTTTGGCCAGTTCGTCACTGGGCTGGTAGTTTTTGGCCAGGATGATAGTGGCCTTCACGATTTGTCCACGATCGGGGTCGGGAACCGCAGTTATGGCGCATTCTAGCACTGCCGGATGCTCCATGAGGGCACTTTCAACCTCAAACGGGCCAATGCGGTAGCCTGAACTTTTAATTACATCGTCGGCACGGCCTACAAACCAGTAATAGCCGTCTTCGTCGCGCCAGGCCATGTCGCCTGTATAATAAACTCCGTCGTGCCAAACCTTGCGACTCAGGGCTTCGTCGCGGTAATATCCATTGAACATTCCAACCGGAATACTCTGATCAGTATAAATGACAATTTGTCCCTCCTCTCCTATTTCGCACGAATTTCCATCTTCATCCACCAGATCAAGGTGGTAGCCCGGCGACGGCTTACCCATTGAGCCCGGTTTGGGTTCCATCCAGGAGTAGGTAGCTAAAGCAACTGTACATTCGGTTTGTCCGTAGCCTTCCATTAGCCTGATCCCGGTAGCTTCCAGAAATTGTTTATAAACTTCCGGATTGAGCGGCTCACCGGCTACCACGCAATATTTCAGGGCCTTTAAATCGAATTTAGCCAGGTCTTCCTTAATCAGGAAACGGTAAATGGTTGGTGGTGCACAAAAGGTAGTAACTTTATATTTTTCGATCACCTCCATCAGGTTTTTAGAAATAAACTTATCGAAGTCGTACGTCATGACCGCGCTTCCGGAAAGCCATTGTCCGTATAGTTTTCCCCAGGCCGATTTGGCCCAGCCGGTATCAGCTACTGTAAAGTGAAGTCCATTATCCTGAACATTTTGCCAGTATTTGGCGGTGAGGATATGTCCGAGTGGATATTTAAAATTGTGGTTCACCATTTTGGGCATTCCGGTGGTTCCCGAAGTGAAATACAGCAACATTACATCGTCGTTTTTTGTCCCCTGATCACCTTGCGGGCGGGCAAATTCTTGCGGACTGGCTTCCATTCCTGAGTTAAAGTTCAACCAACCTTCGCGATCCTTGCCAATCAAAGCTTTTACTTTCAGCGTAGGTGATTTTGCTTCAGCTTCTTCCACATGCTGAATAACTTCTGCCTCCGGAACACAAACAATCATGCGAATGTTGGCGGCATTGTTGCGATAAACAATGTCTTTGGTGCTGAGCAGATGCGTGGCTGGAATAGTGATGGCTCCTATTTTGTTGAGGGCCAGGGTACAAAACCAGAATTCGAACCGGCGTTTCAAAATAAGCATCACCGGATCGCCTTTCCGGATACCAGCCGAGCGGAAAAAATTGGCAGCTTTATCGCTGTATTTTTTCATTTGTGCGAAGGTAAAAACGGCTTCTTCGCCGCTGTCGTTGCACCAAACCATTGCCACTTTATCGGGTGTTTCGCGGGCAACTTCGTCAACCAAGTCGAAGGCAAAGTTGAAATTTTCTGGAATCCGGATTTGATAATTGGTTACAAAATCCGAATAGGAATCAAAATTTGTTTTGAAGAGAAATTTATCGAGAATCATAAGATTAACAGGTTATCAGGGTTATTTTAAGATCAAACAATCACAGCCAGAAATCGGGCTGCACGGTTATTCAGGGCTTTCATGGCATGTTGGTATCCCGAATCAAAATAAATGGAATCGCCTTCGTTTAAAATAACTTCGTGGCTATCGATGCAGATCAGCAATGTACCTTCCAGTACGTAATTGAATTCCTGTCCGGGATGTGAGTTAAATTCAGTCTGAGTTTCCGGCTTTTCCGGTTCAACAGAAACGATAAACGGTTCAGCCTTTTTTTGGATGAAATTAAAGGCCAGGCTCTCGTACTTGTACTGTCTGCGACGGTCAACACTCAATCCTTTCCCTTTTCTCACCACCGAGTAGACATGTAACTTGGGTTCGTCACCCCGTAAAAGCGAAGAAAGTTCAAGATTAAAACGATGAGCTACTTTGTACAAAAATCCGACAGGAATGTCGGCGCTCCCGCTTTCGTAAGTGAGAAAAAGTTCGATATCTGTATTTAATTCGCGCGCAAAACTTTCAGCCGAAATACCGGCTATTTCGCGTAACTCGCGGATACGTGCAGCAATTTGTTGAATTTGTTCGTTCATCGCCTTGGTTTTTTGTTTTCAAGATACTGATTTTATTGACTTCTGATTGACTTTCCTAAAAAAAATAATTTCATTCACAATGAATTAATTACAGTAAAATTTGTATCTGTTAAATTCTTTTTGGTGCAACCAGCAGGCTGTTTCTTTGTTATTATTTGATCGATTTTTAAGTTGCTAAAATATACCAATCATGGATTTTTCGATCAATCAATATCCGTTTGGATATCGACCGGCGGTTATTCTGCCTTCGCCCGAATTTCTGGGAATGATGACTGAAGCCGGTATTCGCCAAATGGTGAGCAATCATTACGACCTGTTGAGACATAGCGAAATCAGCCATTTGTTTCCTCTTATTGATGAAGCTCTGGAAAAAGCCAAACAACGATCGTCAGATTTCTTTATTCAAATTTGTGGCGGGTATCCCTATTTCAATGAAAACCGGGGCAAGCCAATGCTTGCGCAGCGCCATGCCCGGTTTGCCATTACTCCAGAAGCGCGCATTGTATGGCTTAAGTGTTATCAACAGGTACTTTTCAAGCTCGATTTACCCGAAAGTTTAATTCAATCGTTTTGGAATTACCTGAATGTATTTTCACAATGGATGGTGAATACCGGGGAAGAATAATTCAATTTTGCAGCCGGAATCAGCATCAAAAACGAGTTGCATAAAATATTTTGCATGCGGGATTTTATTTGTATTTTAAAGCCATAAATAAAATCAAATAGAATTCAGGCTATGAAGCGGACGGATGAAGACAAAAATTACCTCGAAAACTTATTCCCATGCCGGGAACTTTATAAAAACTTATTTGAAAATGCCGGTGAAGCCATCTTCTTTTTAAAAGAAGTTCTAATCATTGATTGTAACAAAGCTGCTGTTAAGGCATTGAAAATTGACTCAAAGGATAAAATTATAGGTCAATATTTGTCAGCAATCAGCCCTGATTTTCAGCCCGACGGAACCAATTCATCAGAAAAGGCCAGAAAACTCTTTTCTTTTGCGGTCAACTCAACTGATTTTTCTGATCTATACTGGAAATTTAAGCGTACCAACGGTTCAACCTTTGAGGCCAAATTAAAGCTAAATACACTGAGAGACTGTTTAAATTTTAATTTTTGATTCTATTAAGCATTAATCTTATCATTGCAATCTGAATCATTACCTCGCTAGTGTCGGTCAGGTATTCGAAGTCTTTACTGAGTCTTCGGTAACTTTCAAACCAAGCAAACGTTCTTTCAACAACCCATCTTTTGGGAATAACGGTAAATTTACTGGAATGGTCTGATCTTAAAACGATTTCAAGTATCCAGCCGAATGTGGTTTTGGTCTTCTCTATGAGTTCTCCACGATAACCCCCATCAGCAACGATCTTGACCAGCCTTTCGAACCGACCTTTCAGTAAGGCAATTACATCAGTTGCGCCTTTGCTGTCATGCACATTTGCAGCGTGTACAACAACGGCAAGCAGCAAACCCATTGTATCTGTAACGATATGGCGTTTGCGACCTTTGATCATTTTGCCACCATCAAAACCGCGAGATTCGCCGCCCAATCTGGTTGTCTTAATAGACTGGCTATCAATACAAGCCAAACTGGGAGATTCATATTTCCCTGCTTTTTTGCGTATTTTGTCGCGAAGCAGTTCATGTACTTGTTCTATGACACCGTTGTTCTTCCATCTAGTGAAATAGTAGTAAACTAGTTCCCAATTGGGAAAACAGCCAGGTATCATACGCCATTGACAGCCTGTTTTAATCAAATAGAAAATAGCATTGAAAATATCCCGTAAAGAATGTTTTCTCTTACGGTTGTCGTTTAAAATGCCACTTAATAGCATCCATTGGCTATCGGTCAGGTTGGTTGGATAGTGTTTCATGTGTTCTTAACAGTTTGGTAACCATTAAGATAGTAAAACAAAATCAATTAATCAACTGATAGCCAGTGTTTTATTTGTAAATATTCTAATTTTAAACAGTCTCTGAGTGTTGATAAAAATTTGGAATTGCTCCAACTCTCATTTCATCCTGATTCAACGTCGGAACATTTGATTTTTTCGGAAAGAAAATACCAGAAAATATTTGAGAATGTACAAGATGTATTTTACCAAACTGATATTGACGGAATTATCGTTGATATCAGCCCTTCCGTAAAAAAATATTCTCCTTATAGTGCTCAGGAAATAATCGGTCATCATATTGATGAATTTTACTGCAACCCCGATGATAGAAAACTGATTATTCAGAAAATTCAAGAGCAGGGGGAAATCTTAGATTTTGAGGTAAGACTTAAAGGGTTTGGCAACCAGGTTTATTATGCGTCACTCAATTCCCATTTTATTTTTGATAGCGCCGGGAAAGTCACCGGAATCGAAGGTAGCCTCCGTGATTTGGCTGAACGGAAACAGTCCGCCGAAAAATTAAAGTTATCGGTATCGCAACTTCAGGCCACACTTGATTCGACCACTGATGCAATATTGGTGGTGAACAGCGATGGTAAAATCACAAATTATAATAAACAGTTCAAGCAAATGTTTAATCATTTGGACGAAACGCTTGAATCCGGAGAAGATAAAGCTGCGATCAACTCTGTTTTGAACCTATTAAAAGATCCGGATCAATTTATTTCCAAGATACAATACCTTTATGAGCATCCGGAATTGGAAAGTCTTGATACCATCGAATTAAAAGATGGACGAATACTGGAGCGCTATTCATGTCCACAGCGGCTTGACGGCAAGCCCATCGGACGAGTTTGGAATTTTAGAGATATAACAAAAAGAGAACAGGATGAACAACAACTTCTCCTGATGGCCCATACCCTGAAAAGTGTCAACGAATCTGTTACTATCACCGATACAAATAACCGGATTTTATTTATTAACGAAGCTTTTCGGAAAACTTATGGCTACTGTGAAGATGAACTGATTGGCCAGGATATTTCGGTTGTCCGTTCAAGCAACAATGACCCTGTCGTAATTGATAAAATTTTCAACATTACTTTCGATACAGGCTGGCAGGGAGAAGTTATGAACCGGAGAAAAGACGGGACAGATTTTCCAATTTCTTTATCTACAACGATCGTAAAAAATGACAAGGGTGAAGTTCTGGGACTGGTTGGTGTTGGATCAGACATAACTGAACGTAAGCGTGTTGAGAAAGAATTAACGGAAAGCGAAGAAAGATACAGGTTGCTGATCGAAAGTCAGGGAGAAGGACTTGGCGTGGTTGATCCGGATGAGAATTTTACTTTCGTGAACCCAGCTGCTGAAGCTATTTTCGGAGTTGAACCCGGGAAACTGCTTGGCCGAAATTTAAAGGAATTTATGACTCCGGAATATTTTGAGCAAATCCTTCAGGAATCCGGGAAACGGTCAAATAAAGAACGCTCAACTTATGAAGTTGATGTTTTGAGCCAGGATGGGGAACATAAAAATTTGCTGATCACTGCAACTCCTCAAACCAATGCCGAGGGAGAATACATCGGCACTTTCGGCGTTTTTCGGGATATTACCGACCGAAAGCAGGCAGAGGAACGCCTGCGCCAAAGCGAGATGAAATACCGCAGCTTGATTGAAACTATGCCAGACGGGGTTTATCGCAGCACACCCGAAGGAAAATTTGTGGAGGTCAATCAGGCTATGGTTGAAATACTCGGATATGCCAGCAAGGAAGAGCTGATGGCGATTGATATTAAAACTCAGCTTTATTTTAATCCGGAAGACAGGGATTCACCCGTGTTGCAGTATGACGATAAAAATATGGATGTGTATCCTCTGAAAAAGAAAGATGGAACTATTGTCTGGGTTGAAGATCATGGTTGGTATGTCAAAGATGAAAACGATCAGATCATTTTTCGCGAAGGCATTTCGCGCGATGTAACCGACCGCAAAATAACCGAAATGCAAATGCACAAATATTCCGAAGAGTTGGAGGAACTGAATGCGACCAAAGACAAGCTCTTTTCTATTATTGCCCATGACCTGAAAAGTCCGTTCAATAGCATTATTGGACTAAGCGAACTGATAAAAAAAGAAGCAAAATATATGGATGTTGTAACAATCGAACAATTTGCAGGGGTGATTAATACAACATCAAACAATACATATCGATTGCTCGAAAACCTGCTCGACTGGGCCCGCGTCCAACAATCACGAATGCCATTCAATCCGGGCGCAATTCTTTTAAATAAAGCTGTTGGCGAAGTAATCGAATTAATGCTTGAGCGGGCAAACAGTAAAATGATTGCCATCATAAACTATATTCCTGATAACCTGATTGTTTATGCAGATGAAAACATGCTTAAAACTGTACTCCGGAATCTGATATCCAACGCGGTAAAATTCACTCCAATCAACGGTAAGGTTGAAATCAATGCTGTTCAAATGCCCGGTGAAGTACTGATTTCAGTCAAAGATACAGGAGTCGGAATAAAAGCAGATGACATCAGCAAGCTGTTCCGAATTGACTCCAATTTCACCAGGCGGGGAACTGAAAATGAAAAAGGAACTGGTTTAGGACTCATACTCTGTAAAGAATTCGTTGAAAAACACGGTGGTAGAATCTGGGTCGAAAGCGAAACAGGAAAAGGAAGTACATTCACTTTTTCTATCCGGCAAATTGAATCACCTCATAACTGATATAATGATGAAAACAGAACACAAAAGAATTTCGTTTTGGGCATTTCTGGTAGTCATTCTTATCAGTATTCCGGCTCTGGTCGGTTGGTTGACCAATATTTTATCATTAACAGGAATGGGCAAATATTTTGTTCCAATGGCTCCGGCTACCGCTTTGTGTTTTATCTTGGTCGGTGTAGCTGCAATCAGTTTATTACTGAAATACAAAAAACCAATAGTTACACAAATCGCTTTATTTCTGACAATGGTTTTTTGTTTTATTATTTTGGTAGATTCATTTTTGGGTTATCCCATACAACTTGAACGTATATTTGGCGGTTCGTCCCAAACATTAAATAATCTTCCGATCGGGCGAATGTCTCCGGCAACCAATATTTTATTTCTCCTGGGTATTATTTCATTACTGAGAATATCAGACCGCAATAAATCAAATAAACCAGCTATCATTTTATCTACCATCGGATGGTGTGTTGCTTTTATTCTCGGTTTGGGTTATCTGTATGGTACTCCGATTTTGTATGGCCAAAATATTATTCCTCCGGCCTGGAATTCAACCGTTGGATTTATTTTTTTATATACCGGAATTTTTGCGGGATTTGGCATGAAAGAGGTCCCCCTGAAATTATTTCAAGGGGAAACAGTTGAAGCCCGGCTGATGAGAAATTTTTTACCGGTAATCTTACTGATTATTGTCATTATCGGATGGAGCAACAGCCGTTTCTTCCCGTATTTTAACGATCATGTATTAGCATCGGCTCTGATAACCCTAATGGCCATTATTGCACTTGGAATAATTATTACCAGGTTGTCCAGAAAAATTGGAAACGACATCGACCATTTATTAACTTTTAAGAGCAAAGCAGAAGAAGCCATGCAGGAAAGTGAATTACACTTCAGAACTCTTGCTGATTCCGGGCAGGCTTTAATCTGGACTTCAGGAACCGATAAAAAATGTAATTATTTTAACCAGCCCTGGCTCGATTTTACCGGACGAAGTCTCGATCAGGAGTTAGGAGACGGATGGGTTGAAGGAGTTCATCCAGATGACCTGGATTACTGTTTTGAAGTATACAGCACTGCATTTGATCGTCGCGAGCGGTTTAATATGGATTACCGGTTGCGTTATCACGACGGAACTTACCACTGGGTGCAAGATAGCGGAACGCCACGATACAACCTGTCTGGCGAATTTGTTGGCTACATTGGTCATTGCCTCGATATCACCGAACGAAAACAGACTGAAGAAGCGCTAATAAAAAGTAATAATCGGTTGCGCCTTATCTCCAGTCTCGCGACTGATTATACTTTTTCAACAATGGCTTCACCCGACGGTTTGTTTGAGGTAGAATGGATAGCCGGCGCTTTCGAGCAAATTTCAGGATATACGGTGGATGAATATATAAAGCTCGGTGGCTGGCGTGCAATGGTTCACCCAGATGACCTTTCTATTGACGATTCTGACATTGCCCGGTTACAGAACAATCAAACTGTTGAAAGTGAACTCAGGACGATAAACAAAAATGGTAAAATTGTTTGGGTTAAAGTATTTGCTCATCCGGTTTGGGACGAGCAAAACAATTGTCTGGCAGGAGTTTGTGGCGCGGTAAAGAAAATTACAGAACAAAAGTTGGCCGAAAAAAGGATGAAGGACAGCGAAGAAAAATACCGGACGATATTTGAGAACAGCAGTGTGGCAATTTTATTGACAATTCCTGACGGAAAAATTCTTTCAGCCAACCATTATGCCTGTATCCTTTTTGATCGAACCGAAGAAGACATTTGTCGGTTAGGCCGTAATGAGTTAGTCGATTTGAGCGATCCCCGCCTTTCGGGATTACTGGAAGAGCGGAAAAAAAACGGGCGCGCCAGGGGTGAGCTTAATTTTTTAAGAAAAGACGGAACTATATTTCAGGCTGAAGTTTCATCGATGGTCTTCACCGATAGCGAAGGACAGGAACGCACAAGTATGGTTATAAGGGATTTAACCGAACAAAAACAAGCACAAAGTTCGCTGATCTTAAGTGAAAAGAAATACAAATACCTGTTCGAGAACAACCCGTTCCCAATGTGGATTTTTGATATCGAAACTTTGGCATTCCTGGAGGTAAACGAATCGGCCATTAATCATTATGGATATTCCAGAGAAGAATTCATGAACATGACCATCAAAGATATCAGGCCGGCTGAAGATGTAGAAGCGCTAATGAAAACATATAAATCAGCACATTTAATGGAAGATGCCGGAATTTGGCGACATGTTAAGAAAAACGGGGAAATCATTTTTGTAGAAAAAAATATTCACTTAATTAAATTTGGTGACCGACAAGCCAAGTTGGTGTTGGCCAATGACGTGACTGAACGAACCAAAACAGAAAAAGAAATACAAAGACTGAATGCCGAGCTTGAAGAAAAGGTGAAAGAACGAACAGCCGAACTCGAAGAAAAAAATACCGATTTGGAGCGGATGAATAAACTCTTTATCGGCCGTGAACTCAGGATGATTGAGTTAAAGAATACCATAAGTGAGTTGGAGGCCAGATTGAATAAGTGATTGAGTTACTTTACAGATAGAAATTAAGCATATTAATCAGCATAGGAGGTTGTACATGTTTGGATCGATGATACTTGGGTTAGTACAAAACATAGCGATACTGCTTACTTTCAGTATGCTGTATGATTATTTCTGGTCGCGTAACGAACATCTTAAAAATGTGTACCTGTATAAAATTATAGCAGGCCTCACCCTGGGAGGTATCGGTATTGTGTTGAATCTGACTCCATGGCATTTTGTACCCGGAATTTATTTTGATACCCGTTCGGTTATGCTGGCTATATCGGGATTATTTTTTGGTCCTCTCCCTACCCTTCTTGCTATGTTTATAACTGGAGCTTTCCGTATTTATATTGGTGGAGTTGGCGTATGGATGGGCACAGCTGTTATATTTAGTTCCGGCATTATTGGTTTGCTGTGGCACCAGTTCCGACCGGATTGGAAAAATCGGAAACACATTCAGGAATTGATTGGAATGGGACTTTTTGTGCATTTGGTAATGTTGGCTTGTACCATACTTCTTCCTGAAGGAATCCGATTAAAAACGTTCGAGAATATTGCAATTCCGGTAATTCTGATTTATCCGCTTGCCACGCTTTTTCTTGGAGAACTTATGCTTAAACAGGCCGAAAACTGGGAAACCCGGAGAGCACTTAACATTAGCGAAGAACGGTGGCATTTTGCACTGGAAGGCGCAGGAGACGGGGTCTGGGACTGGAATCTGGTGACCAATAAAGTTTTCTTCTCCAAACAATTGAAATTAATGCTTGGTTATGAGGATCATGAAATACCAAATGACTTTACCGAATGGGATAAACTGGTTTTTCCAGATGATAAAGCTATGGTTTCCAAACTTTTGGAAAAGCACATGAAAGGTGAAACAACGGTTTATATTTCGGAGCACCGTCTTTTGTGTAAAAATGGTAGATACAAATGGATTCTTGATCGTGGAAAAGTTATGGACTGGGATAATGACCGAAAACCACTGCGGTTTATCGGAATTCATACTGATATTTCTGAGCGAAAAGAAACGCAAGAAAGAATCAAAAAAATGAACGAAGAACTTGAACAAAAAGTGATTGAACGAACCAATGAATTGTTGGTAAAAAATGAAGAACTTGAAAAAATGAACAAACTCTTTATAGGGAGAGAACTCAGGATGATTGAGTTAAAGAATACCATAAAAAAGCTGGAAGATGAACTAAAGAACCTGACTAATCAACATACACATCAATAAACAATTAAATGACCCAAAATGACGACAACCGAAATCAACAATTACAAAAAAAATCTGATTGAGCTTATTCTTGAAGCCAAACGAACCGAGGCTGTGAGTCTGGTTGATAAAATTGCTGAGGCTGAAGGGTATTTCTTTGCTATAAACCTAATCTTGGAACCCGTGCTGGTCGAAATTGGCGAAATGTGGTCAAAAGAAAACCTTTCATTGGCTCAGGGATATGTGTCGGCCAAAATCACGGAGGATATTTTGCTAAAAGCAGTAGATTCTTCTGAATGGCAATTAAAGCAAACAGAAAATAATGTACCGGTTGTATTGGCTAACATTGAAGATGACTTTCATGCTTTAGGACGTAAAATGATCGGAACTTTTCTTAAAGCATTTGGCTGGCAGGTCCATGATCTGGGAAATGACGTCCTTGCCGAAGAAATTATAGATGCAGCAGTGAAGTGCAATGCTCCGATCGTTGGTGTTTCAGCAATGATGTATACTTCAGCCTTAAATATCAAAAAGGTACGGGACGAAATTACCAGGCGTAATCTTCAGGATAAAATAAAACTTGCCGTTGGTGGTGCAATTTTTAAAGTCAGGCCACAATTAGTCAATGAAGTTGGTGGAGATGGAACTGCTTCAAGTGCGACTGAAGTCCCTGAATTGTTTTCGCAATTATTAAAAACGATTAATCATTAGTGCCATGACACCAATTGAACGAGTATTTAACCGGTTACAAGGTATACCAACCGACAGAGTACCTTTTGCGCCACTTACACCATTGTATGGAGCCCGTCTGATTTCAGCGCCGTTAAAAGAATACTATTCAAATCCGACACTCTATTTTCAGGGACAAAAAGCTGTTGTCGATGCCGTTGAACCCGATATTTTGTTTTCGCCTTTCGCGCTGGTATTGGAAGCCGAAGCTTTTGGCAGCCAACTAGCTTATTTTGAAAAGAATCCTCCAAATTTAAAAAGTCCGGCGATTATCGATCATACCGAAATCAAAAACCTCAGGATTCCTGATATTGACAAAAATCCACAGTTGCTCTACATGCAGGAAAGCACCCGTTTACTTGTCGATCAATACAAAAATGAGATTCCTGTCGCTGCAATTGTAAGTTCTCCGACCGAATTGCCAGCCCTGATTATGGGAATCGAAAATTGGATTGATACACTTTTATTTCATCAGGAAGATGCTATCCGGATGATTGAATTGACAACCGGCTATTTCGAGCGATTTGCAAACAGGATGTTAGAACTGGGTGCTTCATGTATCTTTACACCGGCCAGTTTCTCGAATCCGACAATTATCACCCATCAGATAGCAAAAAATATTCTTGTGCCTGAATTGCATAAAGCATACTCAAAATTAAACGGACCAATTGTTTTCCATCATGGTGGTGCCCGACTATTGCCTTTTCTTGACCTGCTACACAATTTGCCCAATGTTGTTGGCTTTGTGCTCGATCCAAGAGATAGTTTTAACGAAGTCCGGTCGGTTATTGGAAATAATTTGGCAATAATGGGAAACCTGAATGGCCCCATGCTTTTAAAAGCTAAACCCGGAATCATTGAGGAATGGTGCCTGAAACTTCTGGAAAACAGGAAGGATGATGCCAAATACATCATGACAACATCAAATGCCGACATTCCCTACGACACACCTATTGACAATATCCGGACAATTGTGAATACAATTAAGAATTATTCAATATGACCGAACATCAAAGAATCGAAGGAATTGCATGTAGTATTTTTAAAAATGAAATCGAATTTTTGATTGCCAAAGGAAAACTGACCACTGCCTTTTCTTACGTTGATTCTGAATTACACATGCAGCCAAAGAAATTAAATGAGGTTCTTGAAAAGTTAATCAGGCCCAATTGCCTGATTTGTTATGGTGATTGCCATTCACAAATGATAACACAAGAAAACGCAGGTTTGATGGCGCGGATTAATGGGCTAAACTGCATTGAAATATTTCTGGGAAAAGTAACATACCGGCAATTAAGAGCTGAAGGCGCTTTTTTTTTATTACCGGAATGGACTTGTAAATGGGAACGAATTTTCAAAGAGTTGCTTGGCTTTTCTAACCAAAGCGTTGCCCGGCAGTTTATGAATGAAATGCACACCAAATTTATTTATGTGAATACCGGAATTCAGGAAACCCCAACTGAAATCCTTCGGGACATTTCTCAATATTTCGAACTTCCCATTGAAGTGATTGATGTTGATTTGGTACATTTGGAAAATGCCATCACAGATGGTCTTAAACGATTGCAAAATGAAGGTTGATAATGCTATAAGCTTTATGGTTCTTGATCTGCTGAAAAATATTCTCAGTATGGCCGACAATCCCTCCGAATTGGGGAAATATATTACCAGTCAGGTTCGGGAATTAATTGGATGCAGGATGGTTGTTTTGTTGCATCATGAAAATCTGGAGGGTGATCGATGTTTACACAATCTGGTTGGAATATGTCCCGAGCGATTGCAAAATTCATTTGACCCTGGTATCTGGGATGAAATTGCTGAATCCACACATAGCTTTCATTTGCCGGTACTTTTGAATCATAAACGCAGTGGTATACGGACCGAACAATTATTGAGCAATATTGATGGAAACCATTCAATTTTTGTACCGCTCGAATACGTTAATCAGCGTGTGGGCCTGCTGGCTATTATTGATATTTTTGACATCCAAAATCTGCAATCGGCAATCGATTCGTTCCAGGCGCTCGCAGGAGTTCTGGCAATCGAATTGCGCAACGCGAATATGTTCCGTGAAATGGAAACAATAATCGCGTTACGGACACGTGAGCTCTCAGCTAGCGAGAAGCGATTCAGAACCATCATTGAGCAAGCCACCGACGCTATGTTTCTTGCCGATGTGAAAGGAAATATTGTCGACGTTAATCATCAGGCCTGCAAGAGTCTGGAATATACCAGGGAAGAGTTGCTGACTATGAATATTTCGGATCTGGATGTGCAGATTAATTCTTATCAGGACATTCATGAAACGTTCTCAAAATTACAAACCGGTGAAAGTTTTACGTTCGAATCGCTACAGAAAAAAAAGAGTGGATATGTATTTCCTGTTGAAATAAACAGTAGTAAAATTGAATTGGAGGGAACCCAGCTGATTATTGGTTTTGTACGCGATATAACCGAGCGAAAACATGCAGAACAAGAAATTATTATGATGGGGCAACATTACCAGTCGTTGATAGAGAAAGCGCCCGATGGAATTGTATTAATCAGTGCCAACGGAGATTTCAAATTTGTTAGCCCGGCTGCCCGTAAAATGTTTGGCTATTCAGCTTTTGAAGTGATCGAAGGAAATCCTGCACAGTATACCCATCCGGACGATTTACCTGAAGTATTGGACGTTCTGAACAAATTGGAGCAAGACTCATCACTGGTATCCACCATTCAGTATCGGTTCATTGATAAATCGGGCAATTGGAAGTGGGTGGAGAGCACCTTCAGCAATTTGTTGACCGACCCCAGTGTTAAAGCAATTGTAATCAATTTCCGCGACATCACCGACCGCAAACAAGCTGAAGAGGAAATCAGCAAACTCAATGAAGAACTTGAACTGAAAGTAATTGAACGTACCAACGAACTGGAAAAACGCAGCCGCGAACTGATGGACAATAAAAAGGCTCTTTTAAACCTTGTTGAAGATCTGAACCTGAAATCGGACGAGCTCCTGAATAATGCGCAAAAATTAGAAGTCGCCAACAAAGAGCTCGAAGCTTTCAGCTATTCGGTATCGCATGATTTGCGGTCGCCGTTGCGGGCGATCAGCGGCTTTGTCCGGATTTTGCTCGACGATTACGAAAAGGTACTCGACGATGAGGGGAAACGGATATGTAATATCATCCATTCCAACGCAACAAAAATGGGTCAGTTAATTGACGATTTGCTTTCGTTTTCAAGATTGATCCGAAGTGAACTGCATCATTCCAAAATTGATATGCAAAGTCTGGTAGAAAGTTCTATTCAGGAGTTAGGAACAAACTACGATCTGAGCGCCAATATCATTTCAATTCAGTCACTGTCGCCTTCTTACGGCGATGCCAACATGATCAGACAAGTCTGGATTAACTTGATCTCAAACGCATTAAAATATTCATCAAAGAATACCCATCCGGAAATTGTCATCGGTTCGCACCCCGACGAAAATGGCATTGTTTACCACATTACCGACAATGGCGTGGGCTTTAGCATGGAATATGCGCATAAATTGTTTGGAGTTTTTCAACGCTTGCACAGCGTAAACGAGTTTGAAGGAACCGGAGTCGGACTTGCCATAGTTCAGCGGATCATTCACCGGCATGGGGGACGGGTTTGGGCCGAAAGTGAATTAGGCCAGGGAGCAACATTCTATTTCTCGCTTCCGGCAAATTCTCAGTAATGGACAATGACAAATCCCTGCATGACTTCTTGTTAAAATTCATTATATTTAAAAAGTCATGTAAAATAACCTAACCGAAACAAAATGGAAAACCTTAATGCTGTTGAGATTCTCCTGGTTGAAGATAATCCACAGGATGCCGAGCTGACTATCAGGGCACTCCGGAAACAAAATCTGGGCAACCGGATATATGTTGTTGAGGATGGTGCTGAAGCCATTGATTTTATTTTTTGCAAAGGCATTTATGCTGACCGGGATATGTTGAGACCGCCAAAAGTTATTTTTCTCGACTTAAAATTACCCAAAATAAGTGGCCTTGAAGTTCTTCAACACATCAGAGCCAATCCGGTGACCAAATCACTGCCTGTGGTTATGATCACCTCTTCACAGGAAGACCCGGATATCAGAAAAGCTTACGAATTAGGAGTAAACAGCTATGTGGTCAAACCCGTCAACTTCGACGACTTTTTGAATGCCATGTCGCAAACCGGGTTGTACTGGCTGTTATTAAATGAGTGTTCCAAAATATAGCTTTTAGCGATTATGGATGATCGAAAACAAAATCTATGAATGAATATTATCACATCCTGCTGGTTGAAGACGAAGCCACTGATGCAGAACTAAATATCAGGGAAATCCAAAAAAGTTTGCCATCCTGCAAATTTGAAATTGTCGATAACCGAAAAGAGTATCTTGAAAAACTGAATTCATTCATCCCCGACATCATCATTTCGGATTACAACATGCCCTCTTTTGATGGATTGTCGGCTTTGAAAATTGCGCAGGAGCTTTGTCCCCTGACTCCGTTTATCATGGTAACCGGCTCCATTAATGAAGATACCGCAGTTGAATGTATGAAAGCCGGCGCTACGGACTATGTGTTGAAAGATTCGTTAAAAAGGTTGGGCTCATCTGTTTTAAGCGCCTTGGAGCAACGTAAAATTAAAAAAGAACGCCTTGACGCTTATGAAACAATTCGCTTAAATGAAGCCAAATATCGGTACATGTTTCACAGTAATCCGCAACCTATGTGGATTTATGATGTTGAAACGCTGCATTTTCTGGAAGTAAACGAAGCTGCCGTGAAACATTACGGGTATAGCCAGAATGAGTTCCTGACAATGACTCTGAATGATATACGGCCGGAATACGAAGTTCAAAAACTGAATGATATACAAAATACGAATAATTTCCTGAATCAGGCCGGAGAATGGACTCACAAAAAAAAGAACGGAGAATTGATTTCGGTTGAGATTATATCACATTCCATTATTTTTAACCAGCGCAATGCTCGGCATGTGTTGATCAATGACATCACCGAGCGCAAAGAAGCCGAAGAAAGACTGATGCGCGAACGCAAACTGCTTCGAACCCTGATTGATAATCTTCCCGTAACCATTTATGTGAAAGATACCGATTGTCGTAAAATAATTGCTAACCGGGCTGATTTGGATATCATCGGTGCAAAAACAGAAAGCGAAGTTTTGGGTAAAACTGATATTGACACGTTTAATAATGAAATTGGGCTGCGTGGATATGAAGATGATAAAACGGTGATAGAAACCGGAGAGGCTGTGATCAACCACGAAGAAGATTTTTATGATATTAACGGTATGCAGCGGTGGTTGTTGACCTCAAAGATTCCTCTTTCTGACGAAAGGGGAAATATAATAGGGCTGGTTGGCATAGGTCGCGATATTACTGAACAAAAAGAGTATCAGGACAAAATATTAAAGCTATCTAAAGGAATTGAACAAAGCCCGGCATCAATTGTGATAACCGATACACATGGGATAATTGAATATGTCAATCCTAAATTCTGCGAAACGACCGGATATTCTGAACAAGAACTGATTGGTCAAAATCCAAGATTATTAAAATCAGGAGCAGTGCCTGGTGATTTTTATAAGGAACTTTGGGGCACCATACTTTCCGGAAATGTTTGGCGGGGCGCAATGCTCAACAAGAAAAAGGACGGAACTCTTTTCTGGGAATCGGCGACAATGACTGCGATTAAGAACGACAAAGGAATAATTACCAACTATATTGCCATAAAAGAAGACATCAGTGCGCGCAAGCAAATGGAAGCTGAACTTATCCATGCAAAAGAAAAAGCTGAAGAAAGTGACCGGCTGAAATCAGCTTTTCTGGCGAATATGTCGCACGAAATCCGTACGCCGCTTAATAGCATAATCGGTTTTTCCGAATTACTAGGTGATCCTGATTTTGAACCAGAACAGAAAGAGGAATTCATTAAAGCTATTGTTGAGAATGGAAACAGTCTGCTGGTTATTATCAGCGACATTATGGATTTTTTGATGCTCGAAGCACGGCAAATGAAAATCAGGAAAGAATTGTTTTCGTCCAAAAAACTGATGGCTGATATGATCAATGATTTTAGTAAAAAAGCCAGTTCCCGTGGTATTGAAATCCGGTTGGACGATTTTCAAAATCAACCTGATATTCTCGTTGAGAGTGACTTATACCGAATCAGGCAAGTTTTTAATAATCTGATTGGAAATGCTTTAAAATTTACGATTGAAGGATACATCGAAGTTGGATTTAGAATAGTTGAAGAAAAAATTTTGTTTCATGTCAGAGATACGGGAATCGGTATTTCTCCGGAATTTCATCAGACTATTTTTGAGCGTTTCAGGCAGGTTGATACCGCGAAAACGCGAAGATTTGGAGGCAACGGTTTAGGCTTGGCTATTTCGAAGAATCTGGTCGAATTGCTTGGCGGACAAATCTGGGTTGAGTCTGAACCTCAAAAATATTCTGATTTCTTTTTTACAATTCCAATCAAATAAATATTCCGGGTATTTGTTATCGTCTTTTTTTGCCTTTTAAAAATACAAACAGGACAACCAGCAAAATTACTACAACCAGAATCAGGTAGAAATTCATATCAGAATCAGGCGATTGTGAATGTTGTGATTGTTTAGCTGCGACAGGTTCCTCTATGGCCTTATATCCGTCGAACCATCCGGAGAGTTGAACTGATGCTTCCAATTTATTTTCCTGGTCATCGGGTAATTGTGAAAAGAAATCCAATCCGGTAAGTTTTTCAACTTCGTCAGCCGGAACAGCAAAATCAGTCAAAGGTCGGTCGCTTTTTGCATTCGGCAGCACGAATGCAATCATCCGGGGCTGGTCGGTCAGATCATACACCACTTTATAAAAATAGCCCGGAACCAAAACATTCTCCTGCCCGATTGTTCCCTTGTTATCCTTAAAAACAGGACCGGTAACCACGATTAGCCGATGCTCCTTTTTTGCCCATTCCCGAACGGTCGTTTCGAGTTCTTTCCAAATGCCCCGGTTAAAATCCGGAGCCTGCGGAGAAATATTCGACATCAGAAAACTTTCTTCCATAGCAACCGGGTTAAATCCCATATCGGCAGCCGGGCAAAGATGTCCCCGGTCGTAATCGCTTTTCGTATAATCTGCCGATTTAGCTGATTCTGTCGTAATCATCTTATCCATCCTGAATTTATTGCTCCGCTCCTCCCTTCCATTCATAATCATACTATCGGTAAGCAAATAGCAAACCCAGTTGGCCTGTTCATATTTTTCGTTGTAAGATAAAGTGTAATACCTGTGCTTAACCAGGTCATTAGCCGGAACCGGAAGGTAGTCAATTGATCTGACAGCCGATGATCCGGCAAGAATAAGAAAAAGAAGGACAACGAGCTGTTTCACGTAAGCAGTTTTAGTGTTCAGAAATAAAACTCCAAAATAAGGCCTTTCCTAAAAAGTAAATTTATTTTTGCCTGAAAGTTTTAAACACATGACTGCTGAAAACAAACATTTCATCGACCACGACCGCATTTTTTATTCCGACGGGTATCAACTTGCTCAAACGGCAATTAGGCAAGGATTTTCAACGCAAACGTTGTTTTCTGCAATTAAATCCCTGTATGCGGCCATCGATGGACTGAATGATTCGATTATAGCTTTGGCCGGTAGGCATAACCAGCCGGTTGCGTGTCAAAAGGGATGTGAATGGTGCTGTCACCAGGCTGTTTTTGCCAATTCATACGAATTGCATTACCTGTCGGCCAAAATTAAATCTTCCTTTACTCCGGAAGAGCAAAAGAACCTGATCATCCGGGCTGAGAATAAAAACGCGGTAACTTCGGCGCTTAGTGAAACAGAGCAATTGAAATACAAATCGCCTTGCCCGTTGCTGAAAGAAGGCGCCTGTTCGGCTTATGCTGCACGACCAATGGCCTGCCGGATTTATCTTTCTACACAACTGCAATCCTGTCTCGAATTTTTCCATTACCCCGAGAATGAAGCAAACTATGCTGCCCTGATCGATTTCCCTCTACGGGCCGGGCAAATGATAAATGAAGGGTTTTGTGCGGCTTTAAAGGAAATTGGAGTTGAAACAGCAGAATTCAGGATGGAGGCAGGACTCGAAATTGTATTAAAACAGGAGCAGCCAAATTTCGGATCGAAGAAATCGACGAATGAATGATTAAAACAAGGTATTTCAAAAAATAAAATTTATCCAGATTGTTCATATCTGCCGGGATGCTGAAATTGTTTTCAACCAACAAACACTAAAACAATAGGTTATCCTTTATGAAAGTTATCAACAATTGTTAATAACTTCGGAGCAAACAAAGTTTAATCAAAATCAAAAAAAACTTGACTTTGGGGTATTAAATGTATTAATTTTAACTCATCAGACGAGCGATAAAAGGCTGCCTTGAATGAATGGAGAAGGAAATAAGGTACTTAGCTGTACCCGAAGCCCGATCTCCGGATCTTAGGAACCGCGTTCATAAAAGGCTGAAGTTTGAACCGAACACTTCGTGGCAGGTTCATCAACAGAGCAAAAACCGTCAAACGTTCAGTATCATGTTGATTCAGAAAAGCAGGAGACAAAAGGAGACTTTGGTTTCAGTTTTGTCGCACTGAAAATGAAATGATCTTCGGATCAGGAGTAGTTTTTCACCGAATTTAGGTTTGCAGAAACAGAAATTTAATGGTGGCTTGGATGGAACTTCGTTCAGGAAGACAATTCCCAGGAAGCGTCGAATGAACAGCTGGAACGTAGTGCCGTAACAGGCATTACAGGAAAGCTAGAGGCTGTGAAAAATGGTTGAAGAAACCGGATGGAGCAGCCAGCTTAAATAACCGTAGTCTGGCACTCAGGTAGGCCTTCGGGTTACCAAAGGTGAATGGGAACATTCCGGCGAGGTTTGTTCCCATTCGTGTTTTTCGTGTGATCGACTTACAGATAAATATTAAGCCTGTTAAATCTTCCGGATGCTTTGAGGGCTCCTAACACCCCTTCAATTAGGCTCATATCCAAACTAAAATTCAATTTTTTTCAATACTCAAAAATGTACGTTTCGTTGGCTGAAATGACCGTTTCATCACGAAAATCGTTCATTTCAATAATTTCTTATGAGTTATAATCAACGGTTGATTAAACTGTTGTAAATTCGTTTCGGTTCCCGGTTGAATTGACGAAGGTTAGAGAACCACGACCTGAATTTATACGCTTTCCTTTTCTACTAAATTTTGTTGAACAGTCGCTGAAGGTCTTATCCAGTTATTGAAAGCAAGGTCAACTTATTGAAATTTATTTACCGGATATTTTGTCTGGTTGTTGATTGGTTCTGCTATCCGATTTGTGACCGGTGATCCTGATTTTTATGAGGCATACCAGAATGCCCGCAAAATTGTGGATTCTAGAATTCGCCATGAAAAACCGGAAACTGAACCGGCTACACCCGGAACTCCGAGAACTTAATCTGAGGGGAAAAACCGGCTGGGAGACCCAGATGCTGCGATTCATCAAAAAACGGGTTTCCCGGCCTTTACTGGTTATTGTTGTTTAAGTTTTGTCCCAAAAAGCAAACCAGATCATTAAAATTTTACATATTTGTTTGATGAACTAGAATTGATACAGTGAATACAGATGTTTATTATTTTCGCGCTCCGTTGACAGAACCCTGAAATCAAGATGAAAAGCAGCTCTTACAGAAAGTTCATTGATCAAATCCAGTCATGCAGATAAATATTTTTTTGGTAAACACACCAGCAAAAACTTGTTCTAATTAAATGTAATCAAACTGAGTAGAAATGAAAATACAATTCTTTTTAAAACTAAATCCACCACGGCCAACGTTTATGATGGATGCAACAGATGATGAAAGAGCAATCATGCAGAAGCATGTGGTCTATTGGGCTTCATTGCTGAATGATGGAATAGCCATTGTATATGGTCCCGTACTTGATCCCAAAGGCGGATATGGCGCCGGGGTAGTATCGGTTGACAGCGAAGAACAATTGAAACAACTGATCAACAACGATCCGGCAAATGGGCTTAATGTGTATGAGTATTACCCAATGAGGGCCATATTCAAACAAAATTGATAAGTCATAACCCGTTGTGCGATTAAAATGCGAGAGCATATTTAAGTTTATTCAGGGGTTTGTTGTTTAAAAAGTTAAAATATTGAAGCACTGTCACTGCTGTAATTTTTGATAAAATGCGAACCGAAATGCCCAGGTTTGATTTTGCATAGTTACGCTTGAGCATAAATTGATCGCATAGTTGAGAGAATAGAGTTTCGATTCGTTTTCTTGACTTTTTAAAAATGTACGCAAAAGGTTCTTTGTCTTTTTGATTGCTTCTTTTGGGTGTTTCCAACCGGATATTGCACGATGAAAACAAGTCCAATTGATGTTCTTTTGACAGATATCCTTTGTTTCCAATGAGCCTGCAATTGCTTAAGTGAGAATGTTTAATGTCGGTCAAATAATAAACATCGTGAACGCTTGCCTTGCTCATATCCATACTTGCAAATACACCTCGAACTGAAGTCACCAGGTGCAATTTGTAGCCATAATAATAGGCCTTGCTAACAGCAGAATAACCTTTATCAGGTGCTGTTCCAAAGTTCTCCCTACATATTCTGCTTCGCTTTTCTCGGGCTATTTGACAAACAGGAACGGGAATAGAATCAACGATGTAAGTATCTTCTCCGTGGTTTAGAATGTTTGATAAGCCTTGATTAAAAGCTGCGATCCACGGATAAAGCCGCTTATGTCTGCGATTAAAATTGGAACGGTCAATGAGGTTTGGAAAATCGCTGGTATAATCTGATTTAAGTTTACCAAAGAAGTAACTTTCAGAGTCAATGCCAATAGATTCTGCAGTCAGAGCTAATGCAATTATTTGACAATCTGACATTTTTGGATTTCTTGGGTAGCTTTGAAAGTTGTCGAACTCATTAATCCGATCAGAAAAGAACGATTTGGTTAAACCAATAAACTTGTCGAAATTTGCCTTCAGGTTGTGCATAAGTAGAATAATGAATTGGCGTTTATTTTCTACTAATATATTGAATACCAATATAATGCACAACTTTTTAAACAATATTTTATTATTTATTTTCAATCGCACAACGAGTAAGTCATAACCATTCGATCAACTTTTTCCCTGCTTTCTTCACGAAAAGGTAACTCCTGTCCTATCACTTCGGCTGAAGGATGGTTTTTAAACAAACACTTCATTTTAAAGTATAGCATTCTGATCCGGTCATATCTTGGAATCCAACCTGCCGGCTGGCGGGAAACTAGGAATTTCAGTATCATCGAATTTTTACTTTTGAGAAAACTTATTTCCCGCTTCGTACTGCTTTAACCATATCCGGAGTTACCGGTTCCAGCGTGTTTCCGAAACTTGTCCGGATGTAGCTCAATACATTGGCAATTTCGTCGTCGGTTAACTGGGCGTGCGAAGGCATAAAATTCTTGTAGGATTCGCCGTTCACTTCAATTTTACCGCTCAGGCCTTTCATCATAATGGCAATCAATTCATTTGGACCTTTGTCAACCCAGCTTCCCGGAGTGAGTGGTGGATGCATTCCCGGAACACCTGTTCCGTCGGTCTGGTGACAAGCCATGCAATATTGTGTAAAAACAGCTTTCCCCGGATGTACTTTCTCCGAAGGCTGGGCGTGAAGATTTTTATTGATTTC
The DNA here is from genome assembly GCA_963676535.2 of Prolixibacteraceae bacterium. Classification (GTDB taxonomy): domain Bacteria; phylum Bacteroidota; class Bacteroidia; order Bacteroidales; family Prolixibacteraceae; genus Aquipluma. Next base: position 154,377 of record CAXXKQ010000022.1, on the reverse strand, counting down.
GGTAGCCTGTTGTTCGGTGCTGACGGTCTGTGCCTTTTTGTTTTCGGTATTACCCTGACAAGCAACAAGGAAAGCAGTCGCCATAACAATGGTTATAAATGAATTAGTTATTCGTTTCATAAAATTTGTTTAAGGTTTTAACCACCAAGATAACACAATTTCCCTGATCGCTCAACTTTTATACATGATACGGTAAATCCGCCCGCTCACATCGTCAGAAATATACAGCGATCCGTCGGGTCCCTGGGCTAAACCGCAAGGCCGGTGTTTGGCGTCGCGCGGACTTTTAATCACATCAACTGCTGCAAACCCCGTAGCAAAAATTTCCCATTCGCCTGAAGGTAATTTGCCTTTAAATGGAACAAATACCACGTAATAGCCTTCTTGAGGCAGCGGAGCCCGGTTCCATGAGCCGTGAAAAGCCACAAATGCACCATTTTTATATTTATCCGGAAACATGTTACCAGTGTAAAATAAAATGTCGTTGGGCGCTGTATGGGCCGGGAATGCCACAATCGGATCGGTAAACGCTTCACAGCGATCGGTTTTTATTCCGTCGCCACCGTATTCGGGAGCGAGTACTTTTTTGTTCTGAGCCGGATCGAAGTAACTGTAAGGCCAACCGAAATTGGAACCATCTTCGACCAGTAGAAATTCTTCAGCAGGTAAAACGGCACTTTGTTCATCAGTGAAATATTCGGGAAAGAATTGCGCCAACTGGTCGCGGCCATGTTGAATGGCGTATAATTTATTTTCGGTATTATTCCAGGTAATGGCAACAGCATTGCGGATTCCGGTTGCATAACGATATCCGTCTTTCGCCTGATCCTGATTTAATGCATTAGCCTTGAAACGCCAGATTCCGCCATGCAGATCGAGCAACGGACAAGGATCGATGCCGTGTGAACCCTTGGTGCGGTCGTGTTCCTGGCAGGCATTGGATGGTGCTCCAACGGTAACATACATGTTTCCGTTTTGATCGAAAGTCATGGGTTTTGACGAATGCTGGTTTTCGGCGCTAAACCCACCGGCAATGATTTCGGCTGTTTCTGAAGGCATCAGTTCGCCATCAGTTAGTTTGTATCTAACGATTAAAGTATCGGCACCAAAATAAACATATCCGTTATGCAAACCGATTCCGGTTCCGTCATAAATACCATGATACTTAATCACATCAGCTCGGCCATCCTTATTTTCGTCGCGCAGGCAAACCATGCCGCCACCGTTTTTCAGACGGCTTAACGAAACGTAAACATCGCCGTTTGAATTTACTTCCAGATGGCGGGCGTTTCCGAGGCTGTCGGCAAAAATTAGTGCCGAAAAACCTTCCGGAAGTTTAAGCCCGGCATTGTCTTTGTCTGAACTGATCTCCTTGACGGAATTAAACTGGCAGGAGGTCCAAAAGATCGCTGTCACGATTAAAGCAAATACCTGTTTCATTGATTTAGAGTCTAAAGTTAATGCCTAATAAACTCCTGTCGGCCTATTTTGTTTAGTTTGGCCTGAACAGATTTGTTCAGGAAAATTTAGGAAGGGTGAAATCGCCTATTCATTTTTTGAAAATCAGGACATTCATCAAACGACAGAATAATGTAATTTCGCCGATTGTTTTTAATGTTCTGAATTATGAAAGGTTTACTGACAATTATTCTGCTAATTTTTTCAAACTCGTTTATGACGATGGCTTGGTATGGTCATTTAAAGTTTGGCGAGATGAAATGGTTTAGCAAACTGGGGATTATATCGATTGTATTAATCAGCTGGGGAATAGCCCTGTTTGAATATATGTTCCAGGTTCCGGCCAACCGGATGGGCTACAAGGAAAATGGCGGCCCATTTTCACTGATCGAACTGAAAGTAATTCAGGAGGTGATTACTTTACTGGTATTTACTGTCTTTTCGCTGGTGCTGTTCAAAAACGAAAACTTCAGGTTTAATCACCTGATTGGCTTTGTATTCCTGGTGCTGGCCGTTTATTTTATTTTCAAGAAGTAATTCAACCTTTTCCGCTTTTCAGGCGGCTGGCGTAAAACTGCTGAAGGATTGATCCGTCGTTCGCTTCTTTTGAAAGTGTTTCGATGGTATTCGGCGGAACATCGCACAAATCGAGTACGATTAATCCGTCGAGGCAATTGTTAAACTTCGGATCGACATTGAACCCGATGATTTTAGCATTCAGCTTGATGTATTTTTTCAGCAGAACAGGTAATCCGGAGTTCATTTCATCTACGTCACCAATTAGTTTATCCAGCGAATTAATGTCATCGTCCATTGATTGCATAATGACATTCAGGTTTTGATCGACAGTTTTGAACTTGTAGGAGTTTCGCGGCGAAATGCTCCTGGCCAATTGCCGGTCGAAATGGTGCGCCATGATAAATTTGATGATCATTTCCTTCGATGTCTTGGAGTAATCGTCGCTCACGCTCACGGGGCCCATCAGATAACGGTATTCTGGATTTTTCAGCGTGAAATACAGAATTCCTTTCCACAACAGAAACAACGGCATCGGTTTTCGCTGGTATTCCTGCACCACAAACGACCGCCCCAGTTCCATGGTATGTTTCAGCATATCCTGAAGGTCTTCCTTTAACCTGAAAAGACTTTGAATGTAAAAACCCCGAACTCCGTATTTGTGCATAATATCGGCACCTTTTCCGATCCGGTAGGCACCTGCAATCATTTCCGTTTCGGAGTCCCAGATAAACATCTGGTTGTAATACAAATCAAATTCATCGAGATCGATACTGCGATTGGTTCCTTCGCCAACCAACCGGAAAGTGATTTCGCGAAGACGACCGATTTCAAGTAAAATATTCGGCATTCGCTTGGACGGAGCACAATACACCGAGTAATTCTTCAGCTTGAACAACAGAAATTCATTACCCAGTTCATGAAGTTCCTGAATGATTTTTTCGTGTGGAACAGGTTCAGCGACCGGTTCAATCTTTTGCTGACGTTTGAGCGAATAATTGAAAAAACGCTTCACCTCGATTTTCGAACTCAGCAGGTAAGTCTTGGCCCGCAGATACCTTCCGTATTGATAGACGTCCGAAAACTTATCCTGTTCGGCCACCGAAACCGGGTTACCAATCCTGATTTTAACAGGTTTTTTTCGCTGATATAAGATTTCGGTCGGAAGTTTCACGCTTCGCAACAGCGGAAGAATATTTCCCATCAGGTAAAACAAACGGCTGTTGTTTCCCTGAAAATGAACCGGAACCACCGGTACTTTCTGCTGTTTAATAAACCGCAGGGTATTGAATTGCCACTGGTTATCCGAAAGTACGTGGATATCATTGAACAACGAAACTTCTCCGGCCGGGAAAAAACAAAGGATTCCATTATTCCCGAGATGCTGCGAGGCCTTTTCGGGGTTGTGGTTCACTGCTCGTTTTTCTCCCTTTCGCTTTACAGGATCTTCAATCAGGAAAAATTCGCTGATGGGATCGATTTTCTGTAAAAGTTGCGTGGAAACTATTTTAATATCGGTTCTGACCTGACTTAACAGTTTAATGAGCAGGATACTTTCCAAACCTCCAAACGGATGGTTGCTTACCACGATAACCGGACCCGATTTCGGAATCCGTTTCTGAAGTTCCTCTTCGTCGACCAGGTAATTAATTTGGAGAATTTTGATTAGCTCGTTCACAAAATCGAGCCCTTTCTTGTCGCCAATTTGGTTATAAACCCGGTTTAATTTATCGAATCGCAACAAAAACATGAGGAAACGCGCAAAAGATTCGCCACCGATAAAGCTGAGTTTCGGATTTGCTTTCAGTATGTCTTTCGGTTTAAAAAGTTCCATATTTGGTTAAAGCAGGAGTTTTTTATTTGGATAAGAATCAATTACGATTTCTGAATTCGTTTTTCCCGATACAGAAAAAGAATTCTTAAAAATGAACATTTTTTTTGGTCGATTGTAAATGGAATAGCTTAATTCGCATAAAAAATTTAGAAATTGAATATACTTTATCAAAAATACGATATCACTCAATGGTTGCCCACCACCAATAAGGAAGTGGAAGTGAAGGGCTGGGATAGTCTGGATGTGATTTTGTTCACCGGTGATGCGTATGTCGATCATCCGTCGTTTGGCGCGGCAGTTATCGGGCGTATTCTGGAAGCAGAAGGACTTCGGGTAGCCATTGTGCCACAGCCCAACTGGCAGGACGATTTGCGCGATTTTCGTAAACTGGGCAAGCCAAACCTGTATTTTGCCGTTACCGGCGGGAACATGGATTCGATGGTCAACCATTACACAGCCAACAAACGCCGCCGGTCAAACGATGCCTATACGCCCGGAGGAAGACAGGGGCAGCGTCCGGATTACGCGACTACCGTTTATTGCAACATTCTGAAAAATTTATATCCGGATGTGCCCCTGATTATTGGCGGAATTGAAGCTTCGCTGCGCCGGGTTACCCATTACGATTACTGGAGTGACCGGCTGAAACCGTCCATTTTAGTTGATTCCAAAGCCGACATGCTGTTTTACGGGATGGGCGAAAAATCAATTTTGGAATACTCCCGGCTGATTCAAAAAGGCATTGATCCGAAGAAACTGACCAATATTCCGCAAACAGCTTTTCTGACAGAAAAAGGCGCAGAACAGGTTACCAATAAAAAGTGGAGCAGCATCAGGCTATATTCCTACGAAGAGTGTCTGGAGGACAAGAAGAAATACGCCAAAAACTTCATGCACATTGAAGAGGAATCGAATAAAGTAGAGGCGAATGTGCTTATTCAGGAGATTGGCGACCAGCAGGTTATTGTAAACCCGCCGTGGCCACCGCTCGAAGAAAAGGAAATCGACCGGTTTTATGACCTTCCGTTTACCCGTCTGCCCCACCCCCGCTATAAGAACAAGGAAGAAATTCCGGCTTATAACATGATCAGGCATTCGGTTAACATACACCGTGGATGTTTTGGCGGATGTACGTTTTGTACTATTTCGGCGCACCAGGGCAAATTTATTGCCAGCCGTTCCGAAGAATCGGTCATGAAGGAAATTGACAAGCTGGTGCTGATGCCTGATTTCAAAGGATACATTTCCGATCTGGGCGGCCCTTCGGCAAACATGTACAAAATGAAGGGTATTCATGAGGAAATATGCCGTAAATGCAAACGCCCGTCCTGTGTTTTCCCGGATGTATGCAAAAACCTGAACATCGACCACAAACCGATGCTGGATTTATACCGGAAAGTGCGGCAACATCCGGATGTAAAAAAAGCCTTCATCGGTAGCGGAATCAGGTACGACATGATTCTGAAGGAAACCAGTGATCCGAAAGTCAACAAAAATAACATGGAATACCTGCGCGAAGTGATTAAATACCATGTTTCGGGCAGGTTGAAGGTTGCTCCTGAACATACTTCGGATCAGGTACTCGATTTGATGCGGAAACCTTCATTTAAGTTGTTTTACAAGCTGAATAAAGTATTTCAGGAGATCAACAAGGAAGAAGGACTGAATCAGCAACTGATTCCCTATTTCATTTCGAGCCATCCGGGATGCGAAAATGTTGACATGGCCAATCTGGCTGTCGAAACCAAAAAGCTCAATTTTAAGCTGGAACAGGTTCAGGATTTTACGCCTACTCCGATGACGCTGGCTACCGTGATTTATTATACCGGCTACCATCCTTACACCATGCAAAAGGTATTCACGGCCAAAAGCCAAAAGGAAAAACTGGCGCAGCGCAAATATTTTTTCTGGTACCAGCGCGAATATCATCAGGAAATCAAAAATGAACTGACCCGGCTAAACCGTAAAGATTTGCTCGACGGTTTGTTCGGTGCAGTAAAAAAGGAAGGACCTCCAACCCGTAAACGTTAAACTTTTCTTTTCAATCAACTATTTATTTAATCCATCAGGCCATCAGTCATTCAATCATTTATCATGAAAAAACTAAAAACAATTATCCTGTTCATTTCTCTGTTTTCATTGAATTCGTGCGCCGAACTTACTCAACTGGCCCAAACTGTTGCCACGCAGAATTTACCACTGACCAGCGCCGAAATTGTAGCTGGTTTGAAAGAGGCCTTATTGGTGGGTACCGATAGTTCTGTGAATCGTTTATCGGCCATCGACGGATATCTGAAAGATCCGGCAGTTAAAATATTGCTCCCTCCTGAAGCTAAAACAATAACCGATAACCTGTCGAAACTTCCCGGTGGGCAAAAACTGGTTGATGATGTGATTGTAAGGATTAACCGGGCTGCCGAAGATGCGGCTAAGGGCGCCAAACCCATCTTTGTGAACAGCGTGAAAGAAATGACTTTTACTGATGCCCTTCAAATACTAAAAGGACCGGATAACGCGGCCACGCAATATTTCAAACAAAAAACTTCGATTCAGCTTGGTGAGCTTTACCGCCCCAAAATACGCGAATCGCTGAATAAAAATCTTATCGCTGGTATTTCCACGCAACAATCCTGGAACGAACTGACCACCCAGTGGAACAAAATTGCAGGTTCACCAGTCGGGAAATTTGCAGGAATGAAAACCGTTGATGTAAAACTGGAGGATTACCTGCTGCAAAGGGCCTTAGACGGGCTTTTCCTGAAAATAGCTGATCGTGAAAAAGACATTCGAACCAATGCTAATGCCCGTGTTACCGTTTTGCTAAGACGGGTGTTTGGTGGAACAACTTTGACAAATTAGAAATTGTCAAAAGGGAAACCTCTACTTAATGTTTTTGTAAACTAAATCTGCTAATTGATCAGATCATTCCTTGTTTTCTTATTTTTGCTGATAAATCCAGGCCCGACAGGGATTCATTAATTTAGCAGATTCCGGACATGAGTTTTATCTATCCTTTTTTCCTTTTCGCGTTGCTTGCCGTGGCCATACCGGTCATCATCCATTTGTTTAATTTCAAGCGATATAAAACACTTTATTTCAGCAACGTTCAACTTTTAAAGCTCATCAAACAGGAGTCCAGAAAGAAGTCGCAGCTAAAGCAATTGTTCATTCTTGCTTCACGAATATTGGCGCTTGCTTCACTTGTTCTGGCATTCAGTCGTCCATATATTCCTTTAGCCAACCGGACCAGCCATGCTGCCAGGCAAATCGTAAACGTATACATCGATAATACATTCAGCATGAAATCGGAAGGCGAAAAAGGACAATTGCTCGAACAGGCCCGGCTGAAAGCGATCGAAATAGCCAATTCGTACCCGGTTGGTGCACAATTCAGGGTGTTAACCAGTGATTTTTTGCCCCAGCACCAGTTTTTGTTGAATAGGGATCAATTTATTCAGGAAGTCGCTACGATTAAAGAAAGTGCCCAGTCGCCAAACTTCACCGAGATTTATAGCCTGGCTACCCAAACTTCTCCGGCCGCACAAAAAAGAACCGATCAAACACTTTATGTTTTATCTGATTTTCAGAAAAGCAGTTTTAATATCGAATCGCTCAAACCTGATTCAGCCGTATGGACTTATTTGCTGCCTTTTGCTTCAGGTAAAACCAACAACCTGCTCATCGACTCCTGCTGGTTCGAAGTTCCTGTCCGAAAAATTGGTCAGGCAGAAAAGCTTTTCGTCCGGATCAAAAACCTTTCAGACCAGGCTTACCAAAACATTCCGGTACGACTGACCATCAACGATTCGCTGAAAGCGCTGGCCAACGTGAACCTGTCGGAAAAAGAAGAATCTGTGATTGAGCTCAATTATACCAATAATTCAGGAGGAATTCAGCTTTGCAAAGTGGCACTCGACGATTACCCGATTATTTACGACAATTCGTATTTCATGAGCTATCAGGTTCAGCGGAAGCTGAATGCGCTGGGCATTTTTAATCCAATGAATAATGGCTCAACCTATTTAAAAGCACTCTTTACAGACGACAAATTCATCAGCTACAGCGAATTTCCGGAGAATAACATTCAGGTATCTCAACTCAAGAACTATCAGTGCATTTTCCTGATTAACAACCAAAAAATAAGTACCGGCCTAAAAAGTGAATTAAGATCGTTTGTGGAGCAGGGAGGTTCGCTGGTCATTTTCCCAGACATACTGACCAACTACCAGGAATATAATGCGTTGCTTGGCGAGCTGAATGGGAAAACCATTTCGGCTTTCGACACCGCTTCAGTTGGCCTGTCGCAGATTAGTTACGAAAACGAATTGTACCGTGATGTCTTTAAGAAACCCGAAAATGAAGCAGATCTGCCGGTTATTAAAGGGGCGGTAACCTTTACAGAACAATTATCGAAATCCGGGACTCCGGTACTGAAATTTAGAAATAACAAAAGCGCTCTGAATTCGCACAAGTTCGGCAACGGGAAGGTTTATACTTTTGCGTTTCCACTCAGTAAGCTCAATTTCAACTTCGTGCGACATGTCATTTTTGTACCGACTATTTACAACATGGTGCTCAACAGCGGACAACCGCAACAATATGCCCGTTTAATTAATCAGGATGAACCAATTTTGCTGAATGACAATCATATTCCGGAACAACTGAAACTGGTCAATCAGCAAAACCATGACGAGTTTATGCTGACAGTCAGAAATGCCGGAGAAGGCCGGAAACAGCTGATTTTAGACGATGTTCCGCTGGAAGCAGGGCATTACCTCATTCAGGATGAGACACAGGTTATTCAGCCGGTTTCGTTTAATTATCCACGAAAAGAATCCGTACAGGAATTTTACACTTCTGATGAATTGCAAAAGCTGATCAAAGCTGACCAGTTCAAACAAATACAACTGATTGAATCGCCCGATACCAATTTCACGGAAACGCTTCAGGATTTAAACAACGGGAAACAACTCTGGAAATATTTTGTCGTGCTGACTATTTTCTTTTTGTTGTGCGAAATGGCCATCATCCGGTTTTGGAAATAGTTCGGAATTTATCCGAAAATCCTGATCGAACTAAGTTTAAGCTATTTTTTGCTTTCCGAGTGGAATGGTGAATGAGAATGCCGATCCTTTTCCTGGCTGACTTTCGACTCGGATAGTGCCGCCATTTTTTTCAACAAATTCGCGACAGATAACCAGTCCCAGCCCCGTTCCTATTTCACCTTCCGTACCTGATGTAGTTGTATTTTGATCGACAACAAACAACTTCTCAATTAATTCGGTAGGAATTCCTACTCCGGAATCAATGACATCAACCTGTATCTGGTTTTCGACAACAGATGTCTTCACTTTAATTTCGGAACCTTTGGATGAAAATTTAATTGCATTAAAGATCAGGTTTCGTAAAACAGTAGTAATCATATCTTTGTCGGCAAAAGCAATCAACTCATCATTGGTTTCCACTGCAAGCTGTTGTTCTTTTTCAATTAGGTTAAACTCCACAATAGCTTTTACATCCTCGAAAACTTCAGCAAGATTGAAATTCGTTTTGTAAATGTGAATACGGTTGGTTTGCGAGCGGGTCCACAGAAGCAAGTTTTGCAAGAGGTTATATCCGTTCTCCGAAGCTTGGTTTAAATCGTCAATGATCTGTTTCAGTTCGTCTTTCGAAAACATCTCAAGATCAGTTTTCAGGATACTCGTATAACTCACCAGCACATTAAACGGATTTTTCAAATCGTGAGCAATGATTGAAAAAAATTTATCTTTTGAATGATTTAACTCACGCAATTCCTGTGCTTTTGACTTCAACTCGATGGCAAGTTTTTTTTCTTTGAACAACAAATAAAATGTTGCAATCATAAGCGCAACGACCAAAATGGTAATTGCAACCAGGTAAACCTGAATTGATTTGGCCGAGTCAATGGCATCAAGTTGCGATTGGCTTTTATTTTTCAATTCTTCCAATTCTCGGTTGTTTTTTTGCAATTGGTATTTCGCCTGAATCTGCCTGATTACTTTATTTTTCTTCTCTCCAACCAGACTGTCGTACACCACGTTAAACCGGTCATAATAAAAATAGGCATTTTTATAGTCCTTTCGTTCGGCATAATAGACTGTCAGGTTGCTGTAGATATCGCCGGTAAAGTCATACATCTTCAGTTCGGTTGCCAGCGCCAGCGATTTTTTAAAATATTCCAGTGAGTTGGTGTACTCCTTTTTATCCAGGTAAACCAGGCCAATATTGTTATAGGCCAATGCCATTCCCTTCCGGTCGCGCTTTTTCTGGTACAAATCCAAAGCCTTGCGGTAGTATTCCATGCTCTCATCCAGCTTTTTCTGATCATAGGCTACTGTCCCAAAATTGTTTATCACATCAATCATCATCAGGGTATCTTTCCGGAGTGTAGCCAGTTGGTTTGCCTTTTCATTGTATTCGAGCGCTTTGGGCAGGTCTTTCTGGCTTTGGTGGGCAATAGCCAGATTTTGGTAAGTTTTTGCAATCAGGGCAGTGTCTTTTAGTTGCTGACTTATTTGAAGCGATTTCTGAAAATAGGAAATAGCTTCCCGGTAATCTTCCAGTTCATCGAAAATCATCCCGAGGTTGTGATTGGCCTTCGCCATCAGCAGTGAATCATTTACCTGTTCGGCCCGATTCTGCGTCTGGTAATAATAATCGATTGCCGCCTCGTAATTACCGCAGTAAAATTCATTCAGTCCTCTTAAATTCAGTACGCTAATGGTCAGGTGAGGGTTCGGGGCATCCTGTAACAATTGGTCGGCTTGATTTAGCAAGAACGAAACTGTATCGTGGTTGGTAGCTACGTTGACCAGTCGGGTTGCCCGTGCGATCAGCTGATCAGGCAGTACTGTTTTTTTTGATTGACTTTCCGACTGCACCGAATATACGTCCACGACCGAAGTCATAGAAATCAGTATCAACATCGTATATTTTGCAAAACATTGCCTCATAAATTTTATTCAAAATACAGGAAAGAAAGCAAATATAACATTTTTTAACGCATTAAAATTTCAATTCAGAACCGACCCCTGATTCTTTAAACTAAATTGACAAGAAAGCTGATTGCCGAGGCAAAGCAACAATATTTTACAACAGACAGAATTTATTTGAAATTGGGCAAATTATGTCTAAATCTGTGGTTTAATAACTTCAAACATAAAATCTATGAATGCTCAGGATTATATAAATCGGGAAGCCCGCTATGGGGCGCACAATTATCATCCGATACCTGTGGTATTGGAACGGGGAGAAGGCATTTTCGTCTGGGATGTCGAAGGACGAAGATATTTTGATTTTCTTTCGGCCTATTCGGCAGTCAATCAAGGGCATTGTCATCCAAAAATTGTAGCGGCACTCACTGATCAGGCCCGGAAACTGGCGTTAACTTCAAGAGCTTTCTACAATGATGCCTTGGGCGAATGGGAAGAATACATGGCCAAGCTGTTTGGCTACGACAAAATGCTGCCCATGAACTCGGGCGCCGAAGCCGATGAAACAGCCCTGAAACTGGTTCGCAAATGGGCTTATAAAGTGAAAGGTGTACCTAAAACCGAAGCTAAAATAATTGTTTGTAACGGAAACTTTCACGGTCGCACCATCACCATCATCTCCATGTCGTCTGATCCTGAATCGTATAACGACTATGGCCCGTATACGCCCGGTTTTATCAACATTCCTTACAACGATGTGAAAGCACTTGAACACGCACTCGAAGACCCGAATGTGGCCGGGTTCCTGGTCGAACCAATTCAGGCCGAAGCCGGAGTTTATGTGCCTGAAGATGGTTATTTGCGCAAAGCCTTCGAATTGTGCAAAAAACATAATGTGTTGTTTGTGGCCGACGAAGTTCAAACCGGACTTGCCCGCACTGGGAAAATGCTTGCCTGCGACCATGAAGATGTCCGACCTGATATTCTGGTGCTGGGGAAAGCCATTTCAGGCGGAATGTTGCCTGTTTCGTGTGTGCTGGCCAACGACGAAATCATGCTGACGATCAAACCCGGAGAACATGGTTCAACCTACGGAGGAAACCCAATTGCTGCCAGGGTTGCTATTGCTGCGCTGGATGTGATCAGAGACGAAAAACTAGCTGAAAACGCCGAAAAAATGGGCAAAATATTTCGGAAACGATTGAAATCAATTGACTCCGATCTGATTGAAATTGTTCGGGGAAAGGGCTTATTGAACGCGGTAGTCATCAAATCGGTAAATGACATTTCGGCCTGGGATGTTTGTATCGCTCTAAAAAACAATGGCCTGTTAGCTAAACCAACTCACGAACATATCATCCGATTCACTCCACCGCTGATTATCAACGAAGAACAGTTGAACGAAGCTCTTGATATTATTGAAAAGACATTTATTGAGCTGGGTGTTTAATTTTAATTGAAAGAAGCATCATCAGCGAGGGCGGAAAAGGGTTTTGAGCGTGTGTTCAGCCTTTTACCGCCTTTGTTTATTTAAAACTTACTATTTTTGTATTCTATTTTTTCAGAACAAAGCAACTTTTCTCATAATATTAAGGTCTACATCCATTACACCAGATGCTGATCCGATTGTTTCGGCTATGTTGTAATCATGAAAAAATGCAGTCAGATGAATCGTATTAGGGCTAAAATATTAAAAACAAGCATAGGCATTCTTTCAGGAATTCTTCTGATTGTTTCGAGTTTAGTAGTATTGCTGTATCTGGGGGCCCAAAACTATCTGAACAAAAACCTATCGGAGTTCGTTTCCAAAAAATCCGAAGGAAAATATGAATTAACTTTTGAAACGATCGAAATCAGCTTTAAACATTGGGGAATCGAACTTAAACAGGTTTCTTTTCATCCGACTGATTCCATAATCCATAGTCTGGAACAAGGCAGTGTAAGTAAGCAATTCTATTCTTTTGCATCGCCAAATATTCATTTTGGAGACATCCACCTACTTCAGCTGGTTTTCCAAAGGAAACTCGAAATTGGCGAAATCTTAATCACACGTCCGGAGTTACATATTCATGGCTCAAAAACTTCTGAAAGTGAAGGAAAAGATAATGTCAGCTCGCTTTTTCAGGAGCTAAAGCCGCTGGTTACCAAAAAATTCAACTCAATCAATATTCATAAGATTGAGTTGGCTCAGGCCAGTTTTGATTTTTACAACCTGCTTGGCGATAGTCGGAGATTGGCTAATGCCGAAAATATTACCATTGGTATACTGAATTTTTATACCGATTCAGTGCTGCTACCCAATCCTGATCGCATGTTTGATGCTGACGATATTTATCTCCGGATGCAGAATTACCAGAACAAGCTGGCCGACAGCATTCATAGCCTAAGCGCCGAAACAGCAACCTATTCGCTAAAACGTTCTCAGATTGAAGCTCAAAACATTGAACTTAAACCGATTGACCGGGAGACAGTCAAAAGCAAATACTCCATTCAGGTTCCTTATGCCAAAATCACCAGTCCGCACATCAAGGATTTTTACCAGAGCAACTCCATTCCGATCGATTCGTTGCAATTGACGGATGCCAAAATCAAATACTGGCCGGGACGAAAAGCTCTGAAAAACAAATCAGGAGGACCAGCCGGTTTTGACTTGTACGAATTGATTTGTCGTGATTTTTCAAGTGTCAGTATCCACGATTTCGAACTAAAAAGTGCCCAACTATTGCTTTACCGGTCACAGACCGATTTGTCCAGCCAGCAGGAATTGAAAAACATTAACTTAAAACTCAATAGTTTTCAACTTGATTCACTATCGGCCCAAGATACCAGTCGGGTATTTTACTCCAAAGACATTGAATTTTCGGCTTCGGAATATGAACTGACACTGGGTGACAATATCCATCGGATCAGGGCTGGCTACCTCGGCCTCTCCACCCGCGAAAGATCGGTGCTCGTCAAAAATATTCAGTTGTATCCGCTTCAAACTGCCAGACCGGTCAGTCCGAAGAATACCATTGATGCCAGCTGCGACAGTATCCGCCTCGACCAGTTTGATTTTAAAAAAGCATTTCATCAGAAGCGATTTGCTTTTCAACAAATCAATTTGTTCAATCCGGAGGTTCGGCTCACACAAAACAAAATTTCAGAAGAGAAAGACGTTCCCGAAAGTTTAAGCTTTGCATATCAGTTGATCTCTGGTTATCTCAAAGGCATTTATGCAAACCAGGTTTTGGTCCGGAAAGGAAAAATTCAATTGGTGAACCAAACCGGAGTGCTTCAAACCGGCAACATCGAATCGGACATCAGGCTGCAATTGAGCGGATTTGCCCTGGATGAAGTAAGCTCCAAACGCACCGACCGATTGTTTTTTGCAAACCAGATTGAACTCAATTTTAACGATTACCAGATGCAGCTGGTCGATCACCTCCATAAACTAACCATTGGGTCCCTGGCTATTTCGACCCGGAAAAAACAGGCGGTATTGAATGACCTGCATCTTTTCCCGGTATCCAAAGAAAATATGCAGGGCCTGTTGCAGCAATACAATCGCTCGGAACTTTATGAATTTACTATTCCTGAACTATCTTTATTAAATGCCGATTTTCATGAAGCTTTTTTCACTAAAAAACTATCCGTCGACACCCTTCGTATCAAATCGCCGCAGATTTATTACGAAAATTTTGCATTGCTGAAACAGTTTAAGCCTAAAGCCGAATTTGAAGATTTATTTTTTCTTTTATCCAATTATCTGGACGATATTTATCTGGGGAAAGTTGATATTCCTGATGGAACCATCCGGCTGATTAATCACAGCAGAAAAGGAAAAACAATTTCGCTGGATAACCACTTTTCGCTGAGACTTGAAAACACTCGCGTCAATCAGGATCAGTTTGGCCGAAAAAAATTGTTGTTTTCCGAATTTGTCGACTTTTCAGTCCGCGACCATCTGATCAGGTTATCTGACAATGTACATGTGCTAAAAGCCGGCGAAATTGGATTTTCAACCCGGAAGAAAGAAATCTTTGTGACCAATGCACACCTGTTTCCGGAAACAAACAGTAAAGATTTTTCAACTATTACGTGGAATATTCAGTTGTCCCTTCCCGAAATCCGGATACAAGGAATTAATATCGAAGAACTCTATTTTGACAAAAAAATTGATGCTGAAAATGTCTTCATCAAATCACCGGAAATAAAACTTTACCAAAAGCGAAAACGCACTGAAACCCGAGAATTGAAGGATATTGCCATTCCTTTGCCCAAAGAAATTGAATCGATAGCCATTCGCCAGTTCAACCTTAACGACGGCTCGTTGAAAGTATTTTCTGAAATGGGGGCTCAACCCTTCCTGCTGGTTCAATCCGACCTGAAAATGGCAGGCACCAACATGCTTGTTCAAAAAAAACCGAATGAAGAGAACCCTGAATTTAAACGCGGTGATTACACCACAGAACTGGTTCAATTCAAATTTACGCCGAAAGATAAAAATCAGCAATTCAGCATTGATGAACTCTCCTTTTCGACCCGCAGCCACCAAATTGTAGCCAGGCAATTGGCATTAATTCCCAAGACTAAGGATGCACGTTTGGATCAGTTTGAACTACACATACCTTACCTGACACTGAATGGGTTCGATCTGGACAATGCCTACCGAAACGACCAGTTCCTGTTTGAGTCAATTGCACTGGAAAAACCGTCATTCCAGCTTTACAACAATGCCAAAGATTCCATCAAATTGAATCCGTTCAATGTTGACTTTTATCCCCACGTTGAAAGTTTTGCCAACGTTTTTGCTTCAAAATCGATTAAAATTAATGAGGCCGATCTGATAATCTTTAAAAACGGACAGAAAAAAATACAGGAGAAAGTCACTTTTGCGCTGAATAATTTGCGGATAGACAATAAGCCATCGCGGGGATTTATGCATTCAGAGGCATTTTCTTTCAAAATTCCCAACCTGAAGCGCCAGGGAAAACTTTACCAGTTTACTTTAGGTGATGTTACCTATTCTTCAGAAAATAACCGATTTGTAGCTCACAACATTCTGATGACTCCAAATTTCAGTAAAGAAAAACATCAGAAACAAATCGGTTTTCAATCCGATTATTTCAAAGGGAAAGTTGACTCCATCTGTCTGGAACAGCCCAACATCAGGCTATGGGTTGAGCGGGATGAAATCATTGGTAAATACCTGACCATAAATGGACTGAACCTTGATATTTACCGGGATAAGCGAATGCCTTTTGATGTGAGCCGACGCTCCAAAATGCTTCAGGATCTGATCAAATCGGCCCAATACCCTTTCCAGATCGATTCATTTAAGCTGATCAACTCAACGGTAAGCTATACTGAGAAACCTGCTGCCGGCGATGCTGAAGGTAAGGTCAGATTCACCAACATTGAAGCCAGGGTGAAACCACTTTCTAACATCAAATCTCCGGTTGGCCGGGTTCCCGATTTTTTACTCGACGGAACGGCCACGCTTATGGATTCGTGCCGGCTTGAAACACACATGCAATACTTGATGAGTCATCCGGACAACCAGTTTACGGTAAATGGCAGTCTTAGTCCGTTTCACATGCAGATTATTAATCCGGTACTCGAACCGCTGGCCTCCATCTCGATTCGTTCCGGCAAAGTCAATCGTTTTCAGTTTACGTTTTCGGCTGATCGAAATCGGGCCGACGGGCATTTGGTTTTTGGATATGACGATCTTAAAATTTCGGTACTGGAAAGTAAAAACGGCAATACCAAGGAAGCTAAATTTGCCAGTTTTATGGCCAACAGCCTGTTGCTAAGGTCAAAGAATCCGCGGGGAAAAGAATTACTTCCCGAAGAAATTAATTTTCAGCGCGACGAAAATCGTTCTGTTCTGAATTACTGGTGGAAATCGGTCTTCAGCGGAATCAGGAATACGCTTGGGATAAAAGACAACAAACAGGAACCGCAAAATTAATGAGTGAGGAAACAGCACTAAAAAACCGGATTGGTAAAATCCGGTCGATTTATTTATAAAGCAACATAAATTAATGGTAAAATTATTTTTTATTCAGATGATGGAAAAACATTCAAATACTCCAGATAAACAAGATATTATAAATTCTCGAAATCAATTTTTGTAAAATCCTTCCCGATACTAGCTTCTTCAAGAACTTTTTCTTCGGAATCCTGAAGTTCATCAAATTCAGCACGATCTTCATATTCTTCATGCTGGTTTTGATCAATGTAGGTAATCACTTCCTGAAGTCCTTCGATAAATTTTTCAAAATCTTCTTTGTACAGGAAAATTTTGTGCTTTTCAAAATGAAAATTTCCGTCTTGCTCAAACCGTTTTTTACTCTCTGTAATGGTCAGGTAAAATTCATCTCTTCTCGTTGATTTTACGTCGAAAAAATAGGTTCTTTTCCCAGCTCTGACAGCTTTAGAATAAATCTCTTCACGGAATCTGCTGTCATTCTCCATTCTTTCCTCATTTTTTTCAAAATCTTCCATCTTGCTCTTTTTAAGTTTATTCCATTCTTTTTTTTCAAAAATAGAAAAAAAATCTGAGATATATTAAGAAATGTTAACAAACACTCCAAAACATAAAACAGTTGAGAAACATGACGAAAAGTTTTGAAAACTGTTGAATTTTTCACCAGCAGAAACCAGTTTTTTGTTTAGCCTATTTTCCCGATAAGATTTTACTTTTTCGCGGAGTAATATTTCATGGCTTCAGGCAGATACTGTTTGATCGCCTCAATCCGGTTTTGCTCAACAGGATGTGTGCTTAAAAATTCCGGAGTTTTTCCGGTAGAGTTTGCTGCCATACGTTCCCAAAAACTAATTGCCTCTTTCGGATCATATCCGGCCATTGCCATAAAAATGAGACCAAGTTTATCTCCTTCATACTCGTGTTGACGCGAATAAGGCAACATAACTCCCAATTGAGTTCCCAGCCCATAAGCCGTCTGATAAATAGCCTTTGTTTGTTCAGGTTTTGTTTTAACGGCTTCCGAAAGGGCCATTCCGCCAAACTGAACTAACATTTGCTGGCTCATGCGTTCGTTTCCATGACGGGCAACGGCGTGTCCTATTTCATGTCCCATAACTACTGCAACACCAGCATCGTTCTTAGCCAATGGCATAATTCCGGTATAGAAAACTACTTTTCCACCAGGCATACACCAGGCATTGGCGGCATCATTCTGAACCAGGTTAAATTCCCATTTGAAATCGGCTACGCGATCCTGAAATCCATTATCGCGAAGGTATTTTTCAATAGCAACCGACATCCGGGCTCCTACCCGCTTGACCATATCTGATTGCTCTTTATTGGTCGAAACTTTATTCTCACTCAGAAACTGACTGTAACTGGTTAAACTCATCGCTACCATCTCCGATTCAGGGAAAAGGCTCACCTGTTTACGACCAATTAAAGGAACCGTGCTGCAGGCCTGCATCATCACAACCAGCGCCAGAAAACCTGCTTTTATCAAATTTCGTTTCATCATTTTATTTTTGAGTTAATATTACGTCTGTTATTCGATTCTAAATTTAAACAAATGCAATAAAAAAAGGTGCCAAAAAAGGCACCTCTTTTAAATATATTTTTACTTGCCTATCCATTTCTTTTGGATGCAAGCAGTGTATTTTGCAAAAGTGAAACCCGGGTCATTGGACCGACGCCGCCCGGAACCGGGGTGATGTAAGAGCATTTGGGCGCCACTTCGTCAAATTTTACGTCGCCTTTTAACCGAAATCCCGATTTCGTTTCCGGTGCACTTACACGGGTTGTTCCTACATCAATTACAACAGCGCCTTCTTTTACCATATTGGCTTTTATAAATTCCGGAGATCCAAGTGCTGCAATCAAAATATCGGCTTCAGCACACACTTTATCCAGATTTTTGGTTTGGCTGTGAGCAACGGTAACCGTGGCATTGACAGCTTTCTGTGACATCAGAATGCTCAATGGCCGACCAACAATGTTACTCCGGCCCACAATCACACAATTCTTTCCGGAGGTCGGAATCTGGTATCTTTTCAGCAGTTCTACAATTCCATAAGGTGTAGCTGATAAAAAAGTTGGTAACCCCAGAACAAGTCGCCCCACGTTTTCCGGATGGAAACCATCTACATCTTTTTTCGAATTGATGGCTTCAATCACCTTTTGCTCCGAAATATGCTTTGGTAAAGGCAACTGTACAATAAATCCGTCCAGTTCATTATCGTTGTTCAGTTCGTCAACCTTGGCAAGCAACACTTCTTCGGTCACATCGTCGTCAAAACGGACCAGCGTTGAACGGAATCCAACTTCTTCACAATCCTTGATTTTAAAGGCAACATAAGTTTCGCTGCCGCCATCATGCCCAACCAGAACTGCAGCCAGATGAGGCGCTCTTTTCCCCGAAGCAACAATTTGCTTCACTTCCCCGGCAATTTCCTTTTTTATTTCGTCCGCTGTTTTTTTTCCGTCGATTAATATCATCAGTTGAAATTTATTTGATTTATCTTCTTTGACCCATATTTCCCATCATCCGGTTTAGATTTTTCCCCTGCGAAACAATTCGCATCATTTTGCGGGTCTCTGTAAACTGTTTGATCAGGCGGTTTACTTCCTGAATATTGGTACCCGAACCGTCTGCGATTCTTTTGCGGCGTGAACCGTTCAAAAGACTTGGATCTTCGCGTTCAGCGGGAGTCATCGAATAAATGATTGCTTCAATATGTTTGAAGGCATCGTCTTCAATCTGAACGTCCTTCAAGGCTTTGCCCATTCCCGGAATCATTCCGGCCAGATCTTTCAGGTTACCCATTTTTTTGATCTGCTGAATCTGTTTCAGAAAATCGGAGAAGCTAAACTGATTTTTGGCCAGTTTTTGCTGAAGTTTTCGGGCTTCTTCCTCGTCAAATTGTTCCTGGGCTTTTTCAACCAACGAAACAATGTCACCCATACCCAAAATACGGTCAGCCATACGTTCCGGGTGAAAATTATCGAGCGCTTCCAGTTTTTCGCCGGTCCCAACAAATTTGATTGGTTTATCGACAACCGAACGGATGGAAAGAGCTGCCCCACCCCGGGTATCACCATCTAATTTAGTCAGAACAACGCCGTCGAAATCTAGCCGGTCATTGAATTCCTTAGCAGTATTAACAGCATCCTGACCAGTCATGGCATCGACCACGAACAGAATTTCATGCGGTTTAACGGCATCTTTCACTGCGCTGATTTCGTTCATCATTTCCTGGTCAATCGCTAAACGACCGGCAGTGTCGATGATGACCACGTCATTTCCTTGCATTTTAGCCTGACGAATAGCTTCCTGCGCAATTTTTACGGGATTACGGTTACCATCCTCAGTGTAAACCGGAACTCCAACCTGTTGTCCGAGAATTTTAAGCTGTTCGATAGCTGCAGGACGGTAAACATCGCAGGCGACCAATAGCGGGTGACGACCTTTTTTGCTTTTCAGCATTTTAGCCAGCTTACCCGAAAAGGTAGTTTTACCCGAACCCTGAAGACCTGCAATCAGGATTACTGATGGGTTTCCTTTCAGGTTGATGTCAACAAACGTGCCGCCCATCAGTTCAGCTAACTCGTCGTGCACAATTTTAACCATCAACTGGCTGGGTTTGATTGCATTCAGTACATCCATTCCCAGTGCCGTCTTCCTGACATTCTCAGTGAATGATTTGGCAATCTTAAAATTCACGTCAGCATCAAGTAAGGCACGGCGCACCTCCTTTAAGGTTTCTGCAACATTTATTTCAGTGATCTTCCCCTGACCTTTCAGAAGTTTAAACGATCGCTCCAGCTTTTCATTCAGATTCTCAAACATATCGGATTAAAAGGTTTTCTTGTTTTAAAAACTCCTGCAAAAATATAAAAATATGCCAAAGGGCCCGTCAATCAAAAAAATTAAAAACCTTCATTTTAAGGGTTACCTTTTCATGTTTCAAAGGATAAAGTGTGTAATTAGTTTGATAAAATAAATTTCATGAAAACAAAAAATGGAAAATCAATATACAAACTATTACGGATTGATATTCGGTTGTCCTGTTGGATGTGAATTAGATGAATGTGGGTTTGTATCCATCAGACAATTGCGAATACAAGACAGGTTATCTTATTACGACACTCTGACTTTTCACGAAAAAATAGCTCTAATAAAGAAACATCAGCAATGTCTTTCAGTCAGAGAAAAAAAGTCCCTTTTTCACGAATCGCAATAATGTAGATTTTCAAGGCTGTCCAAAGAGTTGGATGGCCTTTTTTAATGTACAAACTTTTTGAGCTGATGTTTTAAGCGGATACCAAACAGGATGGCTGCGGTCGATAAACCACCTACAAAACCGATCCAGACTCCGGAAGATCCAATATCCAAAATAAAAGCAAACAAGTAGCTGACTGGTAAACTGACCACAATATAGGAGAAAAATGCCATAAACATCGGAATCCTTACGTCGGCCATTCCACGCAAAGCACCCAATAAAACGACCTGCATTCCATCAAAAATCTGGAAAAAAGCTCCAACAACCAACAAACTTGCAGCAACTTTAATCACAGCTGGATCGGAAGTAAATAGCATCGGCAGATGATTTCGCAGAAGCACAAAAAGTATTCCCATCAGCGACATAAATGTCATGACAATATGCAGCGAAGCAAAAATGGTATGTTTAAGGTCATTTCCGGAATGTGCGCCATAAGCATGACTTACACGAATGGTTGTAGCTGATGCCATACCAAATGAAATCAGATAGGTCATTGAAGCCATGCCAATAGCCACCTGATGACCGGCCAGAGATTCTTTAGATATCCAGCCAAGCATGATTGCTCCAAAACTAAATGCCAGAATCTCAATTACCAGCTGCAATCCAACGGGTAAGCCAATGAAAATAATCTGCTTTAGCTTACTGCGTTCTAAAACTGATTTACGGGCTTCGTGAAAGTATTTATTCAATGCTGGTTTCTTCATAATCATTCCAATAAAAATAATCGGCATTAACGACCGGGCAATTAACGATGAAAAACCAGCCCCGTTAAGGCCTAAGGCAGGAAATCCCCAATTCCCGAAAATCAGGAGATAATTAAAGCCAATATTGACCAAATTGGCAATAATTGTAATGATCATGGCTATTTTGGTATTGCCAATACCTTCAAAAAATTGTTTGATCGAAAAGAAAAGTAAAAGTGGAATAAGCGATGAAACATGGATCAAATAATAGGGAATAGCCAATTGAACAACTTCCCGGCTTTGCCCCATTTTGTCCATAAAAAGTACTACTGATGACATTACGGCACACAGGAGAATTGAAACTAAAAAATGCACAGTCGTTCCATTCTTTAGCCATTGACCTATATTTTCTTTATTTTTTGAACTAAAAGCCTGACCGACTAAAGGTGTCAGTCCAAATGTGATTCCCATTCCGAAAAGCATGCCAACATGAAATACGTTAATAGCAAATGAAGCGGCTGCAAGTTCAGTTGTTCCAACATGACCAACCATCACGTTATCAACCAGGTTAACAGTCACCTGCCCAATCTGGGAAAGGATTACCGGAATGGCCAGAATCAGATTTTTTCGATAAATGGGTAAGTAGTCAGAAAAGCGCACAACGATCAATTCAAAGATTCAAGGCAAAGGAAACAATTATAACGAAAACCAATAGCTGAATTTGACCATAAATACATTTTGCGATTTGACTTTCAAAATATCGCCAAAACTATTTCCGATGGATTGATCGAGTTGATCGGAATCGGTTGAACGGGTATTTGTCCAAACCAGATATAACGTTGATCCGGGTCGGAATTCCCATCGGGCCACCAGGTTGGAATGGAACTCCTGAAAGTTGAAATCGGGGTTGGATAAAGAATACTCCTGACCTGATTTACTTTGCAGCGAATATTTTCCGTCGGCCAAGTCTAATTGCGTCAAGGTATTATACCGTTTGGTTAATGATCGGTTCGAAGCATCGGCAACTTCCCTGAAATTAGTATACTTTCCAATGGAAGCGTAGGGATTGCCATAATATTGAAGCGAGATTTCAGGCGAAATAAAGTATTCAAACCGCAATATTGATGAAATAGTATTTCGGTCAATAGTGCCCACCAGGTAATTAGTTTTGCCGGTTATAAGGCTGGGTTCAGTAGTCAGCCATTTATTATTGTCGATCGAATGGTCAAAAACAGTCCGTGAGGTAATGCTAAATCTGTTGTTTAATTGCCACTTTAAATAAGCTGTAAAATAGGAAGTTCTCGAAATCTCATCGGAAAAGAACTTAAATCTGGGGCCAAAACCGACAAACAAGTCTTTTACTGAATTGGACTGAATGAACAGTTCGATATCATTATAATCATCTCTGTATAAATTCGGTCCGCCCCGTAATTCCCGGGTATCAAAAATATTGTAATACCGCTTCAGGTTTAAATGAAAATTCCACAAATTTTTAAATTGCAGATAACCATGTAGCTTCAATCGATCAAGGGTATTTTCGCCGCCATAGCTCCAATTGTGTTCCTGCTAAAA
Organism: Prolixibacteraceae bacterium; assembly: GCA_963676535.2. Lineage (GTDB taxonomy): Bacteria > Bacteroidota > Bacteroidia > Bacteroidales > Prolixibacteraceae > Aquipluma. The sequence continues at coordinate 131,107 of CAXXKQ010000022.1, read as the reverse complement.
TTCAACAAAATAGCTTCTTACAACTCCTTTGGGGTTACTCACTTTGTAGGTCAGGTTCACTAGCTGGTTGATCAGGTCGGCTTGATACATATAGCCAACATCATTAAAATCAACTCCGGGAGAGCGCCAGTTGAGTGAGCCAATTACTCGTAATTTTCCGCTGCGTTTTCCTCCCTGGAGCAACCCGCCCCACCCGGAAAGGCTGGTCCTATCCGGATCATATTCCAAATGTTCAGCATCAACTCGTTGGTAGTAATGAACTGAAGATTTTTGTAAACGCGAAATGGCATCCTTTTCTCCCCGGATATCACTAAAGAATCCTTTGAAATCTACAAAATACTTACGTTTTTCCCAGTTATGCTGAAAATCAATGCCTCCGGTAATGGTCGACTTGGGTAAAAAATTTAAATGTGCATCGGTGATGTTACGGAAAGTCGACGTGATCATTCCGCCAAACACGGTATTTCCCCGATTAAAGTCTTGTTTTACCCTTCCAACTACAAAATTAGTAAAAGGTTCAACGGCCATTTGAGTCTTGGAGTTATTACCATAAATGGTCACATTTTCCTTGGCGGTAAAACTTTGTACTACACCAACCGATAATCCATCTTTCGTTTTCCCGGTTAGTTTTAACGCACTTAGAATTGAGGTATTTTCCGAAATTGAAATCGTTTGATTTTCATAAATAGTTGGTAATTTTTTGTTAGAAATACTGGGAGCATGTCCTATTCTACGGCTGTAAAACAGCATATCTTCACCTGCATTATAATCCAATATGGTATTTCCTTCCAAAAAGAATGGCCGCTTCTCGTCGTAAAAAACTTCATAAGTGGTAAGATTTAATACCGAAGGATCGGCTTCTACCTGTCCAAAATCAGGATTGATGGCATAGTCCAGCGTGAAACCAGAGTTTAGGCCAACCTTGCCGTTCAGGCCAATGCCATAGGTCGTTTTGTTTTCCAAATCGGTATTCGGACTGTAACGGGCATTCAGATAAGGCAAAAATTCATAATTAGTTTTTGGGCGGATTCCCTTAATACCACGCAATTCGCCAAACAGGTAGACCATCGCAGGAGCGTCAATCGGAATCAGTTTCCATTGGCTTTCTTCTTTATAGCGATCAATCCAGCGCCAAACATGCATTCCCCAAACCTGTTCATTTCCGGGTGCAAACCGGAGTTGACTAAACGGAATTTGCAATTCGGAAGTCCAGATTGAATCGTAAACTTGGGCTTTTCCATCCCAAACCGCATCCCAGTTATAGTCAAAATTATAAGCTCCTAAATGAACCAAATCAATTTTTTGTCCGGAAGCGGCAACATTGAATTCATAAGCAGTTTGTTTGTCATGATACGAATCAAGCGCAATACCCGCAATATCTCCGGCAAAGTCATCTCTTCGTCCTAAAATCGGTCTGATTTTCCCGGGACCCTTATCGTAGCATTTAAACCCGACATAGAGGTTATTATTGTCATAAAGCAATTTGATTTTGGTTTTCTGTGAAGGATTTTTTCCTTGATTGGGGGCTTGCTGTACGAAACCGTCTGCCCAGAAGCCTGTAGTTTCCCAGCAAGGATCTGTGAGCCTTCCATCAATCTTTGGGCGATTATCAATGCGGGTTGCGTAATATACTTTTTTAATTCCGGCCAATCTGTTTACTGTTGAATCCGAGGAGAGCGTGTACTTGTCGAAACTTTGACCAAAAGCTGAAACTATTCCAAAAAAAAGAATAAAAAATAGTAAGCGAAAAGGCATAAAATTCAATTAAGTCAGTCAAATATAAAGGAATTTTGTAATATTTAGATATGTTAACTTTATTTTTTTTGTTCAGACAGAGCCAAAATATTGAAACAATTCTGCTTTTTTTGGGTTTTTTAAAACGGGCAAAAGTCTACGGACTGCAATTTTGCCTTTTGTATAAACATTGTATAGATGAAAAAAATCAAAAAAATTCTGATCGCCAACCGGGGAGAAATAGCCATCCGGATTATGCGTACATGCCGTGAGATGGGCATTTCAACAGTAGCCGTTTTTTCGGATGCTGACCGAACTTCGATGCACGTTCGTTATGCCGACGAGGCTTATCATATCGGGCCGTCACCTTCTGCTGAAAGTTATCTTAATGCAGCAAAAATTATTGAAGTGGCAAAAAAAACGATGACTGATGCCATTCATCCCGGATATGGGTTTCTGTCTGAAAATGCCGATTTCGCCCGCAAGTGTGCTGAAAACGAAATTATATTTATAGGTCCTTCGCCTGAAGTAATCAATCAGATGGGTGATAAAATTCAGGCCCGGTTGACCATGATTGCTGCTGGGGTACCAGTTGTTCCGGGCACAACCGAAAGTATAAAAACCGAGAAGGATGCTCTGGAAACCATTCGGACAATCGGTCTTCCGGTGATGGTAAAAGCCGCAGCAGGTGGTGGAGGCAAAGGAATGCGCCTGCTCACCGATGAAAAGGACATTATTTCCCTGGTCAGATCTGCACGATCGGAAGCCAAATCATCGTTTGGAAACGATTCAGTATATATAGAAAAATACATTTCTTCGCCTCACCACATCGAATTTCAGATTTTAGGAGACCAGCATGGAAATGCCATTCACCTGTTTGAACGCGAGTGTTCAGTTCAGCGTCGTCATCAAAAAATGATTGAAGAAACTCCCTCTCCGCTCGTAACTACGGAACTAAGACAAGAAATGGGAAAATGTGCGGTTGAAGCAGCCAAAGCTGTCAACTATGCAGGAGCCGGAACTATTGAGTTTCTGGTTGACAATGATCTGAATTTCTATTTTCTTGAAATGAATACCCGACTTCAGGTGGAACACCCAATTACCGAACGTGTGACCGGAATTGATCTGGTAAAACAACAAATTCTGATTGCCGAAGGTCACCCGCTTTCAATAAGTCAGAAAAAACTAAAACAATCGGGCCATGCTATCGAATGTCGAATTTATGCTGAAGACACAGACAACAATTTTATGCCTAACCCGGGGAAAATTCATAACATCACCCAACCGCTCGGATTAGGCGTGCGCACCGATGGTTATGTCTATGAAGGTTATGAAATACCGATTTTCTATGATTCGATGATCTCTAAACTGATTGTGTGGGCTGAAAACCGCCAGGAAGCAATCAACCGGATGAAACGGGCCCTGTACGAATATAAAATTACCGGGGTCAAAACCTCCATTAAATTCTTGGAGCGTATTATGGATGCACCCGATTTCAGGAGTGGAAATTACGACACCAATTTCATTGAGAAAAATAAAGAATATCTGCTGGCCGAAACAAAGTGTTCAGACCAATGTGAAGATATGGTTATCATTGCAACCTACATCGAATACCTTGATCAGTTGAACATTGCCCAAACTTCAAAGGAAATGTACCCGGCCAAGAACCGTTGGAAAAAATATACTTACCAAAAGAATTTTGAACGTTTATAATCCCCAAAATCTATGTCGATTGAAATAAAACTGGACAAGCGGATCGCTTCAGTAGAGATATTAAAACAGTTCGAGAACCTGCTCGAAATTAAAGTTGACGATAAAATTTATCAGGTCGACCTGATGCACAATGATGAAGGAATTTTTTCTATTTTGGCTGAGGGCCGTTCATATAACATCGAACTTGTTCCACATTCCCGACCCAAACATTACACCGCCTATACCCTCTACGACTCGTATGATCTGGAAGTAATTGATGCCGAATCGAGATACCTTCGCAACCGGTCGGGCGTTACACAGTTGGCGTCAGAAAATACAATTTCATCGCCCATGCCCGGGAAGGTGGTGAAAATTCCGGTTTCAACAGGTGATGAAGTTAAAAAAGGCGATACCATAATTACGATTTCGGCCATGAAGATGGAAAGTGAATACAAATCGCCCAGGGACGGAAAAGTGTCAAAGATTTTCGTTCAGGAAGGCAGTACGATTGAAGCGAGTCAGATTTTAATAGAAATTGAATAAACGATAATTTATGGATTTAAAAGCCAAATTTGAGCAGTTTGAAACACTGAACCGTCAGGCAGAAGCCGGAGGCGGGGTCGAACGGGTTGAAAAACAACACAACGGAGGAAAGAAAACCGCACGAGAGCGGATCAGTGCCTTGCTTGACCCTGGAACATTTAATGAAATTGACAAAATGGTTACTCATCGTGCCAGCGATTTTGGAATGGAAAAACAAAAAATTCCGGGCGATGGAGTTGTTTCAGGCTACGGAAAAATCAACGGTCGGCTAGTATATGTTTTTGCACAGGATTTCACCGTATTTGGTGGAACGTTAAGTCGGACTAATGCCGATAAAATACTGAAGATTCAGGATTTAGCCATTAAGATGGGAGCTCCGCTCATAGGACTCAATGATTCGGGTGGCGCACGCATACAGGAAGGAGTTGAAAGTCTGGCCGGATATGCTGATATTTTTTACAACAACGTCATCTCTTCCGGAGTTATCCCTCAAATTAGTGCCATTTTGGGACCCTGTGCAGGAGGTGCCGTTTATTCGCCGGCTTTGACTGACTTTATTTTTATGGTCGAAAAAACCAGCCACATGTTTGTAACAGGTCCGGAAGTGATTAAAACGGTGACCCATGAGGATGTAACCAAGGAAGAACTTGGCGGCGCTGCGACCCATGCCTCAAAAAGCGGAGTCGCCCATTTTACAGGTAGCGATGAGGAGCAAACTCTCATGATGGTCAGAGAATTGATGAGTTTCATTCCTTCGAACAACATGGAAGAACCGCCTGCAAAAATTTGTACTGATCCGGAAAATCGTACGGATATCTCGCTGAACCAAGTCGTTCCGGTAGATCCAAACAAACCGTACGATATCAAGGACATCATCCATAAAATCATTGATGATGAACATTTTTTGGAAGTTCAGCCACATTATGCAGCTAATATTGTGATTGGTTTTGCGCGCATGGGAGGAAAACCAATCGGGATTGTAGCTAATCAACCCGCCCACCTGGCCGGAGTGCTCGATATTAATTCGTCTTCAAAAGCTGCCCGCTTTGTCCGTTTTTGCGATGCCTTCAATATTCCATTGGTTACTTTGGTTGATGTTCCCGGATTTTTGCCTGGAACAACGCAGGAATTTGGAGGAATTATTAAGCACGGAGCCAAATTGCTTTATGCTTTTGCTGAAGCCACTGTACCAAAAATTACGCTGATCACTCGTAAAGCTTATGGAGGTGCTTATGACGTAATGTCGAGCAAGCACATTGGCGGCGATGTGAACCTGGCCTATCCTACCGCAGAAATTGCGGTAATGGGTCCTGAAGGTGCAATTAATATTTTATACAAAAAATTGAGTGCCGAGGAAAAAGCCAGCGCAGTGGATGATTACCGCGAAAAGTTTGCCAATCCATATCGGGCTGCTTCTCTGGGTTATATTGATGAGATTATTTTACCTCAGGACACCCGGTTCAAAATCATTCAGGCGCTGAATATGACCCAGAACAAGCGGAAATCGAACCTTCCGCGCAAACACGGTAATATTCCACTCTAACCTTACTGTTTTGGAACATGTGATGACTGGAATCCGTAAAACAAGCAACAAATAGATAACGGAAGGAGGTCCCCATGAAAAAACGTTTTACACATTTACAGTTGTTGCTGGGTATTGTTTGTGTCCTGATTGGATTGACGCTCATAATACTACTTTCGGGGGCAGAACGTTATCTTGGTATTGTTTTTCTAGTGGTTGCCATTTGGTTTTTGGTCAGTGAATTATATTCTAAAGTAAGCACTGACGATGATAACAGCTTCCGAAGCCCCACGCGTGATAAAATTTTGCAACACCAGAAAAAAAGATAACTCCCGAAGCCGGCCACAAAAGTCGGCTTCGTTGTTTTGTCAACATAAACAGACCTGTTAGGAAAGGCCAGGCATGAGAAAGAAGCGAAATGGGACCCGAAGAAGGGAAAAGGAAAGCTACATCCGGGAAATAGAATAAAGCCTGGCAATGAAGTTGGTGAAAATGGGAAAGAATCACCCTCTCAGCTGTTCAGCATGTTTCCCGATAATGATTAGTGCAGGCATGGGTGGTTTTTCGTTTTCAAGAAGGCGGTTCACTTCGCCTAAGCTGGTTTCGAAAGCAACTGCTCCGGACTGCGAAACTTTACTCAAAATCTGAACTTTAGTCTCAGGCGCAATAGCATTATCCAACAAGCGCTGCGATAAATGAACGAGCTTATTCAGGCCCATGAAAAAAATGATCGGCGAACTTGATTTCAGCACGGAAACAAACGACTCGAGATCGCAGAAATCGCCTTCGCAATAGTGACCGGTTCCGAACAGTACCATGCTGTTTTTGCCACGTTCAGTCAGCGGGATGCCATAAAGCGAAGCTGCTCCAAGAGCTGAGGTTACTCCCGGAATCACCTCGTAGTTCAAATGATTTTCGATGCAAAATCGGATTTCTTCGGCGCCTCGGCCAAAAATCATCGGGTCGCCCGATTTTAACCGGACCACCCTCTGCCCTTTTTCTGCCAAATCAATAATCAATTGGTTGATCCCTTCCTGACGATTGGTTTGGTCCTGTCCGTCCTGGTAAATTTTCCCAACATAAATTCGCTGCGCATCCGGTCGCGCCAGATTCAGAATTTCTTCGCTGACCAGCGCATCGTGCAAGATGCAATCAGCTTCCTGAATTCGCTTCAGTGCTTTCAAGGTAAGCAGTTCGGGATCGCCCGGACCGGCACCAACTATGGAGATGAGTGAACTCATAATTGAAGGACTGAATGACTGAAGGATTGATTTAAATATACTTTCACTGCGATCGCAAACTGTTCAGGTAATCCATCGGGCTGGGATATATAAACCGGTAATTTAACAGGCTGATCAGTTTTCCGGAGTCAACAATTTTTGAATGTTCTGACTGATTGGTAACCAGAGGTTCAGGTAATCCAGAAACGCGGGCAGCCATCCCGTAAAAATCTTTTTTCAGCGGATGTTCCGGGCAACAGGCATTCAGCGTTTCGCCCCAAAGTTCCTGATCTATTAAGGCCTCAATAATTCCAATGCAATCATCCTGATGAATCAGGTTTACAGGTGTATTGGGTAAAGGTTGAACGGTTTTCCGCAGAAAGCGGGCAGGATTACGGTCTGCGCCAATCAATCCGCCAAATCGCAAAACGGTAGTTTTAAAAGCTGGCTGTTTTAACAGCACATTTTCAGCCAAGACCAGGGCCTTCCCACTTTCCTTATCTGGTATGGCAATCTCTTTTTCACAGGCAACAGCAATATTTTCCGGATAAACGGAAGTGGAAGAAATAAAGATAATCTTCTGAATTCCGGCATTCTGTATCCACGGAATAAGCTGCCCGATTTGCGCCGGAAATATCCGTTCAATATCAGAGACGCGCCGCGGCGGAATGGAAATAATCAGCACATCGCAATTGAAGAACTCCGGATCATTGATCTGTATGTCGTCTTCGTTCAGGATAAGCAAATAGGGTGAAATTCCGATACTTCGCATTAATTCAAACTTGTCAGGAGAAGTTACCGAACCTTTCACAGAAAAACCTTTGGTCAGCAAATGTTGCGCGAGCGGAACCCCAAGCCATCCGCATCCCAGTATAGAAACTGTTTTGTTTTGCATTCAGCTTATTTGTTGTTTTCTTCCATCCAGCGGGCGATGGCATGTTGAACAAACGAGAGTTCTTCGTGTTCAGGCGAAAGGTACACTTTATTGGTGAATACACGCCATGCAGCCCGGGCAGTGGAGTTTTCGTTTGCTAAAATAAGTGAAGCCGGATTCGGAAAGTTTCCTGATGCCTTGAAATTGTCAATACCCGAAGGACTGAAAAACAGATAGGCATCGAACATTCCGCTGACAAATTTTTCAATCGGAGTATTTTTATAGACTTCGACAGCTGAATATGGAAGGGCAAAATCTGAAAGGATCGAACTGATTTCGCTATGCAGCTTGTCTCCATGTAAAAATAAGATGGTCTCTCCCTCATTATGAGTGATCACTTTTTCAACCAATCCTGAAATATCTGAATACGAAGAGATAAATACCGGCAGGTTGAGCTGTTTAAGAATTTCGGCTTGTCTGTCGGACCAGCAATACAAGCGATCTGTCGCTGTTAATCCAACCTGCAACCGAAAGCGGATAAGCCAATGCGCTGCATAAACGCTGGTAATGATCCATTGTTTACGTTGACCGGCTTTCGATGAAAAAACCGATAATTTTGGTTTTTTGTATTCGATCCGGAAAAACGGTTGTTCGATATACTGAATTTGCTGCTTTTGCAGCCATTGACGCGTTACCCGCGACAATTTTTCACCGATAAAGAATACTGGAGTTTTCATGATGGTTACATTTTGAGATGTATTTAAAAATTATTGATATTCATTTAGTGTCTGAAATCGCTACCTTTTTTGATTTCCCGGACATATTGTTTCCGGATGACAAAATCACCAAAATGTTCGTCTTGGTGCCGGGTTTCTGAATAATCAGCAATGATGGGGTCTAATTCAGTCAGAATTTCAGGTTCCGTAAGCGTTTCTTTGTAGAGCGTATTCAGACGGGTACCATTAAAGTTTCCGCCCAGATAAAGGTTATAATGACCTTCGGACTTGCCGATAAAGCCGATCTCAGCCAAATAAGGCCTTCCGCAGCCATTTGGACAGCCTGTCATACGAATCACTATTTCTTCCTTGAATAATCCGTACCGATCTAATATAGTTTCTATTTTACTGATGAGGGATGGAAGATATCTTTCGGCTTCAGCAAAGGCCAGACCACAAGTATTGAGCGCCACACAGGCGATGGAGTTCTGACGAAGTCCTGAGATTTCTTCGGGATAAACGCCGAACTGACGAAGAATTTCAATTACTTTCTTTTTTACCTCCGCAGAGACATTGGCAATAATCAGGTTTTGGTTCCCGGTCAGGATGAACTGGCCGTCGCTGTGTCGGGCTACTTCCCGAAGTGCCGATTTCATCTTGAAGTTATTTCTGTCGGTTACGCGGCCACCTTCCACAAACAAGGTGAGACTCCATCTCGAATCAGTTCCTTTTTTCCAACCAAAGCGATCGCCGTTGCGTGTTAAGTTAAAGGGACGAGCTTCGCCAAGCTGATAACCAAGATATTGGTGCAATTCATTCTTAAACCAGTCGATGCCCCGTTCATCAATCGTGTATTTCAGCCGGGCGCGTTTGCGGTTTTGCCGGTTTCCGTTGTCGCGTTGTACCAGCAACACTTTTTCGGCTACATTCACGGCTTGCTCAGGAAGGCAAAATCCGATCACTTCAGCCAAACGAGGATAAGTTTCGGGCATTCCGAAGGTGGAGCCAAATCCTCCTCCCACCGCCACGTTATAACCGGTAATCCGGTTGTTTTTAACGATGGCAATGAACCCGAGATCCTGCGAAAACACATCAGAATCATTATAAGGAGGAATGACGATTGCAATCTTGAACTTGCGTGGCAGATAGCGATCGCCATAAAGCGGTTCCAGATCCTTTTTGCTGTCGGCCACCAGTTTTTGATCAAGCCATATTTCGTGATAGGCTGTGGTTGAAGGCAGCAAATGCCGACTAATCTTTTTAGCCAGTTCACTTACTTCAGTATGAAAAGGCGATTCGGCCGGGTTAGGATGGCTCATCACATTGCGGTTCACATCGCCACAGGCGGCAATTGTGTCCATGAGTTCCGAATTGATGCCCTGAATGGTTTTCTTCAGGTTGGTCTTGATTACTCCGTGTAACTGAAAAGCCTGTCGGGTAGTCAGTTTTAGGGTATGATTGGCATACTGATCAGACAAAGCATCTAGTTGCAGCCATTGCGCAGGTGTAACCACACCACCGGGAATTCGGACACGAATAAGGAACGAATAAGCCGGTTCAAGTTTTTGCCGTTTGCGTTCTTTTTCCAGATCGCGATCGGTTTGCTGATACATGCCATGAAATTTTGAAATCTGTGTGTCGGCAAAAGTGATTGCTCCGGTAACCGGATCAGCCAGGCTTTCCACCAGCGTTCCGCGCAGATAATTGCTCTTATATTTGATTTGTTCGAGTTCCGAAAGTTCGTTCCAATTAATTAAATCACTCATTTTCTATTCATTTTAATAATTCCGAGTCAATAAGTATTTATACCACCAAAGTACGCATTTATACTTACGAATCATACTTATTTTTGTTTATTGGTTTATTCTCAATTTTTTTTAACGATTGCCCAATTAATACACGTCTGATTGAAATCGCTTTTCTTTTTTCAACATTTTCAGGTATTCCTGTGCTTTTTCTTCGCTCATTCCGCCTTCAGTTTCAAATATTCGAAGCAATGTTTTTTGCACATCCCGCGCCATTTGTTTCATATCGCCACACAAATAAATGTTTGCGCCCTGCGAAAGCCATTCAAATACTTCTTTCTGATTTTCAATCAGCCGGTGCTGCACATAAACTTTTTCATCCTGATCACGCGAAAAGGCTACATCTATTTTTTCGAGATACCCATCTTTTAGCAGTTTCTGCCATTCGAGTTGGTACAGAAAATCAGAGTGGAAATGACGTTCACCGAAAAACAACCAGCTTTTCCCTTTTTGATCATTGGCTTCGCGGTGCTGAAGAAATGCCCGGTAAGGTGCGACGCCTGTTCCGGCGCCAATCAGGATGACTGGAGTTTTTTCATCTTCAGGAAGTTTGAATGCCGGGTTTTTCTCGATAAAAACCGACACCTGAGAATCAGTGTCAATCCGGTCGGAAAGGTAAGTTGAGCAAGCTCCGCCACGTTGTCTCCCCTTGTGCGAATAGCGAACCGTTGCCACCGTCACGTGAACTTCATCGCCAACAGCCGACTGGCTCGATGAAATGGAATACAGACGAGGAGGAAAATTTCGTAATACTTCAACAAAGTCCTGAGGTGTAAATGAATGAGGAAATTCTTCAAGTAAGTCGAGAACATCATGACCATAAATATAACGATCTAATTCCTCTTCATTTTCAATCAATTTCTGAAGATTGGAGTTGCCCGATTTTGATTGGTAATTCTGAATTACCTCGCGGTTTAAAATGGTGATCTCCAGCCGGTCAGACAAAGCATTCTTCAGTAAAAATTCACCTTCTTTCAGGCGAATATTTTCCATTCCGGTTAAGTTTGTTTGTTTCAAAACGGCATCAACCAATTCAGGCGGATTGCTGGCCCAGATACCTACTGAATCTCCTGGTTCGTATTTCAGTCCCGAACCTTCGAGTGACAATTCAATGTGATATACCTCTTTGTCAGAACCGCGGCCAGTAATTTTGACCTTATCAATTACTGTTGCTTTAAATGGATTTTTACGCGACCAGACAGGGTTCACTAATTCCGGAGAATCAGGAATAGCAGACTTCGCGGATGTCGAAATTTCTGAAAAAATTCCTGCAAACTGTTCAATCCAGGTTGTAACATCATCTTCATAATTAACATCAAGTTTTAAAACCGGAAGAATTGACTTGGCACCCAGTTTGGCTAATGCCTGATCAATATCGGTGCCTGTTTTGCAAAATAACTTATAGCTTTTGTCGCCCAACGCAACTACAGCATAATTCAGGTTAGGTAATTGCGGTGCACGTTTCCCGATAATGAACTGATGAAAATCTTCAGCCATAGCCGGTGGCTCGCCTTCTCCATGCGTGCTGACAATAAATACAAGATCGGTTTCAGTATTCAATTGTCTGGTCTTGTATTCATCCAAAGCAAGAGTCTGTACATCAATGCCATTTCTCTTTAATTTTTCTGCTAGTTGCGAAGCAATTAGCTTACTGCGCCCGGTATGAGTTCCGTAAAGAATTTTCAACTGTTTGTTGCTTTGGGTTTGAACAGTGTTGCCTGCAGTCAGATTGTTTTCTGATGCTATCAGCAATCCCTGAAAATAACCATTAACCCAAAACAGTTGTTCCTTGGTCAGTCCAACAGAAAGGCTGTTTAAAGCACTTAGCTGCTGTTCATTTAATGGGTGTAATTGAATGCTCATTATTGTATTTTTTGTGTTTCTAAAAATTTCTGAATCAGGTTGCGTAAACGGATTGATTCCTGCACGTTCTCGGCGTTTGAGCCTACTGCAACCGTAATATTTCCATCCTGACAAATGGCCGGGGAAACAAACTGGCATAACCCCGGATTATCATGAACATTGACCAGCACTCCAGCTTCCCTCCCATCCTTGGCGATCTGGCGGTCAAGTACCTCATTGTTTGTACAGGAATAGAGCATCAGGTAGCCTTCCAAATCTGCTTTTTCATAGCTTTTGCGCCTGCAAGTCACTCCGCATTCAACAACTTTGCTGATTATATTTTCGGCTACCACTTCTATGGTGGCCCCAAATCGTTGCAAAAGTCTGATTTTTTTGAGTGCGCTCTGTCCGCCTCCAATAATCAGAATCTTTTGGTCTGAGATGTCAATTGATATGGGTAAAAACTTTTTTGTCATACATTTCTGGTATTAAATCTGGTAATCGGAACCGGTACTTTTCAAACGTCCAAAACTGATTCGGTTCCAGGTTCTCTCGTGAAAGTAGTAAAGAGCCATTTTGGTGAAAACTTCAATACCTCCAATGGTAATGGCAAAATCGAGTTTGCCAGTAATAAAAAAAGATATAACGATGGTATCGATTGTTCCGATAGTCCGCCATGAAATGGATTTTACGATGCTTCGGTATGATTTTTCGTTCATGTTTTGTCTGTTATGATGCAAAAAAAAACCCTTCTGAATTTCAGAAGGGCTTATACATATCTTGGTAACTTATACTCTACCTATACCTGATATCCTTCTGAAAAAGACAAACTAGAACACATACACATACTGGTACACATGGTAGCGACGACGTTCATAGTTACTATTTCAGAAGAAAACTTATTCATAAAAAAAGACTTTATTGTCTGCATTTTGATTTTGCAAATGTAGGTTTCTATTTGACATCTCAAAACAAATTCATGTTTATTTTTCGTTAATCCATACTAAGGGCTCCGAACGAGCTCTATATTTGCGATAATTTCAGTTTTAAATGATGAAGCAAAACAGGGTATTTTATTTTAATCCGACCTGCGAACTGGCTGTCGCCAATGGGTCGTTCAGTTATGTGCCACCATCGCTGCTCCAGAAAATGGAAAGCGACCTGGCTGTTTTGCCTTTCGTTTTTGCTGATGAAAGCGATTTCGTTCTGGTCGAAAATTGCCCATCCGATCATTTCATTGAACTATTAAAAGAAGCGGGATTCGCAGTGCCCCGTTTTTGTAGTTTATCCGATTTGGAAACGTTGCCTGCCAATTCGCTCGGAGCTGTTTGTCCTTGGGGATGGAGTCCTGCGGTCCACTGGAAGCTGAAAAATCTGAAAGAAAAATGTTCTGTCGAATTTAAGGCAAGTCTGGTTGCGGATTGGAAACCAGAATATCGTCGCCTTTATGAGCGCGCAACTTCGCTGGAACTTTTGTCTAAGATTTTGACCGGCAATCCGGAAGAATGGCTGATTTCTCCGGCAATGACCGGAGGAAAAGTTATAAGTTGTGAGGAAATTGAAAACTTGCTTGCCCGACATTCAGCCTTGGTATTGAAGGCGCCGCTAAGTTCATCGGGAAGAGGGATTCAGATCATCCGTAAAAACTCGTTGAATACCGCAAACCGACAATGGATTTTCGGAGTTTTGAAACAGCAGGATTATCTGATTGCTGAACCGTACCTCGAAAAGGTAACCGATTTGTCGTTCCAGTTTCGGGTTTTACCTGATTCTTCGATTGAATATCTGGGCTATTCATTTTTTGAAACGAACTCCAACGGCCAGTATAAATCTACATCTATCCACCCCAACCTTCGAAATAAAGTTCCCCATGTTAATGCCAAAATGGTTGAAACGACAGCAAATATTATTATGGAAGCCTTGAAACTTTCAGATTTTACCAGGTTTCATCGTGGATTCTTAGGTGTTGATGCACTTATTTTTAGCAATAATAACCATCTAATCATGCAGCCCTGTGTGGAAGTGAACTGCCGGACAAATATGGGAATACTGAGCCTTTTTCTGGAAAAGAAGATTCATCCGGAAGCATCGGGCAAATTTGAATTGTTTTATGGACAGACGGGGGAATTTATGGATTTTGTCGGGAATCAGCAACAACTTCATGCTCCGGTACTGAAGGACGGAAAACTATTTTCAGGCTTTTTCCCATTGACAGAACCTGCTCCCGACAGTAAGTTTGGTGCTTATATTTCTTTGGACGAAGCCAGGTAGCGGTTCAGCGTATCCAACAGGTACTTCAGACGGATAGGCTTGGTAATAAATTCATCGCAACCGGCTTCCTGGCACATCCGTTCTTCACCCGAAAGAATAAATGCTGTTTGTACTACGATAATAATGTGAGGAAAGAGTGATTTTATAATCCGGGTAGCCTCGATACCATCCATCTTTGGCATATTGATATCCATCAGGATAAGATCTATTTTTCCATTTTTTTTAACAATCTCCACAGCATCCAGACCGTTTTTTGCCCATGTCAGTGAAACATTGGTTTTTCGAAGGGCTGCCTCAAAATAAATGTTGCTGGTTTCGTTGTCTTCAACGATCAGTACAGTCTTTCCTTCCCAAAAATACGTTGTATCGCTGAATTCCATTTGTGGTATAATTAAATGTTTTTACGCTCTATTTGCTTGTAAATCCGTCCTAAAACCCGGATCAGTTCTGTCGCATTAAACGGCTTGCTCAGATACTCGTCCATACCAGCGGCCCTGAATAAATCTTTGTCGCTTTTTAGGGTATTGGCTGTCATAGCAACAATGGGAACTCTGTTTTGAATCTGATTGGCCTGTTCCCATTCCCTGATTTTGGCGGTAGCCTCCACCCCATCCATTTCAGGCATCTGAACATCCAGGAATACGATGTCAGGCGATTCGCTGATATACTTCTCAACAGCCTTTAAACCATCAGAAACCACGATAACCGAATGACCCAGTTTTTCCAGATTTAATATAGCAACTTTTTGGTTAATAACATTGTCTTCAGCGAGTAAAATTTTTAATTTTTTATCTGGCAGCATTGATTCTTCCAATTCCTGGGTTTCAGAGGCAGAAAGATTTTGAGAAGCAACTCCGAATTCCGCATCGAAAAAGAATATTGCTCCCTTTCCTTCTTCGCTAATAATGCCAATATTTCCGCACATCAATTGAACCAGATTTTTGGATATCGCTAGTCCGAGCCCTGTACCTCCGAATTTTCTTGTTGTAGAAACGTCAGCTTGCGAAAACGATTTAAAAAGTTTCTGCTGATTATCTGGTGAAATGCCGATGCCGGTGTCCTTCACTTCGAAATATAACCGGACGTTGGAACCTGCAATATCCTTCAGGTCGACACTAACATGAACATAACCTTCGTTAGTAAACTTGATAGCATTGTTACAAAGATTTATCAGCACTTGTTTCAAGCGGAGAGGATCACCAATCAGTAATTCGGGAACATCTGGACCAATACTGAACGACAGGTCTAGATTCTTCTGAATAGCCTTATATCGAAGAATTTTTATAACCTCGTTAACCTCGTCTGGCAAATTAAATCGGATATGTTCAAAAGTGATTTGACCCGCTTCAATCTTAGAGAAGTCGAGCACGTCATTAATGATCATCAGCAGATTTTCGCCAGAAATACCAATAATATCAAGGTATTCGAGCTGTTCTTTGGTTAGCTGGGTCCGTTTCAATATGTCGATCATCCCGATGATGCCATTCATGGGCGTTCGTATTTCGTGCGAAATATTGGCCAGAAAAATAGCTTTGGCTTTGGCCGCGGCTTCGGCCATCTCTTTGGAGCGAATCAATTCTTCCTGGTACTTGCGCAAGGTCAGGTGCAGATTTACCCTGGCTAAAAGCTCTTCCCGGCTGAATGGCTTGGAAATGTAATCGACAGCCCCCAATTGAAACCCTTTCACGATGCTCGTATTTTCCTTTTGAGCAGTCAGAAAGATAAGCGGAATATCGCGGGTTTGCGGGTTTGATTTCAGGATCGAACAAACCTCGAATCCGTCAATATCGGGTAAAACGATATCCAACAGAATTAGGTCGAATTTATGCGCGCGGGCTTTGGCAATAGCCGATTTTCCGTTGATGGCTGTAGCAATCAGATACCCTTTTCCCGATAAAATTTCTTTCATCAGGTCGAGATTTAGTTGTACGTCGTCAACGATCAGAATTTTTGAAGTTTGGTTGTTGTCCTTCATATCTGCTGAAATGTTGTGTTTAACCATTGGATCAATTCATCCGGATTTCCTACCATTTTGGCCGCATTGAGTCTGATGGCTTCTCTCGGCATTCCGAAAATCACTGCCGATTTTTCATCCTGGGCAAAAGTCATAGCACCAGCTTCTTTCAGCTCAAGCAGCCCCCGGGCGCCATCAGCTCCCATTCCTGTAAGTAAAATGGCAGTAATATTTTTACCTGGAAAGCCGACAGCCGACCGAAAAAGCACATCAACCGACGGGCGATGGCGGTTAACCAGCACCCCCATTTCAAGCTTGCACCGATACTGTCCGTTTTCCCTCACCAGTTGCAGATGATTGAATCCGTTTGCAATATACACATTACCGCACTGAATTACATCACCCTGTTCGGCTTCCTTGATATTTAACTGACTCTCAAGGTTCAACCGGTTGGCAAAAGCTTTTGTAAATTCACCAGGCATGTGCTGAACAATCAGGATTCCGGGTAAATCAGTCCGCAGGTTTTTCAGAATTTTCGAAAGTACTTCTGTTCCTCCGGTCGAAGCGCCCATTAGGATTATCTTTTCAGAAATAAGGTTTGTATTTTGTATTTTAAGCAATTGCTGGCCGGCAGGATGAGGATATTTAGGAGAATTTTCCACATTTTTCTTCGGTTTGAAACGGATGAGACCGGCCATTGCCGAAGCTTTTATAGCATCAACAATCCGAATACTGTATTCTTCATACCATTCAGTATCCGAGAGTTTAGGTTTGGTAATGATTTCACAGGCCCCCAGGTTGAGAGCCCGTATTCCCTTATCCGACCCTTCACCGGTCACCGAAGAAATCACCACAACCGGTATAGGATGTTGCCTCATCAGCTTGCCCAGAAAAGTAAGTCCATCCATCCGGGGCATTTCAATATCGAGTGTGATCACATCAGGAAGATCCTCTGCAATCTTCGAAACCGCCTCATAGGGGTCGGAAGCTGTGCCAATAACTTCAATCTCCGGATACTGACTGAGGATTTTGATCAGTGCACTGCGCACTGAAACCGAATCGTCAACAATTAATACTTTAATTTTGCGGTTCATTTGAGTTCGTTTTGAGTTGATTTGATCAAATATTTTTGCAGTACCTCCCCAGTTCCAGTATTGAAATGAATTTTACGTCCCTGCTTTCCTCCGATACTTGAACTGATCACGGAAATATCCAATTCGGCTAATAACTTATGAGCCAGTTCGATGTTTTGTTGTCCGACATGAAAAGCAGAATGGTGTTCGCACAACATTTCTGCTCCTCCAAAAATTTTACATACAATATCCTCTTTTTTCGCCCCAAAGTCAAGCATTTTCTGAAATAATTGCTGAATAGCTACATTTCCATACTTTGGAGACTCTAGTCCATCGCCGTTCCAATAAGGCAGCATAAAATGATTGATTCCCCCAACATTCTGCTTTCGGTCGAAGAAACAAACAGCTACACATGAGCCAAGAACTGTGATTATCCATTGCGGTTCCCGGCTGACGCACAAATTAGAAGGGTGAAGGAAATGGGCTATTTGCCTGGTTTTATCCATCAATAACTAACTTCAGAATCCAATAAAAAATCTTCCAGATCGTCCCATTCATCAGCATCAGAGCTTTCAGGAACTGAAATCATGATACGGATGCCCCCGTCCCGGTTATCATTTAGATTTACTGTACCACCCAGCATTTCGGTGTATGCCTGAACAATAGACAATCCCAGTCCGTGCCCGGTATTGATTGAGTTGATCTTTTCGTCAAGTTGTTTGAACCGGTCAAAAATGATCTTTCGGTCTTCCGGATGAATACCTTTGCCGTGGTCGGAAACTTCCATCGAAAGCTTTTCGCGACCTAAAATAAAATCAAGCTCAATGACCGAACCTTCCGGGCTGAATTTGATTGAATTACTGATCAGGTTCTTCAGAATCAAATCCAGCTTTTCGCGATCAGAAGTAAACGAAACAGGCATATCTGGCATCATCTCATTGGTAAAACTGACCACAAAATGGATATTCTTTTTATTAAGCTGTGAGCGAAAATATCGGTTCATCTGATTTCCCATATCATTGAAGGAAATGACTGATAATTTCAGGTTATCCAATCCTGCCTCGATAAGCGCTGCCGCAAAAATATTCTTCAACTGAAAGTCGAGGTGAAAAGCTTCCTCAAAAATCAGTTCGGCCATCCGGTGAGCCACCGTCATTTCGCCTTCGTTCAACTGCCTGATATTTTCGGCCAAAGCAAGCACACTGGCGAAAGGATTCAGAATTTCGTTGGTAATGTTGCTGATGAAATGACCTTTCAGCTTTTCGGAATCGCGCAATTTTTCATTAACCTTATAGAGGGTTCTGACCAATTCTTCATTTTCCCGCCTGAGTTCTGAAATTTGTTTTCGCAACTCCTCCAATTCTTGTTGTTCATTTTTTAAATAATCCATGACCGTTAAGTATTGGTTTTTACATAAACACTGGGAGCAACTGGTGTAATAGGCAAATCCATATTAATCAGCGACTCAGAATGACCAATAAACAGATAACCATCTGTTTTTAAATGATGTATAACTTTTGCCAAAACCCTTTTCTGAACTACCTGATCAAAATAAATAAGAGTATTCCGGAGAAAGATTACATCAAAAGGCATGTTGAACGGATACGAGCCATCCATCAGGTTCTGATAGGCTAGTCTGACTTTATCTCGGATTTCCTTCGTCAATCTGATTTTCGGGTCGTGCGCATTTTTGCTTTTCAGAAAATAGCGCTGTCTGAGATCATGCGAAATTTCATTGGCCTGAGACATTGGATAAATGGCTTCTTTAGCTGTTTTCAACATCCGGAAAGAAATATCGGTAGCCAGAATGGAGTAATCAAACCGGGAAGCTTTTTGCCGCATGTATTCTTCCAGTGAAATGGCTATTGAATAAGCTTCCTGACCACTCGAACAACCGGCACTCCAGACTTTCAACTGCTGCAGACGGTATGCGGAAATTTCGTTCAAAAACTCAGGAATAATTCGACTGGTCAGAAAACTGAAATGAGTTTTTTCCCTGAAAAACTCTGTTTTATTGGTCGAAATATAATCGGCCAGTGTTGTCAATTCAGAAGAGTCCCCGTCGGAGTGACTCAATTTTTCAGCATATTCTTCAAACGAGAGAATATCGAGTTCACACAAACGTTTTTGGAGGCGCGCCTGAAACATGATCTTCTTTTCAGGTGGCAGTCGAATTCCATACTTGTCGGTGATCATTTTCCCCAACTGAAGGAAAAGCTCGTCGGATATTTGAATGAATCTCTGTTTCACTGTGCCAATTCAAACTGATTTTCTGATTATCGAATTAGAACCGTTCAAATTCATCGTCGGATATATCAGGATGATCGAGATCAATTAATACTCCGCGCTTAACCTCTGCAGGATTACTTGGGTCAGACTGATTTTTTCCCTTTTCAATCTTCGGCATTCGAACGTATTGACTGTCCGGATTGATTCTGAAGAAGGAAATAATCTCGCGAAGCTGTTCAGCCTGGGCCGACAATTCCACCGCATTGGTTGAGAGTTCTTCTGAAGTAGCTGCATTTTGCTGGGTAACCACATTCAGTTGTTGGATGGCCAGGTTAATCTGGTCGGCACCAGTACTTTGTTCAAAATTAGCTGCCGATATTTCCTGGATCAACTGAGAGGTCTTTTGAATGTCGGGAACAATTTCGTCCATAAGTTTGCTGGCTTCCTCGGCATTGAATACGCTCGATTTGGTGAGTTGATCAATTTCTTTCGCAGCCAGCTTACTACGCTCTGACAGTTTCCCGACTTCGGTGGCTACCACACCAAACCCCCGCCCGTGCTCACCGGCCCGGGCTGCTTCAACAGCCGCATTTAGCGCCAGAATGTTGGTTTGAAAGGCAATGTCGCCGATGATTGAAATTTTGTTGGCAATTTCGCGCATGGCATCCATTGTCCGGATCACTTTGTCACTCCCCTGGCAAATATCTTTTTCAGCTTTAATGGCAAAAATTTCAGTTTGTTTCGTGTTATCCTTATTTTGCTGAATGTTGGCCGCCATTTCTTCAATTGCAGCCGAAACCTCTTCGGCAGACGACGCCTGTTCCGATGCTCCCTGCGAAACCAGCTGCGAGGTAGAACTCAGCTCAAGGCTGGCGGATGCCATATGATCAGCGGTTGTTGAGACATACGAAATAATTTCACGGATTCGGGTACTCATGATCTGGAGATTAGTTGCCAGAATACCTATTTCATCCTTCTGGTTCACCTCAATTTCAGCATTTAGATCGCCTTTAGCCATTTTTCGTGCAAAAGCGATCCCTTTCAGCAATGGTTTTGTGATCAGACGTGAAATATAAACACTAATGAAAATGGAAAATCCCAGGGCAATCAGGCCCGTGACGATACTGGTAAAAATGGATGAAAGGATTGATTTATTGAAGCCAGTTGCCACTTTGGCGGTATAGGTCATAGCCGAAGTGTGCAGGTTGTTTGAGTTCTGGACTAATTTGGATGAAATGGCCGAATCAGTTTTACGGAATTCCATCAGTTTTCCGATTTTTTCGGAAAGTTCGGTAACGGCCGATTTGTAATCGAGTGAAGCTTTTTCAACCTGCTTAATCAACACAACATCGGCGCTTGCCTTTAAATTTGATTTCAGGAAAACAACCTGAGAATTGATGACATCAAAAATTTTAAGCGCATTGTTGAGTGAAGTGTTATCGTGCAACGACAAAGCTTTAAAAACTTCACTTTGAATAACCTGAGTGGTGTCAATGATTACAGTTACACTGTTTATTTTGCGTAACCGAAGTTCGGTTGACTGCCGGCTGGCAATCTCTTGTTTGAGCGATTGGTTCTGAGATTTAAGTAACTGACGGCAGCTGTTGGCAAATATGTCGGTATTCCGTTCAATGCGGTTTTTCAGAATATTGACATCCTGAACGGTTTTGTAGGCCATCATGATGATTTGCTCATACTGTGGAATCTGAATCATCGCTTCGCTCAGATTTTGCTCCAGTTCAGTCAGGTTCGACGATTTTTCCAGCAGCAATTCGCCCTTCCCCAACTCATTTTTCAGCGAATCGAGTTCTGTCCGTGCTGATTTGTAATATTCCTGCCTCCCGGTCAGATAATAACCTTCCATGTAAAAAGCCACCAGCCGGGTCCGAGTGCTCAACTGGGTTGAAAGTTCAAGCTGAGGGAGGAATTCGTTGGCAAAAGAATTGATATCTTTCTTGAAAAATAACAAGGTTGCTACGGAACTGGAAGCAAGCAGAAAACCGATCAGGATCAGTACACTGAATGCACCCATCAATTTTGTCCGGATTTTTAAGTCAATAAATCTCATAACCTGTTTTTTATTGGTTTAGTCTTCAGCAATAATCAAACTAATTTCTTCTTCCGAAAATATCTTTTCAATATTCAGAATCAGGACAAACTCTGCATTCAAGGGAGCAATTCCCCGGACGTAAGCGCTGTTAAAATTTTTACCAGCCGCGGAAACGGGTTGAATTTGACCGGGCTCGAAAACAACAATCTTTTCGACTGAATCGACCACAATACCCGAACTAACTATCTGGCCGTCGAGTTCAAAAACCATGACCAGGATGCAGGTATTTCGGGTCGCTTCAGTTTCGGACAACCCAAATTTCAATCTTCCGTCGAATACTGGAAGAACCTCGCCCGACAGGTTAATAATACCCCTTAAATAGCGCGGTGAATTGGGTACCCGGGTAATATCAGTCAGACTGAGAATTTTAGTCATATAGCCAATATTGATGGCAAAAAGTTCGCTTCCCAACCTAAATGTGAAATAAGAATTTAATCCTTGTACAATTTCTGCAGCCATCGTATTACGAATATTTTTGAATCATTTTGCTGGTATCAATCACCAGGGCCAACTGGCCTGTTCCCAAGATACTGGCCCCTGAAAACACATCCTGTACTTTCATTAGCAACCCTAGCGGTTTGACCACAGCCTGATACTCGCGGACCACCTCGTCAACCATAAGTCCAAACAGTTGGTTGCCGGATGCAACGACAACCACAAACTGCTCTTCGGGCACTGGACCGGCATTATCGAATTCGTCATGCATGTTTAGGTACGGCAACTGTTCACCTTCGAGTTCGACTACCTCGCTGAACGCTTTCTTCAGCAAGTCGTGTTTCACCATGTATATTTTCCTGATAACCGACGAAGGGATGACATAATAGCTTTCGCCAACCGAAGTTAGCAATCCATCGATAATGGAAAGCGAAAGCGGCAATTTGATAATGAAGCGGGTAAAAAGATTTTTCTCTGTGACCAGATCAATACTTCCTCTCATTTCACGCACTCTTCGCCGCACTACATCCATTCCAACACCTCTGCCCGATACATCAGTCACTAAATCAGATGTTGAAAAGCCAGGCTCAAAAATCAACTGAAAAATTTCTTCGTCAGAAAGTTCGGTTTGCCCCGATAAAAGACCTTGGGCGATCGCTTTTTGACGGATTTTAGCCGAATCGAGGCCTGCCCCGTCGTCTTCGATTTCTATTTGCACATAACTGCCCACCGTGGCTGCTTTGATGGAAATGGCTCCAACCTGCTCTTTTCCTCTGGCAATACGTTCATCTTTACTTTCAATGCCATGGTCCAACGAGTTGCGTATCAAGTGTAAAAGAGGCTCGATCAGTCGTTCAATGATGTTTTTGTCCAATTCGGTTTCTAATCCTTCGGTGACCAATACCACCTCTTTATCGAGCGATTTCGATAAATCATGGACCAGTCGTTTAAACCGGATGGCCAAACTTTGCAGTGGGATTAAGCTCATGGAGAACGCATTGTCGCGCAATTGCCGGCTCAATTTATCGAACGATTCGGATACCAACTCCAGCTCTGGATGATTTAATTTTGAAGTCAGGAGTTCCAACCTTGACTGGCTTGTAATGAGCTCACTCACCAAATTCATATAATGATCAATTTTTTGCGAATCTACCCGAATAGAATCTACCGTAGTCTGGGCAAACGCGGCATTCTTTGGTATATCCTCAGATGATTTCAGCAGTACATCTGCAACTTCTTTTTCTCCGTTATACTGTTCTTCGGCCTGTGATTCTGTGATTTTCCACTCTTCCTGATTTTGCCGGGTATTCAGGAAATCAGCCAAAACAGTTTCGTCGTGAATCACATTTCCTGTAGCAACTTTTTCGATCTGAATTTGAGCAAGATCGGCAACAAAAATAAAGACATCATGCAGTGTGTCTACCGATTCAACAGTTGCAATAAACAGATACCAGGAAACATAGCATTTTTCGGGCTCAATATCGCTCAGAGAAGGAAGACGATCAAATGAAACCTGGATGTTACATTCGCCAAGGGCATTCAGCTCATCTATCAGGTATAATGGATTTGTTCCGTTCACCAAAATATTTTCATTTGGAACAAATGTGATATAATAAGTCGTTTGAATGGCATCTGAAGGGACAGAAAAGCTGTTCTGTGATTCCTGATTTTCTTTTGATGAATTGCTTGCCGGAAATACTCTTACCAACTGCATCTGGGTTTCCGATTTCATTCGTTCGGCCATTTCGCGGTGTTCATCCGTTGGCTTTTGAACCATCAGTTTACGCAAGTCGTCAATCGAACGCAAGGTAAAAGCAATAATTTCTGGATCAATCACTCGTTTTTTTGTTCTGAAAATATCGTACAGCGATTCGAGATCATGAGTCACGTCGCTCAGTAAATCGAAGCCAAACATTCCCCCACTACCCTTCATGGAATGCATAATACGGAAAATCTCGCCGATAACCTGCTCATTTTCGGGATCATCTTCCAGAATCAGCAGACCTGATTCGAGTCGCTCGCAGTATTCTTCAACCTCGCCTTTGAATTTTTCAGAAAATTTGTCCATCAGCGGATCACTTTTCGTAGAGTCAGCAAAAGTTTTTCAGTATTAAACGGTTTCATTAACCAACCGGTAGCCCCTGCCTCGCGGGCTTCACGAATCAGGTCCGACTGACTTTCAGTAGTCAGGACCAGAATGGGCATGTATTTGTAGTCTTCCAGTTGTCTTACCTTGGCAATCAATTCCAGTCCGCCGAGGTTGGGCATGTGATAATCAGTCAGTAATAAGTCGATTATCCGACCATCAAAATACCCCAAGGCATCCAACCCGTCATTCGCCACCAAAACCTGATACCCGGCATTTCCTAGGCTAAAAGCCAATATTTCACGAATACTTTCCGAGTCATCAGCAATCAAAATTTGTTTACCCATATTAATTGGTTAAAAATATTTCGTTACTCATTCCTACCTGTTCAAGCAATAGTTTTTGATCGTCACCAATCTGCCAGTCAATCCGGTACAACACATTCAGCTTATCCATCTGCCTGATCATTGCCACCAGAAGCTGAATAAACGAGAGATCGATTTCCGCCGGTTCAATAATGGAGATTTTAACCCGATCAGCTAAACAACTCAAAGCTCCAACAAACTCTTTCTTAATTGTTTGAGTATTTTCAAGAATCAACATTCCCCCCAGTTCTATGTTGGCAATTTGTCCCTGTTCATTTGTTTTCAGTTGAATTTTTGAGTCTTCCATTCCGAGGCGATTGAAAAAATTAAAGATAATTGAATTTATCAAATTTTAAACTGGCTGGCAAAGAATTGAAAGAAACGTCAGCTTTCGGATTTTTTAAAAAGTTTTAAGATTTTTTAAAATACAATTTCTGCGGTTTGACTTTATTTTTGAATAAGATTTTAAAACTGAAAGTCATGAAACGATTAATTCTTTTTTTCATTTTGGGAACAGCTTTCGCTTTTAGCAGTCTGGCCCAAAGCAAAGGCACTAAGTCGAATTTGCCCAAAGAGGATATCAAAGTCAATCGCGAATACGATGAGAAAGGAAATCTGATCAAATTTGATTCTACTTATACTTATAATTGGTCGAGTGATACGACCCTTATGAATTCAATGTCGACTGAAGATTTGAACCGTTTTTTTGATGATGATTTCAAGTTTTTCAACGACAGTTCATTCATGGGAGATTCATTTTTCAACGATTTAGACCAACTGTTTGCCAGCCCGTTTAGCAGCAAAAGAGATTCGATACTGATGAAAAAATTCGGAAAAGATCATTTCCATTCATTTAATTTTAACAACGACTCGCTGGCTATCAATTTCAAGAATTTCGACGACTTTTTTGGACAAATGAATCCAGGTAAGTCTGACAGTATTTCATCCAAAGCGCCTAAAGTTCCATTCAGTGCAAAACGCCCCCGGACGATGGACGATATGATGAAAATGTTACAACAGCAAATGCAGGAAATGGAAGAGATGCAGCGAAAGTTTTTTGATGAACATCAAAATTCTAAAAATCAGCCAAAGCTGAAAGAGTTTTGAGCTTACCGGAGGTACTGATTGAAGTTCCATCAAAGAATTCCTTGCTCATTCCGGTTGAAAAATCGCCAAAATATTCACCATTGGAATTTGATTGCACTTTTGAATCTACAATCAGCGGATTGAATTGAGTGTACTCACTTTCAAAGAGTTTAAAATTATATTTTGCGGCTTCCAGTTTGTAGTAGGCTGCTTTTATCCGATCGCTATTTTCAAAAGTAAGTTTGATTATATTTTCAGGAAAAAGTGATGTGGTGCGATCAGATTGAACCTGTGCAAAAAGACTGTATACAGGCACCAGACAAAAAATTAGAACATACTTCTTCATTGGTTATGTGGTTGGTTTTGCTTTAAAGTTACGCTTTTTAAGATTGAACTGATGGCAATAAATCGGGAGGCATTTTGTAACAATAAAAAAACCCGATCCTGAAAAATTTTCAAAGTCGAGTTTTTATTTATTTTGGGTCTGTTCAATTAACTGTGTCATCCAATAATTTTTCTTTTCCAAGGCCCTCCCAAAAACACAAGGGTTTTGGGAAAGAAAAATTTTATCTTGTAAATCGTTCATCAAATATAATTGATAATTGTGATTGTATCGTACTCCATCCAAACATTGGGGTTTGCCAATTGTCCTCTACGAACTGTTTCTGAATCAGGTACAGAAGTTTCATCAGGGCCATATCACTGCTAAATACCCGTTTGGTTTTTGTCACTTTTCTTAACCGGCCATTGAAGTTTTCGATTACGTTGGTTGTGTAAATCAACTTTCTGATTTCCGGAGGGTACTTGTAAAAGTTACTCAACCTTTCCCAATTTGATGCCCAACTCTTTGTGCTGTAAGGATATTTTGATTCCCACTTACTACAAAATGCGTCGAGTGCTGATTTTGATGCTTCCCTGTTTGGCGCCTGGTAAATCTGCTTCATGTCTTTTACCACGGCCCTGCTTTCTTTGAACGGGACAAACCGCATGGTATTCCTTACCTGGTGGACTACGCAAAGTTGAACATCTGTTTGGGGAAAACTGGCTTCGATGGCTTCGGCAAATCCTTTCAGGTTGTCAATGCAGGCAATGAAAATATCCTCTATGCCCCGCGAGCGTAAGTCAGACAACACCCCGAGCCAAAAGCTTGCACCTTCTGAATGGCCAAGGTACATGCCCAAAATATCTTTCAACCCGTCCCGGTTCACGCCGATAACACAATAAACCGCCTTGCTCACAATCCGGCCTTCTTCCCTGACTTTGAAGTGAACTGCGTCCATCCACACAACCGGATAAACCGATTCTAACATACGGTTTTGCCATTCTTTCACATCTTCAATTACCCTGTCGGTAACAGAGCTTAAGGTAGCTTCCGAGGTCTCCAGTCCATACATCTCCTGCAAATGCTTGCGGATATCGCTGTAACTCAACCCAAGCCCATAAAGTGAAATGATTTTTTCATCCAGTTCTTCGTTTAAAACCCGCTGACGCTTCCTAACAATCTGGGGTTCAAAACTGCTGTTCCGGTCTCGCGGCGTTTGAAGATCAATAGCGCCAAGACTGGTCTTTAATGTCTTTCCGATGCTGCCATTTCTCCGGTTAGATATCTCATCATGTTCCAGGTGTGTGTCCAGTTCCCCTTCCAGACTTGCTTCTAATATCCGCTTGATTAATGGGGTGAAAATACCTCCTCGCCCCGACAAGGGGGCCCCTTCTTTAAGACGCTCGATGGTATCCTTCTCAAATTCTTCAAAATCAAAAACCGTTTCTCTTTTCATTTTGCCAAATTAAAAAATTTATAATCCCCTAATTTGACACACTTATTTGAACAGCGTCTATATTTTAGATAAATTGAACTTTACTTTTCATCATCTTCGTCTTCCTTTTCCTCCTTCAACGGTTCCTTTCCCAATAATTTTCCATTCGAATCGAACGAAATCTCCAGTTTATCTTTCCCTTTGGCAGCTTCCATTTCGTAAGTAGCAGCTCCTTTGGCATCTGTTGCTTTTTCAATTTCGTCGATTTTATATCCGGCAAAATCTTTGGCAATTGCAGCTTTAACCGCCTGCGGAAGTTCACTTTCTTTTATTTCTGCTTCTACTTCAAGCAAGTTTCCCTTGGCATCAACTAAAGCCGAAGTTTCTACTCCCTTCAGTTTAAACTCGGCTTCAAATTCGCCCGGTTTTTCTACGCTCCATTTTACTTTCTGAGCAGCAGGAAATTTTGCAGCGAATCCTGCTTTGGCTGCAGCCGGGACTTGTTCTGCTTTTTGACTCGTGGCTGAAACACTAATAACCAAAGCCAGACAAATGAATAACATCAGTAACTTTTTCATGATTTAATATTTTAATGGTTGACATCTCAAATTTAGATTACAAGTTGGTAGAAATTTGGGATTTTTGTTTAATCGTCATTTGGTGCATCCCATCCAAATAGTTGTAGGTTAATTGAAGGTGGTAATTTTTGCATATTTCATTCGCGATGGCAAGTCCCAAACCGTTAGATTCGCTGGAAGTAACCTGCTTGGCAAACCGGCGAAATAATCGGGAAACGTCCATTGCAGCCTGTTCGCCAGTGTTCGAGATGGCAATTTCTTGATCTCCGGAAGAGATGATTATTTTTCCTTTTTTGATGTTGTGTCGAAGGGCATTGCTCAGTAAATTGTTGATCAGAATCTCCGCCAGCAATGGATTCATTGTAAAAATGACCTGTTCTTCAAGGCGTACCGTCACTTCAATTTGTTTCAAAGCAAAAAGTTCCTCCAGGTATTCTAACTTGGACCGAACTAACTGACACATATCAATCTCCGACTGATCGACAAACTGCTGATTTTCTATTTTGGAAAGCAGCAATAATGCCTGATTGAGCTTTGAGAGCCTTATCACCGATTCGAACGCAGCGTGAATGCGTTGATGTTGCTGATCGTTCAGCGTCTCATCCTGCAAGACCAGTTCCAGCTTCGATTTGATAATTGCCAGCGGCGTTTGAATTTCGTGAGAGGCGTTTTCGGTAAACTCTTTCAGATTAAGAAAATCAGTCTGAATTTTTTGCATCATTTGTTCAAGGATGGTATTTAATCGATTGAATTCGGAAATGCCAGTCTTGTCAAATTGAAACGTTTGATATCCATCTAATTTCCAGCTTCCCAACACCGAGAGACTCCTGAAAAATGGAGCCCATGCTCTTGCCGAAAGCCAGCGATTGAGAAAGAAAAGTGCCAGTAAAACCAATGCAAACAGCGCAGTCATAAATGAAAAGATTACCATTTGAAGATCCTCCGATTCGAGCAAAGATTGAAGTAAAACGACTTCATAATATTGATTGCCAGAACGCACAGAAAAAGTCATTTTTCGGAACGGGATCAATTCTTTTTCTTCCTGATCGTAGGCCGTGGTGTCGGAAAAAACGGTGTATTGCTCTTTTTTTTCGGTGCGATTGATAAATATGGAATGATCAGGCGATTCGACAGAATCAATAGTTGGCGGGTTTTGCTGAAGACTCAGGATGATGTATGCTTTGCGCGATTCGAGCATTTCGCGTATGTTCTGATCGACTACTTTTCCCAAGGTAAGGTAAAAAAGTACTCCTGCAACAGTAAATACAAGAAATGTGACTGTCAGAAAACGAATGTTTATTTTGGTTTGGAGTTTCATGCCTGAAAAATATATCCGGTTCCGTAAACATTATGAAAGTAGTCAGTCCCAGCCTTCTCCATTAATTTTCGTCGCAGATTTTTGATGTGCGAATAAACAAAATCAAACGAATCGGCCGAGTCAGCAAAATCGCCCCAAAGGTGTTCTGCAATTGATTCTTTGGTGAGTACACGCCCCCGGTTTGAAATAAAAAACATCAGCAAATCAAACTCTTTTCGGGTGAGAGGTAGTGTGTCTCCCCCAATTAAAACCTGTTTGCCTTCAGGCATAATGGTAATTTTATCGATTACCAATTCTTGTCTGCCTTCAAATTTACGGCGTCGAAGCAGCGATTTGATGCGGGAATTGAGTTCCGGAAGATGAAAAGGTTTAGTCAGATAATCGTCGGCGCCCAAATCCAATCCTGAAATTTTATCATCCATTGAATTTTTTGCTGAAATAATGATAATCCCGGTTTCAGGATGACACTTCTTTAACTCTTTGATCAGCGAAAGTCCGTTTCCATCAGGCAATCCAATGTCAACCAACATACAATCGTATTCATAAAGATTAACTTTTTCTGACCCCAATTCAACCGTACCCGCCTGTTCACATCGGTAACCTTCTTCTTCCAAATAACTCACGATGGTTTCGCAAAGGGCAACTTCATCCTCAATCACTAAAATCTTCATTCTTAGATTTTTTATACAAATATATCAGCAAATATTGGAGGAATTTGGAATGAGGAACAGCCGATACAGAATTTCTACAAAGTTGTGTTCTATTTTGCCATAAAATCATTGAACAATGCGTAATTTAAGTATGACGGTGTTTCTACTTTTTGTGGCGGCAACTGTGTGGGGACAAAATAAAGGTATGGGCAAAATAACTGGAAGCATTGTCGAGAAAGGAAATGGCAATCCGGTTGAATATGCTAGTATTCAATTGCTGAAAATTTCGGACCAAACTCCGGTCGAAGGAACCATCTCCGATACAAAAGGAAATTTTTCAATCACCAATGTAGCTTTTGGGGAATATAGTATTGAGGTCAGCTTCATGGGATTTGAAAAAGTCAGTTTATCCAATGTCCGCCTAACCAGAGAACAGCCATCGCTTAACCTGGGAAAAATAACACTCGAAGCATCATCGGTTGCTGTGGAAGAAGTTACAGTTGAAGGTAAACGATCGACTTACACACAAACAATCGACAAGAAAATTTTCAGTGTTGGCGACGATCTGACAAGCAGTTCAGGTTCAGTAAGTGATTTGATGCAAAATATTCCTTCGTTGCAAGTTGACATGGAAGGAAATGTATCTCTTCGTGGTTCCGAAAATGTACAGATTCTCATTAATGGGAAACCTTCGGCAATGATGGGTAAAAACCGGGCCATGGTTTTGCAGCAACTTCCAGCCAACTCGATTGATCGCATCGAAATCATCACTAATCCATCAGCCAAATACAAACCTGACGGTACCGCCGGAATCATAAACCTGATATTGAAAAAAGAGCGAAAAGAAGGTTTTAACGGTACGCTTACCGGAAACGCAGGCAATAAAAATCGTTATAACTCGAGTATTGCACTCAATTACCATACCGGTGGTATTAACCTCTTTGGAAGCTATGGCATCCGGTTGGACCATCGCGACCGGTATTCAAAAGACGACCGGATAAAAACCGATACCCTGACCAAGGGAAAAAGTTACCAGCTTCAGATCATTGACAGCAAAGCCCGGCCCATTTCTCATATTGCTGAGGCTGGATTTGAATGGGAAATTAATGACAAAAACAGTTTGGAAGCCTCAATTAATTATAATCACATGGGGTTTATTCGTGAGGAGACTACCCTTACTCAAGATAGGGATGATGATAAACTCATTACTAATAATTACAATCGTTATCGTTACGATGATGAGTACGAAAAGGAACTTGAATCAACAGCAAAATATACCCGAAAAATTAGCGAAGACCAAGAGATTTCTATTGATTACACGCACAATTCGTCGAGAGAACAGGAAGATAATAAATTTACAAATCATTATACATTTCCGGTAAAACCTGATTCAAAAGATAATACCTTAATCTGGCAGGCCGATTACGAAAATTTGCTTCGTGTCAATTATTTACGCCCTTTATCAGGAAAAGATGCCGAACTGGAGCTAGGGTACGAACTGGAGGCAGATAAAAGCGATCTCAATTTTAAAGCTGAAAATCTAATCGGTTCAACCTGGGCTCTGGACAAAGAACGAAGCAACCAGTTTCTATTCGACGAAACGGTTCATGCCTTTTATGCTACTGACAAACAAATTTTTGGCAAGCTTGGAGTAATGGGCGGATTACGTGCAGAACAATCCTATATTACTTCCCATTTGGTGACACTCGACAGCCTTGTCAGTAATAACTATTTTTCAATTTATCCAACGATGCACACATCATTTAATTTCAATGAAACCAGTCAATGGCAACTCAATTACAGCAAACGAATCAATCGTCCGGAAGGTGACGATCTGAATCCTTTTCCCGAGTACCGCGACATCTATAACATCAGTGCAGGAAATCCAAAACTAAAGCCCGAACGGATTCATTCCATTGAAACAGGCTATCTGTATCATAAGGGGATAAATACCTATTCGGCTACCCTGTATTACCGATACGCATATAACAAAATGACTGAAATTACCCGTTTTTTAAACGATTCGGTTCTGCTTACCACCAAAGAAAATCTTGCCTCAAGCAGTGCTATAGGTATTGAAGCCATAGCTAACCGGGTGTTTGGAAAAGTTGCTACAGTCAACCTGAATGTTAACGGTTTTCTAAATAAGCTGGATGCTTCTAACCTGGGTTACTCGGGGTCAAAAACTTCTTTTAGCTGGAACACGGCCTTGAATACCAATTTTAATATCACCAAATTATTAATGGTTCAGATTAATACGAGATACACTTCTGCCATTCAAACCCCACAGGGAGAGCGTCAGCCAACTTTCATTGTAAACACGGGTGCACGTTATGAAATGTTCAAACGAAAAGCATCTCTGATGCTCACTGTCTCTGATTTGTTCGATTCTTATCACAATCGGACTCTTATCAATATACCCGAATTGCATCGTGAGGTGGAGAGTCGTCGGGCACCTCGAATATTGTATGTTGGCTTTTCTTGTCATTTTGGAAGTGCTGAAAAGAAGAGCAAGGAAACTCAGTTAAAGTATGAAGAATAGTTCATGCGAAACGATCAAAACCATTCGATTTTAAAGTTTATCATTTGCTTTCTCTTGCTTTGGTTTTTCATTATTGAAATTGCCAGTGCAAAGGAGGCTGATACTCTAAAAATTACGAAGAATCTTAACTTTTCCGGATATGTGCAATATGGAACAGTGCTGGCAACCAATCCATATTTGCGACAGGCATATCTTTCGGATGACGCTTCCATTGAATTCGCCGCACTCTCATTTCAGATGTTAAAACAAACAACTGGTGAGAAATTATGGGAGCAAAAATTCGGATTTCCACAATATGGATTTGGAATATATTCAGCCCGTTTTTTCAACAAAAATCAGTTCGGAACTCCAATTGCCTTTTATGGTGTTTTTAAAGCTCCATTCAAGCGATGGAACAAGTTCAGCCTGAACTATGAAGCCGGATTTGGTTTTACATTCAACTGGGAAGCATTTAATCCTTCAGAAAATAATTACAACATTTCATTGGGCGCTACAGAAAGTGTGTTTATTGCAGCGTTAAAAACCACCGTCTATGACGGTGGTAATGATTAAAAGGCTTTGCCTGAATAGCTTTGCCCATGAACATTAAAAATTATTAATCATGGGTAAATTTAGGCAATTATCACATGTGTACTACAAGTGTGAGTACCATGTTGTATTTGTTCCGAAGTATCGTTTTCGGATACTTACGGGCACCGTAAAAAATCTGATTGATCATGATATCAGAGCAATAAGTCAATGGAAAGAAGTTGAAGTTCTGGAGCTCAATGCACAGGCAGATCATGTTCATCTCGTTTGTTCAATTCCTCCCAAGATATCAGTCTCTGATTTCATGGGAATATTGAAGGGTAAGCTGGCAATACGGGTATTCAAGTCTTATCCTGAGTTAAAACAAAAGCCATACTGGGGCAATCACTTTTGGGCAAAGGGTTACTTCATAAGTACCATTGGATTGGATGAGGACATGATACTGAGATACGTTCGTCATCAAGAGAAGGAAGAACGTAAAAGAGAATAGCGTTAATGTGCTCCCCCTTTTAGGGGAAACTGAAATTAAAGCCACCTCCTTTGGGGGTGGTAGTTTACTGATGTTGGAGCAAATTTGAATTATGAACTAAGCCCCCATTTGACCTGGGATTTGGATACAGCTTCACTCATTTTTCAAATGGAGCACTGAAAAGCCCCAATCAGGGACTAAATACCTTCTCGCCCAAATTAAGTCTGGAGTACCGAATAAACAGATTTCGTACCCATCTGTCCAAACAAGTAACTCCCGCCTTCATGAAAAACACCTCGGTTGATTTTTCCATCTTCGGAGGAGCAAAAAATGTCCTTTACAAAGGAAACGATGTCGATACCATCACCAAATACAAAGGAGTTTATTATCCAGTTTATGGCTTCACAACGGTGATTAACCGACAGGTAAATTACAAATCAAAATTGGGCGTGGGAATGTGCCTGAGCTATGATGGTTCCTATAATTCAACTGTTTTTGTTGACAACGGCGAACTTGAGCCAACCGAAGGATTTCATGGGAACAAACTCTCTTTAAGCATCTTTCCGTCCTACGAGCTGGTCATCCACAAAATGTCGGGGGTTATTCAGCCTGGATTCTATGTACTCAGGAAACAATCAACCAATAAAGAACCATTAGCCTATCAGCGGCTTGGTTTGCATTATCAATTGGGTGCGAATTTGTTTGCCGGAATAAATCTGCGTGCCTATAACTACCATGTGTCCGATTTTATTGAATGGACATTAGGCTACCGACTGGCCTTTTTAAAAAAAGCTATAAATAATTAAAGCTTACCTCAGATAGCACCCAACCTTTTTCGTACTCATGGCTCTTTATAAATAGATAATTTGGATAAAACCGTTTTAGATATCGTTATTTTAGGCTGTTTGCAGGGCGACAGCAAACACAAAAAAGCGTTTTACGGGATGTTTTCACCCCAAATGTTGAGCGTAAGTTACAGGTATGCCCGAAACCGGACCGATGCTGAAGATATTTTTCAGGAAAGTGTATTGAAGGTTTTCAGCTACCTGCACCAGTTAAACGATGTTGAAAAAATTGAATGGTGGATCAAACGGATCGTGATCAACGAAGCGATCCACTTTTATAAGAAAAACAGAAGCCTGGTTTTCGTCGAAGATTACCAGACAGTCAAATCCGCCGAAATGGAACCTGCCGACATTTATAAAAAAATGGAAGCCGCAGAAGTGTTGAAAGTGATCCAGGAACTGCCCGACAGGATGCGGTTAGTGATTAACTTATTTTCGATTGAAGGTTTTTCGCACGAGGAAATCGCCGAAATGCTGGGTATTTCGGTAGGTACTTCAAAGTCGAACTTGTTTGACGCGCGAAAAAAAATCAAAATCTTGATGCAAGAAAAAGTGAGGAGGATCATATGAGTAATGAAATTTTACATGACGATTTAGACGACTTTCTAAGAAATACATTTGAAGGCCATACCATTGTTCCCGGCGAGGAATTGTGGGCGAAAATTGAGCCTCAGATTACCCTGAACATGGTGCCGCACGCCAAATATGTACGCATGAAATATGCTTTCATTGCTGCTGCGGCTTCGTTTGTGGCAGTAGTTTTCCTTTTATTTGCACAAAACACTTCATTGTTTGGCCCGAAAAACCAAGCCATCCAAACGATTGCCAAAAATTCGGAATTACCCAATCGGTCAACTGCCAAGATCAAAAACAAGGATGAAAAAGTAAATATTCAGGAAAAGCAGATAACCACCCAGAAAACTCCAAAAACACAGGAAATATTGAAGGCCAAAGTTATTTTGGAAGGTCAATCAAACCAAATGGCAATTGTTTCACCTGAAGCCAACCATGGTTACAGTCATGTTTCGGAAAACAAAATCAGCGATTCGGGGCTAATCTGTATAGATGAAATTGAACGGCTGGAATGTCAGGAAGTGGTTTCAACCGAAAATTATCCTTCCAACACGAGCCCTGCGCCGATCACATCTGAAAAACCTGTTCCTGCCGCAGAAAAAACCGCCATCGCCAACTGGGATCACCGAAAATCAGCTTCATCGTTCCACTTCCCGAAAGTTGACCTGGGCTCTATTTTCTATTCAAATTCAAGACCGGTGTTCCGGCCATCGCGAACCCGGAATGCAGGCACATTCGATCTGTCTGAATTTTTAAAGAAAATAGAAGTTGGTTTTAATTATTCGCCATCACTGTCATCGCGCACCCTGGCAAAAAACCAAATTACCGAAAATGGCAATGTTGACCGCCAATATTTTAACGACATAGAAAAGGCGCTTTTAACAAATAACTTTGGTTTGGATTTAATGTACCGGGTCAATGATCAATGGAGTTTTCGGACTGGATTTTATTTTACCCAGTACCGGCACGAAACGCAAAACGACGCCTTGCACCGCGATATTATTTCGCCCGAACAAGTTGTTCTAAATACTTCGGCCGGTAGGTTACCGGTTTATGGCGCCGGAATGGATCAATTGCCGAAACTTTCGGTATTTAATGCGCAGATTAATTTGTCGTACTTTGAAGTGCCGTTGGTTGCCCGGTATTATTGGAACCGGAATTTTTTTACCGATGCCGGAATGAATTACTCCTACCTGCGATCATCAAAAACAAACATTACAACCGAAGATTATACCGGGACATTTTCATATTCAGGAGTTGAAGGACTTCTGAAACATGCCTTTGCTGTGAGCCTGGGATTTGGACTTGAGTACAAGATTGGGCCGCGTGTAAAATTCGAGATTGGGCCGGAAGTAAAGTGGCAGCTAAATTCTCTGGCTTCAAATGGAATAAATACCCACCCGCTTTATTTTGAGATACGGACTGGCCTGCGATTTAAATTACGGCCTCCGGGATACCGGATATGATATTCATAAAAAACAGAGAACAACCCAACCTTTTCTTTGTACGTGTCTCTCTAATCATGTAAGTCTATTTTGAACCATTAAACAATGATTATGAAATCGAAAATTCAAAATTTTTATTGTTCTGTTTCTTATCTGTGCGGCAATCACGGTTAATGCGCAGAAAATTACAATCAGCGGCCATGTGAAAGACGCCAGCACAGGAGAAGATTTGATTGGGGCAACTGTGTATAATACCAATAAAAAAGTGGGCGCTACCACCAATAATTATGGCTTCTACACCCTGACCGTTGACAAAACCGATACGCTTGGCATGGTTTATTCGTATATCGGATACCTTCCTCAAACAAAAAAGATTGCTGCAACCGGTAAGCTAGTGGTCAATATTGATCTGGCATCATCCGACAATTCGATTGACGAAGTGGTTGTAAATGGCAAACGAAACGACAACAATGTGCGCAAGGCGCAAATGGGGGTGATTGATGTTCCGTTAAGGCAAATCAACACGCTTCCGGCCATTGGCGGCGAGAGCGATGTATTAAAAGTCATTCAGTTGTTGCCTGGTATTCAGCAAGGGAAAGAAGGCACCACCGGGTTTCATGTGCGGGGCGGAAATACCGATCAAAACCTGGTGCAGCTCGACGAAGCAACGATTTACAACCCCAACCATCTGTTCGGTTTGTTCAGCACTTTCAATACCAATGCCATCAACAATGTAAAATTAATAAAAGGCGGATTCCCGGCTGAATATGGTGGCCGGTTAAGTTCTATCCTGGAAATTACGATGAAAGAAGGGAACAAAAACAATTTCGCGGTGACTGGTGGAATCGGGCTGCTGTCGTCAAATCTTTCGATAGAAGGACCGATCAAAAAGCAAAAAGGTTCGTTTATTATTTCGGGCCGACGGAGTTATTTCGATATTCTGGCCAAGCCTTTTATTCCGAAAAATAAGAACAATACCAACTATTACCTTTATGATGTAAACGCTAAAATCAATTACACGCTGACCGATAAAGACCGTATCTATCTGAGTTTTTTCACCGGACTCGACGATGCCAAATATACCGGGGCGAGCAGTTTAAACTACGGAATCAATTTTGGCAACAAAACAGCCACTTTCCGCTGGAACCATCTGTTCAGCAACAAAATATTCAGCAATACTTCGCTGATATACAACGATTATCACAACAGCCTGACAACAACACAAGGCAATTATACTTCTCAATTGTATTCAGGCATCAGCGATTTGAACGCCAAAACCGATTGGGAATTCAATCCGAACACAAAACATTCAATCAAGTTCGGCGCGAACTTTTCATACAATACGTTCTTCCCTGCCACCACCTCAAATAAAATACCAAAAAAGGGAACTATTGCAACCATCAGACCGAGTAATATCCCCCGGAAATACAGCAGCCAGCTTGCTTTTTATTTAAGCGACGAAATCAAGTTCAGCGAAAAATTAAGTGCGAATGTGGGACTAAGGTTACCAGTTTTCCTAAGTTCAAAAGCCAACTACAGCGCGATAGAACCACGTGCAACCCTCAAATTTGAAACCAGTCCAACTTCATCAATTAAAGCGTCGTACACCGAAATGAACCAGTTTCTGCATCTGGTGCCAAGCAGTACTGCTTCTCTGCCAACCGACATCTGGATCAGCAGCAGCGATGTTGTAAAACCCGAAGTGAGCCGCCAATATTCGCTTGGTTGGTTCAAAAACTTCAAAGACAATGCTATTGAAACCAGCGTGGAAGCTTACTACAAGACCATGGGTAACCAGGTGCTTTTCAAGGAAGGGACCCAGCCCTTGCTCGAAAATAACATTGATCAACAGTTGACTTTTGGGAAAGGCGAAAGTTACGGGATTGAGCTGTTCGCTAAAAAGAATTTTGGCCGCCTCACCGGATGGCTGTCATATACACTTTCGTGGACCAACCAAACGTTTAAAGATCTCAACTTCGGAAAAACATTCCCTTATACTTACGACAAGCGACATAATATTTCGGCGGTTATGACTTACGACCTCAGTAAAAAATGGACAGTTGCTGCCGACTGGGTATTTACTTCGGGAGGAGCTTATACCCTTCCATTGGGTAAGATACCGGTATTTCAAGGCGGCTCGCTTTACGATATTTTTTATTACGACTATGCCGAGCGGAACAACTACCGCTACCGTTCCTATCACCGCCTCGATGTTAGTTTTATCCATCACAACCGCGAACGCACCTGGTTTGGGAAAAAAGTGGAATCAGAATGGGTATTCGGCTGCTACAATCTTTACAGTCGCATGAATCCGTATTTTGTCTATCTAACGGTTGACCCACTGACTAAAAAACCATCGGCAAGAGAAGTTAGTCTTTTACCAATATTACCTAGTGTAAGCTGGAATTTTAAATTCTAATTTAAATCATGATCATGAAAAATATATTATTTGGCCTTTCTATCCTGTTCGTAATTTTTGCTGCTTCATGTGAGAAGGAAATCACAATTCAGCAAAAGCCATACACCAGCAAACTTTCCATACAATGCCTGATTACCCCGGGCGCCATACCGCGTTTATACCTGAACAAGACCTTGCCTTACCTCAGCCCTGCAGTACCGAACCGAAAAATGTTTGTGGCCGATGCAAAGGTGACACTCAAAACAGCCAGCGATTCCGACATTATGAAACCAGATTCTGTATTTGAAAAATTCTACGGTTCCTATCTCTATTTTTACAAAGGCACAAAAAAAATACAGCCAGGCACACCATACACGCTCGAAATTCAATACTTGGGCGAAAACTATACCGCCACAACCAAAACCGATCAGCCGGTCATAAATTTGGATAGTGTTACCTATGTTCAGAATTTTAAAGATGTGTATGGAGAGCACGAAGGGGTTGTATTTCACCTGAAAGATGATCTGGCAACAGCTAATTATTACCGCTATGAAATGCACCGATCTGCCGATACGGCAACTTACTGGGGCGAAAATAAGTTCAAATCGCCCATCCTGAAGGGCAACGAAACGACAAGGGTTTCGGAAATTGGCCGAACCATTTTTTCAGATGCCAGCTTCTCAGGCGGAAATTTCTCGTTTGCCATTGAACCTGTTTTCAAGCACAAAAAAGGAGATACTACCTATGTGTTTTTGCAGGTTTGCGACAAAAATATGTTCGATTTTTACGACCAGCTGGACAAGCAAATGCTTGCGCAAAAAAATCCGTTTGTCGAACCTGTTTTCTTTATTCCGCAACAGTTTCCAAACGCTTTTGGTGTTTTTGGAAGTTATGCCCTTTCCGATTCGGTTTTGTTTGTTTATCCTGAATAAACTTCTTCTTCCAAACTGAAAATATTCGTTTTTCAAAAACTACTTCATCTATAATTGGTCATTGGGAGATTGTCTGTAAAACATTCTTCCAATGACCATTCATTTTTTTATTAAACAAAAAGCTAATAAAATATATCTGCAAATATTGGAGGAATATATAGGACAAAGCCCTGAATCCAAAATCTTTACAATATTGAATCCTATTTTGTGCCAACAAGCAAATCAGCGTACTCTGCCTTTCGCACAAATTTTAATATAAAATATTTAAAATGAAATACATACACGTTATCTTATTATTTTTATTACCGTTTACTGTCTGCTCTCAAAACCTTGACATCCGAATTCTGCGCCAAATCAATGAACACCGGAATGTACATCTTGATGGTACTTTTACCAGAATTACCAACAGTGTTTCGCCGATCAGCATTGCCGCTCCCATCCTGGTTTTTGGAACCGGGCTGATCGCCG
The DNA here is from genome assembly GCA_963676535.2 of Prolixibacteraceae bacterium. GTDB lineage: Bacteria > Bacteroidota > Bacteroidia > Bacteroidales > Prolixibacteraceae > Aquipluma. Next base: position 91,047 of record CAXXKQ010000022.1, on the reverse strand, counting down.
GTGATCAGGAATTAAAACAAAACGGACTCGTAATAGGCGCTTCATTTCTCGTGACAACCGTAGTTGCAACAACACTTAAACATACAATTAACCGGGCAAGGCCATTTGAAACGTATCCAGACATTCAAAAATTGACTTCAGGAGGAAGTTCATCTTTTCCTTCCGGCCACACCTCTGATGCTTTTTCAACTGCGACATCGTTAAGTCTGGCATTTCCGAAATGGTATGTTATCGCACCGTCGTTTACTTATGCTACCTTGGTTGGCTATTCACGGATGCACTTGGGTGTTCATTACCCCAGCGATGTGTTGGCAGGAGCAATCGTTGGCGCCGGTTCAGCTTTTCTGTGTTATCAGGCACAAAAATGGATTAATCATCGAAATCGAAAAAAATAGAAGTAAACCAATTAGTAATTAAATAGTCAATGAGTAATTAAAACCTTTGAAAATGAAAAGCTTACTATCGATCATCTGCATTGCCGTTCTGTTCAGTAGTGGTAACCACCTCCATGCCCAATCAGGGTACAAAGTAGTTAACCAAATACATCTTGAAGGTGATGGCGGCTGGGATTATCTTTCGGTTGACGAGGCGGCTGGCCGTTTCTACGTTTCACATTCGTCAATGGCTTTGGTGGTTGATCTGAAAACCGGGAAACAAATCGGGAAAATAGCCGATACCAATGGGATTCATGGAATTGCCCTTGCCCCAAGCCTGAACAAAGGGTTCACCAGCAACGGTCGCGACAATTCCGTTACTGTTTTCGACCTGAAAACATTGGAAATAACCGGAAAAATTCAGGTTTCAGGAAAAAATCCGGATGCCATTTTATATGATACCTTTTCAGGAAAACTTTTCACCTTCAACGGTGGAAGTTCCAATACCTCAGTAATTGACCCCACTCAAAACAAAGAAATTGGTACCATTCAACTCGATGGAAAACCGGAATTTCCTCAATCTGACGCGAAAGGGAAAATCTATGTGAATATCGAAGACAAAAGCGAAATCAGTGTGATCAATCCCAAAACGCTGAAGGTCGAGAAAAGCTGGTCGATTGCCCCGGGCGAAGAACCCAGCGGACTTGCCTTCGACAGTGAAACACACCGCCTTTTCAGCGTTTGCAGTAACAAGCTAATGGTTATTTCCGATTCCGAAGCCGGGAAAGTGATTGCCACGCTACCAATTGGTGATGGATGTGATGGCGTGGCTTTTGATCCTGCCACCAAACGCGCATTTGCTTCAAACGGCGAGGGAAGCATTACCGTTGTTCAGGAGGTGAACGAGAACACTTTTAAAGTGATTGATACCATTGCCACGCAGAGAGGTGCCCGCACTATTACGATCGCCAAATCAACCCACCATTTGTATTTGTCAGCTGCTGAATTTGGAGAACCCAAAGCAGGCGAACGCCGCCTCCCAATGAAACCCGGAACATTTATGGTTTTGGATGTTGCGCCGGCGAAATAACTACGTTGCATAAGATTTTACCTGTTTGTAGCCAAAATAAGAATGCTTTTTACTTCACTTACCATTTGTTTTCAAAATTCAAAATAAAATACATGTCTCATGTATGTGACATGAACGACAAAATTATCTTACCCGAACTATCACAGCTCCAGTGAGGTTGTAGAAAAACACACTTATTCCCCATCCAGCAAACCTCGCAGCAGACAATGGTTCAATGAAGTGATCTGGATGAAAGAATTGTTTTATTCATTAGTTTAGTTATTTTTGAACTATTAAATTACTAAACTATCAAAAAATGAAAGATAAGACTATTTATACGTTACATTCCAATATATGCAAGGCTTTGGCCAGTCCGATAAGGATTGAAATTATCGATATTCTGAATGATAAAGAAATGACTTTTGGCGAAATCCAGGAAATTACCGGAGTATTAAAATCGAATCTTTCGCAACATTTGTCGATGATGGTTTCGAATGGTATCCTCTCGCAGCGCAAAGAAGGATTGAACATGTATTTCAGGCTTACCACCGAAAAAATCGCCATCGCCTGCCGAATGATGCGCGAAGTGCTGATTGAAAACCTTAAAAAACACCAGGAGCTTATCAAAGACCTCTAAACAAAACGCCTAAACTCATGAAAGTCAGAGACAGCGGAATGCCCGAGGAAGAAATGTGGTCGGGATTTTTTGATCCTTCCTTTATTTTGAAACAACTGGGAGTTACTTCTGATTTAAAAACCATAGCCGATCTGGGGTGTGGCTTTGGTACATTTTCCATTCCGGCAGCAAATATCATAAAAGAGAAAGTTCATGCCTTCGATATCGACGAAGAAATGATCTGTCAAATGCAAATTAAAATTAATGAACTTACTATCAAAAATATAGAATTGCATTTAGCCGATTTCATAGCTGAAGGTACCGGTCTGCCCGATAATTCTGTTGATTATGTCATGATTTTCAATATCCTGCATCACGACAATCCAGAACATATCCTTAACGAAACTTACCGTATTCTGAAAAAGGATGCAAAGGCAGGAATCATTCATTGGCGCAGCGATATTAGCACGCCGCGTGGCCCATCGCCCGAAATACGTCCCAAACCTCAGGAATGCATCAATTGGGCAATAGAAACCGGCTTCGAAGTATCCAAAAATCCATTTATTTTAAAGCCTTATCATTTCGGATTAATTATTACCCGTTGTGCGATTAAAATGCGAGAGCATATTTAAGTTTATTCAGGGGTTTGTTGTTTAAAAAGTTAAAATATTGAAGCACTGTCACTGCTGTAATTTTTGATAAAATGCGAACCGAAATGCCCAGGTTTGATTTTGCATAGTTACGCTTGAGCATAAATTGATCGCATAGTTGAGAGAATAGAGTTTCGATTCGTTTTCTTGACTTTTTAAAAATGTACGCAAAAGGTTCTTTGTCTTTTTGATTGCTTCTTTTGGGTGTTTCCAACCGGATATTGCACGATGAAAACAAGTCCAATTGATGTTCTTTTGACAGATATCCTTTGTTTCCAATGAGCCTGCAATTGCTTAAGTGAGAATGTTTAATGTCGGTCAAATAATAAACATCGTGAACGCTTGCCTTGCTCATATCCATACTTGCAAATACACCTCGAACTGAAGTCACCAGGTGCAATTTGTAGCCATAATAATAGGCCTTGCTAACAGCAGAATAACCTTTATCAGGTGCTGTTCCAAAGTTCTCCCTACATATTCTGCTTCGCTTTTCTCGGGCTATTTGACAAACAGGAACGGGAATAGAATCAACGATGTAAGTATCTTCTCCGTGGTTTAGAATGTTTGATAAGCCTTGATTAAAAGCTGCGATCCACGGATAAAGCCGCTTATGTCTGCGATTAAAATTGGAACGGTCAATGAGGTTTGGAAAATCGCTGGTATAATCTGATTTAAGTTTACCAAAGAAGTAACTTTCAGAGTCAATGCCAATAGATTCTGCAGTCAGAGCTAATGCAATTATTTGACAATCTGACATTTTTGGATTTCTTGGGTAGCTTTGAAAGTTGTCGAACTCATTAATCCGATCAGAAAAGAACGATTTGGTTAAACCAATAAACTTGTCGAAATTTGCCTTCAGGTTGTGCATAAGTAGAATAATGAATTGGCGTTTATTTTCTACTAATATATTGAATACCAATATAATGCACAACTTTTTAAACAATATTTTATTATTTATTTTCAATCGCACAACGAGTTAATTATTCAAAAACCATAAAACCTTATCCAATGAAAAACCTTTTAGTCTTTATTGCTCTTCTTTTCAGCTCCATAAGTTTATTCAGTCAGAACCCGACTGAAAAAAAACCAACCTCAATTGGCATGGTAATCTACTCCAACGATGTTGAAACCGTTTGGAATGCTTTAAGACTGGCTAATTATTCAAAAATTCAGGGAGATACAGTTCATATTTTTCTACTTGGGAAAGGAGTTGAACTCGATAATCTGGTAAAAACCAACAAAGACCTGGCTGAACAAAGTTCCAAATTTTTAGACAACGGAGGAACAATTCTAGGCTGTGGAACCTGCCTCAATAGTCGCAACAACAAAGAACCGCAAGTTTGTAAATTCTCTTCGCTGAAAGATTTGTATGAACTAATCCGGAAAAACAAAATAGTACTAACATTTTAAATAAACGATTATGAAAATCGGGATTATCCTTGAAACCAAAGAATACGAAAAAGCATGGAATGCCTTTCGTTTTGCAGTCACAGCAAAAAAACAGGAACACGAAGTAAAAGTATTTTTAATGGGCGAAGCCGTCGAATGTGAAGGACTAACACACGAGAAATATAACGTGGAAGAACAGCTCCGTAATTTTGTGAATATCGGAGGAGAAATACTGGCCTGCGGCACCTGCTTAAAATCACGGCATTTGGAAAGCACCGAAGCCTGTCCGATTTCGACCATGGTCGATTGCGTAAATGTGGTTGTGTGGGCTGATAAAACAGTTACATTTTAATCTTCAATAAATAGAATTTGTTATGGAATCACCAATGTCAGCTGAAAAAATGATTGAGATGATTACTCTTAAAATGGAGAGTGATCGGGCAATTGAGAATATTGCCGATAAAGTGGAAGAAGCTTGTAAGAATCACAGTTTTGTGCTCCTTAAAACTTATAAATATCACGAGATTGTAGAAGAAAAAGGGTTTCCAATCAAGCGCAAAGTATTCATTTATAATATATGTCAGGCAAAAACCGCGGCCATGATGCTGAGCTCAAATCCTGAATTTTCCATATTTATGCCCTGTACGCTTTCAATTTATGAGAATAATGGAAAAACCACAATTGCAGCAATGAACATGGAACTGCTTCTTCCGGCAGTAAAATCCGATGCAGCTTTATACAATCAGGCATCGAACCTGTTTAGTTCATTCAGATTGTTGATGAATTATCTTGCCGCTGGAAATTAAATACCTGATATCTGTTGTATTTTATAAATCTGATCCAATGATCCAACGGTCATTGGATTATTTTTTTCGGCATGTATTACTTCGGATGAATCTCTCCCCATTCCAGATTTTCTTCAGAATTAAGATTTATATTCATCCGCGAATAATTTGATTTTTATTTGTCGTATGGAATAGCCATGATTGAAAGTTTATTCTTATTTTCAATTGGTGATTGCCAAATGATGGCTATTTCATCCGCTCAAAGGTGAGTGCTTTTGAATTCATTTTAGACCATGTTTAAATAATGATTTTATATCTTCACCTAAATTTACAGGAAGATCGACAATGCTGAGACATATCCTCATAATTTTTGTGTTTTTTCTGCTTGCCGGAAATTACGCAAATGCGCAATCGCTTGATTTTTACATCCAGAAAGGACTTCAAAACAGTCCGTTTTTAAAGGAATACAGCCACCGGATTCTTTCCGGAACCTTGGACAGTTTGCTGACACAGGCTAGCTATAAACCTCAGATCAGTCAGGTCTCAAAAGCTATGTACGCGCCTGTTGCCAAAAAATACGGTTACGACGAAGCCATTACCGATGGTGGTAATTATTCGGCCGTAGTAAGTCTGGAGCAATCTCTTTTCAACCAGAAAGCGAAAAATGGTCAGTTTAAAACGATTGCCTTGCTCAAGCAGTCAATTGAAGCCGACAGCAAAATAACAGCTATCGATTTGAAGCAGGAAATAACTGGGCAATACCTTTCAGCTTGTGCCGACTATTTGCAGATTCAATTCAATCAAACCACCCTGGAGCTTTTAAAAAATGAACAGTCGATTCTGAAATTGTTAGCCGATCAGGGAATCTACCAACAAACCGATTTGATGAACCTTTCGCTTTCCATTACGGCACAGGAATTGGCAGTTCAGCAAGCTAACATTCAATACCGGAACAGCCTTGCCATACTTAATTTTATCTGCGGAATTACCAACACGCCAACAGCCATACTCGAAAAGCCTGAACTTACTGTTCAGCAAAATTTCAATATCAGTAATTCTCCGACAATGATGAAATTTAAAATCGACAGCCTGACCAATGAAAACAGCAAGCAGCTGATTGACCTGAACTACCGTCCAAAAGTCAGCGCCTTTGCTGACGCGGGTTTTATGGCTATCCGGCCTGAAAACATTCCGCACAACTTCGGGACAAGTTTTGGCCTGAATTTCACTGTTCCTATTTATGACGGAAAACAACGAAAGCTGGAATACGAAAAAACTTCGCTGGCCGAGAATTCAAGACTGGACTACCAAACCTTTTATACCTCACAGTATAAACAGCAAATTCTGCAACTTACCGAACAATTAAAGCTGACGGACGAGCTGATCACCGGAATCCGGAAGCAATTATCGGAGCAGGAAAAGCTGATTACTTTGTATAAACTGGAGATCGAAAAAGGATTGGTACGTTTCCTTGATTTTCTCACGATTGTAAACAATTACACCCAGACCAAAAATGACCTGACTGTTTCAGAAATGAACCGGCTGCAAATTATTAACCAACTGAATACCTTGAAATGAACCGAATATTTTATCTCGCCAACCTGATTGTTTTGCTTGCACTGATCAGTTGCACCAATAACAGCAAGCCTGCCGAAGAAAAATCCGCCACAGTGACCACTCCGGTTACCGTGACTTCAGTTTCGACGGGCTCAATCAGCAAAGTTATTAACCTGACGGCCACTTCTTCTTACCTGAAGAAAAACACGTTAAAATCAACTGTTACCGGATATGTTACCAAAGTGTCCTGCAACATTGGCGAATACGTGAAAGCAGGAAGCCCGCTGTATTCTGTAAAAACCAAAGAAGCTGAGGTTTTGAACAACTTCAGTAAATCTAATCCCGAATTTGCATTCAGCGGCGAACTAACGATTAAAGCGCCCACATCAGGAATTATTTCAGAAGTAACCAAACAAGCCAATGATTATGTGACTGATGGCGACCAGTTGTGTGTGATTGCCGAGCAAAACAGCCTGGTTTTTTTGCTGAATGTTCCTTTCGAACAAAACAAACATGCTGCGATCGGCACCAACTGCGAAATCCTTTTGCCGGATTCTACCCGCATTCAGGGAACAATTACTTCCAAATTATCGGCGCTCGATGCCATTTCGCAAACCCAGAGTTTTATTGTGAAACCGCACACGAATACGCAACTGCCCGAAAATCTGACGGCTTTCGTTCAACTCAGTGAAAGCACCAGTGCCAACACACAAGTCACCGATAAAAACTGCGTATTGACGGATGAGACAATGGAAAACTTCTGGGTGATGAAGCTAATCAATGATTCAGTAGCAGTTAAAATACCAGTAAAAACTGGAATTGTAACTGATAAACAAGTCGAAATCATTTCGCCAGTGTTCGACAAAAACGATCGGTTGCTTAATGCCGGAAACTATGGATTGCCCGACACCGCAAGGATAAATATTATTCAACCCTAGGTATGAAGAATTTTTTTGTTTCTCATAAGAATCCGGTGACGGTTGTCCTGTTTATCATCTTCATTGCCGGAGTTTTTTCATACAGCAAAATGCAGTCGTCGCTTTTTCCTGAAGTGACATTTCCAAAGATCAAAGTTATTGCTGATAATGGGTTGCAGCCGGTCAGCAAGATGATGATTACCGTCACCAAACCGCTGGAAAATGCCATCAAACGCGTTCCGGGACTGAAAAACATCCGGAGTATTACCAGTCGGGGAAGTTGTGAAATTTCAGCTTTCATGGGCTGGAAAGAAGACATCGATTTGAGTAAACAACAGGTCGAGTCATCCATCAATCAGATTAAAGACGAATTGCCAGTGGGTACAACCATCACGGTTGAAAAAATGAACCCATCCATTTTGCCCGTAATTGGATATGTGATTGATGGCAAAGACAGAAGCAACATTGAAATCAATCAGATTGCCAATTACATCGTCAAACCCTTTTTGTCGCAAGTGCCAGGCGTTTCTGAAATCAGGGTCCTTGGCGGAAAAACCAAAGAGTTTCAGGTCGAATTACAGCCGCAAAAAATGAGCGCTTTGAGTGTAACCCCGGAGATGATCACCACAGCGCTTAACCAGTCCAACTTCATCAGTAGCAATGGTTATCTAAATGATTATAACCGGATGTACCTGACGGTTACGGATGCTAATATCGAAAATCTGGAAGAATTACAAAATCTGGTAATCAGCAACAATAGCAAACGAGTGTTACACCTTCAGGATATTGCTAATGTAAAAATTGCTGAACAAACCGAATACGTGCGGATTAATGCGAACGGCAAAAATGCCGTGCTTGTTGCTGTGGTCAAACAGCCCAATGCCAACCTGATTGATATTACCGACGGTGTGGAAAAAAAGATTTCTGAACTGAATAAATCCATTTTACCGCGAGGAGTCTCGCTATCTCCTTATTATGTGCAGGCCGATTTTGTCAACAACAGCATCCGCAGTGTGAGCGACAGCCTCTGGATTGGATTATTACTGGCCATCCTGGTTTGCGTTATTTTTCTGCGATCAGTTAAATCGAGTGCTGTTATACTGATAACGATTCCGCTCACTATCTCGCTAACCCTGATTTCACTTTATATTTTAGGGTACAACTTCAATATCATGACACTCGGCGCTGTGGCTGCATCTATTGGGTTAATCATCGACGATGCCATTGTGGTGGTCGAACAGATTCACCGCACCCACGAGGAACATCCTGAAACGCCGACCAAGGAACTGCTATCCAGGTCAGTCAATTATTTGTTACCGGCCATGATTGGTTCTTCGCTCAGTACCATTGTGATTTTTTTGCCGTTTATACTGCTTACCGGTGTGGCCGGAGCCTATTTCAAAATACTGGCCAATACCATGATGATCACCTTGATTTGTTCTTTTTTAATAACCTGGATCGGCCTGCCGGTAATTTACCTGTTGCTTTCCGGCAAACGAAATACAGTCAAAACCAATGCAGCCCACCTGCATAAAACAGGTCGCTGGATTTCTTTTTTCATCATGCGTCCAGTCATTAGTTTCGCTTTTATCATCTTCCTGATTGGTTCAGAATACTTTATTTCCAGCCGTTTGGAAACTGGTTTTCTTCCCGAAATGGACGAAGGCAGTATTGTGCTGGACTATACCTCTCCTCCCGGAACTTCATTGCAGGAAACCGACCGGATGCTGCGCGAAGTGGAAAAACTGTTCCCGTCAATTCCCGAAATTGAAACTTATTCGCGGAGAACCGGGACCCAAATGGGATTTTTCATTACTGAACCCAACTATGGTGATTACCTGATTCAACTTCGGAAGGACCGTAACCGGACTACTGACGAGGTGATCGATGAAATCCGGAAGAAGATAGAATCAACACAACCGGCGCTTCAAATCGATTTTGGCCAGGTAATCGGCGACATGTTGGGCGACTTAATGAGTTCGACTCAGCCCATCGAAATAAAGATTTATGGCGACAATACAATTATCTTGCAGGATTTAGCCCGTCAGGTCGCCCAGACCGCCGAGAATGTAAAAGGAACTGCCGATGTTTTCAACGGAATCACTATTGCCGGCCCATCGGTAAACATTGAACCTGACCATCAGAAACTGGCTCAATTTGGCATTACTCCTGCGGATTTTCAAAACCAGTTGCAAACCCAGTTGGAAGGTAACATTATTGGCAATATTTTCGAAAAAGAGCAGCAGACCGCCATCCGGATGATCTATCCCAATGCCATTAACACTACTATTGACAGGCTGAAGAACGAAACAGTCTTCCTGCCAAACGGAAAGCTGCAACCACTCGCCCAGCTTGCGCAAATCACTCCCGAACCGGGAAGTGCTGAAATTGAACGCGAGAACCTTCAAAGCATGATTCCGGTCACTGCGCGGCTCAATAACCGTGATCTGGGAAGTGTGATGAAGGATTTGCAGAAGGAAATCAAGTCGAAAATTCATTTGCCGCAAGGTTATCACATCAGTTATGGCGGCGCTTACGAAGAACAACAACAATCGTTCAGCGAACTGCTGATTATTTTGCTCTCTGCAACATTACTGGTGTTTACAGTAATGATTTTCATGTTTAAAGATATCAAAGTCGCCCTGCTTATTCTTGTCATTTCAACTTTGGGAATTTCAGGAAGTATGATTGCGCTTTTTCTGACGGGCACACCGCTGAATGTGGGTAGTTATACTGGAATCATCATGATTATCGGCATCATTGGCGAAAATGCCATTTTTACCTTTTTGCAATTTCATCAAACGCTTGAAGCCAGCAATCCGGACGAAGCTGTTGTTTATGCTATTTCGACCCGGTTACGCCCGAAATTAATGACAGCACTTGGAGCAATTATTGCGCTATCGCCCATTGCGCTTGGAATCGGCACCGGGGCACAACTTCACCAACCGCTGGCTATTGCTGTAATTGGTGGATTTGTCATTGCGCTGCCTTTACTGCTGATTGTTTACCCGTCGATGCTAAGGTTGATGTTCCGAAATCACCAGACTGCCATCCATTAAATCAATTTATTGTTTCACTTTCCGGCAACTTTGCTGGTCAGGTAAGCAATCAATGAATAAGCGACACCTATGATCAAAAAATTAAAAACAAAGTTCATAAGGGTATCGCTCACCGAATGTGACCGGCTATCAATATCAATGAAAACATCAACAGCATAACTAATTCCAGCTCCAAGAATAACCCAACCCATGAGGCTGGCGGGGATAAATAATATTCCAAATCTTTTGAACCAGGGGAATCTCATGTTTTATAGCTTTTTAATGACTTCATTATACTTTCAAAATGAATAGAAGTTGCTTTATTTTGGAATAAATTACTGCTCCGGATTTTCATCATCAACCATGAAAAAGAGAGAAAAATAACCATACTTTTGAAAAGCATTTCAGGATTTACTATTCCTGAAAAATGACCTCATTCAAATTATAAGTCTGGTTATGACTTGAAAATAATTAAGTATGAAAAAGGAAATCAAATTAAAATCGGTGATCACCTGTCCTGCCTGCGGATTTGAAAAGGAAGAAACCATGCCTGAAGATTCGTGCCAGTTCTTTTACGAATGCGAGAATTGTAAAACAATATTGAAGCCACTTAAAGGAGATTGTTGTGTCTTTTGTTCTTATGGCAGTGTTTCTTGCCCGCCAGTTCAGACAAACCGAAGTTGTTGTAAATAGCATCCCTTTCCGTGAAAATTACGTTCATTTTGTTAATGTTTCCTAACTCATCCGATGAAAAGAGTCAACCAAATTAAAATAACTATAACTTTAAAAAACTTTTTTTATGCATTTTGTGTTTTTAAAATCAGATGAAAAAACTGTTTTCCATATCGATTGCTTTCATCATGCTGCTTTCGGGGCTGCAACTCACCATTTCGCGCCATTATTGCGGTGGTGAATTGGCCGATGCGAAAGTTTCGCTGACGGGGCATGTGGCATCCTGCGGTATGGAAACAGCAACTGATGATTGTACTCAAACGGGCAATCATGTAAAATCCAGTTGCTGCAAAAACAAAGTATCGGTTTACGAAGTCGACCACAACTACTCCCCTTCTTTCACCGAATTCAAGGCATTTGCTCAATCGGTATTGCAGGTATTTGTTATTCCTGAAAATATTACTTTTCATTCGCTGACATCCTTCAGTAATCTTTATACCGATGTCAGTCCGCCTGGCTTCTTACCCGCGAATGCGGTAAGCTTGCCCAAACTATGCGTTTTTCGTATTTGATTCTAATGTATTCTCCTTTCAGTTAGAAGATTTCTTCTTCTGAATAACCATTTTCTTGTGTCTTGATACTTATATCCTGATACTTGATATCAATTTTATACATTAACATCAAATACAAAACAAAATGAAAACATTAGTAAAAATTACCATCATAACCCTTCTGGCATTAGTATTCGCTTCAAATAACAGCGTTCTTGCTGCCAATCCAAAAACTGAAACTATCAAAGTTTCGGGTAACTGCGACATGTGTAAAGCTCGCATCGAAAAAGCCGCAAAGATAGACGGCGTGTCCAAAGCTGAATGGAATAAAAAGGATAAAACGCTGACAGCAACTTTCGATGCCGATAAAACCAGCCTCGATGCCATTGGCAAAAAAATAGCTGCCGCCGGACACGACAACGACAAGGCAAAAGCAACCGATGTAGCATACAACAAACTGCCAAGCTGCTGCCAATACCGGTAAAACATAGCCCCCTAAATCCCCCAACTGGGGGACTTAGGGTTTCTGCAAATTCAGAATAACCATTTTAAAAAAACTGATTTTCAAGAATTCTCTATGCTCAAACTCCCTTCCCTTTCGGGGAAGGGTTGGGGATGGGGCTAATACAATTCTATATGTTTAACCGACTTGTCAAATATTTTCTCGACAACCGGCTGATTACCTTTATTTTCCTGATTGCCTTTGTTGGCTACGGGCTGGTAACCATGCCGTTCAACTGGAACACGGGCTTTCTGCCGCGCAATCCGGTTCCTGTTGATGCCATTCCGGATATTGGCGAAAACCAGCAGATTGTTGCTACCGAATGGATGGGCCGTTCGCCAAAAGACATTCAGGATCAGGTGACTTATCCGCTCACCACTTCGCTGCTGGGAGTGCCGGGTGTTCAAACGATCCGCAGTACGTCCATGTTCGGAATGTCGTTCATTTACATCATTTTTAAAGATGATGTTGACTTCTACTGGAGCCGTTCACGCATCCTCGAAAAGCTCAATTCTTTGCCTGCCGGAACTTTGCCTCAGGGCGTTCAGCCCACTTTGGGGCCCGATGCCACCGCGCTCGGACAAATTTTCTGGTACACACTCGAAGGCCGAAATCCCAAAACCGGTGAGCCCAGCGGTGGCTGGAATCCGCAGGAATTGCGCACCATTCAGGATTTTTACGTCAAATACGGACTTTCGGCTGCTGAAGGCGTTTCGGAGATCGCTTCGGTGGGAGGTTTTGTAAAAGAGTACCAGGTTGATCTCAATCCTGAAGCTCTGAAAGCATTCAGCGTTTCGGTGATGGATGTGATGAACGCCGTGCGCAAAAGTAACCTCGACATTGGCGCCGAAACCATCGAACTGAACCAGGTGGAATATATCATTCGCGGTTTGGGGTACATCAAAAACCTTGGCGATCTGGAAAGTTCGGTTGTGGCAGTTCGTAATAATGTTCCGGTCAGGGTAAAAGATGTGGCTCACATTTCGTATGGACCGGCAACTCGCCGCGGAGGCCTAGATAAAGCGGGCTCTGAGGCAGTTGGTGCGGTGGTTGTCGCTCGTTACGGCTCCAATCCGATGGATGTGATCAACAATGTCAAAGCTAAAATCAAGGAACTTGAAGCCGGACTGCCGCAAAAAACGCTGGCCGATGGCTCTGTTTCAAAAGTTACTATCGTACCATTTTACGACCGCACCGGGTTAATCAAGGAAACCATCGGGACACTCGAATCGGCGCTTTCGCACGAAATTCTGATCAGCATCATCGTGATCATCATTTTGGTGATGAATATGCGGGCATCATTGATTGTGGCTGGATTACTACCAATTGGCGTATTGATGACGTTCATCCTGATGCGTTTCTTTGGTGTCGATGCCAACATCGTCGCCCTTTCGGGTATTGCCATTGCCATTGGCGTGATGGTCGATATCGGGATTGTAGATGTCGAAAACATCCTCCGGCACCTCGAAATGCCCGAGAATAAAGGTATCCGGGGCAAAAAACTATTGGATGTCATTTATCAGGCAACCACCGAAGTGCGCGATGCCGTGGTAACTTCCATTGCCACCACAATCGTTAGCTTCCTGCCGGTTTTTGCCATGGAAGCTGCCGAAGGAAAGCTGTTTCATCCGCTGGCTTTCACCAAAACATTCGCGCTGATTTCAGCCTTCCTGCTCGGAATTATCGTTCTGCCAACGCTGACCTATCTGTTCTTTAATATCCGGTTCGACACCAAAAAGATCAGCAAAATCTGGAACGGAACACTGATTGCCGCCGGAATCCTGTTTGTTGCGATTTGGCAAGCCTGGCCTGCACTGGCTTTGGTGGCTATTGGCATCAACAACCTGCTCGATTATCGCTGGCCCGAGGACAGAAAAAAATATCCGAATTACATCAACATTGCCATCACGGTTTTGACCGCAGTTTATTACCTTTCGATTGAATGGCTGCCTTTGGGTGCGCACAACAGCACATTGGTGAATTATCTGTTTGTCGCCGGAATTGTGTCGGTCATTTTACTGGCGTTGCTTTCGATGGTGCATTTTTACGAATCAATCATGCGTTGGTGCCTCGAACATAAATGGAAATTCCTGCTGCTTCCGGCGTTTACTTTGCTCTTCGGATTGCTCATCTGGCAAGGAACAGAACGTATTTTTGGTTTTGCCGCCAATGGATTCGAAAAGCTGGGTTGGAGCAGTTTCAGGCAAACAGCACTGTGGCAAAAATCGACCAAAGCATTCCCCGGAACCGGCAAGGAATTTATGCCCTCGCTCAACGAAGGTTCGTTCCTGCTGATGCCCACCTCCATGCCACATTCGAGCATCGAAATGAACCTCGACTACATCGAAACGCTCGACAAGCGGCTCTCGGCCATACCTGAAGTGGAAGTTGCCGTTGGTAAGTGGGGCCGCGTCAATTCAGCGCTCGATCCCGCTCCGGTGCAGATGTTCGAAAATACAATCAATTACCGGCCTGAATATATTCTGGATGAGAACGGTCACCGCATGCAGTTTAAAACAGACCGCGACGGCAGTTTCATCCTGAAAAATGGAGGAAAATACAATCCGGAGAAAGAAACATTCCGTGTGATTCTGGCTGACAGTCTCGTTCCTGATAAAAACGGCGATAATTTCCGTCAGTGGCGGCCCGAAATCAAACGGCCAAACGACATCTGGAACGAAATCGTAAAAGTGACCAACATTCCTGGACTGACTTCGGCGCCCAAATTACAGCCGATTGAAACCCGTTTGGTGATGCTTTCGACCGGGATGCGCGCCCCGATGGGACTGAAAGTTTACGGTCCTGATCTGGAAAGCATCGAAAAAGCTGGAATGCAGTTCGAACAGGCGCTGAAAGAAGTTTCGTCGGTAAAAGCCACCTCGGTGTTTTACGATCGGGCGGTTGGCGCGCCATATCTCGAAATTAAACTGGACCGCGAAGCCATGGCGCGTTACGGCATGAGTGTGAGCGACGTTCAGGAGATATTGCAGGTGGCCGTTGGCGGCATGGCGCTGAGCAATTCGGTGGAAGGTCGCGAGCGATTCCCGATTCGGGTACGTTATGCCCGCGAGTTGCGCGACAATCCGGAAGACATTAAACGCATCCTGATTCCAGCGATGAACGGTGTTCAAATTCCGCTGAGCGAAATTGCTGATATCGACTATACACGCGGCGCACAGATGATCCGCAGCGAAAATACGTTCCTGGTTGGCTATGTCATTTTCGATAAGCTGGAAGGCAAAGCCGAAGTGGATGTGGTGGACGAAGCCAGCAAAATCCTGAAACAGAAAACCGAATCAGGAGAATTGCAACTGGCCGCCGGAGTGTCGTACAAATTTGCCGGAAATTACGAACAGCAAATGCGTGCCACTAAAAGGTTGGCTATTGTTGTTCCGCTGAGTTTGGTCGTCATCCTGCTCCTGCTCTATTTCCAGTTCCGCACCGTGACAGCTTCTTTCATCCATTTTTCAGGCGTATTTGTGGCGTTTGCCGGTGGTTTTATCATGTTGTGGTTGTATGGTCAGGACTGGTTTATGAATTTTTCTGTTGCAGGGATCAACCTACGCGATATGTTCCAGATGCACCCGATCAACCTGAGTGTGGCCGTCTGGGTCGGGTTTATTGCCCTCTTCGGAATTGCCACCAACGACGGCGTGATTATGGGAACCTACATCCACCAGACTTTTGAACAACGCCATCCCGGAACAGTTCACGATGTGCGCGAAGCTGTGATTGCTGCCGGATTAAAACGTGTCCGGCCAGCCATGATGACTACAGCAGTTGCAGTTATCGCACTGTTGCCGGTACTCACATCCACCGGAAAAGGTGCCGACATCATGGTTCCAATGGCCATTCCAACCTTTGGCGGGATGATCATTCAGGTAATGACCATTTTCGTGGTACCGATGTTCCAGTCGATGTGGCGGGAAAACGCAGTAAAAAAGATCAAAAATCAGAAGCAAAATGAAAACATATAAATACAGCCCCCTTCCCGTTCCCCCAAGAGGGGGAAAGCTTTGGGCATCGCTTTGTCAGGGAGAATTTCATTCTGTTCATCAATTTGATAGTATAGTTTTTCAGCTCTGTAGGGGCGAAATATTGGTAGCCCGGGGCAAAGCGACGAAGGAGTGTCGCCCCGGGTTAGCGCAACGGCAATATTCTCGTCCGCGAAATCAGGTTGAAAAAGGTACAAATCTAATTTCGGACGAAATAGAATTGACCTCCAGAAGATCATTACAAAAATTGATATTGACCTTCTTATTAATCGGAATCTGCACAATTGCGAATAGTCAACAGAACGATTCGCTGACGATTTACCTGGAAATTGCGGCCAAGAACAACCCGACAGTATTGCAGAAACTGGTCGAATATGAAGCCTCGCTGCAAAAAGTTCCGCAGGTGGGCAGTTTGCCCGATCCGGAGCTGAGCACCGGCATTTTCCTTAACCCGATGGAACTGGTTGGCGGAAAACAGGTTGCCGACATTCGTTTGATGCAGATGTTTCCGTGGTTTGGTGTACTGAAAGCCGCCAAAGACGAGATGAGCCTGATGGCCAAAGCAAAGTTAGAAACCTTGCGCGACGCTAAATTACAGGTGTTCTACGATGTTCAGCGAACTTATTTCGAGTTGCAAAAGATCGATCAGTCAATTCACATTGCTGAGGAAAATCTGGAGATTTTGAGAACGGTTGAACGGTTGTCGCTGGTGAAATTCAAATCAGCCGCAAATAGTTCCGTTGGTTCCTCTGCGGGCACGATGTCGGCCGGATCCTCTCCTTCTGCAACACCGTCTTCAGGCATGGGTGGTATGGGCGGAAATTCAGCACCTAATTCCGGTCAGGCAAATTCTACTGCAGGCAATAATTCTTCACCAATGGCGTCTTCTGGAGGTTCTGGATTGGCCGATTTGTATCGCGTGCAAATTGAAATTAGTGAGCTGGCAAACAACATTTCGCTGCTCAAAAACCAGCATCAAACGATTACAGCGCGTTTCAATAGTTACTTGAACCGAAAGATGCAATCGCCTGTACAACTGACTGAAAAGATTTTGCCTGATTCGCTCAACATTTCGATGCAAGCGGTTTCCGATAGCATTCTTAGTCACAATCCGATGCTCGGCATGTTGCAGTACGAGCAACAATCGCTCGACGCCCGAAAAGAAATGGTGACTAAAATGGGTTACCCGATGGTTGGCCTCGGACTGAACTATTCGCTGATCGGCAAAAACCCAATGTCGGATTCGAAAATGAACGGAAGCGATATGGTGATGCCGATGGTGACGGTTACCTTGCCCATTTACCGGAAAAAGTACAAAGCCATGCAGGAGGAAGTCAGGTTGCAAAGAACAGCCACAGAACAGGGATATCAGGCTACCGCCAATGCGCTGCAAACCGAATATTACGAAGCCATTCAGCAGTATCAGGATGCCCGGCGACGAATGAAACTTTACCAAAATCAGGCGGATCTGGCCAATAAATCGCTGAATATTCTGATGAAAAGTTTCTCATCATCAGGCTCCGGATTAACCGATTTGCTTCGTATCCGTCAGCAAACGCTTGATTATGAAACGAAACAGATTGAAGCGATTTCGGATAACAATACGACCATTGCCTGGATCAAACGCCTGATGGCTTGTTCACAACCACAATAAAAATTTACAAATCATGATTAAATTATTTTCAAATCAATATATACGCGGCGGAGTATTTATCGTCATCGGACTTTTCATCGGATGGGCAGTTTTTCATTCACCGGAAAAGGCGGACGAGGGCCATAATCATGCTACCGAGGACCACAATCATACGGCAGAAGCAGGAAAGGCTGAGATGTGGACCTGCTCGATGCACCCCAACATTAGGATGGATAAGCCCGGTAAATGCCCGATTTGTGCGATGGATCTGATTCTGCTCAATTCAAATGCAGCTTCTCAATCCGATGCGATGGCCATTCATCTGACCAAAGAAGCGGCTCAGTTGGCCAATGTGCAAACCTCGGTCGTTTCGCGTCAAAATCCGGAGAAAGAGCTGCGCCTTTACGGAAAAGTGCAAGCAGACGAACGTTTGCTGCAAAACCAGGTTGCACACATCTCCGGAAGGGTTGAAAAGCTGCTGGTCAATTTCACCGGCGAACCTGTTCGCAAAGGACAAAAGCTGGCAGCGATCTATTCGCCGGAATTGGTCACCGCACAACAGGAGTTGCTCGAAGCTGCAAAAACCAAATTAGCGCAGCCTGAAATCTATGAAGCGGCCAAAGAAAAACTGCGTCAGTGGAAACTTTCTGACACACAAATTTCAGCAATCGAAAATTCGCATAACATTCAATCCAACATCAACATAGAGGCAACCACTTCAGGCATTGTTACAGCTCGTCGCATCAACATGGGCGACTACGTGAGCGCCGGAACAGTGCTTTACGAAGTTTCGGATTTGTCACGCGTTTGGATTTTGTTTGACGCCTACGAAAGCGATCTTCCGTTTCTGAAAAACGGCGATCAGATTGATTTTACTATCCAGGCACTGCCCGGCACATCGTTCTCCGGAAAAGTAAAATTCATCGATCCGGTGATTGATCCGGTGAACCGCGTGGCCAAAGTAAGGGTTGAAATTGGCAATCCGGGCGCCAAGCTGAAACCCGAAATGTTTGCTACCGGCATCGTGAAATCTAATCTGGTCGAATACAAAGACAAATTGGTCATTCCGGCATCGGCAGTGCTGTGGACAGGCAAACGCTCTGTCGTTTACGTGAAACAGGCTGGCGATGAAGCTATTTTTCATCTTCGCGAAATTGAATTGGGTCCAAAACTTGGCGAAAGTTATGTGATTACTGACGGCTTATCGGATGGCGAAGAAATCGTCACGCAAGGAGCTTTCAGTGTTGATGCTGCGGCACAGTTGGAAGGCAAACCAAGCATGATGAATCAATCTGATGCTGCCTTCGACAGCTCCGCGCTCAGGCAGCAAGCCAGTGCGCACGCACAATTCAAGGTTTCAGGAAACTGCGAAATGTGCAAAGACCGGATTGAAACTGCTGCCAAATCGGTTTCTGGAGTCGCTTCAGCAGAATGGAGCAGCGAAACAAAAATGCTGAAAATTAGCTTTGACGGCGAAAAAACCAGTAGTGACACCATACAGAAAGCGATTGCAAAAGCCGGACACGACACCGAAAAGTTCAAAGCTCCTGACAATGTTTACAAAGAACTTCCGGAGTGCTGCCTGTACCGAAAATAAAGTTTCACACAATTCGACTGACCTGATGAACAAATTCATCGGGTCAGTTTGTTTATGTACTTGTGTAAATCAATTAAAAAACCTCAAAATCAACAGAATCACATCCACCGCCTAAATCAATGAGTAATATTTAACGATTAAAAATTTAAAGCCATGAAGTACTACATCACAAAGAAAATTGACGCCACATTTGAACAGGCAATTGATCGCGTAAAAGAATCACTGGGAATCGAAGGATTCGGAGTTTTGTCAGAAATCAACCTTCACGATAAATTCAAAGAAAAACTAAATGTTGATTTCAGGAGATACACCATACTGGGCGCCTGCAATCCGGCCTATGCATACAAAGCAGTACAGAGCGAAGACAAAATCGGCACGATGCTTCCCTGTAATGTTGTGGTTCAGGATTTAGGCAAAAATGTGATTGAAGTGACCGCTGTTGACCCGGTTGCTTCGATGATGGCCATTGATAACCCCAAACTTGCCCCCATTGCTGAGGAAGTAAAAAGAAAACTAACACGGGCTATTGAGTCGCTGCACAACGGGGTCGAATCATTCGGATTGGTTTAGTGTCAAAAAAGACTTCATAAAAAGTATCATTAGAAAAGATTAATTTGGCCTGATCAACCAACGCATTGAAATACTTCAATAAATGAATGATTCAGAAGAAAAACTATATCAAAAGGCTTATCTATTAAGCCTTTTTACTATCTTTTACAATCTGGCGGAAGGCATAGTCTCCATGTTTTTAGGCTACGAAGACGAAACATTAACCTTGTTTGGGTTTGGGGTCGACAGTTTTATCGAAGTCATGTCGGGCATTGGCATTGCAATGATGATTCAACGAATTCGACGAAACCCTTCCAGTTCAAAAAGTGAATTCGAAATCAGGGCGCTAAAAATAACAGGAACTGCTTTTTACCTTTTATCTGCCGGATTGTTAGCTGGAATCATTGCCTCCATTGTAAATAACCACAAACCTGAAACAACCTTTTGGGGTGTAGTTATCTCGTTAGTGTCTATTGCCGTGATGATTTGGCTGATGAATGCCAAGAAATCGACAGGTGAAAAGTTGCATTCCGACCCCATTATTTCGGATGCCAATTGCACCAAGATTTGTGTATATATGTCGGTTATTCTGCTTGTTTCGAGCCTGATTTATGAATTTACTGGTTTTGCCTACGCCGACGTAATCGGGGCTGCCGGATTAATCTGGTTCTCGGTTTCGGAAGGCAAAGAAGCATTTGAGAAAGCCAAAGGGAAAAGCTGCAGTTGCGACCATTGTCACAGCTAGGTATATATGAATTTACTCATCCTATGACTTCGAGTCATAGGATGAGTAGATAGCCCACAAAAATATCTTCCGCAAATACCTGGCACTATTTAGTTGCCTTTTTACTTTTACCTTTCTACTTTTGCCTTGAATGAAGTACTTCGTCAAAAATATGGTTTGTCCGCGCTGCATCATGGCTGTGCGAGGGATATTTCAGGAACTGGATTACCAGCCCACGGATGTTGCTTTGGGCGAAGTGGAAACTACTGAACCAGTTTCTTCTGAAAAACTGCCTGTTTTGCGTGAAAAGCTTACCGGCTATGGCTTCGAGCTCATTGACGATTCAAAAAGTCAGCTCATTGAGAAAATCAAAACTTTGGTTATTGAACTGATTCGCTATAAAAATGAAGAAGACATCAAGGTGAATTATTCGGCATACCTCGAATCGAAACTAAACAAGGATTACAACTACCTGAGCAACCTTTTTTCGGAAGTAACAGGCACAACCATCGAAAAATACATCATCAGCCAGAAAATAGAACGGGTAAAAGAGCTGCTGGTATATGACGAACAAACCCTCAGCCAGATTGCCTGGGAACTAGGTTATAGCAGCGTTTCTGCCCTTTCGGCGCAGTTCAAAAAAATCACCGGGCTTACTCCGAAGCATTTCAAGCATATCAAAGACAACAAACGCATCCCGCTCGACAAAGTGTAATCAGTAAATTTTATAAACTAAACCCGAAATTGTATAAAAATTCGGTGGTTTCCGGCCTTTAACTTTGCCAAAAAGATAAGGTCATGGAAACAACAATCAAAAATAATTTCCTGGTTACCGGCATGAGTTGCGCTTCGTGCGCGGCAAGCGTCGAAAGTATGCTGAAAAGCCAGCAGGGAATAGTCACTGCATCCATCAACTTTGCGGCAGCCAGTGTTTGGGTCGAATACAATCCTGAAATCACAAATCCAACATCCTTCCGCTCAGCCATTCAGTCCATTGGCTTCGATATCCTTTGCGACGAAAACGAAGCCGATCTTCAGGAAGAAATCAAACAGCACGAGTCGGTTGTTTTGAAACGAAAAACCATTTTCTCAGCCATCCTGACGTTGCCTGTAGTAATTATCGGAATGTTCATGATGGATTTACCTTTTGCCAACTGGATTATGCTGGCGCTCACAACTCCGGTGGTTTTCTGGTTCGGAAGAAGCTTTTTTGTTAATGCCTTTAAGCAACTGAAACACGGCAAGACCAACATGGACACGCTGGTAGCCTTGAGCACCGGAATCGCCTGGTCATTCAGCCTTTTCAATACAATATTTCCGCATTTCCTGATGTATGGAGACAGCCATCCTCCGGTGTATTTCGAAGCTTCGGCAGTCATCATTGTATTTATTTTGTTGGGGCGAATGCTTGAAGAGCGAGCCAAAGCCAACACCTCATCGGCCATAAAAAAACTGATGGGCTTGCAGGCCGATACAGTCACTCTGGTTGAAAACTTCGGAATTGAATCAGTTCAACCCATTTCAGCAGTAAAAATTGGCAATAAACTGCGTGTGAAGCCCGGCGAGCGTATTCCGGTTGACGGCATTTTGCTTGAAGGAACTTCGTTTGTTGACGAAAGTTCGATTACCGGTGAACCTTTGGCCGTTGAGAAAACAGCCGGAAGTTCTGTTTTTGCCGGAACAATCAACCAGAAAGGCAGTTTTGTGATGGAAGCCCGGAAAGTAGGAAGCGAAACCTTGCTGGCCCGCATCATCCGCATGGTTCAGGAAGCGCAGGGAAGCAAACCGCCGGTTCAGAAACTGGTTGATAAAGTAGCATCGGTATTTGTTCCGGTAGTCATCTCAATTTCTATTCTCAGTTTTGTCGCGTGGATGATATTTGGCGGCGAAAACGCCCTGCCACAGGCTTTGCTGACCATGGTTTCAGTATTAATCATTGCCTGCCCCTGTGCGCTCGGATTGGCCACTCCAACAGCTATTATGGTGGGTATTGGTCGTGGCGCTGAATTGGGAATTTTGATAAAAGATGCCGACGGACTGGAACTTGCTCACAAGATTGACACGTTAGTTTTGGACAAAACCGGCACCATTACCGAAGGAAAGCCACAGATAACCGACCTACTGTGGAAAACAGAAGATTCGGAGACGCTGAAATCCATTTTATTCAGCATCGAATCTCAATCGGAACACCCATTGGCCGAAGCGATTTCAAGAACTTTAAGAAATGAAAATGTACAGACTTTGCTTGTCGAACATTTTGAAAGCCAGACCGGACGAGGAGTTTTAGCTACCATTCATGAATCAAAATATGCTGTTGGAAACGAGCGTTTGATGATTGAATCTGGAATTCTGCTCACTTCGGAAGACAAAGAAACAGCCTACACTCTTCAGGAGCAGGCCAAAACCGTTCTTTTCTTTGGACGTCAGGATCAAATTCTGGCTATTATCGCCATTACCGATCCGATCAAAGCATCATCGGTTGCGGCAATTGAAAAGCTTAAACACAGCGGTATCGAAATCCATATGCTTACCGGCGATAATGAGCATACCGCCCAATCTGTAGCCAAACAAACCGGAATTGATATTTTCAAAGCCGGATGTTTACCTGACGACAAAGCTGAATACATAAAGAACCTTCAACAGCAAGGCAAAGTTGTGGCGATGGCTGGCGACGGTATCAACGACTCGCACGCCATGGCACAGGCCGACGTGAGCATTGCCATGGGCAGTGGCTCAGATATCGCGATGGATGTGGCTAAAATGACCATTGTTTCGTCGCGTCTCGAATCCATTTCATCGGCAATTGAACTTTCGAAACACACCTTGCGAACCATCAAACAAAACCTGTTCTGGGCATTCATTTACAACACCATCGGCATTCCAATCGCAGCCGGACTACTCTACCCTTTCACAGGATATCTACTCAACCCGATGATTGCCGGAGCGGCTATGGCGATGAGCTCGGTATCGGTGGTGAGCAATAGCTTGAGGTTGAGATTCAAGAAGCTGGAGAGGGAATAGTTGTCGTTGTTGTAATGGTTCTCATTGTTGCTAAAGTAATGACATAATTCACTCAAAAAAAATCACATAAAATTCTAAAAATGAAAACTTTAAAATTTAAAACCAATGTAAAATGTGGCGGATGTGTGGCCACAATAACTCCGTTTCTGAATCAGGAAAAAGGCATCGCCAACTGGAATGTAGACCTCACTGACCCAATGAGAATCCTCACAGTTAAAACGGAACAAATAAGCGCTGAAGAAATTACCGCAGTGCTGAAAACTGCCGGATACCAGGCAGAACTGATTTCTGCAGAATAATTTGATGAGTAATGTCTTTATGTGCTGAGTTTAGCCAAACTCAGCATTATTTCTTTTGCAGTTGTTCGATCTTTATTTTCGGGGATCGAATAATTGCGGAAGCCAGACATTAAATTGAGGATGTCCTTCTTTGGAATTTCCGGCAGAAACATAGTCGCAAAGGACAACCGGAATTGGTTTATTTTCTCCTTCTGCATACGATTCCGGCATAAAAAGAGCTTTAAATTCCATCCACATTTCGGGATTCTTCTGATCAATCTGCTCCAATTCAACGTGGCCATCTTTTCCAGCAACAGGTCTGATAACCGATTCAAGGCCTGTACCGGATAAGCGTGCATCACGCGACAAAAGGATCGGACCACGAAGAATTGCCATGCTTTCCGGAGATTCACCCAAACTTATTACCCGACCACGCATATCCAAATTCAGGTCGATCAGATCGCCCGATTTCCAGATACGCTGAATAGCAGCATACTCTCCCGGAACAAGATTGTTAACTGGTTCTCCGTTCACAGTCAGTGACGATTTGGCGCTCCATTCCGGAATTCTTATCCTGACAGACATATTCACCGGCTTTTCAGGCTTAACTTTTATCCTGATTTTTCCGGAAACCGGGTAATCAGTTTCCTGAATAATTTCAATTTTTTGTTTTTCCAGGGTTGACAAAATATAGGTACCATCAGCAAAGAAATTTACCTGAATTCCAGTTTTATCAGTCATGACTGCCGTAAGCGGAAACGTAAACAGGCCGCGGGGACCACTAGCCACGCAACAGTTCAGCCCCATACCACATTGTTCGGTTCCTTCCAGCCTTTGCCCTGCAAGCGGAGTATATTTGGCCCAATCGGAACCATCTGTGCTCATCGAACCCAGTAACGCATTATAATAGGTTTGCTCAATTGCATCAGCATATTTGGCTTCTCCCGTCAATCTCAACAACTGCTGGCTTAACTTGATCCAGGTTGCTGTCACACAAGTTTCCTGATAATGAAAAACCGGATGAATCTGGTGTTCGCTTCCGTGAAACCAACATTCTACCGATGAACCCGACCCGGCGACATTGATTTCTGTTTTTCGGATGTTTTCCCAAGTTTTTTCAACAGCAACTTTATATTCCGGTCTGCCGGTCAATCGGTATAATTCCAGTAATCCTTCGTAACACGACATCATTTCATAAGCTTTCTGTCCTTGCTCCCAGCCGTACCAGCTTCCATTTGGTTTTGAAAAACGTCCGGCAACATCGATATTCGACTTCGAAATGAGTTGAGGTCCATCGGGAGTTTCCCACTCGCGAACAATTTCATTAGCAAAATCGAGATATTTTTTATCGCCTGAACGGGAATATAGCAGGCAAATGGGTTCCAGTACAGATGATGCCGCCATGCCCCGGTGATTGCCCATTTTTACAATCAAGAGATTGCGTTCCTTTAATTCGTTTATCAGGTGATCAGCCAATTTCGCTGTAGCTTTCAGCGCTTTTGGGTCTTTAGTGAGATCGTAATAAGCCAGCAAACCTAACATGCAATATTTTCGGCCCCAAATATCCCAGCTTGCCAGATGTTTGTCATCGGCATAATTTCCAATATATCCATCCGGAGTTTGAGTGGCAAGAAGACCTTCAACGGCCTGATCAAGCGCTCTTTTCAGTTGAGGTTCGGGTCGATAGCGATAAGCCAGCACCGCAGAAGTAAACCATTTTCCCCAGAATTCGCTTTGCCAGCAGCTGGCTTCGGTCCGGTTCCGGAATGGTGCGAACAAACGGTCGACGTCCTGTGCCAGAATCCGATTTTGATAAGAGGCGTTAAGTTTTTTTCCAACGTATCCGTTTATCAACACCGATTTTGCGGCTGATAACTGATCATCGACAACGGGAACCACATCTGACTGAGAGCTAACATGCCCTGTCAGTAAAACAAAACAAATTAGAAAAGCAGAATATCTGATCATGGTTACAGGTTTGGTTATTTCAACGTTTGCAATGCAAAGCCAAATGAATCCTATCAGGAATCCTTCGTTCCAAACAATTTTAATTCCTGTAAATCTATCAAAATATTGCTTTCAAATCTCCGATAAAAGGCATCGATTCCGCGCGAATAATTGTTTTAAAATTTCATCCGAAACTCCTTGTTAATAGAATGCTTTAACTATTTTGCCGGAGCTCAGGATAATAAATAAATGATCATTCAATTTGCTGCACAGTCCTTTGTATCCTCATTTATTTTTTAAAAAACAGCTTCTGCTCCCCTGAAAAACTGCTCGCAGCAAGACGTGCAATGTAGATGCCTTCAGCCAAAAAATCAACCGGATAAGCATTTTGACACTCGCCTTGTCCCGATTCGCCGGTGACTGAGAAAAGTTCATGTCCCTGTATGGTATGGAGTGAAAGCCTTACCTGCACTTTTTGAGGAAGATTATAGGAAAGATACAGCGAACCGTTGTTAAACCACGCCCGAAATTGACCTTGCACCTCCCCGACCGGAACCATTCCGGTAACCGGAGAATATGCTGCGACATTGGAAAACGTCGAATTTCCAACCACATTTTCAGCCCTGACCCTGACCCAATATGTTTTGCCTGCTGTGAAGCCGGAAGTCGTATAATTTGAACTGCCTGCTGGTGAAGTTGCAAAATATTTCCAGGTATTACCATCCTCCGAAATTTCAATTCTGAAAAGATCTTCATTGACGGAGTTGTCTTTCCATGTCAGTTTTAACTGATTCTCCGACACCGATGCAATCTCCAAACCTGACGGTGCAACCGGTGCAGTAAAATCAGTTCCTTCATAAAGTGAATAATCGGCAAACAGCACTGTCTCGTCGCGCAGGTATGAAATATTGTTGAGACTACGGTAAATTCCGAATTTAGGGCGGATAAAAGTGGCTGTGCCGCGCCACAAATCGAGTAAATCGCTGTGATGCCGGAGAAGTATCGTTTCATCGTCAATCCGCCGGATTACTACATCAATATTCCCGTCGTGCGCAAACTTTACTTTTTCCTGCACTTCCACCCAGGTTCCTTTGAAAGGCGCCAGTTCCACCTCTTTCAGGTAGGTGGTTCCTCCACCTATAGCTGCAGGCGCCACAAAAATTAGCTGAAGTTTATCCGGGTTTCCGGCACGTGGAGTAATGGTGATAAGCGGTGCTCCCGCATCGTCGCCATCACCGGCTTTCAACTGGTGGATGTGGCAAAAGCTGGGCGAAGGCTGAAACCCGGCATCCAGTTTAAATTTCCAGCGATAAGTATGGGTTTCGCCATAAGCAGCTTTCATGTTATCAGGCGACCGTCCGTAAGTTTTAATTTCAAGGCGTTGACGATCAATTCGTTCACTTCCATCACCATCCACACCTTTGTGCATGGTAAAGGCAAAAACATATTTTTTTAACGCATCATTCCATTGCTGGGTGATGTGCTTTACGCCCGGATGCAGTGAAGTTTCTTCTTCATACCAACCCCTATCATTCAGTGCTTTGTATGGATCAGTGGTTCCATCAGCATTAACAAATATCTGTAAAAAAGCCGGACAGATTAAAAGCAGCAACGAAAAAGTCAGAAAAAGCGACTTGTGTTTTAATTGATTTTGAATCATTGATTTGAAAATAAGCAGTTTTTTACCAGCTATTTTTCCGGTTTAACATCAACCTGAAATAACTGCATCAGATTCTTACCTGAAATAGTTTCAGGTTGAAGGATTAATTCATGCGATCCGGCATTGAGGGTACACTGTCCAACAGCTACAGTCTTTATTTCCGGCTTTCCTGCCGAAGGTTTTATTTCGAGTCTGAAGTTCTTCCTGTCCATCAAAACATTCACTACTCCCCCGCTTTGGTTATCTGCCTGGTAACGAACATCCAGTTCAACAGTTGCTTTTTCATTCAACCGGAACGACCAGCTGACAGATTGATTTTTTTTGGCCCATCCTTCCACGTAATAGCGATCGGTTTTGCCATCGCCATAACGGAAACCATCGCCATGCAACTGCGCATCGAAAGCCAAAAGCCGGTTAGGGCTAGTCGCCGACAATAGCCTGACCGGATCAGTTTCCACTGTACTTTTCATTTCCAGTACAATGACCGTGTCCACCGTGTCTTTGGGAGATTTTGGCAAACTAATCTGAATATCCGGCGTATTTAATTTTTTTACCAAAAGTTCTTTTTTCACATCACCAGTAAAAAAATAAGCTTTGGCTGGAATGCTTTTTAGTCCTCCCACCACCAATTTTCCATCAGCAGGCCAGTCAAACACATGCAAATACAATTTTGAATCCTTCCGGGTAACCACTCCCCAGGATTGCAAGGGTAACGAGGATGCACTGGCCCCGTGAATGCTCTGCCCATTCTTTTGCATCCAGTCGCCAATTCCTTTTAAAATATCCACATCTTTTGTGTCAAAGCGGCCATTTCCCATCGGGCCAATGTTCATCAGCAGATTGCCGTTGCGCGAAACTGCGTTGGCCAGCAGGCGGATAAAAAACGAAGCCGGTTTGTGACTGTTATCGGTTTTCGAATAGCCATACGATTCGTTGGTAGTTGGAATGGCTTCCCAGTCGCCTTCCACCGGAAAAAACTCTGCCGGCCGGTCGGCTGTATTCTTGTAATCACCAAACATCACTGCAGAACTCCGTGCCAGACGTCCATTTACAACCACGTTCGGATCAGTTTCACGAATAACTTTCAGAATCCGGATATTTTCCGACAACGGAAGTTTGTGCGGCGTATCGAACCACAAAATGTCAGGATGATATTTTCTGATCAGCTCTTTGATTTGCGGAATGGCTTTTTCATTCACGTATTTGACAGCTTTGGGCAAACGTTGTGGTTCGGCATCGAACCAGTTGGCGCCACCATGAAGCAGTAAATCCCCACCCGGATTGTCGTATTCCCAGTCATTACCCGGTGCATCAGGATGTTCCCAATCGAATGCATGAGAGTAATAAAACCCGAATCTGACGTCATATTTTTTGCAGGCAGCCGCGAGTTCAGCCATCGGATCACGTTTGAAAGGTGTTTGCTTGGTAATGTTAAAATCCGAAACTTCCGAAGGATACATGGCAAAACCATCGTGGTGCTTGGCCGTGATAACAAAGTAGCGCATTCCGGCATCCCGTGCAGTTTTAATCCATTCGTCCGCATTGAATTCAACCGGATTAAACTGGTGGGCAAGTTCAAGATAGTCGTTCCGGAAGATTTTCTCTTTGCGCATCAGGTGCTCGGCATAGCCGGAAACCACTTTGCCTTTCCATTCGCCAGCCGGAAGTGAATATACTCCCCAATGAACGAACATTCCGAAACGGGCTTCGCGCCACCAACCGATACGCTGATCAACAGTTTTCATTGATTTCGTCCACCAGCCGTTCACCGCCTCGTCGATGGCTTGCTGGTCGCGCTTTTGGGCCTGATTCAGCATTCCGGCATCTTCGTCGCCCTTGATCTGTGCCAGCAATGGCGCCGCAAACAGAAAAAGGCACATCAAATTCAGTACATGTTTTTTCACAAATAAATGTTGTTATTAATTTGTCATCTCAGTCCAGGTCACTGTACCTAAATTGTCAGGTTTCCCTTTTTCAGCCGGTGAAACACTGGTTTTTGATTTGCCGTTTGCCTGTTTTTCGATTTTCAGCTCACGCCACGAGTAAGCGCCTTTTTCATAGTCAAATGTTTCACCGTCGTCGTCGTACAGGCGATAGGAACCATCCTTTGTGCCGAAGTGACGAATTTCCAGGTTGATTTTTTCACCCGCTTTCGGCGCTCGCAACTGAGGTTTCATCATCGGGATCAACGCGCCATCCTTCACAAACACCGGAATACGACCCAATCCCGGTTCAACGGTGATTATTTCACCGCCGCCTGCATATTTCCCGGTATAAAAATCAAACCATTTTCCTTCCGGAAGCACCACTTTCCGGCTGGTTTGGCCGGTAAACATTGGCGCAACCAAAAGGTATTCGCCGGCCATATACTGGTCTTTAATTTCCTTGCGAACAGCTTCTAAATAAGGATTCTCATTCAAGTCAGCCGATCCGGCCTGCTCGGTTCTGCGGATGGAAAAACCCGGTTCGAGGTACATTGCCCGGAATGGCGGCGTCCCTTCAAAATGATATTTGGCAAACTCTGAATAAAAGTACGGGAGCAAAGCCATGCGCAAATCGGCATATTCTTTCACTTCCTTCGCCACTTCGGGAAACGACCAGGGCTTGGTTCCACTCGACCAGGCATTGATCATAGCCATCGGCGAAAAGCAAACCGATTGAAACCGGCGCAGCCATTCTTCAGCTGTCTTTGAATTTCGGGCTTCGGGAGTCCACAGAATGCCCGAAAATCCGCTGTTGCAAAGGGCTGTGATGAAATCCTCGTGACTGTAATAATCATCATAGATCACATACGGAAGATTGGAGCCTCCGCCATTGGAAGCCCTGACCAATCCGTAAGTTCGTTCGTTCCGGTTGTAATACAGGTCGGCGGTAAGTTTTTGAATGAGCAGGCCATAAGTCTGGCGCATTTGCTCGGCGCTCACCCCGGAAGGAAATTCAGCGACATCGGGCCACAAATAATAATCGTAGCCATCCACTTCATCAATTTTATAACCACTTACGCCAATATCCACCTGACTTTTCTTTAACTGATTGCCCAATATTTTAGCTGCTTCAGGAATGGTTACATCCGGAACCTGCCCCAGCCAGACAGTATGACTGCCAAAATACGGTTTCAAAGCCTCATAAACAGGCGACTCCGGCGACACATAAGGATTGGTCCATAAATTCAGGCGGATGCCCTGCGCTTTCATTTCAGCAACAAAACCAGCCGGATCAGGATACCGGGTTTTATCCCACTCGAACGTGCACGGATATGATTTGCTCTGCCAGCCCGGTTCCAAACCAATAAAATCAAGCGGGAACTGGTACTCATTGAATGCTTCAACTTCCTTCTTTACCTCATCAGCCGTGTACAACGATTTTACCCGTTGTGTAAAACCCAGTCCCCAGCGTGGAGGCAGACAACCGCCACCATTGAACAGGGTGAACCGACGAACGGCATCGAGCGCTGTTGGCCCCTCAAACACGTAAACTTCCACCCCTGCTGCCGGAACAAGCATTTCAACCGCATCAGAATAAGGGCGCGACGACCATTTTTTATCGGTATTCCGGTCGCGTACTTCAGGAAAATCGGGACTGTCGGCCCGTACTGCCGATCCGCACCACACTTTGATGTATCGGGCAGCGTTCACAAATACGCCGTAACCACGGTCGGATACATAAAACGGTACCGGCGCATGAGTCCGACCGTTATCTTTTCCGCCATAATGATCGACATGCAACTCAAGCACTTTACCGCGCTGAAAAATGGTTTGGAAATTCAGTCCGAATCCAAAAATCTGTTCTTCTTTCTGTAACGGAAAACGAAGCGAGACTTTCCCGTCCTTTAGATGAAAGGTCACTTTTTCCTGAGGTAGCGGAAACCCGGACTGTGCCATTTTTGCCATACCTTCCAGCGCCGGTTTGCTCCCGGCAGCTTTTAGTAAATTATAATTTTCGGGCGTTCCAATGCTGGTTTTCCAGACTCCGGGCGCTACTTTCTCCCATTTCGGAGTTTGGGCTAAACAATTTGTTCCGATAAAAGCGACTAACAACCAAATTATCAGAGTCTTATTTTCATTACTCATTGTTGCTGATTATTTTTTGAATTAATTTCATACGTCCGACCAGCCTTTGTTGCCCACTCGTAAAGGTTTCCCTGAGGTGTGACCAAACTTACCGGTTCAGCCTTTGATTGGTTGACAAATGGCACGATTGCCGGTTTTTGCAGCAACGAATTTTTACTTTCGGACGAAGCGCCGGATAAAACGAACCCTTTACCAATCATTCCTCCCGCCACTTTAATCCGGCAGTCGCCACCCAGTTTGGAATAAATTTTCGCACTTTGTAAACGACCGTTATCCCATTTCAGATCAATCACAAAACCACCGCGGGCAACCAATCCTGTCACTTCTCCTGACGGCCATTCCTTAGGCAGAGCAGGCAACAAATGAATAAAACCTTCGTGACTTTGCACCAGCATTTCGGCAATACCAGCTGTTCCGCCAAAATTACCGTCAATCTGGAATGGCGGATGGGCGCAAAACAGGTTGGAATACGAACCGCCGCACCCATCACTTCCGTTTTTGAGCCGATGTACCGGAGTCCATCTTTCAAATTTTCAGGGCATGATCACCGTCTTTCAGCCTTGCCCACCAGTTTATTTTCCAGGCCATCGACCAGCCGGTACTCACATCGCCACGGTGAATCAGCGTTTGTTTTGCCGCTTTGGCCAGTTCCGGCGTCAGTTCCGGTGTAATCTGGTTGCCCGGATACAAACTGAACAGATGCGAAATGTGCCGGTGTGTATCTTTCGGATCGTCCACATCGTTGAACCACTCCTGTATCTGGCCATACTTTCCGATGTGGAAAGGGTAAAGGCGCGGAATTGCTTTTTCGATGCGGGCTGCAAACTCTTTATCAAGATTTAATTCGTGCGAAGCCTGCAAACAGTTCGCAAACAGTTCGCGGATAATAGACATATCCATGGTGCTTGCCATCGAAATTTCGTAAGTTTTCCGTCAATTTTAAAGGTATTTTCAGGTGATGTTCCCGGATTGGTTACCAAAAATCCATTTTTGTCTTCCACCAGCCAAGCCAGTAAAAATTCGGCGGAACCTTTCATGAGCGGCCAGGCTTTCTTTTCCAGAAAAACACGATCACCCGTGAACTGATAATGTTCCCACAAGTGACGGCAGAACCAGGCTCCGCCCATAGGCCAGGCCGACCAGCGCGGAGCGCCATGCGTATCCCAGTCTTCGCCACCGGTAGGCGATGTTTTGGCCCAGATATCCGAATTATGGTGCGCCAGCCACCCCGACTGAATTCCGTAGTTGACTTTGGCTGTTTGAGCGCCGTTGATGGCCAGCTCGTCCATGAAATCGAACAAGGGCTGATGACATTCCGAAAGGTTAGTCATTTCGGCAGGCCAGTAGTTCATTTGCGTATTTATGTTGATGTATAATTGCATCCCCACGGCGGCTGAACGTGCGGATTCCAGATCCCTGCAAATTGGAAGGAGGCGTTCCGGCCTCGATGAAGAAATCATCAGGTAGCGGCCAAACTGAAAATAAAGCGCGACGAGACCGTTATCGATGGCGCCTTTGTTGTAGCGCAACATCCGTTCATCAGTTGGCAGTTGAGTTTGCTGTGCCCCAAGGTTCAGTTCTACCCGGTCAAAGAGTTTTTGATAATCCTGCAAGTGGCGGTTCAGCAATTCGGAATAAGACAATGCTGAAGCGGCTTCCATTTTTCGGGAAGCAATTTCTGCAGGATTTTCCCCTCTTTCACAGGCGATTTATCAAATCCATGAAACTGGTCGCTTCGGTCATCAGTAGAACAACTTCGTCAGCATTTTTTACCCCAATTGAATTTCCGTTCGAAACTAGTTGTCCACCCTTTGAAATCAGTTTCAGGTGTATTTCAAAAGTCATTCCTTCGCCATCCGGTTCATCATAAACAATTTGCTGCGGCTCTTCCTTCGGTGTGCAATGTGTTTTGGAGCTTTCCCTTTAAGAACAAGGTATCCGGGAGATTTTACCTGAACCGAATAATGAAGCTGCGATGACAAAACAGCGCCAAATGAAATTTTCTCTTTCTGAGAAGCCGATAGCTTGACGACCATCACCTGATCGGAAAACTCACAAACGACTCGCGGATATAACTGACTTTTTCACGCGAAAATGCAACCGTTGAAAGCGCTTTTCGCAGATCAAGTTTCCGTGAGTAACTATCCGTCAGGGTATCTTTAAATTCAAATTTCAGGAAAAAATCGCCCATGGTCAGGTAGCGTTCGGAATACGGGCCGTGCATTCCTTTCCAAAGCGTTGCGGCTTTCTCGTAATCGCCAGCAAAAATAGCTTCTCTCACTTTGGCAGAATTTGGGGGCCGTTGGGTTTATTTCCCGGGTTAGGCGAACCCGACCAAAGCGTGTGATCATTCAGCGCAAAATGCTCGCGGTTGATGCCTCCGAAGACCATTGCCCCAGTGGTTCCGTTACCCAGAGGAAGAGCTTCTTCCCATACTTTGGCAGGACAATCGTACCAAAGTTCCAGCGGCTGTTTCTTTTGTTGCGATTGGCCGTAAAGCGAAATCGTCAGAAAGCTTATCAGGATAATTCCAATTTTATTCATCTTTTCTAATTCAGGTTGATTGTCAATTTAGATTTCTGATCCCATTTTTTGTCATAAATTATTTTCCGGACTGAACCACCAGAACCCGGGCATTGCTTCCTTTCCGGTACACTTCGATGTCAAATTCAGACTGAAAAGCCTTAATCTTTTCAGTTTCATAAATTCCATCCTTCAGGCAAACGGGGGTTCATCGTAAAACTCCGGAATCCAACAGGCTGAATGCCTAATAGCCCTTCGGTAACCGTGCGGCAATACAAACCCGACTCGGCCGACAAATGGCGCTGGTTTCCTTCGGGCCAGGCTTCCACCGGATAAGGAACATGGTCTCCCAACAATCGTTTGGCCGAATAATAATTAAAATATTTCATGGCCTGACTCGCTGCACCGGCTGCAAAAAGTCCTTTGAAGGCATGTAAGGTTGAGCGGTCCCAGAACGTTTTGGTGCCTGATTCAGTGAGAATTCCGTCGCGGGTCCACAAAAAATCAGAAAAAAGTGCTTTCATGGTTTCGTCTTTCCGGTCGAAAATCCCCATGTTGAGCGGATAGCAAATCCAGGCGCGGAGCTTGGTATTTCCCAAGTAATACTGGTAAGTATCAAACCCCTGAACCTTAGCTCCAAAGTATTTCTCAATGGCTTTTCGGAGTTCATCAGCACGGTTCCGGTATAAGCTGGCGAGCTCAGGTTTGCCCAGTTCGGTAGCTAAATAAGAAGCGCCAACCAGGCCGCCATAAGCCAACGAATTGGTAGCCAGGTTGTAATCGCCGTTTTCAAACCGGTTTTCCAATTCATCCGAATCAGAGAAGATGACTCCATCGGGCGACTTTTTCCGTTCCAGGTATTCGAGGCACCATTCAATCAACGGCCAAAGCTCGTTAGCTGCATTTTTATCGCCATAAGCCAGTGCAAAACGTGATGCTCCGTAGGCAATCATAGCCTGATCGCCGCGGTCTTTGGCTCCATGCCAGGTACCCACGCCTTCCGAAATAATCGAACTTGGGATGGGTTTATATTCCGGATTCATGAACCGGGCAAAATGCCGGAAAGCATTCATCGCCGATTCGTTTCCATAAATATTTCCCAAAAACGGAAAAAACGGATTGATATATTCTGCCTGATCATTGGCCCAGATGGCTGCATAATAAGCGCCACCGCCAGGTCCGTGCATTAGTCCGCCTTTGGTATCGTAAATACTTTCGGTTCCCCTGATTTTTGCAAAAGCAAATTCACGGTTTATGGTATCGTTCGGCGTTTCGAGCACCAGATCATTCAGGATTGAAGCAATCATTTGACGGCGTTTGGCCAGTTCATAAGAAGCGCTGAACGCGTATTTTTCGTCATTCGCTTTTCGGGCCGAATAGACCAGTGCAAACTCAAGTTCTCCGCCAGCCCTGATCTTAAAATTTCCTGTTTTGGAAGATTGCACACTGACAATGTATTCCCCGTAAATTCCTTCCTCCGGTTTTGTATGAATTTCTGGTACTTCGTGCTGAATTTCAACAGATAACGCATTGACTGAAGTGTTTTTTAAATAATAGATTTCAATGTAGGCAGCTTTATCAACCGAAGGAAAAGCCAGCCTGGTGACGATCAGTGGCGTATTGGTCCGACTTTGAATTTCCACAACGCCTTTGTGGTGAAAGCTGACCGGTGTTTCCTTCATTTCAGCGCCGTTGACCAATATTTTAGGCAGACTCTGCTCATCAAAATTACTGGCCAGATGTGATCCTGTTTTGTTTGGAAATTTCCGCAACATGGGAAAAATTAACTGTTTTTTCAGAATCAGCTTTTCGCCATCGACACCGTAAGTTACAATCGAGGAAATCTGCTTTCCGCTCATTTCAATGTGGTCAGAATGGGTTTCACCCGGTTTGACCTGCCATGAAATTCCGCCGTCAGCGGCAAGATTCCAGCGTACAAAATCCCGTTGCGCCTGAGACATCAACGTGCTGAAGATGATGATGAGCAAGGTCAGTTTTATTCGATTCATTTTTGAATATTAAAAGTTGATTATTTTTTGAATTTGTCTGCCATTCCAATCCAAATCAGTGGATTTTTCGCCGGAAGGGCGAGGCGGCTTTCATCGCTGCTGTTTTTTTCGCTCAACGATTTCCACAATGAAAACCATTCCTGACGGTTCTGAGCCAAGGCTGCAAACAGCATGAATTGACACGCATCAGGCTGTTCTTCCCAATGCGACACATCTTTTCCGAAGGTCCATTTTGTTTT
Source organism: Prolixibacteraceae bacterium (assembly GCA_963676535.2). Taxonomy (GTDB): domain Bacteria; phylum Bacteroidota; class Bacteroidia; order Bacteroidales; family Prolixibacteraceae; genus Aquipluma. Next base: position 54,682 of record CAXXKQ010000022.1, on the reverse strand, counting down.
GTCTTTAAGATATGGCAGAATAAAATCCAATCCCTTTTTCATTCCCCGGCCATCAGGAAGGGAAATATTCCACACATCAAACGATTGGTCTGAAAGAATCCAGGCCAGTGCGGCTGTTGCGTCGAGGTTAAAAAGAGAATACGAATATGGTTTCGTCCGTTTCAGTTCAAGCGGAAAACTTCCATCTGCAGCCATTTGATTAAACAAGATAACATCACGATAGCTTTTCCGGCAATCCTGAAGTGCTTTTTTATCCCCAACTAAACTCGCATAAGCAGCAACCTGGGCATGCCACCAGGTGCCATGATTATTTTTCGCGTTCTTTTCATCAATTCCATAAGGATGGGTGGTGAGCCAGGTGATAAATTGAGAAAACCAGTCTTTAATCTGAGCGATATCTTTAGGCGAAACGTAAGGCGATTTTTCCAGAATCATTACTGAACGGGCCACATCCATCAGCGGAACCGCGTCAATAATACCGATTCCCCGTCCGGTGCAAATTCCATGAATGGCCTGCGCATAAAGCATATTGGGGTTCATCCGGGTAGCTGTATCAACCATCCAGGCATTCAGATGCAGCATGGCAGCACGAACATATTTTTCTTCCCCGGTTAATAAATAAGCCGAAGTATGAGTACCGACAATCCACGAAAAAAACCGAAGATCGTTATCATGATTTTCAAAGCGATCAGGATTTCTCAGACCGTCATGCTGAAGATAGGGTCCGTTCGGGTCTGCCGGATTGGGCCACCAATAAGGTCCTTCCGAAAAGAAATCGTGTTTTCCGCCAGCACTACGCGTCGAGGTGCTGGATGTAACCGTCCGTGGTTTCACACTCAAAAACTGATTGGCTCTTTGAACAACTCTTTCCTGCTCAATTTTAACCACCTGCTGAATAATGGAATCAGAAAAAGTGAGTTTTTTCACTACTCCTTTTTCTTTATTGACAGGTAATGCAAAGCTCAAACCTGAGAAAATGCCAAGTATCAGTAATGAAATTACTTTCCTGAAATCGGATTTAGTCATAGTCTTTGCTCTTATTTGATGATCCAGATAATTGGATGCCTGACCGGAAGGTTACGGATCACTTCAGGATCAGTCGGATTGGCAGGCAATTTCAGGTAAGTATTGATGTAGTTTTCGTTGTTGTAGGCTAACCCGGCAAACAACAGGCTCGACTGCCGGACAGGCCATTCTTCCCAGATGTAAATGTCTTTGGCAAACGGCCATTTGCTCTTATCTGCAATGAACGGATAGATATATTCCATTCCTTTTTTCAGCGATTTACCATCCGAAGTGGTGTATTCCCAGAGATTATTTGCCGGAGTGGATAAAATACGGGCCACATTGGCAAAGGCATCCATATTGAAAAGCGAATATCCGTATGGTTTGGTGCGCTTGATTTCACGCGGAAAACTTCCATCGGCATCCATCTGATTTGGCAAAAGCACCTTCTTGAACCGGTTGGTGCACAAATCAATAGCAGACTGGTTTCCAACCAGCACAGCGAAAGATGCTGCCGTTGCCACCCAGCAGGTGCCATGGTTATTTTCGGCTTCCATTTCTTTTAGTCCGTATTCGTGCGTGGTCATCCAGGTCAGGAACTTGCTGAACCATTCCTTGATTTTTGTGGCCTGTTCGGTCGAAATGCCACCTTTATCGGCAAGCACTTTGACCGACTGAGCCACTTCCACCAAATGGTAGGCGTCAATCAGGCCAATACTCCTTCCGGTAAACCTTCCTTTGATCGCCTGTGCATAAAGCATATTCGGGTTCATCATCGTAGCCGGATTGACAAACCAGGCATTCAGGTGTTCCAAAGCTTTGCCTGCATATTTTTTTTCTCCGGTAAGCAACCAGGCCGATGTAAGTGTGGCGGTAATGTCGCTGAACCGCACCATGGCATGACGGTGATCTGAAAAATTGTCCGGATTACTTTGCCCGTCTTTCTGAATATATGGTGCTTCAGGATTTTGTGGATCGGGCCACCAATAGTCGCCTTCCGAATAAAAATCGTTCAATCCGCCAGCGCTGCGTTCACAATGAGCTGCGGTAACAGTTACCAGTTTTTCGGTCAAAAAAGAGTTCGCTTTTTCGATGGTGGCCTGACGGACATCCTGAATAATTTTTTTTTCGAGTTGCGGGAAAGCATTAACCGTACAGACCAGCAGCACCGCCAACGTTCCGATGCCAATCATTTGATTCCGTTTCATATTGTTTAGTTTTAGAATTATCACAACAGGCAATAAAGTTAGCATCTTTTTACATGGTCCTTAATATCCGATATTTTTCAGGGCCTGTTTACCCAAACGCTCTTCCAGCTGGGTCAGGTAAAGGCTTGAAGGCGCAACTTTTACATCAGGCGAATCGGTAATACCCAAAGGTAAAGTTGGTGATTCGTCGAATGGACGCGCGGTAGGCAAATTTTTCCCGGTGCAGCCAATGCGCCAGTTGTAAGCTCCCGGAGGTTGCTGTATCACATAGCTTTTTGCCGTGCAATTCCAGGCCACCGACCATGCCGAGCCCCAGCCATGACCAGACCCCATTGATCCGCGGTTTTTGAAATCAATTCCTCCATCAGGAATCCGGCAGTTGTCGGCCAGGATTCCGGTAGTCCAGCGCTGGTGACCTTCGATGTGACCGTTTCCGACAAATGTGCAGTTGAGCAGCACAATTGGTCCGGCTATTCCGGCTCCGGTACCCACATGCCAGATGTTGTCTCCCTTGCTCGAACAGCGGTTCAGGAGAATTTGGCTGGCATTTGGAGCAAATTCCGCCGGTTTTGAAGCTCCCACATTGGGAACAGTCCGGGTGATGGCTATTTCTTCCAGAGTAATCCTGCAGCCATTAGCTCCCACGCTGTTCATGGTTTCTTCAATCAAAAGTTTTTTGGCCCAGCAGTCTTGTCCATTTATCCGCAAGGCCGAATAGAGCGCCTCTTCATGACTGGTTTCCATTGGTGGCGCCTGAATATGAAGATCTTCAACTCCGCATTGTGAAACTAAATCCGTACCGGAAACCTTTGCGACAACCGTTCCGAAAGGGTGCGAATAGCCGGAATCAAAGGAGTCGGAAACAGGAACATCCAGCGTGATTTTATTTCCATTGACAGCTGCAATGGTGCGTCTGGTATTGATGGTGGAACCTTCGCGAATCCAGATTTGTGGTTTGCCATCGCGCATCAGGTTATCCATCTCCATAAAATGAACCCATGCTTTGGTTACCGGTTTTCTGATTTCGATCCAATCGCCAACGGCGAATCCTTTTGCATCGGCAACGGTAAACGAAACAGCTCCCGAAGGAACATATTGGTCGGCAATCACTGTTTCAACTGCTTTAAATCCAGTTTTTGTCTCCGGCTCCGACTGATTATTTCTGCCTTTCACAACGACAATTGCTGAATGTTTTGCACCTGTCATTTTGATGATGGTTCCGCCTTTGCCACTTCCGCTGCCACGCAACACCACCCCGTCGGCAGAAATAGTTATTATCCCCGAACAGGTAAAGGTTCCCGGAGCCAAAAGAACAGCGCCGCGAAAGCCATTTTCCAGCGGCAACGCAGCAACTTCAGCAATAGCCGACTGAATTAATCCGGTGTCATCGTTTCCGCCTGAAGGTTTTACCGTTTTTTTCACCTGAACAACCGGTAATGCTACTCCGCCACCCATATAACCGGCATGAGAAAAATCCATCACCCGGTCTCCTCCGGACGTTGTTTTGTAGGCCAGTTTGCCATCATTCCCGGTATAAACCCATTCGCTACGGGCTGTTACCTTATTGCTGTTTCTTTCGCCCCCAGTAACCGGTTGTGCGGTTGAACTGATTCCCAACAGTAAAAACGCCGAGGCTGTTATAAAAATTCTCATGAATTATTTTTAGAATTGAAATATTCGTTTTAGAGCTTAATCATGACCGTTTCCAAACCTTCCGATTTGACCCCGGCAACTGCCTGTTTACCTGTAAGTACTGCGCGGATAATGGCACGGCCGTTATAGGCCTGCACTTTGCGCGAACCGGAGGAAGTGCCCAGGTTGTCGAGCAGTTTCCCGTCGCCGGCAAAAACAAACTCGGCATAATTGATGGCATCCAGGCATTGAACACCGTTTTTATCGAGAAATTTCACCTGAAGTGTAACGGTATTCCCCTGCTGTGCAATTTTCTCGAACACCATTTTAGCCGGTGTGCCCCACTTTTCAGTCTGGTATTGAAACGAAATTTCATCAGTAACTACCTCTTTACCTTTTCGGGCAACTACTTTCAATTGATTTTCACCTTTCAAAAATACCGCATTCCACCGTAAACCTGCTGCCGGAAAATCCTGACTGTTCCGATTTTTTATTCCAAGACTTTTACCATTCAGAAAGAGTTCGGCTTCGGGACAATTGGAATACACTTTCACCATTTTGGTTTCGCCTTCGTTGCCCCAGCGTACCGGCCAGGTGTGACCATAAATGTGAGTCATCGGTTTTTCTGTCCAATATGACTGGAACACATAAAAGGATTCTTTCGGCGTAAAATCGCGTTCCACGACCCCTTTTTGATTCATAAAAGGAACCGGGTTTTCAGGACGGATCGGAGTCGAAAAATCTTTGAATGGCCAGTAAGCCGTACCACTAAGCCAGGGCATGGTTTCCTGCTCTTTCAGGTGCCAGTCAATAAGGTTACAGATGTAGGTTTCGCTCCAGTCGCCATCTTTCGAGGCACGTGCAATACCGCCATGAAGCGAGGCATCGCCGGTCCGTTCATCGGCGCCTTTGCCACCGTCCACCGCTTGCAAAACACGGTCAGGATCTTCCGAATGACGCAAGGCATGGCTGTCGCCACCCCACTCCACATGCAAAAAATGTTTAACCCCTTTCATCTCCTTTTCCGATTCGGCCTTGTAATCAGTATAACGGCCACGGTACCAGCCTGCCCAAATTGACGGTGAATATACATCAACAATATCTTTGCAGAAATCGCAGCGCCGGATGGCTGTTTGACGTGTCGGGTCAAGGCGGTGCGACAAATCATTCAACTCTTTCATGAATGTTCGGATGCCTTCCTTATCCAAAGTCGGGAAAGCATTGGGCCAGTCAATTTCATTACTTAGGCCCCAAATTATTACAGCCGGATGGTTGCGGTGCTGCTCAATCATGTTGGTCAGCATCCGGCGGGCCTGTTCTTTGTAACTTTCACCACCCAGTCCGCCACGGCACCACGGAATTTCTTCCCATACCAGAATACCCAGGCTGTCACACATATTGAGTACGATGCGCGATTGCTGATAATGCCCCAACCGGATAAAATTGACACCCATATCTTTCATCATCACCATTTCCTGGCGAATCATTCCTTCGGTCATAGCCGGGCCAACTCCGGCATGGTCCTCGTGCCGGTGAGTACCGCGCAGCAACAGCCGTTCGCCATTCAGGGAAAAAGGTCCGTGTTCGGCAAACTCATAACTGCGGACACCAAATTTTTCCTGCACAAGCTGTTCACCTTTTTCTGATTTCAGCGCCACCGAACAGAAATATAAATATGGGTTGGAAGGCGACCACAGTATTGGATTTTTAAGCTCAAATTTTTCCAGAAATTGCTCACCTAAAGTTGGGTTAACCGTTTTTGAAACACGGGCCACCTGCTCCCCCTTCGGATTCAGGATAGTCACTTCGATTTGTGCTGAACCAACATTTTCAGGATTAAGCCAGGTTGCCGAAACTGAAACAACGGCATTCTTTCCGGGCCCGCCAGCCACTGCATTTGCAAAAAGCTGCTGAATGGAAAGCGCGGGAACATATTCGAGGTTCAGATAGCGGTAAATTCCGCCGTACAGATTAAAATCGGACAGGTCGGAAGGAATCATCTCCACATCGCGGGTATTGTCGCAGCGGATGGAAACAGGGACTTTTCCGCCATATACCTTTTTGCAGGCTTCAGTTTTCATGAATTCGCTGACAGCCTCGGTGATGTCCACCGTAAATTCGTCGTAACCGCCCACGTGACTGCCCACCTTGGTCGTATAAACATATACGGATGTCTTTTGGCCAGCACCTTCGAAATGGAGCAATGTTCGTCCTCCGGGATAAGGATTCGAAATTTTAAGCTGGGTACGGTACCACCCCGGTCCCTGGTAGTAATTAAAGTCGGGATCGACCGCATCAGTTGCGTTCCACGAGTGCGGAAGCGTCACTTTTTCCCAAACCGGCAGTGCTTCGGGACTGCCCAACGCAGCCGGGCGGGCAGCTTCCCAGGCGCTTCCCAGATCGCCTTTAACAAATTCCCATCCTTCGTTTAACCGGAATCTTTGCTGCGAAAAAGAGGAAGTAAAAATCATCATCCCCAACAAAATAAGCCACATCGATTTCACTTCTAAAAACCGGAACAACTGCCGATTTTGATTCTTTCCGGATTTTAAATCCCTATTTTTCATATCCTTCCGTTTTATTGTTTTTATTCCGGGCGGGAAAGCTATTTCCGTCCTTCCTTTATTGTTTCGTTTTTAGTATTCTGAAGTCCTTCTGACTGAAGGATTGTCAATCCGCTAACATCTTTCAGGTGCATCATATCCACACCCTCTGGCTTCGGCGATTTAAAATTATCCAGCGTAATTTCTGCAGCGTCCCACACCACCAGTGGCGGACGGAAATCAGGCGTTTCATAAGCCATTTCTACATTTTTCATCGTCAGGTTTTTTACGTGACGAATGAAAAATGCCGCTGCCGGACGGGTTTTATATTGATTGGGCGAATATTCTTTCAGATAAGGAGGAACCGCATTGGCATCCTCCGGTTTGCCGCCTCCGGCATTGGTCATTTTAATATTTTCGAGCGTCAGGTTGTCGATGGTATAACCGGGCAATCCTGAAATGGTAGCCGTACTGACCGGTCCATGATGACGCCCTTCGCGCTGTTCGGTAATCGTTACATTTTGAATGGTCACATTCCTGATTTTTCCGGGAGCAACGCCGGATTCGCCTGTGCGCAGCCGGTCGGTAATCAGGATAAAAATCGGACTGGCCGCATTACTGATTTGAATATCGCGATATTGCACATCCTCAATTATTCCGCTGTCGTTTGACGTAATGCCAATGCCTGCTTTCATGGCCAGGGCGATTTTGATGCTCCACAACCGGATATTCCGGAAGTCGCCAGCCGTTTCCGAGCCAAACTGCAACCCGTTGCAACCGCTCTCAAAATAGCAGTCCCAGACATAAAAATTCTCGCTCAGGATTCTTCGTCCTAAAACAAAGTCGCTCTTGATTCCGATGGTATCGTCAGAACAACCGGTAAAATGACAGCCAAAAACCTGCACATTGCGGCAACCCATAAAATCAATGGCATCGCGCGATTTTTTGATGACGACGTGGTCGACCGTGATGTTTTCGCAATCGTTGAGCAGGTAAACAAAGTGACCGCCCGTATCGTGAGTTACATTTTTAAACAGCAGATTCTTGCCCCGGACAATAACAACGACCTTGTCGCCAATGTCTTTCCCTTTGGGATCGCCTTGAATGATGGGGCCGCCGGTCACTTTTCCACCGATGATCGCGAAATTCTGAATATCCTCGCCCCACATCAGCGCATTGTGAAAATGGCTGTGCCCGTAATCCTGATATTTTTCGTAAGGATCATGCGATTCGGGCGCATCGTAGCCGCTGGCAGCGCCATAAATTTCGGCCTTGTCGTCCAGCAGGAAACACACATTGCTTTTCAAGTGAATGGAAGCCGCAATGTAACGGCCAGCAGGAAAGACAATTGAACCGCCTCCTTCAGCATTACATTTTTCGATGGCCTTGTTGATGGCCCGGGTATCGTTGGTTGTACTGTCGCCTTTTGCACCAAAATCTTTGACGTTGTAGGTCCGGTCGGCAAATTCAGGAAGCTGAATTTTAGGTGCGGTAAACGGATTCTTCGATTCAACCCCCGAAACTTTTCCGATAAAAGATTTGGCGGTACACCATCCTGAAAGCCCTGCAAAAAGGGTAATTATCACGACTATCTTTTTCATGTGTTTATAATTTGTTTTTAATTGCCACATAGCCTGTCCCGATGTATATCGGGAGAACTCACCATTATAATCATCCTGCTGTGTGCCAAAATTATTGGTATGACTCGTTTCATCTCTATTTCTTTTCAATAATTACAATCTTGTTTTTAATTCCTTTGGCCTGATTTTTTAGAACACGAATATCAGCGCTTTGGTCACCTTCAAGCCGAACCAGGGCATTTGCAGTACCCGTTGCAAATACTTTACTGACGATCGCCCCTTGAACGTTTTCCAATCGTATTGCAGTTTCGGCGCCGGTGGCAGTTCCTATTTTTCCACCGCTTATTTCAATATTTTTTCCATCCTCAATGATAAAAGCAGGACGTAAATCAGCATTTTCCAAGGTAAACGATACATTTTTCAGCTTTAATCCGGTTACATGTCTCGCCCATAAACCATAAGCCGGAATCAGCGGACCAAAAGTGCTTACCTCTGGATATTTGTCAATGGCTTCGGGCACCTCATGACGGGAATCTCCGGCGGTACCTCCCCCGACAAGGTTGATCTGAATATTTTCAAGGATAAGATTATTGATAGTATGTCCGGGTACTCCGGTTATAAGGATACCTGAAGGTGGTTTCAGCTGTGCTTCAGCCGCCGCATTGGCCTTTACATTTTTAATCACGACATGATCAAACGTGCCGGTCTCCTGCTGAGTGTCGTTTCCTTTTCGGAACACGCTCAACCGTGATCCCAGCCTGAAAAGCATGGGAGTCCGAACGTTTTCCATGGTAATGTCCGTAATCTCTACATTGCGCAAATGGGCGCCATCAACGGTAAGCAGCTTGATGCCTCCGTTACGGGTATCGTAAATATAGCAATTCGAAATTTTGATGTTTTCAAAAGGTGCCATCGATTCGGTGCCCATTTTAATGCCAGCCTGATTGCTTTTCAGGCGAAGCCCGCTTACCACAATATTTTTGCAGGCCATAGCGCTGGAAGTCGTTTTAAAGACCAGCGCATCGTCGCCGCTTACCACATCGCAATTTTTTATGCTGACATTCTGGCAACCATCGATCCCGATGCCATCGTTGTGAGCGACACCAACACTTACGATCTTTACGTTTTCGATTTGAATGTTCCTGCTTTGCGAATAATGCGATGTCCATGCCCCGGCGTAATTTAGGGTAACATCTTTTACAATCACACCATTACATCTGACCATGCGGAGCAAAAAAGGACGAAGCCCCCAGCGCTTTCCTTCGGGACGATCGTCCGTCAGGATGTGACGGGCTTTCAAAGCTGCGCCCTGACCGTCAATTCTTCCTTCTCCTTCAATTCCGACATTCTTCGCATCAACAGCCACCAAAAAAGCCCATCCGACATCGGTTCCAAGCCCTTCGGTAAATGGATCAAGGTTCCGGTAATCTTTTAGGTCGATGCTCCCCAACAATACGGCGCCTTTCATGAAATGAAGCGTCACATTGTCTTTTAGCTCGATGGTGCCCGACAAAAATTTGCCTTCCGGAATAAAAACCTTTCCTCCTCCGCTTTTGCAGCAGTCGTCGATTGCCTGTTGAATGGCGGTTGTATTCAAGGTTGTACTGTCGGCAACAGCTCCGTACTTTAGGATATCTGTATCGGTAGCCTTTACCGTGAGAGCAGCAAACCAGACAGCTAAAGCAAACAATGTTTGTTTATGGGTCATAAATTAATAGGTTGGCAGTGAATCATTTTTTGAGGTTTTACTTAGCCTTTCTGAGGCTGATCATGACGACCCCGTGTTGATTGACATCAGCAGAAAACTCATTTTCGCAAGTTCCCAAATCTTTTTGACGCCATAAATCACGGACAATGTAGCGGCCGCTGATGCCCAGATCTGACCATTTTACCACCACTTTTTGAGTTCCGTTATCAGCCAGATTGAACAAACCGGCAGCTTTTGAGCCATCTTCCATCTCCTTGGTCATCACCCCAATGTCCTCACCGTTTTTGGAAATCACGGTAGCCTGTTTTCCCAGCGGATCCTGGTTCACGGCAAGCACTTCGTCGTTGGTCAGCAGACTGATGGTAAAGTCGTCCAGTTTGGTCAGGTCGTTTCCCAATAAAAGTGGTACAGACATCAGGCACCAGGCGCTTATATGAGTGTACTGTTCGTCAACAGTCAATTTGGAAGGCCACTTTTCAGCCGTATTCCAACCAAGGACGCCTAAAACCATCATGTCGGGATCGTTCCAGTGGCCCGGTCCGGCAAAAGGAGCCCATTTGTCCTGGGTAAATATTCTGCTTTTCAGGCTCTTCCAGCTGTCTTTGATATCACCACCGGTACGCCAGGCATTAGCAATAGTTGATAACTCTGCAATTGATGCAAACGGAGTGCTGTTCGACAAACTGTAAACAATATCGCGACCACTGGCACGGAGATAATCATACATCGCTTTAGTTTCCGGATATTCAATCGGATTCCAGTCGTATTTCAAATAGTCGAAACCCCATTTGGCAAACTGCCTGGCATCATTTTCCCAGAAGCGGTAAGTCCCTATAGCATAAGGAAGCAGCTTTTTGTTGCGAGAAATATTTTCTTTGGTCTTTTCAAATAAACCTTCCGGATTCATGGCCGAGCCCCCGATGTGATGACCGTAAGATTCAACCCAGGGTGTCGAATAAATACCAATTTTCAAACCCATAGCATGGACCTGATCGCAAAGCAATTGCATATTTTGGAAGGTAGCAGTATCTTCAAGTATCGCCTGAAATTCTCCTCCGCGCTTTCCCTGCCAGCCATCATCAATATTTAAATAGGTCCAGCCGTGATTAATCAGCCCGCTGCTGACCATGGCCTGTGCCTGTGCAAATACTTTTTCCTGAGAAATCCGGGTGCCGAAAATATTCCAGTGGTTCCAGCCCATTGGCGGCGTCAGTGCGATTTTTTCACCAACCACGATTTTAAATTCGCGGGTAGCTTTTCCTGATTTGTTTCTGGCTTCAAGAGTCAGGTTATAGGTGCCTGCTTTTTTGATCGAACCACTTAGCCTGCCCGTTTGAGCATCCAGTTTTACACCTTTGGGAAGGTTGGATGCCGAGAATGTCATTGGTCGGTCGCCCGTTGCCGGAATGGTAAATACGATGGGATTCCCCGGACGAACGCTAAATACTTTTGGGCCGTTTATACGTGGTTCAGGACCTTGCTTTGGAGTAAGGATGGCGGCAGTTTTTACGGCAGCTATTGAATCCTTTGCCCGTAAATCAAGCTCCAGTTCTACTTTTACCACATCAACCAGATTGGTGCGAAGACCAGCAGGTAATTCGATAGAAGCAATACTGTCATTGTACTGGTAACTCAATTGTTTTCCTGAAGTCAGAAGCGTTACAGTCTGTGGTTTTATCAATGTTTTTAGTGTAATTTTTACATCTTCTGCCGGAAGTCTGTCTTCTTCATACTTCCCATTGTCTTTGAATTTGGGAATTGCAAACAGGTAGCGCACGTTTCCATTAACCGTAGCAGGAACCGAAGCTTCTTCTTTGGCTGGCAGTTGTTTTACATTTTTAACTGAGCTGCCATTGGCTTTCATCCACTCCTCAACGACCTTCATATTCTGGTAAACCGCATCAGGAAATACTCCGTCAGAAGTGGGGCCTACACCCAAAAGGTAATTGACACCCCAAGCCCTTGCCGAAACCAGTTCGCCCAGCACAAAAGCATTTGACCGAAAAGGCTGGGTATTGCTGTTGGCCCAACTGTTTGTCCAGGTGTTGCAAAACTCTGCCCATACATTTCCGGGGTCTCCTTTGGGCGGAGTTCGTTCAAAGGTTACAAAATCACCCGTTCCATGCATCCGCGGGTTTATTACGATGCCTGGCTGAAGTTTTCGTATTTCTTCCTGCGTAATTAAGTTGTTCCCATTCGGAACAGGAGCTTTCCCATCGAACCAGAGCACATCAATTTTGCCCCAGCGGGTCAGGATTTCTTCGATCTGGCCCCGTACATAAGCGGCGAACTCAGCCTGATGCTTTTGAATTTCTTCAGGCGACTTTTTGGTTGTTCGCGGATTAAGATCCGCATCCAGAACCGGCAATCCCGGATTTCTCTGCGGTCCCCGGTAATACAGAAAGTTCATGTAATCGCGATCGAAATACCAATCGGGTGGAGAATAATATAACCCAACTTTTAATCCGTATTTCCGGCAGGCATCCACAAATGGCTTAACCAAATCCCTTCCACCCATATAATTTTTGGTGCTGAAATTTCCATAATTACTTGGCCACATGGCAAATCCTTCGTGGTGTCTGGTTGTAAGCACCGCATAAGTGAAACCGGCATCTTTAGCCGCTTTAATCCATTTATCAGGATCATAATTCGTCGGATTAAAATCTTTAGCCATGGCCCAGTATTCGTTGGGTGTAATAGCCGGCTGCTTTCCATTCAGATTATAATCTTTCTGCTGAACTATCCTTTTAATTTCAGACGGATCAAGATCTTTTGCTGCCAATGGCCTTCCGGGAATCATGGGCCATGAAGCGTCCAAATTTTTTACGGAAGAAAGTCCCCAATGAAGGAACAAGCCCAAAGTAGCATCAGGATACCATTGTGCATCGGGATGCTGACTGTGAATTGCAGCCGGAGATTTTGCTTCGGCATTACTAATCATGCCATGCTCTGCCTGAACATTCTCTTTCTCCTTGTTTTGTGAAAACGAAGAGAAGGAGAATGTTGTCAGAACGATAAGCAACAGATAATATTTGTAATTCATATTTATCAGATGTTTGCAGTCCTGTCAGGGCTGGATATTTTTTAATCCAACTCCCCTGTTTTCATTTTCTTTTTCTCACCTGCCGCACTATTGGCGACTTTGCCTTTTACTGTAACCTTGATCACCGAGGCAATGGCATCCGGAGCTTTTTCCGGAACGGAAATTTCCAGCCCGTCAGCGCTGTTTTTTGTAGTCAATGACGCTCCGGTGGACAATAATTTTGCTGAAATAGCCGATTGGCTGAGTCCGGGTACAACCAGCTTACCATCTTTGGGCCAGTCGAATACGGAGAAATAAAGAACGGTGTTCCCGTTCAGTTCTTTTTGGGTGCAACGCCCCCAAGGCAGCACACCAACCGGACTTGCCTTTGTGGCATAAATAGCTTCGCTGTTCACTTTCATCCAGGCGCCGACAGCCTGTAATCTTTCGATGCTTGGTTGTGGTATCTGGCCCAACGCATCAGGTCCGACATTCAGGAGATAATTACCGCCTTTGGAAGCAATGTCGCAGAGGTTGCGGATCAGTATTTCCGGTGATTTCCATTTGTCGTCGTTGGTTCTGAAGCCCCAGGTTCCGTTCATCGTCATGCAGGTTTCCCAGTCTCTTCCATCCACTTCGTCAGCGCCTGGAATCTTTTGTTCAGGAGTGCCGGTATCGCCCGGAAAATCGGGGCGTTTCAACCGGTCGTTGGTGATGATTTGGGGCTGAAGTTTCAGCAGTGCCTGTAATTTGGTGGCATATTCGTCGGTCATGTTGGTTGGAGTATCCCACCACAGAACAGCAACTTCGCCATAATTGGTCATTAGTTCTTTTACCTGCGGAATAGCTACCCTTTCCATATATTCGTCCATGGTAGAAGTCATCTGGGCCGGATCCCAATGGCCTTTATTGGCAGCGGTGAAGGCATCGATGCGGGCAGAATCAGGATTGGCCCATCCTTCGGCGGCCACTTTGCGGGCAACAGCTCCGCCGGGATTGTTCCAGTCCTGCGCCTGTGAGTAGTAAAAGCCCAGTTTCATGTCGTATTTTTTGCAGGCTTTGGCCAGTGCTTCCAACACATCTTTCTTGTATGGAGTAAAGTCAGCGATGTTGAATTTGCTGGCATTCGATTTAAACATTGCAAAACCGTCGTGGTGTTTAGCGGTGATGACAATGTATTTCATTCCGGCCTGTTTGGCAAGCAATACCCAGGATTCAGGATCATATTTTACTGGATTGAAGGTTGCAGCAGCCTGCTGATACTCGGCCACAGGAATTTTGCAACGGTTCATAATCCATTCGGCACCACCTCTTTTTTGCTCATGGCCATGATAAACACCGCCCCAGACTGCATAAGGTCCCCAGTGGATAAACATTCCGAAACGGGCTTCACGCCACCATTGCATACGCTTGTCGCGAGCTTCTTTACTTTCCTGGGCGAAAGTTCCCTGCACAAGTAACAAAACAGCCAATATCAACATTAATGACTTCTTCATTTGATTTAGTTTTTGATTTTTATTTTTTATAATGTTTTTTCAATCGCGGCATTTCAACAATGGCCGTGGCCCACAGGAAACCAGCCACCGCTTCTTTGGCATTTAAAATTTTAGGGACGTTTACATAAGTGGCGTAATCTTTTTTTACAGTAACTCCGTCACCGGTAGGTAAAACCTCGACCAAGCCTTTTTCATTAATTCTCACCGCTTTAGTAATTCCGGCATATCCCGCCTTCACAACCGGAGTGAATGTCTTTTTATCCAGCAATTTCAGGTTAATTCCCCGTTGCAGAGCATAGGTAAACATGGAGCTTCCTGATACATCGGTCCAGTTATCAGGAAGATTGCCTTTATCTACAACCTGGTACCAGCGGCCAGTTTGTTTGTCCTGTGTTTCTTTCAGTCCAGCTGCCAGTCGCCTGAAAATATCAAGCACTTCGGCGTAACGCGGATGATTCTCAGGAAGTATCGCCAATGTTTCTGCTAATACCAGCGCATACCAACCCAGTCCTTCACTCCACACTTCAGGTGAAAGGCCTGTTTTAGGATCAGCCCAATTCACCAGCTCTGGATTTGCCGTGAAAGCATGGTAGTAAAGTCCGGAATTCCCTTTCAGTGCGCGGCGGGCAAAAATGGTAATTTGCCGGGTAGCTTCGTCAAAAGCATAATCGCGATCACCAATCGACTTTCCGTAACGAACCAGAAACATTTGTCCCATAAAAATGCCGTCAACCCACATTTGCCCGGTCGTTTTGTTCCCGTGCCAAAACCCTCCGTCGGGATTTCGGGGATAATTGTCGAACGCGCGGCGAAACTCTTCGGCTGCCTTTTTGTAACGCTCATCGCCCGTTAGTTCATACAACATCACGATGGTGTTTCCTGTCATCAGCGCATCGAGGTTGGTCAGCGAACCGCCATCGTGGAAACGGCCATTTTCATCCACAAACTTGTCGATATAATTTTTGATGAAATTCAGGTATTTCTTATCGCCGGTTGCTTTGTACAACATTTCAAATCCATAAAACATGTAGCCATGCACGTACGAAAAGTCTTTATAATAAGCTGTCCGATAATCAGGATATCGGGCCATGACAGTTTCAGCCGTGGCAACTGACCAAAATTCAGGTGCTTTTCCGGGAGTGTACGGCAACGTTGCGTTGGGGGCTCCCTGCGAAGTGCCCCGGCGTGGTTTTGAAGCCACGGGTTTCTGCTTCAAAATGGTATCCTGTTTGGATATTCCGGTATTCGGGAAAGCTGATTCATTACTTGCCAACACCATGGTGCTGGTAAAAAACAGAATCCAACCAACCAAACTTATCTTGCTCATTTTAATCAATCTACTACATTAGAATTGAACCGTACCGGCAAATCCTCCATCGGGAAGTAAAGAAACAGTTATTTTACTTCCCGTTTTTGCGGTTGTCTCTGAAAATTTAGTTCGTTCTTCGCCATCGATGATCAACGATATATTTTTGTTGGCAGGAATAAACGGCAACTCAAATGTGATTTCCCGCTTTTCATCTTTTCCGCTGATTCCGGCCACATACCAGACGTTTCCCTTTCGTCGGGCCATCACCACAAAATCGCCCGGATAACCGGCAACAAGGCGGGTTTCATCCCAAGCTGCCGGAACTTTTTTCAGGAAGTTTTTAGGTGTCTCGGGCAAGGCCTGATAGGAAGTGCTGCGATCGGCAAAATCTTGTATTCCCGATTCAAATACAATAGAAAGCGCCAGCTGGTGAGTATATGAAGTCTTCTGAAAGGCTTCAACTCCCTGCCTGATTTTGTTGGAGAATGTGACCGGGGTATAATCCATTGAGCCAACCACATTGCGGGTAAACGGAAGCACCGTGTGAAAATTCGGTGCATTGTCGCAGCGTTCCTGTCTGCCAAAACCTTCGGCGCCGCGTACCGCTTCGGTGGTCAACAGGTTGGGATAAGTACGTTCGAGACCACGGGGCAACGATGCTCCGTGAAAATTAACCAGAATCTGATTATCGGCGGCATCCTGCAAAATTTCTTCGTAAAGTTTAACAATCTGTTGTTTGTCAGTGTCAAAAAAGTCAATCTTTACGCCTTTAACGCCCAGAGCATGGAGCCGGGCAAATTCGGTGCGTCGTGCCACCGGAATTGACATCATGTTCCGAACCGTTACTGTATCTTTTTGGATTCCTGAACCGGAATGGTACCACAGCCAAACGCCCACATTTTTCCGATTAGCATATTTGATGACCTCTTCCACCGTTCCGCCTTTCATTTCAGGCCAACCGGCATCAATAAGCATGTACTCCCAACCCATTTCAGCTGTAAAATCAACATACTCGATCTGCTTTTTGAAGTCGCGCGGAGAACCGCCGTCTGACCACCAGCTCCAGCTTGCCCTTCCGGGACGGATCCATTCGGTATTTGTGATGCGGCAAGGTTCATTCAGGTTTTGTACCAGGTTACTTTCCACAATGGAAGCCAGGTTACTGCCCACCATAATCACCCGCCAGGGCGATGCCCAAGGCAACGAATGAACAGGTTCGGGAGCATCCGGAATGGCTGCTTCGTCGGGTTCGGCCAAACGGACCTGGTATGTTCCATCATCAGTTGTCCGAACATGGGTACCGCACCAGCTTCCGTCTAAAACAGCTTCGGTAACCATCAGCCACAAACCGTTGGTGCTGAAAAGCATCGGGTATGCCCAGCCTTTTTCGTTGGGAGAAACTGAACCAACCGGGATTTCCTTTTCACAATACTGTTCGTAGCTTGGCTTTAGCCTGCTGTTCCAGTCGTATTGATGAATCCATGCCTTGCCATTTTTCGGAATTGAGAACTCGGTCTTCTCGCCCATTACTTTGTAAACTTTGATATCCTTTTCAGGGAAACGGTAACGGAAAGCTGCGCCATCGTTATAAGCACGTACAATCAGTTCGAGCAGGTTACCCTTCTGATTTTTGAATGTAAGTATTTGCTCATTCGCATAATTGTGAGCCTCCGACCGTTTACCTGTCTTCAGCGAATATTTTTCATCAATCAGTTTCACACCTGATTTTGAAACCAGTTTCAAATCGTTGATAAACGAGGCGTCTTCCCGTTCAATTCCCAACGGAGACTCCTGAATTGCCTCTTTCCCCTTGAAACTGACGTTGTAAAACAACCGGGAGTTTTCCCCAGTTATCGTTTTACTTGTAACTTCAATTTTCACAAGCTTATCAGGTGATTGCAGCGTCCATGTTTCTGCCCAAAGAGTATGGAAACCTCCTGAAAGCACCAGAAGAATCAGCAGAAAATTTAAAAAAGTACGCTTCACAATTCTCAAAATCCATGAATTTTTTAATTGGTTGAAAAGAAGATGTACCATCGTTTAGATTTATTTGGTTAGATAAAACAAGTTACATGATTGTTAAATCCTATTTTAGTATTTTGTCTTTATTCTTTTAAGATACAAATCACATTTGAGCTTAATTCTCACCATTGAGGCATTTGTTATAATAAAAGCCACTGAATGGTTATCGTTTAATGATTATTTTTTGCTCAACTATTTTATTTTCCGCCAGAAATTCAAGCAGGTAAAGGCCGTTTCCTGAAAATTTAAGGTTAAGAGGATAAGGGCTTCCTACTATCTTTCCTGATTGAATATGGATTCCATTGATTGAATAAAAATTATAATCCAATTCCAGTTCCGAATGCCTGACGTTGACTTTTCCTCTGCTTGGATTCGGGTATACTTCAATTGACCTAAGTGGCAGCTGCAGCGACACTCCTGTTTCCAGCAACCGACTCTTGAATTGGGCCTCATACAACGATTCGGGTTGCAAGCCTGACTGGTTAAGTCCCTCCCACTCCCCATCCGGACGACCGGAAAGTCTTCCCGAATATTTGCTGCCGATCAATCCGATGCAATAATTCTTCCCGCTCACCCAGGGCGATTGCACGGCAACCCGTGGCGAACGACAGTTCCAAACCACCTGAGTAACTCCGGCCCAACCATGTCCCGATCCCCAGTTGCCGCGATCCTGAACGTTAATTTCGCCATCAGTATCAATCACATCGAACAAGGTTCCACAAGCCCAACGATGGTGAGGACCAATATCTGCATGAGTATTTCGCGATTTACATTGAGTAAACACATTCGGTCCCAAAACTTTTGAGCCGGTCACATAATCGTGTCGACCTTCAGTGGTATAACAATTTTTAAACAGGTTAAGCTGCCCGTTACAGTTGAACGAATAGCGACGACCACCGGTGATCTCGGATTTGGCATCAAGACACTGCGAGTCGAGCACCGAAATGTTACGCGAATTGGAGTCAATGTAAACACAAGAATATCCAAAATAACGCGAAACCACGTTCCTGACCCACCCCTGATTTACCTTTGAAAAATTGATGGCTGTCCAGCCGTGATTTTCATCTGTCGCGCTTTGATAGGTCGATTCCATTAACAGATTTTCGATGCCGCAGTTTCTAATCCGCCCGTTATAGGTGTACTTCATCAGGTAACCCCCTCCATATTTTTTATCCATTTGCATGACTACCGGATTGTCGAGATAAACCTTATTTCCTGAAATGGAAGTAATAATACGTTCGAAGTAGAGGTGATAACCCGATGCCGTCCATTGAACTGTGCCATCACGCGGATCAATCTGATCCATTTGCAAGTCATGTATCCAGTTATCTGTTGCAGGTCGGTACAGCAAAATAGAATCGCCAACCTGGAACGAAGAGGCATTAACCAATTCAATATATTTACGTCCAACCGGCACAAAATCTTCACTGATTATTACTTTTGACAACTCCTGCCGCACCATGTTTCCGCTTCCGATAAAGCAAAACAGGTCAATTTGTTTGGTCGCCGTTTCCCGAATAACCGTTCCTGTGTTGTTCGCCCCTTCTCCCCGGATGATAATTCCAGATTTGCGAATATAAATGCTGCCATTTACATTGTAGATTCCATTCTTAAGAAGAACTGTCCCCCTAAAACCACTGGCATCTAACGATCGGGCGGCAACTTTGTCAATCGCATTTTGAATGTTTCCGAGGTTATCGTCTGCAACTGGTTCAATTATTTCTACAACAGGTACATCTGGAACAGCTTTTTCTCCTGAAGCATAACCGACTTTACTGAAATCAGGAATAGTATTTCCTTCTGAATCGGCCTTGTATCTGAGTTGTTGGTTGCCTGATAAGGTAACAAAACCCGATTGCCAGGACAGTTGGGCCATCCCGGAATAAATCAAAAAGACACTAATTATTAAAAGAATATATTTTTTCACGCTAATTTAGATCTTGTTTTCCCCGAATGCCGGAACTTAATTTTTAGTGGTTACAACAATAGCACCGTTGGCTCCCCGGGCTCCGTAAATACTGCCATCTTTCAACACATCAACCTTGGCAACATCGTTCATATTCAGATGCAAAAGATCATCCACTATTGATCCGTCGACTATATACAGCGGATCGTCGTTTCCATCAAGTGAAGCTCCACCTCTTAACCGGAGTGTTGCGGCTCCATTGTTGTTGTACACGAGGTTCAATCCCGGCACCTTACCAGCAATGGCCATGATAATATCGCGCTCACCGGTCTGCCGCAATTCATCGCCTGTAATAGTATAATTGCCCGAAGTGGAATGTGATTTCAGAATGCTCCCGTAACCGATGTTTACAATTTCGTCTTTTGCCTGTGAAACTGAGAATGCCGTTTCGTTGGTCGATATTTTCAAGAATTTCATCCCGCCAACCGGAATCTGATATAGTTTTTTGGAAGGAAGCATAATGGTTACTGAATCGGGAAGATGTTCGCCGACCACCATAAAAATACCTTTCCGGTTGGAATAGGTCATGTCTTTATGCCCGGCAACTGAAACCGGCACATTTTTAATGGCTTTGCCGCTTTTATTCACAATCAGCCCCACCAGGGTATCTTTCGGGGTTGGCTCCTGAGAAAAGGAAACACGAACGATTGTCAATAAAAATACAAGAATCAGAAACACTTTCATGGTTGGATTTAGTAAGAGTTGTTAATCAGTCGAAAATAATCTCAAAATTATCTCCGGAAAATTATTTCAGAAATAATCAACAATGAATTATACTGAAAAGAGTAAAGAAAAGGGTGTGGCAAAATCTGCCGGACACCCTTTTCAAGATTTTGATAATTTTATAAACCTTTCAATAATCCACCATCGACCAATGCATAAGCATCGTCGAAATAAATCTTAGGAGGCTTGTTTCCGCCATTTCCATTCGGGAAAACCAGACGCCATTCGGCCGGATACATGTCATCCTTGCTGGCATTGGTCTGACGCCATTTCTGAATAGCATCCGATTGAAGCACCAACGTTCCGGCAACATAAACACTCACCATATAATCAGCGCCAATGTTCATGGCTAACCTTTTGTATTCGCCAGCAGCAAAATTTAATTCAGGAACGTTTACGCTAACCTGAAACCAGGTTTTTGAACCGCCAATGTTCTGCTCATATTTCAAACAGCCATTGTATTTCGCACCCGTTACCGGATCAACAGGCAAACCGGTAGTTACTCCGACGGGATACCATTCGAAACGGACATCGTCGATATAAGCATTGTCCAGTTTGTCCGGATCACGATTCATTGTGACTTCATAATAGAGTGAATTTGTCGAAGTTTTACTACCCACTTTAATTGATGCTGTCGGGAAATCTGAAATCCATCCTAGTTTGGCTCCGCAGCTAAACGGAACTATTAAGGTTGGGTCGCCAAAATTATAATAGATATAACGCGAGGCTTCAGTAGTCGTTTTAGCAACTGCCTGAAGATACCCGTTGACCTTTCCATCAACAGTTTCGGTCGATTTTGTCAATGTAGTACTACTTTGTCCTTTAAATGAGTAAGAACTTTTTTCGAACTTTTCAAAAAAGAAGGAAGATACAAGCATATCGTGTGAGCGGGTTTCACTTTTGCCTCCAATCGTGATTGTACAGGAAACCTTATAAGTTCCCGGAACAGTTGGAGCTTGCCAGGTCATTTCGTTCAGGCCCTGTGGCTGGGTCAGTTTACCACCTTCACAGGTCCAGTGGTAATCAACAGCCACCAAATCATTTGAATTTACAGACATCCAAAGTTTCACTTTCTGGTTGCAGAAAAATTCGTCTCCATCGGTGCTCAACGAATCAATTGTTGCAGTCTGTTCTTCATTGCAACCTGCAAAAAGAACTGTCAGCAGAATGATTCCCAGTATATTTATTAATTTCATAGTGTTATGATTTATTAGAATGATGAATTATTTCATTTGGGCCTGGGTTGGCCTGTCCAACCACGAATCTATAACATGCATATACGAACCATCGCTGGTTTTCAGGTTGGTTGTGCGCGCAGTGACCGAAGTTTTATAATGGCCTGTGAAATTGTTGAACATGATGTTTGGGTTCCGGTCTTTCAGCAGGTACATATTTACTTTTGCAGTATCAGCCGTGGCAAAAGTATCGTACCAGGTTGGCGATGCAGGTAAATTGCTCCACGTGTAAGCACCTTTCACCGTGTGGTACAACAGTAATTCTTTCACCTGATCAACCGAGTACTGTGTTAATGATTCAGGAACAATAAATGCCCCTGCAATATTCGGATCAGGAAGTTGATGCAGTCTGAAATAACTCAGGTCTGTTGAAGAAGTCGAAACAAGCGCGGTATTCGTTAACAACAGGTAAGTACAATTCTTTTGCTTGAAATTGTCTTCCATACCGGCATATTGAACTCCTTCAATCAATACTGAAAAAAGATCTGGCCGGGATTGAATAAATTCCCATGCAGTCATTTTCGTTTCGTTATTGAACATGCCAATCTCATAATCATACTCGTAAGGTTTTTGCAAGTCCAGTCCCAGCAGATTGCACCCGGTCAACATTGCTGAAACAGCGACAGCTACCAGAATTTGCTTCATATATTTTGTCATTTTTATCATTTCTTTACTATTTAAATTATCAGGAAGAGGATTAACCTTCAGTATATGGAGGATTTTGATGTCCTCTGAGTTTCAGGTTGGACTCAAATTCGCGATAGTAGATGGGGAATAAAATGCGTCCGGTATCGCCAAAACCTGTAACAGTAACTCCGGCTGCCTGCTGACGGGCACGAAGAACAGGATCCATCACTTCAACAACACGTCCGGTACGAACCAAATCGAACCAACGTTTACCTTCAGCAATAAATTCGAGCTGACGTTCATTCAGGATAACGGTTTCAACCGCTTTCTTATCGGTTAGATTGACTTCGGTTGTTGCATCGGCCAGATATCCGACACGTTTACGAATGCTATTTACAATCTGCAGCGCTTCAGCAGCTTGCCCCAGCTGGTTCAAAGCCTCGGCCCGAAGAAGTAAAACATCGGCATAACGGTAAATACAAATATCTATATCAGCATTCGAACTCGACAATACAACCCAGCGACTTGTTGTCGCAGTCGGGTCAACATCGCTGTATTTCACACACTTTTCAATTCCGGAAACAGTCCAGTGCGAAGTACTGATTGGCACTTTATTGCCACTGTTCCATAGTTTCACTGTGTCAACCACATTCCAAAAACGCCCGTCAACTCCTTTTCCTGAACGCAAACGACGTACATACTCACTAAATACAGGTTCAGACATTTTGTAAGGATTGTTGGTATTTGAAGCTCCAACACGTTGAGCCCACGGGTGAGAACCGTCAACATCATACAACCAGTTCATATTGAAAATTGTCTCGGTAGATTCAGCCGGTACCAAAAATATTTTTTTCCAGTCAGCGGCGTTGGTAACCAGCGAATAATTGGCACTCTTTGCAAAATAGTTTGTATAGTCATCAAGAGCCAGTTGATATTCGTGAAACCACATGTGGACATCCATTTTCAGAGCCCAGGCAGCCGATAGGTTGAAATAAAATTTCCGATCGCTGGTTACCGTAGTGTTCAGGTACGCAACTGCCTTGTCAAGGTCACTCAATATCTGAGCTTTTACATCGGCAACCGGAGTACGGTCTACGGAATATGAATCCAAACGGCCATTCCAGGGTTTTGTAATGAGCGGCACATCGCCCCATACACGGATTGCATAAAAGTACATCAACGCCCTCATCCCATAGGCCTGGCCCACATAATCTGACCAGTCAGCTTGAGTCATACCGGGAATACCAGGAAAACGTTCAATAGCAACATTACAACGGTCAACTGTACTGTATAAATTGTCCCAACTGAACTGGCTTTGAGTTGACTCGATGGCATTCATATAAGCCTTCCCATCATCATATCCGGTAGTGTGATAGTTATCGGAGCGGATATCGCCCCATTCCAAATGACCCAAACTCAGGGTATTTTGAAATTCATCGTAAATTCCGGCAGTCCAGGTTTTCATATCTCCTTTGCTCGAAAAGAAGGTAGTTGGTGACATATCTGAAAGTGGCGTACGATCCAGAAAATCATTACAGCTGAAAACGATCAGTGAAAAAGCTGCGGCCAGTACTATTTTTATTTTATTTTTCATGATTTTTTCGATTTAAAAGTTCACATTCAGTCCAAAGCCCATTTCGCGATTTCTCGGATAGGCTTGGTTATCAGTACCAGGTGTTAATACACCACCACCAACTTCCGGGTCATAACCTGAATAGTTTGTCCAGGTAAGCAGGTTATTTCCATACACGTAAACCATACATCCCTTTACAAAGCTGTTTTTCAGGAATTTATTGTCAACATTATAACTCAGGCGGATATTCCGTAACCGAATAAACGAGGCATCTTCCAGATAAAAATCACTGAGTTCGGCACGGTTGATGGTTTTACGATCGCGTGTGTTAATAGCATACCAATTGGTAATTTGTCCCTGATATATCCAACCTGTAAGGATATATTCCGGAAGCTGCATGTGCGTATTTCCACCCCAGCTGGTATAATAGCGTTTCAGTTTGTTGTAAACCATACCTCCCCAACTGGTATAAAAATTAAATGAAAGAGTAAAGTTTTTATAGCTCACGTTGTTGCTCCACGATGCATACCAGTCGGGGGTTGCATTACCAAGAATGGTACGGTCATTATCATCAATTTTATCATCGAGCACTCCATTGGCATCAACCATATTTTCCCAGATCACATCACCGCCTTTGGCCACAACACCTCCGGCTGAAAGCTGGGCAACAGTACCTTCATATTTTGTTCCATCAGGTAAAGTATAATATTGTAGTTTGGGTTGTCCATCCAAACCGATGATCACGTTTCCATTGTTATCACGTTCCATTACCGGAGTAAGGCGTGTTTTGTAATCCGTAGTATAAGCGTTGCTTAAATCATATTGATAGATTCCAAGGTTTTTATAACCATAGAACAATCCGGCTGATTTACCTTTGGCTACATAATAATAACTATTCTGGATGTAATCTTCGCGGGCCAGATCGGTGATGGTATTATTGTTTGTCCACCAGTTAATGGTTGACTGCCATTTAATATCCTTAGTCCGGATCGGATAGCCTGAAAGTGAGAATTCAAGTCCTTTATTTTCAATACTGGCCAGGTTTACACGCATAGTGCTGTATCCTGTGGTATAAGGAAGGTTCAGGTTCGAGAGCAAATCGCTTGTTTCCTTAATGTAATAGTCGGCAGTAAAGCTGGCCCGTCCTCCAAAGAGGTTCATGTCCAAACCAATGTCAGTCTGACGTGTTTCTTCCCAATGGAGATTGGCGTTTCCATAAGTTGATACCGGAACTACCCCTGAAATGCCATTATAGATATATGTTCCTGAGGAATAACGTGTCTGAGACTCATAATATCCAACCCGATCGTTTCCGGTCACACCCCAACTGGCCCTGAATTTTGCATCGGTTAACCAGTTATTCGACCAGTCCATAAATTTTTCGTCAGAGAAGCGCCATCCCACCGATGCAGAAGGAAACAACCCCCAACGTTCGTTCTGTCCAAAACGGGATGATCCGTCATAACGGACATTTGAATTGAACAAATATTTTCCTTTGTAGTCGTATCCTGCGCGGCCAAAGAAACCGGCTATTGCATAATCAGCAGCTGTTGTTCCAGCCACCAGCGTTGAAGCCATATTCATGGTATGAATAGACTCTGTCACAAAATAGCTTCCATCAAATTTAAGGTATTCATTGGTGCCAGTTTCCACACTTGAGCCCAACATGGCATTCACCGTGTGTTTCTTGGCAAAAGTCCGGAGAAATGAAAAATAAGCATCTCCCTGATAAACTTTTCCCCAAGTTGTATAATCGCTCCCTGAATTTTTACGTAAGTTCTCGTCACCATTCGAATCCAATTCTTTGGATGCAAATTCCAGATCGCGTCTTAAATCAAAGTTCCCGGTAATACTTGTCTGGAATGAAAGGTATTTGTCAAATTTAAACTCCAGCGCCTGGTACAAGCTGGCCTGATACCTGTCGTTCAGATTGTCGCGGGCAGTTAATTCCTGAACCGGATTTTTATTTCCGCCCATAGCATAATAAGGAGCATAAGTTCCGTCAGGATAATACAAGATCATATTTGGCGGGCGCCTCATGGCAGTCTGAAATACACTACCTTCATCAATACTATTTGTTTTAGAGTTACTGAAACTTAGATGAGTCATTGACTTCAATTTTTTCGACATCTGAAAATCTACATTGAATCGGGCAGTATATTTGTTATTGTAACTGGTAAGTATGACCCCTTCGTCTCCAATATATCCTAATGATGCCATATATTTCAGTTTGTCAGTCCCGCCGCTGATGCCAAGATTTACATCATTGCGTACTGCTGTTCTGGTCAGGTAGTCCTGATAAAAATAATTGGTGCTGTTAATCAGACCGACAGAGTCGTTATTTGCCTTGTATTTTTCAAGAACCGGGCCTCGGGTCGAGGCATCATTCAATATTCTTTCGAACGCATTGACCTGGGGAATTTTGTTTGAAATGTGGCTAAAACTCTTCAGCACGCGAAGATCGATACGGGGTGCGCCACTTTCACTTTGTTTGGTAGTGATAATAACTACACCATTTGCCGACCTGGCGCCATAAATAGCACTCGATGCAGCATCTTTCAGAATTTCGATTGATTTGATGTCACCAGGATTAATATTATCAATATCATCCACAATTACATTATCAACCACATAGAGCGGTGATACACCGGCATCATCAAAAGTTGAGGCACCACGTATCTGAATGTTGTTTGCCGCTCCCGGAGCACCGGAAACGCTTGAAACTTGCACTCCGGCAGCGGCTCCCTGCAATGCGTCAAAGACGTTCACAGCCTGTCGCTGTTCAATCGCTTTGTTATCAACTGAAGCGATGGAACCGGTCAAATCCCTTTTCTTTTGTGTTCCATATCCAACAACAACGACTTCGTCGAGGTTCTGGAGGTCGGGTGATAACGAAATATCAATTTTCGTGTTGTTTCCAACCTTCACACGCTGTGTTTGATATCCGATAAAAGAAAAAGTAATTGAGGAATTTGGGCCTGGTACCTTGATGGAATACTCTCCATCCAGATTGGTTGCAATTCCGGTGGTGGTTCCTTCCACAACAACACTCACCCCCACCAACGGACTTTTGTCATCTGCTCCGATAACTTTTCCCCGGACATTTATTTCCTGGGCCAGCACATTTGATGAAAGCAGAACAATAGCCATTAGCAAAAATGGTATTGTTTGCCATTTTAAAAGACGATGCTTCATAAATTTAGATTTAAAAAGTTTGCAAGTCATGAAGTTACCAGAACAAGTATTGTTCTTTTTGCAGTTCCCGCTCAAATTCTTTAAATTCCAGAGCACTTTTGAACTAATCGTTCACTTTTGAATCATTTATTCAAACAAGATTTCCTAAAAAGATGGTTACTTTGAATAAATTTTCGAATGTGTTCATGAAAAAGATCCAATATATCTGTTGTGTATTACTTTGGGGGTTGATGTGGAGCATTCCGTCCAGTATACTTGCCAAAGACCCTGGGTTTCCTGTCAGACGTATTTCTCCGGCCGGTGGTTTTACCTTGGCTCCGGTACTCAAAATTACACAGGATAAACATGGTTTTATCTGGTTTATCACCCGGGAAAAGCTCTATCAATACAATTCACAGGATTTTATCAGTTTTAACCCAAGATTTCAGGCCGGTATTTCACATACCAACAATTACATCATTAGCATGCTGATTGACCGAAGTAACACAATTTGGGTGGGGACCAATACCGGTATGACTCTTTTTAATTATGCTACCGGTCAGCTAGAAATTGTGGATCTGTTCGACAAAGAACTACCAGGACGGACACTAAATATTTCGGATATCAAACAAAACACGCAGGGAGAAATCTGGATACTGGAAAACATGGGGCTGGCCCGCCTCAACTCGGTTACGAAGGAAATAAGTTACGTTAAACTGAACCAGAGCAGACTTATTGCCAATGCGTTTTGCTTTGACGACAATGGCAACATTTATGCTGCCAACAACCAGGGAGAACTCTTTCATATTGATGTTAAAACATTCGAAGTGCGCAAAATTGAAGTCGATATTTCGCCAGTCAAACTTCACGGCATTTATTTCATTAACAATACAATCTGGATGACTTCTGATGGATATGGGCTCCGGCGGTACAGTCCGGAAGGAAGACTTCTTGGTTCTCATTTTACCAGTAGTTCCAAATCTTCAGATTTTCCTACCAACCGAATTCGGGGTGTCCTCCAAACAAGCTCGGGTAAAATCTGGATCGCAACTTACAAAGGATTGCTGGACTGGAACAATGGAAATCCGCTGCGATATATTTCGGAATTCGATAACCGCAATTCGTTACCCGACAATTCGGTGGTTTCGCTTTTTGAGGATAATCAAAAAGGCTTGTGGATTGGTACCTGGCGTGGTGGCGTAGCTTATCTGAACACCTATTCAAACACATTTGAAACATACCAGTATTCGCCATACATTAATTCCATCTGCGGAAATCTGATCAATGCCATCGCCGAAGATTCTCGCGGAGAAATTTGGATTGGCACCGATGGGCATGGGCTGGATGTGTTCGACGAAAAACTGAAAAACTTCAAGCACATAGCTATAGCCAACAATGCCCATACATCTGTTACCAATATCAAATGTATCTATCCGGCTCCCAACGGTGATATCTGGATCGGCACTTTTGGCGAAGGCGTTTTTCTCCGGAAAAATGGGGAGCAACTCTTTAAACCGGCACTGCTCGATAATCTGAATGTGTACGACATGATTTCGGATGGAGAGGGCCTTTGGATTGCCTCCTTCAATAACGGGCTGTATTATTACCGGTTCAGCGATAAATCACTGGAAAACTACTCTCACCAAAATTCAGATCCCCGGTCGTTGTCTTCAAATTTTGTTCGTAAACTTTTACTCGATTCTAAACAAAACCTGTGGATCATTTCCAATGCAGGTTTGTCGGTTAAGCCCAATGGCAAGGAAACATTTGAACAGTTACTCCTCGATCGCAATGTTAGTTCCAGTTCAGTACAGATTTATTCCATTACCTCAGGAACCGATGGAATTATATGGGTAGGCACTGATGACGGTATGCTTTCACTGGATAATTCCCGGAATGTTATCCGACATGCAATACTATTTAACGGCAAGCCTGTTTCGGTGTATGGTATAGTTGCACAGAGCCCCGAACAAATCTGGATAAGTTCCAATTATGGCGTTTTCTCATACAATCCGGTTAAGGGAAGCTACCTTAACTACTCCATGCTCGACGGGCTGACCGGAAATCTTTTTAACGCAGGAGCAGTTTGCCAGACCTCTTCAGGCAAAATTTACTTTGGAGGGACCACCGGGATGATTGCTTTTGATCCACTTCACATGCAAATTAATCCATATAATCCCAAAGTTTATTTCTCTAAAATATTTATCAACCATAAGGAAGTTATGCCCAGTCAGGATAACTCTCCGCTTGAGAAACCGCTGTACGAAACCAAATTATTGCGCCTGAAGCCCAGCCAGAATTCTTTTAGTATAGAATTTGTGGCCCTCAATTACCTGAACCCGCAGAAAAACCAATTCCGTTACCGGCTCAAAGGATTTGACCAGAATTGGGTGGAAGCAGGATACACCTCCCGGGCGACTTATACCAATATCGCGCCCGGAAAATATGTTTTTGAAGTTATGGCCTGCAATAATGACGGAATCTGGAACAAAGAACCATCCAGCTTATCAATTGTTATTCCGCGGCACATCCTGTTGAGCAACTTTGCCTTGGCAATCTACTTTATATTACTCATTGCTTTGGCTCTTCTGGTGCGACGGATTATTCTTTACCGGTCGCGCCTTGAACGGCAGATTGAATTGGAGAGATTAAAACGACAACAGGAAGAAAAATCTCATCAGGATAAACTGGTGTTTTTTACCAATATTTCGCACGAATTGCGTACCCCACTTACACTTATTGCGGGACCAGCAGAATCGCTGCTGAAATCACCAAACATCGACCAGGGACAGTACAACCAGTTAACATTGATTAAACGTAACGCCGGACGATTGCTTAAACTGATCAATCAACTCCTTGAGTTCAGAAAAATTGAAAACCAAAAAATGGAGCTTTACGTTTGCGAAACTGATTTGGTGGAATTTGTGCGCGATATTTTCGATCATTTTCTTGATCTAGCAAGGCAGAAAAAAATCAATTACGTGTTTGTATCAATTTACGATAAAATTCCCGCCACTTTCGATGCCGAAAAAATTGACAAAGCCATATTTAACCTGTTATCCAACGCGTTCAAATTCACGCCCGAAAAAGGTTCTGTGCAGGTAGAACTTACCATCGGAGAAAAAAACGAGAATTTTCTTTTTCGCCCTAACGTCTCTCTCATTGGTAAGCTTACAGTCAATCAATACGTTCAGATTTCGGTTGAAGATAATGGCCCCGGTATTGAACCCGAACACCTTGAAAA
Organism: Prolixibacteraceae bacterium; assembly: GCA_963676535.2. Taxonomy (GTDB): domain Bacteria; phylum Bacteroidota; class Bacteroidia; order Bacteroidales; family Prolixibacteraceae; genus Aquipluma. The sequence continues at coordinate 24,615 of CAXXKQ010000022.1, read as the reverse complement.
GGTTTTCGACAGGTTCTATAAAGTTGAAAATACCAATTTGCCACATAGCGGCACAGGAATAGGACTTCACCTGACCAAACATTTGGTCCTGATACATGGCGGCGAAATAGAAGTGGAATCAACGCCAGGAAAGGGTTCTACTTTCCGTATAAGGATTCCTTACGGAAGACAGAGTATCCAGACTTTAAAATCACGAACGGATATCATTGTCAATCAGGTGCCCTATTCTGATCATTCCCGGGATTTTTCACTGCCTGATTCTGAAGAAAATTCCGCTTTCTCCGAAAATTGGATTGAAACAGACAAGCATAACCGGAAAAACGAAAAGCTGATACTGGTGGTGGAAGATCACCATGATTTACGAAACTTTATATGTCATATTTTGGCCGAAGACTACCGGGTCATTTCGAGCAACGACGGGAATGAAGGTATGGAAAAAGCACGGCTGTTTTTGCCGGATCTTATTATTTCAGACATCATGATGCCCGGCAAAAATGGAATTGACCTGGTTCGGGAATTGAAGACCGATATGAATACAAGCCACATACCAATTGTTTTGCTTACAGCCCTCGCTTCTAACCAGTACAAAATTGAAGGATTTGCTTTAGGCGCCGACGATTACATCGAAAAACCTTTCGACAGCGATGTACTGAAGGCTCGCATCAAAAATATTCTGGCCACCCGTGAGGCCATGCAACATTTCTATACCGGGAAGATTGCGCAGGGATTCGATGATATGCCAGACACTCCTGATCAGAGATTACTGGCCAAAGCCATCCGTTTTGTTGAAAAAAATATAACTGACGAACATCTTGGCATTGATCTCCTCGCCAACCACCTCAATCTGAGCAGAAGTACACTCCACCGAAAGCTGAAAGTACTGACAAACAAATCGGCCACCGATTTTATCCGTACCATCAGACTGGAGTATGCCGCCAGATTACTGAAAGAGGGTCGTGACAATATTGATGAGGTGAGTGCAATGTCCGGATTCAATTCACACTCGTATTTTACCCGCTCGTTTAAGGAACACTTTGGAAAAACCCCAAGCGAATTCTTAACCCTGCATCAACAATAGCGGTTGCGCCAGCAAGAAGAGGACATTTATTCGATATCTTTTTGATCTTCAACGATGCTGCCATTGACTCTTCTAAATTAAACATAAGTAAACTGCCACCCCCAAAGGAGGTGGCTTTAATTTCAGTTTCCCCTAAAAGGGGGAGCACATTAACGCTATTCTCTTTTACGTTCTTCCTTCTCTTGATGACGAACGTATCTCAGTATCATGTCCTCATCCAATCCAATGGTACTTATGAAGTAACCCTTTGCCCAAAAGTGATTGCCCCAGTATGGCTTTTGTTTTAACTCAGGATAAGACTTGAATACCCGTATTGCCAGCTTACCCTTCAATATTCCCATGAAATCAGAGACTGATATCTTGGGAGGAATTGAACAAACGAGATGAACATGATCTGCCTGTGCATTGAGCTCCAGAACTTCAACTTCTTTCCATTGACTTATTGCTCTGATATCATGATCAATCAGATTTTTTACGGTGCCCGTAAGTATCCGAAAACGATACTTCGGAACAAATACAACATGGTACTCACACTTGTAGTACACATGTGATAATTGCCTAAATTTACCCATGATTAATAATTTTTAATGTTCATGGGCAAAGCTATTCAGGCAAAGCCTTTTAATCATTACCACCGTCATAGACGGTGGTTTTTAACGCTGCAATAAAATCCAAATGAGCTTTCTTTCAGCTTATAGGCATTATATAACAGAAAGGCCAAGGCTGCCAATAATACTAACATTCTTCCAATCGACTGGATGAGAATAAAGCATTTCTGTGCGGGAACTTCTATCCCGTCACCCTTATCAGGCGGTGTTTTCCCATAGCACCAGGTGTGTTGTAAAGTATTCGAAACCTCTTTCCCATCGAGCTTAAAATCAATTGGCCGTTTAGCAACATCGAACGGAACCTGGCCGTAAAAATCAGGGTTATAGCAACCGGAAATACATAGACAGGTATATGTATTTCCGGTTATTTCATCTTAGAGACTGTTTAAATTTAGAATATTTACAAATAAAACATTGACTATCAGTTGATTAATTGGTTTTGTTTTACTATCTTAATGGTTACCAAACTGTTAAGAACACATGAAACACTATCCAACCAACCTGACCGATAGCCAATGGATGCTATTAAGTGGCATTTTAAACGACAACCGTAAGAGAAAACATTCTTTACGGGATATTTTCAATGCCATTTTCTATTTGATTAAAACAGGCTGTCAATGGCGTATGATACCTGGCTGTTTTCCCAATTGGGAACTAGTTTACTACTATTTCACTAGATGGAAGAACAACGGTGTCATAGAACAAGTACATGAACTGCTTCGCGACAAAATACGCAAAAAAGCAGGGAAATATGAATCTCCCAGTTTGGCTTGTATTGATAGCCAGTCTATTAAGACAACCAGATTGGGCGGCGAATCTCGCGGTTTTGATGGTGGCAAAATGATCAAAGGCCGCAAACGCCATATCGTTACAGATACAATGGGTTTGCTGCTTGCCGTTGTTGTACATGCTGCAAATGTGCATGACAGCAAAGGCGCAAGTGATGTAATTGCCTTACTGAAAGGTCGGTTCGAAAGGCTGGTCAAGATCGTTGCTGATGGGGGTTATCGTGGAGAACTCATAGAGAAGACCAAAACCACATTCGGCTGGATACTTGAAATCGTTTTAAGATCAGACCGTTCCAGTAAATTTACCGTTATTCCCAAAAGATGGGTTGTCGAAAGAACGTTTGCTTGGTTTGAAAGTTACCGAAGACTCAGTAAAGACTTCGAATACCTGACCAACACCAGCGAGGTAATGATTCAGATTGCAATGATAAGATTAATGCTTAATAGAATCAAAAATTAAAATTTAAACAGTCTCTTATATCGGGCTATTAAATCGTTTTCGGTATTTTGTAGGAGTCACTCCGGTTATCTTCCTGAATTGCTTATTAAAATGGCTCAGATTATTAAAACCACTGTCGAGGCAAACATCCAAAATGCACAGATCAGGGTCCATCAGCAGCTTACAGGCAAATTCAACTTTAATCATGTTCAGGTATTCAAAAATTGTCAATCGCATATTGAGTTTAAAGAACCTGCACAACGAGCCTTCGGCCATATTGACCATTTCGGCCAAACCTTTCAAATCCACTTCTCCCCTGTAGTTGTTCATCAGATATTCATGTATCGCAGCTATCCGTTTGTTCCCGGTTGAAAACCTTACTTTTAAATAATCTTTACTGGCCAGATGAATCAGAGAATCGCTTTTGCCGACAATATCCATGATTGTAAAAAAATGAATCATTCGTTCAAAACTATTCAGATACGGCATCTGTAGCATCAGCGCGCTCACTTCGTTTAATGTTTGACTAACGATCTGAATTCCTCTTTCTGAAAGTGTCAGTGCTTTGGCTACATATTTGAATTCGGGAAGGTTAAGCATCTGAGGGCTCAAAACATCAGGAGTAAACTGTAAGGAAACCATTTCAAGGGTTCGGTTTGATAGTACACCTTGTTCTTTGTCGGCAATCCACACATGTGGTAGGTTTCGCCCAATGAAAACCAGGTCACCCGGCTGAAATTCTTCGATCGAATCAGCAACAATCCTCTTGCCGGTGCCTTCAGTAATAAAACTGATTTCGAAATTATTATGGTAATGCCAAGTACTCTTTTCCAGGTTATCCTGAAAAATACCGATGAAAAAGGATTCATCCTCATTAAGATTTAATTGCTCAAATTGTGCCGACATGGTGGTAATTTATGCACATAAATCAGATAAAAGGTGAATATCGCATCAAAAATAGTAAAAATAGGTGTAGATTTCAATTTCCGCTATATCTATTTTTGTATCATAAACCTTTAAACACAAATGATACCAAGACAATTATGGAAGAACTACTTGAAAAACTATTGGAAGCTGTTGAAATGGGAAAGGTTGATTTAAAATCACCGTTTCCTCCGCAATTCCGGGGGCTTGATGGTGCCCATGAACTTACCGTCAAATCGCTTAAGGCTGGCATCACTCCCCAGCAAATCCTTGAAAATGCGCTAGTTCCTGCTATGGACCGGGTGGGGAAAAAATTCTCGGAAAATAAAATTTTCGTTCCGCAAATGCTCATGTCGGCCAGAGCGATGGGAGCTGCAATGATTCAATTAAAACCGTTTTTTACTTCCGGAGAAATTAAAACCAAGGGAACGTTCATCATCGGAACTGTAAAAGGCGACCTTCACGACATCGGTAAAAACCTGGTGGCCATGATGGTTGAAGGCGCCGGCTGGACCGTAGTCGATTTAGGTGTTGATGTTCCTTCTTCCAGGTATCTGGAAGCGCTCAATAACAACCCGGGAGCCGTTGTGGCTTTATCAGCCCTTTTGACCACCACGATGGTTAACATGGGCGAAATTGTAGCCAATATTAAAGCGCAGGTTCCTGAAACAAAAATCTTTATTGGGGGAGCTCCCGTTAATCCTGATTTCTGTCAGAAGATAGGTGCTGACTTTTATGCCCCCGACCCACAGGGAGTAGTTGAACACTTGAACAAGCTGGCATCTTAAAAGTAATAGATGAGCCGAGCTATGAGAGAAAATCTTTCACATAGAAGAATGATTGTTTTAGCGAATTCCGGGCAAAGTTGAACTAAATTAAAGAGATACAGCAAAATACAAAAATTGCAGAATCTTAAATTGGAAAAATAAACACATGAAATATAAAAACTTAGTCATAACCGATCCGAACGACTTGATGTTCGGGCTAGCCCCGTATCCTGTAAAAACCCGTCGCGGACTTGAAATTGGAGGTGGGCAGGTTTATGCCGAACTAAATTTTACTCTTCCGGTAATGAGCATCAATGACAACACGTTACCTCAGGTATACGGGCATTACCGTGAAATAACAGAAGGGGCTTTGTCCCGTGCGCGCGAATTGAACTCAAAAGGTGTGGTACTCGAATTTGAAACACTCCTGGAAATGACGAAAACTCCGAAAATTGGGATTGAGATCGTTAAAATAATGAACGGGATCTGTGAAGAATATTACCAAAAACACGGATTGGCTTCAGAAATACGCCTGACCCCTAATGACTTGAGAGAGTTTGAAAGACCGGCAAAACAACGTTCATCGGCCTATTTAGAACCGATGATGCAACTCTTCGAACAGGGGATGATTGAAGGCGGGGACTTACTTTCGATTGAAAGTACCGGAGGAAAAGAGGTTTCGGACGAAGCGCTGATGATGTGCGACATAAAAGGAATTGTTTTCGCACTGTCCATCCTGGGCGTAAGGGATATTCAGTTTCTGTGGAACAAAATTGTTTCCTTAGCCAACAAATATGGGAAAATTGCAGCCGGCGATTCAGCTTGCGGGTTTGCCAATACCGCGATGGTTCTGGCCGAAAAAAAATACATTCCCAGAGTATTTGCCGCATTAGTCAGGGTAATTTCGGTCGTTCGTTCGGTTGTTGCCATGGAAGAAGGGGCTATCGGTCCCGACAAAGATTGCGGATATGAAGGACCATTTTTGAAGGCCATCACTGGCATTCCGATTTCGATGGAAGGAAAAACAGCGGCCTGTGCTCATCTGAGCCCTATTGGAAATATTGCTTCAGCTTGTTGCGATTTATGGAGTAACGAATCGGTGCAAAACATCAAACTGCTGTCAGGAATGGCCCCAACGGCTTACATGGAACAGCTGGAATACGATGCACGACTGATGAATCAGGCTCTGTTAGCCGGAACGGTTCCAAGTCATATTTTGCAACAATTGCTCGTTGCCTCAGATGTTTACACCGATCCGCAAGCCCTAATCTTATCGCCTGAAAACGTGATCCGCATTTCGAAAGAACTGATCAAAGGCGATTCGTATGTAGCTAACGCTAAAAACGGGGCGTTGGCAGCCCTTAATATCATCGAAGAAGCCCTTAATTCAGGAAAGATAAAACTCTCAGAGATGGAAACCAGTTATCTTCCAATCCTTCGCGACGATTTAAACAGCATTCCTGATAATGAAAGCGATTTTGTGGAGATGATGCTGCCACTTATTGACCAAAGTAAATTCATTCCGTCCGAATACGGATTGTAAAATTTTAACTATCAAGCCGGGCAAACGTTTGTTCGGCTTGTGTTGCCGCATGAAACAAACAGGCCGCTACTCCAACTTTAATGGAGGCGGCACAAAAGATATTCGGATGGAAAAAATTCCGGTAAATATTATTTCCGGTTTTCTGGGTTCAGGAAAAACTACGGCCATTATCCGGCTTCTCGGTCAAAAACAACCGGATGAATGTTGGGCCATCGTGGTGAACGAGTTTGGTAAGGTATCCATAGATGGCCAAACCCTTCAATCCAAATCGGCAGTTGGATCGGTCTTTGATATCTCGGGCGGTTGTATCTGTTGTTCAGCAAGGGGGTATTTCAAGGAAAATCTTGAAAAAATAATTGAATCCGGAAACTTTAACCGCATCATCATCGAGCCCAGCGGTCTGGGTGGTATTGAAATGGTTTCGGAAATTGTAAAAACCTTGCCTGACCTGCTACTAATGCCCGCAATTTGCATCGTGGATATCACCGGATTTGAAAATCCAAAGTTTCAAAAAAACCTGATTTATCAGGACCAGATCAGGAAAGCCGACCACCTTGTTTTCAGTAAATGTGATTTGTTGGAAAATAGTATGGAACAAGAACGCCTAATTAATAAATTCACAAACTTATTTCCCGAAAAACCTTACCATTTAAGACTATCAATCAACGATTTGGATTTAATTGTTCCGAACTGTGAAAAACAATATTATACTCAAGACAAGAATAAATCTCAGTTTAGTTTTGCCGAAACCCAAGGATTAGCAGCCCATTGTTACCTGGAAAATTTTGTAGAGTTTGGACCGGAGGTTATTTTTTGTCTGGAGAAACTTCAGCTATTTTTGCGCAATCATCAGTCAATTATCAGGACAAAAGGCTATATCCGCACTAAAAGCGGATGGAACTTATTCAATTACACCTTAACAGGTTATTCGGCAGACGCATGCGAAGAAAGAAAGGCAAACAATCTGGTTATTATCTATCCGAACCAAGGGGTAGCAACGATGGAAGAAATCAAAAAACAAATTGTTAAATGTTTTGCATAATCACAGTCGGCAACGGTAAAAATCCGTCATTATTTATTTGATTAGGCAAATGAATCAGAACTGTGCGAATCAGATGGTTGTTGATTCGCACAAAAAACAAGAGAACGGATTGCAGTCAGCTTTCTGAAATTATTTTACCGGATGAGAATAATTTTGGCATATCCGGTTTATCCTGCTTGCCAAATCAAAATCGAGCTGAGTTACACCCTTTGCTTCGTGATTGGTTAAAGTTATGCTTACTTTATTATACGAGTTGCTCCAATCCGGATGATGGTTCAATTTCTCAGCCTCAAGAGCAATTGCTGTCATAAAAGAGAAGGCCTCAACAAAGGTCTTGAACTTAAAATTTCGAACAATAGTATTCTCTTCAAAAGTCCAGTCTTTTAGATTATCCGACAGGAACATAGTAACTTCTTGTTCTGTTAATGCTTTCATAGTTTCACGTTTTTAAACGGGTTAGAAATAAATACCGGCCTGTCTGGCAAACCGATCGATGTATTTAATGAACAACCCTCAAGAATAATTTGTTCATAATAAATGCTTTACGGTTACATCATTAACCTGCTCCGGCAAAAATTAACCAGAGAACCGGATTCGGTTTATCCTCTAAACGATGAAGTCATGAAACGAACCATTAAAGAACCTTTCACAAACGAGAGATAATTACCGGGTTTCATCACCTTCATATTCTAATTGAAAAAACATTAGTTGCTACAAAAATTTCCGAAAGCAAATTTGAAAATTTAAACAGATGAACTACAGAACAGAAACCGATACGATGGGCGAAATACAGGTACCTGCCGATAAGTATTGGGGAGCACAAACCCAACGTTCAATCTTACACTTCTCCATTGGCCCATCCGCATCAATGCCCATTGAAATTATTCATGCCTTTGGCTATCTCAAAAAAGCCGCAGCGATAACCAATTGTAAGCTTGGATTATTATCCAACAATAAAATGACAATAATTGCGCAGGTATGTGATGAAATCATTGCAGGTAAACTCGACGACCAGTTTCCGCTGGTTATCTGGCAGACAGGCTCTGGAACCCACACCAATATGAATTGCAATGAGGTTATTTCCAATCGCGCGCACGTATTATTGGGCAATAAATTGGGCGAAGGAAAAAGACTGATCCATCCAAATGATGATGTGAATATGTCTCAGTCGTCCAACGATACTTTTCCAACAGCCATGAATATTGCAGCTTACCGGAAGATTGTTCATCATACGATTCCGGCCATAGAGTTACTGACAAATACCTTGTATGCAAAGTCAACAGCCATGTCGGGAATTATTAAAATCGGACGGACTCATTTCATGGATGCAATTCCGATTTCGCTCGGACAGGAATTCTCGGGTTATGTGTCACAGCTGCAACATGGAATACATGCTTTGAAAAACACACTATTCCATCTGTCGGAATTAGCCATGGGGGGAAGCGCTGTCGGGACCGGTCTGAACACACCCGAGGGTTATGCGGCTGAAGTGGCGACAACTATTGCTCAATTAACCTATCTGCCATTTGTTACTGCGGAGAACAAATTTGAATCACTGGCCGCAAATGATGCTATCGTGGAAACTCATGGCGCCATTAAGCAATTGGCAGTTAGTTTAATGAAAATTGCGAACGACATCCGGATGCTGGCTTCAGGTCCCCGGTCAGGAATCGGGGAAATAATAATCCCGGCAAAGTAAATCCGACACAGACAGAGGCAATGACCATGGTTTGCTCCCAGGTTATGGGCAACGACACAATCCTTTCGATTGCAGGTTCAACTGGTCATTTCGAGCTTAATGTTTTTAAACCGGTCATGATCAGCGCTCTGCTGCAATCGGCAACACTTTTAGCCGATGCCTGCAAATCATTCAACGATTATTGTGCTGTTGGAATCGAACCGAATCCGGAGCGGATTGAAGAAAATCTTACGAATTCATTGATGCTGGTCACTGCACTAAACCCTCATATCGGGTATGAAAAAGCTGCAAAGATTGCCCATAAAGCCTATGCAGGGCGAACCAGTCTGAAGAAAGCTGCCTTGGATTTGGGTTTTTTGACAGAACAGCAATTTGACGAATGGGTGGTCCCGGAAAATATGATTGGTCCAAACAGGTAAAAATTAAACTCAAACGATGGAAAATATACATTCCAATGTGTGAATCATGTAACTCGTTGCTGAAATTGTGTAAATTTTAGGGACTTATGGATTCATCTTTGTATATAAATCAAACAGGTTTAAAATCCTTGAATATGCGTTATACAATGAAAAATATTGGCAGAATACTATTTCTGTTCATCGTTAGTTGTTTTGCTACCAACAGTTTTGCCCAGAAACCACCCTTAACGGTGAATCCGAAGGTAAAAACAGACTCGCTCGTACAGGAATTTTATGCCATTAATCACGAGCCCCTGTATTGGTTATCGTCGCGAAAAGACACAAAAAGAGCAACCGAATGGATTACTGCGATTGAGTCAGCGAAAGAGTCAGGTTTAGTTTCGAGAAAACTTATGACCGGTAAGGTTCGCACTGCGATGTTAGGTAGAAATATCAGGAACAAGATTTTGAAAGAAAATACCGACAGGCAAATTACCAGCTTGGTTTTAAATTTCATCAAAGAGTTACAGGAAGCCAATGTTCACTTTGATTATGATGAAGTTAGCGCACCACAACGTGATTCGGTATACATTTATCAGTTGATGAATTCAAAAGACAAAGGTCCGGTTTCCAAAATCATTTCGGAACTTGATTGTCCTGATCATGATTATCAAATTTTGAAAAAATATTTGAAGGATTCCATTCCTGATAAGAACACCCCGAAATATAAGTCCGTAATTCAGTCCATGAATTATTTAAAGTATCTTTCAATGAATCACTGGTCAGAATACATCGTTGCCAATATTCCTGAAACCGAAGTCAGATATTACAAAAATGACCAATTGGCGTTGAAAATGAAATCAGTGGTTGGAAAAAAGAAAAATCCAACTCCTACCATTGCCTCATACATTACCAATATTGTCACTTTTCCATTTTGGAACGTTCCTTATTCAATAGCCTCTAAAGAGCTGTTGCCCAAAATACAAAAGGATGAGAGTTACCTCGAACGGAATAACTTTGAAGTAGTTGATGCAAAAGGAAACGTTATTGACGATTCGGACTTAAACTGGGCCGATTATACCGAAAAAAACTTTCCTTATTTTTTCCGTGAGTCAACCGGGCCAAGTAATTCACTGGGAGTTTTAAAGTTTAATCTGCAAAATCCATTCAGCATATACTTACACGACACCAATTCGAAAGGGGAATTTGCGAAAGATTACCGGTTTTTGAGCCACGGCTGTGTCCGGTTGGAAAAACCAGTTGAACTCGCTGAAGCGCTCACTGATGGTAAGATTGATGCGAATGAACTAAAAAGCGGGAAAAAAGACACTGAAACCAAAACGATAAAGCTGACCAAAAAAATTCCGGTTTTCATTATTTATATGCCGGTAACGGTTGATGGCGAAAAAGTAACTTTCCTAAAGGATGTGTATGGGCTAGTTCAATAAAGACGAACTGCAGATGTATTTGTTGTCGGGATTATAAATAAACAGGCACGTTCCTCCTTTAATGCGTTCAATAATCGGTTTATTCATATCAGGCGGAAGGGCCGGACAACCTAGGCTCCTACCCAACCGGCCATATTTCTTAATAAAATTTTCAGTGGCATAGTCAGCTGCATGAATGATGATTGCACGTTGCACAGCATGGTCGTTAATTCCTTTCTCAACGCCGTTGATCATCAGTGCAAATCCGGTGTGAGATCCGACAATAGGATTTTCAGTGATATAAAAACCAAGACTACTTTTTAATGAACCTTCCTCGTTCGAAAACGACCGGGCATACTCACCACCGGTGTTGCGGCCATGTGCTACATAAGTATTAAACAAGAGTTTTCTGTCCTTCAAATCAATAACATACAATCGTTTCTTGTTACTCGATTGAGAGTAGTCGGCAATGGTAACAATATTGGGATTATTCAATTTTCCTTCGGTGTCGAGTTTCCTTAAACCTGTAATTGCCAGATCAAATACATTTCTGGCTAGTCCGGTTTCCTCCAGATTCACAGCAGCATATAGGTCATTATTCAATGCCACGTCTGAAACAATTTCATCAGTGACCCGGGCATTGTTTACAATAGGAATCAGGAAGAATAAGAGATAAATTATTGCTTTTCTCATCTAGGTAAAGGTAGTTCAAAATTTTAAAAGACCAAATTGAACGATTTACAGATTCACCCACGAAAAATTATTTTAATTAAAATATTGAAAACAAATGAATTATCAGATAAATAAACGTATCTTGCACGAATATTTATTTTTATTAAAATTATCATGAGTAAAGGAACAGTAAAATTTTTCAACGAATCCAAAGGATTTGGATTTATTAAAGACAGTGGATCAGATAAAGAATACTTTGTGCACGTATCTGGTTTAAATGATCAAGTCAGAGAAAATGACGAAGTAACTTTTGACCTTCAGGAAGGGAATAAAGGATTAAATGCCGTAAATGTTAAACTAGCTTAGTTTATCCTCATACAAGACATTTATTATTTAAAAGGCCGTCTCAATTCAAATTGGGACGGCCTTTTTTTTAGATATTCGCCAATAGATTAAAAAGTTAGGGAAAGAATATCAGACCTTTGAATATTACTCAGACTAAGCAATATTCAAAGGTGCATCTTAACAACGGAATAAAATTTCTAGAAATCAGTTATTTCCAGTTATAATTGGGTTGGTCTCCCATCAGAAACAACAGCGTGCCACCATTAATCAGATCAGAATGATTAATGAAAGGGCTGTCCAAAGCCGTCCCATTTAAGGTAACCGACTGGATGTACTTATTCTCTTCGGACAGGTTTTTCGCGATTATTTCCAATTTCTTCGAATTTTCGCCAGTGGTGAGTGTTAAAGTAAGCAGAGGAAACTGAGGCGCTCCTATGGCGTAAACACCGCCAGCCGGAGTAACCGGGTAAAAACCCATTACACTAAATATATACCAGGCGCTCATCTGTCCGCAATCGTCATTGCCATTAACCCCGTTTGGCTGATTAGCGTAATTGGCACGGGTATAATTTCTTACCAGTTCCTGAGTTTTCCAGGGCTGATCGCAATAATCATAAAGATATCCGTAATGCTGACCCGGTTCGTTATCGAGCCGGTAATGATCTTCAGTAAAAGTTATATCCAGTTTTTTAGCAAATTGCTCTTTCCCTCCCATTAAGCCGATCATTCCGGGAATATCATGAAAGGCTCCAAAAAGGTAATCCCAGGGACTTCCTTCGGTGAATCCTTTATTTGGGGTTTTACTCCAGGAACCATCATAAAGACGGGGAGCCATAAATCCGGTTTCTTTGTTGTACACATTCCGGTAGTTGCCCGACCACTCCTTCAACCGCTTGTAGTCTTCCGTTTTTCCTAAATCTTTTGCCAACAGACTTACACAGAAATCGTCGAAAGAAAATTCAATGGTGCGGGAAACGGATTGCGAGGCTTTGTCGTCGGGTACATAGCCGAGTGAATGGTAATAGCTCAACCCTCCGCGTCCTTCAAAACTCGTCCACAGATCCCGGTCGCCCCATCTTTTTTGTGTATCACCATCCGGAGGAACCATAGCATCTTTCCGCATTGCTTCGTAAGCCAGATTAATGTCGTAATCCCTGAAGCCTTTCACCCAGGCATCAGCAATGACTGCATCAGCATGTGTGCCGATCATGATGTTGGTGTAGGTGGGATTGGGCCACATGGGCATCCAGCCTCCTTCTTTATACATTTGCAGTAAAGAACGAATCATAGGGCTAACCCTTTGCGGCTGAATAAGCGTCAACAATGGATGAAGGGCGCGAAAAGTATCCCACAACGAATAATCGTTATATGAATCTCCTTCATGAACCTGATCGTCGAAAGCGCTGTAATATTTGCCATATTCAGAGAATTCGCGGGGGAGCAGCAGGCTGTGAAACAGGGCAGTATAGAAGATTATTTTTTGATCTTCGGTCATTCCGTTTACCGAAATGAGGCTTAGATTTTTCTGCCAGGTTTCCCGCGTAGTATTAACCAATTTGTTAAAGTCCCAGTCCGGAATCTCCTGTTCCAGATTTTTTCTCGCCTGCTCAATGCTAATAAATGAGGTAGCTATCCTGACCTTCACCTTTTCATTATTCTTAGTTTGGAAATTGACATATACTCCCATCTGAGTTCCGTATTGTTCCATGGCGGAAGGAGTTACCTGTTCTTTGTCCCAGGTTCCAAAAGATTCGATAGTTTTATCAAACTGAATAATAAAATAGCCTTTGAAGTTGGGCAGATCAGGGCCTAACTGGGCTGACATCCGGTCAGGGTTATAACCGGTGATTTCATTCTTCTCTTTATCAATTTTGACGTATCCCTTTAGGCGTTTCGCGCGCGATTCTATATCATTGGTTTTATTACCATTCGCGATATCCAGGTTTATGCCCTGTATAATCAAATGTGCCTCGGCTGTTTTGGGGAAGGTGAATTGAAAAATTGAGCAACGGCCTGATGCAGCAATTTCAGCCTTAATCTTTTGTTCCTGCTCCGTGTTTAATACCGTTGAATAATAGTACGGTTTTGCCGTTTCATCCTGATGACTGTAGCTCAACGCCCGATCTTTTGGCAACAATCTGAGCTGACCGATCTGAGGCATAACCGAAACATATCCATAATCTCCCATCCATACTGTGGGTTGATGCGTGGCTGCAAATCCGATAATTGTGGAATCTTCGTATCTGTAAATCATGCGTCCCATCTTATTCTCATTGGTTTGGGCTACAAAATTGGTCATGGCGAAGGGAGTTCCGACACAAGGCATCGTCCCTCCTCCACCCGCTCCTTTTTGGATACCGGTGAAAGAGGTGCCTATCAATGGATTTACATAGTCGACTTCCTGAAGAAGCGCTTTCCCCCTTGTTTGTGCCTCTGCATAATAACAAAGACCAAACAAAATGGCAAAAATGAATAACTTGTTGCGACTGACATTCCTGATCATAAACTTATCCTTGAATTTCTGGTTGAACAAGAATTTCGATGGTTTTGGTTCCCAGCGATGAGTGAGTAGCTTGCAGGGAAATACGTCCGGAACTGTTTGTACTTGTTTTTACCCACACAGCTCCTGCACCGCCACTTTCTTCCAGATTAAACGGATTGTCGCCCACGATGACGCCTGGCCCATTGATTTTCAGCATGATTTCGCCCCCGGCAAAAGGCCTTGCAGCACCAAATTTATCTGTTACCTGGAATACGACACGGGTGGCATCCGAACCGTTACCAATTAACTCCTTGTCATCTGAGGCAAGCAGCAGCTGGTCTTGTCGCAAATCGGACGAGAAAGTACGGGAAAGTACGCGTGATCCGCTGAAATAGCCATCAATACGAAGTTCAGGATGAGATTTGCCGCCCTCAATTTCAAGGTCAGTGAAAAAAGGCGGGTGTTTTAAGTGAGGATAATTGGCCGTATCAGGATGAAGTGTGGCGTAAGGTTTATTGTCAATGAACAGTTCAAGCCGGTCGCAATTGGAAAAGACAGCGGCATTTTTACCAGGGCCCTTCGGCGATTTTGGTCCGAAATCCCAATAAAAATTAGGATGGATTGCCGGTGCCGTTTTAGGGTCTCCCTGTGAAAGGTAAAACGAGGCTCCCAATTTGGGGATTCGGAAAACGTCAGACACTCCCGGATTCTTTATCCCGTGGTAATGGTTCACCAAGCTGGAATACTCAAATGCACACCAGGCAATAACACCACAGTTTCGCGGATTGGCAGCCGACTTGCTGTGTGCTTGGGCATGATGGATCGCCTGCAACTGCTGTATTCCGGTTTCAGCGCCACGACGGTACATGCAGTTAAATCCCTTTCGGGCAGGATAATTGAATTGTCCGACAGCTTCGGCCAGCATGTAGGGTACTCCTTCTGTAGGGTCGCTGATCCCTACAGTACCATCCGGATCAGCATGGTAATCGTCATAAGCAAAAACATCTTCATGCCAGTCCTTTTCCCAGTTTTTTCTGGATCCTCCTGTCATAGAACCCGAGGTAGGCCGGGAATCATCCAGCGATTTGGCTAACGCTTTCGTTTTACGGTATAGTTCCACCTCATTGGCTGACTCATTAACCCTGGTTCCCCAGATGACAACTGAAGGACGGTTCCGGTCGCGGATAATCATGTCTTTCACATTACCTACTACCAGGTCTTTCCAAGAGTCATTGCCCAAATATTGCCATCCGGGAACTTCCTCCCAGACCATTAGTCCCAGTTCGTCACAGGCATCCAGGAAGGCTCCCCGCTGTGGATAATGAGAGCAGCGAACGATGTTGCAATTAAAATCCCGGCGAAGTATTTCCGCATCTCGACGCATTACCCGGTCCGGCATGGCGAATCCAACGTAAGGAAAGACCTCATGACGGTTCAGTCCAAAAAGCTGAAGCCGGCGCCCATTCAGAAAGAAGCCGTTCAGTTCAAACCGGGCCTCCCGCAATCCGATCCGTGTCCGATGATCATGCATGGGTTTGCCTTCAACCAGTAAAGTGGTTACTATATTGTAAAGATGAGGATTGTCAACATCCCAAAGAGTGACCTTGCCCAGATTAGTCAGCTTTAACGATACTTCAGTCTGACCAGTTTTCTCAAGTCGGAGCGTTTGCTGAGCGTGTGAAACGACGCGGTCTCCTTCTTTCATTTCAACCAGTACCTGTACCGGTTTTTCGGGCAGCATGGCTGTATCAATAGTACAGTTCACATCAATATGACGATTGGCATCAAGCACTTGCACCGGTTTTGCAAAAACATCGCTGACAAAAACCTGTGGCACAGCTTCCAGGCGCACCGAGCGGTGGATTCCTCCAGCTTCAAGATAGTCGACACTATTTACCCCTTTGGGCGAACCGTCTGGGGGAACATTGCTCCAGCGGGAGTCAACCTCTACAGCCAGTACATTTTCCTTTTCGGTAAGCCAATCCGTAATTTCATAGCTGAAAGGCAGGTAGCTTCCAAGGTGTTGGGGCAAAGTATGGCCATTGATGGTTGGTGTAGTTCCGACCATGACCCCATCGAAATGCAGAAATATGCGCATGCCCTTTAACTCCGTGGGAACAGTAAAATGTCTGCGATAACCCCACACATCCTGCCAGTCTTCCGGTTTCCAATCCTGCCAGGAAAGTTTGGTCACACAGTGTGGAAAGGTGATTTTTGTAAACGTGGAGTCGTCAAAAGAGGGGGCAAGCGAGGCCGGATTAAATTTTCCTCCGAAAAGCCAGTTCTGGTTCAGCGAAATTATCCGGCTGGCCGGACCGGAAATTCCTGTTGCCTTCTTCGAAGTGAGGCAGCTCGTTACGGGACCAGATGCCAGCGCTAAAACGCCTATTGTACAGGTCTGGACAAAATTCCTGCGGGAAATTGCCGCAGATTTGGATGAGTTTTTAGTTGATGAGTTCATAGTTATTTTATGTAACTGTATTTATTTTATTTCATTTTTACCCCAGTTGGTGGGCTGATCAGATAAAACAAAAGTTATGGTCCCTCCATTGGCAATATCTTTGTGCCGGAAAATGGAACTGTTCCACTCCTTGTCATTGATCTTGCATGACTTGATATAGATGTTCTTTTCCGAAATATTTTCGGCCAGGATGGTTAGCTTTTCCCCATTGCCCAAGGTAATTTCAGCCTTTTGATAAAGCGGGGAATTCAGGTAATAAATATCCTGACCTGCATTCGGGAAAAAGCCCAGGGCGGAGAAGATGTACCACGACGACATGGCTCCACTGTCGTCGTTACCGAACCCGCCGGTAAAGTCAAAATTTTTCAGCAAGGCATTGTGTACCCACAAGGAGGTCATATCCGGACGTCCGGCATGGTTAAACGAACGGAGTGCCAGGAATGACGGTTCATTGCCATAATCGATCAGGTCGTTTTTCAGGGCAAAATCAAGTTTTTCCACAAATTTTTCGTTCCCGCCCATTAAAGAAATCAGTTTTTCGAAATTATGAGGTACTAAATAGCTGTATGTCCAGGAAGTACCTTCATAATAGGCGCCTGACCAGGATTTTTGATAAGCTGCCGGGTCAAGGTTTGCGAACTCATTGTTTTTATCCCGGGTATCCATGAATCCCTTAAATCCTTTGCTTTCAAGATCTTTATTCCACAGGTTAATCCATCCGCCACTACGTTCCATGTATTTTTTATAGTCGTCGGTTTTACCCAGTCCTTTTGCAACAGTGGCGGCACAATAGTCATTGTAGGCATACTCAAGCGTATACGAAGTAGCCATTCTCCCATTCGGGATCCATCCCTGCTTGAGGTAAATGTCATTGTTCTTTCCATCGCCTTTCCGTTCATGGTCAGCATCGAACTTCAACACCTTGTAAGCTTCGTTCCAGTCAATTCCCGGAACACGTTTTATGTATGCATCAGCAATGATATTGTCCACATTATTTCCGCCCTGGTCGTTTCCTGCATCATTTCCGGAAATAAAGGCATCGCGAACCATCCCGTTGTGTTTCAACCGGTCGACAAAAGCGAGAATGTTATCGCGAACCATTTCCGGATTGATCAATACCTGCAACGGGTAAAGCGTCCGCCAGGTATCCCAGATCGCATACTGGTCGTTCCAAAACGGCTGATCGCTTGTCCAGTGCGGATTGTCTCCGGTGAAGTCGCGTGGCATCACCATGGTATGGTACATGGCGGTGTAAAACAATTTCTTTTGATTCTCGGTTGCGTCAATTTTGATCTTTTCCAACTGTTTTTCCCAGGTATTTTGTCCTTCACTTTTTACCTTCTCAAAATTCCAGTCGGGTATTTCGGCATTCAGAAACTTTTCGGCATTTTCACAACTTGTCAGCGAGGTGGCTACTTTCATGAGTACCTGTTCTCCTTCGGTAGTTTTAAATTTACAGAAAGTACCTATCCTTTGAATGGCTTTGCTATCCTTAATGTCCCGGGCGATAGATTCTTTATCGGCGTAGAGGGTGCTGTCTTTCCAAACGCCTGCTTCTGATACCGGTTTATCGAAGATGGCCACAAAATAAAACTTGTATGGAATTGTGCAGTTCCAGCCACCTCTGGTATAAATCATCCCTCTGATGGTCCGGTTTTTCTTGTCGATTTGAATGTCATTCTCCAAAATAGTTACATTTTGGGCTCTCTTTAGCCTGATATCTTTTGCAACGCTTTGGGTAGCGTCAATAACGATGGAAGCCCAGTCGGATTTTGGAAAAGTAAACCTGTAAATAGCGCTGTGAAATGCAGGGCTTATTTCGGTTGTAATGCCATAACGTTCGAGTAAACTTTTGAAATAATAGGCTTTTGTTTCTTCATTTTTTGCAGGGGAGTCATGTTTTTCCGGAATTACTGATACTCCTATCTGTGGAGAAATCAGGAAATGTCCGTACCTGCCGTCGCCCCCGGTTCCACTCACATGGAGTTGTGCAAACCCACGGGTTGGTTCCTGGGGGTTATAACCGGCAGGAGAGCTATTTATCGATTCAGGTGAGGGATTGATACACCCGAAAGGCAACTGCGGTCCAATAACACAGTTGCTTGTCCGGGCGCCTGTTCCAAGCACCCCGATTTTGGTATCGACATAATCGGCCAGCTTTTTCCCTTCGGAACGAGAAGCTACTTTTTCTCCGTATGTATTAGTTCCTGTGAAATACATACCTACTGCGAGCAAGAATGCCCGGATAATCGTTAATTTTTTATTCGTTTTCATTCGTTATTTATTCGTTATTTATTCGTTATTACAACACTTCGGTTAAAATTTAGTTATTTATCTGATTTACAGTAAAATAACTGATTATTTATTAGTTTAAAACCGCAGAGATTTGTATATTTAAAGTATTAATTATCAGTTAATTACTTCAATTGTGACTATCTCTGCGATTTATCTTTTGTACTCAAAAATTGTTCTCGATGCTTTATCCGTTTCAAAAATAAAGCTCAACAAATGCAGACGGGATTTTATGATTGAGATTTTCATGTTATACCTTAGCATCCCTTCACGGATCAACTTCCTCCAACTGGGCCGTTACAGCCTTTTTAGCGAACAGCGCTTTCGTCGCCAGTTCGAGCAGCAGTTTGACTTTTTTGGCTTTAACAAGGCCTTGTCAATGCCCTGGATTGGCAGTCGCACCGCGGTTGCCTTCGATCCAAGTTTCATCCATAAATCGGGCAGGCAAACGCCGGGGATCGGTTATTTCTGGTCAGGATGCGCAGGCCGGGCACTCCGTGGAATTGAAATCCTTGGGCTTTCGGTAATCGATGCTGATACCAGATTAAATTTTCATTTGGAAGCAGTACAAACACCTTCACCCAATTGCCTTCAGGATAATGGACTGTCATTAACCGATTGGTATGCGGGGGTTATCTGCAAATACATTAAACAGATATTGTCCATTACCCGGTATGTTGTTGCCGATGCGTATTTCTCCAAGAAAAATTTTGTAAGTAAAATACTGGGATGCTCCCTCCATTTGGTAAGCAAACTCCGGGACGACGCTGACTTATCGTACCGTTCCACACAACCCAAGACCGGCAAAAGAGGCCGGCCAGCAAAATACGGGGGAAAGGTTGATGTTGCCAACTTAAATCCCGAACACTTCTCCCTGGTTAAAAATAACAACGGGATAAGGGCATACTCGGGGGTTGTTTATTCCAAATCTCTTGAAAGGAACATCCTGCTGGCGGTAGAACAGTTCCAACTGAAAGAAAAAACAATTTTCCGGCTTTTGTTTTCAACCGATACAGGGCAAGCCCCCATTGATGTGATCGATATTTATCACACCCGCTTTCAAATAGAATTTGGGTTCAGGGATGCCAAGCAATTTGCCGGACTTGAAAACTCGCAGGCAAGAAGTGGAAATAAACTGAATTTTCACTTCAATGCGGCTTTAACAACGGTAAATGTTGCCAAGGTTATACAACTTTGCAATCCGCAAACCCGCGAAAACTCATTTTCGATGACAAATTACAAGGTGTTGTTCCACAATGCCTTAATGCTATCCAGATTTTTTCGCCTGTTCGCAATTAATCCGAACTCAATCAAAAATCGTCAACATGTCAATGAACTATTGCATTTCGGCTATATGGCCGCTTGATTATTCCATTTTTTTGAACGAACTATTGAGATTTTATAGATTCTCAAAAAAATTTCCATAGAAAAAAACTGGGTTAAGTTATTTTATTGTTCCATCACAACAGCTGCGGAGCGGGCCGGGATTTTTACTGTCCCGGATGTTGGCTGTGCATCGGGGCTCTCCGGAGTGGCTACAACCACTTCGCCGGCAAATGAGAATTGACTGACGAAAGCAGTTATTCCCAGGAATATGACAAAAATTTGCACACGGGGAGCAAGTTTGTTTTTCATTTGATTAATGAATTAATTAATTTACTCTTCTGTGGAAACATTAAACGCAGAAGTATTCTTTTTATAGAACCATTTCCATCCTCCTTTGTATGGCAATCTTACAGCTATTCTTTTTATTTTTTGGTTCTCTTTGATGTTAATACTAAAATTTATTTTCTTTTCCTCTTTAGCGTAAGCAATATAAGCACGCGCCAAACCATTCTTAGTCAATACAACCCAATCGGTGGCTTCATACCCTTTCCATGATGGCGGGATTCTGGGAATTATCCGTAATTCGTTAAAATCTTTGTCATCCACGCCTACTATCAATCTGGCTACTTTTAGTTGTTCTGTTACGTTCACCAAGTTTAATGCGCCACACCCTTCCAATAATTCTACTTTACCAACTGCATCAGGGGAATAGTAACGTTCATAAAAATAATAAGGTGACTTTCTGTTAAGCTTATATTCTTTTACCGGGGCAAAAGTTGAATTTGCAATCCAGGAAACAGATTTATCTACCATATCCATCTTATCATAAAGAAGCATGGTTTGCAAGGCATAACCATCGCCATACGACGGACCGGAAGAAAGTCCCGCGTTGATATCAAGATAAAGAGACCATAATCCATATTTATCAAATTGCTCTTTTCGTACCGGGTAATTGTATAATTTATTGAAGGTGTTAAGATTATAGGCATTAACCTTATCTTTATGCTCCAATGGTGTAAAGCCCAATACATCAGAAGTCATGCAGGAAACGCCATTGATATGGCCGGAGCCTCTGTTGGCTTCACTATTAATGATTGCTGAATCCGGCTTTAACGTAACAGGGTTGATACACCAAATCCATGTACCATCCTTATCCGTTAAATATTTAATCATATTATCCTTGATCTTTTTTGCGTCATTTGCATAAAAAATGGCCGTTGAGCTATCATTATTGGCTTTTTCAAGTTCAGCGCCAGCCAGCAAAGCTAATCTGCAAAGATTGTTTTGTACCACATTACAGGCAGCAATCCCACCGAGTCTCCAACCTGGACCAAACTCCCCTGTACCATCCAATAAGGGCATATTGTTAAGTCTGAAATGGATGTACTGCAAGGGTGATTGAGAATTGTGAAGAAATGAATAGATCGTGCCTCTGAAAGGGTGATTTTTAGGGAGCGCCTTCCATAAATCTATCATGCCAATGATAATAGCAGAAGTTCCGTCAAGCTCTTTCCCATAAGGTTTGTGGGATCTGCCAAAATATTCGGGAAATGAATAAAAGCCATCTTCGTTTTTCTGCACTAACTTTATTAAGCAATCCGCTTCTGTACATGCATATTCAATCATTCCCCAATGGGTCAGTTCCCTTAGAAATGTTCCCCCATCGCGGGTCCAGAATGCCGTATTCCATAACCTGTGGTACCGGTGAGGCTCTTACAAACCCTCGGGGATAATCTTTTATGGGTTCACTTATAAAATTGTATTTTAATACCCCCCTAAAAGATTCTTCTATTTCCTTGGAATATAATTCGGCAGTGGCTGTTCCTGAAAATTTTATTACTGGTAGCTTATCTTTCTGAAGATCAAACAAAAATGAATCCTTTTGTGCGTTTGCATTTAATGGTCGACCCAGGCACAATATGAATGTATATGTAAACAAAACAAGCGTTATTCTAATTCTATTCATAAGCCCAAAATATTTAATAATTAAGTTAACTGGAGGCTATCCTTATTCAGTTGTAAGTTTATCATTTGACGAAATCTCCTGCAACAGGACCAACAGGCATAGTGAACCTTACCCACCAGGAATCACCGCTATGCTCAATCTCAGATTTATGATATTTCCCATTGACAAAAACACTTTTCTGATCAGGTTGTTTTTCAAAGGGGCCCAAGCGAAACGCAACCGTCCCCAACTCCTTGTCAGAGTTAATCTCCAGCTTCATTTTATTGTTTGAACTTTCCAGCTTATAATGGATGAATGCGGTTTCCATCTTTCCTGAATGCTCAAACAAGATAGGATATTTTTCCACAACTATTTTACTCCAGCCGTAAGGCATCCTGGGGAAAAACCGGAGACGATCCGGTCGCGTGTCATCCACTCCAATCATAATACGCAAGGCCTTGACAATCTCTGCCTCCTGCACACCGTTGCCCAGGTCGCCCATCCGATACCAGAATTTGCCGGTAGGATCAATCTGGCAGCCTTCCGGCACAATGTAAGAACCAAATCTTGGATCGTAAATTTGGCGTGCAGTCCAGTTCATCATTTCAGTAGCCTCCTTCATCCTGTCGAGCAGCAGGGCCGATTGGGTGACAAAACCTTGTCCGTAACCCATTGCCTGGCCGTAGAATCCCAATGGCCGGTAACTTTCAAGTATCCGTTGATAGGCTGCTTCATTGACAGGGCGCCATTCGGGATAGTCATCTTTCGGATCAAATCCATTGTAATCCGCCAGGAAGATCAAAGGTCCAAGTACGGTTCCATTGTGCGTCCAGCCTGCATGTTGAAGCGTCCATATCCTGCCATATTTTGGATCGCTTACAATGTAATTTTTTGAAATTGCTTCACGCATTTTGTCGGCACGCCCGCGCCATTGCCTGGCAGCGTTTGTTTCACCAATGGATTCCGCCATTTGTGCCAGCGCCTGAAGGGCGTCCATACAAACGCAATCGGGATAAACCGAATAGCCGTTTCCATTGGCGGATTCGCCGGTAGTATGAAGCAGGCCGTTGGCGGCGCCTGAAATTTCGGGATGATCAAATTGCCACAGGATCCAATCGCCGCTCCCTTTAATTTCCTGCCAGTGGGAACGCAGCCATTCATCGCGGTTTGGCAACCGCTGCCAAAGCTTGTAGATGAACAGTGTAGTCAAGCCATGCCCGTCGTTTTCAAAGCTGCCCTTGTTGTGTTTGTTCACATACATGCCCCAATGCGACGGAAGAAACATGTCGTTGACTTTAAGGGATGAATCTGTCTCCCATTGCAAGGCCTTGCGCAGGGTATAATCGGCACAGCGTAAAGCTTCATCGGTGTAGCCGAGCATGGTGATTTCCTGAAGGCTCCGGCCCATGTCGCGCGAAAAGATGTCTCCATAGTAACGTCCAAGGTTTTTTCGGAAGGTACCGATGCTTTTATAACCTCCCCACGACAAAGCGTCTTTGGTTGATGTATGGTAAACCCCTTCCTTATCAATCTTGTCGAGGATATCCTGAATGTTGTAGTAAAAGGCGTTTGTCAGCACCTGAGCGGCAAAATTTCCCTCAAATGAAACAATCGGGCCGGAATATCCGGATGGCATTTGGGGCGCAACCGGGCCTTTAAAACTTTTATCGCTGCTGTAAAGAGCCTGCCGGAGCATATTCAATTGCCGACCAGCCTGAGCTTCGTTGGTTCCGAGCGGTCGCAAAGCTTTTTGGCGGACAAACTTCTCAAATTCAGGAGGCGAAGGTTGGCCGGGCCGGGCAATCGCCTCCTGATTTCCGGTGATTTCGGATGATTGGACGGTTATTCCGGCAATTACGATCATTCCCTTTTTTGCCGGATAATTTTCTATCGTGATGCTGCGTATGGGAGATTGCCGGGGTGTGATCACGGCAACATATTTGCCATCTTCCACAGGTGTCGGAGGATAGAGCCGCAGAGCCCCTGCAAACGCTTTCCGCAACTTCGCGTCGGTCGTAAATGGCTCAGGATAATCATAGAATATCCGGCCCCACCAGATACCTTCGCCAAGAATCAAGGGAAAAATCTGTGTTGTCCCATCGGCATAGTTCAGACGGATTCGCCCCAGCTGATCTCCAATATAGATATGAACGGAATCATTTCGCGGGTCCGCCCATCCATTGATGGGAATGAAGGGACGAATGAGTTCGGATGGAACACGTTTGTTTTTTGACTCTGACGGCTTGTTGCCATCGGTCATCCCAAGGATGAATATGTGTTCAACCTGTCCGCCGATGTTGATTTTCGCAGAATCGGAATCCAAGGGAAGCATTCCTTCGAGGAAGGGGATACCATACCGGTTTAGAATTTTCTGATCCG